>NZ_JHXQ01000005.1 GCF_000621665.1 Allorhizobium undicola ORS 992 = ATCC 700741
AGCGAACATACGCCACCAGACGCCCTTTTTGCTCCAGCGGCTGAAGCGCCGGAAGACGCTATTCCACTCGCCGAAGACCTCTGGCAAGTCACGCCAAGGCGAGCCCGTGCGCACGATCCAAAGCACGGCTTCCACGAACATCCGGTTGTCGCGGCCCGACGACCCCCGTGTCCGTTCGTCACCAATGATGTGCGTCGATATCCGCGCCCACTGCTCGTCCCGAAGGATCAACCGGTCCAATACGCCCATGACTGCCTCCAAAAGACAGTATTGAATCTGATTTGCTCAGCCTTGGGAATCCCAAGAGTCCACACGACCTAGATCTACGGTTGCAGGGCCATCTTTTCCGCCGCCGTCGGATTGCCGAGAAAGACCACGCCCAGCAGGCTGTCTTCGATGCGCATCACCACATGCTTGCCGTCTTCGGAATAGAGCAGCCGGATGGCGCTTTCCTCGCAGCGCTTGAACTGGCAGGCCGGGAAAAGCTGCATGGGCTTGCCCTCCACATCCTTCTGCTGCGAGGCGAGCGTGATGTAGTTATCCGCCACGATCATGTTGCGCACCCAGGTGGGAATGCCCTGCTTGCCGCGGATCAGCGCATTGAGACTGTCGCGATGCGGCTTGGAGGTTTTTACCACCTGCGCCAGAAAATTACCGGAAAGAGCATCGGCAAAGGCTGGCGACAAAGGCGCAAGCGCCAGAAGAAGCAGAAAAAGCCGACGCATTACACCGCCTCCCGCAGGGCTTCCGCCGTTTGCAGATCCACCGAAACCAGTTGCGACACGCCCTGCTCCGCCATGGTCACGCCAAACAGCCGGTTCATGCGCGCCATGGTGATGGGATTATGGGTGATGATGACGAAGCGCGTTTGCGTAGAAGCGGCCATTTCATCCATCAGATTGCAATAGCGCTCGACATTATGATCGTCGAGCGGCGCATCCACCTCGTCCAGCACGCAGATCGGCGCGGGATTGGTGAGGAAGACGGCAAAGATCAGCGCCATGGCGGTAAGCGCCTGTTCGCCGCCGGACAAAAGCGTCATGGTCTGCGGCTTCTTGCCGGGCGGACGGGCGAGGATTTCCAGCCCCGCATCCAGCGGATCGTCGCTTTCGATCAGTTGCAGTTCCGCCGTGCCGCCGTTGAAGAGATGCGTAAACAGCCGCTGGAACTGCGCATTGACCACATCGAAAGCCGCCACCAGCCGCTCGCGGCCCTCGCGGTTCAGGCTCTGGATGGCGCCGCGCAATTTCTTGATGGCATCGATAATGTCGTCGCGTTCCTTGACGAGGTTGCCAAGCTTTTCCGAAAGTTCCTTCTGCTCCTCATCGGCACGCAGATTGACCGCGCCCAGCCGTTCGCGCTCCATTTTCAGCCGGTCCAGTTCGCGCTCCACCTCGCGAAGATCCGGCACCTTATCCTCAGGCTTCAGCCCGGTCAGGCGAAGGGCCTCATTCGGGGCTACGTTCAGCGCTTCGAGAATGCGCGCCTCGCCCTCCTTGCGGCGTTCGCGGGCCGAAATCAGCCTTTCTTCGGCACGGCCCCGGCGTTCGCGGCTTTCAGCCAGCGCCGAAAGCGCGGTGGCGGCGGCCTGATCGGCCTCTCGCTGCACGGTTTCGGCCTCCACCAGCCGGTCTCCCGCATCGCGCCGGGATTTTTCGGCCTTGTCCAGCTCCACCATCAGCAGGCGGCGCTTTTCGTCAAATTCGTCAGGGGCGGCTTCCAGCTCCAGCAATTCCTCGCGGGCCTCTTCCTCGCGCTCCTTCAGCGTATGGATATGCTCGTCAGCGCTGCGGGCGCGGGCCGCCCAGCTTTCCCGCTCCTGCCGGATGGCGAGAATGCGCCGCTGGCGCTGATCGTTTTCGCGGGCAAAGCCCTCATGGCGGGCGCGGCTTTCGGCGACCTCAGCCCGACCGTTCGCCTGTTCGTGGCGAAGCGTCTCCAGCCGCTGGTCAAGGGCCGTCAGATCGGCCTGATCGTCAAGGGCAATCCGCGCCTCCTCGCTCAGCGCCTCGGCCTCCTCGATCTGGTCGCGCAAGCCCTTCTGCGCCTCCTCCACCACGGCGCGGCGGCGAAGAAGATCGCCGGAGGCACGCTCGGCGTCCGTCAATGCGTCGCGGGCTTCGGAAAGCCTGCGGGCGGCCATGCGCTGGCGCTCGCGCGCCTCGTTGAGCGCGGCCTCGGCGGCATTGATCGCCTCGCGCCGCTCGCTGAGTGCATCCTCAGCCTCCTCCAGAGCGATGCGGGCTTCATCGGCCTCGCCTTCCAGTTCCGCCAGCCGGTTTTTCTGGGCAAGGCGAAGGGCTGCCGCACTCGGCGCTTCCGACCCGGTGATATGGCCGTCCCAGCGGATAATCGCGCCTTCCTTCGTCACCAGCCGCTGGCCCGGCTGCAATTGCGGCAGCAGGCGGCGGGCGGTCTCAAGATCGGTAACGCCGATCTGCCTCAACCTGCGGGCAAGGGCAGCAGGCGCCTGAACATGGGCAATCAGCGGCGTGATGCCACCTGGAAGGGCCGGATCGTTATCACCCGGCCCCGGCATGGACCAATAGGCGGGGGCCTTGTCATTGAGCGGGCTTTCCAGATCATCGCCAAGGGCTGCCCCCAGCGCCGTCTCGAAACCGCGCTCCACCGTCAGCTCTTCCGCAACAGGGGAAAATTCGCCCGCCGTGGTGGAAGCCAGCATCCGGGCAATGGTCTTTGCCTCGGTTTCCAGGGCTGAAAGCCGGGTGCGGGCGGCATCCACCGGGCCACGGCTCATGGCCTCGGCGCGGCGGGCCTCGTTCAGCGCCTCTTCCGTGCCGATCGCCTGCGCCTCGGCCTCTTCCACCGCATATTCGGCCGCCTCCACGGCTTCGCGCCGCTCTTCCGGGTCCGGCAGGCTGGAGAGTTTTGCGGTGAGGGCTTCCAATTCGCGGCCCGCCTCATCGGCCTGCCGTTCCAGCCGCAGGCGCTTGTCGGCAAGATCGCGCAGCGCCCGTTCCAGCTGGTTGCGCCCGGCGGCAGCTTCCGCCCGCTCGGCAGTGGCGGCGGCAAAGGCTTTTTCCGTCTCGGCAAGCTTTGACGCCGCCTCCTCGAAGGCGATTTTCAGCTCTTCCGCCTCCTCGCCGGACTCCGCCAGCAGCGCCTGCAATTCACTCTCCTCGCCTTCCAGACGGGCGAGAACCTCGGCATTGTCGGAAACCAGCCGCTCCTCGCGGGCAATATCCTCGCGAAGTTGCGAAAGACGGCGCATCAGCTCGTCGCGGCGCTTGAACAGGCGTCCGGCATCTTCTTCCAACTGGCTGCGGGCAATTTGCAGGCGTTGCAGGGCAGCGGCAGCCCTGGCTTCCTCCTCGCGCAGTTCCGGCAGTTTCAGGCTGGCTATCGCCTGATGTTTTGCCGCTTCCATCTGCGCCTGCGCCCGTTCGGCCACCAGCGAGGTGGCTTCGTTCAGCGCGGTTTCCGCCTCTGCCTCCGCCTGTCTGGCTTCCGTCCAGCGGATATGCAGCAGCATGGCATCGCGAGCGCGAATGTCGGCGGACAGCATCTTGAAGCGGTTGGCCTGCCGGGCCTGCCGTTTCAGGCTTTCGATCTGGCTTTCAAGCTGGGCGACAATATCCTCCAGCCGCTCCAGATTGGTTTCGGCGGCGCGCAACCGCAGTTCCGCCTCATGGCGGCGGGAATGCAGGCCGGAAATGCCCGCCGCCTCTTCCAGCAATTGCCGGCGCGCCTGCGGCTTGGCCTGGATAAGCTCGCCGATGCGCCCCTGCCCCACCATGGAGGGCGAGCGCGCGCCCGTGGAGGCATCGGCAAACAGCAATTGCACATCCTTGGCGCGGGCTTCCTTGCCATTGATGCGGTAGACCGAGCCGTTTTCCCGCTCGATGCGGCGCGACACCTGAATTTCATCGGCATCGTTGAAGCCTGCGGGCGCGGTGCGATCGGAATTATCGAGGAAAAGCTGCACTTCCGCCGAATTGCGGGCGGGGCGATTGCCGGAGCCGGAAAAGATCACGTCATCCATGCCGGAGGCGCGCATGTTCTTGTAGGAGTTTTCCCCCATCACCCAGCGCAGCGCCTCGACAAGGTTGGACTTGCCGCAGCCATTTGGCCCGACAACGCCGGTCAGGCCCTTTTCAATGATGAATTCCGTGGGCTCGACAAAGGATTTGAAGCCCACCACGCGCAGCTTGGTGAACCTCATGATGCGGCGCCTTCAAGCGCAAAAAAGGGCGCACGGCTTGCGCCGTCGCCCTTTGCCATCGGCAAGACCGGATCAGAGCAGGCTGTCGATGAGTGCCGACATGGAGTCAACCGGCATGTCTCCCGTATAGACCTTGCCATTGATGATGAAGGTGGGGGTGGAGTTCACGCCGAATTCCTTGGTGCCCCGATCCCGGATTGCATTCACATCACCGGCAAGCTTCGTGTTCGTCAAGCAGGCCTGGAAGCTTTCCTGTGAGAAACCGGCCATTTTCGACATTTGCAGCATGGCGCCGCGCACATCACCGTTGGAGGGAGCAGCCCAGGCCACCTGCTGCTTCAGGAACATGGTGATGAAGGGGTAATATTGATCGGCAGGCGCGCAACGCGCCAGCATGAAGGCCGCCGTTGCCGCCGGATCGAAGGGGAATTCGCGGAAAACGAAATAGACCTTACCCGTATCGATATATTTCTGCTTGATCGCATCGAAGGTGGTGGCATGGAAATGGGCGCAATGCGGGCAGGTCATCGAGAAATATTCGACAATCTTCACCGGCGCGTCCGGCTTGCCCAGCCCCTGCTCCGGCAGCGGGCCGGGTTTCATCACCGCATCCATATCCACGCTGCGCTCGGCCTTGGGCACGTCCACGGCAAAAGCGGGGCCTGCCATGGAGACGGCCGCCGCACCCGTGGCAGCGGCGGCAATGCCTGCCAGAAGACGGCGCTTGGTCAAGGTCAGTTCGAAATTTGCCATGGATACACCCGGAAAGCGTTGGATATTTGCGTTATAGCGGGCGAAAACGCCAAGGCAATGGCGAGCAGCCTGCTGATTGTCACTCTTATGTGAGAAGCGGGCACATGAAATCAAATGAAAAAACGGTCATTTTTTCTTGCGCGCCAGAACGCCGCGGCCCAGCCGCTCGATGGCGCGCTTCAGATTATCGCTCTCGATGCCTTCCGTCATGCGGGCAAGGCGTTTTTCCTCCACCGCATCCAGCCGCCGCAGCCGTGGCCGGTTGGCATGGGAATTGGACACCGGCTTTTGCACGATGCGGATCTGGCCAATGGCGGGATAGCCGAAAAAGCCGTTGATGCGGGCAATCAATTCGCCCTGGGCGTGATTGAGAAAAAGCGCGCGCGCCCCTTCGCAGGCAATGGTCAGCACGCCCGGCCGATAGCCCGCATCCTGCCCGGCATAATCACGCCGTGGCCAGGCAATCTTTTCCGGCCTTGTGCAATCGGCAAAATCGGCCCCGGCAATATCATCCCAGGAGCTGAGGAGCGCGGTGGAAATCCCCGCGCGCCGCGCAATCACCGGATCGACAATGCCATTGGCCAGTTCCGAAATGCGGCTGGCGCCTTTTCTGTTACCGGCCATCGGGACGATAAGCTCCATGCTTGCGGGACGCAGTGATTCGCCTACATATAACGCCGTTTGAAGCGCAACAGCAAATGATAGCGTGTGAAAAAGCTAAATCAACCAAAAGATGAATCCGGCCTCGCAGGCGCGCTTCTTGGCTGGTATGACCGCCACCACCGCGATCTGCCCTGGCGAGTGTCTCCGCCCATGGCCGGAAAGGGTGTGCGGCCCGATCCCTATCATATCTGGCTTTCGGAAGTGATGTTGCAGCAAACCACCGTGCAGGCGGTGAAACCCTATTTCCGGAAGTTTCTGGCCCGCTGGCCGAAGGTGAGCGACCTTGCGAGCGCCCCGAATGAAGAGGTGATGGCCGCCTGGGCCGGGCTTGGCTATTATGCCCGCGCCCGCAACCTGAAGAAATGCGCCGAGGCGGTGGCGGCAGAGCATGGCGGCGTCTTTCCCGACAGCGAGGAGGGTTTGCGTGCCCTGCCCGGCATTGGCGATTATACCGCAGCCGCCGTTGCCGCCATTGCCTTCAACCGGCAGGCGGCGGTAATGGACGGCAATGTCGAGCGGGTGATTTCCCGCCTTTATGCCATTGCCGACCCCCTGCCCGGCGCCAAACCGCAAATGAAAGCAAAGGTTGCAGCGCTGACGCCCGCCGACCGGCCCGGCGATTTCGCCCAGGCGATGATGGATCTGGGGGCGACGATCTGCACCCCGAAACGGCCCGCCTGTTCGCTCTGTCCCTTCCGCGATGACTGTGAAGCGCTCAGCGCCCATGACCCGGAGCTTTTTCCGGTCAAGGCCGCGAAAAAGGCAAAGCCGGTGCGGCTGGGGGCGGCCTTCGTGGCGGTGGACGGCATGAACCGCATTCTCCTGCGCCGCCGCCCGGACAAGGGGCTTCTGGGCGGCATGACGGAGGTGCCGACAACGGAATGGACCGCCCGCATCGATGGCGACGACACCGAAGCCAGCGCCCCCTTTGCCGCGCCATGGCAGGCGAAAGGCGTGATCACCCATGTCTTCACCCATTTCGAACTGCGGCTATCGGTCTTCTTCGCGCAAAATGTGAAAGGCTTTGCAAATTCCCATCACGAATGGTGGGAACCCATTGCAAATCTTGAAGAACAGGCGCTTCCCACCGTGATGAAAAATGCTATTGTCGCGGCCATTCCAGAGGCATTCACACCTGCGAGGTAGTCTTCATGGCCGAGATCCGGCACATCGTTTTCGATATTGGCAGGGTGCTGATCCATTACGATCCGAACCTGCCCTTCAGCCGGATCATTCCCGATGAGGCGGAACGGCAATGGTTCTTTGCCAATCTCTGCACCCATGAGTGGAACCTCGAACAGGATCGCGGCCGCAGCTGGGCCGATGCCGAAGCCCTGCTGATTGCGGAGCATCCCGAGCGCGAAGCGCATATCCGCGCCTTCCGGAAACATTGGCGCGAAATGGTGCCACATGCCTATGAGGGCACGGTAGAGATCTTCAAGGGTCTGATCGAGGAAGGCCGCGACGTGACCATGCTCACCAATTTCGCCGCCGACACCTTTACCGAGGCCCGCGACATCTTCCCCTTTCTCAACCTGCCGCGCGGCGTGACCGTCTCCGGTGAAATCGGCCTGATCAAGCCGGATGTGGCGATCTATGAGCGCCATGCCCGGGATTTTGATCTTTCCCCGGCACACGCCATCTTCATCGATGACAGCGTGGCGAACGTTGAGGGCGCAAAGCTTGCCGGCTGGCAGGCGGTGCATTTTGAAAACCCGGAAAAGCTGAAGCGTGATCTTCAGGCTTACGGCGTGTTGTAATGGATAAGAAAATTTTTCTCGACGGCCATATCGACGTGCCGGAAGACCGGCTGGCGGCAGTCACCGCCGCCCTGCCCCTTCATATAGAGCTGACGCGGGCCGAACCCGGCTGCCTGTCCTTTTCCGTCACGCTGAGCAATGATGTCGCCGGGCGCTTTCTTGTCTCGGAAGTCTTCACCGATCAGGCCGCCTTCGACCATCATCAGGCCCGGACAAAGGCATCCGCATGGTTCAAGGTCACGGAAGGCATTCCGCGCGATTATGTCATTCGGCAGGAAGATTAAGCATCAATACAAGGTCGCCTGTGCGCGGGCCGGCAGGTCACGGTCGTAAGCCTCACCATCGAAGCCATGGACGATATGCTTGAGCATCTGGCCTGGGGTTGGCAGGCTGTCGCGGTCGATTTGCGATGACGGGTCCCAGAGCATTGAGCGCAGGAACGCCTTGGCGCAGTGGAAATAGACCCGCTCGATCGCAATGAGGATCACCGTGACCGGCAGCTTGCCATCGACGGCGAAGCGTTCACGCAAGGCGAGATCGGCGGTGATGGTGGCGCGTCCGTTGATGCGCAGCGTCTCGCCCGCGCCCGGCACAAGAAACAGCACTGAAGCACGGCCATCGGCGAGGATATTCTTCAGATTGTCGATGCGGTTGTTGCCGGGGCGGTCGGGAATGGCGATGGTTTTTTCGTCCAGCATCTCAACGAAACCCGGCCTGTCGCCCTTGGGAGAGCAATCGGTGCCTTCAGCCCCCACGGTTGCCAGAATGATAAAGGGCGAGGCGCGGACGAAGGCGGCGTAATCGGCATTCAGATGGTCGATTTCCTTGGCCAGCGAAGTGGCGCTGGCCTCGCCATAAAGCGCCAGCAGCTCTTCCTGTGATGTAATCACCATTGTCCTACCCCTTTCGTGGCTGCGCGTCATACCCAGGCTCGAATATCTCAACTGCATCAGCGGCTACTGCATAATTCCTTAAATCGGAATCGATTTAAGGGGAAAATTATGCAGCAGTTTTAATGTGTTACAGCGCCGTGCGTTTGATAAAACGCACGGCGCTGTAGAGACCTTCGAAAAGGGAATACCAAAACCTCCCCCGTCGGCACAAGATACACCCAAATATGTTCAATTACAAATTATACAACTCCTGATAGATGTTGTCTTTGCAATCTCAGATTTTCTTTCATGATCTTTCAACCGAGGCCAAAACAATGTTTCTGAAAGTGATGACGGCCGGGGCGGCGCTTCTCTTCGCCTCCGTGGCACAGGCAGATCAATATTCTCCCGCGCAAAGCTGTTCCATCGGACCTGCGGAGTTCCAGAGCTGGTTTTCCTCTGGAGAAATCAGCCGTAATGGGGCTGTCACCTTCGCGCCGAGTGCGCGCTTTCCCACCGACAACACCAAGTGCGATTTCTACAAATGGGGCCACCAGATGTTTCTCTGGATGACCTCGCCCGCTGGTTCCGGCTTGGTGCTGACCTCGCCGACTTTTTACAATGTCAATTTTGGCGCGAATGGCGGCTACTTCATTCAAGGCGACAGCAGTGGATATTTGAAGGCCAGCAAAACCCTGAAGGTCCAGGCCCTGCGCACGAAGGTGAACACGTTTCACCTCAAGAGTGCGATTTCCCAGACCATTCAGCCGGATGGTCAGGCCGGGGGCAGAGATACCTTGATGTCGCTCAACGGCTCGATCGTCTATTACTCGGTTCATGCCAATGACATGTTTGCCTGGTTCAACACAGCCGTCATCAATGGCGACATAGGTCAGGATGCGAGCTTTCCCAGTACCCAAGCCGATCTGGACCGCTTGAAGGCCTATATTCTCGGCCAGCAGGTCAAGGTGAACGACGCCGATGCCATGACGATGGAAATCAAGGCTTCATGGATCGATGCCGACAAGGTGGTGGGCAAGCAGACAGACTATGTGACGATCGACGCCGACGTTCCCAATTATCAGGGCAAGGTGGGCGCGCGCGAATGGACCATCGGCACGCCTGCAACGGTGAAGAAGAAGATTGCCCTGGTGGGTATGCATGTGGTTGGCAGCGTCAAGGGCCACCCGGAAATGGTGTGGGCCACCTTTGAACACCGCGCCAATGCGCCGGATAATGATTACTATGTCACGCGCTCGCCGCAGTTCCAGCCCATTACCTTCAACCAGTTGGTTCCCTATAATTCGGTGGGTCAATGGAACTTCATGCAGTCCAACGGCAGGCGGGAGGGGGCGCTTCAGCCACAGATGAAGGTGGAGGATGATGGCACCATTATCGCGCTGACGGCAAATGGCATCCGGCCCAACAATACCTACCGCGTCAACCCGTGGGGCAACCTTCCCGACGCAAGCTCTGCGAACAACAATACCCAGCTTGTGACATTGAACAGGAATATCGATGGAATGCTGGCCACCACCGCTGGCGGCGCGGATGTTCGCTCCAACTATATCCAGATTGGCTCGGTATGGACGCAGGACGGCTCCATTCCGACCTCTCCTACAGATACCGGCAAGCAGATCGGTTCGCTGCTTCTGGCCAACGCGACCATGGAAACCTATCACCAGGAGGTGGGCGCCTCCATCCCGGACGCCTTCCAGCATGGCTGCTTCGGCTGCCACAATGGCAATGTGAAACCGGAGCAGGCGCTGGTGCCCACCAATATCAGCCACCTGTTTTCTACAAGCAATCAGCCGCTCGTGCCAAAGTGACCCTGTCAGAACCTGCTTCGCGTCCGGTGAACGGCGAACCGGACACGCAAAAAGGCCGTTGCGTGCTTGAGGGCGCGCAACAGCCTCTATCAAGCCGATAGCGGGAACCTGTCAGCTCGATTTCTGCATGGCCTTGGAAAGCTGCTCGACATTGTAGCGGAACATCTTTTCATAGGTCGGGGCCGGTCCCTTCTTGTCGGAGAGGGATTCGACGTAAAGCTCGCCGCCATCCTTGGCGCCGGTGGCCTTGGCGATCTGGCGCACCAGACGCGGATCGTTGGAGTTTTCAAAGAAATAGGTCTTCACCTTTTCCGCCTTGATCTGCTCGATCAGCCGGGCCACATCGGCGGCAGAGGCTTCGCTTTCGGTGGAAATACCCACCGGCGACAGGAAGCTGACATTATATTCGCGCCCGAAATAGCCGAAGGCGTCATGGCTGGTCAGGATCTTGCGCTCTTCCGCCGGCACCTTGTCGAACTTGGAATGGGCATAGGCATTCAGGTCGTCGAGCAGTTTCGTATACTTTTCGGCATTGGCCTGAAAATCCTTGGCATCGGCCGGATCGGCGGCAGACAGCTCCTTTTCGATATTGGCGACCCAGATCTTCACATTGACCGGACTGTTCCACACATGCGGATCGGTGATGGTCTTGCCATCCTCTTCCATGGTGCGGGTCTTGATGCCCTCGGACACGGTGACGGGCTTGTCCTTGTAGCCGGAGGCCGAGATCAGGCGGTCCATCCAGCCTTCCAGACCCTCGCCCGAGACGAACACCACCTTGGCCGCCTTGAGCTTCTTGGCATCGGCCGGAGACGGCTCGAATTCATGGGGGTCGCCGTTCGGGCCGACAAGGCTTGAGACCTCGACGTGATCGCCGCCGACCTGTTTGACCACATCGGCCAGCACGGTGAACGACGCGGTAACTTTCAGCGTTTCAGCAGACGCCGGACCGGCAGCGAGGGCGAGAGCCAGCGGCAGGGCGGCGGAGAGAAGAAGGTGACGGGGCTTCATGGCAGGATCTCCAGAGGTACAGGGCTTCAGCCCTTGAGATGCGGAAGGGGTAGAAAACGCCAGGCCACACCGGCAGGCGCGAGAAAGATCGACACGACATAGACGATCGCTGCCGTGAGAATGATGGTGGGGCCGGAGGCAAGCTCCAGATGGTAGGAAGCGATCAGCCCGAAATAGCTGGAACCGACGGCCACGCCTGCGGCAACCGCCATCATGCGTGGCAGGCTGCGCGCCCAAAGCTGGGCTATGGCGGCGGGCAGCATCATCAGGCCAACGGCCATCAGCGTGCCGAGCGCCTGGAAGCTGGCCACCAGATTGAGCACGACCAGAAACAGGAAGAAGAAGTGGTAGAGCGGCCCCTTGCCGCCCACCGCGCGCAAGAAACCGGGATCCAGGCACTCCGCCACCAGAGGCCGGTAGATCAGCGCCACGGCAATCAGCGAAAACGAGGAAATGGCGCCGATCTGATAAAGGGCCGGCGTATCGATGGCCAGAATGGTGCCGAACAGCACATGCAGAAGATCGATATTTGAACCGCGCAGCGAAACGATCAGCACCCCCAGCGCCAGCGAGGCAAGATAAAAGCTGGCAAAGCTTGCATCCTCCTGCAACAGCGTGGAGCGGGAAACCAGGCCGGACAGCAGCGCCACCGAAAGCCCGGCCACAAGCCCGCCAATGCCCATGGCCGTCAGCGACAGCGAGCCCGCCACCAGATAGCCGATGGCCGCCCCCGGCAGCACGGCATGGCTCATGGCATCGCCCACAAGGCTCATGCGCCGCAGCATCAGAAACACGCCGATGGGACCGGAACCGAGACTGAGGCAAAGGGCGGCCACCAGGGCGCGGCGCATGAAGCCGTAATCCATGAAGGGGGCGACGAAAAGCTCATAAGCGCTCATGCTGCGGGCCTCTTGCCGTCGGGCGTGCAAATTCCCGCCTGCTCGTCCCAGGCTTCGGCCATAGCGCGGGCTTTCATCAGATTTTTAGCCGAAAGCGCTTCTGCCGTATTGCCCCAGTCTATCAGTTCGCGGGCCAGAAGCAGGGTTTGCGGAAAATGCGCCCGCACCTGATCGAAATCATGCAGCACGGCAATGATGGTGCGGCCATCGCCATGCCAGCCATGCACCAGCTCCAGCAGGTCGCGGGTGGTGCGGGCATCGATGGCGGTAAAGGGCTCGTCGAGAAGAATGACCTTGGCATCCTGCAACAGAAGCCGGGCAAACAACACGCGCTGGAACTGGCCGGCCGAAAGCGTGCCGATGCTGCGCTTTTCGAACCCTTCCAGCCCCACGGTTTGCAAGGCAAGGCGGGCTTTGTGCATGTCCTGCCGCGAGACACCGCGAAAGGCCCCGCTGCGCGGCCAGGCGCCCATCAGCACCGTATCGAAAACGCTGACGGGAAAGCGGCGGTTGATCTCGGCAGCCTGCGGCAGATAGCCGAAATCGGCCCGCGACAACCGGTGCTCCACCCGGCCCTCTGCCGCCCGCACCTCACCCATGATCGCCTTGAGCAGCGTGGATTTGCCCGCGCCATTCGGCCCGGCAATCGCCGTCATGCTGCCCTGGCCGATCACGCCGGATACATGATGCACCGCCGGGTGGCGATCATAGGCAATGGTGAGATTGCTGAAACGGATGAGAGGATCGCTCATGGCAGCGCCACCGCCCATTGAATGGCAAGCCAGGTCAAACCAATGAGGCCGAAGGAAAACAGCAGCCTGACCAGCGCGGATCGCGCCAGAAGGCTTGAAATCAATGGTTCCGGCTCCTGCATCGGGTATTCCTTATGTAATAACATTACCTGTAATGTCATAACATCTCGAACTGTGGCAAGATCAAGGCGCAGACGGCATTCAACACGAAAAAGGCGAACGTCAGGGACGTCCGCCTTTGAAATTTCAGGCCATCAGGATCGTGGTCTTACCCCAGCTTCACCATCTCGGCGCGGATGACCGTGCGCAGGGCATCGATGGGCTTCAGCCTGCCGCGTTCCTCGTAATGCCAGAAGGTCCAGCCATTGCAGGCATCCAGCCCCTGAACGCGGGCGCCGACGCGGTGGATGGAGCCGCTCTCGTCGCCGGAAACCAGCGTGCCATCGGCGCGGATGATGGCGGTGTGGCGGCGCTTTTCGGAGATCAGCACCTGGCCGGGCTTCAACAGGCCCGCCTCCAGAAGCGTGGTGAAGGCCACGCGGGGCTCTGCCTTCTTGCCGGTCATAACGGTCAGTTCGTTGCTGCCCAGCGGCTGCACGGCGGCAATGCGGGCAGAGGCGGCATCGATATAATCCTGCTCACGCTCGATGCCGACGAAATTGCGTCCGAGCCGCTTGGCCACGGCCCCCGTGGTGCCGGAGCCGAAGAAGGGATCGAGGATCACGTCGCCCGGCTTGCTGGCGGAGAGAATGCAGCGCGCCAGCAGGGCTTCCGGCTTCTGGGTCGGATGGATTTTCTTGCCGTCATCGCCCTTCAGCCGCTCGCCCCCCGAGCAGATGGGAAACAGCCAGTCGGAGCGCATCTGCACATCGTCATTGGCGGCCTTCAGCGCATCGTAATTGAAGGTATAGCCCTTGCCCTTGGGATCGGGCGAGGCCCAGATCATGGTTTCATGGGCGTTCTGGAAGCGGCGGCCCTTGAAATTCGGCATGGGGTTGGTCTTGCGCCAGACGATGTCGTTGAGGATCCAGAAATTGAGATCCTGAAGCGTGGCGCCGACGCGGAAGATATTGTGATAGGAGCCGATGACCCAGATGGTGCCCGTGGGCTTCAACACGCGCCGGCAGGCAAGCAGCCAGGCGCGTGTGAAGGCATCGTACACCTCGAAGGAGGCGAACTGGTCCCATTCATCGTCCACGGCGTCTACTAACGACTGATCCGGCCTGTGGAGCACCCCACCGAGTTGAAGATTGTAGGGCGGGTCGGCGAAGATCATGTCCACCGATTTGTCCGGCAAAGCTTCGAGAGCCGCAACGCAATCGCCCTTGATGATGGAATTCAGCCAGGCGCGAGGAGTATTGGAACGACGAAGGTCGGCAAGCGGAAAAACGGAAGCCATGATGGTACTCACTGATTACGCTGACGCAGCACTGTTGAACAGCAACATGGTTACTGATCTTGGTTACTAAATGCTGAATGGGCGTAATAAATTATGAGCATCGTCCCATGCAGGGACAGGCTTGCCGCAGCATTGGCGGCAAGCGGTGCGTTCACGCGCCATGCACCAGGGCGCCGTCATACCCCTTGGCGGCAATGGCGTCACAGAGCGAAGTCCATTCGCAGTCCCGGCAGGCCGCCCTTATGGAACCTTTGGCAAAGGCCTGCCGCAGGCGGGCGATCATGGCGGCATCGGGCAAAAAACGCATCCCCGCATCCACCGGCCGTCCGATCAGCGCCGATACGGCCTTGGCGGCGGCGGCATCGCGCCCACGCACGCTTTCGCGAAAGCAATGGGTTTGCGGATCATGGCAAAGCGGCCGGCACAAATCGTCCGGCCCCTCGATCATTTCGATTTCCTCGCCCTGCGTCAGCCGTTCGGCAATACGGCGGTAATTGGCAATGAAGGCGGGGCTGTAGCCCTCGCCCACAAAGGTCAACATGCACAGGAGATGATGCGCGCGAAGTCTTACCGTCACAGCCGCAGCTTATCTCGTCTTGCCACGGGAGGCCATGGCGTAAAGCAGCGCGGCGGCCAGTGCCGATTTCAGAACCGCCCCAACCATGAACGGCGCGACACCGGCGAAAAACGCCTTTTCTGCGCCCATAATTCCCGCCAGCCATGCCCAGCCAATCAGCAGGCACAGGAGATTGGCGGAAAAATGCGCAATAAAGCTGGAAACCACGCGCCGTCCGGTCCAGCCCTGCTGCGCCAGAAAGCCCACCAGCACCACGATGACGGGGAAGGACGCCAGATAACCCGCCGTCGGGCCGAAAAACGGCGCAACGCCGCCTGCGCCATTGGCCAGCACCGGCAGGCCGAGAGCCGCCTGACCCAGCCATGCCAGCACGGTGGCAAGCGCCAGCCGCCAGCCATAAAGCACACCGATCATCGTCAGGGCAAAGGTCTGCATGGTGATCGGCACCGGCAACATGGGCACGGAAATGCGCGACGCCGCCGCCAGAACCAATGTGCCAAGCACCAGCAGTCCCATTTTCACCACTGCCGGACGACCGGACAAGGAAAGCGGATCGAACCGGCCGGAAAGGGGCGTGGAAGGAGTGGAAGACATCGGGAAGCCTTTCTATCGATAAAATAATCCCAACACGAAAACTATCGATAATATTTTTTCGTTCAAGAGGCTTGATCGCACTAGAAGCCAGGAAAACCACGTAATACAATTTTTTATCGATAATTATCCGACGATCGCGAACCGGGATGCCGCAGTCTGCGCCGGGAGCGTGCCTGGGGCCCGGCCAATCAGTTGCACGTGCTTTTCCAGCACGAGGCAGGCATTGGCGGCATCGCCGCGCCGAAGCGCCTCAAGGATGGCGCGGTGATCGTGGTCGGTGCGCCGTTCCCAGGTGCTTTGCCAGCCCGCCAGCAAAAAGCGGGCGCTGACGGCGTGGAGATCGTCGATGGCCGCCAGCAGGCGCGGCATGTCGCAGGTGGAAACAATCAGCCGGTGGAAACGGCGGTTCGCCGCCTCCCAGTCCTCGACATTGTCTGCCGCATCGCAGGCGGCGGCGGCGGCCTGCGCCTCGTCCAGCAGGGCGGGCGTCAGAAAGGGCGCGGCGTGCTTGAGGGCCAGCACCTCCAGCGCGGCGCGCATTTCCGCCACTTCGTGCACCTGACGTATATCGAAGCTTGCCACCCGCACGCCCCGGCGCGGCAGGCTGACCACCAGCCCCTGCGCCTCAAGCCGCCGGAAGGCATCGCGCACGGAGGCCTGGCTGACGCCGAATTCCTCGGCGATATGATCCTGCGCCAGCCGGACGCCCGGCGCCATCTCGCCGCGCACGATGCGCTCGGCAAGGGTGCGGGCAAGGCGGGCGGCGATTGTGTCTTCCCTCTTGCTCATACTGGCTGATTAGGCCGAGATCGGAACGCTGTCGATAGGGGAATGGCAGGGTTGCGGCGCAGGCGATTGTTCGCAAGGTGAACTTCCTGTAGTCAGGCATCCCGCAAGAAGGCGCGCGCCGCTTTTTTCCCGCGTTTCGGCGGGAAAGCCGGTTTTCAGCTTTTCTCAAGGCAATGCTCACAAGGGACTGTATCATGGCCGGATTCGACCTCATCCTCTTCGATTGCGACGGCGTTCTCGTCGATTCCGAAATCATCGCCGCCAAGGTCGAATCGAAACTTCTGACCGAGGCGGGCTATCCCATTTCGGTGGAGGAAATGGGCGAACGTTTCGCGGGCATGACCTGGAAGAACATTCTTCTTTCCATCGAGAAGGAAGTGGACATTCCCCTCTCCGCCAGCCTCATCGACAAATCCGAAAAGCTGCTCGACGCAAGGCTGGAGCGCGAGGTCAAGATCATCGAAGGCGTGGTCTATGCCCTTTCGCGGCTGACGGGTCCGCGTTGCATCTGCTCCAATTCCTCCTCCGCCCGGCTGGACATGATGCTGCGCAAGGTCGGCCTGCGCGAGGTCTTCGGTCCGCATGTCTATTCCGCCAAGGATCTGGGCGCCGATCGCGTCAAGCCGAAGCCCGACATCTATCTGCATGGCGCGGCTCAGTTCGGGGTTCAGCCGCAACACTGCTTGGTGGTGGAAGACAGCGTGCATGGCGTTGCGGCAGCGCGGGCTGCGGGAATGCGGGTCATCGGCTTCACCGGCGCCTCGCACACCTACCCCTCGCACGCCGACCGCCTGACCGATGCGGGCGCTGAAACCGTGATTTCCCGCATGATGGACCTGCCCGCCGTGGCCGCGGCCATGGCCGAATGGCAAGGTGCGATATAGACACCCGCACCGGGAAGAGCGGAAGCCCGTTTCCGCTCCGAAAATGCCTGGCGTTACTGCATAATTCCTTAAATCGGAATCGCTTTAAGGTGAAAATTATGCAGAAGATTTAAAGTGTTACAGCGTCCTTTGTGCGTTTGATAAAACGCACGGCGCTGTAGAAAGCGGTTCAGGACATGAGCGGCGGCAGCGCGACGGTCAGCGCGCCCGGCAACACGGTCAATCTCAGCCTGTCGCCCCGATAGGGCTCTCCATCGGCCTCCAGAAAGGCATGTTCGTTCTGGCGGTCAGCGGCAGGCGCAATCTCCACCACCGTCCCGCGCCCATAGGCCACGCGCGGGTGGACAAGATGCGTGCCACGATCGAAGGCGGCAAACATGGCAAGATTGCCCGCCACGCCGCCGCAACCGGCCGCCACCACATCCAGCAGCCCGTCATCGGGCCGGGTTTGCGGATGGACATGCAGGCCCGAGCCGAACCAGCCGCCATTGCAGACCGTGGCCACCAGAATGGGACCGTCGGCCAGAACCGATCCATCCACCCGGATTTCCACCCGGCGCGAGCGATAGGCGACAATTCCGAAAATGCAGTGCAGGCGATACCGCAAGGTGGGCGGCAGACGGTCGATCAGACTGCCGCGTCCGGCCATGCGGGCAATGATCGCGCCGGAAACGCCGACGCTGGCAATGTTGAGCGCGTGGGTAAGCAGCCACCATTGCCCCTCGCGCCAAACCTCCAGCCGAATGACATCGACAAGACCGGGTGTGGCGCTTGCCAGCGCCTCCAGGCATTCCTCGGGCGCGCCGGGCCATTGGTAGTTGCGGGCAAAGTCGCAGCCCGTGCCGCAAGCCAGGAAAGACAGGGGTGTATGCGGACGGGACGAACAGAGTATGCCGTGGGCGGCGGCCCCGATCGTGCCATCGCCGCCCAGAACCAGAACCCGATCCCCATCCGCCTCGACGGCGGTGCGCACCTGCTCCGCCATTTGCCCCGGCAGGGTTTCCACAATGCGATGATCGGGAAACAGTTCCCCGATCCTGCCACGGCAGGCATTCCACAGGGCGGCGGACCGTCCGCCGCCTGCCACCGGGTTTTTCACAACGACAAGCGCCACCTGCCCGTCTCCCGAAGCGTCGGCCGCTTACTTGCGCGGCTTCTTGCCCGTGGGCTTGGCCGGACCTTCATCAAAGCCGACATAGACCATGGCCGTGGCGCTGATGTCGCCGGGAACGGTCACATCCTTGGAGAAAAGGAACTGGGCGGGCTGATCCACCGAGGCAAGCGTGACGCTGAAAGGCGTCAGTTCGGAATAGATCACCTTGTCGCCTTCCATGACGGCGACGCGGATGGGCGTGGAAATCGTGCCGGGACGGCCCTGCGGACCGGCAACCATGCGGCCCTGCGCCTGCACCTTGATGGTCAGCGAGGTTTCGGAGCGCGTGCAGCCGCGCGTGGTATCGGCAAGCGAGGCCTGATAGACGACATCCTGCGGATCCTTGCTGCCGGGCTTGGCATAGGTGCGGTAGAAGGCCGTGCCGTCCCGCAGGCCAACCTGCGGGCAGATGCCCTGCACCACGGCGCCCGCGGGCGCAACCGCCGCCTGGGCGGCCGGCGTGGAGGAAGACCCGAAAAAGCTGCCGCTTCCCGTGCCGCTGCCACTGGTATTGCAGCCCGAAAGAATTGCAACCAAGGACAAGGCGGCCGCGCCGCGCATTACATGTGGAACCACCGGTCTTTACCTTCTGCAAACAAAACCACGGAACGGAAAGGCGAAAATGTGGCCTTTTCATATCCTCAGGCGTTGGTCTATATCAGCGGCGCGGCGAAAAATCGATCAGTGTATCGGTCTTTGTCGCAATTTTACATGCAGGCGGTTGCCGCCTGCGCCTGAAGGCCTTGAACGGCCCCTCTCAGTTTCGACCAGGGATGATCGGCATGGATTATATTTCAACCCGCGGCGAGGCACCTGCCCTCGGCTTTTGCGATGCGCTTCTGGCCGGGCTTGCCCGTGATGGCGGCCTTTACCTGCCCGCCACCTGGCCGAAAATGACCAAGCGCGAGATCAAGGCCCTGCGCGGTAAAAGCTATCAACAGGTGGCGTTTGCCGTTCTCAAGCCTTTCGTGGATGGCGAAATCGAGGACGCGGCGCTGGAGGCCATGATCGACAAGGCCTATGCCACCTTCCGCCATCCGGCCGTGGCGCCCCTGGTGCAGCTTGGCCCCAATGATTTCGTGCTGGAGCTTTTCCACGGCACCACGCTGGCCTTCAAGGACGTGGCTATGCAATTGCTGGGACGGCTGATGGACCATGTGCTGAAGGCCCGTGGCGAACGCGCCACCATTGTCGGGGCGACCTCCGGCGATACCGGCGGCGCGGCCATCGATGCCTTTGCCGGCCTTGGCAATGTCGATGTGTTCATTCTCTTCCCCAAGGGCAAGGTTTCGCCGGTGCAGCAGCGCCAGATGACCACATCGGGCGCTGAAAACGTCCATGCGCTGGCGGTCGAAGGCAATTTCGACGATTGCCAGAACCTCGTGAAGGATATGTTCAACCATACGGCCTTCCGCGACAAGGTTCGCCTTTCGGGCGTCAATTCCATCAACTGGGCGCGCATCATGGCGCAGGTGGTCTATTATTTCACCGCTGCCCTTTCGCTGGGCGGACCGGACCGGAAAATCTCCTTTACCGTGCCCACGGGTAATTTCGGCGATATTTTCGCAGGCTATGTCGCCCGTGAAATGGGCCTGCCCATCGACCGGCTGGTGGTTGCCACCAATGACAACGACATTCTCGCCCGCACCATGAAGACGGGGCGTTACGAGATGCGCGGCGTCAAGGCCACCACCTCGCCTTCGATGGACATCCAGATTTCGTCCAACTTCGAGCGGCTGCTGTTTGAAGCATCCGGCCGCGATGCGGGCGAAATCCGCGCCCAGATGGCCAGCCTCAAGCAATCGGGCGCCTTCGACATTCAGCCGGAAACGCTGAAAACCATCAAGCGCGTGTTCCGCGCCGGGCGCGCCACGGAAAAGGATGTGGCCAGAACCATCCGCACCACGCTGGACGAAACCGGCTATCTTCTCGATCCGCACACCGCCTGCGGCGTCTTCGTGGCGCAGAAGCAGTCCCGGCCGCAAAGCCCCATGGTCACGCTCGCAACCGCCCACCCGGCCAAGTTTCCGGCTGCGGTAAAATCGGCCTCGGCTATTGACCCGGCGCTTCCGACGTGGCTTGCTGACCTGATGGACAGGGAGGAGCGTTTCGACAGCCTTGCCGCCGATCTTGGCGTGGTGGAAGCCTTTATTTCCGCCCGCGCGCGTGCAGCAAAATGAGAAGCGCGACCAGACCGGCCTCCCCGTGGGGAAGGTCCGGCCTGAAACGTGGAAAGACAGACCATGAATGTTGAATGCACCCGGCTGCCTTCGGGCCTGACGGTCGTAACGGAAAAAATGCCTCACCTCGAAAGTGCGGCGCTTGGCGTCTGGGTGAAATCGGGAGCGAGGGACGAGACTGCCGATGAGCATGGCATTGCGCATCTGCTGGAACACATGGCCTTCAAGGGCACGCATCGCCGCTCCGCCCGCCAGATTGCCGAGGAAATCGAGAATGTCGGCGGCGAGCTGAATGCCGCCACATCCACCGAAACCACCTCCTATTATGCCCGCGTGCTGAAGGACAACGTGCCGCTGGCCGTGGACATGCTGGCCGACATTCTGACCGATTCGGTTTTCGACGAGGAAGAGCTTGCCCGCGAAAAGCACGTGATCCTGCAAGAAATCGGCGCGGCCTGGGACACGCCGGACGACGTGGTGTTCGACCGTTTCGCCGAAACCGCCTTCCAGGGCCAGACGCTTGGCCGCTCCATTCTCGGCACGCCGGAAACGGTGGAAAGCTTTTCCAGCGACCAGATCCGTCATTATCTGGCCCGCAACTATACCACCGACCGCATGTTCGTGGTGGGCGCGGGCGCCGTGGATCACGATGCCTTCGTGAAACAGGTCGAAGAACGCTTTGCGGGCCTGCGCACCGCCCCTTCCGTCAACCCGGCCGCAGCACCCGCCCGCTACACCGGCGGCGACGTGCGCGAAAGCCGCGACCTGATGGATACGCAATTGCTGCTGGGTTTCGAAGGCCGCGCCTATCACATGCGCGATTTCTACTGCTCGCAGATCCTCGCGAATATTCTCGGCGGCGGCATGTCCTCGCGCCTTTTCCAGGAAGTGCGGGAATTTCGCGGCCTGTGCTATTCGGTCTATGCCTTCCACTGGGGCTTTTCCGATACCGGCATTTTCGGCATTCATGCCGCAACAGGCGGCGAAAACCTGCCGGAACTCGTGCCGGTCATCATCGAGGAGCTGCGCAAGGCCTCCGAGCGTATCGAACAGCAGGAAATCGACCGTTCGCGGGCCCAGATCCGCGCACAGCTTTTGATGGGCCAGGAAAGCCCCGCCGCCCGCGCCGGCCAGATTGCCCGCCAGTTCATGCTCTATGGCCGCGCCATTTCCAACACCGAACTCATGGAACGGCTGGAAAGTATCACCATCGACCGGCTGACCGATCTTGCCGGACGCCTGTTCTTCGAAGGGCCGCCGACGCTTTCGGCCATCGGCCCGCTGGAGACGCTGGCGCCGATGGACGACATCCTGTCGGCACTGCAATCCAGAAACGGCAATCCTTTTCAGGCGGCAAGCTAAGGCTTGGGGCTCACGCGCTGTTTGCTGCCTTGCGGGAGTGGCGCGCTCCGGCTTGTCGGAAATATGTGTAAACAAACGCCAAGGCCTTTCGCTCTCTCCACAAAAGGCGGAAGGTTGGCGGGAAGACGTGCAGAAAGACGCCGGGCCGGTCCCGGTTTTCGATGGGGGTGGGCATGACACGCTCAGTGTTTCGGTTTCTGTCCCGGCAGCCGGAAACGCCGCAGCTTTTCAGCGAAACCCACATGCTGCGCCTGCCCCGCACCAGTGATTACCAGCAATGGTACCGGCTGCGTTCGGAAAGCCGCGCGTTCCTGCAACCCTGGGAACCCTTATGGCGGGCCGACGAATTGACGGAGGCGTCCTTCCGCTCCCGTTGCCTGCGCCATTCCCAGGAACATGCCTGCGGCCTGTCGGTGCCCTTTTTCCTGTTTCGCCGGCAGGACGACGCGCTGCTTGGCGGCCTGACAATCGGCCTGATACGCCGCGGCGTTGCGCAGACCTGCATGATCGGATACTGGATGGGCGAGCGTTTTGCCGGCCAAGGCCACATGTTTGCCGCAGTTGGCATGGCAATACCCTATATATTCCGGGAACTCGAGTTGCATCGCATCGAGGCGGCCTGTATTCCTGAAAACCACAAGAGCATTCGGCTTCTGGAAAGGGCCGGTTTCGAGCGGGAAGGTCTTTTGCGCAGCTATCTGAATATCAACGGGGAATGGCGCGACCACGCGATCTATTCGCTGCTTTCGCCGCATAACTGCACCACCTCGAAAACCTACTATTCATGATGGCGGGCCGTTCCTTTTCCGTCCGCCATGCCGGGCGGCTCGTGCTTATGGTTTTCGGGCTTATGGTGGCAGCGCTTGCCGCATCCGGCGCCTCGCCTGCCCGTGCAGCCGAACCGGTGAAAATCTCGCGCGACGACACAGCGCTCGACCTGACCGCAACCACGGAAATCCATCTCAATCAGGGTGAAGCCTTTCAGGTTTCCACCGCCGCAGGCGCAGACGGCATTCGCCGCCGCATCGAGGTTCGCGCCACCTCCCCCCAGCATCAGGGCGACTGGGCCGTGTTCGCGCTGGCCAATGTCTCGGACGAACAGCTGGAGCGCGTGATCGTCGCGCCGCATTACCGCCTGGTCAATTCCGGGGTTTTCTGGCCCGACCTCGGCTCGCAGCGCATTATTTCCATCACCCCCAGCGAAGGCTTTGCGCTGGATCGCCTGCCCAGCAACGATGCCGATGTGTTCGCCATCACACTCAATCCGGGCGCCGTCGTCACCTTCGTGGCGGAACTGTCCACGCCCAACCTGCCGCAACTTTACCTGTGGGAGCCCGACGCCTACAAGGACACCATCAACGCCTTCACGCTTTATCGCGGCATCGTGCTTGGCATTGCGGGCCTGCTGGCTGTGTTTCTCACCATCCTCTTCGTGGTCAAGGGCACGTCCATGCTGCCTGCGGCCGCAGCCCTCGCCTGGGCGGTTCTGGCCTATATCTGCGTGGATTTCGGTTTTCTGGCCAAGCTCATCAGCATCACCTCCGGCAATGATCAGATATGGCGCGCCTCTGCGGAGGTGGCGCTGGCCTCCAGCCTGGTGATCTTCCTGTTCACCTATCTCAACCTCAATCGCTGGCACGTTCATCTGGGCTATGCCACCTTTGCGTGGATGCTGTGCCTCGGCCTTCTCTTCGGCGTCGCCATCTACGATCCGGCCATCGCAGCCGGCATTGCCCGCCTGTCCTTCGCGCTGACGGCAACCGCGGGCATCGTCCTGATCGTCTATCTGGGCTTCAACCGCTATGACCGGGCCATACTGCTGGTGCCCACCTGGGCGCTGATCATCGTATGGCTGGTGGGCGGCTGGATGACGGTGACGGGCAGGCTCTCCAATGACATCATTCAGGCGGCCCATGGCGGGGCGCTGGTGCTGATCGTGCTGCTGATCGGCTTTACCGTCATGCAACATGCCTTTGCCGGGGGCGCGCTCAATCATGGCCTGTTCTCCGATCTCGAGCGCCAGTCGCTGGCATTGACCGGCGCTGGCGACACGGTGTGGGACTGGGACGTGGCGCGTGACCGCGTGATCACCACGCCGGACATGTCGCTCAGGCTTGGCCTTGCGGCAGGTTCGCTGCATGGGGCGGCGCGAAACTGGGTGCCGCGCCTGCATCCCGACGACCGCGACCGTTTCCGCGCCACGCTGGACGTGCTTCTGGAACACAAGCGCGGCAAGCTCTCCCATGATTTCCGCATTCGCGCCGAAGACGGGCATTTCCACTGGCTGCAAATCCGGGCGCGGCCTGTGCTTGGCTCGAATGGCGAAGTCATCCGCTGCATTGGCACGATCAGCGACATTACCGAGGAAAAAAATACCGTCGAGCGTCTGTTGCAGGATGCGATGAACGACAATCTCACCGGCCTGCCCAATCGGGAGGTGTTTCTCGACCGGCTGCAATCGCTGCTCAACATGACGCCGCAGACCGATACAGTGCGCCCGACGGTGATGATTATCGACATCGACCGCTATGGTCACGTCAACGATCTGCTTGGCATTTCCGCGGGCGACAACATCCTCATCGCCCTGACGCGCCGTCTGCGCCGCCTGTTGAAACCGCAGGACACGCTGGCGCGGCTGGCGGGCGATCAGTTCGGCCTGATCCTCGTTTCCGAGCGCGACCCGGCCAAGGTGGCCGATTTTGCCGATGCCGTCAGCAAGGCCATCATGGTGCCGATCAATTTCGCCAATCGCGAGATCAATCTCACCGCCTCCATCGGCCTCGTCTCCTGGATGGATCAGCAGGAAAGTGCCGCAAGCCTGCTGGCCGATGCGGAACTGGCCATGTACCGCGCCAAGCGTGGCGGCGGCAGCAAGGTCGAGCCCTTCCGTCCGGCCTTTCGCGGTACGGTATCTGACCGCCTGCAACTGGAGGCCGATCTTGCCCGCGCGGTTGAACGCGGCGAGATGACCATGGTCTATCAGCCGATCATCGCCCTCGAAACCGGCGATCTGGCGGGCTTCGAAGCACTGATGCGCTGGGATCATCCGCGCCGCGGCAATATTCCCCCGGCGGAATTCATTCCGCTTGCCGAGGCAAGCGATCTGATAACGCCGCTTGGCATGTTCGCACTGGAACGCGCCGCAAGCGATCTTGTGGAGTGGGAAAGGCAGGCGGGCGACCTGCCGGTCTTCATGTCGGTCAACCTGTCGAGCGCGCAATTGATCAACAATACGCTCTATACCGATATTCGCACGCTTTTGACGCGGCTTGGCTGCGCTCCCGGCAAGCTGCAACTGGAACTGACCGAAAGCCTCGTGGTGGCCAATCCGGAGCAGGCAAGGCTGGTGCTGACCAAGCTGAAAGAGGCAGGCATAGGTCTGGCGCTGGACGATTTCGGCTCCGGCTATTCCTCCCTCTCCTACCTCACCCGCTTCCCCTTCGACACGCTGAAGCTGGACCGCACGCTGCTTGCCGGGGAAGACAGCCGCCGCGCCATTCTGCTGCGCTCCATCATCGCCATGGCCAATGAAATGGGCATGGCCGTGGTTGCCGAGGGTGTGGCAAGCGAGGAAGAAGGCGAGGAATTGCAGGCACTCGGTTGCCGTTACGGGCAAAGCTACCTTTACGGCGCCCCCCTCGGCGCCGAAAGTGCGCTACGCCTTCTCAAGGACCAGATGCAGCGAGCCCGCCGCGCCTGACGATGCAGACACTCACTTCCGATTGACAAGACCGGCGGAGGTGGCAACAGGCAAGCTGGTCACGCATGGCCCGCTTCGGCAGAGAGCGTGGCGCAGCTTATGCCCAGGCTGGCCAGCGTGCGTTCATATTTGCCATCCAGCGCGCCCTCGAAGATCAGGTCTTCAAGGGCCGGGCAATTGAGCCAGTCATTTCTGGCGATTTCCGCTTCCAGCTGCCCCGGACCCCAGCCGGCATAGCCCATCAGCATGGTGGCGCGGCGCGGGCCGCTGCCCTTGAAAATGGCGCGCACAATGTCGAGCGTGGAGGTGAGGCAGATGTCGTCGCTGACCGGAATGGAACCTGAACTCAGATAATCGTCCGAATGCAGCACGAAGCCACGGCCGGGTTCCAACGGCCCGCCGCATTGCACCGGAAATTCGCGGGTTTCCGTGGGCAGCATGATGGCGTCGTTCTGGTCGATCATCTCCAGATGCAGCAGCACATCGGCAAATTTTACCGGCTGCGCGCGGTTGATGATGAAACCCATCGCACCTTCCCCGGAATGCGCGCAGATATAAACGACAGACCGGGCAAACCGGGAATCGGCCATATGCGGCATGGCAATGAGGAATTGACCGTCGAGAAATCCACGTTCACGGCCAGACTTGAGGGTTGAAAATGCCATTCTGCAACTCCGTTCACGGCGGACGGTAAGAGGCGGAAATGCCGCTGCACCTGCAAGGCAGCGGCCTCATTCATTCATTCAGGCGCCTGTCGTTGTCGCAAAACCGCTTGGCACTTTTGGCAACGACATGCGGGTTTGCGCGACATGCTATGTCCAATGTGGGGCACACCCGCCCCTCAATCAACCTAAAATGATGACACCTGCGAAAGCGTGATTGGCTTGCCCGTGTGGTGCCCTCTATACCGGCAACATTGCGCAGGCCGGGTGATTGTGACATTCGATCCGCGAAAGCTCAACAGGATCCGTAAATCAATCTGTGATTGGTTTATGCATCCACAAAGTCTCAAGGTGTTGCGCCTGTCCCAGCATTCGGTTGAACAGCTTATGTATCGCTTCGCATTTTTCTGCCTCATCCTTCTTACACATTGCACGCTTCTTACACATGGCACGCAGGCTTTTGCGGCCAGTTCCGACTGGGCCAGCAGCGAAGGCGGGCGGATGCGTCTGATCGTGCTGGCGGCGAATGCCGATGGCACCCGGCAGGCGGCCTTGCAGATCGAGCCCAATTCCGGCTGGTTCACCTATTGGCGCGAACCGGGCGATGCGGGCATTCCCCCTTCCCTCACCCAGCCCGCCGGGCAAAGCGCCAGCCTTTCGGAGCTTTCCTTTCCCGTGCCAAAGCGCATGGAAATCGGCACGGTGCGCGATGTCGGCTATGACATGCCGGTCACGCTGCCCTTCACCATCAAGCCGGAAAGCGGCCTTGCAAACTTCACCGCCACGGTCTTCATCGGCATGTGCCGCAACATCTGCATTCCTTTTCAGGCCGAGTTGACCGTGGCTTTGAGCGAAAAGGAGGTCAGAGATCCCTCCGAAATCAAGGCGGTGGAAAAGGCCATGGCGCGTCTGCCCGCCGCCCCATCGGAGGATTTCAGGGTGACAGGCTTTCGAATGGCGGGCGATCTTTCGAGCCTCGATGTCAATCTGACCGTCCCGGCAGGATCCAAACAGCAGCCGCGCATTCTGCTGACTGGCCCGGAAGGGCACCTTTTCATGGATTATCAGCGGCTGGACGGGGACGATCGGCATATGTCGCTGCGCATCGCGCTTGGCAAGCTGCCGCGCAATTATGCGCCTTGGGGAAAAACCTGGCGGCTTCTGGTGCTGGCCGGCAATCACCGCGCCATGGAGGCCCCGCTTGTTTTCGATCCGGCGCCGCCTATAGTGCAGCCTTGACGGTTGCGGCAACGCAGCCGCAATTTCATCAAGGAGATCATCATCATGACCATAGCAGTCGGCGAGCGCCTGCCCTCGGCGGTTTTCAAGGAAAAGACGCCTGATGGCCCGGTGGAAATTACCACCGAGAGCCTGTTCAAGGGAAAGCGTGTTGTGCTTTTTGCCGTGCCGGGCGCCTTCACTCCCACCTGCACGCTGAACCACCTGCCCGGCTATCTTGAGCATCGCGATGCCTTGCTGGCAAAGGGCGTGGATGCCATTGCCGTGCTGGCCGTCAATGACTGGCATGTGATGGGCGCCTGGGCGCAGGCCAGCGGTGGCGCAGGCAAGATTCATTTCCTTGCCGATTGGGATGCCGGCTTCAGCAAGGCGATCGGCCTCGACATCGATTTGACGGCAGGCGGCCTCGGCGTGCGCTCCAAGCGCTATTCCATGCTGGTGGAAGACGGCGTGGTCAAGGCCCTCAACATCGAGGAAAACCCTGGCCAGGCAACCGTTTCCTCGGCGGAAGCCATGCTGGCGCATCTCTGACACGCCTACTGCATAATTCCTTAAATCGGAATCGATTTAAGGTGAAAATTATGCAGCAGATTTAAAGTGTTACAGCGTCCTTCGTGCGTTTGATAAAACGCACGGCGCTGTAGAGCCCGGTCTTGCGACCGAGCTGGATTGCAAACCGGTCCGACAGGTTGGAGCAAGCCTGTCGGCCTAACCCTCTCTTGCGCAGCGCGGAGAACCATCCCCCGAAAGGGCATTGGTGTTACCCCCCGCATACTGCCAGAGGGAGATGGTTGGTTTTGGCAACGGCGCTTATCCAGACGGCAAAGCAGGAATTTCTGCGCGGCGCCCACCAGCAGGCGCTCGCTCTTGCCAATCAGGCCATTGCAGCTGGCAGCACGGAGGCTGAGGCCTATATCGTTGCAGCCTCCGCGCATGAGGCCATGGGCGCCCGGCTTGAAGCGGCACCGCTCTTTGTTTTCGCCATGGCCAAAGCGCCCGCGCTCAGCCGCCAATTGGGGTTCAGGGCTGTTGCCCATTACGTGGAGGCTGGCAAACCGCAGCTAGCCATTCCCGTCCTCTCGAATCTTCTTCAGGCAAATCCGGAGGATCTGGATGCCCTTCACACGCTGTGCAGCCTCTATCGCGAAGCCGAGGATTATCACGCCGCCCGCCCCCATGCGCTGAAACTTGCCGTACTTGGCCGGGATTTCGACAACTGGCTGAATGCCGGCATCATATTTCTGGGCACCGGCGATCACACAGCCGCCCTGCCGCTGCTTGCCGCCGCCCATGCCGCAAGGCCCGGCGACAGGCTGGCGCTGACGGAATATTTCTGGTGCGCCATCAATCTCTGCGATTTTCCTCTGGTGCGGCAATTGCAGGCCAGGCTGGAAGCGGCCTACGCCGCCGATGGCGAGACTCTCGACATTCGCGAAAACGTCTTTCGCTCCCTGCAATGGAGCGGGGATGAGGCATATCACGTGCTGAGCGCCATCAACACCGCCAGGCAGCGTATCGGGCGGGCCGCACCGCGCCGCCCCTATCGCGGCCGGTCTTCATCCCGCCTGCGCATTGGCTATGTCTCGGCGGATTACTGCGACCATGCCACCCTTGCGCTGTTTGCCGGCGTGCTGGAAGCTCATGACCGCGAGCGTTTCGAGATTTTCGGCATCTGTCACACCCCGGCCCCGCTGCGGAAGGGGGCCTTGCGCCAGCGTTTTCTCGACGCCATCGACCATTATGTCGATATTCTTGCCCTTGGCGACGACGACGCCGCCCGCATGATTGCCGCGCTCGATCTCGACATTCTCGTCGATCTCAAAGGCTTCACGCGGGATCATCGCCTGGGCATTTTTGCCCGCCGCCCTGTCCCCATTCAGGTCACATATCTCGGTTTTCCCGGTAGTGTGGCCGGTGTGGGCATTGATTACGCCATTACAGACGCCATCGTCACGCCCGACAGCGCCCGTCCCTTCTATGCGGAGACACTGTTTACCCTGCCCGACAGCTATCAATGCAATGACAGCCGCCGCCTGCCGGTTTTACGCGAAGGATCACGCAGCGCCTTTGGCCTGCCGGAAGAAGGCTTCGTGTTCTGCTCGTTCAACCAGGCGGTCAAGATCCGGCCGGAGGTGTTCGATGCCTGGATGTCTGCGCTTGAGGCCGTGCCGGGATCGGTTCTCTGGCTGATCGACATGGTGGACACGGCCAAAAACAATCTGCGCCGGGCCGCAACGGAGCGGGGCATTGACCCTGCAAGGCTGATCTTTGCACCGAAGCTGCCGATGGATGCGCATTTGCAGCGGCTTTGCCATGCCGATCTTGCCTTGGATACATCGCCCTATAACGGCCACACCACCACGGCGGATGCGCTTTGGGCGGGGGTGCCGGTGGTAACGTTCAAAGGCAGCAGCTTTGCCAGCCGGGTTTGCGAAAGCCTGCTGAACGCCGTGGGCCTGCGAGAGCTGGTTGCCGAGGATTTACAAGCGTTTGGCCGCCTTGCGGCCGAATTGGCGCAGGACGGGAACCGCCTTTCCCGCCTGCGCCATCATCTTTACGCGGCGCGCCAAACAGCCCCCCTTTTCGATACCTCCCGCTTTACCCGGAATTTTGAAAAGGCGCTGCTCGCCATTGAGGCAGATGCTGCCGAATGGGCCCAAGCATTGACGGTTTGAAATATTACACGTCCAGCTCAAACAACAGAACGCCGGAAAGCCCGCCATCCGTGGCCGCGACGATGCTGTCGCCGATCACCAGATAATCAGGATGTTTGAGAAAGCTATCGCGGGCGCTACGATCGGCAAAGCGCACGACAAAGCCATCGCGAAACCCGCCATCCAGCCCCTCGCTGGAAATATTCGGGCCAGCCCAAACCTGTTCCATTCCCGGTATATCGGCCTGCAAGCCGCACACGGCATCGTAAAGCGCCTGCTTGTCGGCCTCGGCCATGCTCGCCTTGAAGCGAATGAGAACGGTGTGGAGGATCATGCCTGCTCCTTTACCTCAAGCTGAGCGGTGGAATGTTCGACAGGAAGCCTGCTTGTCTTCGCTCCCGCCGCTCTACAGCGCCGTGCGTTTTATCAAACGCACAAAGGACGCTGTAACACTCTAAAGCTGCTGCATAATTTTCACCTTAAATCGATTCCGATTTAAGGAATTATGCAGTAAGCTTTTGTTTTGCGCATTTTCGGACGGAAAGCCGGTTTCCACTCTTTCTGAAAATGCTCTAAACCGAAATTCCTTTGCCCGTGCCGCCCTTCTTGAAGGGCTCCATTCCGCGCCGGGCCAGTTCGTCGGCCCGCTCGTTTTCGGGGTGTCCGGCGTGACCTTTGACCCAATGCAGCGTTACCTTGTGCCTGTTGCGCGCTTCTTCGAGCTGCTGCCACAGTTCGGCATTTTTCACCGGCTTTTTATCGGCGGTTTTCCAGCCGTTTTTTTTCCAGCCGAAAATCCATTTGCTGATTCCATCCTTCACATAGGCGCTATCGGTGTAAAGATCGACCTCGCAGGCCTCTTTCAGCGCGCTCAGCGCCTGAATGGCAGCCATAAGCTCCATGCGATTATTGGTGGTGTCCGCCTCGCCGCCAAACAGTTCCTTTTCGCTTTCACCATAGCGCAGAATGGCGCCCCAGCCGCCCGGTCCCGGATTGCCCGAGCAGGCGCCGTCGGTAAAAATATCGATATGTTTCATGCCTGCAATCCGTAATCGGCAGCGGTGGCGACCGCCTGATGGAAGCGCAGCTTGCGCAGATATTCCAGCGGATCCTTCTTCACCACAAGCGCGCCGGCGGGCGTCATCAGCCAATCGTAAAGCCGCGTCAGGAAGAAGCGCAACGCCGAACCACGGCACAGAAGCGGCAGCGCCGCGATTTCCTGCGCCGAGAGCGCACGTGTGCCAAGATAGCCCTCGATCATCGCCTTGCCCTTGGTGATGTTGTAGCTGCCGTCTTTTTCGAAGCACCAGGCGTTGAGGCAGATGGCAAGATCGTAGGCCAGAAAGTCGTTGCAGGCGAAATAGAAGTCGATCAGCCCCGACAACGTGTTGCCGATGAAAAAGACATTGTCGGGGAAAAGATCGGCATGGATCACGCCGGATGTCAGATCCTGCGGCCAGTTTTGCGAAAGAAAAGCCAGTTCGCCGTCAATCTCTTCCCCAAGCCCGGCCTGTACCTCGTCGGCCCGGTCTTGCGACTTTGCCCAAAGCTCCTGCCAGCCAGCGACCGAGAGCGCATTGGCACGCTTCAAGGCAAAACCTTCGGATTTCAGGTGCATATCGGCCAGCGCCTTGCCCACCGCCGCGCAATGCACAGGCTCCGGCTTGCGCAGCCACATGCCTTCCAGAAAGGAAATCAACGCCGCCGGGCGCCCGGAAAGCTCGCCCAGAAGCGCGCCATCGCGCCGTGGCAAAGGCAGTGGGCAGTTCAGGCCGCGATCGGCCAGATGATGCATCAGCCCCAGAAAGAACGGCAGATCGCCCTTATCAACCCGCTTTTCATAAAGCGTCAGGATCAGTGCGCCTTCGGTGGTATGCAGCAGGAAGTTTGAATTTTCCACGCCCTCGGCAATACCCTTGAAGGAAAGCAGGCTGCCCGTGTGATATTCGGCCAGAAAAGCCTTGAGATCCACTTCGTTGATGTCGGTATATACTGCCACTGCTGCGCGCCCGCCTGCTGTGCTTCCCCGCCCGGAACCCTCAACCGTCCCTGTGCGAAGATGCCGCCTTTTGAATGCCCTGGACTATGTCCCGCCGCCATTTCCAATTGCGAGACATCCCGTTGGCCCCAAGGGATATAGCGACAGAACCGTCAGTGCCAGCCCTGAATGGCGGCAGGCACAGTTTATTCACCTTGGAGCGTCGTTCTGGGTTGAGGCGCGTTCGTCGCTAAAAACGATTCGCGGACACGTTTTTTAAGGCTTCGCCGTCGCTCCTGGCTAAAGCATGATCCGACCGGAGTGAAACGAGGATCGATAAGATCATGCGACAAGAGAAGATTGAAGTGCCGATCCGCTGGAATCGATGCCTAAAGACCCGGCCCTTCGCTTTGGGCTTGAGGCGCGTTCGTCGCTAAAAACGATTCGCGGACACGTTTTTCCGGCTTCGCCGTCGCTCCTCACCCATTCACGAATGCCATGTCTTGGTGGGTGAGTTCGATGTCTCGCAGCTCGCGATTGACGAGAAAGTTTTCGTTTTCGATGGTGAATTCGGCCAGTTCGATGGTCGTCTCGAAGCGGTCCTTGAAGGCTTCGATGATTTCGTTGACCACGACCTCAGGTGCCGATGCCCCGGCCGAGAGGCCAAGCGTGCGGATGGGGCCGATCTCGTCCCAGTTCAGCTCCGAAGCGCGCTGCACCAGAATGGAGCGGCGCGCGCCGGCCTTCAGCGCCACCTCCACGAGGCGTTTCGAGTTGGACGAGTTCGGCGCACCCACCGTTACGAAAAGATCGCAGCCGGGCGCGGCCTGTTTTACCGCTTCCTGCCGGTTGGTGGTGGCATAGCAGATGCTGTCTGCGGCGGGAGACTGGAGATTGGGAAAGCGCTCCTTAAGCTTTTCGATCACGCCCGCGGTATCGTCCACGGAAAGCGTCGTCTGGGTGACAAAGCCGAGATTGTCCGGATCTTCCGGCTGATAGAGCGCGGCATCCTCCACCGTTTCCACCAGCGAAACACTGCCGGGCGGCAATTGTCCCATGGTGCCGATGACTTCCGGGTGGCCCGCATGGCCGATGAGAATGACGTGGCGGCCAAGACGCTGATGGCGCATGGCCTGCTTATGAACTTTGGAAACCAGCGGACAGGTGGCATCGAGATAAAAGAGATTGCGATTTCTGGCATCTTCCGGAACGGATTTCGGCACGCCATGTGCAGAAAACACCACCGGCTGGTGACGATGTTCCGGCGGGATTTCATCGAGTTCTTCCACGAAAATCGCGCCCTTGGCCTGAAGCCCTTCCACCACATAGCGGTTATGCACGATTTCATGGCGTACATAGACCGGCGCCCCATAGGATTTGAGCGCCAGCACGACAATCTGAATGGCCCGGTCCACCCCCGCGCAAAAGCCGCGCGGCCCGCACAGCCGGATTGTCAGGGGTTTCTTGGTGGCCAGGCTATCCATGTTTCATCCTGTCAGAAGCACGCTGAAAAGGGCAATGGCCGCTGGCGCCGCCTGAATGAACAGGATGCGCCGCGAAACCGTCTTGCCCCCATATAGGCCAGCCACCACCACAGCGCCAAGAAAAAACAATTTGAGCTGATAGGCAAAGACCGGATCGGGATGCAAAACCGACCAGAACAACCCGGCCGCCAGAAACCCGTTATAAAGGCCCTGATTGGCCGCCATCACCCTGGTGATCTGCGCGCGCTCCAGGCTCATGCGGAAAGCGCGCCTGCCGACCGGCCGCGTCCATAAAAACATTTCCAGCACCAGAATATAGACATGTTCCAGCGCCACCAGCACCACAAGCAGATTTGCAACCATATGTCTCCCCAGACATTGCGCCGGAACAGGACATTGCCCGGCATTGATACCGCCGAAACGCCCCCGCCTCGTGCGATGGAAGGGAGTTCACCCTTTTCTGCGCAAAAAGGAAAGCCCCGCGATAACCGCAAGTACAACCGCCAGACCATACCAGGTCAGCGCATATTGCAGATGATTGTTGGGAAGATCGATCTGCGTTACCCCGCCAATCGGCAATCCTCCCGGAACCGGCGCTGGCCCGGCATCCAGAAAGAAGGGAAGCACGGCCTGCCCGTCCAGCCCGGTGCTGGCCGTCATGGCATCGAGATCTTTCCAGTAAAAGATATTATGCGTCGGATCATTCTCCGGCACCAGTGACGAGGGCTTGGCCACAAGCTTCATGCGTGCGAGGCCGGTTATCGTCTGCTCGCCCTCCACCAGCCCGGCCTTGCGGCTTGCCGGATCCTTGTTATCCGCCGGGACAAAGCCGCGATTGACGAAAAGAAAATGCCCGTCAGCCAGTTGCAGCGGCGTAAAAACGTAAAAGCCGGGCTGCCCGTCGCGCGTTGCCAGAAAATGCCGCTCCTTCGAATGCTGGAAACGGCCCGTGGCAGACATGGCCTTGTAATCCACATCCCTCCCCGTCCGCAGGTCTGCGGCAACCTCATCCACGCTTTCCGGCGGCTGGCTGCGGCGGGCATCGATTTCGGAAAGCAGCGCTTCCTTCCAGGCCAGACGCTGCATCTGCCAGGTGCCAAGCCCGATCAGCAGTGCAAAGGCGGCAAGCGTCAGCAGCAGCGAAAGCGCAAGTTTGAACCGGCTCATCCGCGTTCAACCACGGTCGATCGTGCCGGGGCGGGCGTTGTTGCGATATTGCAGGGCGATCAACAGCGCCTTGATGGACCTGAGCAGCCAGAGCGAGAGAATGATCGCCAGGGGCCCGAAAATCAGGAAATGCACCCAAAGTCCGGGCGACCAGGTAATCTCCGTATAAAGTGCCAGCCCCACAACCAGGAAATCGGCAATCAGAATGACGAAGATCGGCGCGCCATCACCAGGATCGACGGTCTGGTAATCGAGGCCGCACACCGTGCAGGCGGGCTTCAACTCGCTCAGGCCTTTGAACAGCCTGCCACGCCCGCAACGCGGGCAGCAGGCCGAAAGCGCCACCCTTTGCGGTTCGACGGGCGGATAGAGGGTGTCAGGGCTCATCGGGCTCCTCTTCACGCTACAGCGCCGTGCGTTTTATCAAACGGACAAAGATCGCTGTAACACTCTAAAACTGCTGCATAATTCCTTAAATCGATTCCGATTTAAAGAATTATGCAGCAGGGCGTTTTCCCTTCATAAAAGTACCCCCCGGAAAACGCCGGAGGGCCGCATTGTTCATCCCGGCAAAGCCCGCCGGGAACCCTGGCGCTTATTCCATCGCCAGCGGTGCGCCCCAGCCGCCCCAGATATAGATGGAGAAGAACAGGAACAGCCAGACAACGTCCACGAAATGCCAGTACCAGGCCGCCGCCTCGAAGCCGAAATGCTGCTTGGGTGTGAAATCGCCCTTCAGCGCCCGGAACAGACAGACAAGCAGGAAAATCGTGCCGACGATCACGTGGAAACCGTGAAAGCCGGTGGCCATGAAGAAGGTGGCGCCGTAAATCGAATTTTTGAATTCGAAAGGCGCATGGGCATATTCATAGGCCTGCACGAAGGAAAACAGCACGCCAAGCGCCACCGTCAGCGAGAGCCCGGCAATCAAACCACGGCGGTCGTTATGCAGCAGCGAATGATGCGCCCAGGTCACGCAGGTGCCGGACAGCAGAAGAACAACCGTGTTGTAGATCGGCAGATGCCAGGGATCCAGCACCTCCACGCCCTTTGGCGGCCATTGTCCGCCGGTGAACAGCACGCGCGAGGCCTGAATGGCTTCATGCGGGAAAAGGCTGGCATCGAAAAAGGCCCAGAACCATGCCACGAAGAACATCACCTCCGAGGCGATGAACATGATCATGCCATAGCGCAGATGCAGCGAAACCACCCGCGTATGCGCCCCCTCATGCGCTTCCTTGATGGTATCTGCCCACCAGCCGAACATGGTGAAGAGAATGATGGCCAGCCCGATGAAAAACAGCCACGGATGCGCCAGTTCCATGCCGAACAGCTTGAACGAACCGCCATGCAGGTAACGCATGTAGCCGACGCCGCCGAAGGTGATGACGAAAGCGCCAATGGAGGCCAGGAGCGGCCAGGGGCTGGGGTCTATGATGTGATAATCATGTTGTTTCTGATGCGCATCTGCCATGTCAGCAATTCCCCAATTAAACCTCTCCGGAGTCCGGCGCGCCGGACCATGCTCACAATTTCGGCTTCGTCTGGCCTGCTTCCTCCGGCAGGCCCGCAACCGGCTTTTCCCCGCCATGCGGGTAGAAGGTATAGGACAAGGTGATCGTCCCGATATTCTTTGTTTCCGTGTGCCCGGCAATTTCAGGATCGACGTAGAAAACCACCGGCATTTCCAGCGTCTCGCCGGGCTTCAGCTCCGTCTCGGTAAAGCAGAAGCACTCGATCTTGTTGAAATAGACGGCCGCCTCCATGGGCGTGACGTTGAACACCGCCTGCCCCTTGACCGGATAGGGCGAGCGGTTGGTCGCGGTATATTTGACCTCCACCGTCTCACCGATGCGCGGACTGATGGAAGGCTGCATCGGCTTGAAATCCCAGTTCAAACCGCTGGACACATTGGCGTCGAAGGTAACATTGACCTTGCGGTCGAGAATGACGCTTGAGGCCTGCTCCACGCGCTGCGTCGTGCCGTTATAACCGGTGAGCTGGCAATAGAGCCGGTAAAAGGGAACGGCGGCAAAACTCATGCCCACAGCCGCACCGACAAAGGCAAGACAGGCCAGGGCCACCGTCCTGTCTTTCGTCTTCCGGTTCTCTCCTCCCGTCACCGCCATGGTGTCCTCCCTCGGGTTCCGGCCTTGCCGGTCTTCACGCTCTCGCTGTGTTCAGCGCCATCCCGGCTCTTCCATCACCTCATTGTCCCATGCCGCTGATCTTCACCAGCGTCATGATATAAAACAGCACGACCAGCCCGGCCAGCACCAGCCCAAGGGCAATGTTGCGACTGCGCCGCGACTTCTTCTGCGCTTCCGTCGGCTTGATCGTTTCCATCATGCCAGCCCCAGCCCGGCAGAGATCGCCCCGGCGAAACGATCGACCATCAGTGCCGAAAAAATCGCGAAGAGATAGAAGATCGAATAGGCAAACAGCTTGCGGGCCGGCGCCATGCGCTCATCGCTTTCCGGCATCTTCAGCACCAGCACGGCATAGGCCACGAAAATCGCGCTCAAAATACCCGATGCAATGCCATAGCCGAAAGAGGCAAGGCCGGTGAAGGCGGGCGCGACCGCAGCAAATGCCGTCAGCACCGCATAAAGAAAAATCTGCCGCTTGGTGGAGGCAGCACCCGCCACATTCGGCATCATCGGCACGCCGACGGCGCCGTAATCCTTCATCTTGAACAGGGCCAGCGCCCAGAAATGCGCGGGCGTCCACAGGAAGATGATGAGGAACAGGATGATGCTGTCCAGCGAGACGCCGCCGGTGACACAGGCCCAGCCGATCATGGGCGGAAAGGCACCCGAAGCCCCGCCGATCACGATGTTCTGCGGCGTCGAGCGCTTCAGCCACATGGTGTAGACCACGGCATAGAAGAAAATGGTGAAGGCGAGGAAGGCGGCTGAAAACCAGTTGACCGTGAGGCCGAGAATGGCGACCGAAAACACCGAAAGCGTTACACCGAAGGCCAGCGCCTCCTGCGGCTGCACGCGGCCTGCGGGAATGGGGCGGCGCGCCGTGCGCGTCATCACCGCATCTATATCGGCATCATACCACATGTTCAGCGCCCCGGATGCGCCTGCCCCCACGGCAATGCACAGAATGGCAATGATGGCCAGAACCGGATTGACATGGCCGGGCGCCAGAACCAGACCGGCAAAGGCGGTGAAAACCACCAGCGACATGACGCGCGGCTTGAGAAGCGCGAAGAAATCGCCTGCTCCTGCCTCCGAAAGGCTGCCGATGGTTTCGCTGTTGTCGATGACTGCCATTGCCTGATCCTGCTGAAAACGGCCTTCGATCCAACCGCTTTCTGTTTTGTTGCCGGTGCCGCAGCGGGGCTGCGGCACCGGATGGAATTACTTGATCCGCGGGAGCTGTTCCCACTGGTGGTAGGGCGGCGGCGAGGAAAGCTGCCATTCCAGCGTGGTTGCGCCTTCGCCCCAGGGATTGTCGCCTGCCACCCGCTTGCGGGCAAAGGCTTCGAACACGCCGAACAGGAAGATCAGCACCGCCACGGCCGAGATATAGGAGCCGTAGGAGGAAATGCGGTTCCAGTCCACGAAGGCATCCGGATAGTCGATGTAGCGGCGCGGCATCCCCGCAAGCCCGAGGAAGTGCTGCGGGAAGAACACCATGTTCACGCCAATGAACATCACCCAGAAATGCAGCTTTCCGATGAACTCGTTATACATGTAGCCCGACATTTTCGGGAACCAGTAATACCAGCCCGCGAAAATGGCGAAGACCGCGCCCAGCGAAAGCACATAGTGGAAATGCGCGACCACATAATAGGTATCGTGCAGCGAACGGTCGAGACCGGCATTGGCCAGCTGCACGCCGGTGACACCGCCCACCGTGAACAGGAAGATGAAGCCGATGGCCCAGACCATGGGCGTGCGGAAGCTGAGCGAGCCGCCCCACATGGTGGCGATCCACGAGAAGATCTTCACGCCCGTCGGCACGGCAATGACCATGGTGGCGAACACGAAATAGCGCTGCGCCGCCAGCGACAGACCGACCGTATACATGTGATGCGCCCAGACCACGAAACCCACCGCGCCGATGGCGACCATGGCATAGGCCATGCCGAGATAGCCGAAGACCGGCTTTTTCGAGAAGGTGGAGACGATGTGGCTGACAATGCCGAAGCCGGGCAGGATCAGGATATAGACTTCCGGATGACCGAAGAACCAGAACAGATGCTGGTAGAGGATCGGATCGCCGCCGCCTTCGGGCGCGAAGAAGGTGGTGCCGAAGTTGCGGTCCGTCAACAGCATGGTGATGCCCCCCGCCAGAACCGGCAGCGACAGCAGCAGCAGGAAGGCTGTCACCAGCACGGCCCAGGCAAAAAGCGGCATCTTGTGCAGCGTCATGCCCGGAGCGCGCATGTTGAGAATGGTGGTGATGAAGTTGATGGCGCCCAGAATGGACGAGGCACCCGACACATGCAGCGCGAAGATCGCCAGATCCACCGCCGGACCCGGCTGGCCCGAAGTGGAAAGCGGCGGATACATGGTCCAGCCGCCCCCGACACCATAGGCGCCTGCCGGACCTTCCACGAACATGGAGAGGATGAGCAGCAGGAAGGCCGGGACGATCAGCCAGAAGGAAATGTTGTTGAGCCGCGGAAAGGCCATGTCCGGCGCCCCGATCATGATCGGGATCATCCAGTTCGCGAAGCCGCCGATCAAGGCGGGCATGACCATGAAGAAGATCATGATCAGCGCGTGGGCGGTGGTGAACACATTATACATGTGCTTGCCGCCATCGATGGCGGCATCGCCCTCGAAACCATAGACCATGGCCGCCAGGCCGTGGAAAATCTGGATGCCCGGCTCCTGCAATTCCATGCGCATGGCCACCGACAGCGCGCCGCCGATAATGCCTGCGATGATTGCGAAGATCAGGTAGAGCGTGCCGATGTCCTTGTGGTTCGTGGAAAAGAACCAGCGAGCCACGAAGCCCGGCTTGTGGTCATGATGAGCGTGAGCCCCATGGGTATCTGTTACAGGTCCAGCCATTGTTCTCGCTCCCTCACTTCGTCAGGTTTTCAGCGAGCTGAGCCCGCTTTACCGGCACGTCCACCGCCGCCATCAGCGCCTTGTTGGCGGCACCCAGATCGGATGCGGCCGCCGTCAGCCACTGATTGTAGCGCTCATCGGAGACGACGCGGATGGCAATGGGCATGAAGGCATGATCCTTGCCGCAAAGCTCGGAGCACTGACCATAGAACAGGCCCTCGCGATCGGCCCGGAACCAGGTTTCGTTCAGGCGGCCCGGAACGGCGTCGATCTTGACGCCGAAGGACGGCATGGCGAAAGAGTGGATAACATCGGTGGGCGCGGCGGTCACGAGCAGCCGCACCGTCTTGCCCACGGGAATGACCATTTCATTGTCCACGGCCAGAAGACGCGGATAGATCTTGTGATCTTCCTTGCCGGCACTTGCCCGGTCCTGATCCTTCAGCAGATAGCTGTCGAAGGCGACCGGCTGGGCGGCGGCGGGATATTCGTAGTTCCACTGCCACTGGGTTGCCGTGGCCTTCACGGTGATGTCCGGCTTGTCCGGCACCGACAACTCATAAGTGAGCAGGTTGAAGGACGGAATGGCGATGAAGAACAGCACCAGGACCGGCCCCACGGTCCAGACCACTTCGATCGCGGTATTATGGCTTGTGCGCGACGGCACGGGATTGGCGCCTGCGCGAAAACGCATAACGACAACCACCAGCAGCGCCAGGACGAACAGGGTAATGGGAACGATGAACCAAAGCGTATAGTGGTTGAACCAGCGGATCTGCTCCATCACCGGCGTGGCGTGGGGCTGAAGGTCGATCTGCCATTCCGCGGGCTGATCGGCAAGGGCGCCGGTCGCCGCGAAAAGACAGAGCGCCGCTGTGGTCATCCATCGGGTCATTGTTCGCGTCAAACTTTCTATCACGATTGCCTCTCCTCCCGCGCTTGATCCATATCAATGGAAAGCGCACAATCACTGATATGATGCTAATTTAAAATCACAATTTTGCCCTCTTCGCAATAACGCCTTCCCCATCCTTCGTGCGGCATTTTGCACATCGTCAAATCCCTGTGGATTTTTTCAGGTGTGCCTGCCGAAAACCCATGAAATTCAGGGAGTCCCAATTATGCCTTACTCCGCTGAAAAAGAGGGATGATTGCATGGCCGGTCTTGTCATGCCGTCATTTTGCTTTAAGGGCCTGTTGCAAGGCGGCCTTCATGGCAGGACAAGCAGGTCGTGGAGGCTTTTCTCCAGCTTCCGCAGGGCTGACAATGAACCGGCTGATTCGCATTCCAGATTGTATCCCAGAGGGTTTCATGGTGTTCCGAATTCTGTTGCGCGCTGGCATGGTGATGGCAGGTCTGTCGTTTGCGGCAATGACCGCCTCGACGGCTCTTGCCCAACAACAGCAGGCAGGAACGGTTCGTTCCAATCACGGCGCCTGGTCCATCATCTGCGATACGCCCGCAGGCACCTCGCAGGAACAATGCGCCCTGATGCAGAACGTGATTGCCGAAGACCGGCCGGAGGTCGGCCTTTCCGTCGTGGTATTGAAAACGGCGGACCGCAAGGCCCGCGTCTTGCGCATTCTGGCGCCGCTCGGCGTGCTTTTGAAGGACGGGATGGAGCTTTTCGTCGATAACAACAATGTCGGGCGCGCCTATTTCACCCGCTGCTTTGCCGAGGGCTGCTATGTGGAGGTCGAGATCGACGACAATCTCATGAAGATCCTGCGCTCCGGCAAGAATGCCGTGTTTGCGGTGCGCGAATCCTCCGATCAGGACCGCGTGGGCATTCCGGTGGAGCTGAAGGGCTTTGGCGAGGGCTATGACGCGCTGCCCTGAGCGCGTTTGCCTGAGCGTGTTTCCCTTGTCTTGGCCCTGCCGCCCGATTACATGGGGAGCTGTTTCTGGATGAAGGATGCCACCATGACCACCGATCTCCTCAGCCTTTTCGATTGTGACGAACGCGCCCTGGAGCAGGCGGTGGCACAGGCGCTTTCTGGCGCCGATGATGGCGAACTCTTCATCGAACATGCCCAGGCGGAAACGCTTTCCTTCGACAATGGCCGCCTGAAGGGCGGCAGTTTCAACACCGATCAGGGCTTTGGTCTGCGCGCCGTCGCCGGCGAACAGGTGGGCTATGCCCATTCGGGCGAGCTTTCGGCTGCCGCCCTTTCACGGGCGGCGGAAGCCGTTTCCACCGTCACGCGAGGTTATGGCGGCACTTACGCCGCCGCGCCCAAGGGCACCAATGAGCGGCGGTATGGCGACGAAAACCCGATTGGCAGCCCGAGCTTCGAGGAAAAGGCGCGTCTGCTCGCCGAAATCGACGCCTATCTGCGCGACAAGGACCCCAAGGTGCGTCAGGTCAGCGCGGCGATTGCGGCAAGCTGGCAGGTGGTGGAAATCCTGCGCGCCGACGGCCATCCGGTGCGCGACGTGCGGCCGATGACGCGCATCAGCCTCTCCGTCGTGGCCGGTCACGGCGACCGGCAGGAAAGCGGAAGTTTCGGCTTTGGCGGGCGCATGTCCTTTGCCGATTTTCTCAACGAGGATAGCTGGCGCAAGGGTGCCGACGACGCACTTCGTCAGGCGCTGGTCAATCTCGAGGCGGTCGAAGCCCCGGCAGGCAGCATGGATGTGGTGCTGGGCAATGGCTGGCCGGGCGTTATGCTGCATGAGGCGGTGGGGCACGGCCTGGAGGGCGACTTCAACCGCAAGAAAACCTCCGCTTTTGCTGGCCTGATGGGCGAAATGGTCGCCGCCCCCGGCGTGACGGTGGTGGATGACGGCACGATCGGCAATCGCCGTGGCTCGATCACCGTGGATGACGAAGGCACGCCTTCCGCCTATAACGTATTGATCGAAAACGGCCGTCTGGTGGGCTATATGCAGGACCGGCAGAATGCCCGGCTGATGGGCATGGCGCCCACCGGCAATGGCCGCCGCCAGAGCTATGCCTGCCAGCCCATGCCGCGCATGACCAATACCTACATGCTCTCCGGCGACAAGACGCCGGAAGAAATCATCGCCTCGGTCAAAAAGGGCATCTATGCCGTCTCCTTCGGCGGCGGCCAGGTGGACATCACCTCCGGAAAATTCGTGTTCGGTTGCACCGAGGCCTATATGATCGAGGATGGCCGCATCGGCGCACCCGTCAAGGGCGCCATGCTGATCGGCAACGGGCCGGAAGCGATGAAACGCATCACCATGATCGGCAATGATTCGAAGCTCGATACCGGCATCGGCAATTGCGGCAAGGCGGGCCAATGGGTGCCGGTGGGCGTGGGCCAGCCGCATCTGCGCATGAACGAAATCACCGTCGGCGGCACGCGGGCCTGATGGCTATGTCGCTTGCCCTGCCCCGCCCGCCCAAAGCCGTGATTTTCGACATGGACGGGCTGATCCTGGACAGCGAGATCCTCTATCGAAAATCCATGGTTTCGGCCGGTGAACAGGCAGGTCTTGCGGTCGGCGCCAGCATTTACGAGGGCATGTTGGGACGGCCTTGGCCGGGCATCGCCCTGTTGTTGAAGGAGCATTACGGCGAAGACTTCGACGCCGACGCCTTTCGCATTGTCTGGCTTTCGCATTTCGATGCCCTGATCGAAAAAGAGCTGAGGCTCAAAAAGGGCGTGACCGACCTCCTCGACGTGCTGGACAGGCACGCCATCCCGCGGGCGATCTGTACCTCTTCGGCGCATTTTCAGGTGCGCCATCATCTGGAAGGCTTCAACCTTTTGCCGCGTTTTGATGCCGTGATCGCCCAGGGCGATTATGCCCATGGCAAGCCCGCCCCCGATCCCTATCTCACGGCAGCCGCCCGGCTTGGCGTCGATCCGGCCGACTGTCTGGCGCTGGAGGATTCGCATAACGGCATACGCTCGGCCGCCGGGGCCGGCATGATGGCGGTGATGGTGCCGGACCTGATGGCGCCCACTGCGGAAATTTCCGCACTCTGCACAGCGGTCATCGACGACCTTCACGCCTGCTGCGACATGTTTTCCATCACTGAAAGCCACAGTTAGGCTGCATCAGCGATGATTGTTGTTTCGCTGCGCATCAATTTTGTTCACTTTACGTTCTTGACTTTAGATCGGTTTTCCGGCAGATTGCGGTGGCGTTCAAGGGAATGACATAGCAAAACGGGCCTCTAGAGCATTTTCAGGAAAAGTGTGAAACGGTCTTGCGATGACGACATGCTTTCAAACAAGACCTTAAAGCACGTTGCTTGAGGCTGATCACAGTATACGACGCTGAGGAATGTCGGGTGGCCTACCCCCCTCTGCCTTGCCAGGCATCTCCCCCTCAAGGGGGGAGATTGCAATGCTGTAAAGGCGTCATTCTTCAATGAATATTTGTGATGACGGCCTTTTTCAGGAATGTAGGCAGGCCTTGATCTTGCCGATCTCCCCCCTTGAGGGGGAGATGTCCGGCAGGACAGAGGAGGGTAAGCCACACGCAAAACCGTAGCGTCGTGTCCTGCGGAGGCTGATAAGCCGCAACGTGCTTTAAAAGCCCGCTCAAAACTTGCCGAAAGGCATGAATGGCTCAGCTTCGGGCTGGCATCAGCACGCAATCATAGCTGCTTTTCACAAGGCGGTCACAGGCGCTCTGGGCGTCGTCCTTGGAGGGGAAGCCGGTGAAGCGGGCGCGATAGGTGGTGGCGCCATCATGGGTGACAGCCTCTGTATAAATGTCGCGGTCGATCAACGGGCCACCGATCTTGTCGCGCACGGTTTGCAACAGGCTCATGGCTTCTTCGGCGCTGGCGGCGGCGGCAATCTGGATCTGCCATGTGCCGTCGCGGCGAAGCGGAATGGGTTTCATCGGTCGGGGCCTTGCGCCGGATACCATCATTTCCGTGGCGGCTGCCGCACTGCTTGCCGCCCCCTCGACATAGGCCGAACCATAGCGCGAACCCGGCACAGGCGCAGCAGGCGTGGGCGCGGAAGCGATCACATCCTCAAGGGTAATGGTGCGTTCACGGTCCACGGGCGTGGGAATGGAGCCCGTCGTCTGGGCCGTCAGAACAGGCGTGCTCGGCACTGCACTGGCGATCAGCGCATTGCCATTGGCGGCCTTGCCGATATTGCGCGTAATCAGCTGCGCCATGATGTTGTCACGGCTTGCGCCGCTGCGTCCGCCCATAACCACGCCCACTACGCGACGATTGCCATCGGCCACGGCACTGACGAGATTATAACCGGAGGCATTGGTATAGCCGGTCTTGATGCCGTCCATGCCCTTGTAGCGATACATCAGATTGTTGTGGCCATTGATGGTGCGACCGCGAAAGGCGAAGCTGCGCGTGGAAAACAGCTGATATTCCTTGGGAAAATCGCGCAGCAGCGCCACGCCCAGTGCCGACATGTCGCGGGCGGTGGTGATCTGACGGTCATCCGGCAGACCGGACGCATTGACGAATGTGGTGTTCGGCATTCCGAGCTGGCGGGCCTTGGCGGTCATCATGCCTGCGAAATTCTCTTCCGTCCCGCCGATCTTTTCGGCCATGGCCGTGGCCGCGTCGTTGGCGGAGAGCACGATCATGCCCAGAACCGCCTCGCGGACGGTAATCGAATCACCTGCCTTCACCCTGAGCTTGGTTGGCGGGCGGCCGGAGGCATATTTCGAAAACTCGACGGGCGTGTCCCAACTCAGCTTTCCGCGCCGCAGCGCATCGAAGGTCAGGTAAAGCGTCATCATCTTGGTCAGCGACGCCGGATGATTGGGGGCATCCGGATTTTCCGATGCAATGACACGGCCGGTGCGGGCATCGAGCAGAAGCTGGGCGCTTCCGGCAAGGGCCTGGGTGGATGCCACGCTGACGGCCATGAAGCAGGCCATGGACACCAAAATCCTGTTCACTCGGCTTCCAAACGGAATCTTACGCAATTTCAACTGACTGACCTCGAAACATCCCCAACCCGGCGCGGGCGCGTCGGGTGAATAGCTTCAAAATGGGGCAATAATCGTTCAATGCCTTCATCTTGCCCAATATCATTAACGAAAGGTTGCTCAATTGTGGCAGAGCTGTGGATTTTGCCCTTTCGCGGCCCTCTTCACGAAACTGTCAGGGCGGACTTAACCCTCACTCGCCTAGGGCGGGTGAAAAGGGCATGACTCTCGCAATGGCATCAATCCTTCAGCCAAAGCCACCTTAATATGAAAATTATACTGCAACTTTAACGGGTTGCGATGCAGTTGGTGCGGTTTACACAAGCTGAAGCGTCTTCCTGCATGATTCCTTAAATCGGAATCGCGTTAAGGTAAAATCATGCAGCAGGCGCTGGCATACGGGGGAAGAGATGGGGTTGAAACACAGGGCGATTGCCGCCGCACTTCGCGCAAGCGCGCTCATGCAGCGCATGAAGGTGATGGCAGGCGCGCGTGGCCGTGGCGCGATCTTCACACTGCATCAGGTGCGTCCTTATCTGCGGCGCGATTTCGATCCCAATCGCCATCTGGAAATCACGCCGGATTTTCTTGGCCTTGCGCTCGAAAGGCTGCGCCATGACGGCTACCGCTTCGTGGCGCTGGACGAGGTGCCGCAATTGCTCGCAGAACCGGCCGGGGCAAAGCCCTTTGCCGCCTTCACGCTGGATGATGGCTATCGCAACAATCATGCGCTGGCGGTGCCGGTGTTCGAGCGGTTTGAAGCACCTTTTACCGTATTTGCCTGCAAGGGCCTGAGCGAGCGAAGCCATGGCATGTGGTGGGAAACCCTGGCGGTTCTGCTCAGCCGCGCCGAAAAGCTCGAACTTGTGCTGGAGGGAAAGCGCTGCGCCTTCCAGACAGTCACCATCACCGAGAAAGCCCGTGCGTTTGCAGTGATTGCCGGCAAAATCTGCCAGCCCGGCGAGGCAGAGCGTATCGAGGCATTGAACCATGCAGCCCGTGCGCATGGCATCGATCCGCGCCAACTGGTGGATGACGCGATCATGACCGCAGGGGAACTGGGCACCCTTGGCCGCCATCCGCTGGCAAGCCTTGGCGCCCATGGCGTGAGCCACAGGGGGCTTGCCTTTCTCGATGACGCAAGCGTGCTGCGCGAGTTGACGGCCTCGGCCGATTATCTCGAAGCCATTACCGGCACACGGCCCTTGAGCTTCGCCTATCCCTATGGCGATGCCCGCAGCGTGGACGCGCGCATTGCGCGTCTCACAGCCCAGGCGGGGTTTCGCCTCGCCGTCACCACAAGGCCCGGCACGCTTGCGCCGGACCATGGCCAAAACCTGCTGCAACTGCCGCGCATTTCGCTGAACGGCTTTTTCCAGCACCCGGATCACGTTTCGGCGCTGGCCTCCGGCATTGTTTTTTCTGTGGCGCGGCGGCTGAGACAGTAAGCCCGACGGCGCGTTGCAGGGGCTCCGTCAGGGATAAAGCCGTTCCTTGCTCCAGCCCTCTTCCGGCGTGGCACGGGAAAAGACGATGCGATCATGCAGGCGGAACTTGCGGTCGTGCCAGAATTCGATGCTGACCGGCCGCAGCCTGAAGCCCGACCAATGCGGCGGGCGCGGCACATCGCCCAGTGCGAAGCGGGCCGTATATTCGGCCACCGCCTTTTCCAGCGCAAAGCGGCTTTCCAGCGGACGCGATTGCCGCGAGGCCCAGGCGCCAATGCGGCTGCCAAGCGGGCGGGAGCGATAATAGGCGTCGGCCTCCTCGTCGCTCACCACCTCGACCTCGCCACGCAACCGCACCTGACGGCGCAAGGTTTTCCAGTGAAAGCACATGGCGGCTTTCCTTTGGCCGAGAATCTCCCTACCCTTCTGACTCTCGAAATTGGTGTAGAACACAAATCCGCGCTGATCGAACTCCTTGAGAAGGACCATACGAACATTGGGCATACCTGTTTCATCAACGCTTGCGACAGCGACCGCATTGGGATCGTTCGGTTCACTTTTCGTCGCATCCTCCAGCCATGCCGCAAAAAGGCCAAAGGGATCGTCGTTTTCAGAAAAGTCACCGCTTGTTAACTGATTTTCGGACATATTAAGTTAAAAGCTCCCAAAGTGGTAAGGCCGCCAGTGGCGCATGGATGTCAGGACCGACCTTGAAAGACATAGCAAAGCCAGTCGGATGCAGAAAGGGACGCCCAGCGGTGCGCCGGCAATTTGTCGCCATCGCGGCGGCAAGCCTGCTGCTGAGCGGATGCGTCGGCGGCGTGATGGACATGGGTTCCTCCGCCAAGGTTGACCGGTCCATTTCCACTGCCACCATTCCCAATAACGAGCCGGAGCATCGATCGGATCAGGATACGGTGCGCAATGCCGTTTCATCGGCAGACATGGCGCGAACGGGACAAGCCCCCCTGCCCTGGGCCAATGCCTCCACGGGCAGCGCGGGGGTGATCGAATCCATTTCCGAAGACAACAGCAATGGCGTGCTGTGCCGCACCTTTGTCACCAGCCGCCATGCCTATGACGGAATTGCCAAATTCTATGGCCGAACCTGCCTTGTCGGTGACGGACAATGGCAGCTTCTGAATTTCGACCGGCAATCCTGAAGCCGTCTAGGGCTTTTTTTTTCAAGGTTGACCGCCCGTATATTGCCTGCAAAACCACGCCGGTTTTCATTCGACGCTCCGGCAGGTTAACGCCGGTAAAGCCCGTGAAAATGAAAGTTTACCATAAACCAAGCCCGACAGCTGCGCCGCTTGGGACGTAACCACTGATTAGCAACTCTGTTTCTAATGTTCGAAAGTCCCGGCGCGGGAACTTTATCCGCCGTCATGACGTGAATGATTCACAAAGCCATTTGGGAAGCCGAGGTGCTGACCGGCAAAGGACGATAGGTTTTTCAGGACAGCGTTTGATTGGTGAGCTATGCGCGATCCCTATTCCATTCTCGGCGTCCGCCGCGATGCCGATGCGGACGAAATTAAATCGGCCTGGCGTTCCAAGGCAAAAACCGCCCATCCTGACCAGAATCAGGACGATCCCGACGCGGGAAAACGCTTTGCCGAACTGGGACAGGCCTATGACGTCTTGAAGGATCCGCAAAAGCGCAATCGCTACGACCAGCGCGCCGCCAGGGTTGAATCCATGAAACGCGAACAGACCATCATGCAGCAGCGTGAGGAAGCCCGCGCCGCCGCCGAACGCGCCCGCCAGGCCAAGGCCAATGCCGAACGGGTGATGGCTGAACTTGCCCGCATCGACGCGGAAAAAGCCCGCGCCGAAAAGGCCGCCGAAGCGCTGATGGCCAAGGCCGAAATGGCGCAGGCCAAGGCAGAGGCCGCCCAGGCCCGCGCCACACAGGCAAAAGACGCCCAGACGCGGGAAAATCAGGCAAAATCAAGCCAGCCCCGTGAACCGCAAGGCAAGGAAACGACAGCCAGGGAAGCGCAGGCACGCGAAACACAGGGCAGACAGGACGCGCGCCCCGACGCGGCAAAGCCATCCGCCGCCAGCGCCGATGCCACCCATCCCGGCGACAGCGAGACCGATGACGCCCTTTCCCAGATTTTCGACCAGCGCCGTGACGAGCCGGAAAAACATCCGGATGGCGACCATGGCTCGCGTGGTTTTCTGCTGCCGGGCTTCCAGCTCATCACGTCTCTGGTGCGGCTCATCCGCAAGCCGCAGCCAGTGCAGGAGAAAGCTCCCGATATTACGGTGGAAGCGACCATCGCGGTACAGGATCTTTTGCAGCACAACCCGGTAATGGTACAACTCAGCGATGGACGCGAACTGCGCGTGCCGCTGGAGGCCGGCCTGACGGATGGCAGCCTTGTGCGGCTTGGCGGCAAGGGCCTGAAACTGCCCAACATGCAGCCCGGCGATGTGCTGGTGACATTGCGCGTACTGAAATCCGGGCCGCTTGCCGTGGACGGATTCGACCTCAGATGCAGCCTGCCGCTGGCATTGCAGGACGCGGTTCTTGGCTGCGAATGCGAGGTGGAAGGCCCCGAAGGGCCGGTAAAGATCACCGTGCCCGCCTGGGCAAGCACCGAACAGCCCCTGCGCGTGGAAGCACTTGGCCTGCCGCGCGGCGACGGCACCCGCGGCGATCTTCTGGTCGATATCCGCATCAGCTTGCAGGAAAGCCCGGACGACAAGATCACCGACCTGATGCGCCTCCTCAAGCACGGGCTTTATCTTTAGAGAATTGCTCCCAGCTGACGCCCGCACGGTCCGGATTGCCGTTTATCCACAATCCGTTAGACAAAATCGTCACAAAGCGGACGGGCGGCGGGGGCAAAAGCGTTGCTCCGGTGCCGCTAATACGCGAATTTACGTAAACATCGTTCAATATCAAAATCTTGCCAAAAATCGCCGATTGCGGGATCGATCGCCAGTTGCGGTCCATGCTCGCGCGCATCCGCCTGCTTTTCCAGCATAAAACGGAGATTTCAGGCCTGTTGCCTCACACCCTTTATTACCGAGCCTAACAGTATTTGTTACATGCGCATCAAGCTGGTGATAACCCCTAGCTTGAACCCATGAGGCGGCTATGCCATAGGCAATCTCAATCGAAAGTCTCAAGGAGCAGAGAATGGCTCATACATCGGGCCTCATGGCAGGCAAACGCGGCATCATCATGGGCGTCGCCAATAATCGGTCTATCGCATGGGGTATTGCCAAGGCATGTCGTGACGCGGGCGCGGAAGTCGCGCTGACCTGGCAGGGCGACGCGCTGAAGAAGCGTGTGGAGCCGCTGGCACAGGAATTGAACGCCTTCATGGCGGGCGATTGCGATGTTACCAATCTGGAAAGCATCGATGCCGTTTTCACCAATGTCGAAAACCATTGGGGCAAGATCGATTTCGTGGTCCATGCCATCGCCTTTTCCGACAAGGACGAGTTGACCGGCCGCTATCTCGACACCACGCGGGACAATTTCACCCGCACCATGGATATTTCGGTCTATTCCTTCACCGCCGTTGCCAAGCGGGCCGAAGCGCTGCTCAACGATGGCGGCTCGCTTCTGACGCTGACCTATTACGGCGCGGAAAAGGTCATGCCGCATTACAACGTCATGGGCGTTGCCAAGGCCGCGCTTGAGGCAAGCGTGCGCTATCTCGCCGTGGATATGGGTGGCCGTGGCATTCGCGTCAACGCCATCTCTGCCGGCCCGATCAAGACGCTGGCAGCCTCCGGCATCGGCGATTTTCGCTATATCCTCAAGTGGAACGAGTATAACTCGCCGCTGAAGCGCAATGTCACCATCGACGAAGTCGGCACATCGGGCCTTTATCTCCTGTCGGACCTGTCCACGGGCGTTTCCGGTGAAGTGCATCATGTCGATTGCGGCTATCACACCGTCGGCATGAAGGCCGTCGATGCGCCGGATATTTCCGTCGTCAAGGAATAAGCGGGTTCGTCTGCCGTGCAGGTTTACATCATACGCCACGGACAGACGGACTGGAATGTCGAGGGACGGTTTCAGGGGCAGACAGATATTCCCCTGAACCCGACTGGCCAAGGCCAGGCTGTGCGCAATGGGCAATTGCTGGCGCATATTCTGGGCGATGGAGCGGGGGAGTATGATTTCATCGCCTCCCCTCTTGGCCGCACCCGCGAAACCATGGAGCGCATTCGCGCGGAAATGGGGCTGGACCCGCAGGCCTATGGGCTGGAGGAAAGGCTGAAGGAAATCTGCTTCGGCGACTGGGAAGGCCACACCACCGCCGAACTCAAGAAGCTCTTCCCGCAACGGGTCAAGGAGCGCTCCCGCGGCAAATGGGATTTTATCGCGCCGGGAGAGATGGCGGAAAGCTACGAAATCCTGTCATGGCGCACTGGCGCGTGGATGCGCGGACTGCTGCGGCCTACGGTCGCCGTTACGCATGGCGGCGTCATCCGCAGCTTCTTTCGCCTTTTCGGCAGCCTGACGCCGAACGAGGCCTGCACAATGGATGTGCCGCAGGACCGCGTTCTTTCCATTCGCTTCAATCAGCAGGAACCGGCTGCCAGCGAGCTGCACTGGCTTTAGAGCATTTTCAGGAAAAGTGGAAGCCGGTTTTCCGTCTGAAAATGCGTAAAAACAAATAGTTAGAGCGGTTCAATGTTTCCGTGAAACAATGAACCGCTCTAGGGTGTGTGGACATTCGCCCTTGAGTATTGTTCCGAGAAAAGTGTAGTCACGGTTTTCCATCCGGAAATGCGGATAAACAAAAGCTGAGAGCATAATCCGGCCGGGGCGAAACCGGATTTTATGGACAGCCGCCAGCCTATTCTACAAGCTGAAGATCATCCACGACGCGCTTGCCGTCCACGGTGGTGAAGGAAACGATCACCTTTTGCCCCGGCTTCAATCCTTCGAAATTGAATTCTTCCGGCAGGGAATAGGTCTTGCCGTCTTCGAGCGTCAGGACCAGCTTTTGCTGGTTGATGGATTTGATGGTCGATTCCACATCGTCGCTGGCGGCAAAGACCTGCATGGGCTGAAGGAAGCTTGCGGTCAGCAAGAGCGTTGCTATCAGGAAGCGCATCCGTGTGGCCCTCTTCATGTTCGTCCAATCCTCGATCCGTCCACTAAGCGTGCCGAATATGGCAAAATTTGCCCGGCCCTGTGGCCATTTCCCAGTATTTTCGCAGGGATCCGACGCAATTCAAGCGCCATCCCGCGCCAAAGCCGCGGAGTAAACAGGTTTTACAGCGCCGTGCGTTTTATCAAACGCACAAAGGACGCTGTAACACTTTAAATCTGCGGCATAATTTTCACCTTAAATCGATTCCGATTTAAGGAATTATGCAGCAGAGCATTTCCGGCAAAACTGTGGTCGCTTTTGCGTCCATGCCCCGGAACGGGCCGCGTAAACCTTTCCCTGACCTTAATTGGGATTAATGTGACAAGTTCGAATTATAGCTCCCTCTGAAAAGGCTAAATTAACAGAGCCCATCCTAGGCTTGGCCCTTCTTCTCCCAAGGCATGGGGATGCCGGTGCATCCCCGTCTTTACGGGACGAGAGGGGTTGCAGCATGGTGCGGCACGCTTCTTTGGCGCAGGGTTCATGGCAGGCGTGCTGTCTGCGCCATGCGCCGGGCGGTTGAACGGCAACCAGACGATTACGGGATCCGGTGGGGCTTATCTTGCAGCGTAACAGAGTATTGGCGGCGTTATCGAAGATCGTCTCGGAGCGGTACAGGCGGCATGAGTTCATGCTTGTGCTGTGCATTTCGCTTGTGCTGGCCGGGATTGTTCTTTCCTCCGCCGGAACGGCCAAGGCGCCGCCACCGGGCGTGTTGCTCTCGCTGCTGGCCGTGCTTTCCGGCGTCGGGCTGTTTTACTGGCAGAGAAACTCCTTCGAAAGGCAGCTGGAGGCACGGGAGGAATATAATCGCGATCTGGCGCAGCGGTTCGATCTGGCCATGGACAGTTCCAACATCGGCATCTGGGAACTGGACACGCTGAACGGCACGCTCACGCATGACAGCCGCGCCAGCCAGTTGCATGGTCTGCAAGCCGGACTGATCGAGGGCCGCGAGGCCTGGCTTGAAAGCATTCATCCGCAGGATCGGGAAAGGGCAGAAATCTATATCTTCCGCTGTTCGCAATTGAAGACCGGCACCACCAGCGAAACCTATCGCGTGGAGGCGTCGGGAGAACAGCGCTATCTGCGCTCTGTCGGCTCCTGCTCTGCCGCCAGTCACAAGGTGACGGGGGTGATTTTCGACGTCACCGCCGATATTGCCATGCAGAACACGCTGCGCAATGCCAAGGAAGTTTCCGACATCAAGAATGCCGAGCTGGAGCTGGCGCTCGACGAGCTGACGCTGCGCGAACAGCAACTGGAAGAGCTTTCGCACCGTTTCGAGCTGGCGCTGGCCTCCTATGATTGCGGGGTATGGGAGCATGATTTCGTGCGCGGCCATCGCATCTGGGATGAGCGCATGGCCCAGCTTTACGACGTGCCGCGCATCGAGGGCCATGTCAGCGATGCCCGCTGGCTGAAGAATGTTCACAAGGCCGACCGTGCGCGCCTTCAGGCCGCCGCCGACCAGGCCGTCACACAAGCCTCGCGGCTGGATGAAACGCATCGTCTGCTGCTTGCCAATGGCAGTGTGCGGCATGTGCGCATTGTCGGCCAGGTTCACAATGCCCGCGATGGCCGCCGCAAGCTGATCGGCGTGGCCTTCGACGTGACCGCCGACGTGCTGTTGACCGAGGAGCTGCGCAAGGCCAAGGGCGAGGCAGAAACCCGCGCCATCGAGCTGGAAATGGCCAAGAACCGCATTGAATACAATGCCCTGCATGATCCGCTGACGGGGTTGAGCAACCGCCGCAGGCTTGATCGCGAGCTGGATATGCTCAGCGAACAGGCCGGAACGGCAGCCCTCAGCTACACGCTGCTGCATCTCGATCTCGACCGCTTCAAGGAAATCAACGACACGCTGGGCCATGCGGCTGGCGATGCCATGCTGGTCAATGCCGCAGGCATTCTCAACCGCCTTGTGGAACATGGCGACCTGACTGCGCGCATTGGCGGCGATGAATTCGTGATCCTGCTGAAACGGACCGTGACCGATCAGGCCATTGCCACGCTGGCCAGCCGGATCATCGAGGACATCAACATTCCCATCGACTTCGAAGGCACGCCCTGCCGCTGCGGCGTTTCCATCGGCATCGCCAAGGGCGGGGCCTTCAGCCGCGATGCCCGCAAGGTGCTGATCAATGCCGATCTGGCGCTTTACGAGGCCAAGCGCAGGGGTCGCAACGCCTTTGAATTCTTTACCGAACATTTGCAGGCCAATATCGTCAATTCCCGCCGCATGACCGACGATTTTTTGGCCGCCTTCGAGCGTGACGAACTGACCGTATGGTACCAGCCGCAATTTTGCAGCCAGACGATGATGCTGGCAGGCGCGGAAGCCCTGGTGCGCTGGAACCACCCGGAAAAGGGCTATATGGCCACCCACAGCTTCCTGAAGATCGCCGAGGAACTGAACCTGATGGGCCGCATAGACCAGATGGTGCTGGAGCAGGCCCTGAAGGACAAGATGCGCTGGACCGCCATGGGGCTTGCCGTGCCGCGTGTTTCGGTGAATGTCTCCTCCCGGCGGCTGAACGATGAAAACCTTATCTCGACCCTGGAAGGGCTCAGCATCCAGAAGGGCGAAATTGCCTTCGAACTGGTGGAATCGATTTTTCTCGACGATACCGATGCGGTGGCCGCCGAGAATATCGAGCGCCTCAAGGCGCTGGGCATTGAAATAGAAGTGGATGATTTTGGCACCGGCCACACCTCCATCATCAGCCTGCTCAAACTCAAGCCCAAGCGGCTGAAGATCGACAGGCAGCTTGTTCTGCCGGTGGTGGAAGCGCCGCGCGAACGGGCGCTGATCCGCTCCATCATCGATATTGCCCGCTCTCTTGGCATCGAAACGGTGGCGGAAGGCGTGGAAAGCCGCGAACATGCCGATGTGCTGCGCGAACTGGGCTGCGACCTCCTGCAAGGCTATGCCTTTGCCAAGCCGCTGCCCTTTGAAGATTTTACCCGCTTTGCCGAGCAGGATGTAAAAAGGCTGGCCGGTTGAGCGCCCGCCACAGGCGCCAATTTGCTTGAGTTTTGACCCCGGAACCGAGATGCGTGCAATTGGGCTTCACAGTGCCCTTGCAGATGGGTAAGAGAAATGGCCCATTGCGGGCCGCCCTGCCATAGCATCCGGTTCAAGCTCATGTCGCATAACAGTTTCGGCCATCTCTTCCGCGTTACCACCTGGGGCGAAAGCCACGGACCCGCTTTGGGCGCCGTGGTCGATGGCTGCCCGCCCGGATTGCGCTTCACGCTGGAAGACCTGCAAATCTGGCTGGACAAGCGCAAGCCGGGACAATCCCGCTTCGTCACGCAGCGCCGCGAGGCCGATCTCGTCAAGGTTCTTTCCGGCGTCATGCCGCAGGAAGATGGCTCGATGATCACCACCGGCACGCCGATTTCGCTGATGATCGAGAATACCGACCAGCGCTCCAAGGATTATGGCGAAATTGCCCGGCAATACCGCCCCGGCCATGCTGACTACACCTATGATGTCAAATATGGCATTCGCGACTATCGCGGCGGCGGCCGTTCCTCGGCCCGCGAAACGGCAGCGCGTGTTGCCGCTGGCGGCATTGCCCGGCTGGTGCTGCCCGATGTGAAAATCCGTGGCGCGCTGGTGCAGATCGGCAAACACAAGATCGATCGCGCCAACTGGGATTGGGCGGAAGTGGACAACAACCCCTTTTTTGCCCCGGACCCGACGATCGTGCCCGTCTGGGAAGACTATCTGGATGACATCCGCAAGGCGGGCTCCTCCGTTGGCGCGGTGGTGGAAGTGGTGGCCGAAGGCGTGCCCGCCGGGCTCGGCGCGCCGATCTATGGCAAGCTGGATCAGGATATTTCCGCGCTGCTGATGTCGATCAACGCCGTCAAGGGCGTGGAAATCGGCAATGGTTTTGCAGCCGCCGAAATCACCGGGGAAGAAAATGCCGATCAGATGCGCATGGGCAATGACGGCAAGCCGCTTTTCCTCTCCAACCATGCAGGCGGCATTCTCGGCGGCATTTCCACCGGCGAGCCGATCGTGGCGCGCTTTGCCATCAAGCCCACCTCCTCCATTCTGACCGAGCGGCAATCCATCGATGCCGATGGCAAGAATGTCGATGTGCGCACCAAGGGCCGTCACGACCCCTGCGTCGGCATTCGCGCCGTGCCGGTGGGCGAGGCCATGGTGGCCTGCGCACTGGCTGACCACTTTCTGCGCGACCGTGGCCAGAACGGCAAACAGCGCTGATATTTGAAATTTTTGAGTAAACCATGTCCTTGAAGCTTTATCTTGCCGGTCCGGAAGTGTTTTTGCCCAATGCCCGCGAGGTGCTGGATGCCAAGGCGGAACTGACCCGCTCCTACGGCTTCACGCCGATCTGCCCCGGCGACATCTCCATCGAGCCCGCCCCGACGCGGCATGAATTTGGCCTGAAGATCAGCGCCGTCGATGAGGGCATGATGAATTCCGCCGATGGCGTGATTGCCAATCTCACGCCCTTTCGCGGCATCGCCGCCGATCCCGGCACGGCCTTCGAACTTGGCTATATGTGCGCCCAGGGCAAGCTGCTGGCGGCCTATACCAATGTGGCGGAAAATCACTTTGCCCGCACCAGCGCCTTTTATCAGGGCAATGTGCGCGAATGGGAAGACGGCCGTAAGCGCGCCACGGATGGAACGGCACTCGAAGATTTCGAGATGATCGAAAATCTGATGCTGCATGGCGGCGTAGAGCGCCGGGGTGGCCCGATCATCGTCCACCCTGCCCCTGCCGATAAGGTGTTGACCGATCTGACCGGCTTCGAACAGTGCCTGAAGGCGTTGGCTGAGGCGGTGGCGAAGTGAGCAGGCTTACCCGCCCAGCACCCGCAACTGCTCCTGGCTCAAACCCGGAAAAGCCTTGAATACGGTGGAGACGATGCCCTTGGCGTCGAGACCGGCCTTGGCATACATGGTTTCGGGCTTGGCCTGATCCATCCAGACATCGGGCAACACCAGCGAGCGCAGTTTCAGCCCTTCATCCAGCAGGCCCTCATTGATGAGGAAATGCGCGACTTGCGAGCCGAAACCGCCAATGGCCCCCTCCTCCACCGTGATCAGCAGCGCGTGCTCGCGGGCGAGACGGCGGATGAGGTCGTGGTCGAGAGGCTTGGCAAAGCGGGCATCGGCAACCGTGGTCGAAAGACCGGCGGCATCGAGATCTTCGGCTGCGACAAGACAGTCGGCCAGCCGCGTGCCGAAGGAAAGAAGCGCCACCTTGGTGCCTTCCTTCATGATCCGGCCCTTGCCGATTTCCAGAATCTCGCCACGTTCCGGCATTTGCACGCCGACCCCCTCGCCGCGCGGATAGCGGAAGGAAATCGGGCCTGCGTCATAGGCCGCCGCCGTACGCACCATATGCTTGAGTTCCGCCTCGTCGGCAGCGGCCATCACCACGAAGCCGGGCAGATTGGCAAGGAAGCTGGTATCGAAGGAACCGGCATGGGTCGGGCCATCGGCGCCGACAAAACCGGCGCGGTCGATGGGAAAGCGCACCGGCAGGCCCTGAATGGCCACATCATGCACCACCTGATCGTAACCGCGTTGCAGGAAGGTGGAATAAAGCGCGCAGAAGGGCTTGTAGCCTTCCGCCGCAAGGCCTGCGGCAAAGGTCACGGCATGTTGCTCGGCAATGCCGACATCGAAAGTGCGTTCGGGAAACACATCCTGAAGCTTGTCCAGCCCCGTGCCGGAGGGCATGGCGGCGGTGATGCCGACGATCCTGTCGTCGTGGCGGGCTTCCTCAACCAGCGCCTCGGCAAAGACACTCGTATAGCTCGGCGCATTCGGCTTGGCCTTCGCCTGGGCGCCGGTGATGACATCGAACTTGTTGACGCCGTGATATTTGTCGGCGGCGGCTTCGGCGGGCGGATAGCCCTTGCCCTTTTGCGTCACCACATGGATCAGCACCGGTCCTTGCGCATTGTCGCGCACATTGCGCAGAACCGGCAGGAGATGGTCGAAGGAATGGCCGTCGATCGGGCCGATATGGTAAAAACCCATTTCCTCGAACATGGTGCCGCCGGTGACATAGCCACGGGCATGTTCCACCGCGCGCGTGATGGCCCGGTCAATGTTCTTGCCGAGATAGGCGGTGAGCTTCTTGCCGAATTCCCGGAAACCCATATAGGTGCGGCCAGAGGCAAGCCGCGCCAGATAGGCGCTCATCGCCCCGGTGGGGGGCGCAATCGACATGTCGTTATCGTTGAGAATGACGATCAGCCGGGCATCCAGCGCACCGGCATTGTTCAGCGCCTCATAGGCCATGCCGGCCGAAAGCGCGCCATCGCCGATCACGGCAATCACATTGCGCGGCGTGCCGGAAAGCTCCGCCGCGACCGCCATGCCGAGACCGGCGGAGATGGAGGTGGAAGAATGGGCCGCGCCAAAGGGGTCGAATTCGCTTTCGGCCCGCTTGGTAAAGCCGGAAAGCCCGTCTTCCTGCCGCAGGGTGCGGATGCGCTCGCGACGGCCGGTGAGGATCTTGTGCGGGTAGCACTGGTGCCCGACATCGAAGATCAGCCGGTCATGCGGCGTTTCGAACACCTTGTGAATGGCAATGGTGAGTTCCACCACGCCAAGGCCCGCGCCGAGATGGCCACCTGTCACGGAAACGGCATCGATCATCTCGTCGCGCAATTCGCGCGCCAGCTTCGGCAGATCCTTGTCTTCGACATGGCGAAGGTCTGCGGGAAATCTTACCTGATCGAGCAGCGGTGTATTCGGCGTGGCGGTCACGTGGGCTCCGGCCTCTTGTCATTCTTGGTTTCGCGGAACCCTCGTTCGGCAAGCATGGCCTGCCGCACAAAGGGAACATTGAAGGGCAGCACTGCCCTGTTGAGCTATATAGGCTTCTGCGGGGCTTTCGCAAAGAGGATAAGGCGGCAAGCCTGAGCTTTCCGCCCTTTCGGCAGAAACTCGCTCAGCCGTCCAGCGGCTCCACGCCCTGCGGCTTGCCGGCGCGATCCAGGCGGATTTTCTCGATGCGGTTCTCGGCGGCATTCAGCAGGGTTTCGCAATGTTTTTTCAACAGCTCGCCGCGCTCGTAGATGGCGATGGATTCGTCCAGCGCCACATCGCCGCGTTCCAGCCGCGCTACAATGCCTTCCAGTTCCGCCACCGCCTTTTCAAAGGAATAGCTTGCGATGTCGTTGGCGCCGTCCGTCATACTCAACCCTTCATCAATCTCGAAATATGCATCCCCGCCGACTCGGCGAGACCCTCAAGATCATAGCCGCCTTCCAGCAGGCTGACGACCCTGTTGCCCGCAAAACGATCCGCCACTTCCATCAGGCGGCCCGTTGCCCAGTCGAAATCCTCGCCGACCAGATTGATCTGCGCCAGCGGATCGCGGTGATGGGCATCGAATCCGGCGGAAATCAGGATGAGGTCGGGGGCAAAATCGTGAAGGGCTGGCAGCACCCGCGATTTGAACGCCTCGCGGAAATGATCGGAACCGGCATTTTCAGAAAGCGGCGCGTTGACGATGGTGCCATGGGCGCCCGCCTCCTCCTTTTTGCCGGTCCAGGGGTAAAGCGGCATCTGGTGGGTGGAACAGAACAAAACCGATGGATCGTCCCAGAAAATATCCTGGGTGCCATTGCCGTGATGCACGTCCCAATCCACGATGGCAACCCGCTCCACGCCGTAAACCTTCTGCGCGTGGCGGGCGGCAATCGCCACCGTGTTGAACAGGCAAAAGCCCATGGCGCGGGTCTTTTCAGCATGATGGCCCGGCGGGCGTCCGGCCACGAACACATTGTCGGCCTTGCCGGTCATCACGTCGTCCACGGCGGCCATGGCCCCGCCAATCGCCGTCAGGGCCACTTGCAGGCTTTTTTGCGAGGCATAGGTGTCGGCCTCGATCTGGTTGATGCGCTCATCCTCTTCCGGCACCTCGCGCATCACCGCAAAGAGATGCTCCTCCGGATGGGCCAGTGTTACCGCATCCTCATTGGCCTGCGGCGCCTCCTTGCGCTCGAGACCGGAGAAATTCGGATGTTCCAGCGCAATGTTGAGCGAGCGCAGCCGGTCCGGCCTTTCGGGATGGCCCGGCGGGGTCCGATGTTCCAGGAAAATCGGATTTTCATAGAGACGTGTCGTCACCGCCAAGCTCCTTCCAGCCATGTATTACATGGTCAAAGCATTATCCGATGCAAGCGGGAGAGGAAAGGATTGCTGCAAAGCACCGCAAACCCCGCAAAAGCGGGCCCTGGTTGCCCGCAAGCCCTCAGGCCGTGCGCTGGCCCAGAAGCGGATAGCCCACCATGACCGCGCGGCCCGCAAGGGCTGCAATCCCCGCCTTGAGAAGATCACCCGGAATGAAGGCCACGGAGCCCAGCATGGCCTTGGGAAGCCCCATACCCGTAACAGCAGCCAGGAAAACGATGCCGATGAGATAGACCACGCCGATGCCGCCAAGGGTGGCGGAGAGGAAGAAGCCCAGAGTCTGGCGCGTGGCCGACGCGCTGCTGAGCGCAAGGCGCTCTGCCATAAGGCCCGTGACGAAAGCGCCGAACGGCCAGCTCAGCAGAAAGCCACCCGTGGGCCCGAAAAACACCGAAAGCCCGCCGCGTCCACCGGGCAGCACCGGCAGGCCAATGGCCACGAGCAGCAGGAACAGGCCACCGGCCAGCCCGCCGCGCCGGGCGCCAAGCACCACGCCAGCCAGCATCACGCCCAGCGTCTGCGCGGTGATCGGCACCGGAATGAAGGCCAGCGGAATGGCCGGAACAAGGCCCAACGCGGCGATGATGGCCGCAAACAGGGCAATAAGAACGAGATCACGGGTCTGCATGGTTTTCTCCTCCACGGGCAGATCGGGACGGCTTTGCCTTTTCATGGCCGCGAATGCCGCGCGCGTCAATGGCGCTGGCAATGGCATCGGCCTCGCGCAGCACGGAAATCATCAGCGGGCCGATCAGCGTCACCGGCTTCAGCTTTTGCCCGCGGGCCTGATGCGCTTCGGCTATGGCACGGTAGCGGGTCAGAACATCCGGCAGGAAGCGTAGCGCCAGCCCCACCGCCAGGCTGAGATCGGCGGCATGGGCGAGCCCCAGCTTTTCCAGCGGCCGGGCGGCGCGCTCTATCACCGCCATGAATTCCTCCAGCGTCGTGCTGGCGGTAACGGCAGCGGCCAGAAGCGCAAGCGCCGACAACCGCAGCAGCGCCAGCAGCCCATCGGATGGCCCCGCCAAGAGCGCCGTGAAACCTGCGATGAGCGCTATGGAAAAGGCAAGCGGGCGCAGGGCAATCAGCGCCCGCAGCACCGGACGGGCCGCGCAAAGATAGAGCCCTAGCGCAAGGGCCGCCGCAAGCGCCAGCAAGCCAACGCCCGGAAGGGAAAGCACCACCCCGGCAAGCACCGCAAGGCTCAAAAGCTTGAATGCGGCGGGCAGGCGATGCAACGGACCGTTTCCAGCCACATAGAGGCTGATCATGACCGCGCAATCTCCCGGTAGCGGGCAATCGCCTCGCCAGCGGCGCCATCGAAGGCGAGATTGCCCTGATGGAACACCAGCACCCGCTGAAAAGAGGCCACCAGTTCCAGATCATGGCTGATGACAATGGCCTGCTCCTGCAAGCCATCGATGGCGGCCTGCACGCGGGCGCGGTTTTTCAGATCGAGCTGGTTGGTGGGCTCATCGAAAATCACCAGTTTCGGCCGCGTCACCAGAACGGCGGCCAGCGCGGCAAGCTGCAATTGCCCGCCGGAAAGCTCGTGCGGGCGCCGATGCGCCAGATGCGCGATGCCAAGACCGGCCAGCGCGCCTTCAACCGCCTCTTTCAGCGCGCTGCCCTTCAGGCCCTGCGATTTTGGACCCATGGCGACATCCTCCCGGATGATCGGCAGGATGATCTGATTGGCCGGATTTTGAAAAATGAAGCCGGTGAGCGGCAAAACCGCTTTTGCATCCTTGACGGTATCCAGCCCGTCCAGCAGCACACGCCCGCTGCTGGGCCTGACCAGACCCTTGATGAGACGGGCAAAGCTGGACTTTCCCGATCCGTTCAGGCCAATCACGCCAATGCGCGCCTCGCAGAGCCGCAAGCTCAATGGCTGAAGCGCCACATGGTCCTGATAGGACAGGCTGGCCTGTTCGAAACAAATATCCAAGCGGTTTTCAACCCCTTAACCGGCTGCTTTCCCTATAGAGCACAGGACACGACGCTACGGTTTTGCGTGTGGCTTACCCCCCTCTGTCCTGCCGGACATCTCCCCCTCAAGGGGGGAGATCGGCAAGATCAAGGCCCTGCCTGAATTCCTGAAAAAGGCCGTCGTCGCCAATACTCTTTGAAGAATGGCGCTTTGTCCGTATTGCAATCTCCCCCTTGAGGGGGAGATGCCTGGCAAGGCAGAGGGGGGTAGGCCACCCGACATACCTCAGCACCGTATACTATGCCTATAGAGCATGTTCAGGAAAAGTGGAAACCGGTTTCCGTCCGAAAAGCGTAAGACGGGCGTAAATTCACGCAGCGCCGTCTCGGCATCGAACAGCCTCCATCAAGGCCGCGAAAATACAACAAGGCCCACCCGGAGCGCCGCTGCATCCGGGTGAGCCCTGAGGACAGACGAGGCGTTTTCACGCTTCGTCGAGATACATGTTTTCGAGGTAACGCGCTTCGACCTGCTGAACCGGGGAGGACGCATCTTCATCCTCCTTCACAGTCGCATTTGCCGCGCTTCCGGCCTTGCCGTCGAGGCTCCACAGGGCATTTGCCAGAGACGCCGATAAAAGCGTGCTGGTGGAGTTGCCGCCCGCAGAGCGCGACCGTGTCGCGGTCGCCGTTTCGGCAACCGTATCCTCAGCCGTGGTGACGCCATAGACGTAACGGTTCTGATATGTAGAATTCCCAAGGCTGCTGTCGATCCTCATCGCAGGCCCCTTTCCTTCGCTTCGTTAAGGCTCTGTTAACCTTTGAAGCTTGCGCGAAGCTTGCGCCCGGATCGGCCCTTACGACTAATGGTGTCGGCCAGAATAATGGCAGCTAGATATAGTTTGGCAGCGATAAATTTAAGAAAAACCTAACGATTACAATGGCTGGAAGGTTCGCAACCTTTCCGAAATCCTCCACAATGCAGGGCTGAAATGCTGAAATTTTCAGAAATGCGGTTGTAAAATCGGGTGTTTATTCCGGTATTTTGCGAATCTGCAAATCCGATCAGCCCGAAATTGGCCGATGCCGTCAGGCCTTTTCGTACGGACTGCCGCAAGGTCGTAAAGCGCGTCCTGTGAACCAAGGTTCACAGGACGCGCTCCAGGCTTTTGTTTTCCCGCATTTCCGCACAGAAAACCGTGAATAGGCTTTTCCTGAAAATGCTTCAGGCAGAGCGGATCAAAACTCCGTCCATTCCTGCTTTACACTGGAGCTTGCGCTTGCGCCGCCGAAGGCGCTGGTGAGCTTGCTGGCCAGGGCGCGGGCGGGCGAGGCCACCGCACGCTGGGCGGAACTGGCGGCGACAGGCCCAGCCTTGCGCATAAAGGGTCGGGATTCGGCCTTCTTGGCTGGTGCCGCTGCGGGCGCGGCGGCTGGTGATGCGCTTGCGGTGGCAGGCCGCATCGGCGCATGGGATTGCGACTTGGATTGCGAATGGGATTGCGAATGGGTCTGCCCCTCGCCCAGCTTGAACTGACGCAGCAGATGCATGAGCGCATCGGCCTCCGTTGCCAGCGTATGGCTTGCAGCGGTCTGCTCTTCCACCATTGCGGCGTTTTTTTGCGTGCCCTGATCCATCGCCGTCACGGCAATATTGATCTCCGAAAGGCCGGTGGATTGCTCGCGGCTGGCCGTGACGATCGCACTGACGTTTTCGCTGATTTCCTGCACCGCCTTGACGATCTGCTCCAGTTCGCGGCCGGTTTCGCCCACCAGTTCCACGCCGTGGCCAACCTGGGTGGAGGATGTGCCGATGAGGCCCTTGATCTCCTTGGCGGCATTGGCCGAACGCTCGGCAAGCGCCCGCACTTCCTGGGCAACGACGGCAAAGCCCTTGCCCGCCTCACCCGCACGTGCCGCCTCAACGCCGGCATTCAGCGCCAGAAGATTGGTCTGGAATGCAATATCTTCGATCACGCCGATAATATTGCCGATCTCGCCGGAGGACTTCTCGATCTCGGTCATGGCGGCAACCGCCTTGCGCACCACATCGCCGGAGCGCTCGGCGCCGGTGCGGGTTGCGGTCACGAGCTGGCCCACATCCTCGGCGCGGCGGGCGCTGTCCTTGACCGTGCGCGTCACCTGCTCCAGGGCTGCGGCGGTTTCTTCCACGGATGCCGCCTGCTGCTCGGTACGGCGGGCAAGATCGTCAGCGGAAGCGCGGATTTCGGCAGCGCCAGCATTGATTGCCTGGGCATTGTCGCCAACGGTGCGAAGGGCGGCCTGCAATTTTTGCAGGCTGTCATTGAAATTGATGCGCAGGCTGTCGAGCCGTTCGGCAAAGGGCTTGTCGAGGCGGCAGGAGACATTGCCATTGGCAAGTTCCACCAGACCATGGCCAAGCTCGGCGACGGCGAAGGAGATTTCTTCCGTTTCCCGCTGCTTTTCCGCCTCGCTGCGGCGCTGCTCCTCTTCAGACTGGCGGCGCAGGGCATCGGCCTGCGATGTCAGGCGCAGCTTTTCGACGGCGGCGTCCTTGAACACCAGCACCGCCTTGGCCATGCGGCCCACTTCATCGGCGCGGTTCACGGCAGGCACATCCACACCGTTATCGCCCTCGGCCAGCCGGGTCATGGCAGCCGTCATGCCGGTGATCGGCACGACGATGGAACGCGCCAGCATCCAGATCAGCAGCACGGCAACCGAACCGGCCACGCCACATCCGGCAATCAGCGCAAATTCAAGATTGGCATGGGCGGCGCGCTGGGCATCGCGATAGACGAGCCCCACGGAGGCCAGCTCGCCGCGCAGCGCGGTTGCCGCCTGACGGAACTGGTCAAGCTCGCCGGGACCGGCGGATGCGCCGATCTTCATGGCGTCGTCGATGGACATGCCGTCCTTCACCGCCTGCATCTGCGGCACGGCGCGGCTATTGTGATAACGGTCGGCGGCAGCCTGCATGTCATCCAGGCTCTTCAGCAGCGCATCCCGACCGGTCAGACCGGTGCGAATTTCCCCAAGCGTCTTCACCAGAAGCTCTCGCGCGGCCTGCGTGGCCTGAAGCGTGCTATCGGAACGCAGCAGCATGTAGCCACGCTGGTTCGTCGCTTCCTCCAGCATGGCTTGCTGGGCGCGGTCCACCGCCTCGATCACATGCTCGACACGCAATTGCTGCAACGAGGCCTCGGTTGCCTTGCGGCCCTGCACGAGAACCACCATCGAGGCCAGGAAGCAGCCCGCCATGATCGCGCAAAATGTCAGATAAAGTTTTTTGCTGAGCGATAAATTCTGAAAAGACATGCGTTCCATCCACTCCTGATGCTGTTGCGGCAGAGCGGAAGATCAGGACAAAACTCTTGCCCCTGCCCGCTCCAGCGCCCCCTGCCACATCCTGCAAATGCCGCGCCCCACCTCGTTTCCCACGCCCGAGAGCGAGGACAAGGGGCGGACGTGCAACCACAGGAGGCTGGCATGAGAGCCACTGTCAACCCGGCCGATCCGGCCTATCCTTCGGCCGAAACCTAGCGCGGCAGGTCTAACAAAGCGTTACGCGGGACCGCGCAAAGCTTGTGGATAAAGGAAAACCGCCGCTTTGGGCGGCGGTTTTCAGGCAAGCCTCATAATGTTTTGACAAGTGTCAAGAACAGGACCGGCAACCCGGCGCCTCAGGCGGCGCGGCGAAGCTTCAGGTTGCCGTGTTGCATCCCGACAGGCTCCACCTGGAAGCGGCTGATCAGCTCCTTCAGACGGTTTGCCTCGCTGGCCAGCGAGGATGCGGCGGCCGTTGACTGTTCCACCATGGCGGCGTTCTGCTGGGTGGACTGGTCCATCTGGTTGACGGCGATATTGACTTCCGACAGGCCGACGGACTGCTCGCGCGCGGAGGTGGCAATGGCATCCATCAGCACATTGATACGCCCGACATGCTCACCGATTGCTTTCAGCGCCACGCCGGTATCGCGCACCAGCTGAACGCCGCTTTCCACTTCCTGCGAGGAGTTCTGGATCAGCCCCTTGATCTCGCGGGCGGCATTGGCGGAGCGCTGGGCAAGCTCGCGCACTTCCTGGGCCACCACGGCAAAGCCCTTGCCTGCTTCCCCGGCACGGGCTGCCTCCACACCGGCATTGAGCGCCAGAAGGTTGGTCTGGAAGGCGATTTCGTCGATCACGCCGATGATGTTGGAAATCTGCTGCGCGCTCTCCTCTATCCGGCGCATGGCATCTTCGGCATGAGCCACGACCTTGGCGGAGCTGGCCGCTTCCTGATCGGCCAGCTTGGCCACGTTGCGGGCCTCTTCGGTACGCTGCGAGGCATTGGAAACGTTGACGGTGATCTCGTCCAGGGCTGCGGCGGTTTCTTCCAGCGAGGCGGCCTGCTGCTCGGTGCGGCGCGACAGGTCGTTTGCGCCTCCGGCAATCTCCCGCGTGCCGCTATCCATGCTGTCCACGGCATGAAGAACGGAACCGATGACCGAACCGAGCTGGCTGAGCGAGCTGTTGAAATCGTGGCGCAGGCCTTCATACTCCCTGGCAAAGGGCTGGGTAAGCTGGAAGGAGACGTCACCCGCCGCCAGACGGCGCAGGCCCTCGCCAAGGGTTTCGGTGGCAAAGCGCAGTTTCTCGGCTTCATCGGCGGCGCGCTCGGCTGTCTCATGCTGCATGGCCGCCTGCTTCTGGCGCGCAAGCTCCGCATCGGCACCCAGACGGCGGTTTTCAAGGCCCGCCTGACGGAAATGCTCGACCGCGCTGGCCATTTCGCCGATTTCATCGCTGCGGCCGGCAAAGGGAATGGCGGCATCGAGATCTCCGCCCGCAAGGCGGCGCATCGAGCCGGTGATGGCGCCGATTGGAGCCGCAATGCCGGCCAAGGCAAACCAGATGCCGCCAAGTGCGAGAATGCCGGACAGGGATGCGATCCCCGAGAGCGTCCAGAAGGCCATAGTCGCATCGGTCTCGGATTTCTGAACGGTTTCATCGGCGCGCTGCCTGCTGGCAGCCACCAGATTCATGACCGCCTGGGTCACGATGGCGGCCTTGGGGCGCAGGATTTGCTTGAAATAGGCAGCGCCCTCCTCATCCTTGCTGGCCCGCTGCAAATCCAGATAGGCAGGGCCTGCGGCCCGATAATCGGCCAGCGCCGCCTTGATGCGGTTGATGTTTTCGCGCCCCTGCGGCGTTACGATCCGCTCCTCATAGGTCGCAATCGCCTTATCGAGGGCAGCATTGTTGGCGGCCAGAGACCGGTCCTCCTCGGCAAAATCCTCCGGCGACATCGCCATGGTGTAGCGGGCGTAATTGATGCGCAATTCGCCCATGGCCGCCTGAATGTCGCGGCCATACATGAGCTGTGTGAGCCAGTAATCGCCAATATATTGGGAAGCGTTGGTAATCTGGCGGATGCTGGACAGGCCGCTATAGGCCAGAAGTCCGATGGCCGCCGAAAGGACAAGGAGCAAACCGGCAAGCGCGGTCTTGATTTGAGGACGTTTCATGCAAAGCCTTTCCGTTCACCGGCCCGCGCGCGCAGGAGCAAGCCAGCCTGTGATGCTTTAGACAAAATTTTTCTAATGTTAGTAGGCGTTCAATTCTTAAAATTTTACACGCGAAACGTGCGTTTCTTTCTCGGTTGAGGCCCGTTTTTGAATTATATTTGGGGGTATCTGCGCAATTTCAGAATTAAATTTCATATTTCCATATGTGTTGATATACGTAACCTTCCAGGGAAGACACAAATTACAACCTGAAATATTTATATTTCTCTACTGCACGTATCCATCATGTTTCCACTGGGATTTTCCGGGGGCTGTCGAACGGGCGAATGATTGCAATGCGCTGCGTGCCCCTTGCTGCTGTACGAGGATAGCGCTTTGCGGCTCTTGGCTTGCATTGCAGGACGGAACGGGTCATTGACGGCGCATGACAGAGAAAACCCAACGTCTCGATCAGTTTCTGGTCACGCTTTGCCATTTTTCCAGCCGCTCCCGCGCCCGTGATGCGGTGGAGCGCGGCACGGTGCGCGTGGATGGAAAACTTGTGACAAAGCCCGGCCAGCCGGTGCATTCCGACGCGCGCATCGAGATCGACGACCCGGCCCGCGGCTATGTGTCACGGGCGGCCCTCAAGCTGAAGGCGGGGCTCGATCATTTCGCGCTCGATGCGCAGGGGCTCGTCTGTCTCGATGTCGGCGCCTCCACCGGCGGCTTTACGCAGGTGCTGCTGGAACGGGGCGCAAGCCATGTGATTGCCGTGGATGTGGGTCACGGGCAGATGGATGAGAGCCTTGCCGCCGACCCGCGCGTCAGCAACCATGAGGGGCTGAACGCCCGCTTCCTTGACCGCGAGGCAATCGGCGGGCGCCGGTTTGGCTTTGTGGTTTCCGATGTTTCCTTCATTTCTCTGAAGCTGGCGCTGGCGCCCGCCCTTTCGCTGGCAGAACCGGGCGCATCCTGCCTGCTGCTGGTCAAACCGCAATTCGAAGCCGGGCGCGAGGCAATCAGCAAGGCGGGCCTGCTGAAAGCACCGGAAACGGCGCCGCAGGTGGCAGAAGAGTTGCAGCGCTGGCTGGTGGAGGACATGGGCTGGCAAAGCCTCGGCCTCATCCCCTCGCCGATTGCCGGCGGCGACGGCAACGCCGAATTTCTGCTGGCGGGCAAAAAGCCCGCCGCATCATGATGTGAAGACAGGGCCGGGTGGCAAAAGCCCCGGCAGGACATGAAACAGGGAAGACGATGAGCACCCAGAGCGTGACGATCAGCAGCCTTGGCGCGGAAGGCGATGGCATTGCCCATGGGCCGGACGGGCCGCTTTATGTGCCCTTTTCCCTGCCGGGCGAGACGCTTGCCGTTGCCCGCGTCGGCAATCAGGGCACGATCATGTCCATCACCCAGGCCGCGCCAGAGCGCGTTGAACCGAAATGCAGGCATTTCGGCCCGGATGGCGTGGGCGGCACCTGTGGCGGATGCAGCCTGCAACATATGGAAAAGAGCGCCTATAATGCCTTCAAGCGCGGCCTTGTGGAAGCCGCGCTGAAGGCGCGCGGCATCGATGCCCCCGTTTCCCCGCTGGTGGAGGCCTCGCAGGGCCAGCGCCGCAGGCTGGTCTATACGGTGCGCAACCGCGAAAAGGGCCTGATCTTCGGCTTCAACCAGCCCGGCACCCATCAGGTCGTGCCGATCGAGGAATGTCCCATCACCTCGCCCGCCGTCATGGCGCGGTTTGCGGCGCTCCGGGCCATTTGCGCCAGCATGGCCGCGGGCTCGGATGCCTTCCGCATGACGGTGATCGAAACCACCACGGGGCTGGATGTCTCTCTGGATGGCGTGCGCGGTGGGCTGAAGGAGCGCGAGCGCCGCGCCCTCAGCGATACCGTGCTGAAGCTGAAGGGCATTGCCCGGCTTTCCGTGAATGGCGAAATCGTCATCGAGCCGCAAAAGCCGCTGCTGGATTTTGGTGGCGCGCTGGTCTGTCCGCCGCCGGGGGCCTTTACCCAGGCCACCCTGCCAGCCGAAGAGGCGATGGCTGCGCTGGTCATGGCGGAACTGGGCAAGGCGAAGAAGGTGGCCGATCTCTTCGCAGGCATTGGCACCTTCGCCTTGCGCATTGCCCGCAAGGCTCAGGTTCTGGCCGTGGAATCCGATGAAAAGGCGGTGAAAGCGCTGGATGCCGCCGCCCGCGCCACGCAAGGGCTGAAGCCGGTCAAGGCGGAACGGCGCGATCTCTTCCGCCGTCCGCTCATGCCCTTCGAGCTGAAGGGGCTGGATGCGGTGGTGTTCGATCCGCCCCGCGCCGGGGCCGAAGCCCAGTCTGCCGAGCTTACCAAATCCGACGTCAGGACGCTGGTGGCCGTCAGTTGCAATCCGCTGACGCTGGCGCGCGATCTGGCCATTCTGACCGCAGGCGGTTATCGCATCCGCTCCATCACGCCCATCGACCAGTTCCTCTGGTCAGCCCATGTGGAAGTGGTGGCCGTGCTGACCAAGGGGTAGGAGACGCCTCAGCCCCTCGCGAGGTTTCCTGACGGCCTGAATTCTCAATATTGCATCAGCTTGCCGGTGCCCACGGTGTTGGGGCAGCGGCAGCTTTCACCCACCCGCCCGGAAGAGCGGCGGCAGCTATATTGACCCGATTGCTTGTCGCTGGCCGGCGGCTTGATGATGCAGACATAGCGCGGCGGCCGCACGCCCTGGCCCTCAGCGGGAATGTTGCGATTGGTGCTGTTGGGCTGCGCCTGCGCCAGCTCGACGCTGCCGGAAGACAGACCCGTAGCAGAGGCAGAAGCGAGCGGCAGCGCCGCCCCAAGGCTGATCGTGGACAGAAAGACGGCAATCATCATACGCATGGGGGCTCCTACCTGGAATCTGTAGCACTGCCCCACTCTCATGACAGATTTTCATCGTCAACGCAAAAACCGCCCCGGAAAGGGCGGTTTTGCGCACGGCAAGAAAACGGTTCCCACTTTTCGGGCCGAAGTTTTTCCCACATCGGCTTATCCGAAAACCGGTTCCCACTTTTCGGGCCGAAGTTTTTTCCCACATCGGCTTATCCGAAAACCGGTTCCCACTTTTCGGGCCGAAGTTTTTCCCACATCGGCTTATCCGAAAACCGGTTCCCACTTTTCGGGCCGATCTGTGCCCCACGCCGCAAAGCGCCGGTCGTCTGTGCCCGCCGGGGTGGTGCGCAGGGAAAATTGCGCCAGCAGCCGGTTCAGCGATGCCGCCTCCTGGGCAAGGCCGTGGCTTGCCGCCGTCTGCTCTTCCACCATGGCGGCGTTTTGTTGCGTGCCCTGATCCATGCTGCTGACAGCCGTGTTGATTTCCGAAAGCCCGACCGACTGTTCGCGCGTGGCGGTAACGATGGCTTCCACATGGCGGCTGATGTCCTGCACCTGCCCGGCAATGGAGGCAAGGGCTGCACCGGCATCGTTGACGAGGCCCACGCCGGAGGCCACCTGCTGGCCGGAGGACTGGATGAGCCCCTTGATGTCCTTGGCGGCATTGGCGGAGCGCTGCGCCAGTTCGCGCACTTCCTGCGCCACGACCGCAAAGCCCTTGCCTGCTTCTCCCGCACGCGCCGCCTCGACACCGGCATTGAGCGCCAGAAGGTTGGTCTGGAAGGCAATCTCGTCGATCACCGTGATGATGCTGGAAATCTCGCCGGAGGATTTTTCGATACCCTGCATGGCCGAGACGGCGTTTTCCACCACCTTGCCGGAGGCCTCTGCCTCCTGACGGGTGCGTGAGACAAGACGCCCGACCTCCGAAGCCCGCTTGGCGGAATCCGTGACCGTCGTGGTGATTTCCTCCAGTGCCGCCGCCGTTTCTTCCACGGATGCGGCCTGCTGTTCGGTACGCCGGGCAAGACTGTCGGCGGCGCCGCGAATTTCATGGGCGCCCGCATCGATGGCAGAGGCATTGCGGCCCACTTCCGCCAGCGCATCATGCAGCTTGCGCACGGCATTGTTGAAATCCACCCGCAGCCGGTCCAGCTCGCCACGGAACGGCTGGCCGATCTCGCAGACGAGATCGCCCTGCGACAGCCTGCCAAGACCCACGCCAAGCGCATCGACAGCGGCACGGATTTCCTCTGCCGCTTCACGGCTTGCAGCCTCGCGTACCTGACGTTCCTGATCACCGAGTGTGCGGTTTTCCTCCGCCTCGCCTTCCAGGCGGCGGCGCTCGATGGCATTGTCACGGAAGACGGCAACGGCATGGGCCATGTGGCCAATCTCATCCTGCCGGTCAGCGCCGGGAATGGCCTGATCGACATGACCGGCGGCAAGACGTGTCATCGCCGATGTCATCGACAGAACAGGCCGCACCACCAGCCGCGACAGCACACCCGCAAGCGCTGCCGTCATCAGCAGGATGGCGATGACCGTTGCAATACCCGCCTCCATGCGCGCGCGGGCCAAAGGTGCAAAGGCCACATCCTTGTTCACGACCAGCCCCAGCCGCCACTCGACACCCGGCAGGCCGGAAATATTCACGAAGCTGACCAGCACGTCACGGCCTGCCACGCTGTTTTCCTCCAGACTGGAAGAGAAGGACGTCTTCTTTTCCAGCAGCGCATCGATGGGCTTGTTGATCAGATCCTTGTTGGAATGCATCAGGATCTTGCCGTCACGATTGACCAGAAAGGCCTGCCCCTTGCCGGAAAGATCGATGGCGGAAATTTTCTGCACCAGCGTTTTCAAAGAGAAATCGCTGCCCGCAACGCCAATAATGCTGCCATTGCGCACAAGGGGCACTGCCGCCGTCATCGTCAGCTCGCCGCTGGAGGCCGACACATACGGCTCGGTGATGATCGCTCCATTGGCCTTGACGGCGGCCTGATACCACGGACGCTTGCGCGGGTCGTATCCCTCCGGCAACTTCGTCTCCGGCCATTCGGTGAACACGCCGTTCTGATCGCCCACATAGGCGCTGGTAAAGCCCGAAAGCGCATCGTTGCGCAGCACGCCGAAAATCTCCTCGCGCTTGTCGAGACCGGCCGATGCGCTGGCCACCATGGCCGTCATCTGCACGGAAGCCCCCAGCCAGTGCGACACGCTCTCAGCCGCAAGCGTGCCCGCGCTGGTGGTCTCCGATTGCAGGGACTGGCGCATGAGATCGGCCTGCCGCCCATCGTTATAAACGGCAAAGCCCGCAAAGGAGACAAGGACAACGGAAGAGGCAATGACGAGAATGCGCGTCATCAATTTGGCTTTGTGAAACACGGCTGGACATCCTGTGAGGGTTCGCGGGAGCAAGTCGGCAGTGGCGCTGAGCGCCATTTCATTGCCGAAGGGTCAAGTCGCAAAGCCTCATGCGCTGCGCGGGAAAGGTCGATTTCCCGTGTTCGGCACGGCAACCACTAAGCGCGAAATCCTTATCATTTGCTAAAAATACGCCGTTTTCGCTACCTTTATATGATTTTTTTAAAATATGTAATTTAAATATATTCCCGGCGCTGCCTCCCCCACCGCAAAACCGCTTAACACTTTTGGCTACGACATGCTTTTTGCAACGCATGTCGTGATCGCAAAACCGCTAAACACTTTTGCGCGACATGCTATTTCTTCCCCATGAACGCCTGAAACGCCGCCATGGCCTCAGCACTTTTCAGCCGGGCCAGAAAGTGATGCAGCTCCTCCTCCATGCGCGCCATCAGGGCGGTCTGATCGCCCCGCAGCAGGCGTCGGGCAATGGCCAGCGCCTCCGGCGGCTTGGCCGCAAGCCGGGCGGCGGCGGCAAGCGCCTGTTCCTCCACCTCCTGCGGCTCTGTAACCTTCCAGATCAGGCCCGCCTCTTTCGCCTCGGCGGCGGAAAACCCCTCCCCCAGCGCCAGCAGCGCAAAGGCGCGCTGATGGCCCATGGCAAGCGGCGCAAGCAGGCTGGAACCGGCCTCCGGCACCAGCGCCAGATCGACAAAGGGCGCCTTGAACAGGCTGCGCGAGGAAGCAATCGTCAGGTCGCAATGCATGTTCAGTGTCGTACCGATGCCGATGGCCAGACCATCGACGCCTGACACCAGCGGCTTGCGGCAACCGGCCAGCGCCTTGAGAAAGGCAAAGGCGGCCGGCTCGCCACCCGCACCCGACAGGGCATAGGCAATGAAATCCGCCATGTCGTTGCCGGCGGAAAAACAGCCCTCCGTTCCCAGAAAGACGATGGCGCGAATGTCCTCGTCGTCATTGGCGGCAATCAGTGCCTCCGTCATGCGGTGATACATGGCCGAGGTTATCGCGTTCTTCTTTTCCGGCCGGTTGAAGCGCAAAACCAGCACCCCGGCATGGCCTGGCGCGCGCGCGATGAGAATGGCATCCTGCATGGCAACTCCCCAAGGCTGCGGCCCCGCAGCGCAAATCTATGATACCAAAGGCCTGTCGGGTGACGATCTCTGCCCGTCACCCCACCTCTTCCAGCACATTGCGGGCTGCGGCAAGACTTTCGCTGCCGCCGAGAATAGCGCCCTTGAGGGCCGAGGTTTCGCCCAGCAGGTTTTCGGCGGCAAAACGGCACAGCGCTTCGCGCCGGCTCATGGCCTCATCGGCCAGCGCCGCCTTGGCGAGATAGGCCCCGCTGAGGGTGAGGCCGAACAGGCGCTGATAGGGCGTAGCCCCCGAAAGCGCCTGAGCCTGCTGCCCCTCGGCAAGCCGCGCCAGCAGCCATTCCGTCGTTTCCTCCAGATCGCGGATGGCCGAAAACAGCCGCGTGGCCGTCTGCCCGAAACCCGGACGGTTGGAAGCATCCACCGCAACCGCTATGGCCTTCAGTTCGCCAATGAAGCCGCGCACGTGGTCGCCGCCGGAAAGCGGCAGCTTGCGGGTGACGAGATCGATGGCCTGAATGCCGTTCGTACCTTCATAGATCGGCGCGATGCGGGCATCGCGCAGCAGGCGGGCGGCCCCCGTTTCTTCGATAAAGCCCATGCCGCCATGCACCTGAATGCCCATGGAGGCGACATCCACGCCAATATCGGTGGAAAAGCTCTTGGCAATCGGCGTCAACAGCGCGGCGCGGTCGGCGAAATGGCGGGCATCGCCACCTGCAACCTCACTGGCTTCGGCATGACTCATGTCGATGGCGTGGGCGCAGGCATAGCATATGGCGCGAGCGCCCTGCGTCAGCGCTTTCATCACCAGCAAGGTGCGGGCAATATCGGGATGTTCGATGATCGGGCTCATCCCCTCGCCGGACCAGCCGGGGGCCTTGCCCTGACGGCGCTCCTTCGCATAGGCCAGCGCCTTCTGCGTGGCGGCCTCGGCAATGGCAACACCCTGCATTCCAACCGCCAGCCGCGCATTGTTCATCATGGTGAACATGCAGGCCAGCCCCTTGTTCTCCTCGCCGATCAGATAGCCGATGGCGCCCGGCTCCGTGCCGAATTTTCCATCGCCATAAATCATCGTGCAGGTGGGCGAGCCGTGAATGCCGAGCTTATGCTCCAGCGAATGGCAGTGCAGATCATTGCGCGCACCGGGGGCGCCATCCTCTTTCACCAGAAATTTCGGCACCAGAAACAGCGAAATGCCGCGTGATCCGGCGGGCGCATCCGGCAGGCGCGCCAGCACCAGATGGATGATGTTTTCCGTGGCGTCGTGATCGCCCCAGGTGATGAAGATCTTCTGGCCGAAAATGCGGTAGCTGCCATCCTCGCGGCGCTCGGCGCGGGTGCGCAAGCCCCCGAGATCGGAGCCCGCGCCCGGCTCCGTCAGGTTCATGGTCGCCATCCATTCGCCGGAAATCATTTTTTCCAGATAGATCGCCTTCAGCGCGTCCGATCCATGGGCGCTCAAGGCCTCCGCCGCCCCCATGGTCAAAACCGGGCCAAGCGTGAAGCTCATGGAGCCGCCATTCCACATTTCCAGCGCCGCCACGTTCAGCATATGCGGCAGGCCCTGCCCGCCAAAACCGGCATCGAGCGCCAGCCCGTTCCAGCCGCCTTCAGCCCAGCGGCGGTAAAGATCGGCCCAGCCATCCGGCAGCACCACGCCCTTTTCGGTCAGGCGGGCCCCCTGACTGTCGCCCTTTGCAGCCAGCGGCACGATCTCCTCGGCGCTGAACCGGCCCGCCTCCTCCAGAATGGCATCTACCAGATCTTCCGCCAGATCCCCGAAAACGCCCGCCCGAAGGGCAGGCCCCAGACCGGCAACATGTTTCAGGGTAAAGGCAATATCCTCAACCGGCGCCTTGTACATGGCAGCACTCCTCCGCAGTCCTCATGCCTGTCGCCAGACCTTGAACGGCGTGGCAACACTCCTGAAGAATGGCTAATTGATTTTTACGTAAACGTCAACAAATCCGGTTGTGGCGACCGGCAAGGCGGAAAGCCCAGAATTGGCCGTTTGCTTGAGGAACGGCACGGCGTATCGCGGGAAACATCACCTGTTTTTCCGGAGGCCGCATGTCCATTTCCACGCGACTTGCTCTCACCATCGCGCCGCTGATTGCCCTTGTGCTGGCGGCAGCCCTTGGCATCGTCATATTCAGCAGCAAGCAGCAATTGCGCGAAAGCAAGGCCTCCGACATGCGCACCACCGCTTTGGTGCTGACGACGGCCATGTCGCAATCGGCGCTGTTGTCGCTGACCCATGCGGAGGAAATCGCCAGCGACCCGCGCGTGGTGAAGCTGATGGCCGCGGGCGACCGCGATGGCCTGCAAGCGCTGATGAAGCCGCGTTACGATGCGCTGAACGCAACCGCTGGCGTCAACATGCTGCATTTTCATTCCGCCGACATCAAATCCTTCCTGCGCGTGCAGGATCCGAAGAATTTCGGTCAGGATCTGTCGTCCTTCCGGCCGATGATCGTGGCCGCCAACCGCACCCGGCTGGCGCAAAAGGGGCTGGAAGTGGGCCTTGCGGGCCTCAGCCTGCGCGCCATTGCGCCGATTGTCGATGGCGAGCGCGTGGTGGGCACGGTGGAGGTCGGCACCGATCTCAAGACCTTGCTCGATCTTGCCAAATCGGCAAGCGCGGCCGATTTCGCCCTCTTCACCAGCCCGGCCATGACGGGCCTGACCAAGCAGGGGCAGGATGCATCGCGCGGGGCGGCATCGCTTTCGGTGGAAAGCGCCACCGATACGGCCCTGTTCAACCGGCTCTATTCCTCTGGCGAAATCCGCCTCTCGCGGGAGATCTTTCAGGGCGAAAGCCGCATCGATGGTGAAACCATCGGCGTTCTCGGCCAGCCGCTGCTGGATTATAGCGGCAGGATGATCGGCTCCATCCTGATTGCCCGCAATTTTTCCGGGCTGGACAGCGTGCTGAACCGGGAAATCGTCACGGCGGTCGCGCTGGCGCTATGCGGGTTGATTGCCGCCTATTCCATCATCATGGTTACGGTGCGTGCGCTGGTGCTGAAGCCCCTTGCAGACGGCAAAGAAAGAGAGGCTGCATGAGACGGCTTCTTGCGCTCCTTACCGCCCTCGTCTCCCTCGCCGCCCCGGCCCATGCGGACGAACCTGGCCTTCCCGCCGTGCAATTGCCCGTGGTCGTCAACGTCTCCATGCGGGTTCTCAACATTTCCCGTATTCAGGAAACGCTGGGCGAGGCCTCCATGCTGATCGAGACCACGGAGCGCTGGCGCGATCCGGGCCTTGCCTTCAATCCACTGGACAAGGGCCTTGCCCGCTATGATTACGTGGAAAAGGAAGCCGAAGCGCGGCTTGCCGGAATGTGGTCGCCTGCCACGCGGTTTGAAAACCGCATCAGCGAGCCGCGCTCGCAATCGCTTTCGCTTTCCATCCGCGCCGATGGAACGGTGACGCTGATCCGCAGGGTGGATGCCGATTTCCGCGTTTCGATCGATATGGACAGCTTTCCCTTCGACCGGCAGCGGCTGTCACTCTCGCTCACCTCGCCGCGCTATTCGGCCGATGAGGTAATCTATGCCATGAACGATATTGACCGCGAGCTTTCCACCATTTCCTCCAGCCTTTCCACCATCAACTGGCATCCCGGCTCGCTGCAATTCGTGATGGAGCGCTATTATGGCTGGAATGCGCGCCCCTTCGTGCGGGTGGTGGCCGATGCCGTGGTGGGGCGCAACTGGCAATTCTACATTCTGCCGATCTTCATTCCTTATCTCGCCGTCATGTCTGTGGCGATCTTCGTGCTGTGGGCGCCAGAGCGGCTGTTGGGGGAAAAAGCCCCGCTGACCTTTTCCTCGCTCTTGGCGCTGGCGGCCCTGAGCTTTACCTATGACGCCAGCTTTCCGGGGTCGATATCCATGGATTCGCCCGTCGCCTTCATGATTTCGATCGGCTATTTCTTCCTGATCTTCGTGCTTCTGGTAAATGTCATTCTGGTTCACGCCAGATTTCCGGGGAAAGAGCGTTATCCGGCGCTGGAAAGCACCATCATCGCCAATGTCAAATATTCCCTTCCCGCCATTTTTCTGATTGTCTGCTTCGCGGCGATTATTCGTTCCATGGTGTGAAGGCTGTTATATGCCTGTCATGTTGCGGGGATAATCCCGGCTTGCCTGGCGCGTCCCCGCCAGTCAAAAACAAGAGCGGGGTGGCCTTGCCGTCCCGCTCTTGTTTTTCCTGTCATTTTTCCGGAAATGCCAGGACGGCAAAACGCGAGAATATCCAAGACGTCTGGAGTCCGAATGCTGACTGACGTTTCCGCCCTGCCCGGGCTGGTCTGGGCCTATCACATCGATGCCGCCAACGGCCATGCCCGGCGCCTGACGGCACAGGAGGCAGAAACCGGTCTTTTACCGCAGCAGGGCTTTCTGTGGCTGCATCTCAATCTGGCCGATAGCCGCGTTCCCGCCTTTATCGAGCAGTTTTCCGGGCTGAACGAGGCCGCCCGCACGGCCCTTATCACCCATGAGCATCACGCGGCACTGGGCGTGGACGAGCAGCTCATTTTTGGCACGCTTGTCGATTTCCAGCGCGAATTCGATGCCGCGACCCGCGATCTCGGCTGGCTGCATTTTGCCCTGTCGGACCGTTTCATCATCACCACCCGGCTCCAGCCCATACGCTCTGTGGATCTGCTGCGCGGCGCCATTGAAAAGAACCCGGCGAAGTTTGCCTCCCCGCTGCATGTCTATGAGGTGCTGGTGGCCGAGTTTCAGCGCGGCATCATCCAGCTCGTGCTGGAAATGACCGACGAGATCAACCGCATCGAGGATGTGGTATATGGCGAGGACATGCGCGACGAGCGCACCCGTCTTGCGCCCGTGCGCCGGGTGATCGTGCGCCTGCACCGGCATTTGCGCGGCATGTTGAGCCTGATGCGCCGGGCCTCCGCCGTGGATGAAGATGAGTTTCCGCAGGGGTTCGAAGATGTCGCCTCGCGGCTGATCAACCGGCTGGAATCAGCCGATCACGATGTTTACGCCCTGCATGAGCGCGCCCGCCTGCTGCATGAAGAAATCGATTCCAAGCAGACCTCGGAAACCAACCGGCATCTTTACGTGCTGTCGCTGATGACGGCCTTTCTGCTGCCGCCCTCGCTCGTCACCGGCTTTTTCGGCATGAACACCTCGCACCTGCCCTTTACCACCGGGCCGGAGGGGTGGATCTATGCCACCGGCCTCATGCTGGGCTCCATCTTCCTGGCCTGGCTGGTGCTGCGGCGGGCGAACATATTGTAAGCTCTTGCGTATTTGCGTCAAACACGCAAGAGCGCTGAGTGGAGCGCCTCAATAATAGGGCGAGTAGCACTGCTGGCGCATACCGTCGTAATTCACGAAGGTATTGCTGTAGCTGTCATAGCTGCGATAACGCATCTGGCACCATTCATAGTGGCGCGGATTGATGCCTCCGCCATAGGAGGGCGGCGGCGGCGCCGGGCGCGGCTGCGAGGCTATTGCACCCCCGATGATCGCACCCGCGGCAAAAGCCGCCAGCGGATACCAATAGCCATCCCGATGGCGACGATAGCCGGGGCGAAACTCGCGGTAGCCACGATAACCACCATAATAGCCGGGCGGCGGCGGCGGGCGGCGGTAATAGCCATCGTCGCGCCACTGCACCTGCTGCACCAGCCCCGGCTGATCGGCAACACCTGCCGCAGCATAGGGCGAAAGCGGCATGGCGCCGGCGGCGGACACACTGGTGGCCAGAACGGCAAGGCCGGTGACAGCCACCGCAAAAGCTTTGATCTTCGTCATCCTTTTCTCCATTGCCAAAGGGCATTCGAAGGGGCACCCTTCCATGGGGCAGGCGCCGGATTCATGCTGAAGCGGAATCTAGAGGCGGACACCTGAACCGGCCATTAACGGCAGCGCGAACAGCCACGCAGCAAGCCTCGCGAAATGCCGGAGGGTTAGGTTCTGTTCCGTTGAAAGGACATTGTTCCACGGCCAGCACGAGGCGGCAACGCCTGACACCCTCGATATTAGGGGATTCTTAAGTGCAAGGCGGAAAAATGACCTTTCGTCTGCGTTGTCCGGGAGGCTGTCATGTCGAAGCTTAGATATTATGCCGCGCCGAAGGCTGAGGATCAGGCCCCTCGCCTGCCAAAGGCCATTCACAGCGAGTTTCTGCGCACCGGCAAGATCATGCGTGACAGCGAGGATTGGCTGGCCGATGAAAAGCGCTATCTGACCTATGAAGAGGTGGCCACCCGCACCGGGAAACGGCTGGAGGCAGCGGGCGAGACCACGCATCAGCGCATCAACAGTTTTCACAAGGCCATTCGCTTTCCCAAGGTGGTGTTTCATCGCACGCTGGATGGCATTCCCCATCTCGGCTACTGCCATGTCACCGCCGCCCGCAGCAGCTTTCACGATTATGCCGATGTGCCCTGGGCCTTCTACATCGCCAATTTCAATGCCGACATTGGTGGCGAGGAAGGTTTTTTCAAACGCATCACCCCGCAATATGGCCGGATGTATTTTGCCGTGGCGCTGAAGCCCGATCCCAAGCAGCGGCAAATGGTCATCGACCGCTCCATCCGCGATAACGGCCTGCTGTTCCAGACGGCAGACCCCATGCAGGCCTTGAAAAACGTTTTGCTGCTGGGTGCGCGCACCTCTGCGCTGCGCAAGATCATTGCCAGCATGTGAGGGGGCCTCCCCTCACGGCAGCCTTTGGGGAAGGTGGAATATGGATTCCACGTTTCCCTTTCTCCTCAGACCTCCACCTCCACGTCACCCTTCGGACGTGAGCAACAGGCGAGGATATAGCCCTCCTCGATTTCCTCATCGAGAATGCCGCCATTGTGGTTCATCTCGACCTCGCCGGAAAGCTTCATCACCTTGCAGGTGCCGCACAGGCCGGATTCGCAGGCCGCACCAATGCGCACGCCCACCGAGCGCGCCGCTTGCAGCACGGTAAAGCCGGGCTCGCAGGTCGCGGTTTTACCGGCCATGGAGAAGGAAACCTTGAGCGGCTTTGCCTCCGCGCCTTCCTCGTTGACGAAGACCGGCACGTCCGGCGCGGCGGGCTTGAAGCTTTCTTCGTGATAACGCGCCATGTCGAAGCCTGCACCGGCAAGGCTTTCGCGCACGGTGGCCATGAAGGGTTCCGGCCCGCAGCAAAATACGGTGCGCTCCAGAAAATCAGGCGCCAGCAGCGCGATTTTCGCCTTGTCGATCCGCCCTTTCAGCCCGGTCCAGAGCTGCGAACGCTGCAAATCCTCGACAATGAAGCCGAGCTGGAAATGCGGCAGATAACGGGCCTTGTATTCCAGTTCCCAGCGGAAAATAATATCATCGGGCGTGCGGGCGCAGTGAAGAAAGGCAATGTCGCTATCCGGCTGGCGGTCGGCCATGTCGCGGGTCATCGACATCATCGGCGTGATGCCGGAACCGGCCGAGATGAACAGATATTTCTCGCCCGGATGCTTCACATAGGAAAAGTCCCCGAGCGGCCCGAAGGCCTTGATCTTCATGCCCGGCTTCAGATTGTCGAACATCCAGCGCGTGCCGATGGAATCGGCCTGCGCCTTCACCGTGACCGCCACCGTATAGGGCCGCGACGGGCTGGAGGAGAGCGTATAGGTGCGCAGCACCGGCTCCGGTCCCACCGGCAGTTCCAGCGTGACGAACTGGCCCGGCAGGTAGCGAAACCAGTGTTCCGGCCTGTCCGGCTTGAAGGTGAAGGTCATCACGCCCGGCGCTTCCGGCGTCCAGGCGACGCATTCCAGAAGATGCTCCCTGTCGGACCAGGGACGCATCTCATCGACATGCTTGTAGGAAATATTTGCCATGATTTACCGGTGGGGAATGCGCGAGGCACATTGCGTGACATGTGGAGAAAAGGGCCGGTAAATCCGGCCCCGGAAGGGATCAGGCCACCACGGAAAGGCGCTGCTTGTCGCCTTGCAGGCGGTTTATCATGAAATTGGAGTACCATTCCACGAACTGCATGACGCCGCCCTCGTGATCGGGCGAATAGGGGCCGGGCTCATAGGCGGGCGAGCGGATGCCGAAGGCATTTTCCTCGACAATGGCGCGGTCCTGATCGTTGGTCATGTTCCAGACATGGGTGAGCTGGTCGATGTCGTAATCGACGCCTTCCTTTGCATCCTTATGCACCAGCCAGGTGGTGGTGACAGCCGTTTCCTCGGCGCTGATCGGCAGCACGCGGAAGGAAATGGCATGATCGCCCAGAAGGTGGTTCCAGGTGGTGGGATAATGGAAGAGCAGCATGGTGCCGATATGCGAGATCTTCACATCGTCCGAAAGCGGCCGCTTGACGGCGCGCTTGCCGTCCATGGTGTAGCTTTCGGCTTCCTCGATCAACGGCATCCGCGCCACGCGGAACTGGCCGCTCTGATGCATGGTAAACTGGCTGGGAAGGCCTGCGCCTTCGCAGCGCTGCCAATGCTCGGTAATGAAGGGATCCTCGCCCGCGCCCTGCACGCCGGTGGCCGAAGGCGCTTCCGGATAGGTGCGGCAAAGCTCCGGATGGTTGCCGGCGCAATGGTAGCATTCGCGGTTGTTTTCCCAGACGAGCTTCCAGTTGCCCTTTTCGATGATGGTGTTCTTGTGCGCAACCTTGGCCTCTTGCAGCCGGTGCGGCAGCACATAAGGCTCGGCAGTGGCGCGGAAGGTGGAAAAATCCACAGGCTCTGCGGCCAGACAGATGAAGATATAGCCCGCCATGGTTTCGCAGGCCACGGGCTTCATGCCGAATTGCGACTTGTCGAAATCCTCGCCCATCTGGCGGGCAAAGACCAGCGACCCATCGAGATCGTAGGTCCACTGGTGATAGGGACAGACCAGCTTTGCAGACGCGCCGCGCTCCTGCGTGCAGACGCGGTGGCCGCGATGGCGACAGGTGTTGTGGAAGGCGCGGATCACGCCGTCGCGGCCGCGCACGATCACCACCGGATAATCGCCGATCTGCACGGTGACGTAATTGCCGGCCTTCGGAATTTCGCAATCATGGCCAATGAAGAGCCAGTCGCGATACCAGATCATCTCCATATCGAGCTTGAAATAATCCTGATCGATATAGAAGGGCTGCTCCAGGCTGAAGCCTTCCCGCCGGTTTTTGAGCTGGCGCAGAACAGTGCTTTGAAGATCCATGATACCCTCTTTCTCAAGAGCGCGAGAGCATCGAACAGGTGGAATTTTCCGCCCGCGAGCGCACAGCGCAACCCATGCCTGATGATCCAGCCCCTTCCCCAGGCACTGATCCTACCCCATTTCATGGATCGGAACCATTCCCTTTCAGCGGATTTGAGACTGTCTCTATCTAGCCATAAGCCATGGCGTTCTGCCGCCTTGGCCTACGACATCACAGATATGGATTGCGACATGGTGCTGTTTGCGACAGCCGGGCAAGCATTTGGGGGAAAACGGGCTTGCCGTTTTCCCGGATGCGCCAGCCGCCCGTCATGCGGCCCGTGACATATATCCACCGGCGGAAGCCTTGCCGATCTGGAACTGACCCAGAAGCTGGCGCAGCTTGTTGACCTCGCCTGCCAGCGACGCACTGGCGGCGGTGGTTTCCTCCACCATGGCGGCATTCTGCTGGGTCATCTGGTCCATGTGGTTGACAGCGCTGTTGACCTCGTTGAGACCGACGGACTGTTCCTGGGCGGAGGTGGCAATGGCGTCCATGTGGCCATTGGCGGTTGCGACATAGCCTTCGATGGTCTTCAGCACCTCGCCGGTATCGCGCACCAGCGTCACGCCGGTTGAAACCTCCTGCGTGGAATTGCGGATGAGGTCCTTGATCTCCTTGGCGGCCTGGGCCGAGCGCTGGGCAAGCTCGCGCACTTCCTGCGCGACAACGGCAAAGCCTTTGCCCGCTTCACCGGCACGCGCGGCTTCCACTCCGGCATTCAGCGCCAGAAGATTGGTCTGGAAAGCGATCTCGTCGATCACGCCGATAATGTTGGAAATCTGATTGGAGGAGGTTTCGATGCGTTGCATGGCCTCCACCGCATTGGCAACCACCTCGCCGGACTGGCGCGCCGCCTTGTTGGCCTCGATGACCACCGAGCGCGCCTCCTGCGTGCGGCGGGCGGAATTGGCCACATTCACGGTGATTTCATCGAGTGCGGCCGAGGTTTCCTCCAGCGATGCCGCCTGCTGCTCGGTGCGCTTGGAGAGGTCGCCCGCGCCGGAGGCGATTTCGCTGGAGCCGCTGTTGATATTCGTCACCGATTCCAGCACCGCGCCCATGGTCAGGCCCAGCGTGCGCACCGACTGGTTGAAATCGTGACGGAGATTTTCGAATTCCTCGGAGAAGGCTTCGTTGAGCTCCACCGTCAGATCGCCGCTTGCCAGCCGTTTGAGCCCCGTCGCAAGGCCGGAGGTCGCGACAAGAAGGCGCGCGCGCGCCTCTTCCTGCGCCCGTTCCTGGGCAAGTTTCCGGTCCTCTTCCAGCCGCAAGCGGCCCGCTTCGGCCTCCGCCTCCAGCTGTCGCTTGGCCACGGCATCGGTGCGGAAAACTTCGACCGCGTCCGACATCAGCCCGATTTCATCCTTGCGCGGGCCAAAATCGGCCCGGCGCTGCGTATCACCGGAAGAAAGCCGGTTCATCGCATCGACCAGAAGCTTGATGGGACGCACCACCGTGCTGCGCAGCACGAAGGTCGTGGCAAGCAGGATCAGCACGATCATGACCTCAATGCCCAGCGTCACAAGCCGCGAATATTCCTGGACAAGCTGAAGATAGGCAAGCGCGTCGGCAGTGAGCTTGCGGGAATTGGTCACAGAGGACTTGAAGGCTTCGGTAAGCCGGGCGGTGACGGGCCGCGTGATCTGATCGCGCTTGGCCGTCAGCGCCACAAGATCGTGATTGTCCTGCACCCGCTGTTCCTTGACGAAATCGCGGATTTTGGCGGCGGCGGCCGCATAATCGGCAAAGCCTGCGGAAATGGTCTGCAAAGTGGCCGTATCGGTTGCGACCGCAAGCGCCGGCTTGAGCGCGTCCTGCCCGGCCGCGGCCGCTTTGGTGACGGACGTCATTTCGTCTTCGACTTCCTTCACCGTCGGCGCCAGCATGACATTGCGCACGCCGCTTTTCATCTCCACCAGCATCCGCTCGCTTGTCGAGAGACTGTCGAGAATGGTGCGCTCGCGCTTTACGATGTCTTCAGCGGCATCGATGGCGCGTCTGGTCATATGCTCGTTCGCCACCAATCCCAGCACCATGGCGATGCCAAGGCCAGAGGCCACGTAAATCTTTCGGGCGATGGTGATATTGGTTAGAAATGACATCGACGTTTCCCGCTCCTGAGGCATTTTCCTGGCAATGCTCTGAGAGCGCATCCGGTGAGCAGAAATTCACCGGATGCGCTCCAAGCTTTTGTTTTCCCGCATTTCCGGACGGAAAACCGTAACGACACTTTTCCTGGAAATGCTCTGAGATCACCACTCAATGGCTTGCTTCATCACGCATCATCCGGCCGGATCGCGCTTCACGCGGCAGGACGCTGCTTTAAAACCTTGAGGATGCCCCGACACAGTCAGGATAACCGGCACTTGCGTGCAATTTTCCCGAAAGCAACCGGATATTGGCGTGAGTATATTACATATATATTAATTTAGTACATTCTACGTTTATCAGGCGTGGAAATTTCTACCCGCCGCAACCATTCCGGCGCAACGCGCCCCGGAACGAAACAGGCAACCTCCCTTTGCTCCACCACTTTCAACCGGAGTGATAGACGATTGCCGGTTAAGGAATGATGCAGGACCGTCAAAACCCAATCCAGGCAAAGTGACGCGAGGATCGACAAGATAATCGCTTTAAAATAGAGTATTGGCGCATTTTCAGGAAAAGTGGAAACCGGTTTTCCGCCCGGAAATGCATAAACCAGCGGATTGCCATGACCCAGAACCTGCCGGAACTTGCCGCGCTGTTGAGCGCCCAGCGTCTTGCCTTCGACACTTCCCCCTTCCCTGCCCTTGCCGGGCGTCTGGAAGCGATCGGCCGCGTGCGGCAACTGGTCGAGACCTTTGGTACCCGTCTTGCGGAGGCGATAGACCGGGATTTTGGCAGGCGCGCCCCGGCGGAAACCGCGCTTCTGGAACTGGGTCCGGTGCTTTCGGCCGAGCGGCACGTTCGCCGCCATCTGGCGCGCTGGATGGCCCCGGAGCGACGGACGGCAAGCCTTGATTTTTTGCTGTTTCGCAATCGCGTCGTCTATCAGCCGCTTGGCGTCGTCGGCATCATGGCGCCGTGGAACTACCCGCTGATGCTGACGCTGGAGCCGCTGATCGAGGCGCTGGCGGCGGGAAACCGCGTCATGATCAAACCTTCCGAGCTGTTGCCGCAGACTGCCGCCCTGTTGCAGGAGGCGGTCGCGGCTTTCTTCGCGCCCGAAGAGGTGACGGTGGTGACGGGCGGCGCCGATGTGGCGGCAGCCTTTGCCGCCCTGCCCTTCGATCATCTGCTCTTTACCGGCTCGACTGCGGTGGGCCGCAAGGTCATGGCGGCGGCGGCGGCCAATCTTACGCCGCTGACACTGGAGCTTGGCGGCAAATCGCCCGCCATCGTCACCGAAAGCTGGCCGCTGGAAAAAGCCGCCCGCGATATTGCCTTTGGCAAAATGGTGAATGCCGGGCAGACCTGCATCGCGCCAGATTATGTGCTGGTGCCACGGCCGCTGCTCCAGCCGCTGGCCGACGCCATTCTCCGGGAGATTACCCGCTTTTATCCTGAAAACCGTCAGGGTGTGGACTATACAAGCCTGGTGGGCAATGGCCTTGAGCGGCTGGAGGCGGCCATAGCCGAAGCAAGCGCGGCAGGCGCACAAATCCTCACCTGCGAGACGCCCCTGCCCGGTCCGGGCAAAAGACTTGCCCCGACGCTGGTTCTCGATCCAGACCGCAGGAGCTCGATCATGCAGGAGGAGATTTTCGGACCCGTGCTGCCGCTCGTCCCCTATGAAACACTGGAAGAGGCCCTGCGCTTCATTCGCTCCGGGCCACGCCCGCTGGCGCTCTATCTGTTTTCGGGCGACAAGGCCGAGCAGACGGAAGTGCTGACGGAAACCCATTCCGGCAATGTGACGCTGAACGGCACGCTGATGCACATTGCCCAGTCGGACCTGCCCTTTGGCGGGGTCGGCCCAAGCGGCGTCGGTGCCTATCACGGACGCGACGGGTTTCGCCGCTTCTCTCACGCGAAGGGCGTATCAGAGGTGCGCGGCTTGAACCCCGCGCGCCTGATTTCTCCGCCCTTCGGCAGGCTGGCCCGGCTTATCGCGCGCTTCCAGATGCGGCAATGACGGTTTCGCTCTCTCGCCTGCCGCCCTTGCGATAAAGGAAGAGCGAGGCAACGAGGCCGCAGACACCGGCAAAGCCCATCCAGTAGCCGGGGGCCGCCTTGTCCTGGGTCGATTCGATCAGCCAGGTCGAGATGGCAAGCGAGGAGCCGCCAAGCGTGGTGGCAAGGCTATAGGCCAGTGAAAAACCCGCCGTGCGCACATTGACCGGGACCACCTCGGTAAGGGCGACGACCATGGCGCCGTTATACCAGGCATAGATGAAGGACAGCCACAGTTCCACCGCCAACATGCGCCCGAAGGTGATGTCGCTGACCAGCCAGTTGAGCGCTGGATAGGCGGTGAGAATGGCCAGCAGCGAAAAGACGATGAGAATGGGCTTGCGGCCGATGCGATCGGAAAGCGCGCCCGACACCGGCAGCCAGATGAAATTCGAAAGGCCGACGGCAATCGTCACCAGAAGCGCATCCGCTTCCGGCAGTTTGAGCACCGTCTTGCCGAAGGACGGGGTGTAGACGGTGATGAGATAGAAGGACACCGTCGTCATGATGACCATGCCCACGCCCCCCAGCACCACCGCCCAATTGGCGGCCAGGGTGCGGAACACTTCGCCCGTGGTCGGCGCCTTGTGGGCGCGGGCGGCAAATTCCGCCGTTTCCTGAAGCGAGCGGCGGATCACGAAAATGAAGGGAATGATCAGACAGCCGATGGCGAAGGGAATGCGCCATCCCCAGTCGGAAATCTGCTGCGGCATCAGCAGCTTGTTGAGCGTGAAGCCGATCAGCGCCGCCACGATGATGGCCACCTGCTGGCTGGCCGATTGCCAGCTGACGTAAAAGCCCTTGCGGCCGGGGGTTGCCATTTCCGAAAGATAGACCGACACGCCACCCAGTTCCACACCTGCGGAAAAGCCCTGCAAGAGCCGCCCGATCAGCACCAGCAGCGGCGCTGCGATGCCGATGGTCGCATAGCCCGGAACAAAGACGATGAGCGCCGTGCCCATGGCCATCAGCGCCAGCGTGACGATCAGCCCCTTGCGCCGCCCGATGCGGTCGATATACGGCCCCAGCGTCAGCGCGCCGATGGGCCGCATGACGAAGCCCGCTGCAAAGCTGAGGAATGTGGACATCAACGAGACCAGCTCGTTTTCGTTTGGAAAGAAGGTATGGGCAATATGGCTGGCATAAATGCCGAAAAGAAAGAAATCGAACATTTCAAGAAAATTGCCGCTCGTTACCCGCAGCACGGTCTTGATTTTTTCGGCCCGCATCGTCTGCATGGCGCGTCTCCCTGTCATTCAACGCTTCAGACCGCGACGAGCGCCACGGCCTGAGAAAGGCGTGCAGGCCGCCCAGGGTGTGTGGGTATTCAACTTTGGGCGGGCTGCAAACGGCAATTTGCTGCGATTCCGGTGCTCATGTACATTAAGTACACTCCGCTCCGGTTCTCGCAAATCACCGTTTTCGCCTCACCCAACGTCGAATCCCCACACACCCTGGTCAAGCCCACACGATGGATTGCACTTCAAAATGGCTGGAGCCGTGCCTGCAAGGCGGTGCAGGGCCTTGCCGAAGCGACACGCAGCAGCCGGAAATCGGAAATGCGTTAAAATAAACCTACAGCTGTCCGGTATGTCCCTGACATGCCGGACAGCGCTAGCGCTAACACCGTCACGCCGTCACTGCAACGCAAAAAGTCCTCGGCCCGTTCCGCAACCCGGAGTTTGGCACGAGGAGATCGGCCCGGACTGCAACGCGCCGGAAAACACCCCGGCGCCGCAAGGGCAGCCGGAGCGCTGGAGAAAGCAAAAATGTTTGAAATCCGCACCGGCCCCCAAGTACCGGCGTGGTTGCGCGCCTCGTTCTCAGTTCACGACGTAAGGCTTGTAGATAAGCCAGTCCTTCGGCACATAGGCATTGCCTTCCGCCGCGCCATAAACCGTCACCGTATCGCCCCCGGCCGCTTTCGAGGCCCCCAGCGCACGTTCCGAACAGGTCATCAGGTCGAAAGCATTCGGCGCCTGTTCTGACAAGCAAAGCCCAAAGGACATGGTGAGCGGCCCCAGCGAACCGTTCGATCCCGCATTGATCACCGCCGTTGCCTTCAGCTTGGCGCGCACGGCATTGACGATGCGGCTGATTTCATCCTGATCGGAGGTATAGAACAGAATACCGAACCGGCTGCCATCGAAGCGGCAAACCAGATCGTCCGTTCCCGCGACCGCCTTGACCACCTTGGCGATCTGCTTGATGAAGCGCTCCGTCACCGTCGGGCCGAGATGGTCGGCCAGTTTCTGGAATTCATCGATTTCACCAACCGCCAGCCCGCACAGCAGCGGCATGGCCGGATTGACGTAGATTTTCGCCAGTTCCTTGTTGAAGGCCCGGCGGCTGCCCATGCCGGTCAGCGGATCGACGAACTTCGCCTGCTCCACCTGCTCGGCCTCGCGCTGCACGCCGGCAAGCTGTTCGGATTTTTCGGCAACGGTTTTCACAACGTTACTGTTTTCGGCCACCCGCTGCTCGGTGGCGGCCTTCAGCGCCTGGATCTGGCGGCTGAGTTCCGGATTGCCAAGATCGGCTTCCGTGCCGATCACGCGGCTGGCGTCGCCGATCAGGCGGCCATAATCCGATAGCGAGGATTTTTCCTGATTGAGCAGATTGATGAAACTGCTCATCTCGGCGCGCACCTTGGTATTGTGGCGCGCCAGGATCGCTTCCTCATGATGATGGGGCAGATATTTGCGCCCCAGCGCATCCAGCGCTTCCTGCGTTTTAACCTTGCCCAGCGCGATGAATTCGCGCACCAGATCCGGATTGCTGCCCGAATAGGCCTCATAGACAAGCTCGTAATTGCGCGGCAGGCCTTCAATGCCCATCTGGTGCATGGCAGTGGCGACGCGCAAGGCAATGCTGGAAGCCGGATTTTTCAAAGGCTGCATCGAATGCTTCCCCGATTGGAATCAACGTTCGATGACACACTAGCCCGATCCTTCTTTCTTTCGGTTACAGGGATCGGTAAAGTTTTAGAGACTAATTAATACCCCCTGAAAACCACGGTAAATCAGTCATCTCCCTGTGAATTTTCAAGGTCTTTCTTCACAGCCGGCTTGGTGGCAACGGCCCCTGCCCGCTTTCCCATGCCGAAAACCGGCTTCCACTTTTGCCTGACAAAGTTTCTCCATCGTTTGTCGGACGGCAAAACCGGCTTCCACTTTTGCCAGACAAACTTTCTCCATCGTTTGTCGGGCGGCAAAACCGGCTTCCACTTTTGCCTGACAAACTTTGCCTGTCGTTTGTCGGGCGGCAAAACCGGCTTCCACTTTTGCCTGACAAACTTTGCCTGTCGTTTGTCGGGCGCAAAACCGGCTTCCACTTTTGCCTGACAAACTTTATGCCATGACATGAAACCCGCGACGGATCCGGAAACAAGGCATGGCAGATATTATTTCCACTCTCACCCGGCCCGATGAGGCGATTGCTGCGGCCCTGCCGCTGCTTCAGGCCGGGCAATGCCTGGCCATTCCCACGGAAACGGTCTATGGCCTGGCCGCCGATGCGACCAATCCTGAAGCCATTGCCCGGATTTACGAGACCAAGGGCAGGCCGCGCTTCAATCCGCTGATCTGCCACATGGCAGACCTGGCCATGGCCGAGCGTCATGCCGTGTTCGATCCGCTGTCGCGGAAGCTTGCCGAGCGCTTCTGGCCCGGACCGTTGACGCTGATCCTGCCGCTGCGGCCGGAAAGTTCCATTCACAGCCTTGCCACGGCAGGGCTGGACAGCGTGGGCATTCGCATTCCCAAGGGTCTGACGGGCCGGTTGATTGCCGCCTTCGGCAGGCCGCTGGCCGCCCCCAGCGCCAATCGTTCGGGCCGTATCAGCCCCACCAGCGCCGCCCATGTCGCTGCCGATCTGGGCGAGAGGATCGCGCTGGTGCTGGATGGCGGCGCAGCGCCCGTCGGCGTGGAATCCACCATACTGAAGGTGGAGGATGGCGCCATCCGCATGTTGCGTCCCGGCGGGCTGGCCGCGGAAGACATCGAGGCCGCCACGGGTTGCACCGTTATCCGCCCGCAAAAGGCAGGCGCCATCATCGAGGCGCCGGGAATGCTGGCCTCCCATTACGCCCCCGATGCCGCCGTGCGGCTGAATGCCACCCATGTCGAGCCGGGAGAGGCACTGGTCACATTTGCCGGTTTCGCACCGGCGGGCATTGAAAAAGCGGCTCTGGTGCTCGATCTCAGCCCTGCGGGCAATCTTGCCGAAGCGGCGGCCAATCTTTTCAGCTTCATGAAGCTGGCCGATGCGAGCGGCGCCCCGCGCATCGCCTTTGCCGCCATTCCGATGAGCGGCCTCGGCGAGGCGATAAATGACCGTTTGCAGCGCGCCGCCGCGCCGAAGACCTGAGGTGACAGAATGAGCGAACAGCCTTCCTCCCCCGCCGTGCTGGAACGCATGATCGCCATTGTCGGCGCCGCCAATGCCGTGACGGATGCCGAGGGCATTGCACCCTATCTCAAGGAAAGCCGCGGGCTTTACCACGGCGCCTCGCCGCTTGTGCTTTTGCCGGCAAGCACGGATGAGGTTTCGAGCATCATGGCGCTCGCCAGCCAGACCGGCACGCCCATCGTGCCCGTTGGCGGGCGCACCGGCCATGTCGGCGGACAGGTGCCGCGCGAAGGCTCCCGCGACGTGCTGCTATCGCTTGCCCGCATGAACCGCATTCGCGACATCGATCCGCTGGACAATATCATCATTGCCGATGCAGGCTGCATTCTGGCCGATATTCAAAAGGCGGCAGAGGCGGTCAACCGGCTCTTTCCCCTGTCTCTCGGCTCGGAGGGCTCCTGCCGCATCGGCGGCAATCTTGCCACCAATGCCGGTGGCACCGCCGTTCTGGCCTATGGCAACATGCGCCAGCTCTGCCTGGGGCTGGAGGTGGTGCTGCCCACCGGCGAGGTGTGGAACGGCCTGCGCCGCCTGAAAAAGGACAATAGCGGTTACGACCTGCGCGACCTGTTCATTGGCGCGGAAGGCACGCTCGGCATCATCACCGGGGCGGTGCTGAAGCTTTTCCCACGACCGCTCGGCCATGAAGTGGCCTTTGCCGGACTTGCCTCGCCCGAGGCTGCCCTTTCGCTGTTCGAAAAGGCAAGCGCGCTATGCGGCCCTGCCCTCACCGGCTTCGAACTCATGCCGCGCATTGGCGTGGATTTTACCACCCGCCACATTTCCGGCGTTCGCGATCCGCTTGCCACCCGCCATGACTGGTATGCGCTGATCGACATTTCCACCAGCGACAGCCCCGAAAGTGCAGCATCCATGATGCACGCGGTCCTGGATGCAGGCCATGCCGCGGGTCTTGTGGAAAATGCCGTGATTGCCGGTTCGCTGGCCCAGCAACAGGGGCTGTGGCACATGCGCGAAAGCATGTCGGAGGCACAAAAGCCCGAAGGCGGCTCCATCAAGCACGACGTTTCGGTGCCTGTTGCCCGCATTCCCGCCTTCATGCGCGAGGCGGCAGAGGCGGTGATGGAAACCGTTCCCGGCGCACGTATCTGCGCCTTCGGCCATCTGGGCGACGGCAATATCCATTACAACATCAGCCAGCCCGTGGGCGCCGACAAGGCCGAATTCATCGCCCGCTGGCGGGAGGTCAATGCCGTGGTCCACCGCATCGTGCTGGCGCATGGCGGCTCCATCTCCGCCGAACACGGCGTGGGACAGTTGAAGCGCGACGAACTGGAGGCAACACGCCCGGCCATCGAAACCGAGCTGATGCGCCGTATCAAGGCGGCTTTCGACCCGGCAGGCATCATGAACCCCGGCAAGATGGTCTCGCCCGGATGACAGCGCCTCTCGAACTCACCTTCCGCATCGATTTTCCCAACGGTCTGCGGCTTGGTCCCGGCAAGGTGGCGCTGCTCGGGCTGATTGCCGAAAAAGGCTCGATCCGCTCCGCCGGAGAGGCTCTCGGCATGTCCTATCGCCGCGCCTGGCTGCTGGCAGACGAGATCAACCGCATGTTCGTTGAAGCCTCCATTACCACCCGCCACGGCGGCAAAAGCGGCGGCGGGGCCTTTCTCACCCCCTTTGGCGAGGAATTGCTGGCGCGCGCCCGCCGCATGGAAGAGGCCGCCCGCAATTCAATCAGCGACGATCTTTCCTGGCTTGCCAAGGTCGCGACCTAGAGCATTTTCAGGAAAAGTGGAAACCGGTTTTCCGTCCGGAAATGCGTAAAAACAAACAGCTTTAAAGTGTTACAGCGTCCTTTGTGCGTTTGATAAAACGCACGGCGCAGTAGAGCGTGGCTGCGGAAGAATAGTCCCGGTCTTCAAGCCTGGCGGAACAGGCCGCTGGCTTCAATGGCCACCGCCTTGAAGAACAGGGTCACGGGCGTGCCTTGCGCAAGGCCAAGCATGTGCATGGATTGCCGCGTGACAGTGGCGCGGATTATATCGCCTGCGCAATCCACATCGACCGTGACGCTGGCATCCGCTTCTCCAAGCCTTTGCACCGCGCCCGAAATCCGGTTGAGCGAGGAAAGCGCGCCCTGCACGTCGCGCCCGACAATGACATCGCTGGCGGGCAGGAAAATCCGGATTTTCGTGCCGGGCGGCAAGGGCGAGCGGCGAAGAAACAGGGTTCCGGCCCGGCAGCGCGCCAGCGTCACGCCCTCACCCTCGTCATGCCCGATGATTTCGGCCTGGATAAAGCTTCCGGCGCGGCTATCCCCCAATTCGGGCAGGGCCTGCTGCGGCTCAAGAAGCTCTGCCCTGCCTTTTTCCATCGTGACGATCCGGCTGGCAAGCCGCGTCATCTCGGCCAGCGAATGCGTGACGTAGAGGATCGGCACGCGGGCCTCGTCGCGGATACGCTCCATATCGGGCAGGATCTGCTGCTTGAGATCGTGATCGAGCGCCGAAAGCGGTTCATCCATCAGCAACAGCCGGGGGGATGCCATCAACGCCCGCCCCAGCGCCACCCTTTGCCGCTCGCCGCCGGAAAGGGCGGCAGGCATCCGCCGCAAGAGCGGCGTCAGCCGCAAAAGATCGCTGATACGTTCAAGGCTCTCGCGCGCTGCGCCTTTCGGGACAAACCGGGCGCCATAGCGCAGATTGGCGGCAACGCTCATATGCGGGAAAAGCCGTGCCTCCTGAAACACATAGCCAATGCGGCGGCGATGCGGCGGCACGAAATGCCCGCCTCCGGCATCGCTCCACACATGCTCGCCAAAGCGGATATGGCCTGCATCCGGCGACAAAAGACCTGCAACCGCATTGACCATCGTGGTTTTGCCCGAACCGGAGGGGCCGAACAGCACCGTCAGCCCCGGCCCGACCTGAAAACGGGCGCAGAGCATGAACTCACCCTGTTGGTGGCGAATATCGATGTCGAGCAGGCTCATGGCGCAATCCGTTTCGCCAGCCGCCGCGCCAGCACCTCCGACGCCATCAGCGCCAGAAACGAGAGCGCCACGGATACCAGCGTCAGGCGAAGCGCGCCCGCCTCCCCGCCCGGCACCTGGGTATAGCCATAGATGGCGGCGGAAAGCGTCTGCGTTTCGCCCGGAATATTCGACACGAAGGTGATGGTGGCGCCGAATTCGCCCATGGCCTTGGCAAAAGCCAGCACCGCCCCCGCCGCAATGCCGGGCAGGGTGAGCGGCAGGGTTATGGTGAAGAACACCGCCACCGGCCCGGCCCCAAGGGTGGCGGCTGCCGTTTCCAGCTTTCGGTCCACAGCCTCCAGCGAAAGACGGATAGCCCGCACCATCAGCGGAAAGCCCATGACGGCGGCGGCCAGTGCCGCCCCCGTCCAGCGGAAGGAGAAGGTAAAGCCGAACCATTGATCGAGAAACGCGCCCACCGGGCCGCGCCGCCCAAAGGTGACGAGCAGAAGATAGCCCGTAACCACCGGCGGCAGAATAAGCGGCAAATGTACCAGCCCATCCAGAGCCACATGGCCGGGAAAGCGCCTCCGGGCCAGAAGCCAGGCGATCGCGACGCCAAAGGGCAGCGACAGGGCAACGGCGCTGCCCGCCACTTTCAGCGTCAGCAGCAGGGCGGTGATGTCTTCCGGTGTCAGGATCATCGGCAGCGCCGCATCGCTTACTGCGCTTCGTTCAGCAGCGTGAAACCGGCAGCGGAAAATACAGCGCCCGCCTTTTTGCCTTGCAGATAGGCGAGGAAAGCCGCCGCCTCCTGCGAATGCGGGCCTGCGGTCAGGGCCGCCGGATAAATGATCGGCGGATGACTGCCTGCCGGGAAGCGATCGAGGATCTTGACGCCCGGATCGACCTTCGCATCGGTTTCATAGACGATACCGAGCGGGGCCTCCTGCCGCGACACTAAAAGCAGGGCGGCGCGCACATTTTCCGCCTGGGCAATCTGATCCTTCACGCCCGGCCAGAGGCCAAGCTTTTCGAGCGCCGCCTTGCCGTAAATGCCCGCCGGCACCGATTGCACCGCTCCCATGGCCAGCCGTCCGCCTGAAAGCGCCCCGGCAAGGTCCATGCCGGGCGCGATGGCAAGCTTTGCCTGCGACTGGCTGGCGGCAATCAGCACCAGCCGGTTGCCCAGAAGGTTTACCCGGCTTTGCGCATCGATCCGCCCGGCCTTGTCGAGATAATCCATCCAGTCGAGATCGGCGGAGACGAAAAGATCGGCAGGCGCGCCCTGTTCGATCTGCCTTGCCAGCGCCGAACTGGCGGCAAAGGACAGCTTGACCTCCGTGCCGGTCTCGGCCTTCCAGTTAGCTGAAACCTTTTCCAGCGTTTCCTTGAGGCTTGCGGCGGCAAAAACCCTGACCGCATCGGCGGCAAACAGCGCCTGCGCGGAAGAAACCAGCATGACAACCGCCAGAAAACCAGCGCGAAACAAGGACAACATGTCCACCCCCTGATCGATATATCCGAATGGATATTTCGGTAGCCGAAGCAGAGCCGCAGGGCAAGCCCCGCGGCTGGTTTTCACGCGGAAGAATCAACCAAGCGCGTTGACGGATTCCAACATGCTGGCGCTCACGCCGCTGGACGACGAACCGCCCAGAAGCGTCAATGCCGTGCTGGCGGCGGAGGTGTCGGAGCCTGTGCCATTGGCCAGATCATACATGGCGGCAAAACGCTGGAGGAATTTCTTCTGTTTGTCGGGATCGGTCAGATCCTTGAGATCGAGGTTCTTTTCGACAAGCGCCTTCTGCTTTTCCAGATCCATGCTGCTCATTTCGGTGGGCAGGCTGAAGGTGGTGCGGAACACTTCCAGCAAGGCCTGATCGCCGAGAATGTCATAGGCAGAGGTGATAGTGGGCGCCATGCGCTGCCAGTAGAGCGCCAGCCGCACGCCCGCATTGCTGTCGCCCTGCTCGGTTTCCATGGTCTGGTGCAGATAGAGGTTTTCGGTGGAAAGGATTTCCCCGCGCGTCTGGATGCCCTTTTCCGTATCGTGTGACAGTTTGCCGTCCTTATCGAAATTGAAGGAGGCGACGAATTCGGCATAGCGTTCGTCGCTCTGGCTGTTGGCAAAGCTTTTCGGGTCGGTAAGGTCGGAGGAGAAGAGCTGTTTCAGCATGTCGTCGCTGACATCCTTGGGATCGAGCCCCATGGAGGTCAGCACGAAATCCGTCAGCTTGCGGTCCTTGATCAATTCCTCCGACGAACGGATCTTGACGATGTTTTCCTGATAATATTTGGCATCCGCCTCGGCAGCGGTCTTGGCCGTGGTCTGATCCTTTCCGGTCAGGAACTTGGTTTTCTGAACGATGTAATCCTTGGCAATCGAGGTGATGGTGCGCTCCGACTGGGCCAGAAGCGGCACATCCGCCGTGCCGTCGGATTTGAAGTTGAAAGCCGACGCCAGGCTGATCAACCGTTTGTCCTTGGTCTTGTTGGCATAGCTTGCCGGATCGGTCATGTCGCTGGTCAGAACCTTTTTCAGCGTCGCCTTGCTGAATTCGTCCTCGCCAATGCCATAGGCCTTCATCAACATGCCGTAGATGCGCGTGTTGCTCAGGAGATCGTCCACCTTGGCGATGCTTTTCATCTGGGTGGAATAATAGCTGGTCAGGCTATCGGTGCTTTTCTGGTCGGCATCGTCGTAATTGGTGGTGTACTGGCTGGTCGTCTGGTCGAGCTGCGCGGTGGATTGCGCATTGCCGGCTGTCACCGTGCCATCGGTGGAGAAATTGAACATCTTGGCCAGAGCCGGATAGCTGCCATCGCCCTGGGTATTGGCATAGCTGTTGGCGTCGGTCAGATCGCTGGTGACGATGTTTTCGAAGGTCGCCTTCAGCATGTTCTTGTCCAGGCCAAGCGCGGTCTTGACGTAGTTGAACATGCGCGCATCGCCGGTAATGTCGGAAACCTGCGTGACGGTGGCAATCTTGCTCTTGTAATAGGCCGTCTCGCGTTCGGCCATGAAGGCGCTTTCCACGGTGGATTTCGCCTCGAGATAATTGTTCTCCACCTCATCCTTCTGCGTGGCGGTCTGGGCCGTGGTGGAGGCGAGCGATCCGTCGCTGTTGAAGGAAAAGGCCTTGGCGATGGCAAGATAGGCCGATTTGTTGGTGGTCAGCGTGTTGACATAGGAAGAGCTGTCATTGACGTCGCTGGTCAGCACCTTTTTCAGGTGATCGGCGGAATAATAGGTGGGATCGACGCCGTAAGCCGTCAGCACGATGGAGGCCAGACGGCTGTTCTTCACCAGATCGTCCACGCTTTTCACCTGGTCGATCGCGCTGTCGTAATAGGTCACGTCCTCCTTCAGCGTGTCGCCTTCCGTGGTCAGCGACTGCTTGTAAAGGCCGATCACGTCATCTTCCTGCGCGGCGGTCTGGCTGTCGGTCGTGCCCTTGGTGAAGTTGAAGGAAGCGGCAAAGTTGCGATAGCGATCATCCGTCAGCTTGTTGGCATAGCTGTTGGAATCGTTGAGGTCGCTTTCCAGCACCTTCTTCATGAAGGCCTTGGCATAGATCATGTCCTCAAGGCCGTGCGCGGTCATGGCGTAATTATAAAGGCGGTCATCGGCCATGAATTCATCGACCGAGGTGATCTTGCCGATATGATCCTTGTAATACTGCGCCTCGCGGCTGACCTGCGGCTCCTGCGACACCCGCTTGAGGCTCGTCTTCATATCGCGAGCGATGATGTCGTAGCTCGTATAGGTCGAGACCATGCCATTACTCCCGTCACAGGCTGCGCCCCACCGGCGCGGATACCGCCCTTGAGGTGCCCCACGCCTTCATGTTGGCGAAGCACCCAGATTTCGACAGGTCATCATGACCGGCAAGCCTTGCCCCTGGCTGTAGGACAGGGCATAGCTTTACACATATTAACGCCATTTCCCTTAAAAATTTGCGGGCAATCTTCAGATTCCCGTTCATCGAAATGAAACCTTGGAAAATGGCATTTCGATAACCATCCCACACGGCAAATCTTTCTTAACCGCGATTTTTAAGCGCTGCGGAACAGGGCGGCGCTATCTTCTGCCCCAGAGGACGAAAACGTCCCGGATAAGGAGCCCTTCAGACGGCTCTCAGGTAAAACAAGGGTAGCATGATGACGAACACGGTTACAAAGCCCGAATGGGCCGGAGCGACTTTCCGCCTGGACCCGGCCCGCTTTCCGCAGCAGATGAGCTATGCATTGCGCGGCACGTCCGGAGATGTCAGCATTACCGTCGATGAACGGGGTGCGGTGCTGCGAAAGATCCTGCCTTCCAGCGGCTTGCCGCTGTCATTTGCCCTTCCTGCCCGCGCCTTCAAGGGTGTGGCCGCCCGCGCCATCGATCATGGCAATGGCGACGTGACGGTGACGCTGGAGCTGCATCACGACGATCCCGAACTGAGCATTCCCCTGCTGGTGGCGCATGATCTGTGCGACATTGCCGCCGACTGGCGGGCCTGGGCGCAGGCTTTCCGCATTCCCATGCTGATGGTGGAAGCCGATGGCGTGGCCCGCCCGCTGGAAGACCATCTGGGCGAAATCCGCACGCAGCCGGCAAAGTCTCGCCGCCGCCATTCCTATTTCGCCGAACGCCGTCCGCGCTTCCTCGTGCGCCGCAGCACCGGCACTCTGGGCGTCACCATGAAGATTTCCGGCCGCGAAATCATCGCGCGAAGCTGAATCATATCGCGCTCAGCGCGTCTTATGCCAAGGCTCGAAGATGCGAATGCATCCTTGCCTTGAGGGGATTTCGAATATCTCAACTGCGTCAGAGGCTTGAGATATTCCCCATGAAAAATGCAAACATCTTCGGCCCGCTCACGGACAGACCAGAGCGGGCCTGTTTCATTTCAGGCCGCTTTACAGCGCCGCGCGTCTTGCGTTCACGCGAAAGGAATGCCGATCAGCAGACCGGCAAACAGCAATATGCCCACAGGTGTATTCATCTTGAACAGGGCAAGGCACTGGCCGGGATTGTCTATATCCAGAACCACGATCTGGTAGGCCAGCAGCACCGCTGCCGCAAGCAGGCCAAGATAGGCCGGAAGCCCGACGCCCGCGCCGATGAAGGCTGCCAGCAGCAGCAGCATCATCGAGCCGTAAAAGCCGATAAGCCAGATTTTCGTATCCGCAGCGAAAAGCCTTGCAGTGGAGCGCACACCGATCAGCGCATCATCCTCCTTGTCCTGATGGGCGTAGATCGTGTCATAGCCGATGGTCCAGACCACGGCTGCGGCATAGGTCAGCAAGGCGGGCATGGAAAGCCCGCCGGTGAGCCCGGCCCAGCCCATCAACCCGCCCCAGGAAAAGGCAAGGCCGAGGAAGAATTGCGGCCAGTCGGTAAAACGCTTGGCGAAGGGGTAAATCGCCACCACCACCAGCGAGGCAATGGCCAGAACCACCGAAAAGAAGTTGAAACACAAAAGCACGGCAAGCCCCGCCAGCATTTGCGCCAGGATGAACAGCTTTGCCTGAAGGCGGCTGACGCGCCCGGACGGCAAGGGCCGTGAGCGGGTGCGCGCCACGGCCATGTCGATCTCGTGATCGACAAGATCGTTATAGGTGCAACCGGCACCGCGCATGGCGACCGAGCCGATGAAAAACAGCAGAAGCTGGAAAAGAAACAGACCGAAATGCAGCCTACCCTGCCCCGCCAGCGCATTGGCGGCCAGCGCCGAAGACCACAAACACGGCCACATCAGCAATTGCCAGCCAATGGGCCTGTCCCAGCGGGCAAGCTGGGCATAGGGCCAGAGGGCACGCGGCAGGGTGCGATAGACCCAGTTGTCGGAAGGCGCGTCTGCGACGCGGGCGGAGGAATCGGCTGTTGTCATGCCTCCTTGATAGACCAAAGCAGCAAGCGCGAAAAGCGCAACTGTCCTCAGCGATTATCGCGCCCCCTTGCCCGCGCGTCGCCATGCCGGAAAAGCCGTCTCTTGCGGCAGGACATGCGGCTCGCCCTCTCCGGCCTCAGGCTGGAGCGTGACTTTTTCCAGCGGCGGACGGCATGTTTCACGCTCGCGCAACTGCGCCTCGCGCTGGCCGATATAGTCGCGATTGCCCGGCACCGCCATGCGCCGTTTGGTGATCTGGAGCTGGAAGATGAAGAAGTCCTCATGGCTGAAGGCCATTTCCGAACCTGCCAGATAAAATTCCCACATCCGCACGAAGGCCTCGTCGTAAAGCCTTGCCGCCTCTTGCCGTCGCGCCATGAAGCGCTGGCGCCAATGGCGCAGCGTGTGGGCGTAGTGCATCGGCAGAATTTCGCAGTCTGCCACCAGCAAGCCGCTTTTTTCGATTGCTGGCAACACCTCCGCCAGCGAGGGGATGTAACCGCCGGGGAAGATATATTTCTCGAAAAACGGGTTGTTGTAGAGTGCCGGATAGGGCTGCCCGATGGAATGCAGCACCATCACCCCGTCATCGGCCAGCAATTTTGAGAGTTTACCGAAGAAATGGCCGTAATTGGCCTTGCCCACATGCTCGAACATGCCGACGGAGACGATCCGGTCGAAGGGATCGGCCTGCATGGTCCGGTAATCCTGAAGGTCGAAACGCAGAAATTCTTCCATGCCGCGCCGGGCGGCGCGTGCGCGCGAAACCTTCAGCTGCTCCTCGCTGAGCGTGATGCCAGACACATCGGCGCCGCAAATCTCGGCAAGATAAAGCGCCATGCCGCCCCAGCCGGAGCCGATTTCCAGCACGCGCTGGCCCTCCTCCAGGCAAAGCTTTGCAGCGATATGGCGCTTTTTCGCAAGCTGCGCCTCGTCCAGCGAAATGCCGGGCGGGTTGAAATAGGCGCAGGAATATTGCCAGTCGTCATCGAGAAACAGATCGAACAGACGGCCATCGAGATCATAATGATGGGCGACATTGCGCCGGTTGCGATTGACCGGAAAAAGCCCCCGCAAACGCGCCGCGGCAATGCGCAGCAGCCCGCGCCACAGCATGGAGAAATTGAGGTCCGTAACGAGGGTATTGTCCTTGACGAGGGTCAGCAGGTCGTAGATGTCGCCCTTTTCAACGAGCATCCGGCCCTGCATATAGATTTCGCCCAGCTTGAGCTGGGCATCGCGGGCCACTTCTTCTTCAGCCCGATCGTCGAGAAAGCGCAAGGCGACAATCGGCTCGCCGCCATCCCCCATGCGTTCTGTCAAACCATCCGCACCTGTCACCTCAAGGGTTCCGCGCCGGATGATCCGCTGCAATATGCGACGTAGCGATGATGCCATTGATACCTCCAGAAGAGAAGGATTTCCGTCCGCCGGACATCACCCTATGCTCTTTGAAGCGTCTGACAAGATGCTTTTGTCACATATTTTTTAACCATGATCAGGGAACAAAACCGGGGGCGTTCGCCCTGCTCCGGCTATTTCCGCCGCATGGCTTCCGCAAGGGCAGCCCCAAGCCCGCCCATGGAGGATTGCTCGGCCTTGCGCGGCTCGCCCTTGCCGGCATGGCGCAGATTGGCATTGCCGCGATTGTCCCGCATGGACGGCGGCGGCGCTTCGCCGCCATCCTTGCGCATGGAAAGGGCGATGCGCTTGCGCTTCACATCCACTTCCACAACGCGCACCTTCACCACGTCACCGGCCTTCACCACCTCATGCGGATCCTTGATGAAGCGGTCTGCCAGTTGCGAGACATGCACCAGCCCGTCCTGATGCACGCCAATATCCACGAAGGCACCGAAGGCGGCAACATTTGTCACCGTGCCTTCAAGCTGCATTCCGGGCTTGAGATCCTCGATCTCGTTCACGCCTTCGGCAAAACTTGCCGTCTTGAAGCTCGGGCGCGGGTCGCGGCCGGGCTTTTCAAGCTCGGACAGAATGTCCTTCACGGTCGGAAGGCCGAATTGTTCATCGACAAACTGCTTCGGATCGAGGCTTTTCAGCGCCGCGCTATCGCCCATCAGCGTGCGCAGGTCACGCCCGCAGGCCGCCACGATCTTCTTGGCCACGCCATAGGCTTCCGGGTGAACGGCGGAGGCGTCGAGCGGCTCCTTGCCGTTGGGAATGCGCAAAAAGCCGGCGCATTGCTCGAAGGTGCGTGCGCCAAGACGGGCCACTTTCAGCAATTCCTTGCGGGTGGCAAAGGGGCCATTCTGATCGCGATGCGTGACGATAGCCTCGGCAATCGCCCCGCCAAGCCCTGAAACCCGCGCCAGAAGCGGGGCAGAAGCCGTGTTGAGATCCACGCCCACGGCATTCACCGCATCCTCCACCACGGCATCCAGCGAGCGGCCAAGCTTGCCCTGATCGACATCATGCTGATACTGGCCGACGCCGATCGATTTCGGCTCGATCTTGACCAGTTCCGCCAGCGGATCCTGCAAGCGGCGGGCAATGGACACGGCACCGCGCAGCGAGACATCGAGGCCGGGAAACTCCTTCGCCGCGGTTTCAGAGGCGGAATAGACCGACGCGCCCGCCTCCGAGACGATGACTTTGGTGGGCTTTGCGCCCGTGGCGGGAAGTGCTGCCAGAAGATCGGCCACCAGCTTTTCCGTCTCGCGGCTGGCCGTGCCATTGCCGATGGCGATCAGCTCCACCTTGTGCTTGCGGATCAGGCTGGCGATTTCCGCCTGAGCGCCGCGCAAATCGTTTTTCGGCTGGAAGGGATAGACAGTGGCGGTTTCCAGAAGCTTGCCGGTGCCATCCACGACCGCAACCTTCACGCCGGTGCGGATGCCGGGATCAAGCCCCATGGTGGGCCGCGATCCGGCGGGCGCCGCCAGCAGCAGATCCTTGAGATTGCGGGCGAAAACGTGAATGGCCTCCTCCTCGGCGCGTTCGCGCAGCTCACGCATCAGATCGAGCGAGAGCGAGGTGGAAAGCTTGACGCGCCAGGTCCAGCCCGCCACATCCAGCAGCCATTGGTCGGCGGGGCCTTTCGCCCTCACCTCATAGGCATTGGCGATCATGCGCTGGGCGGGCTTGATGGCGGCGGTATCGTCCTTGTCTGCCTCGATGGACAGTGTCAGCACCTCTTCGTTCCAGCCGCGCAGCATGGCCAGCGCCCGGTGGCCGGGAACCGTGGCCCAGCGCTCGAAATGATCGAAGTAGTCGGCGAATTTTTCGCCCGCCGCCTGCTTGCCTTCCACCACCTTGGAATAGAGGAAAGCCTTGTCCTTCAGATGATTGCGCAGGGTCTTCAGCAGCTCGGCATTTTCCGACATGGCCTCGGCCACGATGTCGCGCGCCCCTTCCAGCGCCGCCTTCACATCCACCACCTCAGGGCCAAGCCAGGCCTTGGCAAGCTCGGCCGGATCGCAGGCCCGATCGGCCAGAATTGCTTCTGCCAAAGGCCCCAGCCCCTTTTCGCGGGCCATCTCGGCACGGGTGCGACGCTTGGGCTTGTAGGGCAGATAAAGGTCTTCCAGTTCCGCCTTGGTCTGGGCGGCGGCAATCTTCACCGCCAGCTCGTCGCTCATCTTGCCCTGGCCGGAAATGCTGTCGAAAATCGCCTTGCGGCGGCTGCCAAGCTCGCGCAGATAGGTGAGCCGCTCGGCCAGATTGCGCAATTGCGTATCGTCGAGCCCGCCGGTCACTTCCTTGCGGTAACGGGCGATGAAGGGAACGGTCGCGCCCTCATCCAGCAGGCCGACGGCGGAAATCACCTGATCGGGACGCGCCTTGATCTCACCGGCAATGATGGCGGCAATGGATTTGATGTCGTCGGCCATGGCGATGTCTTCTCCAGTTTTTGTGGGCGGACCATAGCGTGAGATCGTGGCGAGGCAACGGATGTGCAAGACCCTCCACAGGAAAGCGGCTTTTTCCTTGATTTTTGCGGTGGCGGGCCGTAACCGCCCTTCAACGAACGTGAAGGCGCGGCCTTCAACCAAGGTGGAGGCAGACAATGAAACTTCTGTTGATCGGTTCCGGCGGACGCGAACATGCCCTGGCATGGAAGATTGCGCAGTCTCCCCTGCTTGAGGAATTCTACGCAGCCCCCGGCAATCCCGGCATTGGCGAACATGCCGTGCTGGTGGCACTGAATATCGATGACCATGACGCGGTTCTCGCCTTTTGCCGGGAAAAGGGCATCACCTTCGTCGTCGTCGGTCCGGAAGCGCCGCTGGTGGCCGGGCTTGCCGACAGCTTGCGGGCGGCGGGGCTTGCCGTTTTCGGCCCTTCGGCGGCGGCGGCGCAACTGGAAGGCTCCAAAGGCTTCACCAAGGACATCTGCGCCCGCTTCGGCATTCCCACCGGCGCCTATCAGCGCTTCAACAATGCGCCCAAGGCCAAGGCCTATGTGCGCGAACAGGGCGCGCCCATTGTCATCAAGGCCGATGGCCTTGCCGCAGGCAAGGGCGTGACGGTGGCCATGACGGTGGAAGAGGCGCTGGCCGCCATTGACGATTGCTTCGAAGGCGCCTTTGGCGCAGCCGGCGCCGAGGTGGTGGTGGAGGCCTTTCTGGATGGCGAAGAGGCAAGCTTCTTCTGCCTGTGCGACGGCAAGACCCTGCTGCCGCTGGCAACCGCCCAGGATCACAAGCGCGTGGGCGACGGCGATACCGGCCCCAATACCGGCGGCATGGGCGCCTATTCGCCAGCCCCGGTCATGACGCCGGACCTGGTGGAGCGCACGCTGAAAGAGATTATCGAGCCCACCATGCGCGGCATGGCGGAGCTTGGAATGCCGTTCAGCGGCGTATTTTTCGCCGGGCTGATGATAACAGCCAAGGGCCCTGAACTCATCGAATACAATGTGCGCTTCGGCGACCCGGAATGCCAGGTGCTGATGACCCGCCTGAAAAGCGATATTCTGCCCATTCTCTACGCTACCGCCACCGGAACGCTCGATCAGGTGACGGCGCAATGGCATGACGATCCGGCCCTGACCGTGGTTCTGGCATCGAAAGGCTATCCCGGCAGCTATGAGAAGAACACGCCGATCCGCCATATTCCGGCAGAAAGCGCCGATGCCAAGGTTTTCCACGCCGGAACGGCGATGAAGGACGGCCAGCTCGTGGCAACCGGCGGGCGCGTCCTCAACGTGACGGCGCGCGGCAAGACGGTTTCGGCGGCGCAGGCGCGTGCCTATGCGCTTCTGGACACGGTTGAATGGGAAAACGGCTTTTGCCGCCGCGACATTGGCTGGCGGGCGATCGAGCGCGAGTAAGCGGGTCAAACTCTCGCAACCCGAGAAAAGTGGATACCACAGGGTTCAACGGTTTTCAGCGTGATTTACCCGACATCGTCCTGCCGGACGCCTCCCCTGCAAGGGCGGCTGTCCGGGCGGAACGGGTGAAAATAGTGGCGTCCCCTCCTGCGGAAATTTCATTCTCGGCACAGCGCTTTAAGTGAAATTTTACCGTTTTTGCTGACCGGAATGAAAGACAAACAGCGCTAGAAATCTTCCGTCCGGCCAGAAAATTGTCTGGCGGGCGGGTGCTGCTTTCGAAAGGCTTCTGCCGATGCGTCCTGTTGCTCTTGCGGCCTGCATGGCTTTCCTTCTACCGCTTCCTGTGGCAGCGGGCTCGATCGACGTCATTTCCGCGCCCCGCCTTTCGGGCAACAGCATAGACGTCATTCGCTGCGCCGATTGCCCGGCCGTCGCCCCGAAAAAGCCGGGCGGCTACGAGCCTCCTCAGCTTGCGCCGGGAACGCAAACGCTGGAAGTGCGCACCGTGAACGGGCAAAAGCAACTGGTGCGTACGGAAGCATGGATGGGCGGCTCGCCCGTGGTTTTCATCAGCAAGGCCGATGGCTGGCTGAGCGATAGCACCATGCTGGCGGCAAGCACTGCGCCCCCGGCCATTGATGGCGCCGCCACCACCGCCGCCGTCGAGCCCCCGGCCATGACGCCGGCTCAATTCGCCCTCAGGCTGAACTGACGCTTTTCCGACATTTTCTGCGGGCCAGCCGGGCACCACCCGGCATGAATGTGCCCGCGCCTCACCGCGACCGCACAACCGCCGCGATAGGCAAGCGGGTGGTTCACCCTTTCTTTATCAACCTATCTTAAAATGCATCAGTATGACCACGCGCAGGGGGAGCGCGGGGTTTGACGATGACACCAATCTGGCCCCCGCTTGCGAAGACGGGAGGCCTGTTCAAACGCTTCCGGGGCAAGCATGAAAAACCTGAAAATTTCCCTGCAACTCTTTCTGCTGGTCGGCGGGCTTATGGCGGCCTTTGCCGCGGCAACGCTGGTGCAGATACGATCCTCCTCCGCGACGATTTACCAGCAGCGTTATGAAATGCTGCGAACCGAAGTGGAAACCGCGATCTCCGTGCTGAAGCTTTATCAGGCCAAGGAGGCATCCGGCGAATTGACCCGGAAGGACGCCCAGAAGCAGGCCTTCGACGTCATTGACAGCATGGCATTCGATCCCGACGGCTATTTCTTCGGCTATGACTACGACATCAACATGCTGTTTCATCCCGATCCCAAGCGGGTGGGACAGAACTACAAGGGCAAGGCCGACAGCAAGGGCTTTGCCTATCGCGACGAGCTGGTGAAACTGGCGCGGGCCGGCGGCGGCCAGACGGATTTTTATGGCCCCAAGCCCGGCCAGGAAGGCAATGACTTCCGCAAGACCTCCTATGCCAAGGCGTTCGAGCCGTGGGGCGTTGTGGTCGTCACCGGGCTTTACATGGACGATCTCGATACGGAGGTGAATTCCGCGATCCTCAAGGCGGTATCCATCAATCTCATTGTCGGTCTCATTGGCCTTGCAGCGGCCTATATGGTCATTCGCGGCATTTCGCGGCCCCTGAAATCCATTCACGACAGCTTGCAGGCGGTTGCCGACGAGAATGTCACCATCGCCATTCCCCATACCGACATGGCCAATGAAGTGGGCATGATGGCCAAGGCCACCCGCTCCTTGCAGGACAAGGTGCGCGAACGCCACGCCATGGCCGCCCGCGAGGTGGAGCAACAGCGCGCGCTGGACAGCGAGCGCCAGCGTAACGAGGCCATGCAGGCCGAAGAGGCCCGCCAGCAGGCGCACGCCGTTTCCACCATCGGCGTCTCGCTGGAGCAGCTGGCCCATGGCGACCTGACGGTGCGTTGCGCCGATCTCGGCCCGAAATACGAAGGCCTGCGCCAGAATTTCAATGATGCGCTTTCGCGCCTTGAGCAGGCCATGGCCCGCGTCAATCTCAAGGGCACGGATATTGGCGTGAGCAAGGAAGAAATCCGCCGTGCTTCCGGCGAACTGGCAAACCGCACGGAACGGCAGGCCGCCAATCTGGAGGAAACCTCCGCCGCATTGGACGAACTGACCGTTGCCATTCGCCAGACGGCGGAAGGCGCCCGCGAGGCCGCCAACCGGGTGAAAACCGTCAGCGTCGAGGCCCAGCAGAGCGATAGCGTCGTCAACCGCGCCATCGAAGCGATGAGCGGGATCGAGAAATCCTCCGACGAGATTGCCAAGATCATCGGCGTGATCGACGAAATCGCCTTCCAGACCAATCTTCTGGCGCTGAATGCCGGGGTGGAGGCAGCCCGCGCCGGAGAAAGCGGCAAGGGCTTTGCCGTCGTCGCGCAGGAAGTGCGCGAACTTGCCCAGCGCTCCGCGGCCGCTGCCAGAGAAATTCGCGACCAGATTGCCCGCTCCTCCGGTCAGGTCAATGAGGGCGTGCAGCTTGTCGGCCAGACGGGCGAGGCCTTGCGCCGCATCGCCCATCAGATTGCCGAGGCCAATGACGTGGTGGGCCGCATTGCCGCCAGCGCCCAGGAGCAGGATACCACGCTGCGCTCCATCTCCGCAGCATTGAACCAGCTTGACAGCGCCACCCAGCAAAACGCCGCGATGGCCGAAGAAACCACCGCATCGGCAGAGGTTCTGGCCAATGATACCGGCGAATTGCTGACCTTGATCCAGGGATTCCGGGTTTCCCGCGAGACCGGCACCGGCCTTTCGGCCGTGGCCGAGCAGATGCGCCGGGCTGGCTGATCCTTCATCGCACTGTGTTCACACATGAAAGGGCGGCGGGAACCAATCCCGCCGCCCTTTCATTTGTCTATAGCATAATCCGACCGGAGTGAAACGAGGATCGACAATATTATGCTTGGAAAAGAAAATCCTACAGCGCCGTGCGTTTTATCAAACGCACGGCGCTGTAACACTTTAAATCTGCTGCATAATTTTCACCTTAAATCGATTCCGATTTAAGGAATTATGCAGTAGAGCATTGTTCCGAGAAAAGTGTAGTCACAGTTTTCCGTGCGGAAATGCGGGAAAACAAAAGCTTAGAGCGCCGATCTGATTCAATCAGATCGAAAAGCGCTCTAACGAACGGGGAAACCAAGAAGACAGGCGCTGACGAGGATTTTATCCATCGTCAAAGTCCCTCCGCAGCATCCATCTGCTGATGCAGGATGCGAACAATTTCGATCTCACCACCATCCGTTACACGATAATAAACAGAATGCCGCCCGCAATGTCTGCGCCTATATCCAGGCATGACCCACCCGACATCGTGACCGGAGAACGGAAAGGCACTCAATTCATCCAAAAGATTGAAGAGTGCGTTGAGATACGTCCAGGCACGGGCTTCCGACCACTCCGCCACCCCATATTTCCATATATCCTTGAGATCCTGCTCTGCCGGAGGGCGAAGAAGATGGCCGGACAAGCGTTATTGTCCGGATTTGACTGCGCGGAAGAAGTCCTCGCGTGTCAAAACGCGGGTAGGCCCGCTATTTTCTCCAACCGAAAGGGCCGAGCGCAATGTCTCCAGTTTGCACTCTTCCTGTTCCAGAAGCCGTAGACCCGCGATGACAACATCCTCGGCCGACGCATAGCGGCCGGACACCAGCCGCTGCTCGATCAGCCGATCGTTTTTTTCATCCAATGCGATTTGTCGAGCCTTGATCATAACGCCTCTGATGCCGTTCTCTGCAAAATGTAGATCATCGAGAGGCCAAGCTCAAGCTTCAGAGCGTTTCATTGTTTCAAGGAAATATTGAAACGCTCTCAATCTTTGTTTCTACGCATTTTCGGAGGGAAAACCGGTTTCCACTTTTCCTGAAAATGCTCGAAAGCACGTTGCGGCTTATCAGCCTTATGCAACGTGCTTTAAGATTTTGTTTTAACGCATGTCGTTATCGCAAAACCGCTGCACACTTTTGCGCGACATGCTCAGCCGCTGATCCTTGAGAAATCCGCAACCGTGCCGGTTGCCTCGCGGATGGCTTTCAACAGGGCCAGACGATTGGCGCGGATGGCCGCATCCTCGTCATTGACCAGCACATCCTCGAAGAACCTGTCCACCGGCGCCCGCAGGGTGGAAAGCGCCTGCATGGCGGAGCGGAAATCTTCCCCTGCCACGGCCTCGGCTGCCGATTTGGTGGCTTCGGTGATCGCCGCATAAAGCGCCTTTTCGGCGTCGAGCTTGAAAAGCTCCGGCGAAACCGCATCGGCCACCACCGTACCCTTCTTCTCTTCCACCGCCAGAAGCTGCGTGGCGCGCTTGGTGCCAGCCAGCAGGTTCTTGCCATCCTCGGAGGTGATGAAGGCGGTGAGCGCTTCGGCGCGGCGGGCGACCATCAGCAGATCGTCGGCCTCCGGCGTCAGGACCGCATCGATAATGTCGTGACGGGCGCCCTGATCGCGGAGATAGACTTTCAGGCGGTCGTGGAAGAAGGAGAGGAGGTCGCCTACAAGCGGGATACCCTTTAGGCTTGGCTCGTCATCAGCACTTAAATCCCAATTTTCTGCAAATTCAACGATCACTGGCCCGCCGGCTTCTATAAAGCCTAACGTTTTAAAATAAATATCGTCTTCCGGTTTTGTTTGAGAAAGCACATGTTCAACAAGCAAATCCACATTAGGCATTTCTCGCTCTGTGCATGGGGACGAATAACCGGGTGGAAAGACAATGGCCAAATGATCTTCACGCAACACGTAAGGAGCCAAATCACTTAAGTAAGCTTTCTTGATGAGGGACGCAGCATTTGCGCTTCGATAAATTTTCCTAGCAGCTTCAATAGCTTTATTAAAAAGCTCCAGCCGAATCCCTTTCTCCAGCAAAATCCGCACCACGCCCAGCGCAGCCCGTCTTAGCGCAAACGGGTCCTTCGAGCCCGTCGGTTTTTCGTCAATCGCCCAGAAACCCACCAGCGTATCGAGCTTGTCGGCCAGCGCGACGGTAATGGCCACCTTGTCTTCCGGCAGGCGGTCGGAGGGGCCTTGCGGCTTGTAGTGGTCTTCGATGGCTGCGGCGACGCTGTCCGGTTCGCCTTGCAGCAGGGCGTATTTGCGGCCCATCACGCCTTGCAGTTCCGGGAATTCGCCCACGGCTTCGGTGCGCAGATCGGCCTTGGCGAGAACCACGGCGCGGTCCACCAGCGCCGCATCCGCGCCGACGATGGGGGCCAGCACCCTGGCCAGCGCCCGAATGCGCTGTACACGCTCGCCCTGCGTGCCGAGCTTGGCGTGGAAGGTCACGTTCAGGGCGTCGAGCTTGGCCATGCGCTGATCGAGCGGCTTTTTCAGGTCGAGGCCGAATGTCTCGGCAGAGGCTTGCAGCGTTTCGAGATCCGGCAGGTTGCCCTGATCACGCTTCCAGAAATGCAGGGCATCCGAAAGCCGCGCCCGCACCACCTTACCATTGCCGTGAATGATTTCCTGACCGCCATCATGGGCGGCGATGTTGGAAATCAGGATGAAATGGTTGGAGAGCTTGTCCGTCTCGCCGACCGGGCGGGTGACGAAACATTTCTGGTTGGTCTTGATGGTCAGGCGAATGATTTCCGCCGGAATGGCGAGGTAATCCGCCTCGAACGTGCCGAGCATCACCTGCGGATATTCCACCAGGCCGGAGACCTCTTCCAGCAGGCCCTCGTCTTCCACCAGTTCCAGCCCGCTGGCAAAGGCCACGTCGCGGGCATCGTGCAGGATGATGTCCTTGCGGCGTTCGGCATCGAGAACCACCCTGGCCTTTTCGAGGCTGGCGGCATAATCGTCGAAACGCTTGACGGTGATGGCCTCCGGCGCATGGAAGCGATGGCCATAGGTGACATTGCCCGCCACGATGCCATCCACCTCGAAGGGGATGACGGCCACTTCATCATGTTCGGAGCCGAAGGTGCAGACGATGGATTGCAGCGGGCGCACCCAGCGCAGGCTTTCCGAACCACGGCCTTCAATGCCGCCATAGACCGCGCCCTTCGGGCTTGAAGCAGCGCCGGAACGCATGGATTTCGGCCAGGGGAAGCTGCGGATGATGCCGGGCATGACATCGGTGACGATCTCTTCCGCCGAGCGGCCCGGCTTTTCGATCAGGGCCACGTAGAAATCGCCCTTTTTCGGATCGGTCTTCACCACCGCCTGATCGATGGAGGCAAGGCCCGCACCGCGCAAAAAGCCGTCAATCGCTGTCTGCGGCGCGCTGACACCGGGGCCTTTCTTCTCTTCCTTCACATCGGCGGACCGGGCCGTCAGGCCGCGAATGTCCAGCGTCAGACGGCGCGGCGTCCAGTATTCCTTTGCGCCCTCATAGGTCAGACCCGCATCGACCAGCGCATCGGTCACGAGCTTTTTCAGATCACCCGCCGCCTTGCGCTGCATACGGGCAGGGATTTCCTCGGAGCGGAGTTCGAGCAGAAGATCAGGCATATCAGGCTTCCTTGCCTCATCAGAGGCCAGAGTTTTACGGCTGGCCCCTGCTAGCAAAAAGAAGGGCCGTCTTACAATGGTTAACTTGCCGGGAAAGCCCGGTCAGGGTTTTTCGAAGGCCACGCCCAGGCTTGCCAGCGCATCCCAATAGTCGGGGTAGGTCTTGGCCACACAACCGGGATCGAGAATGGTGATGCCGGAGATTTTCAAGCCCGCCAACGCAAAGCTCATGGCGATGCGGTGATCGGCGAAGGTGTCGATTTGCGCAGGCAGCACCTGTCCGGCAAGCGAGGGATCGGCGGCAACGATCAGGTCATCGCCCTCTTCCGTGGCAAGACCGGGGCGAATGGCGTTGAGCCCGGTGGAAAGCGCCCGGATGCGATCGCATTCCTTGACGCGCAGATTGGCAATGCCCACAAAGCGCACCGGCGTTTCGTTGAAGGCGGCCAGCACGGCAATGGTGGGAATGGCATCCTGCATTTGCGACCCGTCGATGACGGCCGGCATATGCGGGAAGGCGGAAATGACAGCATGAGCCTTGGCATCGGGCTGGGTGAAGGCCGCCGCGGGCGTGCCGATATCGATCCTGCCGCCGGTCAGAACCTCCGCGCCCCAGAGATAGGTGGCCGCCGACGCATCGGGCTCGATGTGGAAATCGCTCGCCGTATAGCCGGTGGGCTCCACCCGCCAGATGGAAGCGCTGACCGCGCTGACTTTCGCGCCGAAGGCCCGCATGGCCGCAAGCGTCAGGTCGATATAGCCGCGCGCGCCGATCTCGGCCCCGGCCAGTTCGATCTCGAAGGGCTGGCCGGTGAGCGGAGCCGCCATCAGCAGCGCCGAGACATATTGACTGGAAAGCCCGGCATCGATCACCACCCGGTCTTTTGAAAACCCGCCCTTGGCATCGATGGCAACGGGCGGGCAGCCGCTGGGGGCGGCAATGGCGACACCCAGCGATTGCAGCGCTTCCACCAACGGCAGGATGGGGCGCTTGCGCATATGCTGGTCGCCATCCACTGTGAAGCGGCCCTTCTGCAACGCCACGGCTGCCGTCAGGAACCGTGTCGCCGTGCCTGCATTGCCGAGGAAAAGCGGCTCCGCCGGCTCCTGCCACGCGCCAGAGCTTGTGACGACGAAAGTGGTGGCGTCCGGCTCGTCCACCGTCACGCCCATGGCGCGCAGTGCCTCGGCCATATAGCGGGTGTCATCGCTTTTCAGCGCGCCGGTCAGGCGGCTGGTGCCCCTGGCAAGCCCCGCCAGCAGCAGCGCCCGGTTGGTGATGGATTTCGAGCCGGGAGGGCTGACCTGGCCGGTCAACGGCTGGGTGACGGGAAGAAGGGTCAGCGTGTCGAGGCTCATGCGGCAATCCGGCGGTTCGGCGGTGAATGATCCCGGCTTGGGTAGCGTGGACGGCCAGCCGTTGCAACGCTCAAATTGCAGGCGGCGTCAAATCCGGCCGCTCCGGCAGGGGATGACGCGCCAGCCGCGTTTCCTGAGCGGCCATCAGGGCCCGCATGAAGGCATCGAGCGCCAGAAGCCATAGCAGCGTGACAACGCCACCGGCAGCGGCAAGGTGCAGCAGGCCCAGCAGGGCATCGGGCTGGCCTGCGGCTCGCATGGCCTGCATGGTGGCAAACTGATAGAGCAGGATGGTGGCGATGTAGAGCCCATGCGCCAGAAACACCAGCGCGGTCATGGTGCGCCCATGGCGCTCCGGTGACGGCTCCTCCATCAGCGGATCGAGCCGGGTTGCCCTTGCCATCTGCATCATGGCCATGGGCGGCACGATAACATTGACAAGCGGAACGAACCAGCTCACCGCAACGATCCACGGGCCGAAACGCGGTTTTCGCTGCGGGCAGGCCTGCATGGCGAAACGGCCGGAAAACCAGAACCAGACGATGGCGACGGCAAGACACAGGATCCGGGCGATCTGCAAGATGCCGTCAAGCTGGCTGCCCCAGAACTGCACCAGCCGCACCATGGGCATGTTGAGCTGGGAAAAGGCCGCCAGCCCGTTGCGCAGCAGCATGAACTGCGCCCAGGCGCCATAAAGGTAGATCAGCACCGCCATCACATGCAGCAGCCCGCAGAACAGCGCTGCACCAAGCCAGGCACGGCGTATCCAGATGAGCCGCGTCAGGAGGGTATCCAGTGTCATGGGCGACCCTCCGCGCAAGGATCAGGCGGCCTTGCCGAAATTGACCCCACCGGCATCGGTGAGCAGGAAGGCCTCGCCGCAGGCCTTGGCCAGCGTGCGCACCCGCAGGATATAGCTTTGCCGTTCGGTGACGGAAATCACGCCGCGCGCATCGAGAAGGTTGAAGACATGGCTTGCCTTGATGCACTGGTCATAGGCGGGAAACACGCATTTATGAAGGATCCCCGCCGCTTGTGCATCCGCACCGGCAGGCTGCACGCGCCCGGCTTCAAGCAGCGCCTGGCATTCCTTCTCGGCATCGATGAAATGGCGGTGCAGCATTTCTGTGTTGGCAAATTCGAAATTGTGCCGGGAATATTCCTGCTCGGCCTGAAGGAAGACGTCGCCATAGGAAATCTTTTCCTCGCCTTCGCGGCCGTTGAAGTTGAGGTCATAGACATTGTCCACGCCCTGCACATACATGGCCAGCCGCTCCAGACCATAGGTCAGCTCGCCCGCCACCGGCGAGCATTCAATGCCGCAGACCTGCTGGAAATAGGTGAACTGGCTGACTTCCATGCCGTCGCACCAGCATTCCCAGCCAAGGCCCCAGGCGCCCAGCGTCGGGCTTTCCCAGTCATCCTCGACGAAGCGGATGTCATGCAGAAGCGGATCGAGGCCGATGGCCTTCAACGAACCGAGATAAAGCTCCTGAAGGTTGGACGGGTTGGGCTTCAGGATGACCTGATACTGGTAATAATGCTGGAGACGGTTGGGATTTTCGCCGTAGCGACCGTCGGAGGGGCGCCGCGAAGGCTGCACATAGGCCGCGCGCCAGGGCTTCGGACCCAGCGCCCTGAGCGTGGTGGCCGGGTGGAAAGTGCCTGCCCCCACTTCCATGTCGTAGGGCTGGAGAACCGCGCAGCCCTTGTCGGCCCAGTAATTGTGCAGCGTCAGGATCAGGGCCTGAAAGGAACGCTTCGGGTCCATGTGCGGGGCGAGGCTGGTGGCGGTCATCTTGTCTACCGTTGATATGCGAATGTCTTTGCAGTCCGGTGAGTGCCATGCACTGCCGGAAGGGTCAAGCACTTGCCGCAGGAATTTGCCATTGTGCGCTCACAAGCGGGGCAGCCGGCTACTCGTCGTCGCGCATCAGCCGGTATTCGCCGGTCCTGGGGTCTTTCACCAGCGTGGCGATGGCGCCGGTCTGGTGTTCCTTTTCCTGCTGACGCCTGCGGCGCAACAGCCGCTCGGCATTGGCCGTGAACCGGCGGATATACCACCACGCAATGAGGATCAGGCCAGCAAAGAAAAGAATGCGAAACATCGAGCGCGCGCCATTATAAACCGTAACGCGCCCACAATGCCCTTTCTTCCACGCTTTCCGCAAGGCTTGATGCAGCAGCCGCCCCGAACGCTTCCGGCCCGCCAAGGCTTGCGCCCGGCGCCTTGCGGCCAAACAGCCCGCCTCTGCCCGAAATCAGTTGCAGCCGGGCGTTCTTGCCGTAACGCGCCTTGATGTCCTCGCGCAGACTGCCCAGCCGGTCCACCAGCCCCAGCTCGAACCCCTTGCGCCCCGTCCAGAACAGGCCGGAAAACAGATCCGGGTGATCGGCCAGCCGGATGCCGCGCCGCGCCTTGACCATTTCGATGAAAACCTCGTGAATATCGGCCTGAAGGGTCTTCAGGTAGGCAATGTCGCCTTCCTTTTCCGGCTGGAAGGGATCGAGGATCACCTTGTTTTCGCCCGAAGTATAGACACGCCGCTCGACGCCCAGCTTTTTCAGCAGTTCCGGAAAGCCGAAGCCGCCGGAAACCACGCCGATGGAACCGACGATGGAGGTGGGATCGGCAATGATCTCATCCCCGGCAATAGCGATCATGTAGCCGCCGGAGGCTGCCACATCCTCCACGAAAACCAGAACCGTCTTGTTCTTTTCCTCCGCAAGGCTGCGGATGCGCTGATAGATCATGCGCGACTGCACCGGCGAACCGCCCGGCGAGTTGATCGACAAGGCTACGGCGGGGCTGTTTTTCAGCGAAAAGGCTTTTTCAAGCTGGCTCGCAATGCTGGCAAGGTTGAGGGCGGGACGAAAACGGCTGCCGCCGCTCATGATCGGCCCATGCAGGCGCACCACCGGAATGACCACGTCCTGCTTGCGAAACCGTTTGGGCAAAAACCGCTTCCATCCGCCTGTCATGATGCCTGAGACTCCTTCACCGGTTCCGGTCCTGTTGGGGCTGATGTAAGTGAGGGCGCGGGAAACGCAAGGCCGCGCCTGAAAATCCGGGGATCATCCTGTCCGCGCCGGTCCAAGGCGGCGATAGGCCTTTCTGCCATTGTTGAGATCGTCCACCAGCGGCAGGAAGGCATGACCTTCCTGCCCGTGCATGAAGAGGGGGCTTCGAAATTGCGGGCGCGCACGCGATCCCTTTATGGCGGTCAACAGCAGGCGAATGGCGCATTCTCCCTCACGCGGATGGATCAGGGTGATTTCCACGCCGCCGAAACGCTGGCCGCAGGCGGCCATGATCTCCATCAGCGATTGCGGCCGCGCAATCAGCGACATTTGCCCGCCGGGCTTCATGATGGCGCCCGCCGTGCGGATCCAGTTCTCGAACAGGCCGTCCTTCAGGGCATGGGCCTCGGCCTTCAGCGCATCGGGGGTCAGCCGGTCGCGGCCATCGTTGAAGGGCGGGTTCATGATGACGTGATCGAACACATCCTCCATCAGGCCCGCCGCCCGCCGCGCCCGCCCGCTCACCGTCACATCGGCCTCGATCAGGCCAAGGCGCGGCGCAAGGGCGGCATTTTCCGGCAGGGCAAGCGTGCGCCGGGCAAAATCCAGCATATCGGGCGAGCGCTCCACCAGCGTCACCTGCGCACCTCCAAGCCGTGCGGCAACCGCAAGCCCCGCAGCCCCGGCGCCAGCCCCCAGATCGGCCACCGTCACCGGCCGCTCATCCGCCACCAGCGAGGCCAGCAACATGGCATCCATGCCCGAACGGTGGCCCCTGCCCTTGGGCTGCAACAGGAAAAACCGTCCGCGATGAAAGGCATCGATGGTTTCGGCCTGCACCCTGCTGCTCCTTGCCCGTGGTCGATGGCGCCCTCAATACAGGAGGCCCAATGAAAGTGCAAAGCGGCCAATGTCCATTGCCGCGAAAAGCCGCAGAACGGGGGGAAGTTATTCCATCAAATCTGCTCGACCGGCCATTTCCGCACTTGCCGGAGGGCGGCAGGATTTTTATGCTCTTTCGCGAAGCGATCGATGGGTTTAATGCAGGTGACGCCGGAAACGGTCAAAGGGGTGGCGAAAGCCCTGCCGGCAGCAGGCCGCACTTATCGCTGGCCGCTGGAAATGAACAGGAGTCCGGTGCTTTGGGCGCAGTAATACCGCTTGGTGACAAGAAAAACAAACAGGCCTCGGTGAAGCCGCTGGTGGACCTGACGAAGGACGCGATGGAGCGGGTCAATCAGCTGATCCTCTCCAAGGCCGGTTCCGACGTGGAAATGATTCCCGAGGTGGCCAACCACCTCATCTCGTCCGGTGGCAAACGCCTGCGCCCCATGCTGACACTCGCCTCCGCCGCCATGTTCGGCTACGAGGGCGATGGCCATATCAAACTGGCCACCAGCGTCGAATTCATGCACACCGCCACGCTGCTGCATGACGACGTGGTGGATGAAAGCGATCTGCGGCGTGGAAAATCCACCGCCCGGATGATCTGGGGCAATCAGGCCAGCGTGCTGGTGGGCGATTTTCTGCTGGGGCAGGCCTTCCGCATGATGGTGGAGGTCGGCTCGCTGGATGCGCTGGACGTGCTTTCCACCGCCGCATCGGTCATTGCCGAGGGCGAGGTGCTCCAGCTTTCCGTGGCCAAGAACATGGAAACGACGGAAGACGACTATCAATCCGTCATCCGCGCCAAGACGGCAGCCCTGTTTGCCGCCGCCGCGGAAGTGGGGCCGATCGTGGCCAATACCGACCGCGCCACCCGCAATGCGCTGAAATCCTATGGCATGAATCTGGGTCTGGCCTTCCAGCTCGTCGATGATGCGCTGGATTATGGCGGCAAGGCTGCGGAACTGGGCAAAAACACCGGCGACGATTTCCGCGAAGGCAAGATCACCCTGCCCGTCATTCTTGCCTATCGCCGCGGCACGGAAGCCGAACGCGGTTTCTGGCGCGAGGCCATCGAGAACGGCCAGAACGACGATGCCAATCTCGAACGCGCCATGGGCCTCATCACCAAATATAACGGCCTTGCCGATACGGTGGCGCGCGCACTGCATTACGGCGATGTCGCGCGTGATGCACTGGCGCCCCTGCCCGACAGCGCGTGGAAACAGGCGCTTCTGGATGTGATCGATTTCTGCATCGAGCGGGTGAGCTGACAGGATTTGGCCGGGCTTTCCGAAAAAAGCCATGCTGTCATTGCAAGCAGCCAGTGGATTTGTGGCATTTTCCCGTCCCATCGCCATTTAAGGGCTTTGCGGGCTTATCGTTCAGGCCAGTGTCGCGGCTGGCCCTCTCGTTGAAAGGCATCTTCATGCGGCAGATTTTTGCCAGACGTTTTCTTTCCGGTTCGGCCTTTGCGCTGGTGGCGTGCCTTGGCCTCGGCAGCGTTCTGACCGGCGCCGCCCGGGCCGAAACCGCCCCGCAGCCAGCTGCCGATGGCTTTACCATCGATGACGTGGACAGCTTCTCCGGTGCCTATCTTGCCGCCCGCACCGCCAATGCCGACCGGGATTTCCCGCTGGCCGTGGCCCTTTACGGCAAGGCGCTGCGCTACGAACCGAACGACAAGGAATTGCGTGAAAGCCTGATGCTCTCGCATTTCATGGCGGGCAACTTCGTGGAAGGCGTGAAGCTTGCACGCGACCTGCGCAAGGATCCGGCGGTCGAGCGCATTACCACCATGGCCCGCGGGCTGGATGCCATCCGGACCAGGGATTACAAGGAAGCCGAAAAAATCCTGGCCTATAAGGGGCCGAACGATCTGGACCGCCTGACCAATGCGCTGCTGGTGGCCTGGGCGCGCATGGGCGCGGGACGCGGCAAGGAGGCCATTGCCCAGATCGAGGCGCTGAAGGGGCCCGGCTGGTACGCCATCTTCAAAAACTACAATATCGGCGCGATGGCAGCCGCCATCGGCGACACCGCAAAAGCCCGCAGCGCGCTTTCAAGCGTTATTACCGACCGCGAAGGTGGCGCAACCGCGCCTGATACCTATCTGCGCGCCGTCATGGCGCTGGCAACGCTTGAGGCGCGCGACGGCAACCGGCAAAAGGCCATGGACGCCATTGCCGCCGGCGATGAAATGATCACCAATTACGCGCCCTTCAAGGCGCTGCAACAGCAGATCGAAAAGGGTGAAAAGCCCGAACAGGTCATCAGGACCGCCGACCAGGGGGCCGCCTCCGTGCTGTTTTCCATTGGCGGTGCGCTGAACCGGCAGGGCGCGCAGGATACGGTTGCGCTTTATCTCCAGCTTTCGCGGGCGCTTTATCCCGACGCCGCCGACATGCTGATCCTTCTGGGCGGCATTGCGGAAGCCAACAAGCAGAATGATCTTGCGATTTCCTACTACAAGCTGGTGAAGGAAGAATCGCCCATGCGGCGGATCTCCGAGCTGCAACTGGGGCTGGCGCTTGCCGAAACCGGCAAGGACAAGGAAGCGCGAGACCACCTCAAGGGACTGATCGCCTCCGATCCGGCTGATATTCGCAGCTATCTGGCCTATGGCAGCGTGCTGTCCGATGCCAAGGACTATGCGGAAATGGCCGATAATTACGACAAGGCCGTCGCAGCCATCGGCCCGACGCCCGCCAAGAGCCATTGGTCGGTATTCTTCCAGCGCGGCATTGCCTATGAGCGGCTGAAGAAATGGGATCAGGCCGAACCGAATTTCCGCAAGGCGCTGGAACTCAATCCGGACCAGCCGCAGGTGCTGAATTATCTCGGCTATTCCTGGGTGGACATGAACCGCAATCTCCAGGAAGGGCTGGAGATGATCAAGAAGGCCGTGGAGCTGAAGCCCGATGATGGCTACATCGTCGATTCGCTGGGCTGGGCCTATTACCGCCTTGGCCGCTTCGATGAGGCGGTGGAAGAACTGGAGCGCGCCGTGCAGCTCAAGGCGGGCGATGCCACGATCAACGACCATCTGGGCGACGCCTATTGGCGCGTAGACCGCAAGCTGGAGGCCGTTTTCCAGTGGCGTCAGGCGCTGGCCTTCAAGCCGGAAGCCGATCTGGAGCCGAAGATCCGCGAAAAGCTGGAAAACGGCCTGCCAGCACTGCCCGCTGGCGAAAATGCCGCCGAGGCAAAGCCGGAAGGCGCGACCCCGCCACAGCCCAGCCAGCCGGAGCAGAAGCCCGCAGACGGCAACGCGCCTGCTCCTGCACCTTCCACCACGCCTGACCCGGCTGCGCCTGCGCCTGCGGTCGATCCGCAGAAGAAAAGCTGACGCCCGCCCCGCCATGCAGAGCATTCATGAACTGGCGCCCGCCAAGATCAACCTTGCCCTGCATGTGACGGGACTAAGGCAGGATGGCTACCACCTGCTGGATTCACTGGTGGGGTTCAGCCGTCATGGCGATATGCTGCATTTCAGGCTGGCGGATGAAGACAGCTTCACCCTCTCCGGCCCCTTCGCGGCCCTGCTTGATGGCGAGGCTTGCAGCGGCAACCTCGTGATAAAAGCGCGTGACCGGCTGCGCGCCCTCTTGCTCGCCGGGGGCCATGCCGCCCCGGCCATTGCCATTGAGCTGCAAAAAAACCTGCCTGTTGCCGCCGGCATTGGCGGCGGTTCCGCCGATGCCGCCGCCGCGCTTCGCGGCTTGCAAAGAGCCTGGCAGGTGGAATTGCCGCCGGAAAGGCTGGCCTCGCTCGCCGTCGATCTTGGTGCGGATGTGCCCATGTGCCTTGCAGGACAGCCGCTGCGCGCAAAGGGCATTGGCGAGCAATTGACACCCCTGCCGCATATGCCGCTTTTTGGCCTTTTGCTCGGCAATCCACTTCAGCCGGTGTCCACACCCGCCATTTTCAAGGCCCTGCAAAGCCGCGACAATGCACCCTTGCCGCCACCGCCCGCGCATGGCGGCCAGCACAGCTGGACTGCCTATCTCCAGACGCTGCGCAACGATCTGGAGCCGCCAGCCCGAACGCTATGCCCGGCAATTGCCGAACTGGCAGCACTGATTGCCGGAACAGGAGCGCTGGTGACACGCATGTCAGGCTCCGGCGCCAGTTGCTTCGGCCTGTTTGCCACGCAGGAACAGGCGGAAGCCGCCCGTGTCACTCTTCACGCCATGAAGCCGGACTGGTATTTTTCTTCATCATCCATCGGCCATGCGGGAGTATGACATGACCACCAAGGCAGGCGAAAAGCCCTTCATTGCGCTGGGCATTGCGGTTCTCACCGTCTCCGACACACGAACGCTTGCCGACGACACTTCCGGTGCCACGCTTGCAGAGCGGATCGCGAAGGCAGGCCACCACCTTGTGGACCGGGCCATTGTGCCGGATGATCTCGACCGGATCGCCAACCAGGTTCGAAGCTGGACGCTTTCCCAGGAAATCGACGTGGTCATCACCACCGGCGGAACCGGTTTTACCGGCCGGGACGTGACGCCGGAGGCCATCGAGCCGCTTTTCGAGAAGCGCATGGACGGCTTTTCCGCCGTCTTTCATCGCCTCTCCTACGACAAGATCGGCACCTCGACCATTCAATCGCGGGCAACGGCGGGATTGGTCAATTCAACCTTCGTTTTTGTGCTTCCCGGATCTCCCGGCGCCTGCAAGGATGCATGGGACGGAATTTTGCTCCAGCAGCTCGATTATCGCCACCGCCCCTGCAATTTCGTCGAAATCATGCCACGGCTGGACGAACACCTGCAACGCGGCAAGGCCTGAACCGCGTTCAACCGCGCGGCTGGAGCGGTTCCGCACGCGGCCCTTGCCCTTTCACCTGCGTGCAGCTTTCGCCGCCCATGCGGGCGCAAGTTCGCTTGCAAGGCCGCGTGTCTTCAGTCCCTTTGCCAAAGACTGCAAGCTTGCCCCTTGACCGGCAAGACCAACCGCCTTCGCGCGCGGCAATAACAGCCCTCGTTCCAATGGCGATTTCCGCGCAAACAGCCTGCGCCACAGGGGCAGGCGGTGCAGGCGGGAGGGCGCGAAGCGGGCTGGCTGCGAACCTGTCGCCATATATTCCGCAAGGTCTTCCATCCAGCCGCGACCGGGCCGCGCACCGGGCTCAATCAGCAGCAACCACTGCCCCCTGGCAGAACCCAGGACATCGGCAAGCGTCCATTCCTGATAAAATCTGCATCCTGCGGCATCCGCAAGCTGCATCGTGCCATCATCGGAGCCGTGATCGAGAATGACCACATCCGAAACCAGCCCCTCCACCGCCCCCGCAACAAGCGAGGTCAGCGATTGGGCCAATTCATATTCCTGATTATGACATTCAAAAATTACCGTCAGCATTGCCTTTCATAACCGAAGGAAAACGGCATTTCCATATCACGGCGGCCGCCTGACCCTGAAATGGCCAGGATTCCGATAGGATTCCTGGAGCATAATCCGACCGGCGCTCTGAAGAATGAAGCTGGCCTTCCTGAAAATGCAAAAGCGTCATGGACAAATTTTGTTCTTGCCTTGTTCTCTTTTTCGGGTTAGGACTCTTTTCATACACGGACCTTCGAACGTCCACAGGAGCCCACAATGACATTATTGTCTGATGTGCGGCAGGCTGCTTTTCAGCCTGCCCATAAGCCGGATATTGCCGATGCGCTGCTGGCGGCCTCAGGCCTCAGGGTCGATGGTGAGCGGCGCCGGGGACGTGGTGCCGGTATCAATCCCAGCGGACGCTTTGATGTGCAGGAGCGGGTGGAGGAGGATGATGGCTGGGACAGTCTAGGTGATATGCCTGCTTTCCGCACCGAGGTTCAGGTAGAGCGTCCACGAAGTGTCATCACCCGCAATGAATCGCCCGACGTGCCTTTTGATCGGTCGATCAATCCCTATCGCGGCTGTGAACATGGTTGCATTTATTGCTTCGCCCGTCCCACCCATAGCTATATGGGCCTTTCGGCCGGTCTGGATTTCGAAGCGAAGCTCTTTGCCAAGCCGGACGCTGCAAAGCTTTTGGAGCGTGAACTGTCCAAGCCGGGTTACAAGCCCCGCACCATTGCCATTGGCACAAATACCGACCCCTATCAGCCGATTGAGCGGGAATGGCGTATCATGCGACAAATTCTCGAGGTGTTGAGAGCGGCGAAACACCCTGTTTCCATTGTCACCAAATCTGCGCTGATCTTGCGGGATGCCGATATTCTGGCGGAGATGGCAGAACAGGGGCTGGCGCGCGTCGGCGTTTCTGTGACGACGCTGGAGCGAAAACTGGCCCGGAGCATGGAGCCTCGTGCTTCGACCCCCACAAGGCGGCTGGAGGCGATCAAAAAGCTCAGCGATTCGGGAATTCCGGTTGGCGTTCTCGTGGCACCCGTCATTCCGGCGCTCAACGATCATGAGATCGAGCGCATTCTCGACGCAGCCCAGGCTGCCGGTGCCCGCGAGGCAAGTTATGTGTTGTTACGCCTGCCGCTGGAGGTCAGCCCGCTTTTTCGTGACTGGCTGCTGCAAAACTATCCCGATCGTTATCGCCATGTCATGTCGCTGATCCGCTCCATGCGTGACGGCAAGGACTATGATGCGGAATTTGGCAAGCGCATGAAAGGAGCCGGTCCCTATGCCTGGCAAATCGGACGGCGCTTTGAAATGGCCACGAAGCGGTTGGGGTTGGGGCGCCGCAGTTTGCAATTGCGGGACGATCTGTTCGTACCTCCCAATGGCAGTGGCGTGCAGCTTTCCTTGCTGTAAGACTGCCGAGAGCATAATCCGACCGGAGTGAAACGAGGATCGACAAGATTATGGTTCAAGAAAACAAGGTTAGAGCGCCGATCTGATTCAATCAGATCGAAAAGCGCTCTAAGGCATTTCCGGCAGACGTGTCGTTGATTTTGCGCTCAAAAATGCGTCAAATCAAGATTTTGGAGCAATTCAGTTGAACTCGAGTCCACCGGAGGTGCTCTAACTGCGATTCTTATTCAAGGATCTATACAGTCTGCGCAGCCAACAGATGAAGAAAGCGCCATTTATACTTTTAATTTGAAACGTGTGTCCGCCGCAATGCATACGTTTCATGAGAGCGGCGGCGCACCCCGAAAATGCCGCCGCTCTCCTCTCTCACCCCACCTGATTTCAAGATGAGCATGTTATTTTAGATGTTTTGCCGCCAAAACAATGACTTACAGTGTAGGGCGTTTTATCGAGCGCACATAGCACGCCGTAACACTTTAAATATGCTGCATGATTTATCTTTCAGATCGATTCCGGTTTACGCAATCATGCAATAGAGAAGCGCGCAAACTCACCCTTTGCGGGCTATCAATCAGCAAATGTTCATCCCATACCAGCAAACGATCCGGTCATCGTCTGGCATAGATTTGCAGCGCCGTGCAATTTGATAAACGCTCTACTACATAATTCCTTAAATCGGAATCGATTTAAGGTGAAAATTATGCAGCAGATTTAAAGTGTTACAGCGTCCTTCGTGCGTTTGATAAAACGCACGGCGCTGTAAGGACATGATAACACTCTGATTTTCCTGCATATCATTCACCTTGATGCGGTCCCGGCTCAAGGACTTATGCAGTCAAAGCTTGCCGGAACGGGCGCATTCCCCTGCCAGCCGTTCCGGCGTCGCCGGCCCTGCTTGATGCGCCGTTGTCTGCGCGCCTCAGCAAGGGCCGGCGATCCTTGTGACTTGTATCAACCATTATCGCCCCGTAGCCCTCTATAAAAGCGATGCCGATTCTGTCCTGCCAGCGCCCACAGGTCGCGCTGTAATTGCATATCGGGATGTACATTCACAAAAATGCCGGTTCGCAGCGCAGCAGAGGCTGCGTCCGACAGGAGCAGCGCAGTTTCAGCCCCCTTGCGACGGCGGATGCGCTATGCGAACAGAGAGGCATGGCAAAGAAATCAGCGAAAACCACCCCCGCTTTGTTCGACCCAATCCCGCTTGTTCCCGACTTTTCACTGGAAACTGCGGCGCGAGAGGAGGGTCTCTCGCCCGTTGCAGGCACTGACGAAGCCGGCAGAGGGCCGCTTGCCGGGCCTGTCGTTGCGGCGGCCGTCATTCTCGACCCGGCAAGAATACCAGCTGGTCTGAACGATTCGAAAAAGCTCTCCCATGCCCGGCGCGAGCTTTTATTTACGGAAATCCTCGATAGCGCGTGCGTGGCTATCGCGTCATCCAGCCCGGCCTGTATTGATGCCAGCGATATTCGCAAGGCCAGCCTTGACGCCATGCGCCGTGCCGTCGCGGGCCTCAACATCACCCCCAGACTCGTCCTGTGCGATGGCCGCGATGTCCCCCCTGCCCTGCTTTGTCCCGGCAAAGCCATCATCAAAGGCGACGCTCGCTCGCTTTCCATCGCAGCAGCATCGATTGTTGCCAAGGTCATGCGCGACCGGATGATGAGCCGCAGCGCGAAATGGTTCCCATCCTATGGCTTCGACATTCATGCCGGATACCCGACGGAGGCCCATCGCAGGGCGATTGTGGCATATGGGCCATGCGCTCTGCACCGTATGACTTTCAAGCCTTTACGGAAGGATCCTGCCTAGGGTGTGTGAGGCACGATGCAAACGTGACATTGCTTCCCGGTGCGATCTCCCGGCCTCAGCCAAACAAAAAAGCCCGGTCATCACGACGACCGGGCCTCAGAATGCGTCCTGAACGGAAGCTCAATTCAGACGGGCTTTAACCTGACCGACCGATGACTGGAACAACGCAGCCTGTACCTCGCCCGTTGCGCTTTGGGCCAGCAGTTTTTCGGCTGCGGCAACAGCAAGGTCTACAGCAGCGGCACGAACAGCCTTGATCGCATCGGCTTCAGCCTGCTGGATCTTCTGCTCGGACATGGCATTGCGCCGTGCGACGAATTCCTCGGTCTTCTGCCGGGCTTCTTCTGTCAGGGCCGCAGCTTCGCGTTCGGCAGCAGCAAGAATGGCCTTGGCCTCTTCTTCCGCTTCCTTACGCTTCTGCTGATAATCGGCAAGAAGCTTCTGGGCCTCTTCGCGAAGCTGGCGTGCCTCGTCAAGTTCGGCCTGAATGTTGGCCGCGCGGCTGTCAAGGGCCTTGGCCATCATGCCCGGTACCTTGAGATAGGCAATCAGGGCGAGGAAAAGGATAAGGCCGACGAAGGCAAAGAAAGTTGCATCAAAATGCATCGTCTCAGGCTCCCTTTCCGGCGGCGACGGCAGCCGCAATATCGGCCTGCGAAATGCTCTTGCCCGTCAACTGTTCGACGATGGGACCCACCGTTTCCGCAGCGATCGAATCGACATCGGCGAATGCCTTCGCCTTGATCTCCGCAATGCGGGCCTCGGCAGCCGAAATCTTCTGCGCCAGATCGGCCTCGATTGCAGCGCGGTCGGCATCTGCCTTGGCCTTTGCAGCCTCGCGGGCGGCGTTGGCGATCTGCGAACCCTTTGCACGGGCCGCACTCAATTCTTTTTCATAGGTCTCGACGGCAGCATCTGCCTCGGCCTTCATGCGGGTCGCCTCATCGAGGTCGCGCGCGATGCGGTCGTGACGCTGGTCGAGAATGGCGCCGATACGCGGCACCAGCACCTTCTGCATGAGCATGTAGAAGAGGCCGAACGTAATGACCAGCCACAGCACCTGCGAAGGATAGGTGGTATGGTCGAAAGGCGGAAATACGCCGCCATGAGCGCCTTCATGCGCGACGCCGGTCTCGGTATGGGTCTCAGCCGCAGCCGGAACATCCTCGGCATAGGCGGGAGTCACAAACATGCTCACCTCCAGGTGTATTCACAAAAGTACGGGATCACGACCGGGTTTCGAAACACGCCGTGATCCCGATCTCCAGCCGTGAATTAGACGGCGAACAGGAGAAGGAGAGCGATGAGCAGCGAGAAGATGCCCAGAGCTTCCGTAACGGCGAAGCCGAATACCAGACGGCCGAACTGGCTGTCGGCAGCAGAGGGGTTGCGCAGAGCGCCGGTCAGGTAGTCACCGAAAATACGGCCGAGAGCCAGCGACGTACCAGCCATGCCGAGGCATGCAAGACCCGCGCCGATAAACTTTGCTGCTTCCGCTTCCATATGGATACTCCTTCGAAATGGTTGTTGCGGCTGTTGAGGGCACCCGGTCAAGGCCGGGGCCAGCGACTATTATTCTCAGTGACCACCATGCACGGCGTCATTCAGGTACATGCATGTCAGTACCGCGAAGACATAGGCCTGAAGGAAGGCAACGAGAAATTCGAGACCGGTCATGGCGACCGTCATCATCAGGGGAAGGACGGCACCGCCGACACCGAGAGCACCCAGAGCGCTCATCGACGCCACGAAACCGGCAAAAACCTTAAGCGTAATGTGACCCGCCAGCATATTGGCGAAGAGACGAACCGAAAGGCTGATCGGACGAGACAGGAAAGAGATGATTTCAATTGCCGAGACAAGCGGCAGCAGCGCCTTTGGCACACCGGCGGGAGCGAAGACACCCAGGAAATGCAGGCCATGCTTGTAGAAACCATAGACCAGAACAGTTGCGATAACGAAGAGCGCCAGCGCAAAAGTAACGATGATCTGACTGGTGATCGTAAAGAAATACGGCATCATGCCCAGAAGATTGGCCGTCAGCACGAACATGAACAGCGAAAACACCATGGGGAAGAAGGCCATGCCATGCCCGCCCGTACCCTCGCGCAACATGTTTGCCACGAATTCATAGGACATCTCGGCAACGGACTGCGCACGGCCCGGCACCACCGCCCGGCGCGAGCTGGCCAGATAAAGGAAGCCAGAGGCAGCAGCAACGGTTGCCACCATGAAAAGCGAAGCGTTGGTGAAGGACAGATCCAGACCACCAATTTCGATCGGAACAATCTTCTGGATCAGGAACTGATGAGTCGGATCGTTTGACACCTGATGCTCTCTTTCGCTGCGCCGCTTCCACGGCCATCTTCACTAATCGTCGCGACGCTTGCGCCGCACCTACTTCTTGTTTTCACCCGGACTGCGATCCGCAGGATGGGGAGAGGATACCTTGCCCACCGCACGCAACACATTCAAAACACCAGCGCAGAAGCCAAGCAGAAGAAGAATAATCAGCCCCCACGGCGACGTCCCGGCGAAACGGTCGAGGAGATAACCGAGAAGCGCCCCCACGATCACAGCTGAAAGGAACTCGCTCGAGAGCTTCATCGCCTCGCCGAAGCCTTTGCGGCTTGCAGCGGCGCTTGCGCCCTTGTCTGCGTCGTCCCCTGCCTTGGCCTTCAATCCGGCCAGCTTGTCCCCCAGCCGGTTGCGGCGATCTTCCAGGTTCTTCTCTTGGTCATCCACGGTGTTTTCCTCCTTCCGTCCGAAACCGCCAGAGCCGAAATACGGCTCAGGCGAATATGCAAACGGCGCGGAAACAACCCCTTCGGCCCGTTTTGAAGTCGGGCGCACCATAATTTTGCCGCCTCATATAGTCAAGCATGGCAGCGAGAATGCCCACGACAAATTAATAGATTAAAAACAATGGCTTACCGGGTAAAATCGGTTTAATCCGTTTAGACGTTGCGTTTTTGCCGGCTCCGACCGGCAAAAACTCCATAAATTCCCGATGAACAAAGGTTATTTCCGCGCCGCGCCACCGGCTGTCGTCCACTGAAACCGGTGGCCGGGAATCAGATGATGACGTGGCTTCCCAGTTCCACGACGCGATTTGCCGGGAGACGGAAATAATCCGACGGATCGGCGGCGGAATTTGCTAGCGCAATGAACAACCTGTCCTGCCAGTTCGGCATTCCTGCCTTTGCATCCGGCACCAGCTTGCGCCGGCCAAGGTAGAAGGAGGTGGACATGATGTCGAATTTGAGCCCGCCCTTGCGCAGCCTTGCGAGCGCCTGCGAAACATTCTGCTGCTCCATGTAGCCGAAGCGGATTTCGACTCGAGAGAAGCGCTCGGACAGACTTTCGGCCACGAATCGCTCGGCCTCGGTTGCGCGGGGGCGATTGACCGTCTTGATCGTCAGAATGATGTTCTTCTCATGCAGCACATGATTGTGCTTGAGATTGTGCAGCAGCGCGGCAGGCGCTGTTTCGGGATCGCTGGTCAGGAAAATTGCCGTGCCTGGCACCGAAACCGGGGCATGGTCGCTCTTTCTCTCGATGGAGGGAATGAAGGACGACAGCGGAATATCGGCATGGCGTGTCTTGGCAAACAGGATTGCCGTCCCGCGCCGCCACGTCCACATGACAATGGTGAAGGCCGCGGCAAACAGCACCGGAATATAGCCGCCGTCATGGATCTTCAGGAGGTTCGCGCCCAGGAAGACCATTTCAAGAGCCAGAAGCGGCGTGAGCAGCAGCAGCGCCACGATAACCGACCATTTCCACTTCACACGCACGAATTCGAAGGCCATGATCGTGGTGACGACCATGGCGCCCGTGACCGAGATGCCATAGGCAGTGGCCAGAGCATCGGAGCTTTCGAACAGCAGCACCAGCCCCAGCACGCCGATCAGCAACAGGCTGTTGACCGAAGGCAGATAGATCTGGCCCGTATGGGTTTCGGACGTAAAGAGAATTTCCATGCGCGGCAGGAAGCCGAGATGGATGGCCTGACGCACCATGGAGAAGGCTCCGGTGATCACCGCCTGACTGGCGATGACAGTGGCGGCGGTGGCCAGAATGACGACCGGCAAAATCGCCCAGCCCGGAAACATCAGATAGAAGGGATCGGTCGCGAATTGCGGATCCTTCAGCACCAGCGCGCCCTGTCCGAGATAGTTCAGCACCAGTGCCGGGAAGACCAGCACGAACCAGGCCCATTGGATGGGGCGGCGGCCGAAATGGCCGAGATCGGCGTAAAGCGCTTCCGCCCCGGTGACGGTGAGGAAGACAGAGCCCAGCACGACGAAGCCGAGGAATTTTTCCTGCAACAGGAACGTCACTGCGTGAATGGGGTTGAAGGCCCGGAAGATTGCCGGATCATCGAAGATATGCGCAACGCCGCCCGCCGCCATGACGATAAACCACACGGCGGTGATGGGGCCGAAGAAATTCGCCACCACTTCCGTTCCGCGCGATTGCACGAGGAACAGCAGGATGAGAATGACCACCGAAATCGGCACGATGAAGCCATCGGCATGGGGCATGACAAGTTTCAGGCCCTCCACGGCGGAAAGCACCGAAAGCGCCGGTGTAATCATGGCATCGCCCAGAAAGAGCGCGGCCCCCACCAGACCAAGGATCATCAGCACGACCGTATGCTTGCCCGCCGATTTGCTGAGCAGCGCCAGCAGGGACAGCGTTCCGCCTTCGCCGTCATTGTCGGCGCGCAGCAGAAACAGCACATATTTCAAGGTTACGATGATGGTGAGGGTCCACACGATCAGCGAGGTGAGGCCGATGACCTCGAAGCGGGTGATGCCGTCATGGGCAATGGGTTTCAAGGCCTCGCGGAAGGCATAAAGCGGGCTGGTTCCGATATCGCCATAGACGACACCGACCGAGCCGAGCGCCAGCAGCAGGAAGCTGCGCAGATCCTTGTTGGGTTCGGTCGTATGGGAGGTTTCCTGGGACATCGATCGATACAGGCTCTCAGAGCCAGCCTTTCCAACGGAAAAACAGGAAGGGAATGACAGCGGACAAAACCATGGCAATCAGCGCAAGCGGATAGCCGAGGCTCCAGTCCAGCTCGGGCATGAACTTGAAATTCATGCCATAAATGGAAGCCACCAGCGTCGGCGGCAGAAAAACCACCGAAGCGATGGAGAAAATCTTGATGATCGCATTCTGCTCGACATTGATGAGGCCGAGCGAGGCATCCAGCATGAAGGCTATATTGCTGCCAACGAATGCCGCATGTTCAGAAAGCGAATGCAGGTCCTGCGCCACCACCTGACAGAGGCCGAGTGCTTCGGCATTTCGGCTCATCGGTTCCACCGACATCACAAAGCCAACCAGGCGCGAAAGCGACACGAGACTATCGCGCGTCTTGCTGACGAGCCGCTGGAAACCGGCAATATCCAGAAGCTTGTCTTCGAGCTGGCGTGCCGGGCGCGTCTTTGCCGCGCGCCGGTCCAGAAAGATCTCGCTCGCCAGACTATCCAGGCGTGCGCCGGCTATTTCCAGGATTTCGGCGGTGCGGTCCGCCACGGTCTCCATCAGGCCAGCCATCATGCCCTCTGCCGTGTCAAAGCTGCCCTTGCTGCGGCCGAGCCCGGCGATGAAAAGATCGAAGGCGCGGGGCTCGGCATAGCGCACCGTCACCAGCCGCCCGCCGCCGAGAATGAAGGCAACATCGGTCAGAAAGGGCAAATTGCTGTCTGCCTTACAGATCAGCGAAGCGGTCATGTAAACGCCATGATCGTCCCCATACAAACGGCTTGAAGGTTCGATGTCCTTCAAATCATCGCGTGTTGGCAGGGGCATTGCCAGAAGCCCCTCCATTAAACGCTCTTCCGTCCTGTCGGGTTGAATGAGATCGATCCAAAGGATTGATTCATCCAGTTTGTCCGGCGCCGCGCTGGGCAAAATAAGCTCTGCCGTCCCGTCGCACCTGTATGCCCTGATCAAATCTGTACCTTCGCCCGCTGACGGTTAATACCAAGGCTCGAAGATGCTGGCGCATCCTCGCCTTGAAGGGATTTCGAATAGCCCGATTGCCTTGTGGCGTGAGATATTCGAAAAAGGAATACCAGACGTCATTTTCAGTGACCCTTGGTATAATGCGTTTTGGTCTTCAGCAGCGAACCAATAACACCTGACAACAGGATGGCAAGCGTAATTACGAGCGACACCAGCGGTGGCATCTTGCCCAGCCCAAGCATTTCACCCAGCAAAATCTTGCCGCCAATGAAGACAAGAACCGCCGAGAGCGCGTATTTCAACAAGATGAAGCGTTCGAGCATGGCGGAAAGCGCGAAATACAGCGCGCGCAGGCCGAGAATGGCGGCGATGTTGGAGGTGAACACCAGATAGGGATCGGTGGTGATGGAGAAAATCGCCGGCACGCTATCCACGGCAAAAATCACGTCTGCCAGTTCCACCATGACCAGCGCCAGAAAGAGCGGCGTTGCATAAAGCCGTGTCTTGCCCACCTCGTCGCCGGGCCTTGGCAGGCGCACGAAGAATTTCTGCCCGTGCAATTCCTCGGTGATCGGCAGCCGTTTGTGCAGGAAGCGGAGAACGGGATTTCCTGCCACGTCATACTGCTCTTCCGCCGAAAGCAGCATCTTGATGCCCGTATAGACGAGAAACGCGGCAAAAACATAAAGAACCCAGTGAAACTGATCGACGATGGCCGTGCCCGCCGCCACCATGATGCCGCGCAGCAGCACTACACCGATAATGCCATAGACCAGGGCCCGGTGCTGCAAGTGCTGCGGGATCTGGAAATAGCCGAAGATCAGCGCGATGACGAAGATATTGTCGAGCGACAGGCTCTCTTCCACGACATAGCCGGTCAGATAGAGAATGGCCGCGTCATGGCCGAGCCGCCACCAGATGAAGCCGCCGAAGGCAATTCCCATGGCGATGTAGAAGGCTGAAAGCTTCATGCTCTGCGCCACGTCGATATGGTGGCTGCGGGCGCTCAGTACGCCAAGATCGAGAACGAGAAGCACGAGAACGAAAGCAAGAAATCCAAGCCACATCCACAGGGGTTGCCCCATGAAATCCGCCAGTATCCAATCCATGAGACCTCCACAGGTTCGACGTTGCTCATCACAACAACTCCGACATCACGGGAAAGCCGAATATTCCCGCCAGAGGGGCCCGCAGTTGCACATTTCAAAGCGTGTCGCGATCTTTCAGATTCGCTTCCGACGCTTAAATACCAAGGCTCTAAGATGCTAACCCATCCTCGCCTTAAAGACATTCTTTTGTCGCGTGTCGTTATCGCAAAACCGCTGCACGCTTTTGCGCGACATGCCTTAGCGTGCGATAACGCGGTATGCAGCAGCTTGTTCAAAAATACAAGCATATCTCCAAACCGACCTGTCCACAGGCGTGAATTGATTTCGGTCAATGCAGCCCCAACTCTGCATTGGTATTTCGACCCCGTTGCAATCCCTTGAAGTGCTCTGCCTTTATCAAACGCAGGGTGCTGATATGGGGATGAGAAAGCAAAAGCCGCCGAACCCTACACCTGGCGGCGCTGCCGCCGTCCGGACGGCCGGTACCTAGGGAAAACAGGCCGGTTTTCCCTAGGACCCGGACCGCTTGCGCCGGAATGCCCTTAATGGCCCATCCCGCACCGGATGGCGGCAGCAGCTTTCGTTGCGCCACGCATTCCCGGACGAAAAAACCGGGCCCACTTTTGCTGGAAATGCTTTTTTCCACGCATTTCCGAACGCAAAACCGGGGCCCACTTTTGCTGGAAATGCTTTCTTCCACGCATTTCCGAACGCAAAACCGGTTCCCACTTTTGCTGGAAATGCTTTCTTCCACGCATTTCCGAACGCAAAACCGGTTCCCACTTTTGCTGGAAATGCTTTTATTCAAACACAATATCCGGGGCGCGGCGCGGCGGGCGGGCGCCGATGCTCTCGGCTAGTCTCGCCGCTATCTCGCGATAGACCACCGCCTGCGGCCCATGCGGATCGCAGGCCACCACCGGCCGGCCCGCATCGGATGTTTCGCGAATGGCAATGGTCAGCGGCACCTCTCCCAGGAAAGGAACGCCGATCGCCTCCGCTTCAGCCCGTGCGCCGCCATGGCCGAAAATATCGTAGCGCGCCCCGGTGTCCGGTGCGATGAAATAGCTCATATTCTCGACAATGCCCAGAACCGGCACTTCGACCTTGCGGAACATATTGATGCCCTTGCGGGCATCGATCAGCGCCAGATCCTGCGGGGTGGAGACGATCACGGCGCCGGTGAGCGGCACTTGCTGGGCCATGGTAAGCTGGGCGTCGCCCGTGCCGGGCGGCATGTCCACCACCAGCACGTCCAGTTCGCCCCAGGCCACTTCGCGCAGCATCTGCATGAGCGCCGATTGCACCATGGGGCCACGCCAGATCATGGCGGTGCCTTCATCCACCAGGAAGCCCATGGACATGGCTTTCAGCCCATAATTTTCCATAGGCATTATAATGCGGCCCTCGGCCTGCTGCGGACGCCCGCTGACCCCCAGAAGGCGCGGCAGGGACGGTCCATAGACATCGGCATCGAGAATGCCCACGGCAAGCCCATTGGCTTTCAACGCCAGCGCAAGATTGATGGCCGTGGTGGACTTGCCAACCCCGCCCTTGCCCGAGGCGACCGCCACGATATGCTTTATTCCCGGCACGCCGGTCTTTGCATTGCGTGCCTGCGGCGAAGGCTGCTGCGGCTTTGCCGCGCCGCCGGGGGCCGCGCCCGGCGCAGCACCCGCCTTGCGCTCCGCCGTCAGGCTGACAAGCGCGCCCTTGACGCCCGGCACTGCCAGCACCACCCGTTCGGCGGCCTGCCGCAACGGCTCCAGTTCACGTGCCCGCTCTGCCGGAACATTCAGCGAAAAATAAACCTTGCCATCGGAAATGAACACATCCGACACCAGACCCGCATCCACGAGATTGCCGGTCATGTCCGGCCCCCGAACGGTTTTAAGGGCTTCAAGCACGCTATTCTTGTCAGGGGACATGGATGCACTTCTCCGCTGCGGCAGTGAAGAACCGCAAATAGTGCGTCTTTCAGCAAAACGAAAGAGGATATGCGCATCACGCCCGGCCAGCGGACCTTTGCCCCTTCAAACAGAAAGCCGCCAGCGTCCCTTTCGGGCCGTGGCGGCTTTTCTTCTGGATCGGGCGTCTTTGTCGCGCCCTTGCCATGGTCCCCTCTGGACCCTTTTGAAAACAGGGAATGCAGGAAGCGTGCCAAATGCCAAAGCGGCGAAAAACCGGCATTTCTGCCGCCCCTTGCATCAGCAATGCCTGCAAGCCGGGCAGAAAAATGCCGATATGAATTGCAATGATTAAAATGGCGGCAGCGCAGGATTTTCAAAATCCGGCCATCACGGCATGACGCCACAGCCCCACCCCTGCCCCTCTACCATCATTTGATGAGGCCGAGCCGCAGGGCCTTTGCCACCGCTTGCGTCCGGTTGACCGTATCGAGCTTTCGGGTGGCGCGGTTCAGGTAGTGATTGATGGTGTGTTCGGAAAGCCCCATGATTTCGGAGATCTCGATCGATGTCTTGCCAGCGGCCGTCCAGTTCAGACAGGCCAGCTCCCTGTCGGTCAGGGTCTCGACGACGCGGGCGTCCATGTCGCGAATTTCCGCCAGACGGTTGAAGATATGCGCCGCAAGAAAATGCAGCGCCATCACTTCCATCAGCGTGAAGGCCTCCATGTCGCCGCACCAGGTGACGATGCCGCGATTGCCCGCCGCATCCGTCACCGGAAAACAGGCGCCGCGCAGCATATGGAAGCGGGTAAACAGGGAACGGGCCAGTTCGGCCGATTTGCTGTCCCTTTCCCGCGCCGCGAGATTCACGTCGAAAATCTGCGGTATGGACACAGCTCTCAGGCGCTGGAAAATCGGGCTCGTGGCCAGTAACTCATACTGGTCATATTCATTCAGCACTTCGGCAGGCCAGTTGGTGATGACGGAACTGGCCGAGAGCATACGCGAATCAGCAGGCGGCATGTTCAGAACCATGAAGTGGCGGGCTTCATAATGCTCTGTCACCCGCTTCATCAACCGGAACACATCGAATTGGGTGCGCGAAAGCGTCAGTTCCTTCAAGAAGCCTTCCACGGCCGCAGCCGAAAAACGGCTCTGCTCCTCCGTCGCAATCGAATCGCGTAAGTCATCCCCCATAGGGTCAGTCAATCCTGTTTCCACGGCCCGCCCTCCAGCTCCTGTCTGCCGGGCGCCCAAGCATCATCCGGCGTACGCACTCTGCCACATCAACCCACCCCTGCAAATCCAAGGGTTTTCTGCATTCCCGCAATTTACGGCCATTTGTTTAAAAACGACAAAACAGGCCAATTCTCCGGCCTCCGCGCCGATGGGAAAAGCGTTCTGCCTTGCCCTGCCAGCGTAAAGACGGGAGCTGCGGGGATCGCAAGTGCCCAGCACGCACGCTTCGATCTACAGCGCCATAGGTTCACAAACCCTATCAAGCGCGCTGTAACATTTTAAACCTTCTGCATAATTCTCACTTTAACCGATTCCGGATCCGGGAATCATGCGGCAAGGTCCAATCCGCGCCATCGAGAGGATAGTAACGGATTTCGCATTTCATTACCTTCATTTGTTGACGCCTCAAAGCTCCAAGTTTGGTATAGGCCACAGGAGATGTTCGTAATCCACCGGAGCAAGACATGTTGGACCCATCCTTCAACGGCACGATTTTGACCGAAACCCGTATGCATCTGGGTGAAGGCCCGACCTACGACCCCGCCACCGATACGGCATGGTGGTTCGATATTCTCGGACGCACCCTTTACGAACACGGGCTTTCCACGGGCATCACCCGCGCCCACGCCCTGCCCTTCATGGCCAGCGTTCTGGCGAAAATTGACGATACGCGGCAATTGCTGGCCTCTGACGAGGGGCTTTTCCTTCGCAACAGCGCCACGGGCGAGTTGTCGCTTCACGCCATGCTGGAAGCCGACAAGCCGGAAAACCGCTCGAATGACGGCCGGGTGCATCCCTGCGGCGCCTTGTGGGTCGGCACCATGGGCCGCTCGGCGCAGGAGGGCGCGGGCGCCATCTACCATGTGGCGGGCAAGACGGTGACACGTCTTTTCGACGCCATCAGCATTCCGAACTCCATTTGCTTCTCGCCGGATGGAACGGTTGGCTATTATGTCGATACCAGAGTGAACACATTGATGCGCGTGCCGCTCGACCCGCAAACAGGCCTGCCGCTTGGCGCCGCCTCCATCCACATCGACGGACGCGGGCAGGATGGCGGCATAGACGGCTCGGTCTGCGACGCCCAGGGCGGCCTGTGGAATGCGCGCTGGGGAGTGGGCGCGGTCGATCATTACGATGCGGCGGGCCGTCACTTGGCGCGCTACCGCGTTCCGGCAGCGCAGTCCACCTGCCCGAGCTTTATCGGGCGCGATTTCTCCCGCCTGCTGGTGACGTCGGCAACCGAAGGGCTTGACGAGGACGGTCTGGCCGCCGACCCGCATGGCGGCAAGGTGTTCATTCTCGATGTCGCCGTGAAAGGCCGCGCCGAGGCCTTGTTCCGTCTGAGTTGATGAAGGTTCGGCTTTGCCGCTCATTGCGGAGGGGCATTGACATGCCCCCTGCCCGGCCGGTCCCCATACCGGCCCGACAAGGACCGGCCAGATAAGGCGCCCTCAAACTGGGCAAGCTGCCTAAAGTTCCGGCATACTGCAAAAATTTATTAGCGAAATCAGCAGGAACGTTCTGTCCCGCCATTCATTTCCCTCTCGAACCAACGAGCGGAACCCACAGCCGCTTGTTCTAACGCAACGTTCACAAAGGTAGGTTCGAGATGAAAAAGTCGATCAACATTTTTGCAGCAGCAGCTATCGCCGGCACCACGGCCCTTGCCCCCATGGCCTTCGCGCAGAGCGCCACCACCACGGCTCCGGCTGCAACGCCCGCAGCGCCTGCCGCAAGCATGACCGGCGGCACCTATCTGACCCAGCAGGGTTCCGACCAGATGGCGGCCACCAACTTCATCGGCCAGAACGTCTACACCTCGGACAACAAGAGCATCGGTGAAGTCAACGACCTGATCATGCAGCAGAATGGCGGCGTCGTCGCCGTGGTCATCGGGGTCGGCGGCTTCCTGGGCATGGGGGAAAAGGATGTGGCCATGCCGCTCGACAAGATCACCATGACCCGCGACGCCAAGGACAACAACAAGCTGCGCCTGACGACGATGGAAACGGCTGACGCCCTGAAATCCGCTCCTGAGTTCAAGCGTCTGGAAGACATGCGCGACGGCAGCACGACATCTTCCACCACCACGACTACGACTAAATAAATCAGTCACACACTCGTGATATCTAAAATAAGCTGTGGTATAGAAGCCATGTAGCAGCCAAGCAGGATTTGGATCTCCGGCTTAGCGTTGGGGGCGGTTCCGGGAGGAACCGCCCCTTCTATTTTGCCCTGACGGCTGTTTTCACGCCTTCGCGAACGAGGCAAAACCGGTTTCCGGCTCGAATACTTGCAGGCGTAATCGTCCCTTTCCGTGGCGGAAATAAGGCCTACGCGCCATCTGTTTTTCGCGGTTTGACCAGGGGTTCCGGCTGGACAACGGGGCGGTTGAACAGCATGTGACTGCCCGCCCTCAATCCTTCAACGGCTTGAATTTGAAGCCTTTCTTCATCGCGCTGACGAATGTCGTCGGTGATGGCCCTGGCGGTTTCCTCGTTCACGCCCAGCGCCTGGATGGCTTGGCAGCCGAAGAGAAGACCGGATTCCAGCGTCTCGCGCACTTCGTATTCCACATTGCGCTCGCGCAGGGAAAGGCTGTGGATACGGTCATAGGAGCGCACGAACAGGCGAACCTGCGGATATTCGCTGCGAATCAGCTCGACGATTCGGTCGGTGACAGCGCGGTTATGCGTGCACACGGCAACGATCTTTGCCTTTTCGATGCCCGCGGCCCGCAGAATATCGAGCCTCGACCCATCGCCGAAATAAATGCGGAAGCCGAATTGGGCGGCCTGACGAATGCGGTCGGCGGAATCGTCGAGAATCGTGACATCGCGACCGCTGGCCAGCAGGATTTGCGCGGCGATCTGCCCGAATCGCGAAAAGCCGATCATCAGCACATCCGAACCCGCCCCGTCGAAATCCTCGTCCAGTTCCTCGTGATCGTCGGAAGACATGAAGCGCATGGACAGTGCCGCCGTAAGAGGCGTCAGCGCCATGGTCAGCGTCACCACCGAAATCAGCAGCGAGGCCGTGGCGCCGGAAAAGATACCCGCACTCATGGCGGTGGTGAACAGCACGAAGCCGAATTCACCCCCCTGCGGCAGCAGGGCGGCAATGCGCAGGGCATCGTTGTGGGGGGAGCCCGCCACCCGGCACATGCCGTAGATGCTTAAAGCCTTGATGAGCATGACCGAAGGCACGGCAAGCAGAAGAATGGCGAGATTGTCGATGATGACGGAAAACTGCACGGACAGTCCGACCGCCATGAAAAACAGCGCCTGAAGAATGCCGCGAAAGGGCTCGATGTCGGTTTCCAGCTCATGGCGATAGGAAGACTCCGCCAGCATCACGCCAGCCAGAAACGCCCCCATGGCCATGGAAAGGCCGCTGATCTGCATGAGCAGCGCCGATCCGAGAACGATGAAGAGCGCCGCAGCGATCATCACCTCGCGCGCGCCGGTGCGGGCAATCACCTGGAAAAGCGGATTGAGCAGGTAGCGCCCCGCCAGCACCATTGCAGCAACGGCCAGAAGCGCCACACCGACATCCACCCAGGGAGAGGAGGGGCTGGGTTCGGCCTGCGAGGCCAGAATGGAAATCATCGCCAGAAGCGGCACGATGGCCAGATCCTGAAACAGCAGAATGGAAAAACTGCGCTGGCCGTAGCGGCTGTTGCGATCATTGCGGTCATTCAGGATCTGAAGGGCAAAGGCCGTGGAGGAAAGGGCCAGGCCAAATCCCGCCACCAGGGCGCCGCGCCAGTCCACGAGGCCGGTTGCAATGGCTGCGGCCGTCAGGGCCGCCCCGCCAAGCAGCACCTGCGCGCCGCCAAGCAGGAAAATATCGCCCCTCATGCGCCAGAGCGTGGAGGGCTTCAGTTCCAGCCCGATAATGAACAGCAGCAGCACGACGCCAAGCTCGGCCACCGACAGAATATCCTCCGCCCCGGTGATGAGATGGCCCACCGGGCCGATAAGGGCCCCCGCCGCAAGATAGCCCAGCACAGTGCCAAGCCCAAGGCGGCGAAAGACCGGCGCCGCCACCACCGCGCCCCCCAGCAGCATGAGCGCTTCGGCGAAAATATGATTGGGCGCGCTCATGATCGTCCTTCCTATCGACTGCCGCCTGCTATAGGCGTGTGGGAACCCGGTGGGTTCCGGCATGTGCAAAATCCACGGCGGGAGAATCACGCTCCGCCCTTGATGCAGGTGGTAATGCACAATAAATGGGGAACACAAGAAAGGCCAAGCCATGTCATCCGAAATCAGCCCCGACCATTTGCTTTCCCGTGCCGAACATCTCGTGGCCCTTGCCCGCAAGGCGGGCGCAGACCACGCAGACGCCGTTGTGGTGCGGTCCCGTTCGCGATCGGTCAGCGTCCGGCTTGGCAAGGTGGAATCCACCGAGAGCGCCGAAAGCGACGATTTTTCCCTGCGCGTCTTCATCGGCCGCCGGGTTGCATCCGTTTCGGCCAATCCGGGCTTCGATCTCGCCGCGCTGGCCGAACGGGCCGTTGCCATGGCGAAGGTTTCGCCCGAAGACCCGTTCACCGGCCTTGCCGATGAAGCCATGCTGGCCCGGACCTATCCCGATCTCGACCTTTTCGACCCGACCGAGGTTTCGAGCGATGCCCTGCGCGAGGCAGCCCTTGCGGCGGAAGATGCCGCACGCGCCGTGCCGGGCGTGACCAATTCGCTCGGGGCTGGCGCGTCCGCAGGCATGGGCGGGCTGGTGCTGGTGACATCGCACGGCTTTTCCGGCAGCTATGCCGTCAGCCGCTTCGGCCGTTCTGCTGGCGCGGTTGCGGGCGAAGGCACGGGCATGGAACGTGATCACGACTTCGACAGCCGCCTATATCATGCCGATCTGGACGATGCCGACGAGATTGGCCGCCGGGCGGGCGAACGAGCGGTGCGCCGCCTCAATCCGCGCAAACTGGAAACGGGGCGCGACGTCACCGTGGTTTTCGATCCCCGCGTGGCGCGTGGCTTTGCCGGGCATATTGCCGCGGCGATCAATGGCGCTTCGGTGGCCCGCAAGACCTCTTTCCTGCGGGACCGCATGGGTGAGCAGGTCTTACGCGCCGGACTGACCGTGACCGACGATCCCTTCATTATCCGCGGCCCGGCCTCCCGCCCCTTCGACGGCGAAGGGGTGCGCGGCGAAAAGCTGACCATGATCGAGGACGGCGTGCTGAAGCACTGGTTCCTGTCCTCCTCCGCCGCCCGCGAGCTTGGCCTGACCACCAATGGACGCGGCGCGCGCGGCGGCACGGCGGTTTCCCCCTCCTCCACCAATCTGGCGCTGGAGCCGGGCGACATTTCCCCCGAAGAACTGATCCGCTCCGTGGGCAACGGGCTTTACGTCACCGACATGATCGGCCATGGCGTGGACATGCTGACGGGCGATTACAGCCGCGGCGCATCCGGCTTCAGGATCGAGAACGGCGAACTGACCTATCCCGTATCGGAAGTCACCATCGCCTCCAACCTGCGCGACATGTTCATGCGCGTGACGCTTGCCAACGACATCGACCGCACCTTCAGCGTCGCCGCGCCGACGCTGGCCGTCGAGGGCATGACGCTGGCGGGCAAGTGAGGGCGTGACCGTGACCGAGCACGCCCCGGCCGCATGGCAGGCCGACCTTGAGCTGATTGCCGATGTCGCCCGTGCGGCAGGCGCGGTGGCGCTGGCGCATTTCGGCAAGGATCCCGAGGTGTGGTGGAAGAATGGCGGTCACTCGCCGGTCAGTGCGGCGGATTATGCCGCCAACCGGCTGCTGGAAGAGCGGCTTCGCGCCGCCCGGCCCGCTTATGGCTGGCTTTCGGAAGAAACCGACGATGACGAAAGCCGTCTGCATTGCAGCACCGTTTTCGTGATCGACCCCATCGATGGCACGCGCGCCTTCATTTCCGGGCTGGAAACCTGGTGTGTCTGCGTGGCCGTGGTGCATGAAGGCCGGCCCGTTGCCGCAGCCCTCGTGGCCCCGGCGCTGAACGAAACCTATCTGGCAACCGCCGATGGACCGGCCACCCTGAACGGCGCCCCCATCAACGCTGCCCTGCCCGGCGAGAGCCAGGCCATCCGGGTTGCAGCCCCCGCCGATCTCGTCAAGGCCTTCGGCCCCGCCCTGCGCAACCGGCTGACCCGCGTTTCCCACATCCCCTCGCTTGCCTACCGGCTGGCCCTGGTGGCCGCTGGCCGCATCGATGCGACGCTGGTGCTGAAAAATGCCCATGACTGGGATCTGGCCGCCGCCGATCTCATTCTCCAGCGTGCAGGCGGCCGCCTCGTGGACAGTCAGGGCCACGACCTTCTCTACAATCGTCAGGATGTCCGCCACGGTTTTCTGCTGGCGGGGGCGGCTCCGCTGCTTCCTGCGCTGCTGGATGGCTTCCGGCCTGTATGACAGGCAGTTGACCTTTGAGGTGAAATATCCGAGAGAAGCAACGGGGGAGATCACGGGAACGCCCTTTGTGCCTGAACACATGAGAGACGGCGCGTTCCTTCACGCGGCGGACTCATGACGGCCTGACGGGGCCCGATCCAGTCATGCGTCCAGCTATTGTTTTCCAGGCTCCCGGCCGAATGCGGCTGACGCTTTTTCCGGGACACGCGCTAACGAGTAAGATGACAATGACCGATACGGACAATAAAAGACAACTTCTCCATCTGGTCTTCGGCGGTGAGCTTAACGACCTCAACGACGTGCAGTTCCGCGATCTGAAGACGCTGGACATCGTCGGCATTTTCCCCGACTACGCCTCCGCGCTCACCGCATGGAAGTCCAAGGCCCAGATGACGGTGGACAATGCCCATATGCGCTATTTCATCGTGCATATGCACAAGTTGCTGGATCCCGCCCAGGGCTGATCCGCGCCAGGATTTTGCCGAGAGCGGTTCATTGTTTCACGGAAACATTGAACCGGTCTAACTATTTGTTTTTACGCATTTTCAGACGGAAAACCGGCTTCCACTTTTCCTGAAAATGCTCTAACGGACAAAAAGACCTGCGGAAAGACGCGCAAGCATCTTTCCGTTTCAATTTAAAACCGTAATCTGGAATCAAGATCATTCTTGACCGTGGTTGGAAAAACACATGGTCAGGTCGCGACTCATCCAGGCTGGAGAATAATGACCGCACTGGCCCGTATCGGATTGGCCGCCTATCGCTGGGCAGGTATCATCGGCTATCCCGCAGCCGGTCTTGTTTTGCGCGCCCGCGCCATGCGGGGCAAGGAAGACCGCGCGCGGCTGAGCGAACGGCTGGGCCATGCCGCCTTCGAGCGTCCGCATGGCCCGCTTGTGTGGGTCCATGCCGCCAGCGTCGGCGAAATGATGGCCATCACCGCCCTGATGCGCGAACTGCGCCGCAGCCAGATCAATGTGCTTTTGACCACCGGCACCGTCACCTCGGCCGAAATTGCATGGCAGCGGTTGAAGAACGAGGTCATTCACCAGTTCGTGCCGCTCGATCTTGGCCCCGCCGTTCGCCGTTTTCTCGACCATTGGCAGCCGGATCTTGCCATTACGGTGGAATCGGAAATCTGGCCATCGACGCTGATGGAACTCCACCAGCGGCAAATTCCGCAGATCCTCGTCAATGCGCGGCTTTCCGATCGCTCCCATGCCCGTTGGCAGCGCCACCCCGCCGTGGCGCAATCGCTGTTTTCCAAGCTGTCGCTGGTGGTGGCACAGTCGGATGTCGATGCCGAGCGCTTCCGCGATCTCGGTGCCTGGCCGGTCACGGTTTCCGGCAACATCAAGGTGGATACCGATGCGCCGCCTTGCGATCAGGCCGCTCTCTCCACTTACGAACGCCAGATCGGTCATCGCAAGACCTGGGCGGCAATTTCGACGGCGGAAGGCGAGGAAAAGCTTGCCGCCATGGTGCATCGGGCCTTGCGCGCCTCCATGGGCCAGCTCAGCATTGTCGTGCCGCGCCATCCCGACCGCTGCGACGAGATTGAAACCATGCTGGTGGCGCAGGGGCTGACGGTGGCGCGGCGCAGCCGCAACGATGCCGTGACCCCGCAGACCGATATTCTGCTGGGCGACACCATCGGCGAAATGGGGCTTTATCTGCGGTTGACGGAAATTGCCTTTGTCGGGCGCTCGCTTTATCAGGGCGGTGGCGGTGGCAATCCGCTGGAGCCTGCCGTGCTGGGCTGCGCGGTACTGGCCGGACCGCATGTGGAAAACTTCCGCGAGACCTATCAGGCTCTGGTGCGCAACGGCGCCGCCCGCATGGTGCGCGATGCCGAAATGCTGGCCAAGGGCGTGCATTATCTGATGAATGAACATCTGGTGCGCCACAAGATGGCCGATGCGGGCATGGAGGCGGTGCAGCAGATGCGCGGCGCGCTGACCACGACCATGAAGGTGCTGGAGCCCTACACCAATCCGCTGACGGTCAAGGCGCGGCTGGAGCCGCAACAGGCAGCTGGAGAATGACGGTGCAGGCAGACGGGCGCCCCGCCATTGGCGGCATTGTTTTCGACAAGGACGGAACCTTGCTGGATTACGATGCCAGTTGGGCACCGGTAAACCGGCAATTGGCGCTGATGGCCGCCAATGGCGACCAGGGTCTTGCAAACCAGCTGCTTGCGGCCTGCGGCATGGATCCTGAAAGCGGCCATGTGGTGCCGGACAGCCTGCTTGCTGCCGGAAACTCCGCCGAAATCGCCACAGGACTGGAAAAGGCCGGATCACCCTTCGATGCCGCCTTCCTGACGCAGGAACTGGACGGAATTTTCGCCGCCGCCACCGAGCTTTCGGTTCCCGTGACCGATCTTGCCGCGCTGTTTGCGCGCCTGAAACAGCGCGGGCTGAAAATCGGCATCGCCTCCTCCGACAATGAGCGCTCGATCCGCAATATCGTCAAACGGTTCGGGCTCGACGATCTCGTGGATTTCGTCGCCGGCTATGACAGCGGCCATGGCTGCAAGCCGGAACCCGGCATGGTTCTCGGCTTTTGCGCGGCAACCGGCCTTGCGCCGGAACAGGTTGCCGTGGTTGGCGACAATAACCACGACCTGACCATGGGCCGGGCGGCAGGCGCCGGTCTGGTGGTGGCCGTTTTGACCGGCACCGGCTCACGGCTGACGCTGGAACCGGGCTCGGACATCTGCCTCAACGATATTACCGAACTGGAAGCACATCTCTGACCCTGCCACCCTGCCCGCGAGGGCCGGCAGCAAGTGCCACGCCATACATCGGATTTAAAGTTTTACAGCCTCCTTTATCGTTTGATAAAACGCACGGCGCTGTAGCATCGGCATAAAGGACGAGCCATGGTAACGTCTCCCTCCTTCTGGTGGCATGGCAAGGGCGGCTGGCAGAGCCTTGCACTTGCGCCGCTTAGCCTCGTCTACGGCCATATCAGCGGCGCCCGCATGGCGCGGGGCGTGCGGCACCGCGTGCAGCTTCCGGTCATCTGCATCGGCAATTTCGTGCTGGGCGGCGCTGGCAAGACCCCAACCGCCCTTGCGCTGGCGCGGGCGGCACAGGCCATGGGCCTCAAGCCCGGCTTTCTCAGTCGCGGTTATGGTGGCAGGCTGAAGCGCACCACCCTTGTCGATCCGGCCCGCCATCTTGCCGCCGATGTCGGCGATGAGCCACTGCTGCTGGCGCGGGAGGCCGTGACCGTCATTTCCCCCCGTCGTGTCGAAGGGGCCGAAGCCTTGCGCGCCGCAGGCGTTGATCTCATCATCATGGATGACGGTTTCCAGAGTGCAAGGCTTGCCATCGATTTTGCCTTGCTGGTGGTGGATAGCCGCCGGGGTCTCGGCAATGGCAAGGTGTTTCCCGCAGGCCCGCTTCGCGCCCCCCTGCCCCGGCAACTGGCCGCCATGGACGCCGTTTTACAGGTGGGAACGGCCGATGGCGCTGAGCCGCTTGTGCGCAAGGTGGCGCGGCTTGGCAAGCCCGTGCTGCTTGGCAAGGTGCAGCCCCGCCCGGTGGATCTGGAACATCCTCACGACAACGGGGAAGAGCTGAAGGCAAAACAGGTTCTGGCCTATTGCGGCATTGCCGATCCGGAAAAATTCCATCGCACCCTGCGCGACATGGGCGCCAATCTCGCCGAAATCCGCGCCTTCGGCGACCACCAGCCCCTCACGCCCCGCCAGATGGACGACCTGCTCGACACAGCCCGCCGACACAAGCTGCAACTTGTCACGACCGCCAAGGATTTCGTGCGGCTGAAGGGCGGCGCCGGGCGGGCCGGGGAGCTTGCCGAACGCTCGATCGTGGTGGAAATCGACATCGTTTTCGACGATCCCTCCGCGCCGAAACGCATTATCGAAAAAGCGCAGGCGCGCTTCAGAGACGCAGGAAAAATCCTTTAGAGCATTTTCAGGAAAACCGGTTTCCACTTTTCCTGAAAATGCTCTACAGCGCCGTGCGTTTTATCAAACGCTACAGTACACGACGCTTAGGCATGTGGCGTGGCCTACCCCCCTCTGCCTTGCCAGGCATCTCCCCCTCAAGGGGGAGATTGCAATACGGACAAAGCGCCATTCTTCAAAGACTATTTGTGATGACGGCCTTTTTCAAGGATTTAGGCAAGGCCTTCATCTTGCCGATCTCCCCCCTTGAGGGCAGGGCAATCGCATATGCGGAACAAACATGGAATCTGCGAGCATTTGTTCTTGCAACGATTCCGTTTTGTTCGCCCTTCGATTCCTCGAAATCGGTCATATGCGATTGCCCTGCCTTGAGGGGGAGATGTCCGGCAGGACAGAGGGGGGGTAAGCCACACGCTAAACCCTAGCGTCGTGTACTGTGATCAAACGCACGAGGGACGCTGTAACACTTTAAAGCTGCTGCATAATTCTCACCTTAAATCGATTCCGATTTAAGGAATTATGCAGTAGGATCAAAACTCGATCAGCGCCGCTGGTTCGGCAGGTTTCCGGCGCGCTTTTCGGCCTCCAGCGAAGCGGCGGCATCCACGTAAGCTTCCTGACGATCCACACTCCAGTATTTCAGTTCGTCCACCATGATCGGCCGCCCGGTCATGGCGCAGATCACATGGGAACCGGGGGTAAGAATCTGAAAATCGCCATCCAGATAGCGCAATCTGGCTTCCTTGCCGCTTCCGCCTTCGAACCGGTTCATGATCTGCTCCTGTCTTCTTGCAAGGCGCGGACGCCTGCGCATCGTCGCGCCCCGGTCATATCGCATAATGGCAAGACGCCGCAAGGTCAGCTACGGCCGAAGAGCCGCTCGATGTCGGCAAGCTTCAGCTCGACATAGGTTGGCCTGCCGTGATTGCACTGGCCAGAGCCCGGCGTTTCCTCCATCTTGCGCAGCAGGGCATTCATTTCCTCCGCCCGCAGCACCCGGCCCGAGCGTACCGAACCGTGGCAGGCCATGGTGGCGGCTACATGTTCCAGGCGTGCGAAAAGTCCGCCCGCCGTTTCCCATTCGGCGATCTCGTCGGCAAGCTGGCGCAAAAGCGAGGGCACATCCATTTCTCCCAGCATGGCAGGGGTTTCGCGCACCGCCATGGCGCCCGGCCCGAACCGCTCCAAAGCCAGCCCGAGCCTGTCGAATTCCTGCGCGTGCGCGGCCAGCCGGTCGCAATCCTCCTCAGGCAAATCGACGATTTCAGGAATAAGCAGCCCCTGCGAGGGAAGGCGGCGTCCGCTCAGCGCCTTGCGCATATCTTCGAAGACCAGTCTCTCATGCGCGGCGTGCTGATCGACGATCACAAGCCCGTCGCGGGTCTGGGCCACGATGTAATTGGCATGAAGCTGGGCACGTGCGGCACCCAACGGAAAATCCCGCTCGACGGCCTGCCGCGTCTCGATCGGCGCGGCCTCGCTGCGGGCCGTTGGCATGGCGAGGCTATCGAAACGGCCCTGCGGCGTTTCCGCAAGACCCGGCTGCATAAGGCCGCTTGCCAGCGGACGGCTGGGCGAGCTTGCCGGCGTCCACCCGGCATTGCCGCCCGCCGATGTGCCAAACCCGCCCATGCCGGGACGGAAAGCGCGCAACATGGCCCCTGCCCCCGCCGTGGAAGGGCGCGCGCCCTCCCGCGTCAGCGCCTCGCGGATGGCCCCGACAATCAGGCCGCGCACAAGGCCCGCATCGCGAAACCGCACATCCGATTTTGCCGGATGCACATTGACGTCCACCAGCGCCGGATCGAGCGTGATCGATAGTACCGCCACCGGATAACGCCCCTGTGGCACCGTTTCGGCATAGGCGCCGCGAATGGCGGAGAGGATGAGCTTATCCTGCACGGGCCTGCCATTGACGAAGGCATATTGATGCGCCGCATTGCCGCGATTGAAGGTGGGGATACCGGCAAAGCCGGTGAGGGCCACATCCTCGCGCACGGCATCGAGCGCTATGGCATTGTCGCGGAAATCCGCACCCAGTATCTGGGCGATGCGGGCAAGATGGTCATCGCCGGTGGCTGGAAATTCCAGCGCCGAGCGATCCGTGCCCGAAAGCACGAAGCGGATGGCGGGAAAGGCAATCGCCATGCGCTTGACCACTTCGGTAATGGCGCCAGCCTCTGCCCTTTCGCTTTTCATGAATTTCAGCCGGGCGGGCGTGGCGAAAAACAGATCCCGCACCTCCACCACCGTGCCGAAATTGCCCGGCGCCGGACCGACCTCGGACACCTTTCCCCCTTCCACCTGAATGCGCAGCGCATGGGGCGCGCCCTGCCTGCGGGTGGAAATCGAAAGGCGGGCCACGGAGCCGATGGAGGGCAGCGCCTCGCCGCGGAAGCCGAGGCTGCGAATCTCGTCCAGCGAACCGTCCAGCTTGGAAGTGCAATGGCGGCGCACCGCCAGCTCCAGGTCCCGCGCATCCATGCCAAAGCCGTTATCGGTCACGCGCAACAGCGCCTTGCCACCGCCGGCAGTGGCAATGTCGATGCGTGTCGCGCCGGCATCGATGGCGTTTTCGATCAATTCCTTGGCAGCGCTGGCCGGTCGCTCCACGACCTCGCCCGCGGCAATCTGGTTGATCAGGGTTTCAGGAAGTTGCTTGACGGTCATGTTTTTCTTTTCCGGCATTTCCGCCCTCCCGAAAAGCCCCCGGCAGCCACTCTCCCCAGAAACGGCAATCCAGACGATATTAAGCAGGCGTTAATCACAAACCAATAGGATTGTCGGGAAACGGGAGAGTGAAAACCGGCCCCGGCCGGACGATGCGTAAAACAATTCCCTCTGAAGCGACCCGGCATTTGCGCCAAATTCCGGGCTGTCCTCAAGGCCACCGGGACTGCGCACCGCCTGCAAGCGGTGGCCAAGGTCTCTGGAGAGCAGGTATGGAACGACATGCGATGACGGAGTGCGCCCTGGAGCGCGGCCTGCTGGACGCCGTTTGCGACACACAGGGCAGCGCGCTGCTGGTCATCGATCGCGACGACCTGATCGTCTATGGCAGTCCGCTGGTGCTGAACTTCTTTCCGGTTTCGGAATTTTACCTTCGTCCGGGCACGCGACTGCGCGATTTTCTGGGCGCGGTTCATGACCATTGCATTCGCCTGGTACCCTCCGCGCCCCCGCGCGAGGAGTGGATTGCAGAGCGCGTTTCCGCCCAATGGCGCGAGCGCTGGGAAGACGTCGAGCGCACCGTGAAGGGCCGCATGATGCGTCTGGCCAAACGCCGCCTGCCCTCAGGCTTCGGCCTCTGCGTCATGACCGATGTGACCGAGCAGAAAAAACGCGACGAACAATGGAAGACCGATCAGGAACGCATCGAGGTGACGGAAGAAATACTCGATAGCCTGCCGCATCCGCTTTTCGTGCTGGACGAAGACAGGACAATCGTCGCGGTCAACCGTGCCGTGGCATCGGCCGCGGGTGCTGGCCTTCAGGGCGTTCAGGGCGAAAAGGCCAGCGCCGTCTTCGCCCCCGCCTTTCTTGCCGATCTGGAGCGAACGGCCCCGCAGCTTCGCGCCAATGATGCGCCGCTGCCGCTGGCAAGGCCGGGCATATGGCTTTCATCGGCAATGCGGGCCGGACGGCTCTTTACCATGGTCAGTCTCACTGCCGGGCAGATGCAGGATAGAACGCTCTTCCTCAGCCAACCGCACGCCGAGACCGGCAAAGAGACCCCGAGCCTCGACCTGGCCGGCATGAGGGTGCTGGCCATCAGCAGCGATGCGGGCTTCAACCAGCGCATGGCCAGGCTGCTCGCGCAAGCAGGCGCGGATAGCTGCACGCTGGATATGGCAACCGATATGCGCCCCTTTCTTGCCGCCGCACACGCGGCGGGCGTGGCGATCGACCTTGTGCTGGTTGACCGGCGTATGCCGCCGGCCTGTGCCGCACTGGCACGGGAACACGGTCTTGCGACCATTGTCCTTGCCCATGACTGGGCGGACGCCATGCTGATACGTCAAATCCAGTCGATCCACAGTGAAACGGAAACCGTAACCGAGGCGGCACCCGCCTTTCGTGCCGCGGCCGCGGGCACCACGCAGGATGAAGGCCATGCAAGGCTGGCGGCGGCTCCCGCCCCCATGTCCTCACCTGAGCCGCTTGCCACCGCCGGGACCGGCCTTCCAGACGGCACCAAAGCCGATCCCTCCGCCATTCTGGTCGTCGAGGACAATGACGTGAACCAGATCGTGTTTTCGCAAATTCTGGAAGGATTGGGCTGCCGCTATACAATCGCCGCAAGCGGCGCCGAGGCCTTGCGGATCTGGACGCAAACCCGCCCGGATGTGGTGCTGATGGACATCTCGCTGCCCGACATAAACGGGCTTGAGCTGACACGGGCCATGCGCCGCCATGAGGAAAATACCCGGCAACGCAGCCTGATTGTCGGCGTGCTCGTGCCTGCCTTCGACCAGGACAAGCCGAAATGTCTGGCGGCTGGCATGGATGACGCCATCGTCAAGCCACTCAGCCCTGACATGATAGAACATCTTCTCAGCCGTCACGGCCTGCTGGAAAAGGTGGCTGTCCGCGCCTGAAACCATTCCAGGTGCCGGTCTTGATAAAACCGTTTGCGGACATAAATTTCCCCGGCCTTTGCTGGCGCAATGCCCGCGCTTTCGCCGCGCGACGCCGCTGCAAACGGGCGCAAACGGCAAATTCAGCCCACTAGTATAAATCAGGGGTAAAAATCCACATGTCGCGAAGCTGCGGAAACTAAAAATTTATTAGGGTTTCGTGACCATCTTCGGGGTGAAGGCGCAAGGCCCGGTTAACTGCTTGACAAGACGCTTTTTCAATTAGCGAGACAAGCTCAAGCACCGGGTTTATTGTTGTCTGAGACGCAACCCGAAGTGTTTTGCAAGGATTTTCGATGAGCGCTGCTGACATGGCGGCCGACGACAGCGGGGGAGCGGGCGCAAGCGTCATTGATCCCCTGACCGGTCTTGGAAATCAGCGGCGGCTGAGGGAAGACGTTTGCGCGCTTGCAGCCGAGCGCGCCGCCGACCCGGCCCCCTTCACCGTTGCGCTTGTCAATCTCGATGGCTTCAAACCGATCAACGACCTGTTCGGGTCGATGGCGGGGGATGAGATCCTGTGTCAGGTCGCCCATCGCCTGAAGGCCTGCACGCCGGATGGCAGCATCGTCACCCGCCACGACGGCGATGAATTCGCCATTATCCTGCCGCTGATCTTCGAGGCAGGCAGCGCCGAGCGCATCGGCTATCTCATCAAGGACGTGCTGTCGGCGCCCTATGATCTTGGCGACCGCAACGTGCGTCTTTCAGCCTCGCTGGGCTTTGCCATCTACCCCTTTGCGGGGGAGGAATTCAGCGATCTCATGAAAAGCGCGGAAACCGCGCTCTATCGCTCAAAGCGTCGCGGACGTGGGCAAATCACCGTCTATACCCGCGAAATCGCTCAGGAAATGCGCCACTCCACCCAGTTGGAACAGGCCCTGCGCAACGCCATCATCCATGATGCCGTGGATGTACATTTTCAGCCCATCGTCTCGCTGGCCGATCACCAGGTGCTGGGTTTCGAAGCGCTGGCGCGGTGGATCGATGCCGATCTGGGTTTCGTTTCGCCCGCCATTTTCGTGCCGCTTGCCGAAGAACGCGGCTTTATCGATACGCTGTCGGAAACCCTGTTGCGCAAGGCCGCCGATGCCGCCCTCACCTGGCCGCGCGATCTTTTCCTTTCCTTCAACCTCTCCTCCGCGCAATTGAAGGACAGCTCTACCGCCTCGCGCACGCTTGCCATTCTCAGCGCTGCCGGGCTTGATCCCGCCCGGCTGGAGCTCGAAATTACCGAAACCGCCGTCATGGCCTGCGCCAAAACGGCCAATGCCATCATTGGCGATTTGCGGCAGGCCGGGGTGCGGATTTCGCTGGACGATTTCGGGACAGGACAGTCCAGCCTTGGACGGCTGCGTGAATTCACCTTCGACAAGGTAAAGATCGATCGCGCCTTCGTTTCCGCTATCACCACCGATCGCGTCTCCGAACATATCGTACGGGCGGTGATTTCCATGTGCGAAGGTTTAAACCTCAAGGTGGTGGCAGAAGGCATCGAAACCGAGGCAGAGGCCGCCATGCTCGACGCATTGGGATGCGCCATGGGTCAGGGCTATTATTTCGGCAAGCCCGCCGATGCCGCCGGGACGCTGCGCTATCTCTATCGTCACTATCAGGATTTAAGCGCTGCCCGCCACAAGGGCATGATGCTTTCCGGCTGAAACCGGTTTTCCCTCCGAAAATCCGCAAAAAACAGAATGTTACATCCTCTGGGAAAGCAGGGCGAACTGCGCCTCCACCGCCCGCTTCACCTCATCCTTGACGGGTTCGGACACTTCGAAAATCTGCCGCGCCTTCAGGAAATCCAGCACGCCGAAACCATTGACCGGCGGACGCAGGAAAATGGCTGGCGGCCCCAGCTTCAGCTTCAGCGCCAGATGCGATTGCATCATCAGCTGCGAGGCGCCGAACAGGCTTTCAATGCGGTTGGGCAGTTCCAGCCCCGTGCCGACCGGACCGCCGACAATATCGATGCCGATCACGATATCGGCCATGCCGAACAGATGCTCATAGGGCACCGGATTGAAAATGCCGCCATCGATCATCAGCCGGTCATCGAGGTTGACCGGCGCAAAAAGCGCCGGGATCGCGGCAGAGGCCGCCAGCGCCTGATAAAGATCGCCCGCTTCGATCAGCTTTTCGCAATGACCGTAATAATCGGTGGCAATCACCTTCAGCGGCATGGAAAGATCGGAGAAATCAGCCGGAATCCGCTCCGGCAGAAAGGCGCGCAAAATCCGCTCCAGATTGAACTGGCCAAGGCGAAAACCGCCCAGCGCATCCTTCATGGAAGGCGGCCTGAGGCTCCAGATGCGGTTGACCACGGCATTGCGTTTTCCCACGGTTTCCAGCGCGTGTTCGCGCATTTCCGCCGCGGACATGCCAGCCGCCGCACCCGCGCCGATAATGGCGCCGATGGATGCCCCGGCGATGGCAACCGGAGCAAGGCCAAGCTCTTCCAGCGCCTCCAGCACCTGAATATGCGCAAAACCCCGTGCCCCCCCTGCCCCAAGCGCAAGGCCGATGGTGGGCGTAGTGCCAGTGCGAGCGGCCGCCAATGCTTTATGCTCATCGATCATCGGGGCATGTCTTTCCATGGCCGCTCACCGCGCGGGAAACCTGTTTTGTCGTTCCGTCGAAGGGCTCAGGGCCGGTAATTGTAAAAGTGAATGCGGGTGTCGCCGAAGGTGCGCGTTTCGGCAAGCGCGAAGGGCGGCTCCACCGCAACCTCCACATCGCCACGCTCCTCCAGAATGGCAAGCGCACCCGGCACCAGCCAGCCACCCTTATGGGCGGCGGCAAAGGCCTTTTCGCCAAGGCCTTTGCCATAGGGCGGATCGGCAAAGAGCAGATGAAAGGGCTCCATGGTGTTGACGGGGCCAAGATCGGTGGCATCCCGCCTCAGGATCTTCGCCCGGCCATGCAGACCGAAGCTGTCGATATTTTCCCACAAGAGCCCGCGGCCCTCGACGCTGTTTTCCACGAAGAGGGCGGCGCGACAGCCGCGAGACAGAGCCTCAAGCCCGACAGCACCCGTGCCCGCGAAAAGATCGAGAATACGGGTGCCATCCAGACTTTCCGGGTGGGCATGGGTGATGATGTTGAACAGGCTTTCGCGCGTCCGGTCGATGGTCGGCCGGATCGCATTGCTTTTCGGCGAGGCGATGGTGCGCCCGCGGAACTCTCCTGCGACGATCCGCATGGCTTACCTCTTGCCCTTGAAGCCACCCGGCTTGCCTGAAGGCCTGCCGCCGCCGGGTTTGCCTCCAAAGGGCTTCCCACCACCGGGTTTGCCACCAAAGGACTTGCCGCCCGGCTTGCCACCGAAAGGCTTTGCATCGCTGCGAGGCGGCCCCTTGCGGCCTTCGCCTGGCTTGTCACGGCCAAAGCCGGACCCCCGGCGGTCTTCAAACTTGCCGCCATCGCGGCGGTTCTCAAACTTGCCGCCGTCGCGGTTGCCGCCAAAGCCGCCCTCGCGGCGCTGGCGCGGTGCGTCCTGCCCGTCGGCCTTGCGGGCCGGTTCCTCGGCGCGGATCCACTCACCCTCGTCGTCGCGGGCGCGGCTTACCAGAACACGCGGGCCGGGATCGAAGGCGCGGCTGGCGCCGCCCTTTCTGTCGGGATCATGCCTAGACAGCGAGCGCGAGGCAGACCCATCCTTGTTGCGGCCATAGCGATTATCCGGACGCTTACCATCGCCACGGGCGCGCAGCGGCTTTTCGCGCTCCTCCCCCTCGGCCTTGGCGGCGGCCACGGGGCGTGCGCCCGGCGCCATCCACACATTGGCGGTGCGGGTGGTGGCAGCGGGCGTGCGCTTGGCCTTGCCGAAATCGCGCTCATCGCGGCGGCTGGTGTCCAGCCGGTCCAGCGCCCGCTCACGGCCCGACATGCGCTCAGAGCCCTTACCCTCGGAGCCTTTGCGCTCCGGCTTGCCTTTACGAGCGGGCCGGTCCTCGTCCTGCCGTTCGGGGCGTTCAGCGCGCTCGGAGCGGGCCGGGCGCATGGGGCACTGCTCTTCCTCATCATCGCGTGCTTCTGCGGCATTGAAGATCGGCGCGTCGAAATTGGCCTTGGCCTCTTCGATCAGGCGCGGCCCAAGCTGGTCGCGCAACATGCGGCCGCGCACCTCCATGGCCTTGCCTTCCGACAGGTCGCCAAGCTGGAAAGGACCGTAGGAAATGCGGATGAGCCGGTTCACATCCAGCCCCAGCGCACCCAGAACATTCTTGATTTCGCGGTTCTTGCCTTCGCGCAGACCCATGGTGATCCACACATTGTGGCCCTGGGCGCGGTCAAGCGTTGCATCGATGGCGCCATAAAGCACGCCGTCCACGGCAATCCCGTCCTTGAGCTTGTCCAGCGCGGCCTGATCCACCGAGCCATAGGCACGCACGCGGTAGCGGCGCAGCCAGCCGGTCGTCGGCAGTTCCAGCACCCGCGCCAGCCCGCCATCATTGGTCAACAGCAGCAGGCCCTCGGTATTGATGTCGAGACGGCCGATGGACATGACGCGCGGCAGGTCTTCCGGCAGATTGTCGAAAACCGTGGGGCGGCCTTCCGGATCGGAATTGGTCGTCACCAGACCGGCGGGCTTGTGGTAGAGCCACAGCCGCGTGCGCTCTATGCCGCGAATGGGAGTGCCGTCCACTTCGATACGGTCGGCAAGCGTGGCGTTCAGCACGGGGCTGTCCAGTACCTTGCCGTTCACCGCAACGCGGCCTTCCATGATCATGCGTTCCACATCCCGCCGCGAGGCAACGCCTGCGCGCGCCAGAAGCTTGGAGATGCGCTCGGGCTTCATGGCCTCGTCGCCGGTGGAAACGGCGCCATCCGTACGCCTGGGACGAAATGCCGCCTTCACCTGATCTCTGTCGGCACCCTTGCCCGCAGCCTGTGCATCCCGCTTGAAGCCGGAGGGTTTGCCGCCTGCCGCCTTGGCGAAACCGGATTTGAAGGGCTTTTCGGAACGGTCGGACCGCCCGCCGCCCTCGCCTTCTGCCTTGCCGGAAAAGCGCGAGGGTTTACCCGAGGCGGAGGATTTGAAACCATCGCCTTTACGGGGGCCTGATTTGCCGCCATTGAATTTGCTGCCTGGAGCCTTGCCGCCCCGGCGCTGGAACTTGTCGTTATCGGTCATTTTTCTATTTGCCTGTCGTTTGGCCTGTGTCCTATCAGGTCCGGCAGGCTTGGTTAAGCGGAAAGTTGCGGGATATGCTGCCAACACGGCGTTTCATGAATGCGGCTCTTGAGGAAGCTGAGGCGGCGGGCGCGCGCGGCGAAGTGCCGATCGGCGCCGTCGTGGTGCGGCAGGACCGGATCGTTGCGGCAGCCGGAAACGAAACCCGCGCGCTGCGCGACATCAGCGCCCATGCCGAGATCCTCGCCATTCGCCGCGCCGCCGCGATACTTGAAGACGAGCGGCTAAGCGGTTGCGACCTCTATGTAACATTGGAACCCTGCGCCATGTGCGCGGCCGCCATATCCTTTGCGCGAATTAGACGTTTATATTATGGTGCTGAAGATCCCAAGGGCGGAGGGGTGGATCATGGTGGCCGGTTTTACAGCCAGCCCACCTGCCACCACGCACCGGAGGTCTATTCCGGCATTGGCGAAAGCGCCAGCGCCGAACTGCTGAAAGCCTTTTTTCACGAGCGGCGATGATCGAAACGCCTGTCACACTCTGGTTTGTCATGGTGGCGCTTTCCATCCATGCCTATTTTCGTCTTGCGCCACGGCAGAAGCTTCTGCCGATGCAATGGACGTTTACCGGAAAGGTCGCCTGGCGCGCGCCCCGCCTGACGGCGCTCAGCTTCGTGCCGCTTCTGGTGGCAGCCCTGCTCGTTTTCGTCGCCACCCTGCCGCAATATGCAAGCCTTGCGGATTCCCCGCTGGAAATGGTCGCAGGCATCGGGCTGGCCGTGCATGTGCTGCATCTGGCCATTTTGTGGCTGACCTTGAGCTGATCGCCAGCGGCCCCTACAGCGCCGTGCGTTTTCTCAAACGCACAAAGGACGCTGTAACACTTTAAAGCTGCTGCATAATTTTCACCTTAAATCGATTCCGATTTAAGGAATTATGCAGTAGATTATCACTCCCCGGCGAAGGCCTTGAGCGCCTCGCCCGTCAGGCGATAGCGGATCCAATCGCTTTGCGGTTCGCCGCCGATGGCCTCATAAACCCGGATGGCCGGTTCGTTCCAGTCCAGCACGCTCCATTCAAAGCGTCCGCAATCTTCCGAAACGGCGCGTTTGGCCAGATAGCGCAGCAGGAGCTTGCCGCCGCCTTTTCCGCGAAAGGCGGGATCGACGTAAAGATCCTCAAGATAGAGGCCCTTGCGCGCCAGCCAGGTGGAATAGCTGTAGAACCAGATGGCAAAACCCGCCGCGACCCCATCGCTTTCCAGAATGGCCGCGCCGGTGACGCTGCCTTCGCCAAATAGCGTGCGCTCAAGGCTTTCCGGCGTTGCCAGTACCTCATGCTCGGCCTTTTCGTAAATGGCAAGATCGGTGATGAAGCGCAAAATGGCCGGAACATCGGCGCGGTCGGCTTGGCGAATGGTAAAGCTCATGGAAATCCCGACATGAAAAGGGGCCGATACCGGCCCCGAAAATCATCACCTGCGATGACCGCATTGGACTACTGCATAATTCCTTAAAATCAGAATCGATTTAAGGTGAAAATTATGCAGCAGATTTAAAGTGTTACAGCGTCCTTTGTGCGTTTGTTAAAACGCACGGCGCTGTAGCGCGCTTATTGGAAGGGCTGCCACCAGTTCTTGCCGGAATTTGCAATCTGCGCATCCTTCTGGCGGCGCTTTTCTTTCTTGGCTTCCGGCTCGCCCAGATCGGTCAGCTTGGTCTCATCCACCATGCGGTAGCTGTCCGGCGGATCGGAAAGAACGCGGCGCTGGTCGAGATAGGCGCCCTTCTGGATCTTGCGGGCATCGCGGAAGGCCTGCCACTTTTGCGTTTCCGTCATCGTGCCGTTGGTGCCGTAACCGGCCAGAAGCGGCGAGCGATAATTCGGGTTGCTGGCATTGGCATCGGCTTCCGCCACCAAGCGCTTGCGGGTATCTTCCGGCGCTTCCAGCCATTCGGGATTGTCCTTGCTGGCAAGCGAGGTCTGCGGCTGCACCAGTTCGGCCTGCGCGCCCTTGGGCGGCAGCACCAGATCAGGGCGCGGATTATACTTACCATCGGCCTTTTTCTGGCCGCCGGTGACAGACACCGCCGAACCAAGGTCGTCGGTCAGTTGTTCCATCGCCGTCTTGTCCGTTCCATAGGTCGGGCTGCTCATGCAGCCGCTGAGGCCGGAGCAGGCGCCGACAACGCCAGCGAGCGTCACACCTACGCGAAACAGTTTTGCCTTCACCATCTACTTCCAGCCTTTCAGCATGACGCGCCACTTGGCGTCACAGCTCCATGCTCCACCCATCACGGCAGGGGTCGTATCCACGCGGAATGCGGACTTGCACCGTGCTTTCAGGCGAGCATTTCTCGCCTGAAAGAAAATTCCGGCCAATTTCAGGCAGCTTTTACCGAAAGTTCAGTAAAAGAGCAAATGCCGTCTGCCAACCCCAAACAGAAGTGTGCAGCGGCATTTCGCCAAAATCAACCTTGCAGCGCAGCAAGCTCCCGCAGGGCGGCTGCATCGCGGGCGGAAACCTCCGGATAATCGGCATCGGAACCGACATCGGCCGTAATGCGCCAGGAGCGGGCGCATTTGCGGCCTTCGGCCAATTTTGGTTCCACCGCGACACCGGCAACATCGGCAAGACGGAAGGCCTCTGCCGGCCCCTCGCCCGCGACCACGGAAATCGACGAGGTAATGCAGATCTCGGCCATGTCCACACCGTCCAGCGCCGCCAGCAGGCTGGCATCGGCCACATGCACCACGGGTGCTGCCTCCAGCGACGAGCCGATGCGCTTGTCCTTGCGCTCCACTTCCAGCGCGCCCGTGACTACGGAGCGCACCTTGCGGATGCGGCTCCAGCTTTCCTCCAGTGCCGGATTGAGCCATTCCGCCGGAATGGCCGGGAACTGCTCAAGATGCACCGATTCCGCCTGCGGATTGCGCGACAGCCACGCCTCCTCGGTGGTAAAGGGCATCATCGGCGCAAACCACAGCACCAGGCAATCGAACAGCTTGCGGATGACGTAAAGGGCCGCACGGCGACGGGCCGAAGACGGCGCATCGCAATAAAGCGCATCCTTGCGAATGTCGAAATAGAAGGCGGACAGTTCGACATTGGCGAAATCGGTCAGGGCGCGGGTGATGCGCTTGAAATCGAAGGCGTCGTAGGCCTCGCGCACCAGCCGGTCGAGTTCGGCCAGACGGTGCAGCATCAGCTTTTCCAGATCCGGCAGATCGCCATAGGCAAACTCGTCGCCCGGATCATGGGCAAGCGTGCCAAGCATCCAGCGAATGGTGTTGCGGATCTTGCGATAGGCATCGATATTGGTTTGCAGGATGGTCTTGCCCAGCCGCTGATCTTCGCCGTAATCGGTATTCATCACCCAGAGACGCAGAATATCGGCCCCCGACTGGGCCATCACATCCTGCGGCACCACCGTATTGCCAAGCGATTTCGACATCTTGCGGCCATGCTCGTCCATGGTGAAGCCATGGGTGATGACGGTGTTGTAGGGTGCGCGGCCCCGCGTGGCGCAGCTTTCCAGCAGGGAGGAATGGAACCAGCCGCGATGCTGGTCAGACCCTTCCAGATAGACATCGGCCGGCCATTTCAGGTCGGGCCGGTCTTCCAGCGTAAAGGTATGGGTGGAGCCGGAATCAAACCAGACATCGAGAATGTCGGTAATCATCGTCCAGCGATCCTGATCCTCGCGACCGGCAAGGAAGCGCGCCTTGGCGCCTTCGGCAAACCAGGCATCCGCCCCCTCGGCCTCGAAGGCTTCGACGATGCGGGCGTTTACCGCCTCATCGACGAGGATCTCGCCCTTGTCGTCGGCGAAGATGGCGATCGGCACGCCCCAGGCGCGCTGGCGCGACAAAACCCAGTCCGGGCGATTTTCGATCATGGCGCGCAGGCGGTTCTGCCCGGCGGCAGGCACGAAGCGCGTGCCGTCGATGGCCGAAAGCGCCCGCGAGCGCAGCGTGGTGCCATCGCCGAGATCCTTGTCCATATAGACGAACCATTGCGGCGTGTTGCGGTAGATCACCGGCTTCTTGGAGCGCCAGCTATGCGGATAATCATGCTTGATGCGCCCGCGCGAAAACAGGTTTCCGGCCGCAATCAGCGCTTCGGCCACCCGCTTGTTGGCATCGCCCTTCTTGCCATTGTCATCCATGACGCGGGCGGGACCGCCCTCTGCGCCGGGGCCGAAGCCGGGGGCCTCTTCGGTGTAGAAACCGTCATCGCCCACGGTGAAGGGGATTTGCGGCGAGATGCCACGCGCCTCGAAGCTGCGGGCATTGGCCATCCAGGCGTCGAAGTCCTCGCGGCCATGGCCGGGCGCCGTATGCACGAAACCGGTACCGGCATCGTCATTGACGTGGTCGCTATCCATCAGCGGCACCTGGAAGCCATAGCCACCGGCCAGACCCTTCAGCGGATGATCGCAGATGACGGGCGAAAGTTCATCCGCGCTCACGCCGCGCAGGCGTTTTGCCTCAAGCTTTGCCTTGGCGAAGCACTCCGCCGCCAGCTTGTCGGCAAACAGCATCTTTTCTCCAGGCTGGGGACCAAAATCATTGGCCGCCGCCGTGACTTCATAAAGGCCGTATTCCACCTTGGACGAGAAGGAGATGGCGCGGTTGCCGGGAATGGTCCAGGGCGTAGTGGTCCAGATGACGATGAAGGCACCGGCAAGCTCGCCCGTGGCGACGGGAAACTTCACCCAGACCGTATCGCTTTCGATTTCGTGATATTCCACTTCCGCCTCGGCCAGCGCCGTGCGCTCCACAACCGACCACATGACGGGCTTGGAGCCGCGATAAAGCTGGCCGCTTCTGGCGATTTTCAAAAGCTCGCCGGCAATGCGGGCTTCGGCATGGAAGTTCATGGTGGTGTAGGGATTGTCGAAATCGCCCTCGATGCCGAGACGGCGAAAGTCATCGGCCTGAACCTTGATCCAGCTTCCGGCAAAATCACGGCACTCCTTGCGGAATTCGTTGACCGGCACTTCGTCCTTGTTCTTGCCCTTCTCGCGGTATTTTTCCTCGATCTTCCACTCGATGGGCAGGCCGTGGCAATCCCAGCCGGGCACGTAATTGCTGTCGAAACCGCGCATCTGGAAGGAGCGGGTGATGACGTCCTTGAGGATCTTGTTCAGCGCATGGCCGATATGGATATTGCCGTTGGCATAGGGCGGGCCGTCATGCAGCACGAATTTCTCGCGGCCCGCGGCAGAGGCGCGAAGCCGCTTGTAAAGATCCATCGTCTTCCAGCGCGCCACCAGCTCCGGCTCTTTTTGCGGCAGCCCGGCGCGCATGGGAAAATCCGTCTGCGGCAGATAGAGGGTGGAAGAATAGTCCTGCTTGTCCGTGGTCTCGGTCATGGTCCAACCATTGAATGGGCGGCGGCGGGCGCCTTGAAATGCGATAGGAGAGAATGGAGCGTTGCGGCAGCGCGCCTGCCAAGCGGGCGGGCGGTGGACAAACGCCGAAAACCCGGACCCTTCGGCGCGCCTTCAGGCCGCACGAAAGGCCGGGCCAATAATTCGCAGCGTGCTTATTGGCTCAAGCTTTCTCATCGGCCGGTTGTTTAAGCGCTTTTGCCCGGAAAGAAAAGCAAAAAGCCCAACGGAAAAGCAAAGAAGGGCGGCGGCCAGTCAATGGCCACCGCCCCCGGACGTGACCGAAGCCTTTATCAGGCCCGGCTTGTCGCAGGCCTCGCCACCAGATTGACGAGAACCGCCACGGCAATATTGGCGGCAAGCGCCAGAAGGCCGATATAGACCGTGACGGGCGCCCCGCCGAAGGCCAGCGCGTGCAGCGGCTTCCAGCCATTCAGCCAGACCAGCCAGGTTCCTCCGGCAAAGCCGACCAGCCAGCCCGCCAGAAGACCGGGCGCGCGGAACCAGTTGGTATAGAGCCCGAAGACCAGCGCGGGAAGCGTTTGCAGGATCCAGATGCCGCCCAGCAATTGCAGATCCAGCGCAAACTGGGTGGGCAGGAAGACGATGACCAGAAGCGCACCCACCTTGACGACAAGCGACGTGACCTTGGCCACCTGCGCCTCGCCGGCATGGGACACCTGCGGGTTGACATAGGCCTTCCAGATATTCCGGGTGAAGAGATTGGCGGCGCCAATACTCATCACCGCCGCAGGCACCAGCGCGCCAATGGCAATGGCGGAGAAGGCAAAGCCAGCAAACCAGTCCGGAAACAGCGTGTCGAACAGCATGGGCACGATGTCGTTCGGGCTCTGGGGCTTGAGACCGGCGGCATGGCCCATATAGCCAAGCAGCGCCAGAAGGCCGAGCAACAGCGTGTAGGCTGGCAGCAACACGGCATTCTTGCGGATGGTATTGCCGCCATTGGAGGCGAAGATGCCAGTCAGTGTGTGCGGATACATGAAGGCAGCCAGCGCCGAGCCCAGCGCCAGAGAGGCATAGGCCACAACCTGACCGGAACCCAGTAGCAACCCGCCCGACCCCTTGGCCTGGAAGGCGGCTTCGGCGGAAGCGAAGACATTGGCATAGCCGCCAAGCTTCAGCGGAATGGCCGCAACGGCGGTGATCACCACGATATAGATCATGATGTCCTTGACGAAGGCAATCAGCGCCGGCGCACGCAGGCCCGCCGAATAGGTGTAGAGCGCCAGAATGATGAAGGAGATGGCAAGCGGCACTTCCCCATGCAGGCCCAGCGCCTTCAACACCGTTGCCATGCCCACGAGTTGCAGCGCGATATAGGGCATGGTGGCGATGACGCCGGTGAGCGCCACGGCAAGCTCAAGCGCCCGCGAACCATATTGACCATGCACGACATCGCCCGCTGTCACATAGCCATGCTCCTTGGCGCGCTTCCACAAAACCGGCATGACCAGAAAGACGAAGGGATAGACGATGATCGTATAAGGCAGGGCGAAGAAACCATAGGCTCCCACCGCATAGACCAGCGCCGGAACGGCAATGACGGTATAGGCCGTGTAGAAATCGCCGCCCACCAGGAACCAGGTGATCCAGGTGCCGAACTTGCGCCCCCCAAGCCCCCATTCATCGATATGGGCCAGCGTTTCCGGCTTGCGCCAGCGCGACGCCACAAAGCCCATGACGGTGACGAGCACGAAGAAGAAGATGAAGACAGACAGCGCTGTCACGTTGATTTCACTCGTCATTCTTGAAGCTCCTGTAGGCAATGAAGATCAGGAGCGAGGCAAGCGGCACCCAGCCAAGCTGATACCAGTAAAAAAACGGAAATCCGAAAAGCTGCGGCTCGCTCTTGTTATAGAACGGTACCCAGAGCAATCCGATATAAGGAATGACAAGCAGCCAGCAGGCCGCCGTCCAGACAGGTTTTTGCATGAAAGCCTCCCAAGGCGCGAAGGAGGCACCCCTCCTCCCCTAGACTTCCGAGATTTTCGGATTCGCGCGCCCGTCGCAACCCAAAATCGGACAGTCGCACACGGTTGCACACAGATTTGCAGCCGATTTGGGGGAAAGCCCCTTACAGGAGCGAGAGCATGGCCCGCAAAATGTGAAACGGGTTTGCGATGACGACATGCGTTGAAACAGGAGCTTAAAGCGCTTTTCGATCTGATTGAATCAGATCGGCGCTCTACCGTTTTCTTTTCGAAGCGTAATCTTGTCGATCCTCGTTTCACTCCGGCCGGATTATACCCTACGGCGCCGTGCTTTTTACCAAACGCACGGCGCCGTAACACTTTAAAACTGCTGCATAATTTTCACCTTGAATCGATTCCGATTTAAGGAATTATGCAGTAATGCAAAAAGCAGCCGACCGTCGTGCGGAAGGCTGCTTTCTGAAATCCGGTCAAAGCCCTGCTGGGCGGTCGCGTCAGGCGGCGCGGGAAAGGCCTTTGTTATTAAAGGCAAGCTCGACCGTCATGGTGGCGGGAGCGCGGCTGATCTCGGCGGAGTGATCCTTGCATTCCTTCGACACGAATTTCAGCGCTGCTTCCTCGCTGGCGAAAAGGCCGCCAAGCCGGTTGGTCTCATCCTGAAGGACCCAGAAGCCTTTTTGATCGCGGCCAATGGTAAAACGCGGAGAAGACTGGAGAAGCGAACGCTGGGAAACATACTCATTCATGACACGTACTCCTTCTGTTGGAAAAGGCTGCCTGCTGGACAACTGCGCGGGCAGACAAAAAACGCGGAAGCCACGGCTTTTACAGCATTTTCCACCGAAAGCCCCAGCAAATTCAGCATTCCAGCATTGCGTTGAGCGCAATGCTTGTCAAAATGCAATGCGTCCGTCCAGCAAGGAAAGCGGCGCGACGGCGGAAAGGGCGGCGCGCGCCTCCTGCTCATCCTTGCGGATCTGGGCCACCAGCGGGTCCAGCCCGTCGAACTTCCACTCATCCCTCAGATGCGCGAAAAACGATACGGCGCAAACCTCGCCATAAAGATCGCCGGAGAAATCGAATACGAAGGTTTCCAGCAGCGGCGCTCCGTCCTCCGTTACGGTTGGCCGGTAGCCAAAGCTTGCCACCCCGTCGCGGATCACGCCATCAGGGCGGCGCAGGCGCACGGCATAGATGCCCGCACGAAGCGTCGCTTCCGGCTGCAAAGCCATGTTGGCGGTGGGAAAGCCCAGCTGGCGGCCAAGCTGCTTGCCCTTGATAACCTCCGCTTCCACCGTGAAACGATAGCCAAGAAGCCCGTTGACCTCGCCGATGCGCCCTTCGGAAAGCAGGTCGCGAATACGGCTGGAGGAGACGACCTCGGCATTTTCATCGCGAAAGGCATCCAGCATCGTCACGCCGAAGCCGTGGCGATGCCCCGCCTCCATGAGATAGGCCGGGCCGCCCTCGCGGCCTTTCCCAAAGTGGAAATCGAAGCCTGTGACCACTTCCGAAGCATCCAGCCAGTCCTTGAGGATGGATTTTACGAAATCCTCCGGCGAGCGCCCGGCAAATTCACGATCGAAGGGGTATTCCACCACGCAGCGAAAACCCATGGCCTCCAGAAGCCGCGCCTTCATGGGCGCAGGCGTCAGGCGGAAAACCGGCTTTTGCGGCTGGAAAAGGCTGCGCGGATGCGGCTCGAACGTCAGGACGAGGGCTGGCACGCCGCGCGCTTGCGCCAGTTCCAGCGCCCGGTGCAAAACCGCCTGATGGCCGCGATGCACGCCGTCGAAATTGCCGATGGCGACAACCCCGCCCTTCAGGCTGTCCGGCAGGGGGCTTTTCAGTTCATTGCGGTGAAAGACGGTCATGGAAATATCTCAAGCTCAGGCCAGACGTTGCATCCAGTAGGCAGGCTTTACCCCCTGCCCGGCCAGATAGGCTTTCATCAGGGCCTCATCCGTCTGGCCGTGGGGAGAATATTCGCCCGCATGAATGCCACCGGAAATATAGAGCAGGTCAAGTCCGGCAGCGACTGCGCCCCGCACATCCGTCGGCATACCGTCGCCGATGGCAATGACGCGAGACATGTCGATCTCACCGCCACGCGCCTCGCCTGCGGCAGCAAGGGCTGCGGCATAAATGGGGCTGTGCGGCTTTCCGGCAATGCGGGTTTGCCCGCCCAGTTGTTCGTAATAGGCGGCAATGGCGCCCGCGCAGGGGATCATGCGATGGCCGCGCTCGACGATGAGATCGGGATTGGCGCAGATCAGCGGCACGGAACGGGCCACGAAAGCGGCCAGCATGTCGTGGTAATCTTCCGGCACTTCCTTCTCGTCGTCGAAAAAACCGGTGCAGACGATGCATTCGGCCTCGTCGGCGGAGGTGACGGCCACGTCCAGCCCATCCACGAGCGGCAGGTCGCGCTCCGGCCCGAGCAGGAAGACTTTTTTCGGGCCTTCGGCAATCAGCTTGCGGGTAACGTCGCCGGAGGTGACGATCCTGTCATAGGCGCTATCGGGCACGCCAATGGCGCGCAACTGGGCAATCACGCCCTGCGACGGCCGCGGCGAGTTGGTGATGAGAACCACCGTCACGCCCTTGTCGCGGGCAGCCGACAGCACCTCACCGGCGCGGGGAAAGGCATCGACCCCGTTGTGCAACACGCCCCAGACATCGCAAAGCGCCACGTCGTAAAGGCCGGAGGCATCGAGAAAGGTGGAAAGCTGCTGCGGCATGGATCGTTCCTGCGTCATGTCATCTGCCCGGTGACATTGCAAAGGATGAGACGGATGGCAAGGGGCCAAGGGGATTTCAGGGAAAAAGCCGCGCAGGCACGCAAAAAATGAAACCCTGGAATGGCTCAGAATTTGAACATTTCAGGCATGAGGGAAAGCGGCCTTGCGCCGGGACATGCGTCAACGCAAGGAGATAAAACAATGGAGGTGAACCCATGTTCACCGGACGTGCATCCCGGTTCATGATCGTGCATACCGCCAGAGGTCAAAATAACGACGGCCCTGCCCGTTCATTGGCGCAGCGGAGACAAGAAAGTACATCGATGAAGATTGTGCCGGTCATTGCCGCAACCAGTTTTGGATTTTCCCTGGTTCAACTGGATGTCACGATCGTCAACATAGATGGGCTAATCGGCTTCGTGCCCATCTCATCCGCCCGGAAGAATGAGCAGCACCCGACTGCCGATGATACAACTGGCCTGTCGGAAACAGGCACAGCCATCATGCAGAGGAGCGCAGCCATGAAACACTACGTCGGCCTCGATGACTCAGTCAAAGAAACGAGCGTCTGTATCGTTGATGAAAGCGGGAAACTATGCCGGGAACGGAAGGTGGCATCTCACCCGGAAGACCTTGTAGCGATCCTGAGCGATCCGGCACTCAGCTTGGAGAGGGTGGGCATTGAGGCAGGACCGCTATCGCAGTGGCTGTTCGAAGGGCTGGCAAAAGCTGGCATGCCTGTATTTTGCATCGAGACGCGGCACACCAAAGCTTTTCTCGACGCTCTTCAGCAGAACAAGAGCGACAGGAACGATGCACGCGGTATTGCTCACATGATGCGGGTCGGCCTGTTCAAGGACGTGCATGTAAAGACGCTCTCCAGCCAGAAGCGCCGCGCCTTGCTGACGGCCCGATCGTTACTGCAGGAAAAGGCAATCGACCTGGAGAATGAGATGCGTGGGCTCCTGCGCAACTTCGGACTGAAGGTCGGCCATACTTCAGGCGGCGTGTTCGAGAGACGGATACTCGAACTTGTCGAACACGACACTGAGCTGGCGGAAATCATGGAGCCGCTGCTCGCGGGACGACGCAAGTTGCGAGAAGGGCTTGCCAAGTTAGAGAAGCGGGTTCTGGCCGAAGCGAGGCAGGATGAGGTTTGCAGGCGGCTGATGACGGTGCCTGGCGTTGGACCGATCGTCTCGCTCGCCTATGTCTCGACGATAGATATTCCCGGCAGGTTTCGTCATTCCCGATCGGTGGGAGCAATATTGGGCCTCACCCCTGTCCTCAAACAGTCGGGCGAAATGAGCAGGGTCGGCCATGTCTCTCTACGCGGAGACGCAATGATGCGAAAGCTGCTTTATGAAGCCGCCCAGTCGATGATGACGCGCATGGTAAAATGGTGCTGGCTGAAGGCATGGGCCATGAACATCGCGAAGCGCCATGGCAGCAAGAAGGCCAAAGTGGCACTGGCCCGCCGTCTAGCAGTCGTCATGCACCGCATGTGGGTGGATGGCACCGAGTTCCGCTGGACAAGGGAGGACACCGTCTCAACCTTAGCAGCATGACAGTCAGCCCCAGAGGCAATCAGAAGGTTCGAATTCAAGGTTCCGCGTAGCAGCGGAAGACGTCCTTCGCGGACGATGGTGATGTGAGTTCGTGGCGGCGTTTATTCCGATGACCCGTCATCAGGATGCAGCATAGATTGGACCGCATCATCTACTGGACCCTATCATGGGAGGGCTAAATGCCGATCCCGGAGAGAAGCGCGGGCCGCGATAGACGATGAACGCTAGGTGAGCCGAACGTAGACAGGAATTGGTGACTGGCTGTCTTAGGAGAGAGCCCGTTGGCGGCGCGCGCCGCCAATCAAGTTCATCTGGCGGCATCTTTATGTGCACCGGAAAGAACGGCTATATGGCGCTTCCGTGTGCTGTAGTCGTCTCCAATCAGATAACCGCACTCGTCGAGGGTGAAGCCGTCCCGCAGGCCAGGGTCATCCGTGCCAACAACATGGAAAGTGGCGTGACCCTGTGGGCTGGCAGAAATAAGAAATTTTTCCCGCGACGGCTTCCAGCCAAAATTGCGCTCAATGAAGCCGACGACTTGATCCTCTTCTTCCTTCAGGACTGGGTAGATAGCCGGAAGAGATGCTGGGAGAAAACGTACGCTTATGGTTACGTCGGAGGGAAAGCTCGTTCTGTCTCTTTCCACGAAAGCTTTGAAAGCGGCATCACATTGTCCGAAGAGAAGGCCTGCGAGTGAACTGCCCCACCGCTCTTCGATTTTCGACCGGTCAAACCGAGCAGGGACTAGCCATATGGCTCCACATCCGATGGCTACGAACATAAGGACTTTTACGGTTGATAGTAAACTCATTAACACTTTCCATTGGTCGTTGGACAACGGATATCACAAGTTGCCTAGTGTGGAAGCCTCGCACTTTGCTCTGGGGCTACCGGAGCCGAAAGCCATCCCCCGTGGGTCCCGCTTGAATGGAGCTTGACCTTGCCCCGCCGATTAGAGAAGCGCCGCCGAACATCTCGGCGACCTTCGGCGGCGGCATCTCCTGGCTGCAATGGATTGTTGATGCCTATGCGCTGACATTTGCATCCCTGCTGCTTTCCGGCGGATTTCTGACCGACAGGTTTGGCGCCCGAACAATCTATCTGCTCGGCATCGCAGTGTTTGCCGCGGCATCGCTCGCCTGCGGGCTTGCGGGCATGATCTGCGGACCGCTTGCCGTCGCCGGTTTCATTCTGGTGGAACGGCGGGCGAAACAGCCGCTGATCCCGATGGAGATCTTCGGGCTTCCGCTCTATCGGATCTGCCTGTTTTATGGATTCACCGTCAATTTCACCTATTACGGCGTCGTCTTCATCATCAGCCTCTATCTGCAAAAAACGCTCGGCTTCACGCCCATGCAGGCAGGCTATGCCTACCTGCCGCTGACAGCCACGTTTTTCCTGGTGAATATGCTTGCCGGTACGCTTGTCGGGCGTTTTGGCCCAAGAGCGCCGATGATCGGCGGAGCCTTGCTTGATGCCTTCGGATTTCTGACACTGCTCGCGCTTGGCGCCACGGCGCCCTTTATCGCGCTGATCCTGCCCTTCATGCTGATACCAGCCGGAATGGGCACAGGCGTGCCAGCCATGACCACGGCCGTGCTCGAAAATGTGCCACCCGAATTTTCCGGCGTTGCCATAGCCTCGATCAATGCAGCCAGACAGGCGGCAGGCGCCATGGGCGTGGCGGTTTTCGGAATGCTGGCCGGAAATACGCCGGCAGAGGTTCACGGCGGATTGCATAAAGCCGCCCTGATTTCCATCGCCCTTCTTCTGCTTGCCGCGATTGCGGCCATGCGGATGCCGCAAATCAGGGCACGTCCGGAGGAAAAGATCACCGCTGAGTGAATGGAGCGGGATACATGATCCTGTCATGCTCACGCCCTACTCATGCTCCATGAAATTTTTTCCCCGACCCGTTCTTGACTCGATCACGAGGCATCCTTATCTCCATTCCGCTAGCACTCGCAGGGAGTGAGTGCTAACAGCATCAAGGCAATCCAGTCCGGATTGCGAATGTCATTTGATCGAGGGATTAGACAATGGCAAGCACCAATTTCCGTCCGCTGCACGACCGCGTTGTGGTTCGTCGTGTCGAGTCTGAAGAAAAGACCAAGGGCGGCATCATCATTCCCGACACCGCCAAGGAAAAGCCGGCTGAAGGCGAAATCGTCGCTGTTGGCCCCGGCGCCCGCAAGGACAGCGGCGAGCTGATCGCACTCGACGTCAAGGTCGGCGATCGCGTTCTGTTCGGCAAGTGGTCCGGCACGGAAGTGAAGATCGACGGCGCTGACCTTCTCATCATGAAGGAAGCCGACATCATGGGTATCATCGGCTGATTTCAGCCCGGTCCATACCTGTTCCAATCCAGATATTCATTTAAGGGCGCAAGCCCGGGAGTAATGAAAAATGGCAGCTAAAGAAGTCAAATTCGGCCGCAGCGCTCGCGAAAAGATGCTGCGCGGCGTTGATATCCTCGCGGACGCCGTAAAGGTCACGCTCGGCCCGAAGGGTCGTAACGTCGTTATCGACAAGTCCTTCGGCGCTCCGCGCATCACCAAGGACGGCGTATCGGTCGCCAAGGAAATCGAACTGGAAGACAAGTTCGAGAACATGGGCGCCCAGATGGTGCGTGAAGTTGCGTCCAAGACCAACGACATCGCCGGCGACGGCACCACCACGGCAACCGTTCTGGCCCAGGCTATCGTTCGCGAAGGCCAGAAGGCCGTTGCCGCCGGCATGAACCCGATGGACCTGAAGCGCGGTATCGATCTGGCCGTTGCCGAAGTGGTGAAGGATCTTCAGGCCAAGGCCAAGAAGATCAACACCTCGGAAGAAGTTGCCCAGGTTGGCACCATTTCCGCAAACGGTGACACGCAGGTTGGCCGCGACATCGCGGAAGCCATGCAGAAGGTTGGCAACGAAGGCGTCATCACCGTCGAAGAAGCCAAGACCGCTGAAACCGAGCTGGAAGTCGTCGAAGGAATGCAGTTCGACCGCGGCTACCTGTCGCCCTACTTCGTCACCAATCCGGAAAAGATGGTTGCCGATCTGGAAGACGCCTTCATTCTCCTGCACGAGAAGAAGCTCTCCAACCTCCAGGCCATGCTGCCGGTTCTCGAAGCCGTCGTTCAGACCGGCAAGCCGCTCGTCATCATCGCTGAAGACGTTGAAGGCGAAGCACTCGCAACGCTCGTGGTCAACAAGCTGCGTGGCGGCCTGAAGATCGCTGCCGTCAAGGCTCCGGGCTTCGGCGATCGCCGCAAGGCCATGCTGGAAGACATCGCCATCCTCACCGGCGGCACTGTCATCTCCGAAGATCTCGGCATCAAGCTCGAAAATGTCACGCTCGACATGCTCGGCCGCGCCAAGAAGGTTTCGATCTCCAAGGAAAACACCACGATCGTCGATGGTAACGGCCAGAAGTCCGACATCGAAGGCCGCGTTGCCCAGATCAAGGCCCAGATCGAAGAAACCACCTCCGACTATGACCGCGAAAAGCTGCAAGAGCGCCTTGCAAAGCTCGCTGGCGGCGTTGCCGTGATCCGCGTTGGCGGTGCAACGGAAGTCGAAGTGAAGGAGCGCAAGGACCGTATCGACGACGCTCTGAACGCAACCCGCGCTGCCGTTCAGGAAGGCATCGTACCGGGCGGTGGTACCGCTCTCCTGCGTTCGGCCCAGAAGATCACCGTCAAGGGCGTCAACGACGACCAGGAAGCCGGCATCAACATCGTTCGCCGCGCTCTCCAGGCTCTGGTTCGCCAGATCGCCGACAATGCCGGTGACGAAGCCTCCATCGTTGTTGGCAAGGTTCTCGACAAGGCTGACGACAACTTCGGCTACAACGCCCAGACCGGCGAATATGGCGACATGATCGCCATGGGTATCGTCGATCCGGTCAAGGTCGTTCGCACCGCCCTTCAGAACGCCGCTTCGGTTGCTTCGCTGCTGATCACGACGGAAGCCATGATCGCCGAACTGCCGAAGAAGGACGCTCCGGCTGGTATGCCCGGCGGAATGGGCGGCATGGGCGGCATGGACATGATGTGATAAGGCATCAGCCTTGCATATCTGAACCATCCGGTTCCTTTCGGGAAGGGCGGCCTCTGGCCGCCCTTTTCTGTTTTTTGCCAGATGACCGCAGTCGATGTTTCAGGGTGGCATTTCGTGCAATCTGCGGCCAAAAACCAAAATTCTTGGCGAAAATGCGAATTTTTCGCACAAGAAGCGAAATTTTTCAGCCAAATCGGCACACCTTTAAAAATCGCCTCTTTTTCTTGATTGAATTATTAAGTATGTGAAGAGCATTCATTTTATTTGCAAGCGAGTTATCGCCTGTTGATGGGATGGAGCAAGCGATGAGGCGTCGGATCGGAGGAGAGATCGGGCTCGCCGGTCGAAACGGCTTGAATGCAGATCATCAAACAGTCGGATTTTCCGGTCGGATAGATAGGGCGAGAGAAATCCAGCGATTGCAGGATCGGACTTTGCCTTCAAATCGCAGGATGAATACCAAGGCTCGAAGATGCTAGAGCATTTCCAGCAAAAGTGTAGTCGGTTTTGCGTCCGGAAATGCGCCGAAACAAGAAGTTAGAGCATTTTCAGGAAAAGTGGAAGCCGGTTTTCCGTCTGAAAATGCGTAAAAACAAATGGTTAGAGCGGTTCAATGTTTCCGTGAACCAATGAACCGCTCTAAAGCATCCTCGCCTTGAAGGCGATTGCTCGGAGTGGGAACAGAAGGAAACACGGCTTGAACCGTGGGAGTGGGCATGGTTTTTAAAATTTCAAGTGCATGGGAGCACGCCACCGGAGGAGATGTTCTGCCTCTGGCCGACAATGATGACCACCCGCCAATCGGACCATTCGCGGCAATCGAGGAGTGGGCGAGCGACCTGGCCAATGGCGTGCTGACGCTGGGGCCACGCTCCATTGCGTTGCATGGCCTGCAAGTTCAGGAATGCGGGCTGCTCAGTCTCACGCGCTGCTACGAGGCCAATGATCGGGCCCATATCATCGCGTTGTTCGAACAGGCCGCCACCACGGCGTCTTCCTTTTGCTTTTCCACGTCCATCGTGCATCCGGGCTATCGCAGCCCGGTCTTCTGTCTTGGAAAGTCGCTGGGCATGACGAAAAGCCAGGTCGGAAGCATGAAGGGCATCTTCATCTTTCCCCGCTTCCAGACTGCCAGCCCCACCTGACAGCCGAAAACCGCCCGTGAAACTGCGTTTCAGCGGGCGGTCTTGATTTTGGCCTGTGTCACATGCACCGGCATCCTGATTGAGTTTGATCCTGAAACAATGCCGCTCAGCCGCCGAAAATCGTGCGCAGAAAGTCCACACCGCGATCGTCATAGCTGACTTCGCCCTGCTTGTTGCCGGGCCCAACGACGATCACCTTGGTGCCGACATCCACCCGCGCATAAAGATCCTCGACATCCTTGTTGTTCATGCGGATGCAGCCGGATGACAGGTTGAGGCCGATGGACCAGGGCTGATTGGTGCCGTGGATGCGGAAGATCGTATCCTGATTGCCCTTGTAGAGATACATGGCCCGCGCGCCCAGCGGATTATCCGGCCCGCCCTTCTGCACTTCCGGCAGGATATGGCCGCGACGGGCTTCGCGCACGCGCATTTCCTCCGGCGGGCGCCAGCTCGGCCATTCGTCCTTGCGGCCGATCCTTACCACGCCCGACCAGCCAAAGCCCTCGCGCCCCACGCCCACGCCGTAACGAATGGCGCGATTGTCATTCTCGACCAGATAGAGAAACTTGTTGTTGGTATCGATGATGACCGTTCCCGGCTGCTCGTTGGTGACAAGGCGCACCAGCTTGCGCTTGAACTTTTCCGGCACGGGCCGCTTCATCATTTCCGGCGTCACCACCGAGCTTGCGGTGGAATCGGGCCGCGGCGCGGCCTCAGCTCCACCAGCCACGGTCAGCATCAATCCGCACAGCGCCATTGCGAGCCCGCATCTTGCTCCGCTTGAAAGCGACCGGCGCCCTGATCTTCCCCGCTCCGCGCCGGTTGGATTATGTTCTGAAATCAGTCCTGCCATGCCCTGCCCCTCTCTCGCTATCCTTTTGGAAAAGTTTCACGCCCACCCCACTCACATCACGATGACCCTGGTGCCCACCGGCACACGTTCGTAAAGGTCGGTCACATCTTCATTGCGCATCCGTATGCAGCCCGAGGAGACCCCGTAGCCAATGGTCCATGGCGCATTGGTGCCATGAATGCGGTAAAGCGTCGAGCCCAGATAAAGGGCGCGCGCGCCCAGCGGATTTTCCGGTCCGCCCTGCATTCGCGCTGGCAGATAATGACCCTTGGCGGCCTCCCGCTCAATCATTTCCTGCGGCGGGATCCATTCCGGCCATTCGGATTTGCGCGTCACCTTATGCTCGCCTGCCCATTCGAAGCCGGGCTTGCCGACACCCACGCCATAGCGCCTCGCCTTACCGCCTTCCATCACCAGATAAAGGAAACGGCTATTGGTATCGATCACCAGCGTTCCGGGCTTTTCCTTTGTCTGGTACTCCACAACCTGCGGCAGAAATTGCGGATCGGTCGGCGTCATCTGCTTGCGCACCGGCTGCATGGCCACCTGCTGCACGGCGGGCCTGAGCTGCATGGCCTCCGGCGCAAGGCCAGCGGGCCGGGCGGGAGCCACGGCCACCCGGCGCGGCGCCACAGGCGGCGCATAAACGGGCGCGGCCACCCTGCCCGGCTGCGGCTGCACCCGGCGATCCGGCTGCACGCCAAGCTGCATCAGCCATGGCGAGGCCAGATCCGGGCTGACGATAACCGGCGGACGAGCCTGATAGCGATCATCCGCCAGGGCGGCGGCAGGCAGGCACATTATGGCAGCGGCAAAGGCATGGAAAAAGGTGCGAGAGAGCATGATGGCCCCGGACAAGAACTGAACTGCCACGACCTTGGCCATGCGAAGTGCGCAAATGGTAAACGGCGCGGTATTTCAATTTGAGTAAAGGCGGAAAGCTTTTGTCAGGGTTAGCAAATCATTTGGAAAGAGCGTGAACAAATAGTAAACACATGAGGGAGAGGAGATTCGCATGGTTGAGACGGCTGGCCTGATGGCCGATGAAACGGGCGCGCTACGCTGCTTCTGGCAGGGCGGCCTTGACGATTACCGCCGTTACCACGACGAGGAATGGGGCCATCCGGTGGTGGACGACCACCGCCTGTTTGAAAAAATCTGTCTTGAGGGTTTTCAATCAGGCTTGTCCTGGCTGACGATCCTGCGCAAGCGCGAAAATTTTCGCGCCGCCTTTGCAGGCTTCGATTTTCACAAGGTCGCGCTGTTCGGCGAGGAGGATATTGCCCGCTGCCTTGCCGATGCGGGCATTGTGCGCCATCGCGGCAAGATCGTTTCCACCATCAACAATGCTGGCAGGGCCGTGGCGCTTGCGGCGGAATTCGGCTCGCTTGCCCGCTATTTCTGGAGCTTCGAACCGGGGCCAAAGGAGCGTCCGGCCCGCATGGACCATGCAACGCTGATTGCCAACCCCACCTCGCCCACCTCCATCCGCCTGTCGAAGGATCTCAAGAAGCGCGGCTGGACCTTCGTTGGCCCCACAACCGTCTATGCCTTCATGCAAGCCATGGGGCTGGTGAACGACCATATCGAAGGCTGTCTGTGCCGGGAAAGGGTGGAGGGGCTGCGTACCGCCTTCATCCGTCCGCGCTGATGCGTTCCACCAGCTGCGGCAACTCGCTCAACGCCTGGATTTCCCGAAAGCGCGGCGCATCGACCGGCTTTTCGACATGCTCGAAAATCCATGTCAGCTCATGCGGCACGAACACGCCCCAGGCGCCGGTGGCAAGGGCCGGCACAATGTCCGATTTCAACGAATTGCCCACCATCATGGCGCGCTCCGGCTCCTCGCCATGGCGGGAGAAAATGCGGCGATAGGTCGTTGCCGTCTTGTCGGACACGATTTCCACCGCATCGAAGAAATCGCCAAGGCCCGATTGCGCCAGCTTGCGCTCCTGATCGAAAAGATCGCCCTTGGTAATCATCACCAGAAAATACCGCCCCGCCAGACCTTCCAGCACGTCCTGCACGCCCGGCACCGTTTCCACCGGATGCTGCAAGAGATCACGGCCTATATCGAGAATTTTGCCGATCACGGTTCCCGGTGCGCGTCCTTCCGTCACCTCCAGCGCCGTCTCGATCATGGAAAGCGTGAAGCCCTTTATGCCGAAGCCATAATGGGCAAGATTGCGTTTTTCCGCCTCCAGCAGCTTTCCGGAAATCATCTCCGGCGCGGCATAATCGGAAAGAAGCGCGCGGAAATGCTCCTCCGTCAAACGGTAATATTGCTCGTTCTGCCAGAGCGTATCGTCGGCATCCAGACCGATCATGCAAAGCGGGCGGGCCATGCCTTCCTCCAACCTTCAATCCTGACAGATATGCCGGCCGGACCATGCCCGGCAGACTGCCAGGGAAGGTCGCCCCTCCCCAACAACCTGCCGGGCATTCCAACCGGGCGTTATTGTCCGTTCTTCGCCAGCCATTCCTTCATCATGTGGATTTCCGCTTCCTGCGCGGCGATGATGTCTCCGGCCAGCTTTCGCATCTTATCGTTCCTGCCATATTGCAATTCCACCTTGGCCATGTCGATACAGCGCCGTGCGTTTTATCAAACGCACAAAGGACGCTGTAACACTTTAAATCTGCTGCATAATTTTCACCTTAAATCGATTCCGATTTAAGGAATTATGCAGTAGCGCCCTGATGATGGGCAATCATGCCCCGCACGAAATCAACATCGGCATTGCCGCTGTAATCGATGCCCATGGCCTTGTGCATCTTTTCATTGGCCGCAAGGAAAGCGGCGGTGGAGGGCGCGTCGCCTGCCCGGTTATGAATGGACATGTCATGCTGCTGGGCCATGGCGGAGACGGAAGCAGCGAGCAGAATTGCCGCCGCGATAAGGGTGGTTTTCATGTCATATGATCCTTTGCTTGAAACTTGACGTGCATCGCCCGCAGGCGACAGGGCGGCACTCAGCTTCGGGGCGGCGGCAGGATCGGGCGGTGGGCGAGAGAGACCTGCACCTCTTTACGCAAAGGCAGTGGCGCATCATGCCGCAGGGGCCGCTCCGCCGCGACAAAGGGTAAAACCGGCAGCGCCATGCAAAACAGGCAATGATCCATGCAGGAGGTCATAGGCGCCATGGGCGCTGAACGGTCGTGGCGCTCAGCTGGGCCGTGCATGGCCATCTCAGCCATGCTGGCGGAGGAACGCGCCAATGGCCCTTGCGTGCAGGCCATGACGGATAACGGCATGGCACTCCAGAGCATCACGATCACTGTCAGCAAAAGGCGGCGCAATAGGGACATGGCGCCATCATACGCCATGTGCCGGTGTTTGGCACTCTTGTTTTCAAAACCACGCGCCGACGTGATGCTCGATCCGGTAATCCCGGCTTTCCTCTCCCGGCGGCGCGACAGGCCAGCGCCATTCAGCCTTTTGCGGCGGCAGCTTCACGCCCGCCATGAGATCGGTGCTTTCCCGCAGCACGCCGTTCCGGTCGATCAGGTCGAAGGACGTATCGGTGACGAGGCAGGTTTTGGCCGGCAGCTGCGCAAGCCCTTCCACATGCGCATGGATCAAGCGGCTCACGGCATCCTCCGGCATTGCGGCATCGGGCTGCAATTTCATGCGCCGTTTCACGCCCCGCCCGATCTGCGAGAGAAGGTTGGCGGAGGCCACGAAATCGAGATAGGGAACGCGGCGCAGGAAATCCAGCGGCTCCACCGGCCGTCCGGCCTGCAACAGGTCATAGCCGGAAAGATCCCGCTCGATCAGGCGTATATTCTTCAGCCCCTGCGCAGCCAGCCACGCCCGGACGCTGGCCACATGCACGAGATCGATCAGCACCACCGTATCGAAGGCTGCGGCCAGCGGGCGGATCGGCACATCGCGGAGCAGGCCGGAACCGAGGATGACGGCCGTGCGCCTTGGGCTTGCCGCCGAGGCCGCCGCCAGAATGGCACGGCGGGTGTTTTCCTCGTGTTCGGCCCACTGCGCCTTGCAGCGGCGGGCGCGCGACCACAAATCGATGGAGGAGCGGATGAAGGGTCGGTGTGGCGGTGTCGTCACCTTCCACGTTGCGGCATAATTCAGGGCTTCAAGGATCATGAGCCGGACGCTATGCCGCCCGCCGTTTGGCCGCAAGCCCCTCCGCCAGCGCGATCCACTGTCTGGCACGGGCATCCCAGCTATAATGTTCGCGGGCAAAACCGGCCCGCTTTTGCCGCTCGGCGGCGGCAGCGGCGGGGTTGGCCTGCGCCTGCGCCAGCGCATCGACCACCATATCGACATAATCCATGATGTCGGTCGGCGTTTGCACCAGCTTGCCCAGAGTGATCTCCGGGGCAATCATGCGGCCAAATCCGGCCAGCGTTTCCTTGAGCGCGCCCATATCCGTGGTCAGCACATCGGCCCCGCTGGCCATGGCCTCCATGACCGTGATGCAGGAGGTTTCCGGGAAGCTGCTGGGATAGGCAAGGGCTGCGGCAGCGCCATAGGCCTCCGAAAGCTCGGCCTGCCCGACGGGACCGATATAGTCGGCCCCCTCCAGAGCGCGGGTGAGATCGTAGAGATAGCGGTAACGGTCGGTGACGGGATCGGCCCCGTAAAGCGCCATGCCTGCGAAAATCTTGAGCCGGGCCTGCGGCACGCGGGCGCGAATGGCGGGAAAGCTCATCAACAGCCGGTCGAGACCGCGATAGGGCGTGCTGCTGTAAAGAAGGGTTGGCGGCGCGCCGGTTTCGAACCAGGCAGGTGCAAGCGGCTTTGCGGCAAAGGCGGGAGAGATGGCATTGCCGATGACGTGAACGGCGGCAGGCTCAAGCTTGAACCGTTCGCGGTAGAGCCGGGATTGCCACTCGCTGACCATGACATAGCCATCCCAGGCGGCCTGTTCCTCCGGCCGGTCCAGCAATTGCACCGTGGGCTGGTCTATGGCCATGTGGCACCACAGCACCATGGGCGCGGTAAGCTTGAGATGCATCTTGATGCGGCTGCCCGCCGCCACCGAAATGACGCAAACCAGATCGTGAGCATCGATTTCCTGCGGCGAAATTCCCGTGAGCGGCACAACCCTCACCCCATCCACCACGCGCGGTTTGTCCGTGCGCGAGACCAGCGTGACCGCGCAACCCTGCCGCGCCAGCGCGGCGGTGAGATAGGCAATGGCCGATTCCGTGCCGCCAAGCGGACCGTGCAGCGGGGTTTGCGGATCGAAATCCTTGTCGCCCATGTTGAAGAACAGAATTTTCATGTCATGCACCGCTCCGCCTGCATCCGGACGATCATGCCATGGCCTGCTTGCGCGGGACTGGTTGTTGGCGGCTCTGGCCTTTCGCCTTGCCGCCGCCGTTTGCATCCTCTAAGAGACAGGCACTTTCCAACATCCAGACAGCCGGTTGCCGATCATGAGCGAGAAGACCAAGAAGCCGCAGAAACTCAAAGCCCGCCTGCCGCGCGGTTTCGTGGATCGCGAGGCTCATGACATTCGCGCCGTCAACGAAATGGTGGAGAAAATCCGCGCCGTTTACGAGCGCTACGGTTTCGATCCCGTCGAAACGCCGCTGTTTGAATATACCGATGCGCTGGGCAAGTTTCTGCCCGATAGCGACCGCCCGAACGAGGGCGTGTTTTCGCTTCAGGACGATGACGAGCAATGGATGAGCCTGCGCTACGATCTCACCGCGCCGCTGGCCCGCCATGTGGCGGAAAATTTCAACGAGATCCAGCTTCCCTACCGCACCTACCGCGCCGGTTACGTCTTCCGCAATGAAAAGCCGGGTCCCGGCCGCTTCCGCCAGTTCATGCAGTTCGATGCCGATACCGTCGGCGCGCCCGGCGTGCAGGCCGATGCCGAAATGTGCATGATGATGGCCGATACGCTGGAAGCGCTTGGCATCAAGCGCGGCGATTACGTGATCCGGGTAAACAACCGCAAGGTGCTGGATGGCGTGATGGAAGCCATCGGCCTGGGCGGCGATGAGAATGCCGCACGGCGGCTCAACGTGCTGCGGGCGATCGACAAGCTGGACAAGTTTGGCCCGGTAGGGGTGCGGCTTTTGCTGGGTGCGGGCCGCAAGGATGAGAGCGGCGACTTCACCAAGGGTGCGGGGCTGGATGAGGAGCAGATCGAGAAGGTGCTGTTCTTCGTCGGCATCAAGGATTATGCGCAAAGCGCTGCCGATCTTGCCGCTCTGGTTGCCGAAACGGCAAAGGGCGCGGAAGGTGTCGAGGAGCTGAACATCATCGGCGCGCTGGTTTCCGGTGCAGGCTATGACGCCTCCCGCATCAAAATCGACCCCTCCGTCGTTCGCGGCCTCGAATACTACACCGGCCCCGTCTACGAAGCCGAACTCACCTTCGACGTCACCAATGAAAAGGGCGAGAAGGTCGTGTTCGGCTCGGTCGGCGGCGGCGGGCGGTATGATGGTCTCGTCTCGCGCTTCATGGGCCAGCCGGTTCCGGCCACGGGCTTTTCCATCGGCGTGTCGCGTCTGATGACGGCGCTGAAAAACCTCGGCAAGCTCGGGGCCGATGAGGTGATCGCGCCGGTTCTCGTCACGGTCATGGATGGCGATGTCGAGGCCATGGGGCGCTATCAGCGCTTTACCCAGGCGCTGAGGGCCGAAGGCATCCGTGCGGAAATGTATCAGGGCAACTGGAAGAAATTCGGCAATCAGCTGAAATATGCCGACCGTCGCGGTGCGCCGATTGCCATCATTCAGGGCGGTGACGAGCGTGCCCAGGGCGTGGTGCAGATCAAGGACCTGATCGAAGGCAAGCGGCTTTCCGGCGAAATCACCGATAACAGCGAATGGCGCGAGGCCCGCGTGGCGCAGGTCGTGGTGCCGGAAGCCGAGCTGGTGGCGAAGGTCAAGGAAATGCTGGCCGCGCAAAAGGCCGATCGTGACCGGGCAAAAGCCTGAAAGGCGCGTGACCTCATGAGCCGCCCCTCTCTCCACACGACACGGCCTTACCGTTTTCAGGCCTTGCCCAACCACACAAGCCTGGCAAGCTATGCCCCCCTCAAGCGGGGGAAATCAAGATGGAGTGACTGCGTCTTGCCAATCTCCCCCCTTGAGGGGGAGATGTCCGGCAGGACAGAGGGGGGTAGGCCCCGCACGAAAATCCTTGCGTCCTGTACTGTGCCCTCTCTCACAGGAGCCCCTTCATGCCCCTGATCAACATGCCGGATTTTGCCGCATCGCTGTTGGCGGATTTTGCCGCGCGCGGCGCAACCCGTGTCGATACGCCGGTCATCCAGCCCGCAGCACCCTTTCTGGATATGGCGGGCGAGGATTTGCGCCGCCGGATTTTCCTGACCGAAAGCGAAACCGGCGAAAGCCTGTGTCTTCGCCCGGAATTCACCATTCCGGTCTGTCTCAGCCATATCGAAACCGCCACCGGCACGCCGAAACGCTATGCCTATCTGGGCGAGGTGTTTCGCCAGCGGCGCGAAGGCGCAAACGAGTTCTATCAGGCTGGCATCGAGGATCTGGGCGAGACAGCGACGGCACGCGCCGATGCCCGTGCGGTGAGCGATGCGGTGGGCATTCTGGCGCAGCTTCTGCCGGGCCGCGTGCTGACGATCACCTTGGGCGATCAGGCCGTGTTCGAGGCGGTCGTGCGGGCGCTTGGCCTGCCCGGCGGCTGGCAGAAGCGGCTGATCCAGGCCTTTGGCGATAGCACGCATCTCAACCAGTTGCTGGAGGATCTGGCAAGCCCGAAGGCGGTGACGGCGCAATCGGACGAGGTGGAAGCCCTTCTGGCAAACGGCGACGATGCCGCGCTGGTGGCGCTGATTGCCGCGCGCATGGAAGAAACCGGCTATTCCAGCAATGCCAGCCGCAGCCCCAAGGAAATCGCCGCCCGGCTGAAGGAAAACCGGGCGCTGGCCCGCACCCGGCTTGAGGGCCGGGCAATCCTGCTTTTGAGGGAGTTCCTGTCGCTGGAACTGCCGCTGGACGAGGCGGCAGGCGCGCTTGCCGGTTTTGCCGATGCGGCGGGGCTTGCGCTGGGAAGCGCCCTTGAACATTTCGAGGCACGGGTGGCGGCCATGGCGCGGCTGGGGCTCAACCTTTCCGGCATGACCTATCGCGCCGCCTTTGGCCGCCCGCTGGATTATTACACCGGCCTCGTCTTCGAGGTGGCCGAACAGGATGCAAAGGCGGTTCTGGCCGGTGGCGGCCGCTTCGACCGGCTTCTCACCCTGCTTGGCGCGCAGCAGCCCATTCCCGCCGTAGGCTTTTCGCTGTGGCTGGACCGTATCGAAACCGCGAGGTCGCGCTGATGACCGTTACCATCGGATTGCCCTCCAAGGGCCGCATGAAGGAAGATTGCGCCGCCATTTTCGAAAAGGCAGGTCTCAGGATCACCGCAGTCGGCAATGACCGCTCCTATCGGGGCCGGGTCGAAGGCGAGGATATCGAGATCGCCTTTCTCTCGGCCTCCGAAATTGCCCGCGAAATCGGCAATGGCACCGTGGATTTTGGCGTCACCGGCGAGGACCTGGTGCGCGAAGGTCTGGCCGATGCCGACAGGCGGGTGGAGATTGCAGCGCGTCTCGGCTTTGGCCATGCCGATGTGGTGGTGGCGGTGCCGGAACTCTGGCTGGATGTGGACAGCATGGCCGATCTTGGCGATGTCGCCGCCGATTTTCGCGCCCGCCATGGCCGCCGTCTGGCGATTGCCACGAAATACTGGCGGCTGACGCAGCAATTCTTCTCCCGCCAGCACGGCATCCAGCTTTACCGCATCGTCGAAAGCCTTGGCGCCACCGAAGGCGCTCCGGCTGCCGGTCAGGCCGACATCATCGTGGACATCACCTCCACCGGCTCGACGCTGAAGGCCAACCATCTGAAGATCTTGCAGGATGGCGTCATCCTGCGCTCGCAGGCCTGCCTTGTGCGCGCCCGCAAGCCGGAACATGAGGGCAATGCCCGGATTGCCCGTATCATCGAAAGCGTCCGCGCGGTGGTTTAGGGTGTGTGGACATTCGCCCTTGAGCGGGCTGCAAACGGTACTTTTCTGCGCTCCCGGTGCTCATGTACATTAAGTACACTCCGCTCCGGTTCTCGAAAATCACCGTTTTCGCCACCCCCAATGCCGAATGTCCACACACCCTAGAGCAGTTCCGGCTCCCGAACATGCAAAAGCCCGCTGGCGGAACCGGCGGGCTTTGCTGTTTTCATTTATCGCCTTGCGGGGTGAAAACCGCCTTGAACGTCTGGCAGAAGCTGCTCAGGCAATCGCGGGTTTGTAGCTGCCGCGGCGGGCGTCGAGCGAATATGCGCCGGGGCCGAAGGTGGCAAGCATGGCATAGGCACCGGCCAGCGTCAGGTTTTTCATGAACATGATCTGATTCATGGTGCTGAGGAAGCCATTGGCCGCATCCGGAAAGCCCGGAACATTGATGGCATGGCCATGGAAAACCACACCCGTAAAGACGCAGAAGGCCGCAAGCGCCCAGCCGACCAGCCGGGTCTGGAAGCCGATGAGAACGGCAAGGCCGCTGACCAGTTCGAAGAGACCGGCAAGATAGGCAAGCGCGGTGGCAGCCGGCATTCCGGCCTGGGCAATCATGCCAGCCGTACCGGCAGGATCGGCAAGCTTGCCAAAGCCCGACAGGATGAACATGGCGGAGAGGAAAACACGGGCCACCAGAATGATGGCGTTATTGGTGCTGGACATGACGAAACTCCCGAATGGGGCTCCCGCCCCGTTATCTTTCGTCAAGACTGTGCCGGGAAAGGATTGTCTTGCATAGGCCGACGAAAAAAGACGTATCGTTCACAAAAAGAGAACAATCAGATTGGAGACCCTTTCCGGCATCCCGATGCTGCGCATTTCCGGAGGGAAAACCGGTTCCCACTTTTCCTGGAAATGAGTTGGCCTTCACGCATTTTCGGACGGAAAACCGGTTCCCACTTTTCTTGGAAATGAGCTGGCCTTCACGCATTTCCGGACGGAAAACCGGTTCCCACTTTTCCTGGAAATGAGCTGGCCTTCACGCATTTCCGGACGGAAAACCGGTTCCCACTTTTCCTGGAAATGCTTTAGAACCTCGAGCAGGTCAGCGGCCCGGTGACTTCCACGGGTTTTGCCGTCTGTCCGCTCTGGCGAACGCTGACGGCATAGGTGCCCTGAAAGCGGTTGAGATCGTCCGCCGTCACGCTGCTCTCCAGTTTCAGGCCGATTGTCAGGGCATCCTGGCCTTCCCCGGACGGTGTCGAGGTATAAAGGCGCAGGGTTTCGCCATCGCGCCAATATTGTTTGACATTGGCGGCGGCAATATCCACCTGCCCCTCGAGCCTTTGGCCACGGCCCGGCTTGAACAGCACGATGCCGCGCATATGGGCAAGAGGCCAGCCCGGATCTTCGCGAAAAGCGGCCTCGACCACGAGTTTCAGTCTGGCATCGTCAACGGCGCAGTAGTAGCGATCGAGAGCAAGGGCCTGACGTGGCCCGACCCAGCCAGACATGCAGGCAAGACAGAGGCTGATAAAGGTCACGCGGCGCATCATGGGCCACTCCCTCCCGAAGCAAGCCTTGCAGAGAGCATTTCCGAAAAGGGACATCCCCTTTCCTGAAAATACCGCCATTATCGCAGATGCCCCTTATAATTCCCTTAATTTTAGCGGGCATTCTCCGCCATAGGCCCAGTCCAGCAACTCCACGCTGTGCACCACCGGCAAAGCAGTGGCAGAGCCGATCTGCGTCATGCAGCCGAGATTGCCGGCGGCAATCACATCCGGTTTCAGCGCCTCCAGCGTTGCCGCTTTGCGCGTGCGCAAGGTGGCGGCAATGTCGGATTGCAAGATGTTATAGGTCCCGGCCGAACCGCAGCACAAATGCGCCGATGCCGGTTCGCGCACGGCAAAGCCCGCGGCGCGCAGCAATTGTTTCGGCAGTTCCGTCAGTTTCTGTCCGTGCTGGAGCGAACAGGCGCCATGATAGGCCACGACCAGATCCTTTCCGGCAAGCGTCGGAAGGTCGAGCCGCGCCAGATATTCGCTGATGTCGCAGGCAAGGGCCGCCACCTTGGCGGCGCGGGGCGCATAGACGGGATCATGGCGCAGCATATGGGCATAGTCCTTGATGGTGGTGCCGCAGCCGGAGGTCGTGATGACGATGGCATCCAGCCCCGCCCCTTCGATTTCCTTCAACCACGCATCCACATTGCGCCGGGCAAAGGCCAGCGCCTCGGCCTCCCGGCCCAGATGATGCGTCAGCGCGCCGCAACAGCCCTCTCCCGCCACGCAAACCACCTCGATGCCGTGACGCAGCAGAAGCCGCGTTGCCGCCGCATTGATGCCGGGATCGAGAACCGATTGCGCACAGCCCTGCAACAGCGCCACGCGCCCCCGCTCTTGCCCCTGCACTCGACCGGGCCGCGCGATGCGCGGGCGCTCCCTTCTCGGCAGATGGCGCGGCGCAAGCGCCAGCATGGCGGCAAGCGGCTTCAACGCTGCCCTTTTTTGCATCAGCGGCAGCAGCAGCCTGCCCAGCGGCGCCAGCGAAAGCGCCAGTGCGAAACGTCGCGGATAAGGCAGCAGCCGGGCAAGAACACCGCGCAGCAGACGGTCGGCCAAGGGGCGGCGATAGGTTTTCTCGATATGGGCGCGGGCGTGATCGACCAGATGCATGTAATCCACGCCCGAAGGACAGGTGGTTGTACAGGCAAGACAGGAGAGACATCGGTCGATATGCGTGACAACCTCCTCATCCGCCGGACGGCCCTCTTCCAGCATGTCCTTGATGAGGTAGATGCGGCCGCGCGGGCTATCCAGTTCGTTGCCCAGCGTGACATAGGTGGGACAGGTGGCGGTGCAAAAGCCGCAATGCACGCATTTGCGCAAAATGCTTTCGGCTTCCGCCAGTCTGGGATCGGCAAGCTGGGCGGGTGAAAAGGAGGTTTGCATGTCAGGCCCCTTCCGCCCGGTCTGCGGGCCGGTGCATCAGGCCGGGATTGAAAATGCCTGCCGGATCGAGCGACCTGCGCAGCCGCTCCGACAGAAGCGCCACACCCGCCGTCTCCGGCTGGAAGGCCGCAAGGCCATTGCGTATGGACGACGTGGCGCGCAGCAGGCTGGCATGGCCACCGCCAAGGGCGGCAAGACCCGCACGGATCAGCCCTGCCTCCGGCTCCTCCTCCATCCGCATCCAGACAAGGCCGCCCTGCCAATCATAAAAGGCATCGATGGCGGCATGGAGCCGCAGGCCCGCCACCAGTTCATGGCCCCGCATCGGCGCCATGGAAACCCGCCAGACCGGCTTTTCCGTGCCATCGGCAAAGGGCATCACATCCCCCACCGCCTGCCACAGGCTGGCGCTTTCACCGTCCTCCACCCGGCTGACCGGGCCAAGGCGGCCAAGCACCCACGCCAGCTTTTCCAACCGCTCGCTGACGGAAGCGGGCAGTCCTTCGAGCCGGAAAATCGTGGCGGGACCAGCGGGCAGCCGCCCCGCGATGAGCCGAGGACTGACCAGTTCCGGCAAATGTGCCGCCCCGTTCACCTCCACAGGCAGGGCCATGGCCGCCGCCATGGCGCGGGCGGCGGCACCGTCATCCAGCCCGGACAGAACAAGGCAGGCAGAAGCGCGCGGGCGCGGCATGACCTTGAAGGTCACTTCCGTCAGAAAGCCCAGCGTGCCGAAGGAGCCCGCCAGAAGCTTGACGAGATCGAGCCCCGTCACATTCTTCATCACCCTGCCCCCGGCCTTGATGATCTCGCCCCGGCCATTGACGAAGCGCAGGCCAAGCAGGTGGTCACGCGCCGCCCCCGCCAGAAGCCGCCGCGGGCCGGATGCGTTGCTGGCGAAAACACCGCCAATCGTCGGCGTGCCGGATGTTGCCATCAGCGCCCGGTGATCCGGCGGCTCGAAGGCCAGTGCCTGGCCTGCCTCAGCCACCGCCGCCTCGATCTCGGCCATGGGTGTTCCGGCCTTCGCCGTCAGCACCATCTCCGCCGGATCATAGGCGACGATGCCGGAAAGCCCACGCGATGACAGGGTGGCTTCGGCATTCACCCGGTTGCCAAAGCCGCTGCGCGTGCCGCCGCCGCACAGGCGAAGGCGCGTGTTGCGCAGGGCGCATTCGGCCACCAGTCTGGCGGCCTCCTCTTCAGAGGCCGGGGCAAGGAGGGCAGCAGTCATGCCTCCTGCTCCTTTGCGCCGTTCAGCGGCGGGCGGCCTTCCAGCGGAAACACCTTGGAGGGGTTGAGCAGCCAGCCGGGATCGAAGGCGGCCCGCACTGCCATCTGCTGGTCGAGATCGGCCTTGCCGAACTGATGGCGCATCAGGTCGCGCTTTTCGATACCGACACCATGTTCGCCGGTCAGGCAGCCGCCCGCATCCACGCAGAGCCGCAAAATATCGTTGCCCGCCGCCTCGGCGCGGGCGGCATCCTGCGGATCGTTGATATTGTAGAGGATCAGCGGATGCATATTGCCATCGCCAGCGTGAAAGACATTGGCGACCCGCAGACCGTAGCCCGCCACGATCTCGCCCGTCCTTTTCAGCACATGGGCCAGTTGGCCAAGCGGCACCGTGCCATCCATGCAGATATAATCGGCAATGCGGCCCGTGGCGCCGAAGGCCGATTTGCGGCCCTTCCAGATCAGCGCCGCTTCCGTGGCGGACTGGCTTTCCCGGATCGTCTTCACGCCGTGTTGCCGGGCAATGTCGCAGATGGCCGAAAGCATCGCCTCCATCTCGGCCTGCGATCCCTCCACCTCGATAATCAGCAGCGCCTCCACATCCATGGGATAGCCCGCCCTGGCGGAGGCCTCGCAGATTTCGATGGCGGGCTTATCCATGAATTCGATGGCGACCGGCAAGATTCCGGCGGCGATGATGTCGGCAACGCAGGTGCCCGCCGCCTCGGCGCTGTCAAAGCCGAACAGCACCGGACGCGCGCCTTCCGGCTTGGCCAGAAGCCGCAGCGTGGCCTCGGTGACAATGCCAAGCTGGCCCTCCGATCCGCAAACGAGGCCGAGCAGGTCATAGCCTGGCGCATCCAGCGCCTTGCCGCCCAGCTCGATCACCGATCCGTCGGCCAGCACCATCTTCACACCCAACAGGTTATTGGTGGTGACACCATATTTCAGGCAATGCGCCCCCCCGGAATTCATGGCGATATTGCCGCCAATGGTGCAGGCAAGCTGCGAGCTGGGATCGGGCGCATAGAAGAAGCCGTGCGGGCCCACCGCCTCGGAGACGGAGAGATTGGTTACGCCCGCCTGCACGGTGCAGGTGCGGTTGAAAAGATCGATGTCGAGGATTTTCGTCATGGCCGAAAGGCCGATGATCACCGCATCCTCCTGCCCGATTGCCCCGCCGGACAGCGATGTTCCAGCCCCCCGCGCCACCACCTTCACCTTGCGGCGGTGGCAACAGGCCATGACGGCGGCAAGCTCTGCGGTGGTTTGCGGCAGCGCTACGGCAAGCGGCCTGCGGCGGCAGGCCAGAAACCCGTCCGTCTCGAAGGGCACAAGCTCCCGTTCGCGGTGGATCAGCCGTTCGGGCGCAAGAAGCCCGGCCAGTTCCTGCACGATGGCATCGCGCTGAGCGAGGATTGCGGGGTCGGGCGCGAGAAAACGAATGGAATCCGCCATGCTCTCTCCCTTGCCTTCGATCCGGTGCCCGGAATCAGAAATAGCAGCCCAAGCGGTAAAGTTGAAGCGGAAAGGCCTTGAAGCGTGCGGGGAAAATCTACCGTCTTTTGTGCTTGCGGCCGTCGCTACCCAGCCATGCATGGGTTTCCTCGGCGCTCACGGGGGGCGAGAAGTAGAAGCCCTGCACCACTTTCGCCCCCATGCGCTTCAACTGGGACAACTGCGCCTCGGTTTCCACGCCTTCCACGATGACGTCGAGCCCCATATCGGCTGAAAGGGCCAGCACGGACCGCACGATCTTGCGGCTGGAGACCGAGGTTTCCAGATCCACCACGAAGCTTCTGTCGATCTTGAGCTTTGTCAGCGGCAGATTGTGCAGCTGGCTGAGGCTGGAATAGCCGGTGCCGAAATCATCCAGCGCCACGCCGACACCAAGCCTTCTGAGCATTTCCACCGCCATACGGGCCTGCTCGAAATCCTGCAACATGGAGGTTTCGGTAATTTCCAGATTGATGGAGGCAGGCGGCACCCGGCTTGCCTCGATGATCGAGACCAGCCGCAGCACGCCCTCATGGGTGGTGAGGTCGTTTGCCGAGAGGTTGAAGGACAGGATGGTGCCGGCAGGCCAGCTTGCCGCCAGATCCAGCGCCTTTTTCAGGAGATTGCGGGTGATGAGCGCAATGCGTCCGGTATGTTCGGCTATCGGCACGAAATGCGAGGGCGGCACCGGGCCGGTGATGGGACTTTCCCAGCGCGCCAAGGCCTCGAAACCCAGACAGCGCCCGGTTTTCAGCTCAATGATCGGCTGATAGAGCAGATATAGTTCCTGCTCGAGATCGGCCGTGACGAAGGCCTCTTCGATGGCCTTATGCCGCGACATTTCCACGGCCTGATCGAGGTTGAAGATCATTGTGCCGCCGCGGCGATGCTTCTTGGCGTTGTAAAGAGCGTAATCGGCCTTTTCGTAAATATCCTGGGCATCGACGCCACCGGTGGGATAAACTGCAAACCCGATAGAGCCCGTGACCTGCACGCTGCCCGCGCCAATCTTGACCGGCAAACCGATTGCCGCGCAAAATTCCGCGCCGATTTCTTCCAGCTCCGCCGTGCCGGTCTCGCCGCGCACCAGAATGCCGAATTCATCGCCGCCAAGCCGCGCCACGAACAGGCCCGGACGCGAAAATGCCGTCAGTCTCTCGGCAATCTTGCACAGCAGCCTGTCGCCCGCCGCATGACCATGCAGGTCGTTGACCGGCTTGAAACCATCGAGATCGGCAACCCCGACCGCAAAGCCCGAACCGCCGGGCCGCACCTCCTGATAGACCCTTTCGATATGATCGAAAAAGCTGCGGCGATTGGGGATGAGGGTCAGGCTGTCGAGATTGGCAAGCCGCAGGTTTTCGTCGGAAAGATGGCGCACCGCTTCGTTCTGCTGGCGCAGCACTTCCTGCTGGTGCTGCAAGGCCTGGCGGGATTCGTGCAGAATGCGGAAATCGCGATATTGCGAAAGCAGGATGGCAATGAGCGCGCCACTCACCAGCGCCACGTCGAAGCCCATGGCCATCAATGTTTCCGTGCCCGTGGTGATAAAGGTAATTGCGATGATGGCATTGACCAGAAGCGTCACGATCAACGCCGCCGAGCGCAGATGCATGAGACAGAAAATGCAGCCAATGACCGTGATGGCCATGAAAAACGCCACATGCGACTGATGGGAAAGGTCGCCATAGGGAATGAGGCTAAGCGACCAGACAGCACAGAAAAGCGCGATGGGACCGGCCAGGAGATTGGTGGATTTCAGCCGGGCAAAGGCGGTTGCCGCATCCACTTCCACGTGACGCTTGCGCCACCAGCCGAACGTGCGCAGCGCGCACAGCGTCACGAAGGCGCCGGGGATGTAAAGCGTGAGATAAGGCGGCGCAATATGGCGATGGGTCCAGCACAGGGCCATCATGTTGATGGAAAGAATGAAATAAAGCAGCGGCACCTGCCGCGAGAAGGCACGGAACTGCGCCGCCGTCAGTTCCGGATTATCGTTGGGAACGCTGAACAGCCTGCGCCACAAGCGGCCGATATGCGATGAGAGATGACTGTCGGCCATAGGCGGCTGCCTGCCCCGGTTTAGCTTTTTCAAGATACCACCCTAAAACAGCATGGGTTAATACAAAGCAATCGGCGCAAAAGATAATTGCGCCCTTGTTTCGAAACGCCATCCCCCCGATATTCCGGGGGTATTGGAGGGCATGGGGCATGGGTCATCTTGGCGATCTCGAGGTGTTCAGCCGCGTCATCGCGCTGGGCAGCATGACATTGGCGGGCCGCGAACTGGGCCATTCTCCGGCGGTGATCTCCAAGCGGATCAAGCGGCTGGAGGAAAGACTGGGCGTGCGCCTTCTTCAGCGCACCACCCGCCAGATTTCGCTGACGGAGGCGGGTCAGGGCTTTTACGAGCGCATCGCCACCCTGCTCAGCGGGCTGGAGGAAGCGGAAGCCTATGCCTCGGGCCGTTCCACGAAGGTCAGCGGCACGCTGCGGGTCTCGGCGCCCACCTCCTTTGCCCGCGTGCATATTGCCCCGCATCTCAGGCCGTTCATGGAGGCTCACCCGCAGCTTTCCCTCAACCTGTCTCTTTCGGACGATCTGGTGGATTTGATCGGTGGCGGCTTCGATGTCGCCATCCGCATTGCCGCCCCGCGGGACTCCTCGCTGGTGGCCCGCAAGCTGGCGCCGGTGCGCCGGCTTTTATGTGCAAGCCCCGGCTATCTGCAACGCCACGGCGTGCCGCAATGCCTGGATGATTTGAAACAGCACCAGTGCATTCCCTCCCACAATCAGGAAAACTGGCGGCTGACGGGCCCGCAAGGCCCGGTTTCCTTCAAGCCGGAAGCCATGCTGCATACCAATTCCAGCGAAGTGGTGCGGGCCGCTGTCCTGTCTGGCCTTGGCATCGGCCTGCGCTCCACCTGGGATGTGGGCGAGGATCTGAAGGGCGGGCGGCTGGTGCAGGTCCTGCCGGATTACGAGGGGCCAAAGGATCTGTGCCTTTCGGCGGTTTATCCCAGCCGTCGCTTTCTGGCTGCCAAAATCAGGTTGTTCATCGATTACCTGGCCGAACTCTATGGCCCGGAACCCTATTGGGATCTATAGGGTTCGAACCGACAAATACTGTGTTTTTCCGGAAAATCCGGGATTGAAAACCTTTGCGCCATTTCGCATGAACACCCCAAATTGGATGTGAATGCCATCATATGACCGTCATAAAACTGTATGCGGTTGCTGCCTAAAATGTAAAACTACTGGATGAATTAGCTGGGCACCTTCGCGTTTTCGGCCTTTTTTCCGGCCTTGGAAAGTGAGAACAGGATTGAAACTTTTGGGCAAAATCGCCGCCGAGATAGAATTGATGTTCAGGCGCCCGCCCAGGCAGCAGTTTGGCGCGATCTGCTATCGCTGGAATGAAAGCGAAGGCGCGCTCCGGCTGGAAGTGCTGCTGATCACCAGCCGCGATACGGGCCGCTGGGTCATTCCGAAAGGATGGCCCATGGGGCAGAAGAAATCCCATGCCGTGGCAGAGCGCGAGGCTTACGAAGAGGCTGGCGTCAAGGGCAAGGTGGGCAAGAAGCCCTATGGCGATTACAGCTATGACAAAGCCATGCCCGGCGGCATGGCTGTGCCGTGCATGGTGCTGGTCTTCCTGCTGGAGGTGCGCGAACTGAAGACGGATTTCCCGGAAATGGGCGCGCGCCGGCTTGAATGGTTTTCGCCCGAAAGCGCTGCCGAACAGGTGCGCGAACCGCAATTGAAGGTCTTGTTGCGCAATTTGCCGCAAAAGCTTGCCCCACCTGTCGCAAAAGCTTGACGGCCGCACCGTTTTCGGTTTCTGGAAGCGTGAGCGGGACCTGTGGCTGTGACCGCGTCTTGCCCCTGCGCCCCCGTCCGCGTCCTGCCCTTTGGCGCTGACGGTTCCGCAAGGCCAGTCTTACGGTAGATCGTCACCATGAATGAAACCTCGTCCAAAACCGGCAAACGGTCCACGGCCGCATCGGGCAGGCGCAGCCTGGACAAGGATCTCGACCGGCTGAATTTTCTGGAAAGCGCAACCCATCACGTCACGCGCAGGCTTGCAGCCTTTGGCGCAGGCCTGATTTTCATGGTGCTGGCGGCAGCCTACGCGCTGGGCTTCAGCACCGACGACAAGGATGTGGTGTTCCTGATGGCCGGGACGGCGCTGGCTGCCTATATGGCGATGAATATCGGCGCCAATGACGTAACCAACAATGTGGGCGCGGCGGTGGGCGCGCGCGCCCTTACCGTGACGGGCGCCCTCATGATGGCCGCCTGTTTCGAAATCGCCGGCGCCATGATCGGCGGGCATGAGGTGGTGCGCAAGATTTCCGCCTCCGTGGTGTCGCCCGCCCTTGTCGGCGACAGCGAAGTCTTTGCCTGGATCATGATGTCGGCGCTTCTGGCGGCGGCGACATGGATCAATCTGGCCACGCTGCTGAATGCGCCGGTTTCAACCACCCACTCCATCGTCGGCAGCGTGATTGGCGCGGGCTTTGCCGCCGTCGGGCCCAGCGCCGTCAACTGGCACGTCATCAGCACCATCACACTTGCCTGGGTGGTGTCGCCGGTCATGGGCGGGCTGATTGCGGCGGGCTTCCTTTTTCTGATCTACGACCTCATCGTCTACCGCGCCGACAAGATCGCCGCCGCACGGCTCTGGTTGCCGGTTCTCATCGGCGTCATGGCCGGAAGCTTTTCGCTCTACCTCACCATCAAAGGCATCGGGCGCGTTTTTCTGGTCGGCTCGGCGCCCGCTCTTGCCATGGCCTGCGGCGTGGGCGTGGCGGCGTGGCTGATGAGCCGCCCGCTTATTCGCAAGCAATCCATAGGGCTCGAAAACCGCAACCAGTCGCTGCGCGACCTGTTTCGCGTTCCGCTGATCGGCGCAGCCGCCTTGCTTTCCTTCGCCCATGGCGCAAACGATGTGTCCAACGCCATCGGCCCGCTGACCGGCATCGTCAATGCCCTGCACAGCTATGGGCCGATGGGCTCCGGCCCTGCCGCCGATACAGTCATCCCGGTCTGGGTGATGACGATAGGCGCCTTCGGCATTTCGGTGGGGCTGCTGCTGTTCGGGCCGCGCCTGATCCGGCTGGTCGGCTCTCAGATCACCCGGCTCAATCCGATGCGCGCCTTCTGCGTTTCCATGTCGGCAGCCGTCACCGTCATCACGGCCTCGGCACTTGGCCTGCCGGTGAGTTCGACCCATATCGCCGTGGGAGCGGTGTTTGGCGTCGGCTTCTTCCGGGAATATTACAACCGCACCTCTGCACGGCGTCAGGCCTATCTGGCGGCGCGGGCGCAAGACCTTTTGCCAGGCGAGAGCAGCAATGACGAGGCTCTGCCGCCGCGCCCACGCAAGAAGAAAGCCAACAAGCACGAGGCGCGCCGCCGCCGTCTGGTGCGCCGCTCCTATCTCATGAGCATTCTTCTGGCATGGGCGGTGACGCTGCCGGTTTCAGCCGGGCTTGCGGCCATCGTCTATCGCATTATGCTCGCGCTTTTCCGTTAAAGCTTTCCCGTAAAGCCAGAAGATGCTCGAAGTGTGAAACGAAGAAGACCATGCGCGCCAATTACAGAATGCAAAGGCTTTACGTGCAGGCGGATCTTTTGCCGGAGCAGCCGCTGGAGACCAATGCCGAACAGTTCAACTATCTGGCCAATGTGCTGCGGCTTGCCGACGAGGCCGAGCTTTTGCTGTTCAACGGCCGCGACGGCGAGTGGAGGGCAAGGCTTGCCTTTCCCACCCGCAAGAAGATCCTGCTGACGCCGGTGGAACAGACCCGCCCGCAACCGGCGCATCCCGACCTTGTCTTCCTCTTTGCGCCCCTCAAGGTGGGACGCATGGATTATCTGATCCAGAAGGCCGTGGAAATGGGCGCAGGCACGCTCCAGCCGGTGATGACACAGCATGTGCAGGGCAAGATCACCTCGCTGGAACGGCTTCAGGCCAATGCGGTGGAAGCAGCCGAACAATGCGGCATTCTGGCCATTCCCGAAATGCGCTCCCCGCAGAAGCTGAAGACCCTGCTGGAAACCTGGCCACAGGACCGGCACATTGTCTTTTGCGACGAAGACAGCGCGACCGACAACCCGCTGCCGGCCCTCCAATCCTTGAAGACGAGCAGACTTGCGCTGCTGGTCGGGCCCGAGGGCGGTTTTTCCGAGGAAGAGCGCGGGCTTTTGCGCAGCCTGCCCTTCGTGACCGCCATTCCGCTGGGCCCGCGCATTCTGCGGGCCGATACGGCAGCGGTTGCCGCACTTGCCGTGCTGCAAGCCACGGCGGGAGACTGGAATTGAAGAGACAAAGCCCAGGGTTTTAAATATTTGTTCTTGCGAATGTCCGGTGGGAAAACCGGTTTTCACTTTTTCCGGAAATGCTCTATATCCGCCTTAAAGCCCGCTGCCGGTGATCAGCCTCACGCAACGGGCTTTAGAGCATTTTCAGGAAAAGTGGAAGCCGGTTTTCCGTATAAAAATGCGTAAAAACAAATAGTTAGATCGACTCAATGTTTCCGTGAAAAAATGAACCGATCTAACTTCTTGTTTTAACGCATAACGTCATCGCAAAACCGTTTCACACTTTTGCACGATATGCTTTAACCCCGTGACAGATCTTTTGACAGGACGATCCATGGCTCGCGATACCACCGATGATACGCCGCTTTCTTCCATAGACATGCTGGCGGCCCATCTGGCCGAGGGGAACAAGCCGAAGCAGGCGTTCCGGCTTGGCACCGAGCATGAAAAGTTCGGTTTTCACACCCACGATCTTTCGCCGGTTCCCTATGAAGGCGAAACCGGGATCGGCGCGATCCTGAAGGCCATGCAGGCAAAGCTTGGCTGGGAACCGATCATGGATGGCGAAAACATCATCGGCCTTGCCGGTGGCAGCGGCCAGGGAGCGATTTCCATCGAGCCCGGCGGCCAGTTCGAGCTTTCGGGCGCAGCCCTTGCCACCCTGCATGAAACGGCGGCGGAAACCAGCGCCCATATGCAGGCGCTGAAGGAGATTTGCGAGCCGCTCGGCATCTCTTTCCTGATGGTGGGCGGCAGCCCGCTGTGGACGCTTGCCGAAACGCCGCGAATGCCGAAAAGCCGCTATGACATCATGACCCGTTACATGCCCAAAGTGGGCAGGAAGGGACTGGACATGATGTATCGCAGCGCCACCATTCAGGTGAACCTCGATTTCTCCTCCGAAGCAGACATGGCCCGCAAGATGCGGGTTTCCATGAAGCTGCAATCGCTGGCCACCGCGCTCTTCGCCGCCTCGCCCTTCACCGATGGCAAGCCCAACGGCTTCCAGTCCTGGCGCGGCGACATCTGGTCGGATACCGACAACCGGCGCGCCGGTTTGCTGCCCTTCACCTTCCGGCCCGATTTCTGTTTCGGCGATTATGTCGAATGGGCGCTGGATGTGCCGATGTATTTCGTGGTGCGCGACGGGCGTTACCATGATTGCACCCATGTCACCTTCCGGCAATTCATGGACGGCGCGCTGAAGGGTGAGCTTGCCGCCTGGCAGCCGACCATGGGCGACTGGACCAATCATCTTTCCACCCTGTTTCCCGATGTTCGGCTGAAGCGCTTTCTGGAAATGCGTGGCGCCGATAACGGCCCGGAAAGCCATATTCCCGCCCTTTCAGCCTTCTGGGTCGGTCTGCTTTACGATGATGCGGCGCTGGCCAGCGCCGACGAACTGACCGCAGCCTGGGATTTCGAGGCCGTTTCGGCCCTTCGCGCCAGCGTGCCCACGGCAGGGCTCACGGCACGGATCGATGGCCGCGCCCTGAACGACATTGCCCGCGACGTGGTGGAGATTTCCCGCGCGGGCCTGAAGGCCCGCAGGCAATTGAACGGCAATGGCGAGGATGAAACAATCTATCTCGCCCCGCTCGACACCATTCTGGAAAATGGCCGGACGCTGGCACAGGATATGCTGGCCGCCTATCACGGCGACTGGAATGGCAGCGTAAGACCGGCTTTCGACGTCTATCATTACTGACGGGCGAAGCGGCACTATGGCTCTTAGGGCTGCTGCATACTTTCTTGAATCGATTCCGGTTTAAGGAATTATGCTGCCGGGCCGCCCCTTGAGACATCCGGAAATCTCGCAGCGCGGATGGATAGGCAGTAGGCAAGAATCGTTTTCCCGTTATAGTCGTTGGCAACGAGGGCCAAAATGAGGGGAAACGCCATGATGCCACTGTTTGAAATGATGCTCAGGGCCCAGAACGGCGCAGCCGTGGAGGCCATGGCAAAGCAGTTTGGTCTGGCACAGGAACAGGCCGCGCAGGCCTTTGCCGCGCTGGCGCCCGCCTTCTCCTCCGGCCTCAAGCGCACCGCCGCCAATCCTTACGATCTTTCCGCCCTGTTTTCGGCCATGGCGTCGGGCAATTATGCCCGCTATTTCGAAGACATGGGCAAGGCTTTCACGCCGGAAGGCATTGCCGACGGCAACCGCGTGCTGGAGCAATTATTCGGCTCCAAGGAGGTTTCGCGGGCCATTGCCGCGCAGGCCGCACAGATTACCGGCATTGGCCAGGACATTCTCAAGCGCATGATGCCGGGTCTGGCCGATACGATCATGGGAGGCCTGTTCAAACAAAGCATGGGCCAGCTTTCCGAAGCACAGGGCGCTTTCGCCACCGCCCCCTTCGCGCCGATGCTGGACCAATGGCTTCAGGCAACCGGCTTTCAGCCGAAACCCAAGCAGCCCGATCCCGTCTTCGACAATCCCTTTCTCAAGGCATGGCAGGAAATGATGGGCGTCAAGACCGCGCCGGAGACCAAGGCCACCAATCCCTTTCTCGACAATCCCTTCGCCAAGGCATGGACGGATATGGTCAGCGCCTCCATGGGCCAGACGCCCAAAGCCCCGGAGCCGCCCAAACCCGAACCGCAGGCCGAAGCCGGGGAAGCCATGCGCAACATGGTCAACACCATGTTCGACAGCGGGCTGGAGGTGCAGAAATCCTACCAGAAAAGCATGGAGCAGATCTTCGAGACCTATATGAAGGCCTCGAAGGATCAGCCGGAATCCGAACCGGAAGAGCAGCAAGAAAAATGACCTGGAGCGCCGTGCGTTTTATCAGACGCACGGCGCTTTAAGATGTTATTTTTGAAGCATAATCTTGTCGATCCTCGTTTCACTCCGGTCGGATTATGCTCTAATCCCTGCCGCCCCCCTCAGGCCAGTCCGCCGATGTGGAAGCTCTTCATTTCCAGATATTCCTCGATGCCAGCCTGAGCGCCCTCACGGCCCAGACCGGATTGCTTGACGCCGCCAAATGGGGCAACCTCGGTGGAAATCGCCCCGGTATTGAGGCCGACCATGCCGAATTCCAGCGCCTCGGCCACCCGCCAGGAGCGCTTGAGGTTTTCCGTATAGAAATAGGCGGCAAGACCGAAGGGCGTGCCATTGGCGATTGCAATGGCCTCCTCTTCGGTTTCGAAGCGAAAGAGCGGCGCCACGGGTCCGAAGGTTTCTTCAGCGGCAAGCTGCATATCCGTCGTCGCGCCGGTCAGCACCACGGGCGCGGTATATTGCGCGCCCTCCGGCAGGCTGTGCGGCGTGGTGATGATGCTGGCACCCCTGGCCAGCGCATCCTCGACATGCCGGTTGATCTTGGTGATTGCCGCCGCGTTGATCATCGGGCCGATGGTGACGCCCGCCTCGGTTCCCGGCCCGACCTTCATGGCATTGACACGGGCGGCAAGGCGGGCGGCAAAATCATCATAGACGCCAGCCTGCACCAGAATGCGGTTGGCGCAGACACAGGTCTGCCCGCCATTGCGGAATTTCGAGACGATTGCCCCTTCGACGGCCAGATCGAGATCGGCATCGTCGAAGACGATGAACGGCGCGTTGCCGCCAAGCTCCAGCGACAGCCGCTTGACGCTGTCGGCCGCGCCGCGCATCAGCAAGGAGCCAACGCGGGTGGAGCCGGTGAAGGAAATCTTGCGCACCGTTTCATTGGCCATGATCTCGTTGCCGATTTCGGCAGGCATTCCGGTCACGATATTGATGACGCCCGCGGGAATGCCCGCCCGCTCGGCCAGCACGCCGAGCGCCAACGCCGAAAACGGCGTGAATTCCGAAGGCTTGATAACCACCGTGCAGCCTGCGGCAAGCGCTGGCGCCACCTTGCGGGTAATCATGGCATTGGGAAAATTCCAGGGCGTGATGATGCCGCAGACGCCGACCGGCTCTTTCAGCACCAATATGCGGCGATCGGGCGTGGGAGATGGAATGGTGTGGCCGCCGATGCGGCGGGCTTCTTCCGCAAACCATTTGACGAAGGAGGCGCCGTAACGGATCTCGCCCTTCGCCTCTTCCAGCGGCTTTCCCTGTTCCAGCGTCAAAAGCAGGCCGAGATCATCGACATGCTCGATCATCAGGGCAAACCATTTTTCCAGCAGCGCTGCGCGCTCGCCATGCGTCTTCTTTTTCCATGCGGGAAAAGCCGCATTCGCCGCATCGATGGCCGCGCGCGTCTCGTCGCCGCCCATGTCCGGCACGCTTCCCATGGCCTTGCCGGTGGCGGGATTGATGACCTCCACCACCTTGCCGGAGGCCGCAGACCTCCATTGGCCACCGATCAGGCCCTGCTCGCGAAACAGCATCTTGTCTTTCAGGTCGGACATGGAAACCTCCGGCGTGTTCATGTTTGCTTTGGATGCCTGCTATTCAGAGGCGTGTTCACAGAAAAATCCCTTCACCATCAATAGCCGCGCTGGCGGTCCACCAGGCCTTCGGGGGCAAGCCCCGCCTGATGGCGGAGAATGGCGGCGATAACCGAACGGGCCGCCGTTTCCGGCTGGGTGACACTGGCGATATGCGGGGTGACAATCACTTTGGGGTGATGCCAGAGCGGATGATCGGCGGGCAGCGGCTCGGGATCGGTCACATCCAGCACCGCGCCGGACAGGTGGCCGCTTTCCAGCGCCGCCAGAAGCGCCTCATGGTCAAGCTGCGGCCCGCGCCCCGCCTGCACCAGCGAGGCGCCTTGCGGCAACAGGGCGAAGATCCTGGCATCGAGAAAGCCGCGTGTTTCAGCCGTCAGCGGCAAAAGGCAGATCAGCGTGTCGGTTTCCTTCAGAAGCTGCGGCAGCGCCTCTTTTCCATGGCGGCAATCCACGCCGTTAATCTGGCGTTTCGACCGGCTCCAGCCCTGCAACACGAAGCCAAAGGGTTTTAGCCGCTCCAGCACCGCGCTGCCCAACATGCCAAGCCCAAGCACGCTGACCCGCCGCCCCGGCGCCTGAAGCACGGGCTGGGCTTTCCACAGGCCCGCCCGCTGCTGCGCCAGATAGACCGGCAGGTTGCGATGGAGAAGCAGCACGGCAAGCGTCACATATTCCTGCATCATCCGCACGATGCCTTCTTCCACCATGCGCACGATCCTGACCTGCGGCGGCACGAGGTCGTGATTGAACTGATCGACGCCCGCGCCGATGGAAAACAGGATTTCGAGATTGTCATAGCGGGCCAGATCCTCCGGCACCGTCCAGGTGATGAGATAGCGCACCGCTGCGGGGTCCAGCCCGGCTGCGCCGATATGAAAGGGCAGGTCCGGCAACGCCTCGGCAAAGGCCGCCTGGAAGATTGCGCCCCGCGCCGCATCGGAATTGAAAAGAAAGGCCATGGGCCGCATCCTTTTGGATTTTCAGCAGAGTGTGCCGCAGACACACGGAAGAAGACGCTGAATCGACAACCGACAACGGCAGATCACGCTGAAAAAGCCGCTCATGACAAATGCGCGGCAAGACGCTCCAGCATTGTCTCGCAGACGGCGAGTTCGCGGCGGGCAATGAATTCATCCGGCTTGTGGGCGCGGGCAATATCGCCGGGTCCGCAGATGATGGCCTCCATGCCCGCCTGCTGGTAAAGCCCGGCCTCCGTGCCATAGCTGACAGCCGCCAGCGGTTCCTGCCCGGAAATCTCCCGCGCCAGCCCCGCAAGCGCCGAGCCCGCAGGCAGCGCCAGCGCCGGATACTCGCTCACGAGCTGCCACTCCACGCCATAGCCCGCCGCCGTCAGCGCCTGTGCCGCACGCTCCACCGGCTCCAGCAATTGCCGGGGCGACTGCCCGGCAATGGCCCGCACCTCAAGCTCGATCCGCGCTTCGGCGGGAATGATGTTGACCGCCTGCCCGCCGGAAATCACCCCTACCTGCAAGGTGGAACAGGCCGGTGCGAAGCTTGCGTCGAAAGGCCCCTCTTCCAGCGCCGCACTGACGGAAAGGCAGGTGGAAAGCACCCGCGAAATGCCGTGAATGGCATTGAGCGCCAGATCGGGCCGGGAGGAATGGCCGGATCGGCCGATAACGGTCAGCCGGGCCGCCGCCTTGCCCTTATGCGCCAGAATGGGCTGCAAACCGCTGGGCTCGCCGATAATGGCGCCAAGCGGCATCTGGCAAAGCGCTGGCAATTGCGCCAGAAGATGCGGCACGCCGCGGCAACCGGCCTCCTCGTCATAGGAAAAGGCAAGATGCAGCGGCCTTTTCAACCGCCTGCCCGCAAGCTTGGGCAACAGCGCCAGAGAGGCCGCCAGAAAGCCCTTCATGTCGCTGGTGCCGCGCCCGTAAAGACGCTCGCCATCGGCTCTCAATGCGAAGGGATTGCTCGTCCATTCCGGCTCGTCGGCGCGCACCACATCCATGTGGCCGGAAAGAACATAACCGCGCTCTTCCACTGGCCCCAGGGTGATGAAAAGATTGGCGCGGTCGCCTTCCGGGCCGGGAAGAGTGTGAACGGCAGCCCCCTGTGCGCGGGCATAATCGGCAATCCATCCGGCAATGGCATGGTTGGGCGTGCCCACCACGGAAGGAAAGCCGACCAGCTTTTCCAGCAATGCCACGCAATCCATGCTTCACCCCATTCGTTATCCGAGGGGATTTTCACCCGCAGACGCACATTTTCCCTGCTCTCCTTGCCCTCTATTCGGCACAAGCTGCCGGGTTGGCCAGCCAGAGAAGTCGAATATGTTGCCGCAAACGCCGCAGCCCCGCACGGTTGGCCGCGTGATTCGCAACGGACGTGCCAGCGCCATCGATTTTTCAATGTTCTTCGCAAGACGCTGCGTTTTTCGCTCTGGAACCGGCAAAACGGCTTTCTCCTGCCTGCACCCGCCCGTATTCCGCCGGTTTGCCACTCTCGCGACACGTCCGGCGGCTGCCAAATGTCAAGCTGGCCGGACCTTGCAGAGCATCATTACCAACATACTGAATATGTTTAATTTTTTTTCAATATCCGTCAAAAATGGAGCCCTGCGTTTTTGGAATAGCTGAAGTTTTTCCTGCTTTGCGAAGACCTCTTGTGAATTGCGCAACCTTTCATTAACAGACATCGCTTACCTGCCCGGGCCCGGCCATTCCACGATGCGCCGGCCAAAGTGAGTTGTGAGTAGATGCCGCAAATAATGCCTTCCATTGCCACCTTTCACGCGAAGATTGAAAGCTTCTGTGAGGTGCGCCTTGCCCCTGTTCTGGGCAAGCAAGATTATAACAACCTGAGCAGCTATATGCTGGGCCTGACCATGCGCCGCGCGCTGCCGCCGCTTCATGCGGGGCGCCTGAACTGGCGCGAAATCGGTGCCACCTGTCAGTTGAGCGAGGAAGGGCTGAAGGTCGCCAAGCGCGAAGCGCGCCATGGCTTCGAAGCCCTGATGCGTTGGATCAACGGCCCGAAAAAGCCGAAGCAGGCCATCAAGCCTGTGGCTGTCGTGGCTGCCAAGCCCTTCACGCTGCGCCCGGCCCAGCCGCTGCGCCGCCCGCTGGAAAAGCCCGCCGCCAACGGCAACACAATTGCCAAGCCCGCAGCCCAGCCGCTGCGCCGCGTGGCCGGTGGCAAAAGCTATTGATCGAGTGGAGATTTTCTCTCGCATGACCCTGAAAAAGGCGGCTTTCGGGCCGCCTTTTTCGTTTCAGGACAGGTCAACCATTGCGGAAGGCGTAGCCATAGCCATTCAGCGCCGGTGCGCCGCCAAGATGGGCATAGAGAACCTTGGAGCCCTCCGGGAAATAGCCCTTCTTCACGAGATCGATCATGCCCTGCATGGATTTGCCCTCATAGACCGGATCGGTAATCATGCCCTCCAGCCGGGCAACGAGACGGATTGCCTCCTTGGTCTCCTCCGATGGCACGCCATAGACGGGATAGGCATAATCCTCGATCAGCACCACATCGTCTGCCGTGATCTCGCGGCCAAGCTCCACCAGATCGGCGGTGCGCCTTGCAATCTCCAGCACCTGGGCGCGGGTCTTTTCCGGCGTGAAGGAGGCATCGATCCCGATCACCCGGTCGGCGCGGCCATCCTTGGCAAAGCCCACCGTCATACCGGCATGGGTGGAGCCGGTAACGGTGCAGACAACGATATAATCGAAGCGGAAGCCAAGCTCCTCTTCCTGCTTGCGCACCTCTTCGGCAAAGCCGACATAGCCGAGCCCGCCATATTTATGCACTGAAGCACCGGCGGGTATGGGGTAAGGCTTGCCGCCCTTGGCCTTCACATCCTCGATGGCGTCTTCCCAGCTCTTGCGGATGCCGATGTCGAAGCCCTCATCCACCATTTGCACATCCGCCCCCATGATGCGCGACAGCATGATATTGCCCACGCGGTCATAGACCGCATCCTCATGCGGCACCCAGGATTCCTGCACCAGACGGCATTTGAAGCCAATCTTGGCAGCGACCGCCGCGATCATGCGGGTGTGGTTGGACTGCACGCCGCCGATGGACACCAGCGTATCGGCATTGGAGGCAATGGCGTCGGGAATGATGTATTCCAGTTTGCGCAGCTTGTTGCCGCCATAGGCAAGGCCGGAATTACAATCATCGCGCTTGGCGTAAATCTCAACCTTGCCGCCGAGATGGCCGGTAAGGCGTTCAAGCTTTTCGATGTGGGTGGGACCGAAGGTCAGCGGATAGCGTTCGAATTTTTCCAGCATGGTCTTTCCGGTGTTGCAGGGTGGAAACCGGAAAAAGCCTAGCGAAACCGGGCTGAAACGTCCTTTCTATTTTGATGTTCAGTTTGCAGATAAAATCCGCTATTTCTTCTCATATTATCTGAAATGATCCACCGGGAAGCAAATTACGAAAGAGGTTTTCATGACGGAACCGCTTGACCGTATCGACGTCAAGATTTTGCGCCTGTTGCAGAAGGATGGACGGCTGACCAATGCGGAACTGGCGGAGAAAGTGGCGATCAGCCCCGCCACCTGCCATCGCCGTACCCAGAGACTGTTTCGCGATGGTTATCTTGCGGGCGTGCGCGCGCTGGTCGATCCGGCCAAGGTCGATCTTGGCACGCTGGTCATGGTTGGCGTGGTGCTGGACCGGTCCACGCCGGACAGCTTTGCCGATTTCGAGGCCGCCGCCGCGAAACTCAATTGCGTGCTGGACTGCCATCTGGTGGCGGGAGATTTCGATTATTTCCTGAAGATCCGCGTCGGCGGCATGGCCGATTTCAACCGCATTCATGGCAGCCAGCTGATCGCACTGCCGGGCGTGCGCCAGACGCGCACTTTTTTCGTGATGAAAGAGGTGGTCGATAACCGCCCGCTGGATTTTTGAAGTTTACTTCGCCATATCGCCGCTGCGGGCAAAAGCCGCCAGCACCATGCGTTCGGAGCGCTGGAGATAGGCATCGAGTGCCGCGGCGGCGGCTTGCGGCTTGCCCTGAAGCAGGAGGTCGAGGATCTCGCGATTGAGCGGCACGAAGGGTGCGTGAAGCAGTTCGGGATCGGCCAGAAGACCGAAGCTCAGCCGCAATTCCGCAGCGATGCGGGCGTAGAAATCATTGAGGCGATGGCTGTCGGCAAGATCGACAATGGCACTGTGAAAGCGCATATTGGCGCTGCCCACACCCTGCCAATCCTTCGCTTCAAGACAGTGACAGGCCTCCTCCACCGCCTCGCTCATCTGCCTGACGGCCGGATGATGGGCAAAGCCCTGCTCCAGCGCCCGGCATTCCACCAGCCGCCGCACGCGGTAAATGTCGATGATCGAGGCCATGCTGGGGGTGGAAACGAACACACCGCGATTGGCCTCGTGCCGCAAAAGCCCGTCCTTGGTCAGCAGACGAAAGGCCTCGCGCAGCGAATTGCGCGACACATCGAGCCTTGCGCTGAGTGCTGCCTCCGAAAGACGCTGACCCGGCGTCAGCTCGCCTGCAATCAGCCGGTCGCGGATCTGGCCCGCCAGCCGCTCGGCAAGGGAAAGCGTTTCGGTCTCTTCGGTCATCGCGCGGTCCTGTTGTTGCCGGGACTATTGCCTATGCCCCGATGAGCGGCAAGGGAGCCACCGCGAGCCGCCCGTCTTTGCACAAGCAATGCGCAATGGCTGACCATGTCCTATGCATCGCGCTGCACAATTAGGCAATATTGCAGAGCAATATAGAATTATTGTTGAACAATCTTGACGAAAGCGCTGAACGTGGCAAAGTCATGGCCACAGCATCCGCGAGGGGCGGATGACGAGAACAAGGAGCAAGGCCATGGAGCACACGCCGGCAGACGCAAACAGCGACCCGCAGACGGGCAGCCGAAAAACCAGCCGCAACGCGCTGATGGCCGCGATTTTCCTGATGGCGACCTCAGCCATCGGCCCCGGCTTCATTACCCAGACCGCGACCTTCACCGCTTCGCTGGGGGCCGCCTTTGCCTTCGGCATTCTGGCTTCCATCCTCATCGACTTCGTGGTGCAGCTCAACATCTGGCGCATCGTGACGCTTACCCGCCGCCGGGCCTCCGACATTGCCAATGCAGCCATTCCCGGTTCCGGCTATCTGCTGGCCGTTCTCGTCATTTTCGGCGGGCTGTTCTTCAACATCGGCAATATCGGCGGCAGTGGCCTTGGCCTCAATGCCATGCTGGGGCTCGATCCGAAGATCGGCGGCGGCATCAGCGCGCTGATCGCCATCGGCATCTTTCTCTCACGCCGCGCCGGTCTCTTGGTGGACCGCTTCATCATTGTTGCGGGCGTGATGATGATTGCCCTCACCCTGTTCGTCGCCATCGTTTCCGGTCCGCCGGTGGGACAAGCCCTTTACGAGACCTTCCTGCCGTCCACGATCAACTTCGCCGCCATCGTGACCATTGTCGGCGGCACGGTCGGGGGCTACATCACCTATTCCGGCGCCCATCGGCTGCTGGACAAGGGCATGACGGGGCGTGAAAACCTTGCCGCCGTCAACCGCGCCGCCCTCACGGGCATTGCCGTGACAGGCCTCATGCGCTTCGTACTGTTCCTTGCCATTCTGGGCGTCGTGTCCGCAGGCCTTGTCATCGACACCTCCGGCAAGGGTGCAAATCCCGCAGCACAGGCATTTCAGGCCGCGGCAGGCGATCTTGGCCTGCGCATTTTCGGCGTCATTCTCTGGGCAGCCGCTATTACCAGCGTCATCGGCGCGGCCTATACCTCCGTATCCTTCCTCACCGTCTTCAAGCAGGATATGAGCGAACGCGCCCGCAATGTCGCGACGGTGATCTTCATCGCGGTATCGCTGTTCTTCTACGTGGTCATCACCACGCCGCCTGCCCAGATGCTGGTTTTCGTCGGTGGCCTCAACGGCCTTATCCTGCCCATCGGCTTCTCCATCTTCATCTATGCCGCGTGGAAACGTCAGGATCTCATGGAGGGCTACACATATCCGGCATGGCTGCTGGTGCTCGGCGCCCTCACCGCTGGCCTTACATGGTATATGGGCTACAAGGCCATCGGGCCGATCTTTGCCCTGCTCGGTCTTTGACAAACGGAGGAAGACATGCCCGCCATCGATCTCAACAGCGACCTTGGGGAAAGCTACGGCGCCTGGCGCATGGGCGATGATGCCGCCATGCTGGCCGTCGTCTCCAGCGCCAATATTGCCTGCGGTTTTCATGCCGGCGATCCCGCCGGGATCTATCGAACGGTAAAGGCCGCCGCCGAAAGGGGCGTGGTCATCGGCGCGCATGTTTCCTATCCCGACCGGGTCGGCTTTGGCCGCCGCGATCTGGATGTCACCAGCGAGGAACTGATCGGCGACGTGATCTACCAGATTGGCGCGCTGAAGGGCCTTGCCGCTGCCGCAGGCACCACGGTGCGCTATGTGAAGCCGCATGGCGCGCTTTACAACCGCATTGCCCATGACCCGAAACAGGGCCAGGCAGTGATCGATGCCATCAAGGCCGTGGATGCCTCGCTGGTGCTGATGGGTCTTGCCAATGCGCCGATCCTTGCCCTTGCGCAGAAATCCGGCCTGAAAACCGTGGCGGAAGCCTTTGCCGACCGCGCCTATACCCCGAAGGGCGAGCTTGTCTCCCGCCGCGAGGCAGGTGCCGTGCTGCATGACCGCGAAGAGATTGCCGCCCGCATGGTGCGGCTTGCCCGCGAAGGCAAGCTGGAAGCCGTGGATGGCAGCATCATCGCCATCGAGGCGCAATCCATCTGCGTGCATGGCGACAGCCCCGACGCGGTGGCGATTGCGCAAACCATCGCGGCGCGGTTCAAGGCCGAAGGCATTGCCGTTTCCTCTTTCCTTCCAACCCATTGAGGCTGCCATGACCGATCTGAGCCATCTTGCCCATGTCGATGCGGAGGCAGCACGCGCCGCCCGCAGCCGTTACCGCGCAGGCGCCGTGGAGCCGACGGCAGGCGTTGCGCCGGGCTTTACCCAGGCCAACATGATCGTGCTGCCGCGCGACTGGGCCTTCGACTTTCTGCTCTATGCGCAGCGCAACCCGAAAGCCTGCCCCGTTCTCGACGTGTCCGATCCCGGCTCGCGGCACACGCAACTGGCCAGGGACGCCGATCTTGCCACCGACCTGCCGCTCTACCGCATCTGGCGCGACGGCAGACTTGTGGAGGAAACGGCGGATGCCAGTGCGGCCTGGGGCGAACACCCCGATCTCGTCAGCTTCCTGATCGGATGCAGCTTCACCTTCGAAACGCCGATGCTGGAGGCGGGCATCGAGATCCGCCACATCACCGACAAGACCAATGTGCCGATGTATCTGACCAATCGCGCCTGCCGCCCGGCGGGGCGGCTGACCGGCAATATGGTCGTCTCCATGCGGCCCATTCCGGCAAGCCGCGTGGCCGATGCGGCAACGATTTCCGGCCGGTTTCCCGCCGTGCACGGTTCACCCGTGCATGTGGGCGCACCGCAGGACATCGGCATTGCCGATCTTTCGAAGCCGGATTTCGGCGATGCCGTGCGCATCGAGCCCGGCGAAGTGCCAGTGTTCTGGGCCTGCGGCGTCACCCCGCAAGCCGCCGTGATGGCCTCGAAAGTGCCCTTCGCCATTACCCATGCGCCGGGGCACATGTTCATTACCGATATTCCCGATTCCGTCTATCACGCCTGAGGCCAGGATGCGCATTCTTCCCGTCAGCCTGACGACGATCCTTGTGGAACTGGCCGATCTCGACGAGACGCTGGCACTTTTCGCCTCGCTTGAAGCAGCCCCCGTTGCGGGCATCGAAGACATGGTGCCTGCCGCCCGCACGGTGATGATCCGCTTTCGTCCGGAAACAATCAGCGTCGGGGCACTGGCGGCCGAAATTGCCAGCCGCGATCTATCGGCGAAAATTCCGCCCTCCGACAGGCTTGTCGAAATTCCCGTCACCTATGACGGCGAGGATCTCGGCGATGTTGCCGATCTCACCGGACTTCCGGTGGAAGAGGTCATCCGCCGCCACACGGAGAGTGTTTTCACCGTGGCCTTTTGCGGTTTTGCGCCCGGCTTCGGCTATCTCGTCGGTGGTGATCGGAGGCTGCATGTGCCGCGCCGCAAAAGCCCGCGCACGCGCATTCCGGCAGGGTCGGTGGCGCTGGCCGGGGCGTTCAGCGGTGTCTATCCGCAGGCAAGCCCCGGCGGCTGGCAATTGATCGGCTCGACGCCGCTGAAAATGTGGGACATTGGCCGCGATCCCGGCGCGCTGTTCCAGCCGGGCTACCGGGTACGCTTCATCGACATGGCCAGGCAAAAGACGGTCATTCCCGTCGAGGCTCCAAAAGCAGCACCGGACCCCATACCGCAAGACGCCCCGCAGCTCAGGGTTTTGGCCGCACCCATGCCGCCGGTCTTTCAGGATCTTGGCCGGTTCGGCCAGACGGGTCAGGGCGTCTCGGCCTCCGGCGCGCTCGATCGGGGGAGTTTCAATGCCGCCAACCGCATTGTCGGCAACCCGTTCAACACGCCAGCACTGGAAGTGACCCTTGGCGGATTGGCCTTCGAGGTGAATTGCCGCGCCGTCATCGGCCTTGCCGGTGCGCCCTGTCCGATCAGCATTCGCGACGCCTCCGGCCAGACGATCGACGCCGCGCCATGGCAACCGGTTCCGCTGGAAGCGGGTGATGTCGTCACGCTCGGCCACCCGCCTTGCGGTATGCGCGCCTATCTTGCGGTGCGCGGCGGCTTTGCCGTCAAACCCGTGCTGGGCAGTGCCGCCACCGATACGCTGGCCGTGGTGGGGCCGGAGCCGGTAACGGTTGGAACCGTGCTGGCGCTGAAAGGCCATTGCGAGGGTCTTTCAGCCGTTTCCACTACAGAAGCCCCCGCCTTCGCCTTTCCCGCCATGGGCGAGGAGGTGGTGCTGGACGTGGTGGCTGGGCCGCGCACCGACTGGTTTACCGAAAAAGGGCTTGAAACGCTGACAGGGCAAAGCTTTCAGGTCACGCCGCAATCAAGCCGCGTCGGCATCCGTCTCGGCGGCGACGTTGCCATCGAGCGCAAGGACAGTGCCGAGCTGCCAAGCGAAGGCACGGCCACCGGCGCCATTCAGGTGCCGCATAGCGGCCAGCCGGTGCTGTTTCTGGCCGATCATCCGCTGACCGGTGGTTATCCGGTCATCGGGGCGGTGGCCGAATATCATCTTGACCTTGCCGGTCAAATTCCCGTTCACGCCACGATCCGTTTCCGGCCTGTCCGCGATTTTGCCGAAATCCAGCCAGAACAAAAACAGGGAGGAGAACCCCGATGAAAAAAGTGCTGATCGCCAATCGCGGCGAAATCGCGCTGCGCATCATCCGCGCCTGCCGGGATCATGGACTGCAATCTGTGGCCGTCTATGCCGACCCGGATGCCGAGGCGCTGTTCGTCAAACATGCCGACGAGGCCTATGGCCTTTGCGGCAGCCTTCCGGCGGAAACCTATCTGGACATCGAAAAGCTGATCGCCATCGCCAGACGCTCCGGCGCGGATGCCGTGCATCCGGGCTATGGCTTCCTCTCCGAACGGGCGGAATTCGCGCAAGCCGTGCTCGATGCCGGGCTGATCTGGATCGGTCCCCGGCCAGAGGTGATCGAGGCGCTGGGCGACAAGGTGAAGGCCCGCGACATCGCAAAATCCGTGGGCGCACCCCTGGTGGCTGGCAGCGACGGGCCGGTTTCATCGGCTGCCGAGGTGGTGGCCTTTGCCGAGCGCCATGGCCTTCCCGTGGCGATCAAGGCTGCCCATGGCGGCGGCGGGCGCGGCCTCAAAGTTGCGTGGAAGATGGAAGAGGTGGCCGAGCTTTACGCATCCGCCGTGCGCGAGGCGAAGGCCGCCTTTGGCCGGGGCGAATGCTTTCTGGAGCGGTTTCTGGATCGTCCGCGCCATATCGAGGCGCAGATTCTGGCCGATACGCATGGCAATGTCGTGGTGATGGGCACGCGGGACTGCTCGCTGCAACGGCGAAACCAGAAACTGGTGGAAGAGGCTCCGGCGCCCTTTATCAGCGATGAACAGCGCCGCCAGATTCATGACGCCGCCAGGGCCATTTGTGCAGCGGCCGGTTATACCGGCGCGGGCACGGTGGAGTTCCTGCTGGGCGCGGATGGCACCATCTCCTTTCTGGAGGTCAATACGCGGCTACAGGTGGAACATCCGGTGACGGAGGAAACCACCGGCATCGATCTCGTCATCGAACAGTTCCGCATTGCCGAAGGCCTGCCGCTCAGTCTCACCGAAACGCCCGCGCCACGCGGCCATTCCATGGAATTTCGCATCAATGCCGAGGATCCGGGCCGGGGCTTTCTGCCGACGCCCGGCAGGATCTCGGCTTTTCAGGCGCCCTCCGGCCCCGGCATCCGGCTCGATAGCGGCGTGGAGAGCGGCTCCGCCATTCCAGGCCTTTACGATAGCCTCGTCGCCAAGCTGATTGTCACCGGCGCGACCCGCGAAGAGACCTTGCGGCGCGCCCGCCGGGCGTTGAGCGAATTCACCATCGAAGGCGTGGCAAGCGTTCTGCCCTTCCACCGCGCCGTGCTGGAGGAAAAGGACTTTACCGGCGAGGACGGCTTCAAGGTGCATACGCGCTGGATCGAAACGGATTTTGCGCCGGGGCTGGCGGCCATGGCCCGGCCGGACCCCCTGCCGCAGGACGGATTGGTGCGGATGGTGCTGGAGATCGATGGCAAGCGGCACCGCATTGGCCTGCCGCCCGCCCTGCTCGGAGGACTTGCCGGAATGGGAACCGGAATGGGAACCGGAATGGTAACAAGGCCGGATCACGCGACCGGAAAAAATGCCTCCGCGCCCGCAGCCCCTTCGGGCGCCGTGATCGCTCCCGTCTCCGGCACCCTGCAATCCTACAAGGCCGAGGCAGGCAGCCGGGTGAAGAAAGGCGACCTGCTGGCTGTGATGGAGGCCATGAAGATGGAAACCCAGCTTCTGGCAGACGCCGACGGGACTTTCGAGCAGGACGCCAAGGCCGGAGACTATATCGAGGCGGGCAAGGTTCTCGGGCGAATCACCCCTCAGTAACGGAATTTCACGCCAGAAATGGAGGTGCGGCCAGCTTGGGCGCACCTCTTCTGCTCCGGCCCGCCTGGGGCCAAGGGCTTTTCCACACTTCAATTCACCAAGACCGCCGCACAAGAGCAGTTCACTGTTCAAAGGAAACGATGGACCACTCTAACCGTTTGTTTTTACGCAATTTCGGACGAAATCCGGGTTCCACTTTTTCCGGAACAATGCATTGGTGGACCAGAGCCCGACGCCATGGAAGATCATTGTTTGCGCCTGCATAATTCCTTGGACCGGAACCAGCTTCAGGTAATATTTATCATTTATATTCAAAGCATTAAAACGTTCTTTGTCCGTTTGCGAAACCGCGCGGCGAGATCATTTGGATTTTCCCCTTGCCGTTTCCGGCAGCAATTTTCCCGCCCAAAAACGGACTGTGGTTCCTGACGCCCGACGCTTCCGCTTCCATTAACTAATAGTTAACTATGCGAGACATAAACAGGTAGAGTCCGGCTTTCAACCGTTTGGAGATCGGACAGGCACCGCGCAACCGGGAATGACGCAATTTCGCCGGATACGGCAACGCCCATGGCAAGCAGACGGATTTTCGCAGGCGGACTGTATGGAAGCCCATTTTTCACCCCGCCGGCATCTGCCGCTTTGCACCGCTCTTGCGGTGCTGTTGCTTTCCGGCTGCGCCAGTCAGCAGGTGGCGAAGCCACTGGAGAGCGTGCGCATGGTGGAGGCCGATCGGGCCATGATCCTGCCGCCACCCGGCAGCCATTCGGTCTCCGGGGTGATCGAGAAAACTGCCGGAAACCTCACGGAACAGCGGGTTCTGCTGGCGACAAATTCCAACGTGCCGGGGCAGAACTATCTCAACATCAGGCTTTATGGCTCAACCCCCGCCGGCGAGGGCGGCAGCCACCGTGGCTTGAGCGCGCCCGGCCTGCAAAGGGAAGCCTATAATGCCACCAATGGCGTGGCATCCCAGCCTTCCGCCCTTTTCATGCAAAACAGCTACGGGCCTTTCGGCTTCGCCTCAGGCAAGGGGCCGAGCGGCGATCATTGCATCTATGGCTGGCAGCAGATCAGGAGCCCCGAGAACCAGCGGTCCTCCCTTGGCAATCTCGGCGTGGTGGACATCCGGGCGAGACTTTGCGACCGGCAGGCGGGCGAGAACGAATTGTTGAAAACCATGCTGGGCTATACCGTCACCGGGGCTTACGGCTCTGCCGCATGGAACCCCTATGGCGCACCGAGATCGGCAGAGGCCGTGCTGGCCGGCACGGCGCGCCCGGCCTCCGCAGCATTTTCTCCATCCATCCCCACAGCGCCCGTGGCAGCACCCCACCCCGCAAGACCGGCCGCGCCGAAGCCGGCCGCAAGCCCGGTGCCCGACAGCATGGTGGAGCCCGTGGCGAAAGGCCCGCCCGTTCCCCTGCCTCAAGCCGCAACTGCATCGCAACGGGACAGTTCCGCGCCCAAGGCAACCACCACGCCGACCGTTGTGGTACCGCTGCCGACGCAATGAAGGGTTGATCTGCCGGTGTGAAAGGCGATCATTGGCAAGGCGTGCGAGACCCATGCTGGACATGAGGATCAGAAAGGAACAAATCATTTAAGAAATATGAAATAAACATGTCCTCACATACCGGCAGGAAAGCAGCGTGCGACCGCGCCGCATTGGCCAGATCAGGAATGGCTGCAACATGAGTTGCAGGCCGCCCGCCCCTTGCGGGGCGGTAAAAGGAGCAGATCGAATGAATTTGATCGTCAATTCCGTATTGGCAGCGCTGGCGGCATTCGGCCTGCTTGTGCTGGCCACCTTGCCGGTGAGCCTGCAAACGCAGCTCATTGCCAGCATAGCGGTGGTTTCGGTCATGGCGGTCATCAAGATCCTCAAGGCAGATGGCGTCTGGCGGCTGATTGCGCTGTCCTTTGGTGCAGTCATCGTGCTTCGCTATGTTTATTGGCGCAGCACCAGCACCATTCCGCCGCTGAGCCAGCCCGAAAACTTCATTCCCGGCATTCTGCTTTATCTGGCCGAAATGTATAACGTGCTGATGCTGGGGCTCAGCCTGTTCATCGTGGCGCTGCCTCTGCCCTCGCGCCCGTCCCGCAAGGAGGCCATCACGGATTTTCCAAGCGTTGACGTCTTCGTTCCCTCCTATAACGAAGACGCCCTGCTTCTGGCCAACACGCTGGCTGCGGCAAAGGCCATGGATTATCCGGAAGACAAGCTGACGATCTGGCTTCTCGACGATGGCGGCACGGTGCAAAAGCGCAATGCCCACGACCTTCAGGACGCGCAGATTGCCACCGCCCGCCACGCCGAATTGCAGGAACTGTGCCGAGAGCTTGGCGTGAACTACCTGACGCGGGAGCGCAACGAACACGCCAAGGCCGGCAACCTCAATAACGGACTGAAGCATTCCTCCGGCGACCTCATCGCCGTTTTCGACGCCGACCATGCGCCCGCCCGCGACTTTCTGAAGGAAACGGTGGGCTATTTTGCCGAGGATCCCAAGCTTTTCCTGGTACAGACCCCGCATTTCTTCATCAATCCCGATCCGCTGGAACGCAATCTGCGCACCTTCGACACCATGCCAAGCGAAAACGAGATGTTCTACGGCATCATCCAGCGTGGCCTGGACAAATGGAACGCCGCGTTTTTCTGCGGCTCGGCGGCAGTTCTGTCACGCAAGGCGCTGAACGCCACGGACGGCTTCAGCGGCATCTCCATCACCGAGGACTGCGAAACGGCGCTTGCGCTGCACAGTTCCGGCTGGAACAGCATCTACGTGGACAAGCCGCTGATTGCCGGACTGCAACCGGCCACGTTCGCCAGCTTCATCGGCCAGCGCAGCCGCTGGGCGCAAGGGATGATGCAGATTCTGCGCTTCCGCTTTCCATTGCTGAAACGCGGGCTGAGCCTGCCGCAGCGCCTGTGCTACATGTCCTCCACCCTGTTCTGGCTTTTCCCCTTCCCGCGAACCGTCTTCCTGTTCGCTCCCCTTTGTTACCTGCTGTTCGACCTGCAAATCTTCACCGCCTCGGGCGGAGAATTCATGGCCTATACATTGGCATACATGCTGGTGAACCTGATGATGCAGAACTATCTCTACGGCGCCTTCCGGTGGCCGTGGATTTCCGAGCTTTACGAATATGTCCAGACCGTGCATCTGCTGCCCGCCATCGTTTCGGTGGTGCTGAACCCGCGCAAGCCGACCTTCAAGGTGACGGCCAAGGACGAATCGGTGGCCACAAGCCGCCTTTCGGAAATAAGCCGGCCCTTCTTCGTGATTTTTGCCGCCCAGCTCATCGCCGTCGCCATCACCGTTTTCCGCATCTATGCCGAACCCTACAAGGCCGATGTTACGCTCGTGGTCGGCGGCTGGAACATGATCAACCTCGTGATGGCGGGTTGTGCTCTGGGGGTGGTGTCGGAGCGCGGCGAGCGCGCCTCCAGCCGCCGCATCCGGGTTCGCAGGCGCTGCGAATTCGGCTTTGACGGGCAATGGTCTCCCGCCTCGATCGAAGACGTCTCTGTGCGGGGCGCAAGGCTGAACGTGTTCAGCCGCCGGTTTGCCGAAATGCAGCCGGGCGCGGTGGCCGAGATCCGGATGCGGCTGCACGGCCGCGAGGAAATGGCAACCCTTCCGCTCATCATCCGCAACACCGAACAGCAGGGCGAGATCCTGGCCCTGGGCTGCCAGTATATGCCGCAAAGCGCCAAGGACCACCGGCAGATCGTCGATCTCATCTTCGCCAACTCCGACCAGTGGAGCGATTTCCAGAAATCACGTCGCAAAAATCCCGGCCTCATTCGCGGTACGGTGTGGTTCCTCGGCATGTCGCTGTTCCAGACCAGCCGGGGGCTGACCTATTTCCTGCGCAGCCTCAAGCCGCAGCGTTCGGCAAGGGAGGGGACAAAGCCATGACCCTTTCCAGAAAGCTGCGTCTTGCCGCCGGTCTTTTTCTGGGCACTGGTCTTTTACTGGGCGCTGGCCTTTTTCCGGGCGTTTGCACCGGCATGGCGAGCGCGCAGGCCGAGGATATGCCCTTCGACATGAGCCCGGAGCGCCAACAACAGAACGTGCAGACGCCGCAATCCCTGCCCCCGCGTGCAGCCCCCCCTGCTTCCCAGGGCGCCAATATGCAGACCGGCACACCGGCAACCGGCCTTGCGCCCGCCCGCAGCGGGTCTGACCCCGCCCGCACGCTCCGCTATGCCATTCCCGAGAGCGACCTGACCCTTGCCGGTGAATATGACCGCCGGTCGTGGAGCATTTACCTCACGCCCGATCAGGCGGGAGCGCCGGCGCATTTCGTGTTGAGCTATCAGAACGCGGTGGTGGTCGCACCGGAAGCATCGACGCTGACGGTCATGGTCAACAACCGCCCGGTGGGCGAAACCGCCATCCGCTCCTCGGCAAATGCAAGCACGCTGCGCTTCGATATTCCCGCAGGTCTTCTGCGGCCCGGCGCAAACAGCCTGACCTTCATTGCCAGCCAGCGCCACCGCACGGATTGCGACCTGCAATCGACTTACGAACTCTGGACACGGCTGTCGTCGAAAGGCACCTATTTCGAGTTTGCCGCAAGCAGCGACAACCGCATCAATGCCGCCGATGTCCTGCGCTCCATCGGCGTGGATGGCGAAGGACACACAACGCTTTCCTTCCTGGTGCCGGGGCTTGGACAGCCGGGAACGACAAGGCCTGTGCTGACACTGGCACAGGGACTTTCGGTTCTGCCAGCCATGCCGAATATCCGGGTGGAATTCTCCCGCGACAGCCTGCCCGCCTCCCGCCCCGGCAATATGGTGATTGCGGTCGGAACGCCGGAGGAGCTGGCGCCGGTCTTTCCCGCCCTGCCCGCCTCCATCCAGAACAGCGCCGGGGCAAGCTATGTCAACGACCCGGCCTCGGGCCGCCCCATACTGGTGCTGAGCGGCCCCTCCTGGTCGGCCATTTCCAGCGCCGCCGATGCGCTGGTCAACACCTATCGCCGCTCCGACAGCAATAGCCGCGACATGCTGGCCACCAGCCGCTGGAGCGAGCCGGATGCCCCCATGCTGAGCGGGCCGCGCCGCTTGCGGCTTTCTGAACTGGGCGTATCGAGCGTCGAGTTTTCCGGCAGCCGTTACAGAACCGGCTTCAACATTGCCGTGCCCGCCGATTTCTATGCAAATGCCTATGGCGAAGCAAAGATCATGATGGACGCCGCCTATACGGCGGCAGTCGGTCCCGGCAGCCATATCGACGTTTATGTCAACGACCGGATCGCCACCACCGTGCCGATTACCGCGGCGGGCGGCGGGCTGCTCAACCATTTCCCCGTGCGGGTGACGCTGCGCCATCTCAAGCCGGGCCTCAACCGCATCACGCTGGAGGCCAACCTGCTGAACCGGGCCGATGCGGTCTGCGCGCCCGGCAATGCCGCCAAGGCGCCGGCCCGTTTTGCCCTTTTCGACACATCCGAATTCGTGATGCCGGAATTTGCCCGTATCGGTCGCTCTCCCAATCTGGCAGCCCTTGCCGGCACGGGCTGGCCCTATTCGGAAGCGCCGGAACCGATCGCCCTTTACCTCGACCGCGCCGATGCCCAGACGCTGGGCGCTGCCGGAACCTTTCTTGCGCGTCTGGCCATTGCGGCCGGCGAACCGCTGCGCTTCGAAATTGCCAGCACACCGCAGGCTGTCGGCGAACGCGATGCCATTTTCATCGGCTCGATTGGCCAGATGCCGGGCCGGGTTCTGGCCCAGGTCGGCGTTTCGGCCGAAAGCACCAGCAACTGGAAAAGCAGCAGTGCGCTCAGCCGTGGCGGCGCGGAGGGCGTGCGCCTCGACGACTGGCGCTCGAAGATCACCGACAATCTGATCCGCGCCAAGCTGCGCGCCATCGAAGCCTGGATGCAGCGCAATTTCGACATTTCCTCCACCACTTTCCACCTGCTGCCGGGCAGTCAGCGGGACTTCACACCGGGCACGCTGGATACCTTCCTCATTGCCCAGGGCCCAAGCCCGGAAGGAAGCCACCACTGGACCATGGTGTCTGCCCCCGATGCCGCCGATCTCGACAATGGTATGCAGGCGGTTGCGGGCTTGTCCGACTGGGACCGGCTGAATGGCGCCATCATGACCTATTCCAGCCGCAGCGGCGCCATCGAGACCCGTCCGGGCGTGAGCGAAAAGCTTGAGACGCCAACCGACGTGTCGCTCGGCAATATGCGGTTGATCGCCGCCAACTGGCTTTCATCCAACATCCTGTTCTACGCATTCGCGCTGGTGCTGCTGGCCATGCTCTGCGGAGCCCTCATGGCCTTCCTGCTCCGGCGGCTGGGGAGATCGACATGACGGCCAGCGCTTCGGTTCGGCTTCGCCACCCAATGATAAACGCCAGGACACGCGGCTTCCTCACCGCATCCCTGCTTGCGGCCCTTTCCCTCACCATCGCCATGCCGGGGACATTGCAGGCGCAGGAACTGGAGCCTGGCGCTGCCGGTTCCGCAGAGGATCTTCACGAGGGCGGCTTCAGGTTGCTGGCCGAGGCCGATCTGTCTCTGCCCCAGACCGTGGCGCAGGCAGCTCCCCCTTCGCCCGCGCAAATTTCGCCCGTGCCTCAGGCAGCGGCGGCCACTGAGGATGTGGATGAAAGCGCCCTGCGCTATTTCGCCGCCCGTGGCGATACCGCCCGCCTCGAGGCGGAAATCAGCCGCCTCAAGGCGCTTTATCCCAACTGGCGCCCTCCTGCCGACCCGCTGACGGTTCCTGCCAATCCCGACAGGCAGATGGAAACCCTGTGGCGGCTTTATTCCGAAGGCCGTTACGGCGATGTGCGCAAGGCCATCAATGACCGGCTGGCCGCCGAACAGGGCTGGACGCCACCGGAGGATATGCTGGAACGGCTGGCGGCGGCCGAAACACGCCTTGCGATCATCGATGCCTCCGACAAGGGCCGTTTCGAGGAGGTCATTGCCAAGGCAGCCGCCACGCCCAGCCTTCTCAATTGCAGTGACGTGGATGTGCTCTGGCGGCTTGCGGAGGCCTTTGGCCGCACGGGGCGAACGCAACGCAGCCTGGATGCCTATGGCTATATCCTGAAAACCTGTCAGGCCGCACCTGAGCGGATTGCAACCGTGCAAAAGGCATCCGCGCTGCTGCCCTATCCGGCCATGATGCAATTGCTGGCTCTGGAGAAGCCGGCAGCGAGCGGTGCGCGCGAATTCGACGGCATTCGCGACGATCTCGCGCGCCATTTCGCCGCCGAGGCCAACAAGGATCAGGCCCTGACGCTCGATCCCCTCTGGCTGGAGCGCCTGCGCGTTTCCGCCGAAGGCGGCAATTCGAATGATGCCACCCTGCTTGGGTGGTATGCATTCCGCCGCAGCCAATATGCCGATGCCGAGCGCTGGTTCCGGCTGGCCAATGACCGCAAGCCGCAAGCCGATCCTGCCCAGGGTCTGGCGCTGACGCTGATCGAGCGTAAAGCCTTCGACCAGGCGGAGGACGCCCTTTACCGTTTTCGCGACGCAAACGAAGACAGCCGCAAGACCTATTTCGCCGCCACCGCCAATCTTTTGGCGCAGGACCCGCCCGCCCTTCTTTCGCCAGAGGTATTGACGCGCATCTCGCGGGCGGTGATGGCCGGACGCGACGCCGCCTCCGCGCAACAATTCGGCTGGTATGCCCGCGCCCTCAATCAGGGGGAAGCGGCACGCCGCTGGTTTCAGACCGCGCTCTCATGGAAGGCCGATGACGAGCCCTCCGCCTATGGTCTGGCGCTGACGCTGGACCAGCAGAAAAATGCAGCCGCCCTTGCCGCATTGAAAGGCCAATGGGCCGACCGTTCGCCGCGCATTGCCGAGGTTGGCCTTGCAAGTGCAACGACCGCGCCGGAACAGCCTGCCAAGCCTGCGCGTATGCCTGCCGCCCAAACGCCCGCCAGTCAAAGACCTGCCTCCAGCGCGACGGCTTCGCCTGGCGATGCCGCGTTTTCAAAGCCCGCCGCAAGCCCCGCAGCCGCCTCCGGTTCCGGCGCCTGCGCGGCTCAGGGCGCAGGCTTTCCCGCTCTCTCCCTTTCGGCGGGTTGGTGCCTCATGCGGCTCAACCGGCCGCTTGAGGCGGCCTCGGCCTTCGAGCAGGCTTTGCAAAGCCGCCAGTCTCAGGAGCGTTCCGATGCCGCCTACGGCCTGAGCCTTGCCTATTTGCGGCTCGGCCTGACAGGAAAGGCAGCCGTGGCGGCCACCCGCGCCCCGCTTGCCCCTGCGAGAGCCATGGAATTGCAGGCCTCTATCCTCTCCGACAGGGCCATCGCCGCTTATAATGCCAAGCTTTACAAGAACGCCCTGTTGTTGCTCGATCAGCGTGCCGCCATCGCGCCTGAGCGCACCGACCTGATGGTGTTGCGCGGCTACAGCTATCTCAGCCTGAAGATGTATGGGGACGCCATGCGGATTTTCGAAGCCGCCGCCGCCACCGGCAACACGGATGCCCGCCGCGGCCTGAACGATGCCCGTCAGGCCATGAACGAGTGGGCGGGCATACGCTAGGCTCTAAGTCCTGCGGCGCAGCCATTGCGCGGCGGGCTCTATGCCGCCGAGCGGAAAGACGTGAAGCGCGGTAAGCAGGCTGTGCGGATTTGCGCGCTTGTAGTCCAGCAGGGCATCCGCCAGTTCTCCCGGTTCGAATGGGGTCAGCAGGCGGCGCACATCCAGGGCGCGCTTCTGCAATACTTTCAGCGATGGACCCACACCGCAGGCAATGGCGTATTTGATGAGGGTTTTCAGCTTGGTGGGGCCGGCAAGGCCCACATGCACCGGCAGCGTGACGCCAAGAGCCGCGATGCGCTCGCTCCATTCGATGAAACATTGCGGTTCGAAGGCAAATTGCGTGACGATGGCCATGTCCACGCCATGGCGGGCGGCATAATCCTGCTTCCACAGCAGGGCCCGGTCGGCTTCCAGGCTGGAACCATCCGGGTCGATGTCGCGATTGCCTTCCGGATGACCGGCCACATGCAACCGGGTGAAGCCATGCCGTTCGAAAAGCCCGGTTTCCAGCATGTCGCGAACGCTGGTGAAGGTGCCCGCCGGGCTTCTTGCACCGCCGCCCAGAAGCAGCGCCTCGGCAATGCCCGCCGCCCGGTAGCGGGCAAGCAGGCCATCCAGTTCGGCGGCATCCGCCAGCGATCGGGCCGGAACATGCGGCATCACCGCAAAGCCTTCCAGCCTCAACCTGCGGGCCGTGGCAACCATGTCATCCAGCGATGTACCATCCACATGCGCCACGTAAATGCGGGTATTTTCGGTCAGGAGAAGGCGAAAATCGCCAATGGCGGCCGCCGTGCGCGGCATGACCTCCAGCGAGCGGCAGGGCAGGCTTGCGGCTAGATGACCAGCAATGTCAGGATTGGAAACCGGATTATCCATATCGCGTCCATCGCCTTTCGCGTTCACACCGAACGGAAGGGCTGCTCTTTTGTGATGCTTCCCTACGAGCTTTCGGGAAAACGGCGGTCACTCTTTCAGAACAATTCCTTAAAGCCAAAGCCCCTCGCCATGCAATGTCGCGCAATGGCGGATGACGATTTTTCCCGCCTGCGGCAAGCCTGTCATGAGACTGAAGCAATTGACGGGGAAAACATCAGGGCAGCTCGGGTAATCGTGCCGGACGTTTGCATTTTGATCGTGTCGGCTTGCGTTCCTCCTTTAAATTCCCTAGGACCGCCGCGACGAATTGGAAAAGAGGTGGGCGTGGCGATGCAGACTCCGTATTACCTGATCGACAAGACGAAACTTCTTCGCAACATGGAGAAAATTGCGCTGTTGCGCGAGCAATCCGGCGCCAGGGCCTTGCTGGCGCTCAAGTGCTTCGCCACCTGGGGCGTGTTCGATTTCATGCGCGATTATATGGACGGCACCACCTCGTCGTCCCTTTACGAGGTACGCCTCGGGCGTCAGCGTTTCGGCAAGGAAACCCATGCCTACAGCGTGGCCTATGGCGACCACGAAATCGACGAGGTGATCTCCTATTCCGACAAGATCATCTTCAACTCCATCAGCCAGCTCGAACGCTTTGCCGACAAGGCTTCGGGCATCGTGCGCGGGCTTCGTCTCAATCCTCAGGTCTCCTCCTCGTCCTTCGATCTTGCCGATCCGGCCCGTCCCTTTTCGCGGCTTGGCGAATGGGACATGGCCAAGGTGGAAAAGGTGATGGACCGCATCAGCGGTTTCATGATCCACAACAATTGCGAAAACAAGGATTTCGCCCTGTTCGACCGGATGCTCTCGGATATCGAGCAGAAATTCGGGCCGCTTCTCAAACGCGCCGAATGGGTAAGCCTCGGCGGCGGCATCCATTTCACCGGCGAGGATTATCCGCTGCAACAATTTGCCGAGCGATTGAAGCGCTTTTCCGGCGATTATGGCGTAGAGGTCTATCTGGAGCCCGGTGAAGCATCGATCACCAAATCCACCACGCTGGAAGTTTCGGTGCTGGATACGCTCTACAATGGCAAGAACCTCGCCATCGTAGACAGCTCCATCGAGGCGCACATGCTGGACCTGCTGATCTACCGCGAGAATGCCAAGATCGAGCCCAATGCAGGCGAACATAGCTACATGATCTGCGGGAAATCCTGTCTGGCCGGCGACATCTTCGGAGAGTTCAAATTCGACAAGCCGCTTGCAATCGGCGACCGGATCTCCGTGCAGGATGCCGCAGGCTATACAATGGTGAAGAAGAACTGGTTCAACGGCGTGAAAATGCCGGCAATCGCCATCCGTGAACTGGATGGCAGCATCAGGACGGTCCGTGACTTCGGTTACACGGATTATGAACAAAGCCTTTCATAAGGCGTCTGACGATTGGACATAAGGAGTTGGTCCCTATCATGCGAAAGAACGTGCTTATCATCGGCGCCGGCGGCGTCGCCCAGGTCGTGGCGCATAAATGCGCCCAGAACAACGACGTGCTGGGCGAGTTGCATATCGCCTCGCGCACCAAGGCAAAATGCGATGCCATCATTGCCAGCGTGCACGAAAAGAAGGCGATGAAGCAGGAGGGCGTGTTCGAGGCGCACGCGCTCGATGCTCTCGACATCGAGGCCACCAAGGCGCTGATCGGCAAGCTGGGAATCCAGATCGTCATCAATGTCGGCACAGCCTTCCTCAACATGTCGGTGCTGCGCGCCTGCATGGATACCGGTGCCGCCTATATCGACACCGCCATCCATGAAGAGCCCAACAAGATCTGCGAAACGCCGCCGTGGTACGGCAATTACGAGTGGAAGCGCGCCGCCGAATGCGAAGAGAAGGGCATTACCGCAATTCTCGGCGCCGGTTTCGATCCGGGCGTGGTCAATGCCTATGCCCGCCTTGCCAAGGACGAATATCTCGACAAGGTCACGGATGTCGATATCGTCGATATCAATGCCGGTAGCCATGGCAAGTATTTCGCCACGAATTTCGACCCGGAAATCAACTTCCGCGAATTCACCGGCGTCGTCTATTCCTGGCAGAATGGCGAGTGGAACGTGAACAAGATGTTCGAGATCGGCAAGGAATACGATCTGCCGGTCGTGGGCAAGCGCAAGGCCTATCTGTGCGGCCATGATGAAGTGCATTCGCTGGCCAAGAACATGGATGGCGCCAATGTCCGCTTCTGGATGGGCTTTGGCGATCATTACATCAACGTCTTCACCGTGCTGAAGTCTATCGGCCTGCTCTCCGAGCAGCCGGTGAAGCTCGCCGACGGTTCGGAAGTCGTGCCGCTCAAGGTGGTCAAGGCCTGCCTGCCCGATCCCGCATCGCTTGCCCCGGAATATACCGGCAAGACCTGCATTGGCGATTACGTCAAGGGCTTCAAGGACGGCAAGGAAAAGACGGTGTTCATCTACAACGTCGCCGACCACAAGGACGCCTATAACGAAGTGGGCAGCCAGGGCATTTCCTACACCGCCGGTGTTCCCCCGGTCGCTGCCGCCATGCTGGTGGCAACGGGCGAATGGGATGTGAAGAAGATGGCCAATGTGGAAGAACTGCCGCCCAGGCCCTTCATCAACCTCCTGAACCGCATCGGCCTGCCGACCCGCATCCAGGACGAAAACGGCGATCGCGCCGTGGAATTCTGACAGGGCCGCAACCGTGCCTGATATGGAAGGCCCGCAGCAATGCGGGCCTTTTTGCTGCCTTATATCAAGGCTTGAGGATACAGCGCCCCTTGTGCGCTTGATAAAACCCGCAGGCCACAGGCCGGATATAAAAAGGCCCGGCAACAGGGTCTGTTACCGGGCAAGCGGCAGGGCTGATTGGCTTGCCCTGCGGGGATAAGGTCCGGCGAGATCGTCCGGAAATATCGAAAATGGAATTCATCGCGCCATCACGTCGCGGTTAAGCTGCGGCAAACGGACTGGCGATGGCGGCGACATAGTTTCAGCCAAGCGAAAGTTCGGCAAGGCCATTTTTGCCATTTCGTGCCTTGACAGCCAGTTTGGAGGATGGGTCCTCGAAGGTTTTCGATGTCAGCAACACCGAATCCAGCTCCTTGCGCGTCAAGCCGATGTCCCGCAACAGGCTATCGTCCAGCTCGGTAAGGCCATTGACGATGCGCCGGTTGTGACGGCTGGCGATAGCGGCCTGCACCTGCATCGCGATTGCGTTTGCCGCGGCCTTTGCCACGGCAAAGGGGGCAAGAGCTGCAAATCTCTGCATTCCGGAGGCGCTGGTCACTTTATATCCTTCCATAGATCAAGGGGCGGTCTCCCGGCGTCGTTCAGCATTTGCGGATAAAAAAGCCGCGACGACACTCTTCCCACGGAGACCATTGGTTGTTGTTTACAATCCAGACTTTTGCAGAATGGCTATTGATCAGTCCAACGAATGTTTCTAATAATTGTCATCAAACATTCTGATAGGCTCTTCCATGTCAGCTCCCCTCGACATCGACCAGTTGCAAACCTTCACGGCCATTGTGGATACCGGCAGCTTCACCAAGGCGGCAGCCAGGGTTTTCAAAACGCAATCTGCCGTTTCCATGCAGATGCGGCGGCTGGAGGAACGGGTCGGCAAGCAGCTTTTCGTCAAGGACGGGCGCGGCAACCGGCTGACGGCCGAGGGCGAAAAGCTGTTGAATTACGCAAGGCGCATCATCCGCCTCAACAGCGAAGCCATTGCAGCCTTCGACGACAACAGGCTGGAGGGCACCTTGAGGATCGGCACGCCCGATGACTATGCCGATCGCTATATGCCGGAAATCATTGGCCGGTTTGCCAAGACCCATCCCAATGTCGAGCTTTACATCGTGTGTGAGCCCTCCATGAGCCTGAGCGAGAAGATGGCGCGTGGCGAGCTGGATATTGCCCTTGTCACCCACAATCCGCAGGCCCGGCAATCGGATGTGGTGCGCACCGAGCCGCTTTGCTGGGTGGGCTCATCCAATCATCCGCTCAAGGAAGAAGCCCCCATACCGCTTGCGGTGGGCAGGCGCGATTGCACCTGGCGACAGCTTGCCTGCTCGGCGCTCGATGCCGACGGGCGCGATTATCAGGTTCTTTTCACCAGCTGGTCTTCCACGGTGGTTGCGGCGGCCGTTCTGGCTGGCATGGCGGTTTCGGTACTGCCCGAATCGGCCCTGCGCACCGGCATGAAAGTCCTGACCCAGAATGACGGCTTTCCGCCCTTGCCGCCCGTACAGATCGGCATCATGAAGAGGCCGGGGCTCTCCCCTTCCCTTCTCAATGCCATTACCGATCATATCACGGCCTGTCTGGACAATATCAACCCGGCAGCCATGGAGGACAATCTCGATAGCGAGCTGAAGTCTTTCAGCCGCCTCTATCCGCGGCTTCGCGCCGGGCAGACGATCCCCGGCTGGTAATCAGGCCGCCGGCACCGCTTGCTGCGGAAACAAAATGTCGCAAACCGTGGTTTTCCACTCTTCCAGCAGCGCCTCTGCCCGATCATGCCCCTCGGCCAGACACCGCAAGACCGAGCCCGTCAGCATGGCAATCAGCAAAAAGCGGCTTTCCCGGCAGCCGTCGCGCGTGGAAATGAAGGGTTCGAGATAGCGAAGCGCAAGCCCCCCCAATTCGTCATGCGCCCGAAACTGCAAGCTGCGCAGTTCCGGGTCCAGAGACATGCCCGCCCATAGCTCGCGATAGATCGGGTGGGTCTGGTGCATGGCCGCCGCGTGATCGATGAAATTCACCACGCGCTGGCGCGCATCCTGCTGATCGCGGATATTCATTAACCCGTTGGTAATATCCTGCTTCAGGGCCAGCAGGCGCTGATCGAGAAGCGCCTTCAGGATGGCAGCCTTTTCCGGGAAGAATTGATAGACCGATCCGACAGGTACGCCCGCATGAGCGGCAACATCTGTCATTTTCATCTGCACCACGCCATGCTCGGCAATCAGGCTTTCCGCCGACCCGAGAATGCTGTGAAAGCGCGTAATACTGCGCTTTTGCTTCGGCTCCTTGCGCGTCTCGATGCGCGACTTGTCTTTCGGGCGATTCATTGCCGTCCTGTTCCCTACATCCAAGGACTCTGTTCCGCCTCATGTGGAACACATCGAACGGCTCTAGGGGAAGGGTGTTCAATTTTGATTAACGCAGGCTGGTAAATTCTAATGAAACGCGGCACTCACATGCGTGTCAATTTCGAACGAAGTGCTTCATAAAAATACATTTTTCTGATTTTCAAAAGCCTTTGCCCGCGCGTTCCCCCATAAATCGGCCGGGGTTATGCACATGCCGTGCAGCGTCCTTGGACCAGTGACCCATTCCTGAACGGCCCCGGCACGGGCCATTCGCATAAAATGCGCCGCCGCCATTGCTTTTGTTTTACGCATTTCCGGACGGAAAACCGTGCCGACACTTTTCCTGAAAATCCTACTGCATAATTCCTTAAATCGGGATCGATTTAAGGTGAAAATTATGCAGCAGATTTAAAGTGTTACAGCGTCCTTCGTGCGTTTGATAAAACGCACGGCGCTGTAAAGGCATTGTTGTTTGGACGATTCGCAGCCGCTGGATCTCCTCTGTTTTCGCGCCTTTTGCCACTTCGCGCAAAAATACCAGGGGTCATTTTCAATGGCCCCTGGCATAAAGCGGTTCATGGTTTTTCCGATCAGGCTATCGCCTCAGGCAGCGCGGCGGCCATATTGGGCGGGCGTTGCCGGGGTTGCACGGCCCGAAAGGGAGAAGCGCCCGACCAGTGCCGCAAGATCGCGCGAACGATTGCGAATATCGGCCACCGCAGCCGTGGATTCCTCCACCATGGCGGCGTTTTGTTGCGTGACCTGATCCATCTGGTTGACCGCGCTGTTGATCTCCCGCAGCCCGTTCGACTGCTCAGCTGCCGAAGCTGCGATCTGGGCAATCAGGCTATCGATTTCCGTAACCTTGCTGACAATGCCGCTCAGCGTCTGGCTGGTCGTTTCCACCAGCGTTACGCCACGCTGTACCTGCTCGGAACTGGTGGCGATCAAACTGCGGATTTCCTTGGCGGCTTCGGCCGAACGCTGCGCCAGCGCCCGCACTTCCGAGGCAACAACCGCAAAGCCCTTGCCCGCATCGCCCGCACGGGCGGCTTCAACACCGGCATTGAGGGCAAGAAGGTTTGTCTGGAAGGCAATTTCATCGATGACCGAGACGATCTGGGAAATCTGGCCAGAGCTTGCGGCAATCTCGCTCATGGCGGCTTCCGCATCGCGCATGATCTGGCCAGAGCGGGTGGCGTCCTGCTTGGCGCTGGAGGCAGCCTGCGTGGCCTGGGTGGCGCCATCGGAGGTGCGGCGCACGGTTGCCGTAATCTGATCCAGAGCCGCCGCCGTTTCTTCCAGCGATGCTGCCTGCTGTTCGGTGCGGCGGGAAAGATCGTGGGTGGAGTTGGAAATCTCCTCCATGCCGTTGCGAATATCGTCCACCGTGGCGGAAATCTTCTGCATGGCCAGATCAAGCGCTTCCGTTGCGCGGTTCATGTCCTGACGCGCCACATCGGATCGCTCCGGCAGGCGGTCGTTCAGCCGGAGCGCCAGATTGCCTTCGGCAAGCGCGTTCAGCGCCTCGCCCAGCACCTTCATGGCCTTGCTGTCGGCTTCGGCGGCGGCAAGCTGCTGACGGTGATGGGCTTCGCGCTCTTCCTCAGCCTTCCGGTTCATGTCCTCGACAATATGGTGAACCCCGATCGCCAGATCGGTCAGGATCGCCTCCATCATCGAACGAATATAATCCTCACGCTTCTTGCCGAAAAAGCGGGTTTCCTCCAGCAATGCGATCATCCATTCGGCAGCATAGACCGAGGTCGCGCCAGCCATGAATTTTACAAGGCCAACCTTGGCGGCGATGTCACGGATAATCTGCGCCTGACCGTCGAAGAAGGCATGATCGTAACTGCCGGTGAAAAGCTTCTGCGCCTTTTCCGCCTCGCGGCGCAGCAAATCGGCAGGAAGACGTGTCATCGACGGATCGATAACCTTGTAAGCGCGCGTCAATACCCGTTCCAGATGCTTTTCGACCCGGCTGTGAACCTCGCGGCCCATTGCCTGCTTTTCCCCGGTCCACGGCTTGATCTGCTGTTCAATGCTGCTCATTTCTATCCCCTTGCCTCGTAGGTAGAAATAGTTTGCAGTGCAAATATTTAAATTACGGTAATATGAACAGAATGAAGCGCATTTTATGAGAACTTTCTTTTTTAAAACGCGCCCCCAGAAATCAAGGGGAAAAGACGGACAGGTTAAACCTATGATATGATGTCTTATTTTTCGCCTTTAGCCCTTTCATTGCGCAAGAGCGGTTCATTGTTTCACGCAGACATTGAACCGCTCTCGCTATTCGTTTTTACGCATTTTCAGACGGAAAACCGGCTTCCACTTTTCCTGAAATTGCTCCAGAGAAAAAGCCCGGCGACCAGGCCGCCAGGCTCTTCCCTCCCTCGAATTGCTCCCGACGAAGCGCAATATGGAGTGTTGCGCAGTGCGAGATGGAAAGCCGGTCCGGCCTTGCATTGGCCTTCTGCAAACCCGTTGCGCGTCAGTTCAGATCAAGAACGATGCGGCCATCGATCTTGCCCTCTTCCATCCGCTTGAAAATCGCGTTGATATTGTCCAGCCTGTCCCAGGAGAAATGCGCTGCAACCTTTCCTTCGCCGGCAAAGACCAGCGATTCCTCAAGATCCTGGCGCGTGCCGACGATCGAGCCGCGCACGGTAATCCGCTTCAGCACGGTATCGAAAACCGGCAGAGAAATGAAACCGGGCGGCAGGCCAACCAGCGCCATGGTGCCCTTGGACCGCAGGAAGCCATAGGCCTGTTCCATGGCCTTGGGCGAAACTGCCGTTACCAGCGCCCCATGCACGCCGCCGGTTGCCTTTTGCACCTGCTCGATGGCATCGGCGGCGCGGCCATTGACGGTCACATCGGCGCCGAGCTTTCTTGCAAGGTCCAGCTTGTCATCGAAAATGTCTGCGGCCACCACATGCATCCCCATGGCTTTGGCATATTGCACGGCCATATGGCCAAGCCCGCCCACGCCTGAGATCACCACCCATTCACCGGGGCGCACTTCGGTTTCCTTCAGGCCCTTGTAAACGGTGACGCCTGCACAAAGAACCGGCGCCGCCGGGCCAAATTCGAGATTATCCGGCAGCTTGCCCAGAAAATCGGGATCGGCAAGGCCATATTGCGCGAAGGTGCCATTCACCGAATAGCCGGTATTCTGCTGCGCGCCGCACAAGGTTTCCCAGCCGGTGCGGCAGGGCGTGCAGCAGCCGCAGGCCGTGTGCAGCCACGGCACGCCGACGCGGTCGCCTTCCTTGACATGGCGAACGCCCGCCCCCAGCGCCGCCACATAGCCCACACCCTCATGACCGGGAATGAAGGGCGGATTGGGCTTGACCGGCCAATCACCATTGGCGGCATGAAGATCGGTGTGGCACACGCCCGTTGCTTCATATTTGACCAGCACCTGGCCCGGCCCCGGCTGCGGCACCGGCATTTCCTCGATCACCAGCGGCTTGCCGAATTCCCGTACCACGGCGGCTTTCATCATCTGGGCCATAATGTCCTCCATCGAGTTCCGCACTTGACTATCAACTCTTGAATATCAAGGTGACGGGCCGGAACACCGTCCGGCGATGGCAGGAGACTACTCCAATCCGCCCCCGGCTGATTGATTGACGTCAAAGCAGCCGGGAATTTTGTTTTCCCCGCCTCAGGCGAGATTGTTTTTCAGAAAGGCGACCGTCCGGCTCCACGCAAGATCGGCGGCGGCCTTGTTGTAGCGTGCTGCCGAGGTATCGTTGTTGAAGGCATGGTTGACGCCGTCATAGACGAAAATCTCGAAACGCTTGCCATTGGCCTGCAAGGCGTTGCGATAGGCGTCGATCCCGGCATTGATGCGCTCGTCCAGCCCGGCATAATGCAGCATCAGCGGCGCCTTGATGGCCGCCACCTGATCGGCCGGGGGCTGGGCGCCGTAATAGGCCACGCCCGCCTTCAGCTCCGGCGAGGCCACGGCCAGCCGGTTGACGAGGCCGCCGCCCCAGCAGAAGCCCACGGCCCCCACCTTGCCGTTCCCCCCCTTTCGCGCCGCCAGAAAGGCGCGGCTTCTTTCGCCATTCTTCACCGTCCCGGCCATGTCCAGCTTCGAAAACATCTCGCGGGCCTGATCCTCGTTCTCCGGCGTGCCGCCCTGCGGCGAAAGAAAATCAGGCGCAAGCGCCATGAAACCCTCCAGCGCCAAACGGCGCGTCACATCCTGGATATGCGGATTGAGCCCGCGGTTTTCGTGAATGACCAGCACGCCCGGCAGCGGCCCGGCAGGCTTTGCGGGCGCGGCGAGATAGCCCTGCATCTCTCCGCCTTCCCCCGGCCAGCGCAGGGTTTCAATGACAAGCCGCTCATCGTTTTCCGGCGTTATCGCTGCCTCGGCCTTGCTGGCCGCCAGCATGGGGGCAATGGCCGCCGCCGCGGCCCCCGATCCGGCCAATCTGGTCAGCTTTTCCATAAAGCCCCGGCGGTCGAGGGTCAGATGCGTATATTCGTCATAGGCGTCGATCATCGCCTGGGTAACGGCAGGCTTGTCGGTAACGGATCTGTCCATGGCGCTTGCTCCTCAGCTTGGGAAACAAACAATAAAAGACCCGCAGCGAGGGACAAGTCGCTGCGGGCCGAAGATGGACAAGTCTGCGTTACCGCCTGTCGCAGGGCTTGGAGATACGACGCCTGGGAAGCGCCCTCTTCATGTCCCATGCAATTACGCAGCGCCCGGATAATTCGGGCTCTCGCGGGTGATCGTCACGCCATGCGGATGGCTTTCGCGCAGACCAGCGCCGGAAATGCGCACGAAGGTGGCTTTTTCCTGGAAATCCCTGATGTCCTTGCCGCCAACATAGCCCATGGCCGCCTTGAGGCCACCGGCAAGCTGGTGCAGCACCGCCGAAACCGGCCCCTTGTAAGGCACCTGACCTTCAATACCTTCCGGCACCAGCTTCAACGTGTCGCGCACCTCTGCCTGGAAATAGCGATCGGCAGAGCCGCGCGCCATGGCGCCCACCGAGCCCATGCCGCGATAGGCCTTGAAGGAGCGGCCCTGATAAAGATAGACCTCGCCCGGGCTTTCATCCGTGCCGGCCAGCAGCGAGCCGACCATGACGGCGGAGGCGCCGGCAGCGATGGCCTTGGCCATGTCGCCGGAGAATTTGATGCCGCCATCGGCAATGACCGGAATGTCGCTCTTGGCGGCTTCTTCGGCAGCGGCCATCACGGCGGCAAGCTGCGGCACACCCACGCCCGCCACGACACGGGTGGTGCAGATGGAGCCCGGACCGATACCGACCTTGATGCAGTCGGCGCCAGCCTCGATCAGCGCCCGCGTTCCTTCCGCGGTGGCGACATTGCCGGCAATGATGCGCACGGCATTCGACATTTTCTTCACCGCCGCGACGGCATCCAGAACCTTCTGCGAATGGCCATGGGCCGTATCCACGACGATGACGTCAACGCCCGCATCCAGAAGGCGCTCGGCCCGCTCGCGGCCATCATCGCCGGTGGAAATGGCGGCAGCCACGCGCAGGCGGCCCTGCACATCCTTGGCCGCATTCGGATTGAGTTGCGATTTCTCGATGTCCTTGACCGTGATGAGGCCGATGCAGCGGCCTTCATTGTCCACCACCAGCAGTTTTTCGATGCGGTGGGCGTGCAGCAGACGCTTTGCCTCGCCCTGCTCGACGTTCTCCTTGACCGTCACGAGATTTTCCCGCGTCATCAACTCGTAGATCTTCTGCGACGGATCGGATGCGAAGCGCACGTCGCGGTTGGTCAAAATACCGACCAGCCGGCCTGGACGCCCGCCGTTTTCGACAACCGGAATGCCGGAAATGCCATGCGCTTTCATCAAGGACAGTGCTTCGGCCAGCGTGGCATCCGGCCCGATCGTTACCGGATTGACCACCATGCCGCTTTCGAACTTCTTGACCTGACGCACTTCCTCGGCCTGCTCGATGGGGGTGAGGTTGCGATGGATCACGCCAATGCCGCCAGCCTGCGCCATGGCAATGGCAAGGCGGCTCTCCGTTACCGTATCCATGGCCGAAGACAGGATGGGCAGGGAGAGATCGATGTCGCGGGCGATGCGGGTTGCGATATTGGTCTGTCCGGGCAGGATTTCAGAATGTCCCGGCTGGAGAAGAACATCGTCAAAGGTGAGCGCTTCTGCGCCGGTTGCCGACATTACGATGCGTGCCATGCCAATTTCCTTCGTTTGAATAGGCAGAGTCCCACCGGAAAACGGGAGTTTTCTCCGGGTCGCTTCTGCAAGAAATGCTTGGAAGTTGGCGAGGGCTGGTAACACGTTCATGACAGGAAGGAAATAGCAAATCCGCCTTTGCTGCTGTGGAGATTGTCAAGCTCACCACAGCTTCCGTCGTTCGATCTGTTTTTTCGCCTTTGGATAAAATTTGAAATAGATGGAAAACCGTTCTTTTAGTCGAGCCTTATAAAGAGGAGGTGCATCAATTAGCCGCAAATGAAGCGGCACTCAAAAACGGGGATCGTCCATGAAATCGATAGCGCAGCGTGCCCGCACCCTGGAAGCGAAATTCGCCCACGACCAGGAAGTTCATTTCAAGGTGGAGGCACAGCGAAACAAGCTGATGGGATTGTGGGCGGCCAGCCTGATGAACCGGCAGGATGCCGACACCTATGCCGATGACTTGTGTCTTTACGGCGTGGAACAGCCTGAAGGCGTGTTGAATCGCCTGAAGCAGGACCTTGAGGGCGCGGGCGTCCGCATCGGCGAAGATGTGATCCATTCCCAGATGGTGACGCTGCTTCGCCAGGCGCACGAGGTGCTTCATACCAACGGTCATTGAAAATGGCCTTGGTATTCCCTTTTCGAATATCTCAAGCCCTTGACGCATTTGAGATATTCGAAATCCCTTCAAGGTGAGGATGCGTTAGCATCTTCGAGCCTTGGAATTACGCCAGCCGCTGAGGCAAAGGGCCCGGAATATCTGAAGTGTTGCAGCGCCGTGCGTTGGATAAGACGCACGGCGCTGCAACACTTTAAATCTGCTGCATAATTTTCACCTTAAATCGATTCCGATTTAAGGAATTATGCAGTAGTATGACCGACCCGTTTTATCGTTGCAGGCGTCTCAGATGTCGAACTGATAGGACTTCGGCACGAAACGATAGCCTTCATCCAGCTTTTCGACATAGCCCACCGACGGGAAGGGCATGTGATAGCCAATGAAAGGCAGCTTTTCCGCTGCGATCATGTCAAAAACCTTCTTGCGCGTGGCCGTGGCCATGGATTTATCCATGTCGAAGCGGACTTCCCATTCCGGCCGCTGCAAGGACAACACATAGTGGTTGGAGGTATCGGCGGTCAGGATCATCGCCTTGCTGTCCGATTCCACCCGGAAAATCATGTGTCCCGGCGTGTGGCCGAAGGCCGGAATGGCCTTGATGCCATCGGTCACGGCACCGCCCTCGTCTTCGATGAAAGTGAATTTATCCTCAAGCGGCTTCACATTGGCCAGAACCGCCTTGTGTCCGTTCTCTGCCGGAGTTCCCATCCGTTTGGCGTCTGTCCAGAACGCATATTCCTTGCGTCCGGTCATGTAGCGGGCCTTCGGGAAAGCGGGCTTTCCCTGTTCCATCAGGCCGCCGATATGGTCGCCATGCAGATGGGTCAGCACCACCAGGGTCACGTCCTCAGGCGCATAACCCGCCAGCTTCAGCCCGGCCAGCAATTTGCCGCTGCCTTTGGCCCGGCCCTGCTCGCCAAATCCCGTGTCGAAAATCACCACGTCCTTGCCGGTGTCGATCAGGACCGGATGATAGCCATTGGCGAATTTCTCTGTGGGCAGAAAATTCTTTTGCAGCAGGGCTGCGACATCCTCGGGCTTCTGGTTGGTGCCGAAGGTCTGGGAGGGGTTGTCCGAAACGCCGATGCCGTCCTGAATGACAACGACCTGGAACGATCCGAATTTGAACCCGTGAATCTGGGGCGGCATATCATGCTCCGTTTGAGGGCGGGTGGCGGCCTGCGCAAAGGCCGTTTGCGCCATCCAGTAGGGCGCGGTCAATGCCCCGACGGCAGCACCTGCAAAAAGTCCTCGTCTTTTCAGAGAAAACATAGAAATCTCCATAGGTTGAAATCATCCGTTCCCGCTTGCAGATCCCCAACGGCCTGCCGCGCCCGCAATTGCTTTGTGGCAGATAGGTGCCTGCCCGTAGATATCAATGCGTGTAACGTCTGCGTGAACATTGCCACATTGATTGTTATTGGCATGGTGCTAGGTTTCGCTTGTGATTACAGCATAAATCGTCCCGAGTGAAACGGGGATATGCACGTTAAGGTGAAAAATTAAAACCCTGGAGAGCAAACCTCATTCCATCAGATCGGAAGGCGCTTCAGCCCCGACGCATTTTTCTCTCGCAAAAATTTTCACGAGATGTCCGCATGAACCGCATCGTACCGCTCATCCTTGCCGTTGCCCTGTTCATGGAAAACATGGATTCCACCGTGATTGCCACCGCCCTGCCGGCCATTGCCGACGATCTGGGCGTCGGGCCGATCACGCTGAAGCTGGCGCTCACCTCCTACATGGTGTCGCTGGCGATCTTCATTCCTGTCAGCGGCTGGATGGCAGATAAATTCGGCGCCAAGCGCATTTTCCGCTCGGCCATCGTGGTTTTCACCATCGGTTCCATTCTCTGCGCCATTTCGGGCTCGCTCTGGGCCTTTGTCGGGGCGCGCTTTCTGCAAGGCATTGGCGGGGCAATGATGACGCCGGTGGGCCGGTTGGTGCTGTTGCGCACCACGCGACGCGAAGAACTGGTTTCGGCCATGGCGCTGCTGACCATTCCCGGCCTTGTCGGCCCGCTGGCAGGCCCACCCGTCGGCGGCTTCATCACCACCTATTTCACCTGGCACTGGATCTTTCTCATCAATGTGCCGATCAGCCTCATCGGTCTGATCTTGTCCTCGATCTACCTGCCAGAGATCGAAAAGCTCGATACGCCGCCCCTTGATGTCACGGGCCTCGTGCTGACGGGTGTCTCGGCCTCCGGCGTCGTCTTCGGGCTTTCCGTCATCAGCCTGCCGGTGCTGCCGCCTGCCGTGGGCATTGGCGCCACGCTTATCGGCATCGTCTGCGGCGTGGCCTATGTTTTCCACGCGCGGCGTCATCCCGCGCCGCTCCTCGATCTTCGGCTGTTTCGCAAGCCTGCCTTCCGCGCCGCCCAGACCGGCGGCACGCTGTTTCGCATTTCCACCGGCGCCATTCCGTTTCTGATGCCGCTGATGCTGCAACTGGGGTTTGGAATGACCCCGTTCGAATCCGGCATGACAACCTTTGTCGGCGCAATCGGCGCCATTACAACGAAGTTTGCCGCAAGGCGGATGTTTGCCGCTGCCGGCTTCCGCACCGTGCTGATCACGGCCGGTCTTGCAGGCGCCGCCACCACCTACATGAACGCCTTTTTCACCCCGCAAACGCCCCATGCCGTCATCATGGGCTTCCTGCTGATGGCCGGATTTTTCAGGTCTTTCTTCTTTACCGGAACCAATGCGCTTGGCTATTCCAACATCGACAATCAGGAAGCAAGTCAGGCCACCTCCATTGCCTCGGTGCTGCAACAGGTCAGCCTTGCGCTGGGCGTGGCCTGCGCAGCCTTCGTGCTGGAAGTCAGCACGGCATTGACCGGGGGCACGCTTGGCCTGCCACAATTTCACCTGGGATTTGCCGTGGTGGCAACGCTGTCACTGGCTTCGGTGGTGCCATACATCCTGTTGCCAAGGGATGTGGGCGCGGATGTTTCGGGCCATCGCCGCAAGCCGCACCCCGCACCGTGAGGCCTTGGGGGCCCTTCTCAACTCACGGGTCGTCCTGATCGTCCGCCACGGTTTCAAGCCTGGTCCGGCGACCCTTGAAGCCCTTGGCCAGCAAGAACATCTCCACCGATTCCGCCCGCGACGATGCTGGCTTTACGTGAATGACCTGCCGGAAATTCTGCTTCAGCATATTCAGCAGATCCCGCTCCGTGCCACCCTGGAAGGTCTTGGCCAGGAAATGACCACCCTCCGCCAGAACTTCCACGGCAAAATGCGCGGCCACTTCACAGAGATGCATGGTGCGCAAATGGTCTGTCTTCTGATGGCCCGTGGTGGGCGCGGCCATGTCGGAAATCACCAGATCAGGCGTGCCGCCCACCGCCTCCATCAACATATCCGGTGCGGCGGGATCCAGAAAGTCCAGTTGCAGGATCTTCACGCCGGGAAGCGGCGCCATTTCCAGAAAGTCGATTGCTGCGACGCGAATATCCTCGTCGGAGGAATCCGTGACCTTGGCCGCAATCTGCGACCAGCTTCCGGGAGCGGCCCCCAGATCGATGATGCGCCGCGCGCCTTTGAGGATCTGGTGCTTTTCATCGATTTCCAGAAGCTTGAAGGCCGCACGGGCGCGATAACCCTCAAGCTTGGCCCGCTGCACGTAAGGATCGTTGATATGGCGCTCGATCCAGCGCCGGGACGATGCTTTCAGCTTGCCCTTCTTGACCTTCTGGCCAAGCTTTCGTCCCGTTCTGTTGCTGCCGACAGGTGGTTTGGTCATGTATCAGCTCCGCCGGGGGTCATGGTCCTTGCCACCCCGATCCTTGTGGTCCCTGTGGTCCTTTTGCATCTGGCGGCGCTGCCGGTTTCTTCGCCACACGCCATCATCTGCCATCATATCCGTCAGCAGGCCTTCCCGCAGCCCGCGATCGGCAACGCGCATCCGGCTGGAGGGCCAGCGGCGGCGAATGGCTTCGAGAATGGCGCAGCCCGCCAGCACCAGATCGGCCCGATCCGGACCGATACACGGATTGGCGGCACGGCTTTGATAATCCCAGGACAAAAGCTTCGCCTGCATGGCAGACACTTCCGCGTCCGTAAGCCACAGGCCATCGACCCGGCGGCGGTCATAACGCGGCAGATCGAGATGCACGCCCGCCAGCGTCGTTACCGTGCCGGAGGTGCCGATCAGGTGGAAATCATCTTCCCCGGCGGCAGAAGCAATGGGCGGGCAATCGAAGGCCGAAAGCATCGCCGCAACCTCCGCCGTCATCGCTTCGAACACATCGGGCGTGACATCGCGCCCGCCGTGACGTTCGGAAAGCGTCACCACACCAACCGGCAGCGATGTCCAGTGGGTAATGTGATTGGCAAGCCGGGCCGAGCGATTGTCGTCGATGCGGATCACCGCGATCTCGGACGACCCGCCGCCAATATCGAAGAGAACGATGGAGCGCGTCTCGCGCCCGACAAGCGAAGCACACCCCGAAACGGCAAGCCGGGCCTCGGTTTCACGGTTGATGATTTCAAGCTCCAGCCCCGTTTCCTGACGCACGCGGGCCAGAAAAGCCTCACCGTTTTCCGCCGCCCGGCAGGCTTCCGTTGCAATCAGCCGCTTGCGGCGAATATTGAGCCCGGAAAGCTTGGAGGCACAAACCTTCAGCGCCTCGACAGCGCGATCCATCGCATCCTGCGAGAGCCTGCCGCTGGCGCCGAGCCCTTCACCCAGCCGAACGATGCGTGAAAAGGCATCGACCACCCTGAATTGCCCCGGCCGGGTTGGCTGGGCAATCAGCAAACGGCAATTGTTTGTACCGAGGTCGAGAGCGGCATAATAATCATCGCCCTGCTCGCCAGAAAATCGCTGAGCCCGGTGCGAGACCTCGAAGGCATGGCGGCCTTTGTCGCCATGGGCCACATCCTCCGCGCGCGCCTGTCGCCCCTGCCCGCCCCGGACAAGAGACCCGTTCTGGGCTGACGCCTTGGCTTGCCCATGCCGCAGCCCCCCTCCCTTGCCGGCAGCCTGCCGTAAATGAGAAGACGCATGGCCTGGCTCTCTGGCGGCGTCCACCGCACGACCAGGGGCGAGAGGCCGCACCTGCGCCGATTGCTTGCCCTGACCTCTTCGGCGGCGCTTGCCGCCCTTGTGCGGGTTCGCAGCAGGCGCGCCAACCGCACCAGCCCCAGATGTCACGACATCCTGCGCAACAGACTTCACAGCCTGAACATCGCCCGAAGCCTGTCCGCGATTCTTTCTGCGACGCTTGCGTTTACGCTGAGGCGCCTGTTGTTCGTCACTCACGAGACGTCGTTCCACGGGAGGCTGCACCCCCCGCTGCTCGGAAACGGGCGATGCCTGCAAGGGCGACTTGTGCCCCTTGCGCTTTCCCCTGCCGCGCCGTGAGCCCTTCTGCTCCGCACGGCCTTCCTTCGACGCCCCCGAGACTGGCGAATGCTCGCCGCTGCCGGGATCTACCACGTTCGCTTTCCATCGCGCCGCGCAAGGCCATTACGGCATGCAGCAGGCGCCCTTCGATTTTCGTTGGCAAAATTGTAGCAGCACAAAAGGCCATCTCCAAATGCTTTTTAAAAGCAATATTGGCGCCGGCCGCAGCGCAAACGGGAGGCTGTGAAAAAAGATAAAAAACCTGTTTGCATTTTTCAAAACATTGGTTATAAGCCGCCCGTCAGCCCAAAACGGCTACCCCTGCTGGGGAATAGTTCAATGGTAGAACGACGGACTCTGACTCCGTTAATCTTGGTTCGAATCCAGGTTCCCCAGCCAATTCCCCATAAAGCGCTCCAATCGTTGATTTGTCCGCCGTACTGGCGCGTGTTCTGATATTATCGCTGGCCTGATGCCCACATGTCATGGGCGGGCGAGATGTGTGGCGGCGTCCATTATTCGGCGACGAGGGGTTGGATTGCCTGGAGGATCCTTCGGATTTCAGGGCGGCAGGAGCCGCAGTTTGTTCCGGCGTTCAGTCTGGTTCCGATCGTTTCGACCGAGCGGCAGCCGCGATGAGCTGCCGCGTTGATTTCATTGACACCGACGGAAAAGCAGGAGCAGACGATGGCGCCTTTGTCTGGTGCACCGGCTGCGGGCCGGCCGGCGAAGAGCCTGGAGCGGGCCTGAGGCGACGGATGGTTTTGTCGCAGTTGATCCGCCGCCCATTGCCGGGAAACCGAAACGGGATGCGGCGAAACGAAGAGGCCCGCAAGCAGCCTGTCTGCCTGGAAGGCCAGCAGGCGATGTTCACCGGCACGTCCGTCAACATAGGAAGAAATCTGCGTCTGCTCGTCAGGCAGCACGCTGCGCCGGAGCCAGTTTTCCCAACCGTCCATGGGTGGATTACCCGCAAATTCCACCCGATAGCCGCCTTCGGTTCTGGCAATCGCCCAGTATTCGAAGGGAAGATCGTCCGGTCGTTTTGCCGACACAAGAAAGCCATGGGCATGAGCCCCGTGGCGGACAACGCAAACGCCCGACATTTTCAAAGCCGGCTGACCGGAGAGCGGATCGGTGCGGGAAGAGACCAGCGTATCGACACGCGCGCTTGGGGCTGTTTCTCCCGTCCAGTGCATGGGAACGAAAACCGAGCCCCGCATCTGCCTTTCGCTCAGCAGCGCCCGTATGATGATCGACCGGCCGTTAACCGCCTCGAGCCGGACGAGATCGGCATCGCCGATGCCCGCTTTTGCCGCATCGGCGGGGTGGATTTCACAGAAAGGCTCGGCGATATGCGCGGAAAGCCGCGCACTCTTGCCGGTCCGCGTCATCGTGTGCCAGTGATCGCGGATACGGCCGGTATTGAGGATGAACGGATAGGCTTGATCCGCCTCCCCCGGCACAGGCGCGGAAACCGGCACGAAACGCGCCCGCCGATCCGCAGTGGAAAAGCCGCCATCGGCAAAGAACCGCGCCTGCGACGATCCATCCTCACGCAGGGGCCACTGGAATGGCGCAAGGCCATCATAGGCTGGCTCATCGATTCCCGCATGGGCGCCAATATCGAAATCGCGCTCGCCGTGGTTTTCGAAGGCCGAAAGGGCGGCGTGTTCGGCATAGATGTCGGCCGGGCCGCGATAGGCAAATTGCGCCGCAAAGCCCATGCGCTTGCCCGCTTCTGCCAGTTGCCACCAGTCGGGGCGCGCCTCGCCGACAGCGCCAAGAAAAGCCCGCTGCCTGGAAATGCGGCGTTCTGAATTGGTGACTGTCCCGGATTTCTCGCCCCAGCCGCTGGAGGGCAGCAGGACATGGGCAAGACGTGCAGTGTCGGTTTCTTTCTGCATGTCGGAGACCACTACGAACGGACAGGCCATGAGGGCGGCCTTCACCGCATCGGCATCGGGCATAGACACCACGGGATTGGTCGATATGATCCAGATCGCCTTGATCCGGCCATCCGCGACGGCCTGAAACATCTCCACCGCCTTGAGGCCGGAGCGCTCGGCAATGGCAGGCGCGTTCCAGAAGCGCTGGACGCGCGCGCGGTGGAGCGGATTCTCGATTGCCATATGCGCCGCCAGCATGTTGGCCAGCCCGCCAACCTCGCGCCCCCCCATGGCATTTGGCTGGCCCGTCAGGGACAGTGGTCCCATGCCGGGGCGGCCGATGCGGCCTGTCGCCAGATGGCAGTTCAAAATGGCGTTTACCTTGTCGGTTCCGACAGCGGACTGATTGATCCCCTGACTGTAACAGGTGACAACCTTCCGCGTCTCGGCGAAGAGCGTGAAGAACTGGCGGAGCACCATGCCAGAAACCCCGGTCGCCTCGGACAATTCGGCCATGCTGGCTTGCGAGGCCGCCAGCAGCGCCTGCGAGAAGCCGCTTGTGTGTTCGCCGACATAGTTCTCGTCGATCGCGCCGGTTCTGGCCAGATGTGCGAGCAGGCCATTGAAGAGCGCGATGTCGCCATCGGCGCGGACCGGCAGATGGAGGTCGGCAATATCGCTGGTGGCGGTGCGGCGCGGATCGATGACCACGACCTTCATGGCAGGGCGGCTGGCCTTGGCGGCAGCAAGGCGCTGATAGAGGACCGGATGGCACCAGGCCATGTTGGAACCGGCCAGCACCACCAGATCGGCAAGCTCCAGGTCTTCGTAACAGGCAGGAACGGTATCGGCACCGAAGGCGCGGCGGTGCCCGGCAACCGATGACGCCATGCACAGACGGGAATTGGTGTCGATATTGGCCGAGCCGATGAAGCCCTTCATCAGCTTGTTGGCGACATAGTAATCCTCCGTCAGCAATTGGCCAGAGACGTAGAATGCAACGGAATCGGGACCATGTTCGGCGACGGTGCGCTGAAAGGTCGAGGCGACGCGATCGAGCGCCTCATCCCAACCAACCCGGCATCCATCCACTTCAGGATAAAGCGCACGCCCCTCAAGGCCCAGTGTTTCGGCAAGGGCCGAGCCCTTGGAGCAAAGTCTGCCGTAATTGGCGGGGTGATCCGGATCTCCCCGCACGCTAACCTCTCCTGCTTCGCCGACAGCGGCGATCACGCCGCAGCCCACGCCGCAATAGGGGCAGGTCGTTCTGGTTTCACAGGCCATGGGCGTGCCTCCGTCCCGCCTATTCGGCCGCGACCAACATGCTTTCGAGCATGATGGACAGCTGACCCTCGACATTGCGGATCGGAATGGTCTTCACCGCCCCCTCATCCGCCCCGAGCGCCAGGCCGGTTTCGAGCGAGATGACCCAGTTGTGCAGCGGACAAGTGACCGCCTTGCCATGCACGATTCCTTCCGTCAGCGGGCCGCCCTTGTGGGGGCAGTGATCCTCGATGGCGAAGACCTCGTTTTCGGCGGTGCGAAACACGCCGATCTTGCCTTGCGGCGTCCTCACGCAGCGCGCACCACGCAGAGGAATGTCGTCTATCGTGCCGATTGCAAACCAGTTTTCGTTCATCGCCTTACTCCGCCGCCTGATTGTAACCGATAGTCGCCATCGGCTTGAACTCGTGCTTGTCCTTGCCGGAGACGCGCTCCGACCAGGGATCGACCTGCGCAAATCTCTGGGAAAAGACGAAGCGGTCGTAATAGGCGCGGCGCTTGCCGCTATCCTCCATGATCTGGCGGCGGATCTCGTCATGGCCGACCCGTTTTGCCCATTTGTAGATGCGCTCCAGGTAGCGGCCCTGCTCGCGATACATCTGGGTGAGCGCCACGATGTGTTCCAGCGCCTCGTCCTCGCTTTTGACCAGACCCAGAACCTCCGTTCCCTTGATGTCGAGACCGGCGGCACCGGCGAAATGGATCTCGAAGCCGGAATCGACGCAGATCACGCCGATGTCCTTGCAGGTCGCTTCGGCGCAGTTGCGCGGACAGCCCGAAACGGCAAGCTTGAGCTTGGCAGGCGTCCACGAACCCCACATGAATTTCTCGATGCGGATGCCAAGCCCGGTGGAGTCCTGCGTGCCGAAGCGGCACCAGTCCGAGCCGACACAGGTCTTCACCGTGCGCAATCCCTTTGCGTAAGCCTGGCCCGACACAAAACCGGCCTTGCCGAGATCGGCCCAGACAGCCGGCAGATCTTCCTTCTCGATGCCGAGCAGGTCGATACGCTGGCCGCCGGTGACTTTCACCATGGGAATTTCGAATTTGTCAACGACATCGGCAATGGCCCGCAGCTCGGCGGCGCTGGTGACACCGCCCCACATGCGCGGCACTACGGAATAGGTGCCATCCTTCTGGATATTGGCATGGACCCGCTCATTGACGAAGCGCGACTGGTAGTCGTCGGCATATTCGTCCGGCCAGTCGCAGACGAGATAGTAGTTGAGAGCCGGACGGCATTTCGCGCAGCCGCAGGAGGTTTTCCACTCCAGCTCCTGCATCACTGCCGGGATTGTCTTCAGTTCCTTGGCCTTGATCAGACGCCGCACGTCGTCATGGCCGAGTTCGGTGCAGGTACACATGGGCGTGACGGCAGCGGGATTATAGGCATCCCCCAGCGTGAGCGACATCAATTGCTCGACCAGCCCGGTGCAGTTGCCGCAGGAGGCCGACGCCTTGGTATGGGCGCGCACGCCATCCAGCGTTGTCAGGCCCTTGGCCGTGATGGCCGCGGTGATCTTGCCCTTGCAAACGCCGTTGCAGCCGCAGATTTCCGCATCATCCGGCAAGGCTGCAACGGCCGCCATAGGGTCCAGCGGCGCTCCTCCCTGGTAGGACTGGCCGAAAATCAGGGTATCGCGCATCTGCGAGATGTCGGTTCCGCGCTTCATCAGATCGAAGAACCATGAGCCATCGGCGGTTTCGCCGTAGAGGACGGCGCCCAGGATCCTGTTGTCCTTCAGCACCAGCCGCTTGTAGATGCCGGCTGCCGCGTCACGCAGCACGATTTCCTCGCGGTCGGGCGCTTCGGCGAAGTCTCCGGCGGAAAAAAGATTGATGCCCGTGACCTTGAGCTTCGTGTTGACGACGGAGCCATGATATTCGGCATTGCCGCCGGTCAGCCGGTCGGCGAGAACGCGGGCGGCCTCGTAAAGCGGCGCAACCAGCCCATAACAGGTGCCGCGGTGCTCGGCGCATTCCCCGAGCGCAAAGATATTGGGGTCCGAAGTCATCATGCCGTCATCGACCACGATGCCGCGGTTGACGGCAAGACCGGCGTCCCTGGCAAGCTGCGAGGCAGGCCGGATACCCGCAGCCATCACGACCAAGTCGCCCGAAATGATCCGGCCATCCTCAAGCTCGATGCCCTCGACCTTGTGCGTGCCGAGGATCTGCCGCGTATTGGCCCTGGTGATGATCTCGATACCCCGTTCGGTCAATGCCTTTTCGAGAAGATAGGCGGCAGCAGGATCGAGCTGGCGTTCCATGATCGTCGGCATGAGGTGAATGACGGTCACGTCCATGCCCTGACGCTTCAGCCCGTAAGCTGCCTCCAGACCGAGCAGCCCCGCACCGATGACGATCGCCCGTCCCTTGCCTTCGGCTATCGCAAGCATCTTCTCGACATCGTCGAGATCGCGATAGGCCAGAACACCTTCCAGCCCGTGACCGGGAACCGGAATGATAAAGGGCAGCGACCCCGTGGCGATGACGAGCTTGTCGTAGGATGCCGTGATGCCGTTCTGCGAGGTCACGGTTTTCGCATGGCGGTCGATCCCCGTCACCCTGGCGCCCTTGTGCAGGGTCACGCCGTGGGCGGCATACCAATCGTCATTGTGAATGATGATGTCTTCGTAAGCCTTCTCGCCCGACAGCACCGGCGAAAGCATGATGCGATCGTAATTGACGCGCGGTTCGGCGTTGAAGATCGTGACATCGAAAAGGCCCCCTGCCTTCTCGAAAAGCTCTTCCAGCATACGTCCGGGCGCCATGCCATTGCCAATGATGATGAGTTTTTCAGCCATTGATCTTACTCCGCGGCTTCGACGAAGCGGTGGCGTTCATAGAGGAACTTCAGCACGGCTTCACGGGATTTGAGGTAGGTGCGGTCGGCGGCAAGCGCGATACGGTGGCGCGGGCGCGGGATCGGCACATCGAGAACTTCGCCGATACGCGCGGCGGGGCCATTGGTCATCATTACGATGCGGTCTGACAAAAGCACGGCTTCATCGACGTCGTGGGTGATCATGACCATGGTATTGCCGAGCCGGGCATGGATTTCCATCACGGCATCCTGCAAATGCGCGCGGGTCAGCGCGTCGAGCGCCCCGAAAGGTTCGTCCAGCAACAGGATTTTCGGCTCCATGGCCAGCGCCCGGGCAATGCCGACACGCTGCTTCATACCGCCCGAGATTTCGGAGGGGCGCTTGTCTTTCGCATGGCCCATCTGCACGAGGTCGAGATTGCGCATCACCCAGTCATGCTTTTCTGCCTTGGTCTTCCTGCCCGCAAATACCTTGGAGACCGCCAGACTGACATTTTCATAAACCGACAGCCAGGGCAGAAGAGAATGGTTCTGGAAAACGACGGCACGTTCCGGGCCGGGCGCGTTGACCTCTGCATTCTCAAGCAGGACGGCACCGGCCGAGACCCGTGTCAGACCGGCAATCAGGTTGAGTAGCGTGGACTTGCCGCAGCCGGAATGGCCGATGATCGAAACGAACTCGCCCTTGCCGATGGTCAGCGTCACATCCTTCAGAACCTCGGTCTTCTGGCCACCGCGTTCGAAGCTTTTATCGACATGGTCGATCTTGAGATAGGCGTTCATGGTCGCTCTCCTCAGTTCCTGGCGGTGCCGCGGGTGATGACATTGCCAAGCATGGCGACCAGCTTGTCGAGAATGAAGCCGGTAACACCGATATAGGCGAGCGCCACGATGATGTCGGTAAGACGCGAGGAGTTCCACGCATCCCAGATGAAAAAGCCGATGCCGACACCGCCGGTGAGCATTTCGGCTGCAACAATGGCAAGCCAGGACAGGCCGATGCCGATGCGAAGGCCGGTGAAGATGTAAGGCGCGGCGGCCGGCACCATGATGCGGATGAAGAATTCCAGCGGGTTGAGACGCAACACGCGGGCGATGTTGCGGTAGTCTTCGGGAATGTTGCGCACGCCGACGGCGGTGTTGATGATGACCGGCCAGATGGAGGTGATGAAGATGACGAAGATCGCCGAGGGGTTGGAGTTCTGGAAGGCCGCCAGCGACAACGGCAGCCAGGCGAGCGGCGGAACCGTGCGCAGGATCTGGAAGATCGGGTCGAGGCCACGCATGGCCCAGACCGACTGGCCGACGACGGCGCCAAGGAAAATGCCCGCAACGGCGGCAAGACCAAAGCCGATCGCAACCCGCTCCAGCGACACCAGCACCCGCCAGGCAAGGCCTATATCCTGCGAGCCATGATCGAAGAAGGGATAGGCAATCAGGTCGTAACTGTCGGCCCAGACCTGCGAGGGCGGTGGCAGCGTCGCCCCCGGACGGGAGCAGGCGACCTGCCAGATGGCCAGCAGCGCCACGAAGACCGCAAGCGGTGGCAGGACGGTGCGACAGAGGGTGGCCAGCCTGGCCTGGATATGGAATGTGCGGGCCGGGCGCTTTGCCATCATCACGACGGTCGTGGCTTTGCCGGATGCCGCCTGCGCTATCGCCTGTTCCGGCGGATCGACCTTGCGCATCGTTGCGGTCATGCTGTGGTCCTCCTGGACGGTTGCTGTTGGATGTTTTGCGGGCATACGGGCACTTGGCCGGTCTGCCGGATCGCAAGCGCCGGTTTACGCGCCGGCCTTGATCGCCAGGCTGTCGAGATAGGCTTTCGGATTGTCCGGATCGAAGACCTTGCCGTCGAAGAAGGTTTCGCGGCCACGCGACGGGGAGGCAGGCATATCGGCTTTGGCAATGCCAAGATCGGCGGCAGCGGCGCGCCAGATGTCCTCTCGGTTGACCTTGTCCACCAGCGCCTTGACATCGGTATCGGCGGCAAACCTGCCCCAGCGGATATTTTCGGTGAGGAACCAGGCGTCGTGACTCTTGAAGGGATAGGAGGCGTGGTCCTTCCAGAACTTCATTTCAAGCCCGGTGTTTTCGGCAAGGCGGCCATTGCCGTAGTTGATGGTGCCCTTGAGACGGCCTGCAACATCCTTCGGCGGAACGTTGAACCATTGGCGCTTGCCGAGAATAGCCGACATCTCCTCCTTGTTTTCCATCTTGTCGGCCCAGATCTGGGCTTCCATCACGGCCATCATCAGGGCGCACGTCGCATTCGGGTTTTTCTCGATCCAGGCGGTGCGCAGACCAAGCGCCTTTTCCGGATGCCCCTTCCACAATTCGCCCGTGGTGCAGGCGGTAAAGCCAATGCCCTGATTGACCAGTTGCTCGTTCCACGGTTCCCCGACACAGAAGGCATCCATATTGCCGACCTTCATGTTGGCGACCATCTGCGGTGGCGGCACGACGATGGTGGAAACGTCCTTGTCCGGATCGATGCCGCCTGCGGCAAGCCAATAGCGGATCCACAGATCGTGCGTGCCACCCGGAAACGTCATGGCGACCTTGATCTCCCCGCCTGCCGCCTTTTTGGCCGCGAAGGCATCCTTGAGCCGGGAGGCATCCAGGCCAACGCCCGTTCCCGCATAGTCTTTGGCAACCGAAATACCCTGGCTGTCGAGATTGAGCCGGGCGACGATCGACATGGGAACCGGCACGTTGTTCTGCGTTACCTTGCCGGTTTGCATGAGATAGGGCATCGGCGTCAGGATATGGGCGCCATCGATACCGTTGGCCTCGCCGCCAAGAACCAGATTGTCGCGGGTTGCGCCCCAGGAGGCCTGTTTCAGGACCTCGACCCCTGTCATCCCGTATTTGTCGAAATATCCCTTTTCCTTGGCGATGATCAGCGGTGCGGCATCGGTGAGGGCGATGAAGCCGAGCTTGACGCCGGAAACTTCCGGCCCGGCACTGGCGGCGAATGCCCCGGATGGAAACGCCAGCCGGGCAGCACTTGCAAGCGCCGCGGCCGAGCCGAGCTTGAGAACCTGGCGACGGCCGATGCTTGCCGTAGTGGTCTTGGTCATAGCCTTCTTGCCCCTCTTTTTATGATGGAGATCGGTAAAAACAAAAAACGCCGCGTGCCATGCTGCAATGTCCTGGCGGGAGGTGCCGGACAGCAGGGAGCCTGCGACGTCATTGTCTGATGGTTATCTGCGCCTGAGGTGGCGCTCATCCGCCCTGCGATCGCCGTTGACCGTGGACGTCACTCAACAAGCAACAGCCGTGCCAGTTTCGAATTTTTCTTTTATGATATTGATATATATAGAGATTTTAAGGTACAGACAAGAGCCCCCGCAGCTCCCGCACGTTCGAACGCCATTTTCGCGGCATCGCGGAAAAGGCAAATGCCTCAGCTTTGTGCAGCGCCTCAAATCAGACCTGGGGGAGAGACAGGCGGCGGAAGGTCACTTTTTTGAAAGCGCTCTTACGAGGGTGTTTCGCCCGCATCATTGACGGGCTGAATGAATAGCCAATCGCAATATCAATTTCCGACCTGGCCTTCAGCTTATTATCACTGCCGTGGAAGGATATTTGGCATATGTCCGGCTCCCGTGGCCGGATCTGCGCCAAGGGAGGCAAACATCAAATGACGCAATATTTTACGGAATTTTCCTCGGCGCCGTTCCATCTCGATGGCGAGGCGCAGGCCTGGGCACAGGAGAAATTCGCCGCGCTCGATACACGCGCCAAAGCCGCCCTGGTCTTCAACGTCATGACCGTCGGACCGACGATTGATCTTGCATCCCTTGGCGATCTTCAGCCCGGCTTCTTCACCCGCATGTCGGGCGGAAGCGTCGAACAGGAACGGTCGCAGCTTGAAGAGATCAATAGCCGCTTTACCGTTCCCGTCATTTTCTCCACCGATCTCGAGGGCTCCACCACAACGCCCGCAGGAGCAACGCCGTCGCCGGTGCCGATGGCTCTGGCTGCCGCCAACGATCCGGATGCGACGGAAAAGGCCGCCGGGGCAATGGCTCGGGAAGCCGCGGAACTGGGTCTGCGCTGGAGTTTTACGCCCGCCATCGATCTCAACGTCGCCTTCCGCTCATCCATTGTCGGCACGCGCAGCTATGGCTCGGATCTCGAAAAAGTACGCGCGCACGCGCTGGCCATGCTCAAGGGGCTCCAGAATGCCGGCACGGCGGCGACGGTGAAGCACTGGCCCGGCGAAGGCTATGATGAACGGGACCAGCACCTCGTCACCACGGTCAATCCGCTGTCTTTCGCCGATTGGGAGGCGCAGTTCGGCAGTCTCTACCGTTCGGCCATAGAGGCGGGCGTCATGGCGGTAATGCCCGCTCATATCGCGCTGCCATCCTATATGCGTGAGGTCGAAGGCGTAGAGGGGCCGGACGCCTTTCTGCCGGCAACACTGAACGCAAGACTGAACGAAAACCTCCTGCGTGGCCGTCTCGGCTTCAAGGGTATTATCGTTTCCGATGCCACGGCCATGGCCGGAATCGCCGGACTGCTGCCGCGCGACGAACTTGTGGTCGCGGTGTTGAACGCCGGTTGCGATGTGATCCTCGATTCCAAGGCCCTCGCTGCCGATGTCGATGCCATTGCAAGGGCGGTGGACGATGGCCGCCTGCCGCTTGCCCGGCTCGATGAAGCCATCCGCCGGCAGCTGGCCTTCAAGGCCGCCCTTGGCCTGCATCGCGGCAAAAGCCTGCCCGCCCCCCGTGACGTTCAGGCCGACCAGCGCGCCATTACCGCCATTCTGGAACGCGCGCCCACGCTGGTCAAGGCCGCCGAAGGGCTTCTGCCGGTCACGCCCGCACGCTATCAGCGCATCTATCTGGTAACACGCGGGGTAGGCTTCCCGCCGGCATCGCCCACGCGGCCCCTGCCCCTTCGCTTTGCCGAAATGCTCAGAACGGCCGGCTTCGACGTGGTCGAGCATGAATGGGGCACACCCGTCACCCCCGATGGCTGCGACCTGCTGCTTTATGTCTATGCCGAGGAATGCCTGCTGACCCGTGGAACCATCACCAATGACTGGGGTGCCATGACGGGGCAGTTTCAGGCGGCAATGAAACGGCATTGGACCACGATGCCCACGCTGATGATCTCCTTCGGCTGGCCCTACCATCTCTACGAGGCCAACAAGGTTCATGGCTATATCAATGCCTATATGGCGCATCCCGCCATGCAGAAAATCGTACTGGAAGCCATGATGGGCGAACGGCCTTTCGAAGGCGTTTCGCCCGTCGATGCCTTTTGCGGTCTTGATCCTGCCTATTTCTGACGGGGCAGGTGACGACATCGGATCGAAAACCCGTGGCCGGGATTTTCGATCCGATGTTTTTTTTCAATTATGAGACTGTCCGAAAACCGGGGTCATTTTTCTCCCGGCACAGGCATCACCCCGGCGATGCCTGCGGAAAATCCTGAATGATAAAGGATGCCGTCTTGTTATAGTGATCTTCCAGCATTCGCATGGCGCGCGGCAGATCGCGCTCGAGAACGGCATTCAGAATCTGCGTGTGTTCATCTGCCACCTTGCGCACCTGAAAGGCCTTGCGGCTGGACAGCGCCCGATAGCGCTGAAGCTGGTCCGTCAGCTGTTCGCAAAATGCCGTCAGCGGCTGCGAACCGCAATTGCTGATGAGCAGGCCGTGAAAGGCACGATGCAGCATTTCCCATTGCGGATTGCTTTCAAACCGGTCCTCCCGCAGGGAGCGCGAGGTGCGGCTCAGGCGGTGATGGGCAACAATCAGCGCTTCCTCCCATTCGGCTGTGGCATTGGCCATGGATTCGCGCAGGGCGATCCCCTCAACCCAGCAGCGGGTCTTGGTCAATTCGGCAAGCTCTTCCAGGCTGACGGGCTTCACGAAAAAGCCGCGCTGCTCCTTGCTGATGACCAGATGCTCGCGGCTCAGGCGGTTGAGGGCCTCACGCAACGGTGTCTGCCCCGCCTCGTAATGCTCCATAAGAAACCGCAGCTGTAACTTGCGCCCCGGTTCCAGTCTGGCGTCCAGGATGTCGTTGCGCAACCGTTCATAGATCCCGGTTGCCAGGGTGGAAGGCAGGGTGGTGTCAGGCATGGGCTCCGGGCCGGAAAACATTGAATTACCAAAACTATACATCATCCCGCGCATTTCGCAAAATTTATAAATTATGCCTTTACCGGAAAGTTTGTGCATATTATGAAGGTGCAGGAGGAGGTGTCGTCATGGATTTTAAAAAGGCCGGGCCGGAACATGAGGGGCTGGCGCGCCCGTTTTCAAACCGTTGCGCCTGCGGCGGCGTCGATATTCATTGCCATGTCGTGCCGCAGCGTTTTCCTGCCCTTCCCTCGGGTTTTTCCAGTCGCGGCTGGCCGTCCACGGTTGCCGATGGTGACTGCCATGTCACGGTGATGATCGACGACAAGCCCTATCGCAGGGTCAACCACGCCTGTTATGTGGCCGAACAGCGCATTGCGCATATGGACAGCACCGGCATTGCCGTGCAGGCGCTATCGCCCATGCCGGAATTATTCGGCTACTGGCTGGAAACCGGCGCTGCCGCAACCTTGACCCGGCATGTCAACGACGTGATTGAAGCGCTGGTGGCCGAAGGCCATGGCCGCTTTACCGGCCTTGGCGGCGTGCCACTTGCCGATGTGGATCTGGCCATTGCCGAGCTTCAGCGCCTGATGGCGACCGGCCATTTCCGTGGCGTGGAAATTGGCAGCAATATCAATGGCGCGCCCATTGGCGATGCGCGGTTTTTACCGTTTTTCGCCGAGGCGGAGCGCCTGGGAGCGGCTGTTTTCGTTCATGCGGTGCGCCCGGCGGGCATGGAGCGGCTTGTCGGACCGAAGCAATTGCAGCAGGTTCTGGGCTACCCCTCGGAAATCGGGCTTGCTCTTGCCTCGCTGATTACCGGCGGAGTTCTGGCCCGTCATCCCGCATTGAAAATTGCTTTCAGCCACGGCGGCGGCAGTTTTGCCGCCCTGCTGCCGCGCCTGCAACAAGGCTATCACGTCTTTCCTGACCTGCGAGAGCAGCTTGCCGAGCCGCCAACGGAAACGGCGCGGCGTGTCTATGTCGATTCACTGGTGTTCGATCATGCAATGCTGCAACGGCTTTTGCCGGTGTTCGGCCCGGATCGCATCATGCTGGGCACCGATTACCCCTTTAATTTTCAGGAGCGTGATCCCGCCCGGCAGGTGAGAGAAGCCTTTGACGACGAAGCGGTGCGGGCACTGCTGATCGAAAGGAACGCCAGGAGGTTTCTGGGACTGGAGGAGCCGTCCGCCACGGCTTGATGAATACCGGCGGCGGGGCTGCGCGAGCAGCTTTACGCCCTGGCAGATGAGAACAGGATGAGGAGGAAGCGGTTCAAACGAAATATTGCGGCGGCTCGCCTGTGAGCGTCTTCAATAGGTTTGAATTGCGTGGAGGATTTTAAATGCATGATTTTCCTGTTGAAGCATTACGAAGTGTGGAACTCGGCGTGCCGGACATTGGCGCTTCGGTGGAATTCTATACGAAAACATGGGGCCTTCAGGTCGTTCAGCAGGACGCGGACAAGGTTTTCCTTGCCGGATCCGGCGATGATTTTCACATACTGGAACTGAAGCAAAGCACCCGCGCCGAACTGCGCAAAGTCACCTTCAGGGCACGGTCGCGGGAGGACCTGTTGAAGCTGCACAGCCTGTGCGAAGAGGCGGGGGCCACGGTCCTGCGCGCGCCACAGGCGCTGACGGCGCCCTCCGGCGGCTTCGGTTTCGTGATCCGGGAGCCGCAGGGCTGCGTTCTGGAATTCGTTCATGGCGACCTGCGCCGCCAGCCTTCCCACACGCCGCTGGTGCCGGTGCGGCTTGCGCATGTGAACATCAATTCCGCCGAAATCGAAGCCCTTTCGGACTTCTATCGCAACAGCCTCGGCTTCCGCTTGACCGACCGTTCCCGGATGATGGCCTTCCTGTGCTGCAATCAGGACCACCACAGCGTGGTGCTGGCCGAAGCGCCGGTCAACGGCTTGAACCACATTGCCTTTCAGATGCCGGACCTCGAATCCGTGATGCGCGGCTCCGGCCGGGTGGTCGATGCCGGTTATCCCATCGGCTGGGGTGTGGGACGTCATGGTCCGGGCGACAATGTCTTTGCCTATTTCGTCGATCCGCACGGCGTGGTGATCGAATATACGGCAGAGGTTTTGCAGGTGGATGAGAGCTACCGCGTTGGCGGCCCGCAGGATTGGGTCTGGCCGCCCGGCCGCACCGATCAATGGGGCATTGCGCCACCCAAAAGCGAGGCCTGCAAGAAAGCCCAGCAGGCTGTCGGCTTTTCCGCACCGTAATCCTTCCAACATCCACGAACATGGCGCGCGCCCGGTTTTCAAGACCCCCGGTTTTTAAGACCCCCGGTTTCCAAGACCCCCGGTTTCCAAGACCAATGGGAAATGATGCGCAGCTTTCGTGCCAACGACGGAATCCATACCAATGACAGTTCGCTCTTCCCTGCCCTTCCATGATGTCCTGATCGTGGGTTTCGGCCCGGCCGGTGCCGTAGCCTCGGCCATGCTGGCCGCGCGCGGCCATTCGGTTCTGGTGATCGACCGGCTGACGGATGTCTATGACAAGCCGCGCGCCATCGCGCTCGACCATGAAATCCTGCGGCATTTCGACAATATGGGCATTGCCGACAAGGTTCTGCCCTTCATCGAGCCTTTCACCGCCTCGCAACATTTTGGCGCTGACGGCCAGTTGATCCGGCGCGTCGATATGGTCTCGCCGCCCTATCCGCTTGGCTATACGCCCAGCATGGTCTTCACCCAGCCTCCCGTGGAGGCGGCCCTTCGCGATCACGCCGCCGGGTTTGACAATCTGACAATCCGGCTTGGCGTCTCCCTTGCCGATCTGCAACAGCAGGACGACCACGTGCTGGCAAGCCTGAAGGACGCCGATGGGGCGGCTTTTCAGGTGAAAGCCAAATATGTCATCGGCTGCGACGGCGCCTCCAGCACCGTCCGGGAACTGGTGGGGATCAAGCTGGAAGATCTGGTCTTCGACGAGCCATGGCTGGTGGTGGATGTCCGGGTCCATCCGCAATATCTGGAGAAACTGCCACAGACATCGGCGCAATTCTGCAACCCGGCCCGGCCCACAAGCTATGTCATCGGCCCGAACAATCACCGGCGCTGGGAAATCATGCTGCTGGAGGGCGAAAATCCGCAGGACATGCAAAAGCCGGACAATGTGTGGAAATTGCTCGCCCCCTGGCTGACGCCCGAGGAGGGTGAGTTGTGGCGTGCGGCCTCCTATCGTTTCCATGCACTGGTGGCCGATGACTGGCGCAAAGGGCGGGTTGTCATCGCAGGCGATGCCGCCCATCAGCAACCACCCTTCATTGGCCAGGGCATGTGCCAGGGCCTGCGCGATGTGAGCAACCTCGTCTGGCGCCTGGACAGGATCCTGAAAGGCCAGTCCGGCGAACATTTGCTCGACAGCTATACGGTGGAGCGCAAGCGACATGTCGAGACACTGACCGGCAAGATCAAGGCGATCGGTCAGGCCATTTGCGAGCGTGACCCGCAGGCCGCCGCCGCAAGAGATCGCAAACTTCTGGCCGATGGCGGCGGCAAACCACTGGTGGTCACGCGGCAGGATATTGTGCCCCCGCTCGAAACCGGCCTGATTGCCAATGAAGGCGTGGCAGCGCGAGGCCTGCTCTTTCCCCAGCCCGTGATCTTGCAGGATGGCAAGGAGGTTCTTCTGGACAAGCTGACCGGCCCTGTCTGGCGCCTGGTGCTCGATGGCCGGGTTCTAAACGCCGATGCGGTGAAACAGGCACTGGCTTTGCCGCAGGACATTGCAGTTCTCGCCATTTCCCCCGCAGCCGATGCGCAAAGCGTGGCCGCATTGCCCGAGCGCGATGGCGTGATGGCGCAATGGTTCGATAAAACCGGCGCTTCGGCAGCGCTGGTGCGGCCCGATCATTACGTGTTCGGCGCGGCAAAGTCGCAAGCCGCGATTGGCGATCTGGTCCGGGAGGCTTTCGCGGTTCTTTAGAGCATTTTCAGGAAAAGTGGAAGCCGGTTTTCCGTCTAAAATGAGTAGAAACAAATAGTTAGCACGGTCCGCGGGCGGGAGGCCGCAGCCCCGTGCCACAAACTGGCGAAATGTGTTCAAGCTGAAGATGCGTGCGCATCTTCCTGCCTTGGTATCGGTCATCGGGAGGAAAAGATGACAAAGGGTGCAAACGATGCGTTGAAATGGGCATGGCAGCCTTATGCCGTTCTTCTCTTCCTGTTTCTCTTTCAGACGTTGAATTTTTTCGACAAGATCGTCTTTGGCCTCTCGGCCGTTCCGATGATGCAGGAGCTGAACCTTTCTCCCCGTGAATTCGGCATGGTGGTGGGACCGCTGATCGTGGTGATCTATTCCGCCAATGCCATCTCCGGGCTGGTATCCAATGCCGTCACCGGCCTGCTGGTCCAAGGTGCTGGCCCAGACCACCTCTCGCTTGGCTACGCCCACGCCATGCTTTGCACGGCCATCGTGCAGATCATCGGCGCGGCCGCCGCCTTTACCCTCATTCAGCCGGAGCACAGCATCAGGCGCTTGGCGACCCTGAACACATTTTCCCCGCATGGCGCGATGCTTGCGAAAACGCATCGCCACTCATAGACCGATCAAGGAGACCATCATGAAGCTTTCAACCGTTCGTCTCGGACAAAGGCTCACCTGGGGCGTGGTCAAGGACCAGCATTTTTACGATGCAGGCCTCGTGCTTCAAAAGACCTATGCCGATCTGAAGGCCGCCATTGCCGCAGGCCTTGCCGGTGTTGAGGAGGCTGCAAATTCGGCAGCGGCCGTCAGCCTGGATCAGGTGGAATGGCTGCCCGTCATCCCCAACCCGCCCAAAATTCTGTGCGTTGGTCTGAACTACGAAACCCATCGCAAGGAAACCGGCCGCAGCGAGGTGGAAAACCCGACGATTTTTGCGCGCTACGCCAATAGCCAGACGGGGCATCTCCAACCCATCATTCGGCCGAAAGTTTCCACGGAACTGGATTTCGAAGGGGAGCTGGCCGTCATTATTTCCAGGCCCGGCCGGTATATCTCGCGGGAAGACGCCTTGAGCCATGTGGCGGGTTATGCCTGCTACAATGACGGCAGCATTCGCGATTTTCAGCGCCACACGCATCAGTTCACGCCGGGCAAGAATTTTCCCGATACCGGCGCTTTCGGCCCCTGGATGGTAACGCCGGATGAGATGGGACCGCTCGATTCCCTTCGTCTGCAAACGCGCCTCAACGGTCAGGTGGTGCAGGAAGCACTGTTCAGCCACATGATTTTCGATATTCAGCGCCAGATTGAATATTGCTCCAGCTTCACCGGGCTTGAGGCTGGCGATGTCATCGTTTCAGGCACACCGGGCGGCGTTGGCGCCAAGCGCAATCCGCCGCTGTGGATGAAGCCGGGCGATACGGTCGAGGTCGAGATCGACAATATCGGGATTTTGACCAATCGCATCGTGGATGAAGTCTGAAAGGCCTCACCTACACAGCCGAAATGAAGCCATAACTATATTTTTAGGAAAATCAAAAATGGATCAATATGATAGCACCTTCAGGCTTCCCGCCAAGGCCGTGCCTTACATTCTGCGCGAGGGACAAGGCGAAACCTTCGTGGTGGCAGGGCAGATCGTGCGTGTTCTGGCAGGCACGGCGCAAACCAATGGCGGCTTTGGCGCCATGGTGTGCGATGCAACTTTGGACAGACAGGCCATTCCGCTTCATTTTCACGAGAAGGAACACGACACCTGGTTTTGCATCCGCGGGCGCTTGCGGATCTGGGCCAATGGCATATCGCGCGTGCTGACGGATGGCGATTTTGCCTATGTGAAACCCTATGACGTGCATTCCTACCAATCCGTCGCGCCGCACACCCAGTTTTTCGGCGTGGTGGCTCCCGGCGGCTGGGAAGGCTTTTTCGAATCCGCCGGTATGCCCTGGACGGGCGCTGCGATGCCTGGCGAAAACGACCCCTTCGATTTTTCGCGCATGGGTCCGAGTATGCAGAAATATCGGATCATGCGCGTCCCCGAACAGGACTATGCGCCGATCACCAATGGAGATGACGAGGACCGGGTTTTGCCGCACGAGGCAAAGTCTTACATCCTGCAATCGGGATATGGCGATCGCATTCGGGCTGGCGGCCACCTCGTCACACAGGTCTTGTCGCCAAAGGCAAGCGAAGGCAGCCTCGACATGCGGACCATCGAGGCTGGCCAGGGCGCGGCCATGCCTGCCTGCCGTCATGGTCAGGCGCATCTGACCCTTTATGTGTTGCAAGGCACGCTGCGTCTGACGTTGAATGGACAGCCGCATGAGCTGAGACCCGGCGATTTTGCCAATATTCCAGCCGGAACCATCTATGCAACCGAAGTTGCCAGCCATAGCGCCCGCTGGATTGCAAGCGCCTCGAAAGACAAGGCGCTTTCCCTCTGGGACGCGCTGGGCACCAAGGCTGAAGCCTTTTCCTTCGTGGCCGGAAAACTCGACACGGCGCAAATGACCGGCACCCCGGATGCAACCTCGGATTTTGAATTCATACGAGAATAGGCTACTGCATAATTCCTTAAATCGGAATCGATTTAAGGTGAAAATTATGCAGCAGATTTAAAGCGTTACAGCGCCGTGCGTTTGATAAAACGCACGGCGCTGTAGTGGACGAAATAGGCAGCGCCTGCGAGTCCACGGCCACAGTACACGACGCTGAGGAATGCCGGGTGGCCTACCCCCCTCTGCCTTGCCAGGCATCTCCCCCTCAAGGGGGGAGATTGCAATACGGATAAAGCGCCATTCTTCAATGAATAGGTGTGGTGACGGCCTTTTTCAGGAATTTAGGCAGGGCCTTGATCTTGCCGATCTCCCCCCTTGAGGGGGAGATGTCCGGCAGGACAGAGGGGGGTAAACCACACGCAAAACCGTAGCGTCCTGTACTGTGGTCAACGGCTTGGAGCGCTGATGATGATTTTTACCTTTACCCCAGGTGTCATTTAACGTGACTCTTGGCATTCCTTTTTCGGCCGTCTCAACACACTGATACGATTGAGATAGACGAAAGGCAGTCAAGGGGAGGATGCGTGAGCATCTTCCACGCCTTGGCATGATGGCGGACTTCGGGGAGGAGAAACCGAAGGAGGCGCCTCAAAGTTGAAGCGAGGAGGAAATATGAAATTTCGCCGGATCGACCTCAATCTGCTGGTGGCGCTTGAGGCCTTGCTGGACGAATGCTCGGTGACGCGGGCAGCCGAACGGGTTCATTTGTCCCAGGCGGCCATGAGCAATGCCCTGACGCGCTTGCGCGATGCCCTTGGCGACGAATTGCTGGTTCGTGTGGGGCAACGCATGATGATGACCGATCGGGCCCGCATTCTGCATGATGAAGTGCGCGAGGTCTTGCGCAAGATCGACATGCGCATTCTGGTCCCCCATGCCTTCGACCCCTCGCAGCAGGAACGGGAAGTGCAATGCATGATGTCCGACGTCATGACGCAGACATTCTTTCGGCGGCTGACGCGCCATATCGGGCAAAAAGCGCCGGGCATTCGTTTTGTTGCCCGCCCCATCGAAGACCCTCCCCATGCCTGGCTGGCTCAGGGCAGGATCGATTTCCTGATGATGCCGCGCCAATATGCCTCTTCCGATCACCCGATGATCGAGCTTTACAGAGAAGGATTCGATTGCCTTGTCGATCCGCAAAACCCGCTGGTCGCCGAGGGTCTGACGGCAGAATCCTATTTGAAGGCCACCCACGTCATTCTGGAACTGGGGCCGCAGCGCAAGACCTCGGCCGATCGCGCCGCCATAGAACAACGGCACGGGCCGCTGACCGCTGGCGTGAAGGTTTATAACCACGGGGCGGTTCCATGGATGGTCAAGGGGTCTGGCTGGATTGGCACCCTGCCCTCCTCGCTTGCCCATCAATATTGCGAGGCGCTGGGGCTGGTCAGGCTGCCGCTGCCAATCGACGTCCTGCCCAACACGCTCGTCCTGCAATGGGGAAAATATGCTGAGGAAGACGCCTGCCTTGATTGGCTGGGCAAGGAAATCGAAGCCTATGCATCCACGCAATGGCGCCACCTCCAGCACGAAAGCTTCGGGAGATATGCGTGAGCGTCTCTGAGGATGGGGACAGAGCATGTTTGCGTGGCGGCGCAGACCTGCTGCATGGCGTGATGCCCTCGGCAACAAGCCGGACTTTATATGTTCAGGGCAACGCATATTCACCGCATCAATAATGAGCGACCCGAACTTTCAATTTTTTCGCCCCGACGGAAGTTGCTAACGTCAAGTTGAAAAGCAGCCCACGGTGGAGGCCGGTTACTGCTTTGTGGATGGAGCGTTTGCAGCAGAATTTGGAAGCGACCTTGCGTCGGCTTTTGCTGAAAGCAGCGATCGTCTGATTGCCGATGTTTCAGAATGTCGGGATCTGCGACATTGAAATCTGGGAGGATTACATGAAAAATCTTGTGAAAACGGCCATGTCGGCCGCATTGACCGTCATGGTTTCGACAAGCGCCTTTGCGCAGGGGCAGTCGCTGGTGTTTTCGCCCTTTTCCCTTGATATTCCCGCGATGAAGGACTTGTCCTCGGCAATCGAGCATTTCAGTCAGGAAGCTGGCATTTCCTACAGCTCTCTTGATCCGAAGGCCGATCCGGCCCGGCAGGCCCAGCAATTGTCGCAGGTCATCGAGACGGGCAAGGTCACGGGCGCCTGGGCGCTGGCCATCAGAACCTCCGCCTTGCGGGGCGTTCTTCAATCAGCCATGAAAAAGCGGGTGGCCATGGTGGTGTCGGGCCGGCCTGAAGCCTATGGCATGAACGGACCGCAGCCGGGCATTGCGTTTTCCGACATCAACTATTCGGTTTATGGCGGCACTTTGGGCGCAGAACTTGCCAAATGCATCAATGAAAAATCAGGCGGGCAGGCCAAGGTTCTCTTCTTTGGCGACAGTGCCGCCAACAAGGCGGCGGAACTGACCGACAAGGCAGCCACGACGGCACTGGCGAACGACGCCCCCAAGACGCAGATCGTTGCAAAGACCGACAGCCGCGACCGGGCGGAAAGCCAGCAGAAAACCGCCCAGATGTTGCAGGCGAACCCGGATGCGACCGCTGTTTATGCATCCAATGACGAAAACGCACTTGGCGCCCTCAAGGCCTTCGAAGTTGCCGGAAAGAAGCCGGTCTGCGTCGTGGCCGGTGGCGGCGCGCAGGAAGTGCGCGATGGACTGAAGGCGGGCCGGATCTTTGCAATTGTCGGCTTCGATTTCCAGGGCGATGCCGCACAGAATTTCAAGACGTTGCAGACGTTGATGCAGGATCCCGCGCTGCCCGGCCCCATGCTGGAAATCCCTGTCAAAGTAACGAAGTGAGGTTGTTACCATGAGTGGAAAGCAAGTGGCGGCGCCCGCAGTTTCAGGGCGTTCCGGCGAGGGCAAACTGCCCCGCGATGTGCAGGCTCTGGCCTTTTTGCGCGATCAGGGCATTGTGGTGCTGTGGTTTGTCCTTCTTCTTGGCTTTTCGGTCTGGAACGCGCCTTATTTTGCAACGCTTGACAATGCGATGCTGATTGTCAGCGCTTCTTCGGTCACGGCGGTTTTCGCTGCCGCCATGACGGTTGGACTGTTCGCTGGCGCTATCGACCTTTCATTGCCCGGTGTTGCCGCGCTTGCCTCCTGCGTGACGGCTGCCCTCATGCAGAATTTTGGCATGAGCGTGCCCGTTTCTCTGGTTCTGGGCGTCATGGTCGGGGCGTTCTGCGGCTACGTCAACGGCTGGATCGTGCTTCAGGGGCTAAACCCGCTCGTCGTGACGATCGGGACGCTGTCCGTCACCGGCGGCCTGGCGACCAAGGTGGTGAACGGTTATTCCATCTACGGCCTGTTCCAGCTGGAATTCATGGGATCGGCTCGCTATTTCGGCATTCCTTCCCATGCGTACATCGTCGTTTTCCTCTTTGCCCTGCTGACGGTCTTCCTTCGCTACACCCGCGCCGGCATCCGTATGCGGGCGGTGGGCGGCAATGCAGAAGCGGTCCGCCGCGCGGGCCTGCCGGAGCGGCGCTATCGCCTGCTTGGCTTCATCTTGTCCGGCGCCCTGGCCGCGATTGGCGGCATCATGAACATGGCCGTCATCGGCGAGGCATCCCCAAGCGCAAATCCCGGCGTCATCTTCCTGGCCCTGACGGCCATTGCGCTTGCCGGCGTTTCGCTGCAAGGCGGCAGAGGCTCCCTGCCCCGCGTGCTCATTGGCGCCCTCATTCTGGGAACCATTTCCGATGGTCTGACGATTGCCGGTATCGAACCATACTGGGCCACCATCAGCACCGGGCTTCTGATGATTGTCGCCCTTCTTCTGGACAAGCATCTGACCGAAGCCATTTCCTTCAAGCTGGTTCGCATCTCAACGATCAATGTTCATGACGGGATCAAGTAATGACCAGGATTGATACGCGGCCAGCCTTGGCCCTCAAAGGCATCAGCAAGCATTACGGCTATGTCAAGGCGTTGGATGACGTGGATTTCCACGTCGCGCCGGGTGAAATCGTCAGCCTGCTGGGCGATAATGGCGCCGGAAAATCCACGCTTCTCAAGGTCATGTCCGGGGCGCACGCGCCCTCAGAGGGCACGATCGAAATCGAGGGAAAGCCTGTAAGCCGCTACAACCCGTCGCTGGCATCCGATCTTGGTGTGGAAATGGTCTATCAGGACCTCTCGCTCGTAGACGGCCTGGATATTTCCACCAATCTCCAGCTTGGCCGCGAGCCCTTGCTGCCCTTTCCGCTCTCGCTATTCGGTTTCGTGGACTTCCGCCGGATGCACGCCGTCTCGCGCGAGCAATTGGGCAAGCTTGGCGTGCGCACCGCCCCACCGGAGCGCATGGTGGAAATGCTGTCGGGCGGCCAACGGCAGGTGACGGCCATTTCACGCGCGGCGGTGCGGCTTTTCGAACGCGGCGGCGGCACGATCCTGATGGATGAACCGACGGCTGCCCTGGGATATGAGCAGACCAAAATGGTCGAGAAACTCATTTGCCGCATGGCGCAAGCAGGCTTTGCGATTGTGCTTGTCACGCATAATCTGCCCTTGTGCATGGATGTTTCCAACCGCATCGTCGTTCTCAATCGTGGACGCAAGGTGGCGGATGTGGCGCGGGCCGATGCCGATCACAACCGTATCGTTTCGTGGATTACCGGCGCGGCAACAGCGGCCTGAGGCTTGAGGCTTGAGGCTTGAGGCTTGAGGCCTGAGGCTTGAGGCTTGAGGCCTGAGGCCTGATCGAAGGCTTCCAGGACGCAATGGCAACCTCTCTTTTCCGCGGGCGGTTGCATGAGTTTAAATCGCTGTTATTTATGGAGAATTTCATGAAAACGCTTGAGCTTGGCATTTCGTCGGGCCAGCCGGTCTGTGCGGATTTGTGGCTTCCCGAGGCGTCTGACGCCGCCGCATCCGCGCCAGCACCGCTCGTCGTTGCCGCCTCCGGCGGCGGCTGGCGCCGTGGCAGCCGCAGCGATCTTGCCCAGTGGGGCCGGTTTTTCGCCGCCAGCGGCATTGCCTTTGCAAGCATGGATTATCGCCGCGCGGTCTCCGGCCCGGCATTTCCGGGCAATGTCGAAGATGTAGCATTTGCCGCCAATGCGCTGGCAAGAAAAGCACCGGAGCTGGGGCTGGACGAGACGCGCATCGCCTTGCTGGGCGTATCTGCCGGAGCGCATTTGAGTACACTTGCCCACTTGTCGCGCGACTATGATTTACCGGCCTTGCGTGGGTTGGCCGCAATCTACGGGCCGTACGATCTGGTGCAACATTGGCAGGAAGACCTGCGCAAGGCCACCGACCGGAAGAACAACCTGACGGAGCGCATGATGGGCTGTGGGCCGTTTGACGACCCTGAACTCTACCACCGCGCTTCACCGATCCGCCAAATCAGGGCAGACGCGGCGCTGCCGGTGTTTTTGAGCTGGGGGCAACTGGACCCGGCGATCGATCCCGCCCAATCGCAAAATTTTGCCGAAGCCTTGCAACAGGCAGGATTTCAGGTCCGGACGCGTGTTTTTCCCGATGCAGGGCATTTCTGGTTTTCCGAGGACGATGTTTGCGATCCATTGACCCACGCCGGACGGGTTTCAGCCGACCTGCTGCGGTTTTTCCGGCGAATTTTTGCGTGATCGGGCATTCTCCCAGGCCGGACAGAAAGCGAATGTCTGTCTGGACATATTTCAGGTAAAGGATCTCACGGTGGGCGCTTTCAGCTTTTCGAAGGCATGGCACGGACATTGGATCTGGATCGAAGATGCCAGTCTTGCCGCAGGCAGTCCGATTGCGCCTGATCGGCGGGAACGTGAACCCTCGATGGCGCTGTTTCGCACCAGCGCCACGCTGGACCGGGTGCCGGCAGCCGTGCCGGTACGCCTTACAGCCGACAGTCGCTACCGGCTCTATGTCAATGACATTCTGGTGGGGCGCGGCCCTGTGCGAGCCCAACCCCGGCGCTTGACCTATGACCGCTACGATCTGGCCCCCTTTCTCAAGCCCGGTGTCAATACCATCGCCGTCGAGGTGCTGTATTATGGCAGGTCCAACTCCCTGTGGATGCCAGCGGTGGGCAATGCCACGCTGGGCCGCAGCGGCGTGCTTGTTTTCGAAGCCTTCGTCGATGGCAAGCCGTGGTGCGTGAGCGACGAGAACTGGTCTGCATGTCTTTGCAAGGGCTTCATGAACGACGCCCATGACCCGCAGGCCAATATGGTTGGCGGCGGCGTTCCGGCGGAAAGCCATGATGCGCGCAACCGGTCCGCGCGCTGGACCAGTCCTGATTTCGACGACAGCGACTGGGCAAGGGCCCGGCCGATCCTGCCGATTCACATGGGCGGTCCCGGCCGTTCCAGGCCGCCTGCCGATCCCTATGGGCCTCTCACGGGCCACGCGCTTCCAGCCTTTCACGAACGGCGCCTTGGTCCCGTCGGCATCAGGGCCGAGCAGGTTTCCGGTACGGTTCGCCGCGACCTTGCCCCGCCTGCCGCCCGTATCGAGAAAAGCTGCCTGGAAGAAAACTGCCTGGTCAGCCGGACAGCGATCCTTCCGGCAACCATGGCCGGCAAGGCTGGCCATCATAATCGTCTGGTGCTTGATTTCGGTGAGATCGTCGCCGGCTATGTCCGATTTGAACTCGAGGCCGAGGCAGGGCTCGAAATCGACATTGCCTATCTGGAAGAGCCAATCACGGCTCCGGCGCATTTTGGCGCCCATGGCGGCACCCGCTATACGGCGCGCGGGCAAGCGGACGCATTTGAGACATTTGGACGTCAGGGCTTTCGCTATGCCATTCTGGTGAGCGATGGCCCCTTCACACTCACAGGTTTCGAGGTGGTCGAAAGCCTCTATCCCTGGAGCGGAGATTACACCTTCAGCTCGGATATGCCGCTGCATAACGCGCTTTACTGCGCCAGCAAGCGCACGGTGGCGTTGAATTCATGGGACTGCTTTATCGATTGCCCCTCGCGTGAGCAGCGTGCCTGGGCAGGTGACAGCGTGGTGCATCTGATGACGCATCTCGTCGCCAACGGCGATTGGGCCTTGTGCTGGCGCCATCTGGAATTGACCGCTTCACCGCGCCCGGATGGTATCCTGCCGATGAGCGTTGGCGGAGATGTGGAATTTGGCGAGGGTTTCACCATTCCGGATTGGTCCCTGCACTGGTTGCACGGGCTTTACCTCCTGTTTTTGCATAGTGGCGACAAGGCGCGGTTACAGGCCTTGATGCCCGTAGCCGAGGGCATTCTTCGCTGGTTTCTTCCCTACAGAAACGATGACGGCCTGCTGGAGGATGTAGCGGAATGGTGCCTGGTCGATTGGTCATCCGTTCATACGCGCGGGCTGAACGCACCGGTGAACGGGCTTTGGGCGCGCGGCCTGCGGGAATTTGCCGCCCTGAGCGATTGGCTTGGAGATGGAGGCCGCGCCGCATGGGCGCGGAACCTCTATCAGGAGCTTCATTCCGGTTTTGAAATCTTCTGGGATGAGACGCGCGGCCTCTATGTCGATCAGGTCCGCAATGGCCAACGCTTTGCCGCAGCCAACCAGATTTCAACGGCCCTTGCCATCGTTGCCGGACTTTGCCCGGCCGGGCGTCTCGGTCGTGCAGGCAAGGCCTTGCAGCGGAATCTTGTCTACCGAAGCTGGCTGTTCGGGCCGGAAGAACCGCATGAACGCGGCCACCGCTTTCGCAGCATCGTCACATCCAGCTATCAGCCGGATTGGGACATAGAAAACGAAATCGTCAGCGCGGAACCGTTCATGAGCTATGTGGTCCACGATGCCATGGCAATGGCCGATCCAGAAGGTCACGCACTGCTTGATAGTTTGCAACGGTGGAAAGCGCATCTGGAGGGCGGCTATCGCAGCTTCCGTGAAAGATGGGGAGGTGGCAGCCACGCCCATGGCTGGAGTTCCACCCCGGCACGGGATCTTGTCTGGAATGTGCTGGGCTTGACGCCCGCAGAGCCGGGCTATGCGAAAGCAAGCCTGCGACCGCAGCCCGGAACGCTGAAAATGATCCGCGCCAGCATACCCACACCGCATGGCGCAATCGAGGTCGAAATCGATGGAGGGCTCGTCAGTCTTGTGTCTCCTGTTCCAATAGAGATCCATAGACAAAATGGTTTACCAGTGACCATTCCGGCCGGAAAATACAATAATATCGGTCTATAGAGACACAAAATCCTCTATTTATAATATATTTCTTGAAAAATACACGATTTGCGATTTAACAATCATAAAGTGTTCATTTTTATTATTTAATCGACAACAATTACAAGAAAATCTTAGGATTTATAATTTTAGTGAATATATCGTAATTCATTATTTCAATTTGATAAAAATCACCCCTCTGCCTAGTTTCGCACGAAATACCTGGGAGGGGCATTTCATGAAGAAATTACTGATCGGTGCGGGATTTTTCCTTTCTTGCGCTTCGTCGTCACACGCGGAATTTAAATGGGGCGGTGAAATCTATACCGGCTGGGGAAATCGAGGCATTTCCCCCGGCTTTTATTCGGTCGGAAATCTCCACGCCACGAATTCCTTCGAACTGGACGGCCTGGGCACGCTGGACCTGAAAGGACAGGTCAATGCCCGCAGCTATCAGGGCAAAGTGGGATATGTCGATGATAACATATTTGAATTTTCAGCATCGCTCGATATGGGCGAGGCAGGAACCCTTGCGATTACGAATTTTAACACCATCAACCAGAACCCCTGGGCCGATGGTGAGATAGCCGACCGCGGTTCGATGAACGTCTTTCCGGACGTTCCACGGCAATTTCGCCATATCCAGGGCAATATCACCGGCATTCTGATCGACGGCAAGGTCGAGGCCGTCGAGCGTGATCTTGCCATCAAATACAAAAACCACGTCGGCGCATTGCAATATGAAATCATCACCGATCCCTTCAAGAGCTATGGCTCAACCTGGGGCAGCGATGCGGTTACATATGATGGCGCCAGCATTCCTGTGGCGGAAATCCACCTGACGCTTCCAACCGGCTTCGGAATCTACGACGCATCGTTCAACGATGTCGGCGATGCCGAATTCTTCGCAACCTATCCCATTGCCGATACGGGCCTGGTGCTGATTGGCAGCTACGCCAGCAATGGCGACGACCGCACCAAATATAACGCCGACATTACCGCAGTCTACAACAGCAAGGACACCGGCCTGTTCAAGGGTGTCTTTCTGACCTATACGCAAGGCACGAATGACCTTCGCAAAACGGTCTTTTCCACCAACTGGGGCATGGACCAATGGACCGCCAGCCTGTCGATAGACAGCGACGGCGACATGGCCGCGGAGGCCTATTACAAATTCACCGATCATGTCACCGGTTACATCGGCTGGGATAGCGGACACGGCGCCTATGAAGGCTTCGACTGGAACTACATCGCCCCCGTCACCGCACCGTCACGCGGCCCATCCTGGGAGACGGGTATAAAGATTACTTTCTAGAGCATGTCGCGCAAAAGTGTGCAGCGGTTTTGTGATAACGACATGCGAAAAGACAATGCACTTAACGCGTCAGGAGCAAATCTGAAAGATCGCGACACGCTTCACAGCGCCGTGCGTTTTATCAAACGCACGGCGCTGTGAAGCGGTTGGACGTGCTGAAAGGGCCGACCGATCGTCGCAGCCGTAAAAGTGCACACGGCAGTCGGATCAGGCGCGGCGCTTCATTGAAAGATTGCAGAAGCCTCGGCCCGCCTTATCGGTTGAGAATATAGGGGCGCATCAGCCGTTCGAAAAGCAGTCCGAAAGCAACGCTGCCGAGTGAAAAGCAGATCAGATAGGTCTTGCTCAGATATTGCGTGGGATAACCCAGATAATAGGCCGATCTTATCCATTCGACCGCATGGAAAACCGGGTTGAACGAGCAAAGGTAAAGCGCCTGCTCGGGCAGGGAATGCAAATAGATGACTGCGCCCGACGAAATGTACAGTACGGCCATGCTGAGGCCGTAGATCAGCGTGAAAACCGGAATGATCGATGCGATGATACTGGCGATGATGCCGAAGCCTATGCCCATGACGATGGAGAAGAAATAACCAAGCAAGGCCTGGGCGGGATATGTGGGAATGGGATTGGATCCTGACGAAATCAGGAAGATGCAAATGATAAACAGCGCGATCGTAAAGGCGATATATTCGAGGAAAGCCCGCGCCAGCACTATATCCAGAAGACGCACGACGGGAAATGCCATCATCGATTTGTTGGCGATCAATGAAATCGACATGAAGCGCGAAAGATAGGAAAATGTCAGGGCGGGCGTCATGCCGGTGGCAAAGAACAGCCTGAGGTCGTCGCCGAATTCGGAATGTCTGCCAGTCACGCTATAGATGCCCAGTAGCAGGAACATATGGGCGACCGGAAAAAGCGGAACGACCAGGAAGCCCAGCCCGTGATTGAAATAGCGGCTGCGAATGTCGCGCATGATCACCGCGTGCATCACATTCAACTTCTGCTGGATGGCATGGGCAACCGACATACGGGGCCGGCCTCTTTCCGCAATCGCTGCAATTTCAGTCATGATATGGTTCCGCTTCTATCTTGCAGGCGTTTCCAGTCACACATTCCGCCGGCCAACGGAATGCACAGGCACATGCTCCTGATTTCAGTCCAGTTTCTTGCGAATGAGGAGCACCACCCCACAGGCTGCGGCGCAGACGACCACCAGCACGAGCGTCTGAAGGAACATGTTCATCACGACGCGCGGATATTTGTTGGTATCGGGCAGCGTGGGATCGGTGAAATTATCGACATACACGAGCTGGAGTGCACTGACCAGCTTGACCTTTTCCAGCTCGCTGATGGCCGATTGCATCCGGCCTTCCGCCATTTGCAGATCAAGCTTCACCTGGTTGAACATGCTGGAATAATCCGCAAGGTTTCCAGCCTTGCCGCCGGTGCCCGCCGTCTTTTCCCGCAGGCTTTTTGCCTGTTCCTGAAGGCTTGCCAGCCTTCGGTCGATATCGCCCAGTTGCGGAGAGTTTCCTTCAACCGATTTTATCAGCGCGCTGCGGCGGCCTTGCAACTGGGCAATCTCTGCCTCGACATTCGTCAGGATCGACAAGATGCTTTCCGCCGACATGCCGACGTCGAAGACGCCAGTCTGATTCTGCATATCGCGGAATTTGCCGCGCAGCTCGGTGACTTCCCGGGTGGTCTTGTCCACGTCGTTCTGGCTGGCCTGGCGCAGGTCGTTCCACATCCCGGCACTGATGGCGTTGATCTGCTGCTCGCAAAGATGGAGGACGAGCTTCAGAAGCTCCTGCGCCTCGTTCGGCGAAAAGGCCGTAACCTCAAGCTCGACAATACCGCTCTTGACATTCACACTGGCGGTGTGGTGGCGCTTCCAATATTGCAGAAGCTCTTCCTGCTTCGGCTCATCCGGCAGACGGGACAGGAAATCGATGTCATCGCGACCGAAAAGTTTCCTGAGATCGATGCTTTTCTGCAAATCCTGGATGATGGCCGGGCTTTCAAGGTAATTCAAAAGGATGGCGGTATCCTGAATGACCTTGGCCTTCGGCTCCACGCTATCGCCTGCGTAGCGGTCCCGGCTCAGCATCGGTACGGCAGAACGTACGATGAAACGCACCTCGGACTCATAGCCTGGGCTGGCGATCATCGTATAATAGATCAGCCCGCAAAGCGTCGGCAATACCAGCGTCACGATAATGATCGTGCGCAACATCCAGGTAAATACGATGTCACGGGTCTTCGGCGCCAGCCCGGCGAGCCGATAGAGGTTGCGGCGGCTGCGATTTTCAAACGTCAAAGCCCGCGCGTAGGAGCTCAGGGCAGCCGCCATTTTCTGGCTGCGCGCAATAACGCCTCCCGCTTCGGCAGGTTGCGGCTGCGCCAGTTTCTGTTCTTTCAAGGCCGTTTTTTCTGACACGAGCAATTCCGGTTTATCGGTTAAGACGCATATAGGCCGCCACCCCGTCCTCGACATTGTCGAATGGAACGAGATGCCCATCCATCAGGACATAAACGGCATCGCAATAGGATTTGATGGTATTCACATCATGGGAAATCATGATGACATCCGATTTTGCGCGCCTTGCCTTGAATGCTTCCTTGCAACGCCGCTGGAAATTGGAATCCCCCACCGCCGTGATTTCATCCACCAGATAACATTCGAATTCGATGGCCATAGAAAGACCGAAGGCAAAGCGCGCCATCATGCCCGACGAGTAGGTTCGCAACGGCTCATTCAGATAGGTGCCGATTTCGGCAAATTCCGCCACGAAGGCCAACACCCGGTGAAAATCCTCGCCATAGGCACGCGCCACGAATTTGAGATTTTCCTTGCCGCTTAATTGCACATTGAGCCCGTTGGCGAAGCCAAGCGGCCAGGACACCCGGACACTGCGGTGAATCTTGCCCTTATTGGGCATTTCCGCGCCGGAAATCAGCCGCATGGTGGTGGATTTTCCAGCGCCGTTCACGCCCAGCAGGCCATAGGAGCGCCCTGCCGTGAAGCGGACGGACTGGTTGCGCAGCACATAGCGCCTGTGGCCGCTGGTCTTGTAGAATTTCGTGACGTTTTCCAGCGTGATCATGCTCAAACCCTGTGATCTTCGATGGACAGGATGATGAGGGTGGCGGTCATCCAGAGCGTGAACATGCCCGCAGTCAGCAGAAGCCATTGCGACACGCGGTCGGGATATTCCGATTCCTCCGGCAGATGCGAGGCGGAGAATATGGAAATGAATGTCGTCCGCTTGAGCGCAGTCGATTGGGCCGTATCGAGATTGCGGCTGCTGGACTGGTAAAGCGCCTCGGCCACGACCCGGCGGGTCTCAAGCCGGGAGAATTCGATCATGTTGCTTGAAAGCTGGTCGTCACTGCCAGCCGAATCCGGTCCGGATTGTTTACCGGCAAGGCTGTTCTGGCGCATCTGGATTTGATCATCCAGCGCCTGGATCGAACGTCTGAGTTCCCGTCCCTTTGCGGTATCGTCAGCCTTTGCCGCTTTCAGCGTGTTGAGATCGATCGTCAGCTTCAGCTTTTCTTCCGTCAGCTTGGCAATGACCGCCATGACCATCCGCGCCGACGAGTTAGGATCGAGAATACCCGTGCGGTTCTGGTAATCACGCATATCGGCAAGCGTGGCCTGATAGGCCTCCAGGCTTGCCTGCATATCGGATTTGGCGCGGGTGACGAGGTCATTCTTGGCGCGCTCGGAAATCTTCTCGATCATCTCGTTGGCGGCATCCATGGCAGCCTTGGAGATGCGCTGCGAATCCTCCGGCGAAAACGCCCGCACGGTGAAGATGATAATCCCCGACGGACCATCGACATAGGTATCCACATGGCTGTCCCAGTAGCGGGTCAGAGCTTCGAACCTGGCGTCGCGTCCGCCCGGAAGGCGGGAGAAAAAATCGATGCCATCCCTGATAAAATAGCTTTTGAGATCGATGTCCCTTTCCAGCTTATCGACGAGCTGCGGCGACTTCAGATAATTGGCGACGATATAGGAATCCTGCGTCAGCGAATCACCGCCGACCAGCGAGCGGCCGGAGCGCACCTCCGACGTATCGAATTTTTCGCTGACGCCGATGGTTCTCACCACCATGCGCACTTCCGTGACATATTGGCCGCTGGCGATCAGCCCGTAATAAATTCCTCCAAGGGCCGAAGGCAGCAGAACGAAGAGAAAAAGCGTGTTGCGCTTGGTGAAAAACGCAAGGATGCGGGCCCAAAAGCCGCGTATCGCGCTGGAGCCGGGCATGGATTTTTGACGGGATCTTTGGGAATTCTTGACCGGATACCCGATTTCCATACTCATGGATATTTCCTGTTCAACCTGTCTGCCTTGACGGCAAGAGCCTGTCAGGGAAAGAGACCTCGGCACGCACCGTCCCATTCCATGGGCAATCGCTGCAATCTACCTGAATATAAACCAGTTTGAAATCAAAACACGCGGCCAGCCTCACCCTCCGTCTTTCGGTGCAGCATGTGGCCATAACGTGGCAAAAGAGTCGCGATGGCATTCCAGCGGCAGGTTTTATGGATCCAGCATCATCTTCGTATCCGAGATATTCGCCAGCAGGTCCTTCGCGGCCTGGCGTATGAAGTCACGGGATTTGTCCGAGATCACCTTCCGGATGAACTCGGCGAAGAGGGAGGTGCGCCTTTCAACGATGGAATGGGCGGAGGTCTCCGAAATGTTCAACGTCACTCCGGGAATGTCGATCAGCCGCGAAACATGCAGCCAGTCTCCCCATAAATGACTGGTATAGGGATTGGCAATTTCGCTGGCGCTGGAAAAGACCTCGAAGATTTTCCCCGAGGTACGATGCCGCAGAAATTCCCGCACATCGATCAGGTCATCGGGGGTGGTCAAGGCGTTGAGCGTTGGCGAAAAGCATATGCCGGATTTGACCGCACTGTCTGCAAATGTCTGCGGCGCACAGGCAATCGAAATCGCCCCATCCAGCATCCCCCCCATGACAAGGGCGGCATACCCCCCGGAGGATTGCCCGAAGAGGATCGGCCGCGCATAATCCAGCTTCTCACGCAAACGCATTCCGATATCGAATATCGGCGGAAGCATCTCCGAGCCGCCATACCAGAACGAGCGCATATCCTGAAAACAGATGACACGACATCGCGCATGACGTGCCACGCTGAGCATGGCGAAACGTTCGGCGTTTCCGGCGAAAATGATGAGGACATTGCGCTTGTCGTCATGCGCGGGAAACTCGGCGCAACCAATCTTGTTGGATTGGTGACTGAGGGTCTTGATGACAGCCCTCAGCCCTTCCAGATCATGCGCAGCCACCGGCTTTTCCATATGCAGGGACTGGAATGGCCCCAGGCTCGACGGCCCTACGGAAAACATGGAAACGTCCTCCCTGCCTGCCCTGTGGTCTCTCTTTTCATATGTTCCTCATGCATTTCATCCTTGCGCCATCCTCCCGATGCGCAATGACTGGAAGTTTAAAGCGTGTCGCGATCTTTCAGATTCGCTCCTGACGCTTTAAGTCATTGTTTTGTCGCGTGTCGTTATCGCAAAACCGCTGCGCACTTTTGCGCGACATGCTTTGGTTTTCCCGCATTTCCAGACGAAAAACCGGTTCCCTTTTCCCGCAAATTCTTATCGCACCTTTACCGGGGCACTTGCCCGCTGCTCCGCTTTCTGGATGAAGTGATAGAGAACCAGATCGGCTTCCAGCAGATGTTCCACCGTATTGATTTCCCGCAGAATGTCGGCAAGCTGATGCACAGGCTCCAGTTGCGGCCTCACCTGTATGGACTCCTGCGGCAGGCCCAGTATTTGCGTGATATTGGCGGGATAGCTTGCATGATCCTGCCCGGTTTCGAAAAGACTGAATTGCGACAGGGCATCGAGGGCCTGCGAAACATCGTCCAGCTTCGGAAGATCGGAAGGCGAGGATGCGACGAGCTGCTGGGTGAAGGGTGAAGACAGCAGATTGAGCGTATCCTTGGGCGCGCGACGAATGACCTTGCGCACCTGCGACCCGTCTTGCAGGTCCAGTCCGTCGAAATATTCCATCACCGGCTGGTAGAGGCTCTTGTCACGCTCCGTCACCAGCTTGAACCGGTGCTTGCTGTAGCGGCTGAAAACGATGAGCCGGGTGGCCAGCTCGTAAAAGGGGTCACGCAGAGAAACAAGCGTGAGATTAATGTTGTAATTGATGTAAAGCAGGTAATTCTTCAAAAGAACGCGGCCCGACACATAGACGGATGGCTGGTGAATGATTTCCAGCATCTGCCGGACGGTTTCGAAACCGTAATTCTCGACACGATGTTCGAAGAACTGAAAATGCGGGCGCACGGCAAGATCGATTTCCGATTGCGGCACATAGGCGGTTTCCAGACGGAAAACCTTCTTGGGAATATACTGGCCCGGCTGCGCCCTGCGGTAAAAGACCAGGCCGGAATCAGGATCGGAAAGTTCCACCTGCTTGGCCTTGCTGATGCCGGGAATATTGTCATCACTCAATATGAACGCCACATTGCCGGTTTCATGCGCGCCCTGGTCGATGGCGCCTTGCAGGAAAATCCAGCAGGTGATTTCAGTGAACTCTTCCTCGCCATTGATCCGCACATGAATTTTCGGCGTCGCGGAAAATCCGTCCGGCACGAAATAGCCGTGGATCTCTTTTCCACTATCCTTGTGTACGCAAAAGTTCATGATACCGGCTTTGTCATGGTCAAGGCTGAATGAAGGATGGTCCCGACACCACGGCCGTGGTTTATTTATGTCTTGAACAGGCGATGATCAAGCGACAGGCTTTGGGCAAGAGCCGCAGGCAGGCGCTCATGATTGGCGCCCAGACAATGACCGGCGACCAGCGCCATCCTCTGCCCGGCCCTGTTAAGCCGATCCGTCAGGCCCACATGCCCGTAAACGGGATCCACCTTCTGGCGAAAGGCCTGAAGCGTGAATTTCCCCATGGCCTCCATGGCTCGCCACGGATTGGATGACAGGCGATAGCCGAAATATTTGCGGAAATTGCGTGATTCATCGAAAGCCCGCCGCAATTGCTCGACAGGCCCGTAATCATGGGAGTGGTAAACCGGCGCATCGGGCACATAGGCCTTGGCATAGCCCGCCTCGATAATGGCGCGCGCCCAGAGCTGGTCCTCGGCAAATTCCACATCCGGATAGGGGATCTTTTCCCAGACGGACTTTCTCAGCAGCGAATTGTTGTCGGAATAGAAATGCAGGAATTGCTGCCACCCCGTATCGCTCTCGTATTTCGCGGGATCGAGGTGACGCGATACGACGAGGGGATGATGCAAAAAACCGGCAAAATGCTGATCCAGATCCTGACGGGTAAAGGGAGAAGCAGAGGCATAGGCGATGTGGCGGCCGAAAACACCGGCGATGGTCTCGTCGCTCTCGGCTGCGGCCACCATGCGGGCCAGCCAGTTCGTTTCCACAGGCTCGGCATCATGCGTCAGGAAGGCGACGAACTCCGCATCGGCCGCCGCAATGCCCAGATTGCGGGTCTTGCCGTGACCGAATTCTTCCGCGGCAATCTCGATCAGACGGATCCGGGACTGCTTTCGCAGGAATTCCCTTGTGCCATCGCGCGAGCCTGAATCGATGACGATCACTTCATAGGGCCAGGGCGTCTCCTGCGCCAGAACCTTTGCCAGCACGGATGGCAGCACGGTCATGGCGTTTTTCGCGGGAATAACGACGGCGCAACGGTTCTTCGGCATCAGCCCCCCTTCTGCGACAAGGCATGTTCAAGACGCCCGGCAATGGCGGCCTCGACCAGTCTCGCAGATTTTTCCCATGAGAAATCCTGGACATAGGCCATGCCGGCCACCCGCAAGCGGTCCTGCTCCTGCGGGTCGCGCAACAGCCGCTCCATGGCATCGGCAATGCCTTGAGGCGTCGGCTGTGCAAAGCACATGCAGTCGTCAGGAAAGATAGCGCGCACATTTTCCCGGTCGAGATCGATGACCGGGAGCCCGCAGGCCATCATCTCCTTGTTGACCAGCGAATGATTGGTGGCTGAAAACACCACCCCGATCGTGGCTTCACGGTAAAGATCGGCAAGCTGGCCACCGTTCAGCACGCCGTGATTGCGATAGGGATAAGCGACATCAAGCTCGCCCAGATCCCAGCCGAAGAAATCCACCTCGAAATCAAGGCCGCGCTTTTTCAAAAGATCAAGCGCCATGAAGGCCAGCTCCACCGCCCGTCGCGGCGTGACGAAGCGGGCATAGACGGCAATGCGCTTGCGGCTGCGCTGAACATCCGCCCGCCCGGTATTGTAAACCCCTGCATCATAGGCCAGCGGCCAGGACATGGACCAGCGGCCATAATCGCGGCTCATGCGCTCATGCAGCCATTCACCGGCACAAAGGCAATCGAAATCGAAGTGATAGGTCGCCTCGGTCAACAATGCCTCGGCGCCGGATGGATAAAAGGCGGGTTCAAAATCCTGCACCAGATAGAATTTGCGGATAAACCCGCCCATGGCATTGACGGGATAACAGGTAAAGCGATCCGTGGCGATCAGCGCATCGCCCGTCACCTCCGGCGTCGTGCCGGTAAACAGCTCGACCTTGCCGGAAAAGGGCTGGAAATGGGTATTGATCCTTTCCTTCGCATGGTCCCCAGTCTTGTGAACCGAGGGGTTCTGGATCAGGAAACGGACCTCGTGGCCGAAGCGTTCGAGATAGCTGGCAAGCCGGAAAATCGTCATATGCCCGCCCGCACCGGGGACAAAGTCGGGAATGATCCAGGTGATCTTCATTTTGCCGCGATCGAAAGCCTGCGGCGCAGGCACCTGCGACGGCGCATAATCTACGAACCTTTTCAGGTTATTGACATGGCGCAGCACGGGCGCACGCTTTTTCGAAAAAGGCGATCCGATCAGGCGGTAAAGGCGGCTCAGCACCGGTGGAAATCGCAAGGAAAACTCTCCCGTCAAAACCAGACAAGACCGTTCATTAGTTCGTATCCCCTCGCCGCTCAAGTCCCGCCTTACAACTGTCCAGCCGCGATACAGGCGGGCCGCAGGGGCGGAAATATCTCTCCGGCATGAAACATTCCTTCCTCGGTCTTGTTGGGCGGCATGAAAACATGAGGAGATTGATATGTTTTATACGGATGGCATGATGCAATATCCGGTGCGTGTCGAGCGCCCCGATCCGCTGTTTGCCCGCGCTTTGCAGCAGGCAATTGGCGGCGTGGAAGGCGAAATTCGCGTTGCCATGCAGTATTTTTTTCAAGCTTGCGGAGCGCGCGGCAATCCCAAATTTCGCGACATGCTGATGAATACCGCCGCCGAGGAGCTAAGCCATATCGAAATGCTGGCGACAGCCGTGGCGCTCAATCTCGAAGGCGCGCCGCTTTCCCTGAAGGAGGATATTGCGGCGGACCCGGTCGCAGGCGCCGTCCTTGGCGGCATGAATTTGAAGAACCTGCTTTCGGCGGGGCTTTCGGCCATGCCGGTCGATTCCGACGGCGTGCCTTTCGACATGTCGCACATCTATGCCAGCGGTAATATTGCCGCCGACATGACAGCCAATATTGCCGCCGAATCCACAGGCCGCACCCTTGCTGTGCGCCTTTATGAAATGACGGGCGATCCCGGCATGAAAGATATGCTGTCCTTTCTTATCGCACGGGACACAATGCACCAGAACCAATGGATGGCCGCGCTTGAGGAGCTGGGGGGCATGGAGGGTGTATTTCCCATCCCCAACAGTTTCCCGCAGTCGGCGGAAAACCAGGACTTCAGCTATGTCTTCCTGGGCTTTCAGTCCGATGGCAGCGAACCGCCGCCCGGCCGCTGGTCGCAAGGCAAATCCATGGACGGCAAGGGCGAATTCACGTCGCGGCCGATGACGCCGCTCGGTCAGGAGCCCGTGCTGGCCCCCGCCCCACCCGGCAGCGGCGCGCAGAGTGAACAGATGTAGAGCGTTTTTCAGGAAAAGCGGACACCGGTTTTCCGTCCGGAAATGCCTTCTGCATAATTCCTTAAATCGGAATCGATTTAAGGTGAAAATTATGCAGTAGATTTAAAGTGTTACAGCGTCCATCGTGCGTTTGATAAAACGCACGATGGACGCTGTAGAAGCAGAGAGTTGGAGCGGTTCACTGTTTGCGCGAAACATTGAACCGCTCCCGAAATCCCGCTTGCGGCGTCAGCCCATAAGTGCTGCCGCAAGATAATAAAGCCCGGCCGCCCCGATGGCCGCCCCCAGAAGCCGCACCACAGCCCCCCCCTTCAGCCGGGCGAGCCCATAGCCGATGGCAATCCCGAAAATATGGATCATGCCGGTGGCAACGACGAAACCGACCGTATAAGCGGCGGGATCTGCGGCAGAGGGTGCGATCTGACCATGCGGATAGCCATGGAACAAGGCAAAAAACGTGATGATCGCCAAGGACGCCCATTCCGGGGCACGCCAGGCAAAGGCGATGGCAAGCCCCAGCGACAACACGGAGATGGCGATGCCAACCGCCACGCACCAGTCCGGCAGCAGGCTGAACATGCCAATCACCCCACCCACACACATGATCAGCGGAAAGGTTGCAGGCAGGGTCCAGACGGATCGCCCTCCCAGTTGCGCACCCCACAACCCCACCGCCAGCATGGCCAGAAAGTGGTCAGCCCCCAGCAGGGGATGTTCGAAACCGCTGCCAAAGCCGCCCATGGGACCGCCCAGCACATGGGCCTGGGCAAGCTGGGGAAAGCCCGCCGAAACCAGAAGGCCAAGGAGAAAAAGCCGGTCTTTGCGAAGCGCCATGATCGTGTCCCGAATTGTCATGGAGCATGATCCGACCGGAGCGAAGAGAGGCCCGGCAAGATGATGCTTCAAAAAGAAAAATGTTAAAGCAAGTCGCGCAAAAGTGTGCAGCGGTGTTGCGATAACGACATGCGAAAAAACAAAATCCTGAAAGGATCGGTTTCGCGCGATTGCCGGTTTGCAGCTTTACAGCATCCCCGCCGGAGTTGAAACCGACAGAAACTGAACCTCCTTTTTCCGCATCGGGTTTGCCTGACACGCTTCACCTGCACTTTGCCATGGCGATTTGCCCCCGATGGGTTTAACCTTGCCGGATCATCATGGTTCGAGACGGCAAATTGGAGTGAAGGAATGAAGAAGCTGGCCCACCGGTTCTGGAGCGTGAAAAGCATGGCCGCTACGGCCGGAGTTTTTCTCATCATGGCTCCCGGCATGGCGCAGGCCCACATTACCCAGGGCGGTGCGGGTGGCTTGCTTCAGGGCTTCGAACATCCTCTTTCCGGCGCCGATCACCTTCTGGCCATGTTTTCCGTAGGCCTGTGGGGCGCGCAAATGGGCGGACGCAATGTATGGACATTGCCCATTACCTTTCCGCTGATCATGGTTCTCGGCGGCGTTCTCGGCATTGCAGGCTTTCCCCTGCCCGCCATCGAAACCGGCATTGCCCTTTCCATTCTGGTGCTGGGTGCAGCCATTGCCTTTGTCTGGCGTCCGCCGGAATGGCTGGCACTGGGCATTATCGGTCTTTTTGCCATCTGCCACGGCTATGCCCATGGGGCAGAGCTGCCCGCAGCATCCGATCCGGCGGATTTTGCCATTGGCTTCGTGCTGGCCACCGGCCTCATCCATCTTGCGGGCATAGGTCTGGGCCTCGGCGTTCAGCGCGCACTCGGCAATAGCCTGTTGCGGGTTCCGGGCGGGCTGATTGCCCTTGGCGGGCTATATTTCCTGGTGGCCTGAAAGCGCCAGACCAACCCGATTTGCAAACATGCGGCCCGCTGCCCGCGAAAAGACTGGATGCGTGAAGAGCTTGCCTGAAGGATTTCGTGATGCCGCCGGTTTTCGCTTTCTCATCGGAGGCGCTCTCAAGAGCGCGTCCCGCTTCCGGTGCAATGCACTAAGCCTTTTTGCGGCACTGCTGCTGTTCGCAGGCACCTTGGGCTTCGTGCTTTATCTTCTGTGGTGCGCGGCAAACGATATACCGGCGCAAGTGTGGCTGTTGGAACCGATCCTGTCTGCCGAACGGCTTTTGCCGCTGATCGGCGTCGGGCTGGTGATAGGTCAGCTCTCACCCCTGCCGCGCATTGGCGCGGCAATCGCACTTATATCGGGCATGATGCTCAGCCTCGCCTTCAAGCAGGATGTGCTTTCTGCCCTTGCCCGCTTGCCGGGCGCCCCCGCCCACTTCTTTCTGGTGGGGCCGCTTGGCTGTTTTTGCGCGGGCGCCATTCTCGTTCTGCCTCCACGTCTGCGCCCCTTGCCAGCCTTGCCGCTGCTGCTGGCGGCCGGCGGTTTTCTGGCACTTGCGGCGGATTTTTCCAATCCCGGCCTGCATGACCGTCGCGCCCTGCCCGTCGGACTTGGTTTGATGATCTGGATCATTCTGGCCATTGCCCTGCCGGTTTCCTTGCAGCAAAAGTCATGGACCGCCACGGCCAGCCGCATTGCCGGAAGCTGGCTGCTTGCCATTGGCGCGCTTTATGGCGGCGCCTATATGGCCGCACGCCAGCAGGCGCTTGTGCCGCCGGAATTTTCCGCCGCCCCGCCCGCCGATGGCATCCACCCCGGCTTTTCCCCGGTCTTGAAGGCCTTCGACCGGACGGGACCGCAAAGGCCGATGACCGACGAGGACTGGTCGCCATGATGATCCTGCGCAAGGGCCTGCTGGCAATCGGTCTTTTTCTGTCCCTGCCCCTGGCATGTCAGGCCCATCCTGACATTGCCATCACGCTGAAGGTGCTGTTCAACCTGAAACGCGGCGTATTGACCGGGATTGGCCAAAGCTGGACCTTCGACAAGGCCTATAGCGCCACCCTGCTTGCCCGCTACGACACAGATGGCGACGGCGCGCTGAATGAAAAGGAAATACTCGCTCTGCGTAACCGCCTGATGAGCGACCTTCGCCGCTGGCGCTTTTTTTCCCGCGTCGAGATGAACGGCCAAAGGGTTGCCCGCCTGGAGCCTGCCGACATGCAGATCACCCTTGCCGAGGGTGCCGTCACCGTAGTCTTCGCCTTCAATCTGGCGGGAGCCGTGGATATGCGCGGGCAGACTCTGACCCTCGATATTCACGATCCGGACTATCAGGCAGCCTTCCGCCTTGCCGCCGATCAGGCTTTGCAACTGCGCGGCGACGACAGCACCGCCTGCCGTATCTTTGAAAAGCCCGATCCCGACAGGCCCTATTTCGCAGGCCTCATCACGCCAAGCCTCATTCACCTGCAATGCGACCGCTGACATCGGCAAGACCGCAAAACCGGGATCCACTTTTGCTGGAAATGCTTATTTTCACGCATTTCCGGACGCAAAACCGGGGCCCACTTTTGCTGGAAATGCTTCTTTTCACGCATTTCCGAACGCAAAACCGGGGGGCCACTTTTGCCGAAAATGCTCCAAGCTTCTATTTTTAAAGCATAATCTTGTCGATCCTCGCTTCACTCCGGTCGAATTATGCTCTAAAACCACACGGAAAGTTTGCATCTTTCCTGCAAAGTGTCTGAGCAAGGTTTTTCAATGTCCGCAGATGTGATCGTTCTTGGTGCCGGCATCATCGGGGTTTCCACCGCCCTGCATCTCGCCCGCAAGGGCCGTTCCGTGGTGCTGGTAGACCGTCGCGGCGCAGGCGAGGAAACCTCCTTTGGCAATGCCGGGCTTATCCAGCGCGAAGGCGTCGTTCCCTATGGCTTTCCGCAGGAATGGCAGCTTCTTCTGCGCTATGGCCTCAACAATCGCATCGATGCGCATTATCATGCCCGCGCCCTGCCGCGGCTCGTGCCCTTTCTTTCCTCCTATTGGTGGAATTCCAACAGGAACCGGCATGACGCCATCGCGCGGGCCTATGCTCCCCTGATCGAGCATTCCGTCAGCGAACACGAAGTGCTCATCAAGGCGGCTGGCGCAGAAGACCTCATTCGCAAGGATGGCTGGCTGGAGGCCTTTCGCACCCCCGCCGCCCACGACAAGGAGGCGGCGGAAGCCGAGCGCCTTTCGCGCGAATACGGCATTCGCTATCGATTGCTGGATGCACAGGCGCTCTCCACCGAGGAGCCGCACCTTAAATCCGTCTTTATCGGCGGCCTGAAATGGGAAGACCCCTGGTCGGTCAAGGATCCGCAGGCCTTGACGCTCGCCTATCTTCGCTATTTCGAAAGTCTCGGCGGCCGCATGGTAAACGGCGATGCGCGATCCCTGCGCCAGTCCGGCAGCGGCTGGCAGGTTGACACGCAGGAAGGGCCGGTCAGCGCCGGAGACATCGTGGTGGCGCTCGGCCCCTGGTCGGATGACGTGACGGCGCCGCTCGGTTATCGCTTCCTGCTGGGTGTAAAGCGCGGCTATCACATGCATTACGCCCCTCAGGGCAACGCCGTTCTCAACAACTGGACCATGGACAAGGAGCGCGGCTATTTTCTCGCCCCCATGGCAAAGGGCATTCGCCTGACCACAGGCGCCGAATTTGCCGATCGCGACGCCCCGAAAACGCCCGTGCAGCTTCAGCGCGCCGAAAGCGTCGCCCGCACGATCTTTCCGCTGGCAGAGAGACTGGATGCCGAACCATGGATGGGCGCCCGCCCCTGCACGCCAGACATGATGCCGGTGATAGGCAAAGCACCGCGCCACAAGGGTCTGTGGTTTGCCTTCGGCCACGCCCATCACGGTCTGACCCTTGGCCCCGTGACCGGACGGCTGATCGCGGAGGCCATGTGCGGTGAAAAGCCCTTCCTCGACATTTCCGCCTGGAGGCCGGAGCGCTTCAAGGCGTGACCCCGCGTCAGGTGCAAGTGCGACGCTGTCGCTACATCCTGCTCAGGCCAGCAAGCGCTGCCTCGACAATATCGTTGATGCTGCGGTCTATGGCGACTGTAACGACAAGCGGCTCGCCCGCAGGATTTTCCAGCGTCGCAAGCTGGCTTTCCAACAGGCTGACCGGCATGAAGTGGCCGGTTCTTTCGCCCATGCGCTGGCTCAACAAGGCTTTGGAGCCCTCAAGATAAACAAGGGCAGTGCGGTGTCCCGTGGCCTTTCGTAAAAGATCGCGGTAGGATTTCTTCAGGGCCGAGCAGGAGACAACAACGCCCTGCCCATTTTCCAGCGCCGCGCGCATATGCACCCCGATTGCCTCCAGCCATGGCCAGCGATCCTCATCGGAAAGCGGAGTGCCTGCCGCCATTTTCTCGACATTTGCCTTGGGGTGGAGGCTGTCGCCCTCAAGAAACGGCAGATGCAGGCGCTCCGCAAGCCTCTCGCCAATCGAGGTCTTGCCGCAGCCGCTGACACCCATGACGACAATGGCGAGAGGTTCGCGAGCTGGTTCCGGCACAGTCATGACATCCTCGTTCTTTTGGAATTCCGACAGCGTTTTCCGCGCTATTGCATAATTCCTTAAATCGGAATCGAGTTAAGGTGAAAATTATGCAGCAGATTTAAAGTGTTACAGCGTCCTTCGTGCGTTTGATAAAACGCACGGCGCTGTAGCCTGTTTCGGCAGCAACAGAACACAGGCCTGTTTCCGCATGAAAATGCCCGACACAAGGCCGGGCAGCAACTGCGTGTTGATTTTGCATCATTCTGTCTGCGCGGGCCTTGTCTTTTTGGCCCACGTCAAAGAGCCGTGCTCAGGCGGCAGGTGCGGAAACCTGCTTGAGATCGTCAAGTCCGAGAAGGAAGTTGATCTGCGGACGCGCCTTGACCAGATCGTCGATGCTGTAATCCATCAGCACTTCGAAGAAGGCATTGAGCGCCTTGCGAAGCGCGGAATTGAGGCCACAGCTATCCACAAGCGGGCACTCGACATGGCCGTCATCCTCGAAACATTCCGCCATGGCGAAACTGTCTTCCGTAACCTTCACCACATCGAAAAGGCTGATCTTTTCCGCCGGACGCCCCAGACGCACGCCGCCATTGCGGCCCCGCACCGTCTCGACCAGACCGGCCTTGGTCAAAGGCTGAAGGATCTTGAACAGAAAAAGCTCCGACACGCCGTAGGCCTTGGCAATTTCGGGAATACGGCTGAGATGGTCCTTGTTGGCAGCGCAATACATCAGCATTCTTACGGCATAATTTGTCTGCTTCGTCAGGCGCATATCGCCACTCCCTCGCTATCTGCGTCTTTATAGCAGCTTTACAGTTTTGAACAATTCCAAAATTGGACTCTTCGGGAATAGTTCGGCTCAAGCGCTTTGGATCAACTGAAGGTGGTCCATAAAAGTGGATATTTCAAGTCTAGATTTATATTTTCAAGGTCGAAAATTCTCAATGGCCCGGCTTGGCATTAAAAAAGGCTCCCGCAGGGGAGCCTTTCTCAGATCGCAAGATATGCGCCGTAGTTGATGCCGGCCCGCGCGACCGCAGCGAAGCGAGGACGCGCAGACCAGCAATACCATCCGGCATCACTTCATCGTCGGCATCACGAACTCGGCGCCGGACTTGATGCCAGCCCGCGCGACCGCAGCGAAGCGAGGACGCGCAGACCAGCGATACCATCCGGCATCACTTCATCGTCGGCATCACGAACTCGGCGCCGGACTTGATGCCAGCCCGCGCGACCGGAGCGAAGCGAGGACGCGCAGACCAGCGATACCATCCGGCATCACTTCATCGTCGGCATCACGAACTCGGCGCCGGACTTGATGCCGGATGGCCAACGGCTGGTGACGGTCTTGGTGCGGGTCCAGAACTTGATGGCATCGGTGCCATGCTGGTTCAGGTCGCCGAAAGAGGAAGCCTTCCAGCCGCCGAAGGAGTGATAGGCCAGCGGAACCGGGATCGGAACGTTGACGCCGACCATGCCGATATTGACGCGCGAGGCGAAATCGCGGGCCGCATCGCCATCGCGGGTGAAGATGGCAACGCCATTGCCGTATTCGTGCTTCATCGGCAGCGACAGGGCTTCCTCATAGGTCTTGGCGCGCACCACGGAGAGAACCGGGCCGAAGATTTCGGTCTTGTAGATGTCCATGTCGGTGGTGACGTTGTCGAACAGGCAGCCGCCGACGAAGTAGCCGTTTTCATAGCCCTGAAGCTTGAAATCGCGGCCATCGACCACGAGCTTTGCGCCCTGCTCCACACCGGTGTCGATCAGACCGAGGATGCGCTCGCGGGCTTCCTTGGTGATGACGGGGCCCATATCGGCCTTTTCATCGGTATAGGGGCCGATGCGCAGCGACTCCACCATGGGCGTCAGCTTTTCGATCAGGCGGTTTGCGGTTTCCTCGCCGACCGGAACGGCAACGGAGATCGCCATGCAGCGCTCGCCAGCCGAACCGTAGCCTGCACCCATGAGGGCGTTTGCGGCCTGGTCCAGATCGGCATCCGGCATGATGATCATGTGGTTCTTGGCGCCACCGAAGCACTGGGCGCGCTTGCCGTTCATGGCAGCGGTGCCATAAACATAGCGGGCGATCGGCGTGGAGCCGACGAAGGAAATGGCGCCAATGTCGGGATGGGTCAGAAGACCGTCCACGGCCGACTTGTCACCATTGACGACATTGAGGATACCGGCGGGAAGACCGGCCTCGATCATCAGTTCGGCCAGGCGGATCGGAACGGAAGGATCGCGCTCGGAAGGCTTGAGAATGAAGGCATTGCCGCAGGCAATGGCGGGGGCGAACATCCACATCGGGATCATACCGGGGAAGTTGAAGGGCGTGATGCCTGCGCCGATGCCAACCGGCTGGCGGATCGAATACATATCGATATTCGGACCGGCGCCTTCGGTGAACTCGCTCTTGGACAGATGCGGAATGCCAATGACGAATTCGCAAACTTCCAGACCACGCACGATGTCGCCCTTGGCGTCATCGACGGTCTTGCCATGCTCGCGCGAGAGCAGCGTGGCCAGCTCGTCCATGTGCTTGTTCAGCAATTCCACGAACTTGATGAAAACACGGGCGCGGCGCTGCGGATTGGTGGCGGCCCATTTCGGCTGCGCAGCCTTGGCATTTTCAACGGCTGCGGCCAATTCCTCGGCGCTCGCCAGATGCACTTCGCCCTGGATTTCGCCAGTTGCGGGATTGTAGATGGGCTGCGTGCGCCCGGACGTGCCGGCAACCTGCTTGCCGCCAATGAAATGACCAACCTGATACATAGGTTTCCTCCTTGTTTCTGAAAGCGACTATCCAACTTTAATTTGCACAACGCAATGCGATGAATTACGTATCCGTTGTGCAAATTTTAAAGTACGGATGAGCCATGAACTGGGACGATGTCCGCATTTTTCTGGCCGTGGCGCGCACGGGCCAGATCCTGGCTGCCTCACGCCGCCTGGGCCTCAATCATGCCACGCTTTCCCGGCGGCTGACAGCGCTGGAGGATGCGCTGAAAACGCGGCTCTTCATACGCCGCACCCATGGTTGCGAGATCACGGCGGAGGGCGAAACCTTTCTGGTGAGTGCCGAGCGCATGGAAACCGAAATGCTGGAAGCGCAGGCCCGCCTTGGCCGCACCGATGCGCGGGTGGCCGGAACCGTGCGGATCGGGGCGCCGGACGGCTTTGGCGTGTTTTTTCTGGCGGCCCGGCTGGGCGGGCTTCTGGAACGCCATCCGGAATTGAAGGTGCAGCTCGTGCCGGTGCCGCGCTCTTTTTCGCTTTCGCAGCGCGAAGCCGATATTGCCGTCACCCTCCAGCGGCCGGATCAGGGCAGGCTGGTTTCCTCGCACCTGACCGATTACACGCTGGCGCTCTATGCCTCCCGCGATTATCTGGACAGCTACGGCGCACCGCAGCAGGTGGAGGCGCTGAAACAACATCGGCGGATCGGCTATGTCGAAGACCTGATCTTCACGCCCTCGCTCAATTATACCAATGAAATCCTGCGGGACTGGAATGCCGGTTTCGAGATTTCCTCGGCAATCGGCCAGACGGAGGCGGTGCGGGCGGGAGCCGGCATCGGCATTCTCCATGCCTATATCGCCCGCCAATATCCCGAACTGGTGCGCGTCCTGCCGGAACTTTCCATCCGCCGCGCCTACTGGACCACCTATCACGAAAGCCTGCGCGACATTGCCCGCATCCGCACCGTGGTGGATTATCTAGGAGAAAGCGTGCGCGCAGAACGCGGCGTCTTCGAGTAGGCGTAACGGCACAATGCCAGCAATGATGCTGTAGCGTCAGCTTTAAGATGTCGTTTATAAAGGGAAAATGGTACGGTTGGGGGGTCTCGAACCTCCGACCTCAGGTGCCACAAACCTAAAGCCTAGCGTTATCGCAAGATTCCGATCGAGATTGAGGTCTTTTATTTTCTCGCTAATTTGTTGACACACATAGATATTTCTCGTTATCTGGCCGCAATTCAAGACATCGCTCAGCCCGCACGGGAGCGAATAAAAGACCCCAAATCCGGAAAGCGAATGTTCCAGACGTGTTCCATAAAACGAGGTAACGACCCCAATGGCTACCATTTCTGACAAAGCCGATCTTCGCCCCTCTCACCTCGCCGACTTCCTCAAGAAGGCAAGCCCTGGGCATAAGGGGAGCCATTACATCACCGACCTGAAGTGCACCGGCCTTTCCCTCCGCCTCAAGAATGAGAAGGTCGCCTTCTTTCTGCGATATAAGGGGATCAACAAAACCCTCGGCTGGGCGCACGAAGGGGAAGCTTGGTACATCCCGTCGATCAAGGCGGCGCGAGAACTTGCCGAAAAGGTGAAGCGCCAGATAGATTTCGGCGGAGACGCCCACGCTGACGAATTCCTTCGGCAGCATCACCACGCCGTCGAAAACAACCTTGGCCTTTCTCACGACGACATCATCAGGGAGATGCGGCCCAGAGCTGGCACATGGACCTTGCGCCGGTGCATCGAGCAAACGATTGAAGACAAGACGGCGAAATCGGCGGCGAAGCCATGGCGAGGGCCGACCGTTTCGACCCTGAAGTCCACCTTTGCAAAACCGGACTTCAAAGACCTCCTCGACATGCCGGCCGTCAATATCAAAAGGGCCGATATCGAGAGCATTCGCGACGTCATGCTCAAGAAGCACGAGTCGCCTTCCCCTGCGGCGAAAGTCGTTTCGAACGTCAGTACTATTCTCAGCCACTGCCAGTCCGTTCACGGAGGCCAATCCGGCCTCGACCGTGTCGAGCCCTGGTGGAAAATCCTGACAGTTGGGCGCGCGGTCAAACCCCGCACGAGAAATCCGGGGCTAGAGGGATTGGCAAAGACGCTCGTTCTTGTCGATACCTATACGACGAAACGTCTGCCGGGGCGCATGGACGCCAAGCACGACCACAAGCACGGTATCCGTGACGGCGTGGCGGCAGCCTTCCATTGGGTCTGCCTCACGGCGCAGAGGCAGGGAGCGGCGCTGGCAATCCGTCGAGCCGACTACATTCCTGACCCCGACAATGAAGGCTGGTACCTAGCCGCATGGGGCGAAGGGATTATGAAAGCGGGCGTCGCCCACATCCTGCCCGTCCCTCCCCGGATGGTCCAGCACATGGCCACAAAGCTCGCCCTCATGAACAGGCCAGATAGCGAGTGGCTTTTCCCCTCTGAGCGAGGCGAGGAAGATATCCATATCCACCGATCGTCTACGCTTGCCGTCTGCCAGCGGTTGGCCGCACGAGACACGCTCACGAAGAAGCGCAAGACGGCGGTCGACCTCTTCGCGGCGAACGGCATAAAATGGTGGACACCACACGATCTGCGGACAACCATCACCAAGACACTAGATCAGGCCGGTATTCCGGGGGGCGCATCGGTGATCCTTGCTCACGAGATGAGACGCACCGACAAGCTAGACGTCGAAGACGACGATTCACGGGAGCAGCGGATCGCGCGAATTACGAGGCTCGCCTACGGCGGCGCGCAACACCTGCATTTAAAGCGCAAGGCGATGCTGGTTTGGACGGATGCGGTCCTCGACGAACTGGAAATCTGGAAATCGAGAACTGACTTGCAGATGGCCTAACTAGCTTTAGCTGTCGCACGCCCTCTAAGGCTATTCTCATCGCTCCAGCGTCGCCTACATATCAGTCTGGCTTATTGAGCGCTTCGGCTGCAATTTCCGCATCGACCCGCGCGATAGTTTCCCTCAATCTTGCACTGTATTCTGCGTCCTTCAATCGGTTGATTTGCCCGACATATTCACCACACCAGTGCTTGAACCAAAGGTGCGGATAGATTTTATGGAAAACTTCGTCCGGGCCTCGATAGCTAGCATAATTTTCGCATTGTACGGTCACGACCTCCAAAGAACTGCCTCTATATTCCCGGGCCTTGACCATATTCGAATGCAAGACAATCAACAGGGTGACCGCCAACAATAAACAGATGATACCAACGACCCGCGAGCCACGGTTGATATCCTGGTATGTAGCTTTCGACATCGCAGTCTCTCCATCTTTGCGAGCCTCTGAGACATCTCTAAAGCCCCAAAATACAAATTCTCCTGAAGAACAATGGCAATCAGTCGATGAAGTATGGTCGGTATTTTTACCCCCGCCGATAACGGAATTATCGACCAAAATACTTCAGCCAAATTTAAAAGCCGCATGACTAAACCAGAGTCCTGAGGACTATTTGGAGATCGTCATGAGTGAAGCAGGCAGAGCAACAGGAGCGGGCTTAGTCATGTCTGCCGGGATAGCCAACGCGGCCGTTGGGGGCGCTCTGGCATCGGGCGAAGCGACAGGGCTCATCATGGCGGCAACCCGCAGAGCGGTGCAAGCTGGCCAGCAGGGCTGGGACGTGGATGGCAACTTTGTCAGTTCAAAGTTCGTGTTCAATTTCCAGACGATGGAACTATTCGACGGATCAGAAACCCACCCGATTTCCGCTGTGACTGGCGCGACGTTTGAAGACAACATTGTCAAACTGTACCTCAAGAACCGAATACAGCCGAAGACGATCGCGGTTGGCAATCCTCAACGCGGAGAAACGATTTGCCGCGTCATCGGGGACATGCTGGATGGTGAGACATACGACGCAGATGGGCACCACCGTCTGGGCACGGTTATCAGCCGTTCGCGGATACCCGGGTTCGGAACCCTGATCCGCTACAGTATCCGCAGTATCCTGCTGGCTATTCCGTTGACCTTTTTCTTTAAAGCGTCGATCGACAATTACGGAAGTATGGCCTGGTACGAATACAAGACAGCCATAGCCATTATCTTCCTGCTTTCCATGGCTTGGCGGCTCCTACGCCCTGTTCGTGTTCCACAATGGAGGAGCCCGACAGTTGCCAGCGATTAATGCGGATCACGGGTCCTCGGTCACTTCCGACTTGGGATCATCAAGCTGATCACGCCCGTATGTGATCGCACCCCAACACGGCCTTGACGACGTCCGTAGTGGGCAACGCTTCGTGTCCCCTTGCCGCTGCCTACGCAGTCCGTGACGTCTTAATTTGAAGCCAAGCTACCTTAGAGGTTTCCATGAAATCCACATTTGCCGCCTCGATGATCCTGCTGTCCTGTGCCGCGACGGCAGAAGCCGCTGACTGGCCTAAGGGCGACGTCGACCAAGCTGTAAAAGTGGTGGCGCTACGAGAGAAGGAGTATATCGAAGAATGCGTGATCTCTTACGGCACGAGCATCCACTACGAGTCCGCACAACGGGATGTGAACGGTGACGGGATCAACGAGATCATCGTTTACAGCTACCCCGCGGAACTAGGAAGTGGTGTCACCGGCTGTTACGGCTGGGTCGGCAAGCATATGTATCTCACGTCCAAGGCCAAAGGGACTTGGGAAATTCTGGTCATTGGCGAAAATACGCATGACTTCGTCTTCCACCCCCGTCAGCCCGGCGAAATGCCAGACGTCGAACTAATTGGACCCGGCTTCTGCTTTAACGTTCAACGTTTTCATATGGGTGAGTACAAACTTTGGAAGGTCTGTGACGGGAACAGGCAATTATTCGCCGATGCAGCCCCCTGGCTTACAGACATGAGCATTGTCGCTCCCAGTGATGCCGGCAGCGAAGGTGCCGCGCCGGTTGCTGCAGAGCCAATCGAAGTTTCGTCGTCTGCGGCTGCCGATCTAGTGAGCAATCGTGAGATTTCCGATCATAATGGCTCAGCCATGCGGGTAGACCCAGCAAAGGGAATAATCACCTATCACGAGCCGAAAGCTTCAATAGCCGGAACAATCAAGCCTGGGACACTTCTCTTCAAGGCTGATGCGCCGTGGGACCCTTACAACGACTCCGCTCTGATCAAGGGCACAGCGTATGTGTTTAAGAAGGGTTGCGAACCCGCTCCCTACCCCGTGAGTGGCCATCATTCGGGCTGGCACACAATCACGCTGAAGGGTGCCGCACCGGTGCGGGAAAAAAGCAGCTGCAAGGTCATCGGTTACAAGATGAACGGAAACTCAACCCTGAAATTCGAGAGCTGGGGCGATTGAGAGCCCCTATGCGTAGACCAGAGCCAGAAGCCTACAAACAACAGGACATTTCTCGATGAAGACAATCACCGGCACGATCCTAGAGACCAGCCCTTACAATTTGGACGAATCTGGCTTTACGGATATTCATGAGGTGAGAATTCAAGGCGATGACGGCACGATCTATGTCATCCCGAAGCTTGGCGTCTGCACACGCCTGTCAAATGCTATCGTGCCAGGAACCCATGGTACATTCACGATTTACAAGACGATCTTTCCGAGGCGAGTACTGATGGCCGCGAACGTCGCGGGAAAAACGGAACTCTGTAACGCTCTGACGACGAAAACGTTTCTCCAAGGGTTAGCAATCGCACTTGCCGGGATTCCACTCCTTCCGTTCTTTGGTTTTGGTCTCTTCTTCATCGTGCTTGGATGCAGTGCGATGAACCGTGTACGCAAATTTAACAAACTCAAGTCGTCACTGATCTCCGTCGGCGCACCCATACAAAAGTTTCAGGTGGTATGATCGCCAGAGCCTCGGACGATGCCCCAGGAACATCCATCAGCTCCGATCGGGCTTAGTGGCTATTGATCTCGCGAAATCGCTGACACACCATTGTATTCATGACTGAAAACAAGTGCACGCAGGCGGTATAATTGAGCGATAACCAGGAAGAATTCGACGCGCTGCGCAAGGCAGTCTACCCCTTCGTGAATGAGCACGGCAAAGACGCAGAGCCGCTCCGCAGCTTCTGCGAAGACTTCATGCGCGAGTGGCGCGCGAAACGAGGATCGCGCGGTAGCGATGATCGCGGCCTAATCAATGACGTCGTGCGCTGGACGATGAACAGGTATAATCGGCCCCGGTACCAGCCCAAGCGCGGTCGTGAAGAGCGTGCATCCACGTTCCTTCTGACCCCGGGAGCGTACCACATGTCAGAGGAAGACTTCGGTCGGGCGTCCGTTCGAAATGCGGCCCGGATCACCGGCCAATCGAAGAGTACGGTTGGCCGACACCTTGTGCGCCACGGCATCGCTCCGCGCCGCGATGCCAAAATCAAGAAGTTGACCAAGACTACGCAACAGCTCGTGCGAATCCTCGACGCGACGTTTGATCGGCAGGCCGCGGGTATTCTTCAGCTTGAAAGGCTGGGAACGACCCTATGGGATGGAGGCGACACACGGCACGTTCCGTCGACAACGCAAGCCTCACGCAGAAAGAAACTCGCTACGCTGCTCGCCGAGATTTCAGGTGCGGGCGTCGGCTACAACATCGTTACGATAGCGGATGTTTGCGGCGTCTTTCGTGGACGTCGTTTCCGCTCGCCGGAAGAAGCGAGCGCCTGGATAGCGGAGGCACAGCGACTGGGACGCTATCCCGCCATCCGTCAGCCTGAACCTATCGCCGTACCGGTCGGACGGGATTACTTCTGGGCCGATCCTTTTGTCATGGACGTCATGGCCCTCATCGAGATGGGCGTAACCGGTCATTTCTACCCGGTCGAAAAACTGGAGCCGATCTACCGTTTCGAGCGCCTGCTGATCGACATGACGCCGGTTCTGCCATGGCTGGAGCGCGCCCATCATTCCTTCGCTGGCGATGATATCGCGGAAAACCTTTCAGCCTTGGCGGGCAAGATTACCGACCCCTTGGTGCGCAAGGCGACGGCCCGCCTTGCCACAATCATGCGAGACCTCAAAAACTTCATGGGGCCTTTGCCGACATGCTTCGATGCGTTCCAAAACGTCGACATGGTCCTCGGCGTCATGGACAAGACAGCGGAAGCTTCGCCCGAAAGCTTTGCCAGGCTGGCCTACATCCGAGAATGGTTCGCGACGACCGGCGAGGATTACCTTGAAGCCAGAGACCGTCTTTCGCGGATGCTGGTGCTGGAGAAGTCAGGCGAATGGCAAGCGCCCGACAGCGAGACCCTGTCTCACTACCTTCCCGAAGTGGTTCAGGAGGTAGAAGTCGGCGACGAAAACGACTTGCCGTACTAATTATGTCAATTTTATCAATACCTTGATCGATATTGTCCCGTTTTTCTTATATAGTAAGGGATATTGCTCTTGGTGGAGGCCGGCTGGATACCCAGGCGAGCGATGCGCGCTCAACCAGAATGGTCGGCTTAAAAGCGATCGGCATCAGTATTTTTACCCAAGCCACATCGCGCGAAAATTAAGACTTCATGAACCATTTTACCCGCGCGGCAAATTGCGCCGACGGCACATGAAGGGCCAAGACACACCGTATTCGACGGCCCCGTTTCATGACAAGCATCCTTACGAACAACGCTGCCATCGCCGCACTCGATATCCTGCGCAACATCGGTTCCCAGCTCGGTACCGAGCAGAGCAGGGTTTCGACAGGGATGCGCGTCGCGAACGCGGCCGACAACGCTGCCTACTGGTTGTGATTAGGCATGGAATAAGGACCCCGCAAATGGGGTGATCGGCGTCCAAACGGGCCCCCCATCTGCGATGGGGTTACAACAGCCTCCGGTTTCATCGGAGGCTTTTTGTTTGGATGCTTATTGTGGAAACAATTCTGAAGATACGGCGGCTAGCCCATGTTCAGGGCAAGTCGATCAAGGCGATCTGCCGGGAGTTGGGCATATCGCGGAAAGTGGTGCGGAAGGTTTTGCGCACCGATGAGACGGAGTTCAAATACGAACGGACCCGTCAACCTCAGCCGAAGCTCGGCCCCTGGCGCGATCAGCTCGATGGAATGCTGCTCGCCAATGAGGCCAAATCCTCTCGCG
>NZ_JHXQ01000006.1 GCF_000621665.1 Allorhizobium undicola ORS 992 = ATCC 700741
GGATCATTGGACATCGCAGCGAACATACGCCACCAGACGCCCTTTTTGCTCCAGCGGCTGAAGCGCCGGAAGACGCTATTCCACTCGCCGAAGACCTCTGGCAAGTCACGCCAAGGCGAGCCCGTGCGCACGATCCAAAGCACGGCTTCCACGAACATCCGGTTGTCGCGGCCCGACGACCCCCGTGTCCGTTCGTCACCAATGATGTGCGTCGATATCCGCGCCCACTGCTCGTCCCGAAGGATCAACCGGTCCAATACGCCCATGACTGCCTCCAAAAGACAGTCTTGAATCTGATTTGCTCAGCCTTGGGAATCCCAAGAGTCCACAAGACCTAGGAGATAACCCATTGATCTCGTGATACCCGAACCGCATAATGAAAGCGAAACTCCACTTACGGTTCACCACATGAAGTAACCAACATGGTGGTTTTCCGCCCTTGAAATAAGCGAGGGCAAATATCTGCGAGAGGGCCAAATTTACAATTTGCTTTCGAAGTAATGACGAGACTACCCCTTAAATACGGAATTAGGTTATACAAAACTTAAAATAGCGTCAATGACCCCATCCTGCGTTAGAACATTGGGCCGAAAATTAGGACCGGTTTTCGGAAAAGTCTGCTCGAAAATAAGAAAGCAGAGCGTCGTATTGATTCTGGTTCACAGTACACGACACAACCTATCATGCTTCGTTTTGAGCACTTGTTCTTCCATGCATTGATAGCGTTTGAGGTGATAAGTCGATCCAGGCGGTGAAGGTATAAAGCCCAGGCGGAACCATGATTTCTGAGGTCCTCCCAGGGTTTTTCGTTTGATAGTTTTCATGCCCATTTTTGTGCCGCACACCGGCAAGACCAGGTCATCGCAGGGGGAGAGAATGTTTCCGAACAGTTGGGTGGCTCCACCATTCCCAGTATTCGACCATTCCCAGTGCAATGTCCAAAAATATGGATTGGCCAAAAGTGGACAACGATTTTGCGTTTACCACATTCATCCGGATGAAAGGAATGAAGCAGGCCACCTGGAACTGGCACCCCCCCTATTCAACCTACTTCAGCAGATCGAGGCATCACTCCGGTCTATAAGACTTTCTCCATCGAAAAATTCCTGATGCTCGTCGGCTGCAATTACCTCTTCCTCATCTGCAACGCCAACCAGGACCTCTTCAGCTTGGTCCAGCAATGCACCGAGCGCTTGCCTAGCCTGAACGTAAGCTTGAATAGTGTCAGCGTCGGCGGGATTGGCTTGCGCATGATAATACTGCGCAACGGAGAGCCCTTTCTCTCGGCGACCATTTTCCAGGGTAGATCGCATCTCACGAACCTGCCTGCGAAGCTCGAAGTAGCGTAGCATAAGTGATGTGAGTTCGCGTTGCCGCTCTATCGTAGTCAATAGCCAATCCCCAGTCGTAAAGGGCATGAGCGCAGACACGATTCGCAACGAAAAGTACAGAACGCTAAACGTTCAGACCATGCTCGACATATGCTTTGGCGCGAATATTAAGCAGGCGCACACATGGTGACGCTACGCAATACCTTAAGCGTCGAGGCCTTTATGGCAGAAAAACGTAAAGAAGACCTGAAGCAGGAAATCTTATTTTACAGAGCGACGCCCCGTCCTGAAGGCCAGGATAGGCACTCGTTGACAGGTGTCAACAGCAACAGGTTGACACCTGTCAACAGCCTATTGCCAAGCCCCCTCACAACTGGCACATCCATCGCGAGACTATCTGTAATTAAACAATCTGCTCCGGAGAAAGCATGGAAACTGACCGCAGCCACCGCCATCGTTTACACGAAGATGCAATTGCGCTGATATTGGGTACGCTCTTTGTCTCGCTAGGAACCCAAATCTATTCACAGACAACGCTACTGGTCGGCAGCACCGCAGGTCTTGCTCTCCTGATGAGCTACGTCACCCACGCGTCCTTCGGTATCATCTTTTTCGTTCTCAACCTCCCCTTCTACTATCTTGCTTGGAAGCGCATGGGTAAAGGATTCACGATCCGCACCTTTTTGGCGGCCACACTCGTTGCCTTGATGACCCAGCACCAGCCCCAATGGGTCAACTTCGCAGATCTGAATCCTGTCTATGCGACCCTTGTTGGTGGTGGGCTGATTGGGAATGGCCTGTTGATGCTATTTCGCCACAGAACCGGCCTTGGCGGTGTAAACATCCTTGCCATGTATCTTCAGGATCGCTTCAACTTGCGAGCCGGTTACATCATGCTCGGGATTGATGCCGCCATCATGATTGCCGCATATTTCGTGATCCCCATCGATCGCCTGGGCCTGTCCCTGATTGGCGCAGCCATCACAAACCTCATCATCGCAATAAATCACAAGCCCGGGCGATACGTGGCATGGAGTTGATGAGTTGATGCGCTTCAAAAAAGGTGACGTGCTTCTTTGCGTCAGCGGAACATGGAGCCACTTCGAAGACCACGCCATCAGCGGCGCACAACAGGGCAGGAATGGGAACGGTGCCATGCGAAGCGGAAAAACCGGACAGGAAATCGCTGATGCACTGGCTGGAATGATTATCACCGGAAAAATGCCTCCGGGCGAGCGTCTGGATGAGCTTTCGCTTGCTTCGCAATTTTCCGTTTCCAGAACACCCGTGCGCGAAGCGCTACGCCACCTCAAGGCCATGCGTCTTGTTGAGCATCAACCCAACCGAACCGCAGTAGTTGCCTCAATCGCTACAGCCTATCTTAACGCGATGATCGAAAGCCTGGCCGAGATGGAAGCCATTTGCGCCCGGTTCTCCGCAGAACGTATGACTGCCGAAGAACGGCATATACTCGAGCGCTTGCATCGCCAGTCCGCCCTGCTCGTTCATAACGGAAGCGATCAGGAATATGCCCTCGCAAATGCCGAATTTCATGCGCGGCTTTATCGTGGCGCCCATAACGACCACATCTCCGAAATCGCCATGCAAACGCGCCGCCGCCTTATCCCCTTCCGCAATCAACAGATCCGGCACAAAAGTCGCCTGGCACATTCCTATCGAGATCATGGAGTTATCCTTCACGCCATCCTGCGTGGTGACGGCGCCGCCGCAGGACAGGCTGCCCATGACCACATCACCTCAAATGGAGACGGCGGCGACGCAACCACATGAACAGGTGAGGGCATCCGCCCGAAACTCGGATGAGCCTCGACAGCTGGTGCGCATGTACTCGCCTAAAAAATCAGAAAATGGTTCAAGGAACATCTGAAGGACTGGTTGACAGGCTCCTTCTTCACGGAAATGCAAAAGTTGCAAATACGATTTTTCTTTATTTTTCAATATGTTGAATGAATGCTGGCGGACATTCTCATCCCAAGGGTCATTGAAAATGACTCTTGGGATTCCCTTCTCGAATATTTCAAGCCTCTGACGCAGTTGAGATATTCGAAATCCCTGCAAGGCGAGGATGCGTTAGCATCTTCGAGCTTTGGGACCACGCGGATCAAGTCTGACATATTCAGAATGCTCGTTCAGCTCCCCCCGACAGGCTCAGCCCGCCATACGGCCCTCGTCCTCTCCTGCAAGAATGAGGCTCGGAGGTGCGTCCCACCGCTGCACCTCGCCACGCATCAAAGCTTCAACGAAACGAACCGCATTTTCTAGGCCGTTCATCGTATAAGGCTTTTCGATTGCGCCGACCGCACCGGCAAAATCGACTGGCAAGCGCCGAACATTCCCGGTGACAAATACAAAGGGAATGCCACGCGCCGAGAGATAACGACCAACCTCCAGCCCAGTTACGCCATCCAGCAAATGAACGTCGACAAAGGCGAAATCAGGACGTTGCGCGTCGATTTTCATGCGTGCCTCGTGGCTGGTCATGGCCTGACCTACCACCTGATGCCCAACAGATTCCAGCTCGCTCTCCAGTTCCAACGCAAGCAGAGCTTCGTCTTCAACAATCAGGATGTTCATCGAATCGGTCCTTCGATAATTGCCTCAACCGGAAGAATGACACGTGAAAGCTGTGCGCCACTTTCCTGCTCCCGAGAAATCTGGGCGCGAAGTTGCCGGGCACAGGTGTCGATAATCAGCTGGCTAAAGCTCGCCTCTTCACTGATTTTCCCGCTCCCATCGATCTGGTCAGCAATCTCGATCAGAAAATGCCCATTCTGGCGCCTCACTGTGACTCGCATCTTACCGCCAAAGTCACGCAAGCCACGACGCGATGCGTCACCAACCAGTTCATTCACAATCAACGCCAGCGGTGATGCCTTGATCGCAGGAACAAGGACTGGCGACAAATCCAGCTCAAGCCTTACATCATCGCGTTTAAGCGCGTTGACCATGTCCACGACGCGCTCCCTAGTAAACTCGGCAATATCGAAACGGGTCACATCATCCGTCGTGAACAGCATCCGCTGAACCGTACTCAGCGCTTCCACCCGATCCAGAACAGAGCGAAGAGTATCCCGCGCCACGGGATCGGAAGAATTGCGTGCCTGAAGTTTCAACAGCGAGGCTATGGTCAGCAGATTGTTCTTCACCCGGTGATCCACCTCGTGAACCAGCACGGTTTTCGCCTGAAGGGCCTGGCGCAAATCTTGCGTCCTGTCGGCAACCTCCTTTTCCGCAGCCAGCCTTGCCTGCGCGAGGGCAAATTCATTGTTCTTGACAGAAGTAAAGTCCAGCTGCGATGCGAAGAAATAAATGGTATCGTCGGCTTCGTCCTTCACCGGACTAATGAACAATGCATTCCAGAAAGTGGAGCCATCGCGGCGATAATTAAGGATATTTTCCGAGACGTTGACCCGGGCCTCCACACCCGTTCTTATTCGGTTAACGGTGCCCCTATCCGTCTGCGGCCCTTGCAGAAGGCGGCAATTTTGCCCAAGCAGCTCGTCATGATGATAGCCGGTCAGATCACAGAAGGCGTGATTGGCAAAAATGATCGGGTTATCGGCCTGCCGCGGATCGGTGATGATCATCGGCATTCGTGTTGCCTTGAAAGCAGCCGCAAAGGGATCTTCGCTTGCATGGCCCGCAAGAAGCCGGGCCTGGGCCTGCTGTGCAGAAATTTTTGAACTCTCGTCTGCCGACATACTTTTACTGTCACTTTCCAGCAGCCGGGAGGAGCCGAAGCAATAATCCACCCGCGATTCAGTCATGCGTTGTAACGTCGTGGTTCAGGCGCAAATGTCCACCTTCACGCAATGAAAATGCCTCCGAAACTGTTTCGTTCCATGCAGCGCGCAAAATTTTGCCGGCGCCTTTCATTGCCGGGCCAGACACAGCTTGCGAATGAGTTGTTCAAGCACCCCGTGCGAATAGGGCTTTATCAGGATCTCGGCCCCCTCCACATTTCCGGCAAGAACAGAGCGGCTGTCACCCGTGGCGAAAATGACCGGCAAGCCCTTCTCACGCGCCCGCAGCCTGTCCGCCAACTCCACACCCGAACCATCGGGCAGATGCAAATCGGTCACAAGCACATCAGCGCCATGCTCATTGAACAGCAGGAGACTTTCGGCAAGCGAATCTGCCTCAAGCACGGATAAACCGGCTTCGGTGAGAATCTCTGCCGTACTCAGCCGAATCAAAAGATCATCCTCGCATAGAAGAACGCGGATCTTTTCCGCCTGAGCAGAGGGAACGGGCAGGGCAGGGACCGAAGACTGAGGCCGAGCGGCCTTTTCGTCATCGAGAATCTGACGGATCTTCCGTGCAAGCTGGTCGCGGCTATAGGGCTTGCTCAGGAAATGAATCCCTGCATCCAGCTTTCCATCGTGAACGATCGAGTTTTCGGTGTAGCCCGAAGTAAACAGCACACCAAGCCCCGGTATCCTGTCCTTGGCACGGCGTGCAAGCTCGGTACTTTTCATAGGACCGGGCATCACGACGTCGGTGAAAAGCAGATCAAGGGCAATGCCACTTTCCAGAACGATCAGGCCGGAGGCGGCATCCTTGGCCTTTAGCACCGAATAGCCAAGATCGGTGAGCAGCGCCACGGCGGTTTCCCGCACGGCATCATCATCCTCCACCACCAATATGCTTTCATGACCGCCGACCACGGACAGAGGAACCACCTGAACCACATCTTCCGGCTCGAGCGAACGAGGAAGGTAAAGTTTCACTGTCGTGCCGCAGCCCAACTCGCTGTAAATGCGGATATGACCACCGGATTGCTTGACGAAGCCATAAACCATGGAAAGGCCAAGGCCTGTTCCCTTTCCTTCCGGCTTTGTCGTAAAGAAGGGATCGAAAACTTTTGCGATGATATCGGGCGGAATGCCTGGCCCGGTATCCGTTACGGCCAGCATGACATATTGTCCCGGCTTCACATCGGGCGAATTGCGCACGTAATCGTCGTCAAGATAGGCGTTACCGGCCTCGATGGTGAGCTTGCCGAAGCCTTCCATCGCATCGCGTGCATTGATGGCAAGGTTTAGGACGGCGGTTTCAACATTGGTGGGATCGACCAGGGTGTTCCACAAACCGCCGCCCACCACGACCTCAATTTCGATAGCCTCCCCGAGACTGCGGCGCACCATGTGATCCATGTCGCGCACCAATCGCCCAAGATTAAGCACCTTAGGAGCCAGCGGCTGGCGGCGGCTGAAGGCCAGAAGCTGGGAGGCAAGCCGCGCACCGCGCATCGCCGCCGTCAAGGCATTTTCAAGCTGTTGGTTTGCCTTGGCATTCCCCGCCACATGGCGGCCTAGAAGTTGAAGATTGCCGGTAACGACTTGAAGGAGATTGTTGAAATCATGCGCAATGCCACCTGCCAGATTGCCAATGGCCTCCATTTTCTGGCTTTGTCGCAACACCTCCTGCGTCCGTTCAAGCTCCTGCGTACGCTCTTCAATGCGGTTTTCCAACATTTGGGCCAGATATTCGAGCTGGGTCTCCGTCTGCTTCTGATGTTCAATATCGGTATTTGTCCCCACCCAGCGGATGAGGGTGCCGTTCTCTGCGAAAAAGGGAATGGCCCGTGTCAAGTGCCAATGATAGACCCCGTCATGGCGGCGAAACCGCAGTTCCGTTTCGATCAGTGAACGCTCGGCCTGCCCCTTTTGCCAGGCAGACCACAGGCGTTCCCTGTCGTCGGGATGCACCGAACGGCCGGGCAATTGTCCAATCAATTCTTCTGAAGACAGCCCGGAATATTTATAAAAACGATCATTGCACCATTCCATATGACCATCCGGCAACATGGACCAGGCATGGTTCGGCACGGATTGAGCCAGCGAACGGAATCGTTCTTCATTTTCTCTCGCCGCCTCCTGGGCAAGCCGCTGCTCCGTCACGTCATGCCCCTGCACGAAGATGCCGAAAATGTCGCCATCGTCCGTTCGCATGGGTTGGAAGACGAAATCCAGAAAGAATTCACGAACGGTGCTGTCGTCGCCACCCTCTAGCAAAACGCGCAGGGAACGGGCATGAAATGGCTGTCCCGTCGCATAAACGCGATCCAGCACCTCTATGAAGCCCTGCCGGGAAATTTCCGGCAAAGCCTCCGCAACCCGCATTCCAATGAGCTTATCCCGCCTTACAAGTGCGCGGTAGGCCGCATTGGCAAGATCGAAGACATGATCTGGGCCGCGAAGCACGGCCGTAAAGCTTGGCGCCTGCTCCAGAAGAGAGCGGAAATAGCCGCGCTCCCGATCCAACAAAAGGTTAAGGCCGCTAACTTCATGGGCGCGCCGCAGCACATCCACTTCGACGCCAATATTCTGCTGCGCCCTCTGCCGCAGCAGATGCATTTCCGTGACATCCACCGTGTGTTGCAGGATGAGCTCCACCTCACCCCGATCGTTCAGAAAGGGTGTATGGGTCGCACTCCAGTAACGGTCCTCAATCTGGCCATCCGGGCGAGCAATGGGATAGGGAATAAGCGGAAGATGATCGATCTGGCCGGCTTCAAGCACACGCTGCAAGGATGTGCGAAGCATCCGTTCCGAAACAGAGCCCGCCTCGCTGGGAAAAGCCTCGAAGATGTTGCGGCCGCTCAGTTCATCCCGCTTTCGCTGCGTCACCGAAAGATAGGCCTCATTCATCCCGATAATGACCATTTGCCGGTCCAGAATCACATATGGATTCGGAGCCTGATCAAAAAGCGTCTCGAGATGAGCCTGCGTCAGTTGAATATTTCGGAACATGAGTGGGGGGAAACCTGTCGCCTGGAAGTTTCTTGGAATGCACTGAATCTTGGTGGCCGCAAGCCCTGTGGCCCGCAAGGCTACTTTCCCCTGCAAAGGAGAGGAATAGAAAAAGCATGGAACGACCGAGGGTGAACGGCCCTCGATATCGGGCGCCGGCCATCTTCAGAGGCATTCTTCCGCTAAGGCATTTCACAACAAAGCGAAAGCTGCATCTGTCTAAAATGCAGAAAAACTGCTGTTGAACGCCGCGCGTAGCCTTCACGATATCCAGACCTATCCCGCAACATCGAAGGATAAGGAAGCCATGAAAGACATAAAATCCATGAAACCTTGCGATACAGCACATTTTTCGCCGCCAGCCTGCTTTACTTCCAAACGGCAGGGAAGGGGAGGCCACATGCAAACACAGTTTTCCCCGGAGGATCGCTCCCCCAGGGAAAAGGATTCGTGAGTCATTCTTCGGAACCGGCTATGTACCACGGCTTCCACCTTGCGCCACGTTTCATGGCCTCCGCCCTTAGAGAGATGAGGCGCCGAGACCTGAAACCGTGCGGGTGTCCGGGCGCTTTACACGGATATTGTTCTGGACATTGACCACACCAGATATGGAATCGGCGATATCCTCCGCCCGCCGCTTCTCATATCGGTTTGCGACCTCGCCGCTTAGCGTCACATCGCCTTCGACGACCTGAACCTCGATGTCGGAAGCATCGACTGCCGCATCCTCGCTCAATCGGTCATTGACGTCCTCTAGAATACGGGCATCGGTTCGCTTGTAACCACGTGGCCCCTTGCCACGATTCTGGTCCATCTCGCGGCGCCGCTCCGCCTGTTCATCGCCAAACCAGGATGCAATCTCGTCGCTGGCCCGATCCACAAAACCACGGTCAGCCGCCCATCCCGGCGCATAGGAACGGTTCTCGGAGCCGCGATAGCCTGATCGATCGTATCGATCCGCACGGGATCTATAGGGGCGTTCGCGTTCACCTCCGTCGCCATAACCGGCGTCCGTAAAGCCCGTTTCGCCAGCCGACCAGCCCTCCCGGCGACGTGATGGATGATCCCTGCCGTAAGGATCAGCCATCGTGTGTCGATACGGGCTGGAATAGCCGCTTTCGCCGGGGCCGTAACCATCATAGTCACGCTCATCGCGGTCGGGCTGCAAACGCAGACGATCATCCGGGTGCCGGTTTCGATCGTTATAAGCCATTGCAATCTCCTTTTATCTCGAATGGATTGGGCAGCAAAGAAGCGCTGCCCAACTTGCCATCTCCGCTAAAAACAGCCCGCATCCATATTTGTTCCTTCAAACTTTCTGCATGTGACGGGGAACACCTTCAAAGAAGGCCGGTTAGGGGCGTGAGAATCCTGTGTGCCGGCTTGATCAAGGCTGGCATATGTGAGCGTGGCGCCGGCTGAAATGCGAAGAAACAAAGAGTTTGAACATTCCGGCGATCGACCGCCGCAACAGACGAGTTTGACATGACCTCATGACGTGTCACCGTCCTTGAGGCGAAGCAAACGCGGCCCATGCCACACATCATGAAAAGGAGAGAAATCATGATCGTCCGCCCCCTTGTCGCCGCCGCAGGCCTGATATTTTCAACGGCATCTTTCGCCCAGCAAACAATGCCTGCTTCTCCCCCAGCCGCACAAATGCCCGCAGCCTCTTCCAAGGGAAGCCAGCAGGCTTTGGCGCCCACGCCCAAGGACTTTGCACTGCAGGCTGCCGCAGGCAATCTGTTCGAAATCCAAAGCGCCGCCCTTGCGGAAAAGCGCGCAGTCAGCGTGGAAATCAAAGCTTTCGCCCACCAGATTTCCAAAGACCACCAGCAGGCGCAACAAGATCTCAAACGCGCGGCCAAAGATGAAAACATTACCCTTCCCAAAACCCTGCCTGCTGAATTGCAGGACAAGCTAAAGGCCCTGGAAGCCTCCACCGATCAGTTTGATGCCGCCTTCCTTTCCGCCCAGGTCAGCGCGCATGAGCAGACACTGGCTCTACTTCAAGCCTATTCGGACAAGGGAGAAAAAGGCGCGCTGAAGACCTATGCCATAGCGCAGACCGGGACGATTCGAATGCATCTGGTGAAAGCCCAGAACCTGGCAACCAAATAAAGGATATGCGGAACAGAAATGCCATCAGCCTTTATCCAAATCTACTGGTTGACATGCCAATGAATTTGAACTCGGAACAAATTCCGTTATTAAAATTTTTTAATATTAATACCAATAATAAAAAGATTATAAAATAAGTAACATTTATATATTCTATTTTTATACGTGAGGCAATCGAATAATATTATTATTTATTATATATATGAATATATAACAAGATATTTATAATTTACATTGCGAACCATCCAATATAACTGAGTTTACTGTTGCAATCGAGAGGAGATAGCATCATGATTGACAAGACCCTTGAAGATTTGTTCCATGAAACCTTGAAGGATATTTATTACGCAGAAAGAAAGATCCTGAAATCCTTACCGAAAATGGCGCGCGGGGCACAGGATCAGAAGCTGAAGCAAGCCTTCGAAAAGCACCGCGATGAAACCGAGGGGCAGATCGAGCGTTTGCATCAGGTTTTTGAAATCATCGGCAAACGTCCGCGCGCCAAGACGTGTCCAGCCATTGATGGCATTGTGGAAGAGGGCGAAGAAATCCTTGAAGAATTCAAGGGCAACCCTGCGCTCGATGCCGGCTTGCTGGCAGCCGCTCAAGCTATCGAACATTACGAGATTAGCCGCTACGGTACATTGCGCACCTGGGCGCAACAATTGGGACTGAAGGACGCGGTCACTCTTCTGGAGCAGACACTTGCGGAAGAATCCAAGACCGATGCGGATCTAACCAAGCTTGCCGAAAGCGCCGTCAACACAGCCGCAAAGAAAAAAGCCGCCTGATAGCAGTCATCTCGACGCTGCGAGGAGCCATTGCCATGGCTCCTCGCATTTTTGCATCAAAATATGGCATTCATAAAAAAACCTCCTGCGAGCGGCAGGAGGTGTGCGCTTTCATGAATGACGGATAGATCCTCTCCCCAGAAGAGGACAGATCCAAGGCGTAAATGAACTCAGGAAACCATTTCGAGTTTCAGCATCCTTCCAAGCAGATCCTGCTTTCGCAGCACGACGCGGCAGAGCGACTGACGCCGTGCATGGCTGCGAGCTGCTTCAATGGCCATACGGTCATTCGGATAAACCGGTGACGGGCTGCCATCGAAGATGTAAATCCAGCCGGTGGGTTCCGGCAACACATCGCAAAAAAATTCGGGCATGATGGGGCTCCTTCCAATAGCGCCCCAACACCTCGGCCGCCTCGAAAGTTCCACACTCACGGCAAAAACAGGCCAGGATGTCACATTTCCTGCCGCCCAGGATAGCGCTGGGCAAGAACGGCGCAGGCCATAAGCTGAATTTGGTGGAACAGCATGATTGGCAGCAGAATGGCGCCCATAGCCTGTCCCGCGAAAATGGCGCTCGCCATCGGCACACCGGAGGCCAGGCTTTTCTTCGAACCGCAAAAGGTCAAGGCGATTTCGTCTTCACGGGAAAATCCCAGCCTACGGCCACCAAACATGGTGAGTCCAAGAACGATTGCCAGCAGAACGACGTTCAGCACAAGCACCAACCCCACATCGCTGAGCTTGAAACTTGTCCAGATGCCTTCAATTACGGCTTCGCTGAAGGCCGAATAGACCACCATGAGGATGGATCCCCGATCAATGGGAGACAAGATTTTCTTGCGCGCCCGCACCCAATTGCCGATCCATGGTTCCGCAAGTTGCCCCGCAACAAAGGGCAGCAGAAGTTGAAGGCAGATTTGCCAGATTGCGTCGAGCGAAACCGTGCCGTGTCCACTCGTTGAAAGAAGGAGCCCGCACAGAATAGGCGTTAGAAACATGCCAAAGATATTGGAGGCCGAAGCAGCACAAATGGCGGCAGCAACATTGCCGCCTGCCATGGAGGTGAAGGCAATTGAAGACTGCACCGTGGAAGGCAGGACGCAAATATACAAGATGCCAAAATAGAGGGGAGGAGGCAGAAGGTCATGGATTGCCAGTCCAAGAAGCAGACCCAGAAGCGGAAATATCACGAATGTCGTTGACAGGATTGCCAGATGCAGCCGCCAGTGAAGAAGCCCGGCAACGATCACCTGTCGTGAAAGCCGCGCGCCGTGCAGGAAAAACAGGGCAGCAATGGCAATGCGGGTCGCGATGCCAAAAATATCGGCAGCTTCGCCGGTAATCGGCAACACGGAGGCAAGGGCCACTGTTGCCACAAGCAGCAGGGTGAAGGTATCGGGAAGAAAACGTCTCATAGGAACACTTACTCTTCAATCAAGCATTTCCCGGAAAGGTGTCGTTGGGGCTTTCCGTCCGGAAATGCGTAAAAACAAGGAGTTAGAACGGCACAGGTGAACCCGTGTTTGTCAGAAGGGCTCTGAATTCGCAGGTTGCAACCATCCTCCCGGTATCGGGCCAGCGGCCAGGCATTCCCTCCCGAACAGGCAGAAACCGGAATGTGATGGATTGTTCGAAAAGGAAGACGAAAGAGTTGCTTTGCCGCCCTTATTATTGGTGTTGCCGGATGCCTGCAACCGCCGCCCTCTCCAGGTTCTTTCATTTTTTGGTGAGGATGTCGCCCACCATGCGCAGATAGGACAGAAGGCGGGCTTCATCGGCCTTCTGTCCCGATCGGGGCTTTACGTCCTTCAAATCATGCAGCAGTGCTTGCCGCTCCTGCGGCCCGGCAAGCGTGGCGAGTGAAAGAACATCCGGGTGAACATAGCTCGAGCGGCAAATTGCCGGGGTATTGTGCAAGGCTTCGGCGGCAGCCGTGCAGATTTCCTTTATCGTCGGGCTGCGATCCTCTTTCACCGCCTGAAGGGCTGCCTTGAATCCTGCAAGTGTGCCGCCCCAGGTCCGAAACGTCTTTGCAGAGATCGCCTGGCCGGAAATGGTGCCAAGATAGGTGTTCAACCGGCCGGAATCGATGCGATGGCTCAGCCCTTCCTCGTCTTGATAGGTAAAGAGTTCACGTCCCGGCAGGTCCGCAATTTCCTCCAGTATCCTTTGAAGCCGCGGATGCCTGAGACTTCGAGTAAGCTTCTTTCCGCCTTTCGCGGTAAACTGTAATACAATTCCATCTTCCCCGAAACGAAGATGCCGCTTGAGAAGCGTGGTCGCTCCATAGGTCCGGTTTTCACGGGCATAGCTGTGATTGCCCACACGGATATGACTGGCATCGAGCAGGGCAGCGAGCGCTGCCAGAAGGAAGACCTGCTCATCCTGAGGATTAACGAGATCAGCATTGATCCGGGCCCGCATCAAGGGCAAAACCTCTCCAAACTGCATGAGATCCCCGAATTTGATCTGGGACCGCCACGCTTGCCAGTCGGTATGGTATCGATATTGTTTTCGCCCCCGTTGATCCAGCCCCGTCGCCTGGAGATGCCCGCGAGGATCAAGGCAGATCCATACATCTGTATAGGCCGGAGGAAGCCCCAGCGCCGCAATACGCTTGCGCAGGGCCTCATCCGCAAGCAGCGCGCCATTGGGCAGCCTGTAACAGAAACCTCGCCCACGCTTGAGCCGGCGAATGCCGGGCTCCTTGTCACTGACATAAACAAGCCCGATCCGTTCGAGATCCTTGGCCAGATCTTCAGGTTCGGGAGAGGGGAGGGCAGGGGCGAGTATCATGGCTCACAGAACGACCATAAATGTCTCATGTTCCCCTCCGGGATCAACTGGGGACATTTTCCTGCGGAAGCATAAGGGAACAAAACACCTTACACCCCGTTGACCATAGCTCCGTGGAATGGGGATGATGCATGAACGAAACCAGTCGCGAAGAAACCTCGCTCCCGCCCACCGATGACCTCCTTTGTCCTTCTGCGCCATCAGCTTTCATCCCTGAGGTTGCGGGCTGGCTGTCGAACTGGCAGGCGAAGGGACTTTCACCGGAGGAAGCCATTGCCCGATTTCTCGATCTTCCGGCCATGGAAGTCGAAGAAATGGCTGGTCGCTGGCGTGCCAGCGAATTGCCTACCTTCCACCCGCTCGATGGATTGCTCGTACGCTTCGGCTGGCACGGAAAGTGGTTTGTTTCGGCGGAAGAGGGGCATCCGCTGATGGTCAAGGGCAGATTCGGCCTGTTTCCCTTGAACCCCTTCGTCATTCCCCTGCGTCTCATGGTGGCTCATCGGTGGTTGTTCGATCATTTCGTTGGATATTGGCTGGTGCGCCATGCAGGCCGGCTATTCGCCGCACCCCGCGCCAAGGCACGCCTGCGGCCGGTGGCTCTGGGCGGCACGGTCAGTGCCGCCATGATCTATGACGAGAAGCCGATCATAGACCATTTTCGCCGCCTTGATTCGCAGCGCTGCGTCGGCCTGATGGACTACCGCGATTTCGATCGGCCCTTCTTCTTCCTGCTCATCCGCGACGAGAGCACTCCGCAGGACATGGACTGGAACTTATAGGCAATCCGGCGCGTTAGCAGTGGTCCCGGACAAGCGCTTCCACACCGAAGGCTTGAGGCGAACCGTCGGATACTGCCTGTACCCTCCCTGCGTCCATCTTCCAATAAGCGGCCCAATCGCTTTGAGTGCCAAGGATAATCAATGAATATGCCCGTAATGATCCAGGATCAGACCATTTCTGGCGCAATGCCGCTGCGGCTGGGATTTCTGGGAGCCGATCGTGATGCACGGGCCTGCATGGCATCACTTGGGTGTGCGCCATACGCTGAAATCTCGGCCTTTGCCGAAACGGCGGCCTGCGATGCCATGGCCGCTCTCTCCCTTGCTCCGCGGGCTTTCCGCACCTTTGACCTTGAGGCACTTCTCAAGCGGAACATCAACGGGCTGGTCATCAACAGCAGCAGCGCCAGCAATGCCGAACATGCCTTGTGTGCCCTGGCCCGCTCCCTCCCCGTCCTTTCACTACAGCCTATCGGACGTTGCGCCGATGAACTGCGAGCAGTCTTGGAAGCTGCCCGCTCCCTTGGCCAGCGGATCGAGATTGATTTTCCCTATCGCCTGGGCGATAGGCAGCGCGAATTGAGGGAGCGGCTTCGCAATGCGCCTTCCGGCGTGATCGAGACAATCCGAATTGATGCCTATCTTGCCATGCCGGCAGAAAATGAAGCCGCTTACCGTCATCAGGAGGCACAATTCTGGCATCATCTTGTTGATCTGGCACTCTGGCTTCAGGATCGCCCATGCCTGCCGAGGCTGCAATGGCTTCCTCTGACGGACAGCAAGCGAGAAGCCATCATGGAAGCGGCAGACGGAATGCTTGTTGAAATTGCGGTGCATCTTCACACAGCACCCAGCCATGGCGAGCTGGTATGCGTCACAGTTGAAGGCGCTCTAGAAGAGCGCGGACTGCGGCTTTCCCGCGGCAAGATCAACACCTTGCTACCTTCTTTGCCCGCAGGTTCACAATGGCCGCAAATGCTGACATCCCAAATGAGCGCGTCAGGCTGGGTCCAGCGTATCGCGGAAGGCGAAGGCTTTGACGAAAACTCCCTTGGCATGATCGAAATCGCCGAGTGTGTGGATCAGATTGTTGGCAAGCGCTGATATTTTACCGGAAACGGTCAGATTTACGCCGCTACGCTGTGCATTCAGGGGCGCTGCTGGAAAAGCGCAAGCTCTCTGCCGAGCCGGCGTCGCGCGCGGTTGAGGCGGCTCTTTACAGTACCCATAGGACAGGCGCAAATCATTGACGCATCTTCATAGCGCTCGCCCAGCATGACGGCCAGAACGACAACTTCGCGATGGTGAAGGGGAAGCCTTCCAAGCGCCGCCAGAATCTGTGCCGAGGCAAGCGAAAAACCGTTCCCTGCCGTCCCGCCCGCTACCTTCGAGCCGCTTCGAGCGGTCCTTGACCTTGTGGAGCCCGGCTTCGCTCGCCGATAGAAGGTACGGCGCACAAGGAAGAGCAGCCAGGTTTTGCAACCCATGCCGGATGGAGCACTCTCATTTCCCGACAGAACGACCTCCAGGGTTTCCTCCACGAGAGGATCGCCTTCCTGTAGATCAAGGCACAATCCGAGCGCAAAAGCCCTTAGAGATGGGATCGCCTCCGCCACGGCATCCGTTCCTGACCTGTCACGCTTTCGCAAGCCTGCGATCCTTCCCTGAGGTTGAAAATCTGGAAAATGTCCGTAAAGCCAAAGGGCGTTCCTGCCGTTGCCTCCGAAATGAAGACGAATTGCCTTTCCAAGTGCTTAAAGGCAACCGCAAGCCCTCCTGCTACAGCCATATGCGTGTAAACGCCACGCTTCCCGTGCGGTTCCAGAAGCTTTAGAAAATTAGCTTGGCAAAAGGCCGCCTCGTTGACAGGTGTCAACGCTGTCAACTTTCAGCATGAATCTCAGGGTCAGCCAGACACGATATCGTCAAAGCATGTCGCGCAAAAGTGTGCAGCGGTTTTGCGATAACGACATGCGAAAAAACAACGGCGTAAAGCGTCAGGAGCGAATCTGAAAGATCGCGATACGCTTTAGAGCGACTACTTTAATGAATCTGAAAGCAATTTTAAATTGAAATACTATTTGAGCAATCGCACAATAAGCTCGCCTTCATGCGGAACAGTTCACCTCCATCCTGCGTTCTGACAGGGTCAACGGGAGACAGGAAATGAAGCCATTCGACACAGAGTGGGTTGAAAAGCGAGCATACGCCTTATGGGAAGAGGAAGGGCGGCCTCACGGTCGAGATGCTCTTCATTGGGATCGGGCCTTCCAGGAATATCAATCGCTTTCGCAATCCGCGGAAAAGGCCAGGGCTGGCACCCGCCGCCGGGTGGCGCAGGCGGCTGTCATTCATCAATCCCCCGAAGCCGAAATGGCGGATGTTCCCGTCGATCCAACGCCTGCAAAGCCAAAGGCAGCCAAGCGCAGCAAGAAGGAGGCTTAGTATGCGTTCTCTTCTCCATTCGAATGCGCCCCCTCCCGCCCCATCTGCAATAGGCTATCTTGGTAGAGGCAGCCGTATACAAGAGGGCCAGATGCGGGTCTTGTCGGTGACATCCGAGATTTTCCCCCTGATCAAGACCGGCGGCCTCGCCGACGTCACTGGCGCGCTCCCCAAAGCACTTATGCGTTTTGGCATTGCGACACGCACCCTCGTGCCCGCTTATGCAAGCCTGCGACCGATGATCCGTGACCGGCGCCCTCTCATGGAATTCGAGGATCTTCTGGGTGAAACGGCAGCACTCTATGCCGTGCAGGCAGAAGGTCTGGATCTGTTTCTTCTGGATGCTCCCGCCCTTTTCGACCGTCCCGGCGGTCCCTATATTAATGCCGAGGGCAAGGACCACGAAGACAACTGGCGGCGTTTTGCGCTGCTTTCGCTTGCCGCCGCCGAGATTGCGTCTGGAGCCCTGCCGGGCTGGCAGCCCGATCTTGTGCACACCCATGACTGGCAGACGGCTCTGACCTCAGTCTATATGCGCGAACGCGATTGCCGGGTCCCGGTCGTTTTGACCATCCACAATCTCGCCTTTCAGGGGCAGTTTTCCGCATCTCTCCTGCATGCCATCGGTCTGCCGCCGTCCGTTTTCACTACGGACTGCCTCGAATACTATAACGACATCTGCTTTCTCAAGGGCGGACTCATGACGGCCGATCTGATTACGGCTGTGAGTCCCACCTACGCACGCGAGATTTTGACAAAACGCTTCGGCATGGGCCTTGAGGGCGTGCTGTCGCTCCGACGCAATAAATTGTGGGGCATCGTCAACGGGATCGATAGCGAAATCTGGGATCCAGCCAACGATCCACACCTGTTTGCCCGCTTCGACCAGAAGACGATCGGACTGAAGCGCCTCAACAAGATGGAGCTGCAAAACCGCTTCGGCCTCCAGAACGATGATGGTCCGCTTTTTGCCGCCGTTACCCGCCTCACATGGCAAAAGGGCATGGACATGATGGCCGAAGCTGCCGATGAAATCATCCATGGCGGCGGCAAGTTGTTTATTCTCGGCCAGGGGGATCAAGCCATCGAAGCGGCTCTTCATGCCGTAGCCGAGCGCTATCCCGGACGCATGGCCGTGCAGATCGGCTATGATGAAGAGACTGCCCACCGGGTTCATGGAGGTGCCGATTCAATCATTCAGCCCTCGCGATTCGAGCCCTGCGGCCTTACCCAGCTTTACGCGCTTCGCTACGGCTGCGTTCCTGTCGTGTCCCGCACCGGAGGCCTCGCTGAAACCATCATCGATGCGAATGACGCCGCGTTATCGGCTAAGGCAGCAACAGGTTTTCAATTCCATCCGGTAACGACGGATGGTTTGAGACACGCGCTGCGTCGCGCTCTTCAGGCCTATGCCTCGCCAAAGGAATGGCGAAGGTTGCAAATTCAGGCCATGCGGGCCAATTATAGCTGGGAAAGAAGTGCCGAACGCTACTCCAATCTCTACGCCAATCTTATCCGGCAGGCGGGCGGCAGACCCACGGCAAGCAAGCTTTCGCTGTAACCGGAGACGATCCTCAAGGAGCGCTTGCGGGAGGACCGAAAAAGAAAGCCGGTTTTCCCGAAAACATAATCGTGGCTTTTGTCCAACTTCAAAATCATGACTGGCATTGGATGCATTGCGCCACTCCAGATTCCTTTACCTGCGTTCTTTCAATCAAAGCCGACAGGGCAACGGCTATTTCGTTGAGCAATCCCAGAAAAATTGGAATCCGAATTATCCAGCAGATTTAGGGTGTTACAGCGCCCTTTGTGCGTTTGATAAAACGCACGGCGCTGTAGAGCAGCTCTGATTTTTTTTTAAGTAGTCCAACCGGCAACAACCTGCGTAGTGAAAAGATAAATTCAAACCACAACGGCGTGGCGTGAGACATGATTAAAAAAAGCTCTACCGGTAATACTCCCACTCCTGGCAAGGAGAGCCTTGACCACAGGCTGCATATGCTGCTGCAAGAAATCGAAAAGGCACCCGTGCCCGAAAAGATTTCAAGGCTTGCCAGAGAGGTTCAGGATGCACTGAACGCAAAGGCAGGAGAGAAGGAATAAGGCTGGCCTGGGCCTCATGGGATCCAACAGCGGATCCCTCAGGTGTTCTCAGCCATGGCCGCTTCGCATGTCCCGCAAGCAGCGGCGACAAAAACATGTGAAGCGGCAATTTCAATCCATCCTGAAGCCGATGTGACTCAGTAACCATAATCCTTCAGCGCAGTGCGCGGGAAATTAGGTGTATATGCTCCGCACCGATACCGCAGCATCCGCCGATCATGGTAGCGCCCGCCTCTGCCCAGGAGCAGGCGAAGCTTGAATAGCGATCCCCCGTCAGATCCTTTCGGGTATCGTGAAGTCCTTCATTTGCGGCGCTGTCGCCCTGCTCGCCTTCGAAGGCATTGGCATAGACGCCAATTTCAAGATCGGCGTCCTTTTCCGCAAAGACCGCGGCGGCCACTTCGACGGCCCGCTGCATGACTTCGGGTTTGCTGCAATTGAACAGCAGCGCCTTTGCGCCAGAACCGGCGATCCAGGCCGCAGCGTCAGCGACGGTTTCCCCCGAACGAAGTTTCGGCGTGGCGCCGGCGACCTCCTCGCCTCCGTCCTCAAGCGTGAAAGATACCCAGAACGGCTTGTTCGTGGCCGAAACAGCCTCACGCACCGCCTCACCTTCAGCAATCAGACTGAGCGTTTCGCCCAGCCACACATCCACATAGGCGTCGAGGTTTGCCACAAGAACCTTCAGATAGTCCTGAACGCGGCGAGCGTCGAAATTTTGCGGCTCATAGGAACCAAAGATCGGTGGCAACGATCCCGCCACGAGAACCTTGCGATCCTTGACGGCATCCGCCGCCTCACGCGCGAGCCGCCCGGAGAGGGCGATAAGCGCGGCACCTTCTTTCGCAAAGCGCTCTTCGCCAATATGGAATGGTACCAGCGCATAGCTGTTGGTGGTGACGACATCGGCACCGGCGGCAATGAATTCATCGTGAACCTGCCGCACGATCTGCGGAGAATTCATCAACGCCAGCGCTGACCACTCCGGCTGCTTCAACTCGGCACCCAGCCGCAACAATTCGCGGCTCATGCCACCGTCGAGAATAAGCATCCTTTTCATTGTGATCTCCCTGAAATGTCCGCGCATTCATCCGGACGTCTTGATTTGAATGATGTTGATGTCACCTGCTGGACCTTTGCCCGGCAGGACAGCCTTCGCTGGAAATACACATTTCCCCCATGTCAGCGGCGAACCGGAACCTGAGCCTCGATCAGCCTGAAAGCCCGCGCGATCATCGCCGTCAGGATCAAATAAAAGATCGTAACCACGAGAAGCGGCTCGTAGACGAGAAGCGTGTCCTGCCGCACCTTGTAGGCCACGGCATAGAGGTCCATCACCGTGACCGTAAAGGCGAGGGGGGTTGCCTTCAACTGCATGACGATTTCACCGGCAATCGTTGGCAGGGCAATGCGAATGGCGCGAGGCAACCAGATGCGCCGAACGAGCGTGAAACGTCCCATGCCAAAGGCGCGGGCTGCTTCCAGCTCGCCCTTTGGCACGGCCAGCAGCGCGCCGCGCAGCACCTCGGCTTCATAGGCCGCATAATTGAGGGTAAAACTCACGACCGCGAAGAAAAACCCTTCCCGCAGAACGGGCCAGAGGAAGCTTTGCCGCAGGCCGGGCACGATGGGAAGAAGCGAGCCGACGCCGTAATAAAGCAACCAGAGCTGGATCAGCAGCGGGGTCCCGCGAAAGAATGTGCAAAAAGACCGCGCCGACAGTCTCGCTATCCTTCCCCCGCTTACCTGCGCGAAAGCAAGCCCGATCGCGAGGATGAAGCCAAGGCTGACGGAGAGAACGAGAAGCACAAGCGTTTGCCTTGCGCCTGTCAGAAGCAGCGGCCAATAAGCGGCGATCCAGGAAAAATCCATTTTCAGTCCCTATCGCAAAGCGGGCTGGCCACGCCGCACGCGCCGCTCAAGAAGCTTGAAGCCCGCATTCGAAACAAGCGTAATCATCAGATAGAGGAGAGCTGACGCCAGAAAGAACACGAAATATTGCTTGGTGCTGGCGCCAGCCAGGCGGGTCGCCAATGCAAGCTCCTGATAGCCGACCACTGCGACAAGGGCGCTGTCCTTGGTGACGGACAGCCAGAGATTGGCCAGTCCCGGCAGCGCATTCGGCAAAAGCGCAGGCAGAACGACCCGCCGGAAACGAAGCGCCGGCCCCATCCCGAAAGCCTTGGCCGCCTCGATCTGGCCGACAGGAATGGCAAGAATGGCCCCACGCAGGATCTCGGTAACATAGGCTCCCTGCACGAAACCCAGCACCGCAACGGCTGCGATAAAACCGTTGACCTCCACGGGCGGAAGCCCGAGGCTCACGAGCAGACGGTTCAGCCCGTCCGTGCCGGCATAATAAAGCCCGACGATGAGGATCAATTCCGGTATAGCCCGAATGGCCGTGGTATAGACATTCAGAAGCTCAAGTCCGAAACGGTTGCCGGAGAGCTTGCCGAGCGCGCCCCCCAGCCCCAGAACAAGCCCCAGGGCAAAGGCCCCGGCGGAAATGGCCAGCGTTGCCGCCGCACCCGTCAAGAGCACGCCACCCCAACCCGGCGGATAGGGGGCGAGCAATTCGAAAATGCTTGGAGACGTGCTGGCCATTGGTGATGTGCTTACTTCGCGCCGTAAATATCGAAGCTGAAATATTTGCGGGTGATCTCGTCATATTTGCCGCTGGCGCGAACCGCCGCGATGGCGGCATTGAGCCTGGCCTTAAGCGCCTGATCTTCCTTGCGCACGCCGCCGGAAACACCAGCGCCCAGCACCTCGCGGTCGTCGGCGACATCACCCATCTTGGCGCAGCAATCCTTGCCGGTATCACTCTTCAAAAACGCATCGAGCGGCAGGGAATCGCCGAAAACATAATCGATACGGCCTGCGGCAAGATCCTGGAACGCCTCGTCCAGTGTCTGATAGGTCTTTTCCTCGGCAACCTTGGAGAAATATTTTTTGTAATAATCGGACTGGATGGTCGAAACCTGAATGCCGATGGTCTTGCCCTTCACGTCCTCAGCGGCCGCGCCGGGCTTCTGGTCCTTTGGACCGATCAGCGTGCTGGGCGTGTTGTAATACTTGTCCGTGAAGTCGATAACCTTGCGGCGCTCGTCCGTGGCCGACATGGACGACCAGATCACGTCGAATTTCTTGCTTTGCAGGGCAGGGATAAGGCCGTCCCAGGACAGCTCCACGATCGAGCATTTTTCCTTCATTTCCGCGCAGACCGCATCCATGAAGTCGATCTCCCAACCCTGCCATTTTCCGGCAGCATCCTTGGCAAAGAAGGGCGGATAGGATTCGTTCATGATCCCGAAGCGAAGGTCGGCATGAGCAGACATGGCCGAAACGGCAAGTGCTGCTCCAGCCAGAAGTACGGACAGAATTTTCATTCACTAGCTCCCTTTGAGTGATCGATGCCATTCCAGCGAAAGTGTGGAACGCACCAACTGTCTGTTTTTAAGCACTTACGACCAGAAAACCGGTTTCCGGTTTTCTGACAATGCTTGAACATTCAAGAACATCGCGACCTGCAACAGAAGCCTGTCGGGTGCGGCCTGTCTATCGGTACCTACCAGGTTTCGAACCGTCACTGAGCAAGCCCTGAGGTGAAATCACGGCATCTGGCGCTCAATGGCGCGCCGAAAACCTGTTCCGGCGGTCCCTGCTCCTCGATACGTCCCTGATCGAGAAAAAGCACGTGGCTGGAAACATCGCGTGCAAAGCGCATTTCATGCGTCACCAGCAGCATGGTCCGCCCCTCTTCAGCCAATTGTCTGATGACCTTCAGCACCTCGCCAACCAATTCGGGATCGAGCGCCGATGTGGGCTCGTCGAACAGCATCACCGCAGGCTCTATGCAAAGCGCCCTTGCAATGGCTGCACGCTGTTGCTGGCCGCCCGAAAGAAAAGCCGGATAGCTGTTTCGCTTGTCGTAAAGGCCCACCTTGTGCAGCAATGCCTCGGCCCGTGTAATGGCCTCGGCTTTCGCCACCCCCATCACGTGAACGGGGGCTTCGATGACATTTTCAAGCACCGTCCGGTGAGCCCATAGATTGAAGCTCTGGAACACCATGCCAAGACCGGTCCGCAGGCGCTCGACCTGACGCCAGCTCCGGGCGTCCATGCCGGAACGGGTGGCACGGGTGCGGATTTCCTCGCCCTTGATGGAAACAGTGCCGCGATCGGGAATTTCCAGAAAATTAAGGCAGCGCAGAAACGTACTCTTTCCGGAGCCGGACGAGCCGATAATGGAAATGACATCCCCGCTCGCAGCCTTCACCGAGACGCCTTTCAGCACTTCGTTTTCCCCAAAACGTTTGTGCAGCTCGTTTGCCTCGAGGGCAAAGGGTGTCTCAACTGTCATTCTCAATCCGATCTCAGCGCCTGTGCGGAAGATAATAGCCAATTTGCGAGAGATGTATGCGCATAACGACCTCGAAGAACGAATAAAACGCAAAAAATCATCTAATTTGGGTTTTTTTCCCAAGCGCGATTGACTTTACAATTGTAAGACAGCCTGACAAGGTGCAGCCTGCATTCACAGAATGCGCCAGACGGCCCCGGAAAATCAGGGGACGCGCAAGGAAGAAGAGCAATGGAACGCTTCGACAGGTTCGACCGTGAAATCATCCAGATGGTCCAGCGCAATTGCCAATTGAAGGCAGAAGCAATTGCCGAGGCGGTGGGTCTTTCCACCTCTGCCGTGCAGCGACGGTTGAAGCGCCTGCGCGAGGAAGGGGTGATCCGCAGTGAAATTGCGGTGATAGACCGCAAGGCCACCGGCCATCCCATGGTCTTCATCGTGGGCATGGAAATCGAACGCGATAATTACGATGCGCTGGCAAAATTCCGCTCCTGGGCGGAAAAGCAGGATCATATCCAGCAGGTCTATTATGTGACCGGCCATGTCGATCTGATCGCTATCGTCACGGCCCGCGATGTCGAGCATTATGACGACATCGCAGCGCTCATCATGGCTGAAAACCCGCAAATCCGCCGGATGCACACAAATGTCGTGCTGCGGGATGTCAAGCTGGGGCTGTTCATACCCATTGCGGACACATCATTATAGGCGCCTGCGCCCGCAGACGATCAGCCTGCCATGGCTGTCGAAAGGGCGGAATGGGCCGCACCGAAAAGAAGATAGGACGTCACACAGGCGGCAACCGCCACCCCCATGGCAAAAAGCACCACCAGCCCGTCGCGCTCGGCAAGCGAAATTGCAATCAAAATCACCGCCAGCGCCGGCACCGTATTGCCGAAGGGAATGGGAAGCGCGATCAGCACCGCCAGAAGCAATATGGGGATCGCCAGCAGGATGCGCGCCGATTTTCCGGTCAGCAAGCCAAGCCGGCCATTTTCCAGCCAGCCTTCAGCCCGCAAAACCCAGGGATGGCCGACACGCGCCATGGCCTCGACCACTTTGAGCGGAAGTCTTCTGCGCCCGATAAAGGCCGGGAACCACAGCCGGTCTGCGCCCCATAGCATCTGGAGCGCAACAATCGCCAGACAGGTTCCGAAAACCATGCCGAAGGGGCCCGGCAAGGGAATAATGGTGGGGAGCGCCAGGATCAGCAGGGTGAAGGCAACACCGATCCGCCCGCGATGACCGATGATTGCATCGATTTCAATGCCATTTTCGGCGCGGGCCTTCTCCAGAATTTGCAGAAGAAAATCGGAGCCGCGCAAAACCGGCTCCTCGCTCGAAACATAGGGCGGATCGTTTTTAACGTTCATGGTCAGTCCGTGCATCCACTTTCGCGCAGGGCCTGCTGGTGCAGCGAGCGAAGCAGGCGAAGCGCATCGGCCTGGCTGATCGTCAGGTTCATCGCCTCGAAGTCCTGCTGGATCTTCACGATCAGATCCTGATCGCCCTTCACCACATAATCGGCCAGATGCATTTGCCGGGCGTAACGGGAGAGGGCCTCACCCGAAAGCCCCATGCGTTCGCCCGCCCAATACCCGAACAGCACATTGCGCCGGGCGCGAATGGCATCGGGCGTATCGTCTGCCGACCATTCCGAATGGCTCATATCAGCCTCCATCACACGGGCCGCGGCTTGCATGGTCATCACGTCTCATTCCTTCAACTTGTCAGAGGTTTTCTTGTTCCGCGCCATCCGTTACCTGCGCCAGAATCCCGGCGCAGGAAGGATGCACGGTCTGGGCCAGGGAGGTCGGCTCCACAAAGCCGGTGGCCAGTCCCACGGCCGAGCGGGCAGCCCACCATGGATCGTTCAGCCCCTTGTCGAGAAGGCGCGTCCCCGTCTCGGAAACACAGGTGCGCGCCTGCTCGACCACGGCAGCAGATCCCTGCAATTGCGCTATCCGTGACTGGTATTCCGCCTGGAAAGGCTCCAGCAGAACCGCCGAAAGGAGAGCCATGAACCACTCCGAGATCATCACATCACCTCCCGCTGCAACGAATGGCGAGCAAGGCCGCGATCAGAGAGACGAACACGCCCGCCACTATTGGGAGGATTAAGGCCTCTGGGCTTGCGATCCCGGCGGTCGGATGCGGGGAGGGGGGCACGGCCCGGTCTGTCATGGCGCAAGATGGGAAAGGTCACAGGTCTACTCCTTCGCCGGCAAAACGCTGTCGACAAAGGTCCGACATCGCAGAAGCGCCGGCGGCTGCTGCCAGAGGGGCCCGGACCACGGGATGACCTGAAAATGGTCGCCGAAGGCGGCTGTTTCAAGGCGCAAGCGGGGAAAAAGCGGCGCATTTTCGCGATTTCTGCGCCCTAAATGTTAATATCTTGCGGGAGCGGGAATGACGCGCTACCCAAGATACGCGGTCTTCTGGATTTTGAAATTTGCTCTGGCGGGCGCGCGCGCCGCAGCAAATGTCCAGTCAGACCACAAGACGATTTGCCGAACCAGACAGGGCCTCTACTCCATGAGCGACAATAGCTACTTCAACGCCTATGGCGGCCTGCCGCCGCAAACCCAGACGCTTTCCGGCAAGGCCGTGTTCAAGACGGCCTATGCCGTGATCCCGAAGGGCGTGATGAGCGACATTGTAACCAGCCTCCTTCCGCACTGGTCCGGCGCGCGCGCCTGGATCATTGCGCGGCCCATGACCGGATTTGCCGAAACCTTTTCGCAATATATCATGGAAGTCGCGCCGGGTGGCGGAAGCGACAGGCCGGATAACGACCCGCGTGCCCAAAGCGCGATATTCGTCGTGGAAGGCACGCCCTGCATCATCCATGAGGGGCAACGTCATCTGTTGCGTCCCGGTTCATTCGCCTTTCTGCCTGCGGGATCGGCCTGGAGCCTGAAGAACGAAGGGCAGGGGCCTGCCCGTTTCCATTGGATCCGCAAGGCTTTCCAGCCCGTGGAAGGGGTGGAGCCGCCCCCGGCCATGTTTACCCATGAGGATCAACATCCGATTTCGATGATGCCGGAAACCAATGGCGCATGGGGAACCACGCGCTTCATCGATCCTGACGATATTCGCTATGATTTCCATGTCACCATCGTCACCTTCCAGCCGGGCGGCATCATCCCCTTCATGGAGACCCATGTGATGGAGCATGGCCTCTATGTTCTGGAAGGCAAGGCGGTCTACCGGCTCAATGACGACTGGGTGGAGGTCGAGGCCGGAGATTTCATGTGGCTGCGGGCGTTTTGCCCGCAGGCCTGTTATGCCGGAGGGCCCGGACGTTTCCGCTATCTTCTCTACAAGGATGTGAACCGCCACGCCCGCCTCTGGTAGGCGACGCGAATAGAGCATTTTCAGGAAAAGTGGAAACCGGTTTTCCGTCCGGAAATGCGTAAAAACGAACAGTTAGAGCCTTTCACCGTTTCCGTGACACAGTACACGACGCTACGGTTTTGCGTGTGGCTTACCCCCCTCTGTCCTGCCGGACATCTCCCCCTCAAGGGGGGAGATCGGCAAGATCAAGGCCCTGCCTAAATTCCTGAAAAAGGCCGTCCTCACAAATAGCCTTTGAAGAATGGCGCTTTGTCCGTATTGCAATCTCCCCCCTTGAGGGGGAGATGCCTGGCAAGGCAGAGGGGGGTAGGCCACGCCAAATTCCTCAGCGTCGTGTACTGTGTTTCCGTGAAAGGCTCTACAGCGCCGTGCGTTTTATCAAACGCACGGCGCTGTAACACTTTAAATCTGCTGCATAATTTTCACCTTAAATCGATTTCGATTTAAGGAATTATGCAGTAGAGGTTCAATCTTCACACGCCCTGAGCAGCGCCACAGGGTGAGTTTGCATGAGCGTGGAAAGGCTGATTTGCGGCCCTTCCACCCTTTCTGCCGAGAAAATATCCTGAAAACCTTTCGCCCCGGCCTGCTGTGGCAAGGTCAGGCTACTGGCCGAAAGAAGCGCCGGATCGAGCAGCAAGCCCTCTTGCGCCATGCAGCCGAGCGTCAAGCGCGGCGCAAGAACGATGACGCTTTCGCCTGCCCGCATTCTCTCGAAGGCGATGACATGGCAAGCGGCCGGCCCCTCCACCGAAAGGGTTCGATAAGAGCCTTGCGTGAAAAGCTCCGGATGCATGTCCCGCCGCAGGGCCAGAACCCTGGCAATCATCCATGCCTTGTAAGCAGCAAACTCATCTGCCGTGGCGGGCGGCGCCGTGCGGGGTGGTGCGGCAAAGGCCACCTCGCGGCGATTATCCGGATCGACGAGGGAGAAATCCGACCATTCGCTGCCCTGATAGATGTCCGGTATGCCCGGCGCCGTCAGCTTGATCAATGTCTGGGACAGAGAATTCATCATGCCGGACGCAGTTATCATGCCCGCAAATTCCTTGAAATCCGCAAGCACATCGGCGTTGCGGGGTTCAAAAAGGCCATTTGCGTAAGCGAGGACGGCCTTTTCATAGGCCTCGTTTTCATCGCCCCAGTTGGTGCGTTGCTTGGCCTCCCGCAACGCTTTGGAGAGATAGGCGGAAAAGCGCTGCGACACCCCTTGCTCATCTTGTTCGTCCAGCTGCGCGGGCAGGGGCCACATGCCCAGCAGGGACTGGAACATCAGCCATTCCACCTGCGGTTCCGGCGCCACACCGTCTGGCAGCTGCATGGCCTCGCCAGCAAGCCGCTCGCGCCAGCGGGCGAAAGCGGCAAGCCACGCCTCCGGTGCTTCACTGAGGGTAAACAGCCGGGCTCTGGCATCTTCGCCGCGCTTCGTGTCATGGGTCGAACTTGCCAGAAGGGCATGGGGCGCCGTCTGGACACGCTGCTGCATGGCAGAATGGAAGCTGTCCACCCCGCTGACCTTTTCTGGATCTCCTCCCACTTCATTCAAGGCAATAAGCGCATTGAACCGGTAAAACAGGGTATCCTCCAGTGACTTTGCCATGATTGGACCAGTCAATTGCTGGAACCGGGCACGAAAACGCCGGATCTCTTCCCGTCGGTGCGCCGCAGCTTCGCCTTTCATCAGCCCAATGATATGGGAAATGGCCGCGCCCGACGCGGACGCGGCGTCTGAACGGGCACGCTCCACAACCTCGTCGATGAGAATTTCATCGCCTTCCTCCATGCCGTGACGATCGGCATAGGTGCGATAAACCGGAAATTGCCGAACAAGCGCGCATATGCCTGCCTGCAACGCGGCAAGCGGCGGGCAGGCCTGGCCGGGCGGGCAGCAGGTGCGGGCAAGGCGGGCAAGATAATCGACCTCTCCGGCAAAATTGACCGACAACATCTGATCCTTGGCATCGAGAAGCTGTTCGGCATAAGGCTTTGACGCGCCCAGCATCGCAAATGCTTGCTGCAAACGCTGCAACCCATCGGGGCACACCAGCGCATCGGCAATACTGGCCGAAAATTCATAGCCCGTGGTTCCCTGCACCGGCCAGGATGCAGGAAGCGTCTCGTTCTTCTCCAGAATTTTTTCCACGACGATATAAATGTCCGGCCCCACCGCCTGCCGCAGCCGGGCAAGATAGGCCGCCGGATCAGCCAGACCGTCGATGTGGTCAAGCCTCAGGCCCTGCACAAGCCCGCGCGATACCAGATCCAGAACGAGCCTGTGGCTTTCGCCGAAGACCTTTTCATCTTCCACGCGCAGCCCGACAAGCTCCGTCACTTCAAAGAAGCGGCGATAGGTCAGATGCGACTTTGCCAGCCGCCAGTCCACCAGGCGATAGGCCTGCGCCTCATGCAGGCGGGACAGCAATTGCTTGTCTGCCGAAAGCGCTTCAAGCGCTTGCGCCAGTTCATCGGCCTCCTGCCGGGAAAATTTCAGCGCCTTGCGCTGTTCGGCCCATTTTTCGCACGCCGCATCTTGCGAAAGCCGCTCCAGCCGACGCGCCGGCTGGATGGGCAAGCGCGACAGGCATTGGTCCCAGCTTGCAGGTGTCAGGGGATAGGCCTGCCCATAAACGCTGAAGCAAAGCCGGTTTTCAGCCGGGTCGAATGTCAGTACAATTTCACCCTGCGCGGCGACTTCCTCGAAAGGAGCGCCCAGAAAGGGCAGGGTGAGCGGCTCCTGCCAGTCGATGTCGAAAAATCCGGCAAAAGGGCTGGCCTCGCCCCACTCGATTACATCCCGCCACCAGCGGTTTTTAAGACCTGATGACATGTGATTGGGAACAATATCCAGGATGAGACCAAGCCCCGCCGCCCTCAAGCCTTCGACAAGATCGACAAACCCCGCCTCGCCGCCAAGCTCCGGATCGATCTCGTTGCAATCGGCAACATCGTAACCATGCGTCGATCCATCCGCGGCGGTGAAGATCGGCGAGGCATAAAGGTGGCTCACACCAAGGCCGACGAGATGCGGAAGGATTTCCCTTGCGCCTGAAAAGGTCATGCCGTTGCGGAATTGAAGGCGGTAGGTGGCAGTGGGAAACGCCGTCGAGGCCATGAAATATCCTTTGCGCAAGGCATCCGGTTCGCGGGCGCCGGGTCCGAAGGCTTGGGAAACAGGATCTTCGGCGCATTTGTTCCGATAGATTTTCAGCACGCGCCGCCCTCGCAACATCGCCGGAACAGGCGAGGGAACAAAGACGCGGCTGCCCCGTTACGCAGACGCGGGCAGGCGAAAGCACGATCTTGTGCCATGACGGGCCCGCGGGGGAATGATGGACTGGAAAAAGCACTTTGCCAGAATGCCCGTATCACCTGCGGACACGATCATGGCGCCCGGACACAATGTCTGGCGAACCGTTACGGCGGACAAGGCCGGCTTTCTCATCGATGGCGCTGATTATTTCGAAGCGCTGGAAGAAAGCCTCGGCCATGCGCGGGAACAGGTTTTCATTATCGGCTGGGATTTCAACCCCGATATAAGGCTTCGTCCTGCCGATCCGGGCTCGCCCACGCTTGGCCAGACGCTGCTTTCGCTGGTCGAACGCAAGCGTGATCTCAACATCCATATCCTTGTCTGGTCAATGGGCCCGGTCTATTCAGGCAAATCCCTGAAAATTCTGAAACGGCGGCGCTGGAACGCGCATCCGCGCATTCATTTCCGTCTCGATACACGCCATGCCGTACGCGGCTCCCATCACCAGAAACTGGTGGTGGTGGACGATGCCCTTGCCTTCGTTGGCGGCATAGACCTGACGCACAAGCGCTGGGACACCGCCGAGCATCGAGCCAACGATCCGTTGCGGGTGACGCCGAAGCGGGAAGCCTATGAACCTGTTCATGACCTGCAAATGGTCATGAACGGCGAGGCCGCCGAAACGGCAGGGGAGGTGGCACGCCGCCGCTGGCTTCAGGCCACGGGAGAAACACTGGAGACCCCGCGCTGCCACACCGTTCCCGTGCCGGAACTCGCCCGGCACCTGCTTTCTGACATGGAGGTAGGATTTGCCCGCACCGAGCCTTCGATTCGCAACAGTCCGCCGGTTCGGGAAAGCTTCCGGCTGACGCTGGACTGCCTCGCCAGCGCCAATACATGCATCTACATCGAAAGCCAGTATTTCGCCAATGCCGAGGTTGCCGACATTCTCGAGCAGAAACTGCTAAGACCCGACGGCCCGGAAGTGGTGGTCATCACCACGCGCACATCGCATGGCTTTCTCGAGCGGGTCGTGCTGGGTGAAAATCGCGATCGCATGATCCGCAAGCTCAGGCAGGCCGATAAATACGGGCGCTTCCGCGCCTTCTATCCCGTGGTTGCAACCGATACCGCCGAACCGCAGGAAGTGCTGGTCCATGCAAAGCTCCTGCTGATCGACAATCGCTTCATCAGGGTCGGATCGGCTAATCTCAACCAGCGTTCGGTCGGCCTCGACACGGAACTGGACGTGGCCATCGAGGCCCGCCTCCCGCAAGAAGAGCGCATTCTCGAAAGCCTGCGCCATCGCCTCGTTTCAGAACATCTCGGCACAAGCCAGGCTGCGGTGGAGCGGCAATTCCGTCAGTCGAATTCGCTGGTCAGGACCATCGAGGAACTGAACATGGGACGCCGTGGCCTCAGGCCTTTCTCAGGCACCGGCGCCCCCGGCAAGACGGACCTGCATTTTGCCACCGGTCTTGTGGATCCCCGCGCGCCCTGGTGGCCGCTGCGCCCGTTCAAGGTAAAGCCTCTCGCAAAGCTTCAGGGCTTCGAACTGCCCAAGCAATCGTCGGAGGGCGAACCCGGCTGACCTTACCTGCCACTGGCCGTTGCTGAAACCGATACGGGCATCATGAAAGTGGTGCCCGTTTTCGAATTTGTGAAACGGGGCGGGTGGCGTATCAGGGCACCCGTCTTTACCAATCAGTGCGAAACCATCCTGACGTCTCTGACGTCCGCCTCGTCTTCGGTCCTTCGTGCTTTCCAGGCGCGGTACTCGCTGACGGCAAGCAGGAGGGCGCCAAGCGGCAGCGGGATGAAGAAATAGACGACGCGAAAGGCGATAAGCGCGCCGATGGAGGCATCCTTGCCCATCAGAAAGGAAATCGTTGCCTCCATCACTCCCAATCCACCGGGAACATGGGCCACAAGCGCCGACAAATTGGCAACGACATAGGCGGTGGTGGTTTCGAAATATCCGGCGCTGGCGCGTGCCAGCCAATGCAGGCAGGCCGCGACGCTGGCAAAATTTGCAATGCCGACAAGCACCTGCATGATCCCGATCGTGCCTTCGGGCAGGGTAAACCGCCATTTGAACAGCCGGACCGTCCCCCTGAAAACAAAGCAGCAGACGATATAGGCCCCGATCAGGCCAAGGCAGGCAAGGCCAAGCCACCAGGCAAGATCCTTGCCCATGCCCCCAAGCTTTGCCGCACTTTCCGGCAAAAGCACAAGGCAGATGCCCGCAAGCGCGATAAGCCCGATGGCAACGGTCGATCCGCAAAACAGAATGACCTTGGCGATTTCTTCCGTCTTCAAACCCCAGCGCGCATAATAACGATAGCGAACCGCGCCGCTTGAAAGCGCCGCAAGGCCGATATTATGGCCAATGGCGAGACTGGAAAACGAGGCGATGGCCGCTTTCCTCCACTCAAGCCTGTGCCCGGCGTAAAGCAGGCCGAGATAGTCGAAACCTGTCAGGCAAAGATAGGACAGCGCACAAAAGCAAAGCGAAAGCGCAAAGCCGGAGGCGGGAATAGCGCTGAGCGATGTCTTGATGTCCTCCAGAGAGAACTGGCTGAGCGCCTTATAGGTCAGCCACAATGCCGCAACGGTCGCAACCAGCATCAATCCATGCAGCAGTATTTTCTTTTTCATTTAATCCGGGCTCCCGTTTTGCGTTCGGGAACGATTTGCCGGGCCCATGGGTTCCCCTGCATGATTTCAAGGAAGAAGAAGAACCCGGCAAGTTTCCGGTTGATGACCTATAATATCCACGGCGGCATCGGAACGGATCGCAAACTCGATCTTTCCCGCATTGCCGCCGTCATCGAAGGCTCCCAGGCCGAAATCGTCTGCCTACAGGAAGTAGACGTGAATCGCGGCCGAAGCGCCTTTACCGATCAGGCAAATGAGATTGCCCGCCACATCGGCATGGACGCGCATTTCCATCCCGCCCTCGATATTGCCGGGGAAAAATATGGCGATGCGATCCTGACCTCCCGCCGCAGCCGGCTCGTCAAGGCAGGGCCCTTGCCCTCCACCGGCGAGCAGCGGGGCGCGCTATGGGTGGAAATCGCCATGGACCAACGCAGGATCAATGTCATCACAACCCATCTCGGCCTGCGGGGAGGGGAGAGAAACAGGCAGGCTGCCGCTCTTATGGGCTCCGATTGGCTGGACCATCCCCGCCGGGACGATCAGGCCTTCATTCTGGCCGGAGATTTGAATGCCGTATCCCGCTCGGCATCCTATCGTGACTTGCGGCGCATGTTGGACGATCCGGCGGCAAAGATTGCCCGGCCAACCTTTCCCTCGCGTTTTCCCATCCTGAGGATCGACCATATTCTCATCAGCCGGCACCTGGAAGCAAGCTTCGTCGAAACCTTGCTCTCACCCCTCAGCCGGCTTGCATCCGATCACCTGCCGCTTGTGGCCGATCTTGCCTTTCGCGACTGAAACAGGCAGAGGCCTGACGGCGGCGTCCCGCAGCCGTGAAAGCCATGGGCTTTTGCAAACACTTCGCCTTATAAGAAAAGGCAGGCGTGCCGACATTCGGGCGAGGAACAAGGGGGTTACATGCGACTGCTCATCGTGGAGGACAATCCTGATCTGGCCGGCTGGCTTGGCCGAGCCCTGACCCAGGCCCGCTATACGGTGGACGTCGCGCATGACGGGGAAGAGGCCGAGGAAATGCTGGCGGTGGCCGACTATGCCGCCATGGTTCTCGATCTTTCATTGCCGAAAATCGACGGCATGACGCTCCTGCGCAATATCCGCCGGGCCGGCAACAAGACGCCTGTCATCATCCTCACCGCAAATGCCTCTCTCGATGGCCGGGTTGCAGGCCTTGATGCAGGCGCCGACGATTATCTGGCAAAACCCTTCGAACTTCCGGAGCTTGAAGCACGATTGCGGGCTCTGATCCGTCGCGGCCACGATCTGGCCAATCCGGAAATCACCGTGGGCGACCTTACTCTTCACAGCGCAACCCGGCAATTTTTCCTCGGAGGCACGCTGCTGGCGCTCACGCCAAGAGAGCATTCAGTGCTGGAATTCCTCATCCTGCGCTCCGGCACGCCGGTTTCGAAATCGGCATTGCTGCAAAGCGTCTTTGGCTTCGACGCAGACGTCGATCCCTCCACGATCGAGCTATATGTGCATCGCCTGCGAAAGAAAATCGAGGGCGCCAGCGTGGAAATCGCCACGCTGCGCGGTCTTGGCTACCTTCTGAGGGCCTTGTGACATGGCCGCCCTTCTGTGGCGCCGGGCCAGTGACGGACTTGCCCTGCTGCGTGCAAGCCTGTTGGGGCAACTTCTCGTCTGGGTCACTGCCACGCTGGTCATCGTGCTCAGCATCAATCTGGTTCTCAGCCTTCGCCAGGGCAATGCCACCGCCGAAATCGTCACTGACAACATGCTTCTGGGCTCGGCCCGCATGATTGCCGAAGCCGTCCATGTCGATGGCAGCGGCACGATTGCCGCAGACATTCCTCCCGCGGCCCTCGAGATCTTCAATACCGGCTATGGCGACCGCGTCTACTACAAGGTCACGACTCCATGGGGAAACATCATTGCCGGCTATGAGGGACTGGCAGAACCGCGCCAGCAGATGGTCGGCCAGAACATGCAGTTCCGGGACATGGATATTCGCGCCATGGCCATTACCCACCCCGTGGTGGGCCTGAGCGAAGATGGACTTGTCACAGTGGTCATTGCTGTCACCCGCAACGGGCAGAAAGCGCTTCGCCACAGATTGTGGTGGTCGGATTTTGTCAATCAGTCCGTTCTCGTCGCGGCAGCCGGGCTTGTCACGGTCTTTGGCCTGCGGCGCGGCCTTGCGCCGGTCCTTCGGCTTCGCGATGCCGTGGTCGCCAGCAAGCGGGAGCGCTTGGAACCCTTCGATCCCGCCAGTGTCCAGACGGAATTGCGGCCTCTGGTTCATGCGCTGAACGATTATATGGGCCGGGTCCAGAAGCAGATGGCGGCCCAGCGCCGCTTCGTCTCCAATGCTGCCCATCAGCTGCGCACGCCACTGACACTCTTGTCCACCCAGGCAGCCGTCGCCGCGCGGGAGCAGGACGAAGCGGCGCGGCTGGAAGCACTTCAGGCGCTGACGCGCAGCACCCGGCAGGTTTCACGCCTTGCCGAGCAATTGCTGACATTGACCCGCGCCGAACCCGGCAGCCGCGCGCCTCGGGCCGAGCATATCGACATGGCGGTGATAGCCCGCGAAGTGCTGGAGGCTCAGGCCGTGGACGCCTTGCAGCGCGGTATCGATCTTGGACTGGATGCCGAGGAGAAAGCCCCCGTGGTGGGCGATGGAACGATGCTGAGGGAAATGCTGGTCAATCTGGTCGATAATGCCCTGCGCTATACCCCCGCCCCCGGCGACGTCACGGTGAGACTTAAATGCGTGGAAGACCATGTCGTGCTGCGGGTGGAAGATTCCGGACCCGGCATTCCCGTCAGCGAACATGACCAGGTCTTCGAGCGATTTTACCGTATCATCGGCACCAAGGCCGATGGCAGCGGGCTGGGGCTGGCCATTGTCCGCGAGGTGGTGGACGGGGCAGGCGGGACCGTTACCCTTGGCAGCGCCGCCTCCGGCGGCCTTGCCGTAACGGTAAGGCTACCCAGACGGCAGTGATGCGGGACATTACCGCCCGCCTCCCGTGTTTCAATCATGATGAAATCGCGGCGAAGACGATTCCCGCCTTCACCGCGATTGATGGAGTCTCAATGGGTATCCAGGCTCTGTTGCGGCCGCCACTTGGCAAGGCGGTTTTCAACAAGCGTCATGACATATTCGGCAACAAGCGTCACGATCATCACCAGCACGATTGCCGCGAACATACCTGCCGCGTCGAACGTGCCCTTGGCAATCGAAATCAACTGGCCGATCCCGTAGCGCGCGCCGACGAATTCACCGACGATCGCACCGATGATCGCAAAGCCGAAGGAGACATGCAGGCTGGCGAAAATCCAGCTCATGGCGGAGGGAATGACGACGGCCCGCGTGACCTGCCAATCCGACGCGCCGAGAATGCGGGCATTGGCGATCATATCACGATCGGCTTCCCGCACGCCCTGAAAGGCATTGGCAAAGACCACGAAGAACACCATCACGAAGGCCAGCGCCACCTTGGAGGCCAGCCCAAGCCCCATGATCATGATGAAGATCGGCGCCAGAACCACACGCGGAATGGAGTTGATGGCCTTGATGTAAACCGAGAAAATATCGGACAGCATCTGGTTTCGTCCAAGGCCGATGCCAACCACCACGCCGGCAATCGAACCACTGAAAAAGCCGATCAGGGCCTCCTCCATCGTCACGCCCAGATTATACCACAGCGATCCTTCGGTGGTGCCATTCACCGCCCAGTCGTGAAGGCGCTCAACCACAGCACTCGGGCTTGCATAGAAAAAGGGATCGATCCAGTTCCGGTTCGATGCCAGCTCCCAAAGGCCCAGAACCGCCACCAGAATACCCACCTGCCAGGCACGGACCGTCAGCTTGCGGCGCCTGATACGCGCCAGCGCGGCGGCTTCGATCTCCTTGTCGCTGGTGCCGGGACGAAAGGCGGCTGTCGTTGCTTCCATCGTCATGTCGGTCATGTCACGTCTCCTCCTCAGGCGGCTTCGCTGGCGCGGCGATAGCTGGTTTCGACTTCCTGGCGCAGGTCGTCCCAGATGGTCTTGCAGTAGTCGATAAAGGCCGGTTCGTAGCGGATCTCGGAAACGACACGCGGACGCGGCAATTCGATCTTGTAAACGGACTTCACCGTCGCAGGACCGGCGGTCAGAACATAGACCTTGTCGGCCAGAGCCACCGCCTCTTCGAGGTCGTGCGTGACGAAGACCACGGATGCCTGCCGCTCCGACCAGAGCTTCAGCAACTCCTCATGCATGACCGTGCGCGTCTGCACGTCGAGCGCGGAGAAAGGCTCGTCCATCAACAGGATCTCGGGCTCGTTGATGAAGGTCTGGGCCAGGGCCACACGTTTGCGCATCCCGCCTGAAAGCTGGTGCGGATAGTGATGCAGGAATTTCGACAGGCCCACACGGGCAAGCCAGCTTTTGGCCAGTTGCTCGGCCTCGGCCTTCGGCTTGCCGCGAAACAAGGGGCCCGCCATGACATTGTCGATGACGTTGCGCCAGGGAAAGAGGGCATCCTTCTGAAAGGCAAAACCGACCCTTGGATCGATGCCGTTCACCGGGCCGCCCATCAGGCGAACCTCACCTGCGGACGGCTTTGCCAGCCCGGTGACAAGGTTCAGCGTCGTGGACTTGCCGCAACCGGTGGGACCGACCACGGCGACAAATTCGCCGCGCTCGACCGTCATGTTGAAATCCTTGAGCGCAGTCAACGTCTTGCCCGTGGGCGAAACGAAACGGCGGGTCACGTTGATCAATTCTATGGCCGGCTCCCGGCCCTGATTGGCAGACATGGCTTATCCTTTCGGTGAAAGGCCGAACATGGATGGCTTCCAGCACAATGCCGAAAGCGGCTTTATGAGAAAAAGGCATAAAGGCAAGCGCGGCCGCCTCATGCCCGACCACTCGGCATGAAATTGCGGCCGTCTTCGTCAGTCGTTACTTCGCGTTTATCACGAATTCGGTCGTATAGGTCTTGGCCAGATCGATCTTCTTGCCTTTGACATTCTTGGAAAACTCGGAAAGCACGGCCAGAACCGTCTTCGGACCGTCTTCCGGCATGACGCCATCCGGCGTGAACATGCCCTTGCCCGCTTCAAGCGCCTTGATATAGCCTTCCTTGTCGCCGACGTAGAAATCCTTCGGCATCTGCTCGGCAATCTCGGCGGCGCTGTGAGTATTGATATATTTCAGCGTCTTGACGAAAGCATTGGCAAGTTTCTGGACTTCTTCCTTATGGCTCTGGACCCAGGCCGTCTCCATATAGAGAGATGCCGCCGGATAGGTGCCGCCCAGCGCCTCGCGGGTCTTCTCCACCGTTCTGAGATCAACCAGCACGCGGGCTTCGCCGGTCTTCAACATGCGCGAGATCGTCGGCTCGGTTGTCATGCCCGCCTGGATATGGTCCTGCTGCATGGCCGCGATGAAGGTGCCTCCCGCGCCAACCGGAACCGTCACCACCTCACCGGGACCAAGGCCGCCCTTGGATGCCATGAACAGCGTGAGGAAATTGGTGGAGGAGCCAAGCCCCGTCACACCAAGGCTCTTGCCCTTCAGATCCTTGAAGGACGTGACGTCCGGATATTTGCTGGAGACAAGCTCGACTTCGCCGGGCGCCTGGCTGAACTGAACCACCGATTGCACGAACTTGCCCTTGGCCTGAAGATCGACACAGTGATCGTAAAAACCGACGACGCCGTGAACCGCACCCGCCAGAAGCTGGTTTTCGGCATCGACGCCCGCCGCCTCGTTGAGGAGTTCGACGTCGAGACCCTCTTCCTTGAAATATCCAAGGCTTTCGGTGAGCTTTGCCGGAAGATAGATCTGCTTTTCATAACCGCCGACCATGATGGTGATTTTTTCGGCAGCTCCGGCAAGGGCGCTCGTGCTTAAAAGCGCGGCAACGGCAAGACCGGAAACAGATAGAATGCGCTTTGCGATGCAATGAAACTGCATGAATTCCTCCCTCAGGCGGCATCGGTTCGCGCCCTCCGTAGCGCTTTCCCTGCCGATGCCTGAACGAAGCATTAACAGGCCGAGCTTTCATTCAGCTTTCAGTCGCTGGCAAAAATCAATTCTTTTGCGCAGACGGCCTGTCAGCCTGATTGAAATCATTGCAGGCCTGATGAAGTATATCATCCATAAAATCATAAATTCGGAGGAAACCCATGCGTCGCCCTACCATTGCCGATCTCGCGCGCGCTGCCGGCGTTTCCGTCGCGACGGTTGACCGCGTGCTGAGCGGACGCCTGCCGGTGCGGGAGGAAACATCCCGCAAGGTCTATGAGGCGGCGGAAAAAATCGGCTACCACGGCACCAATCTCATTCGCCAGCGATTGTTTTCCGACCTGCCGGAATACCGGCTCGGCGTCATCCTGCGCAAGGAGAGGCACTCCTTCTATCAATCCTTTGCCAGCGAAATCGAGGAAGCGGCAAACACGGCGCGCAAGTGCCGCCTGCGCCTCCACGTCCAGTTTGCCCAGACCGCCGAACCAACGGAAATGGCCGATCTTCTGATGGCCATGCAGGGCAAGGTCCAGGCGGTGGCCGCCACCGGCCCGGATCACCACGACGTGACCTCGGCCGTAACGGAGCTGAAAAGCCGTGGAATTCCAACTTTTTCATTGCTCTCGGATTTTGCCCAGGGCGTGCGGGAGGCCTATATCGGCGCCAACAACCTCAAGGCCGGACGAACCGCAGCCTGGCTGATCTCGCATCTGGCAAGACGTCCGGGAAAGGTCATCCTGTTTGTCGGCGGGCACCGTTTCCACGGTCACGCGCTGCGCGAAACCGGATTTCGCAGCTATATGCGCGAATATGCCCCCGATTTCGAGGTTCTCGACGCCCTCGTCAACCTGGAAACACGCCGCCTGACCTATGAAGCTTTGCTCAGCGCGCTTTCCCGGCATGAAAACCTCGTGGGTGTCTATTGCGTGGGCGGCGGCATGGAAGGCGCAATCGAAGCCCTTCGCGAAGCAGGCGAGGGCAGGGGGATCGTCACCCTCGTCAACGAATTGACGCCGGACTCCCGCCAGGCCCTGCTCGACCGCACCATCTCCTGCGTCTTGCAGACCCCGCTGCGGGAATTATGCGCCGACCTTGTTTCGATGATGGTCAACACCATCGAGCAAGGCATGTCGGACACGCCCGGACAGCGGTTTCTGCCCCCGCAAATCTGGGTGCCCGAAAGCCTGTGAGGGCATGATGTCTTTCTATCATTACAAGTTGATCGTTTTCTTTCATGCTTGATGGGGTATCGCTTCCTCTTTTTCGTTGACTGTGACCGCGTGTTTGACGATCTTGTGTCCCGGACGGTCGTCACGGGAGGCCACCGTTCCGGTTTGTCGGGAGGCGTGCGGATCAAACTCCGCGTTCGCCCTCCGGACGCCGGTTCCATGACACCGACTACTCAAGGGAGGACTATTTATGAGAAAATTTCTGTTGGCTGCTTGCGCTAGCGTGAGCTTCGTCGCTTCTGCCGCTCACGCCGAAAACGTCGGCGTTTCCATGGCGCTGTTCGACGACAACTTCCTCACGGTTCTGCGCACCGGTATGCAGGATTACGCCAAGACGCAGAAGGGCGTAACGCTTCAAATCGAAGACGCCCAGAACGACGTGGCAAAGCAGCAGAGCCAGATCCAGAACTTCATCGCTTCCAACGTGGACGCCATCATCGTGAACCCGGTTGATACCGACGCGACGGCCGCCATTTCGAAGCTCGCAGCAGATGCCGGCATTCCGCTGGTTTACGTGAACCGCCAGCCGGTCAACGTTGACAGCCTTCCCGACAAGCAGGCTTTCGTCGCATCCGACGAAAAGCAGTCCGGCACGCTCCAGACCAAGGAAGTCTGCCGCCTTCTGAAGGCAAGCGGCGCCAAGGAAGCAAGCGCCGTCGTCATGATGGGCGAGCTCTCCAACCAGGCTGCCCGCGTTCGCACCCAGGACATCAAGGACGTGATCGCCACGCCGGAATGCTCCTTCATCAAGATCGTTGAAGAGCAAACCGCAAACTGGTCGCGTACCCAGGGCGCCGACCTGATGACCAACTGGCTCTCCAGCGACGTCAAGTTCAACGCCGTCATCGCCAACAACGACGAAATGGCCATTGGCGCCATCCAGTCGCTCAAGGCTGCCGGCAAGAACATGAAGGACTACGTGATCGCCGGTATCGACGGCACGCAGGACGCTCTTGCAGCCATGCAGGCCGGCGACCTCGACGTCACCGTTTTCCAGAACGCTGCCGGCCAGGGCCGCGGCTCGCTCGATGCAGCCCTCAAGCTCGCCAAGGGTGAGAAGGTTGACAAGAAGGTTTACGTTCCCTTCGAACTGGTAACGCCGGATAACGCCAAGAAGTACGTGGTCAAGAACTGATCCTCCCGGGAGGGGCGGGGGCAGCGTGCAGGCTGATCTCGCCCTTCTTCCACGCCGGCATGATCCGGCGCATGACGTTGACAATCACCGGGCACGGCTCACCGTTGGCCCGGATTTTATCGAGCCCTGCCGAAAACAGGCGATGAGTCGTCCGAGACTCATGACGCGGATCGCGCGTTCGTCTTTAAAGACAGGCGTGTCCCATCTCTCCGAGGATGAATGATGAAAATTGCAATCGACCCTTTCATGCATCGCCATTTGAGCCTTGAGGAACTGCCCCGCAAGGTGCGTGAGCTTGGCTACGACTGGATCGAAATGAGCCCTCGCGGTGATTTTCTCGAGTGGTTCAAGGCGCCGCGCGTTTTTCCGGCCCGCATCAAGTCCTTCAAGCAGGCTCTGGCAGCTGAAAATGTGAAAATCGCTTCGCTGCTGCCCATGTATCGCTGGGCATCCAATGACGAGACGGAGCGCAAGGCGGCCGTAAAGCACTGGAAGCGCGCCATCGAAATCTGTGTCGAACTCGAAGTCGATACCATGAATTCCGAATTCGGCCGCGGTCCGCACCCTGACAAGGGCTCCTGCTACTGCTGCCATACCGGCTCGATGATCGAGGCCTGCGAGGACGCCTGGTGGCGCTCGATGGAAGAACTCGTGCCGATCTTCGAACGCGAAGGCATTCAGCTCAATGTCGAGCCACATCCGGAAGACTGGTGCGAGACGCTGCAACCGGCGCTGGACATCATCCGCACGGTCAACTCCAAAAACGTGAAATTCCTCTATTGCGCGCCGCACACCTTCTATTTCGGCGACGATACCAAGGCCATGCTGCGCGAAGCGAAAGATGTGCTTGCTCACGTGCATGTCGGCGACACCTTCAATCACAAGGCCTCTTCCGGGCTGCGTTACATCCTCAATCCCCCCGGCACGCAGGCGCGCGTTCACCAGCACCTCAACATCGGCCAGGGCGAAGTTCCGTGGGACGATTTCTTCGGCACGCTCGCCGAAATCGGTTTCGACGGCATCATGACGGCTTGCGTCTTTGCCTGGGAAGACAAGGCAGACCAGTCCGGCAAGTTCATGCGCTCCGAAATGCAGCGCTACATCGATCGCTATTTCAAGTAAGGAAAAGCAAATGACAGTGAGAATTGGTGTGATTGGCACGGGTATGATCGGCCGCGACCACACGCGCCGCATCCAGCAGGTCCTCTCCGGCGCCAAGATCGTCGCCTTCAGCGACGTTAACCTGGAAGGCGCAAAGGCCGTTCAGGCAGATCTCGCCCCGGACGCCCGCATCTATGCCACCGGCGAAGAACTGATTGCAGCCGACGACGTCGATGCCATTCTGGTGACATCGTGGGGCGCAACGCATGAGCAGTATGTTCTGGCTGCGATCGCGGCCGGCAAGCCCTGCTTCTGCGAAAAGCCGCTGGCCACCACTGCCGCTGGCGCAAAGCGCATCGTCGATGCCGAAGTTGCCCATGGCAAGCGCCTCGTTCAGGTTGGCTTCATGCGCCGTTACGATGCAGGCTACCGCCTGCTGAAAAAGGCCGTGGACGAAGAAATCGGCACGCCTCTGATGATCCACGCTGCCCACCGCAACCCTTCGGTTCCGGAACAGTATGTCACGCCGATGGCAATCCACGACACGCTGATCCACGAAATCGACGTGCTGCGCTGGCTGCTCAACGACGATTACGTTTCCGCCCAGGTCGTTTTCCCGCGCAAGTCCAGCTACAGCCATGCGAAGCTTGCCGATCCGCAGATCGTCCTTCTGGAAACCAAGAAGGGCGTCCGCATCGACGTGGAAGTCTTTGTAAATTGCCGTTACGGCTATGACATCCAGTGCCAGGTTGTCGGCGAAGAAGGTCTCGCAAACCTGCCGGAGCCGATGTCCATCGTCATGCGCAAGGGCGCGAAGCTGCAAAACGCCATCCTTACCGACTGGAAGGATCGCTTCATCGACAGCTATGACGTGGAACTGGCCGACTTCATCGCTGCCGCCCAGAAAGGTACGGCTGCCGGTCCTTCGAGCTGGGACGGTTATGTTGCCGCCATCACCTCGGATGCCTGCGTCGAAGCTCAGGAAAAGACCGGCCAGATCGTTCCGATCTCCCTGCCGGAACGTCCGGCCCTTTACAACTGAGGTTTGCTGAAATGCGTTTTGCAATCAACCACATCGCCGCGCCGCGCCTTTCGGTGGACGATTTCTTCGCGATGACCCGCCGTTTGGGTTCGACCGAAGTCGAAATCCGCAACGATCTGCCGGACGTCATGGGCACGGTCGATCCTGCTGCCGTTCGCGAGGCTGCCGCCCGTCACGGCGTCACGATCCTCTCGATCAATGCGCTTTACCCGTTCAACGTCTGGTCCGGCGATCTGCCGGAGCGTGCCAAGCGCATGGCAGCCTATGCCAAGGCCTGCGGCGCCAAGGCTCTGGTCATGTGCCCGCTCAACGACGGCACGCCGGTTTCCTTCGAAGACGTCGTTGCCGCGCTGAAGGCCATGAAGCCCATCCTCGAAGAGAACGGCATTATCGGTCTGGTAGAGCCGCTCGGCTTCCCGATTTCCTCGCTTCGCAAGAAGTCCGTGGCAATCGATGCCATCAAGGCAGCCGGCGGCGAGGGCGTGTACAAGCTCATGCATGACACGTTCCACCATCATCTCGCAGGCGAAACCGAGTTCTATCCCGAATGGACGGGGCTCGTTCACGTTTCCGGCGTGACGGATCCGGCCGTTACGGTAGACGCCATGCTGGACGCTCACCGCGTTCTCGTGGATGGCGCCGACCGCCTGGAAAACATTCCCCAGGTCAAGGCACTGCTGGCGGCTGGCTATGAAGGTCCGTTCTCCTTCGAGCCCTTCGCCGAGGAAGTCCATGCTGCGGCAGACCCCGAAGGTGCACTGCGCGAGAGCATCGACTTCATCAAGGCAGGCGTGGCAAAGGCCTGAGGCCCAACCACATCCTATTGATTTAAAAAACACCGGCCTGATCCGTTCAGGCCGGTGCCTTGGTTTCAACGGCAAGCGCTAGCATAGCGATTTGGCGTCAGCCCGAAGGCCTTGCGAAAATGGCCGATGAAATGGCTCTGGTCGTAAAAGCCGACATTCGCGGCAACACAGGCGGCGGGCATTCCCTCGACCAGCATGGCTTTTGCCGCCTCCAGCCGCAGATTGTTCACATATTGATGCACGGTCATCCCCGTCTGTTGTTTGAACAGACGCATGAAATGAAATTCGCTCAAACCGGATTGACCAGCTATCTCCTCTATCGACAAACGCTCCGCCAATTGCTCACGAATATAATCGAGGCTTCGTTGAATGGGCGCCTTAGGCGGTGAGGAAATGTGAGAAAAATGCGCGCGCCGACCATATCGGCGGATCAGCATTTCAAAGGCCCCGAGCACCGCCTCCTGCCGACCGACCAAATCAGGGCAACTGGCGGCAACATCCGCAGCCGCGACGAGCCGCTGCGCCATTTCCCGATCTTCGATCAGAAAAGACGTGCCAAAGTCCAGCGACCCCCGCGCAGTTCCGTATAGCCCCTCGGCCAGGCGTTCGAGGCTCGCGGCACTTGGATAAAAGGCCGAATAGGACCAGCTCACATCCCTTGCCGCACTTTCACCGGTATGCACCTCGCCGGGCGGAATAATCATGACGCTTCCGGGCAGGGCAACCCCATGCATATGAGCGATCCTGTGTTTCTGCGCCCCGCCGCTAAAGGCGGCCACTACAAAAAAGTCATGGGCATGAGGCGCATAGCGGTAACTTTGACACCGCGCTTTCAACACATCCGTTCCGCCGAGAAGATGCCGATCATGCCACAACTGGATCGTGTCACTGTTTGCCATGCGTATCTTGAATCCCCTTTGCTTGCGCCTGGAGCCTTCCGGATCTGAATTTGGCTTCGGCGAGACGGATTAGGATCAAAACTCAATCAGGATGGGTGTTCTGTTGAACGAGATGGGATTGCGTGGCGGCGAACAAGCGTAAGGCAAGGCCGTGAGCCCTTGTCGAGCATTGTTCGCAATCAGGCGGCCCATCCGGTTCAACCCTTCGGGCAAGGCGAATTTTCGCGTCTGCGGGCGTCGGAAAGTTTTTAGAGCGCTTTTCGATCTGACTGCATCAGATCGGCGCTCTAACCTTTTCTTTTTGAACCATAATCTTGTCGATCCGCGTTTCACTCCGGTCAGATTATGCTCTAACCAGACGCCGAACGCGCACCGAACGATAGCGTCAACCTCATACAACTTCCGGTAACTTTTACTTTTAGCTATAACTCTGGATAGCATATTGATAAGCCACCCAGCAATAAGTTGTCCCGGAATTTTATTCTATCTTGGGTTTTTCTGCCGAAAACAGTTCAGCTTGCACCAAGCCCAGTCGCCCTATTTCTGCATTTCCTAATTGATCGTTGAGACATATTCTCAAATAAACGGCAAGCGGTTTACGATTTTTTCAACCGCAGTTTCTTCCTATCTCCGGCCGTCAAACGTGAATTAGGTTCATGCCTCTCATAAACAATTGGTTTAAAGAGGATGGCGCGAAGTGGAAACCTATTACTCTTTCAATAAGGATGACATAAACGCAATCAATCAGAATGACGCGCGCAATTTCCATGCGCGGGATTATGTTCTGCGCCTTGCCGCCATCGCACTCGACTGTCCATGCGAAACGATTTTACCTTGGCACAGGGACAGTATTATCAAAGATATTCTTCCGCTGGCCCTTGAAGACCTTGAGGCTTATCACAGGCAAGATCCAAGCATCCGCCACAAGCCTGTTTCCTGCATTGCATCGCCCCATTCCACCTTTTTCGCCGTTCTCGCCTATCGCATCGCCCACCGCCTGATCGCAGAGCAAACGCCCTCGGCACAGGAAAACGCCATGCGTTTGAGCTTTTACGCCCGCAGCCAGACCGGAATAGACATTCATCCCGAAGCGCAAATCGGCCGTCGCTTCGTCATCGATCATGGATGGGGCGTGGTGATCGGCCAGACAACCGTGATTGGCAATGACTGCTACATCCTCAATGATGTCATTCTTGGCGCCCGCACCGTCTCGAATGCCTCTGAGGGCAAGCGTCATCCGTCGATTGGCAACCGGGTGCAGATTTGCGCGAAGGTGCGGATTTTCGGGCCGGTGACGATTGGCGATGACTGCTTCATCGGGCCGGATGTTACCGTATTGCATGACGCCGCCCCCGGAACGCGGCTTTTGCGGGCAACAGAGCCGCCAGTCTGGATGACGGCAGCGGCCATATCGGCTCTGGCCGGAGTAGGGGGGGCGGAATAATGCCTCGCGCAACCCCCATGATCTCGCCTCGCGCCAATCTCCGGGTCAAGCTGGAGCATATGAACCCGGCCGGGAGCCACAAGGCGAGGGCAGCCCGCCACATTCTCCGCAAGGCCATTGCCGAGGGGGAACTCAAGCCTGGCGGCATCCGCCGGATCCTTGAAAAAAGTGGCGGCAATTTCGGCATAGGACTGGCCTTCGAAGCCATGAAGCTCGGGATTGGCGTGGATCTGGTGATCGGCCTGTCCTTTTCTCCCGTCAAAAGGCGGCTTTGCGAGGAGTTCGGCGCACGCCTCGTGGGTGTGGATTTACTCCATGAGGGCAAACAGCCAAAGCAGGTCATCGCCACCCTTCTGGAAGAGCAGGGGAGTCGATATTTCTTCACCGACCAATTCGCCAATGACGCCAATTTTCAGGCACATATCGAAGAAACAGGCCCCGAAATCATTGCCCAGCTTGACCGCGATGCCGATCGCTTCGATGGCGTGACGCTTGTGGTGGGCGCTGGCACCGGCGCCCATGCGGCGGCGCTGGAAAGCGTTTTCCGGCCCCATTTCAAAAAATTCGAACTGGTGGTGATCGAGCCGGAAAACTGTTCCTTTTTGGAAGGGACTTTCGGCAGCCATGGACAGCAGGGGGCAGCCGTCGGTGTCAGGCCTCCCTTTCTCGATCTCGCCAAAGTCGATGCCTTTGCGCCGATTACCGACCAGCAGGCAGGCGAGGGGCAAAGGATGATGGCGCGGCACTGCGGCATTTATCCGGGACCGACAGGCGGTGCCAATTATCTCGTAGCCCATGATCTGGCCATCCGGCACCCGGAGCGGCTGGTTTTGACCATGACTTATGACACGGGCGAAGGCTACCTTTCGCAAACGATGACAGGATGAACGGAATGAACGATTTCTTTTCCTTCGAACTCCAGAGCTTCGCTGAATTTGAGCGTCATGGTTGGGAAAAGCTTTCCTCCGCCTATGACGGAAGCTGGGGCCATGTCACCAGCGCCTTTGCGCCCGCCATTCTCAATGCCCTTCCCGATCTGGAAGGGCTTCGGCTGATGGATGTTGCGACCGGACCGGGCTATGCGGCCCGGCTTGCCCTTCAGCGCGGGGCAAAGGTGACGGGCGTGGATTTTTCGGCAAACATGATTGCCTCGGCCCGGCAGAATGTTCCCAAAGCGCAGTTCGAGATCGCCGATGTGAAAAGCCTGCCTTTCAACGATGGTGAATTCGATTTCGCCATATCGAATTTTGGCTTTCAGCACTTCGATGATCCAGCCGCCGCCTTTCGGGAAATCGCCCGCGTGCTGAAGCCGCATGGAATGCTCTCCTTTACCGTTTGGGCGGAAAGCGCCCGCAATGCGGCAAGCCTGATCCTGGAACAGGCGCTTGATCGTTTCGCGCAGGAGCCCAATTGCGTTCCGGAAGGCCCAAGTTACGACTTTCTGCTGAACATGGAGCAATTGCACCGCATCCTGCAACAGGCTGGCTTTGCCGCAAAGACCACCAAGTCATGCCTTCATGTCATTCCCTGGCGGCTGCGCGATGAAGACGAACTCTTCCGCGCTGAATATACCAGCTCCGTTCGCTCCGGTGCGCGGTTGCGCCACGAAGGAGAGACCGCCCGCGAACGCATTCGTGAAGCCATGGCCAAGGATATTCGCAATCATTACAATGAAGATGGAAAGCTGATCATTCCAATGGCCGCCTACATCATCAGCGTTCGAAAGGCGTGAGTTGGCTCCCATCCATGGTTTCACCCATGTCCAGAAGCAAAACCAAAGACGGTCTTGCCGAAAACCTCGAAGTATCACGCGAGGATTGACCGGATTACCGGAACGAGGGCATTCGCAAGCGCGATATGCCCCTCTTCCGTCAGATGGACTCCATCGACCGGAGACACCTCCGCAACAAGGCCAGCATCGAAAAACGCCGCATCCAGACTGACCGCGACCTGTTTGTAGAGGCTGGCGAGACGGCGCGACTTTGCCGCGCCGCCCGCCATCGTCTCGTCATGCGGCGGCACCTCATCGATCGGCACCGGCGCCAGAACCAGAAGACGCGGCTGGCCTGCGTCAGGTCCGTATCCGCCCTGGCGGATGCGCCGGAGAATTTGTCGCAGACCCTCGGCAATATCGGCGGCCGGCAGGTTGAGCCGCGCCTTGAGATCGTTGGTGCCCAGCATGACGGCGACGATGTCGATCGGCGCATGACTTTCGAGAATGGCCGGCAAGACGGCCAGCCCGTTCTTGTGTGCGCCGGTGATGGGATTGTCATGTACGGTCGTGCGTCCCGGCAAACCTTCATCGATCACCCGCCAGCCTGCACCCAGCGCCTTTTCCAACCGGGCAGGCCAACGAATATCCGGCCCGTAGCGATAATTGCTTCCATCCGCCAAGGTGGGGGAGGCGCCGTAGGTATTCGAATCGCCATAGATCAGTAAAACCGGCATGGCGCCTCATTCTCCGCCAGATCTGCGGCCTGCAATTGGCCCGACATGACCGAAGGCCGTGGAGGCTGCCTCGCCCGCCTCACGCAACAGCTGGATATATTCCTCCAGCCTGGTTTCCTGAAAGCGGAAAAGCGGAAAAGCCACGCTGATTGCGGCAATGGACTGACCAAGATGGTTGAGAATGGGCGTGGCCATGCAGCGCACGCCTGCCTCCGATTCCTCGATTTCCTCGGCATAGCCGCGCGCGCGCGTCACGCGCAACTGCTCCAGATAAACCGCAGGGTCCGTGATGGTATTGGGGGCAAGCTTCTGCATCTCCATGGCCTTCAGATGCACCAGCACTTCCTCCTCATCCCGCCAGGCCATCAGCGCCTTGCCAAGGGATGTCGAATGCAAGGGATTGCGCAGCCCCAGGGTCGAACGCATGGAAAGCGAAAAAGCGCTATCGTATTTGTGGATGTAAGTGACCTTATGCTCCCATTCATCCAGCACGCCGAGATTGATGGATTCGCCCGTCTTGCGCGACAGGCGTCCCATCACCTTGTCTGCCACCCTGAGGAGATCCGTTCTTTCGCTGAGGGTCCTGGCCCCCATGCTGAAGAGCTTGAGGGTAAGGCCGTAGCGTTCGGTTTCGGGATCCTGTTCCACATAACCCAGATCAACCATGGTCTGGATCAGGCGGTGGGCGGTCGTCTTGGAGGTCATGGCCTTTTGCGCGATGTCCGCAAGGCTCACGCGGCGGTCCTCCACCAGCGCCTCCAGAACGGCGAAGACCTTGAGAACGGCCGCGGCATTATCCGCTTTTGGGCGCTCTTCATTCATGGGTCATCCTTCCCCTTTTTTCGGAACATCGTCCCGTTTTTATTTTCACTTCCATGCGAGCCAAGTTGAAACTTAGCCTTATGCTATTGGATTTCTGGAATTTTTCCAATCTGCCAAACTGAAATTTTGACGATTGATCTTTTCCAGAGAGTGTGGTTTCATCAGAAAAATGAAAGGACGTTCCGAAAAAGTCAACACGCCGATCCAAAATCTTCGGTAGCCGGAACGACAGAGGGAGGAGACCTGCAATGCATCCTGCGTTGGCCGAGAAGCCGCGTTTCATTTCCCGCGAAGGCGTTCGCGAGCTGATCGACCGGCTAACCGACAATCTCGTCAATATCAAAGACGAGACGGGACAGTTTCTGCTGCGCCTTGAAGATGGCCGCGTCATCGACACCAAGGGCTGGGCAGGCTGGGAGTGGACGCATGGCATCGGTCTCTACGGTCTTTACAAATATTGGGAAACGACCGGGTCGGCCAAGGCCATGGACATCATTCAGGCCTGGTTTGCCGATCGCTTTGCCGAAGGCGTACCCACCAAAAACGTCAACACGGTTGCTCCATTTCTGACGCTCGCTCATCTTTACGAGGCAAATCCCAATCCTGTCTGGCGGGCCTATCTGGAAACATGGGCCGAATGGGTCATGCGGAAAATGCCGAAAACGCAGGAGGGCGGCCTCCAGCACATCGTTTACAACAGCTATAACGAGCAGCAGCTGTGGGACGATACGCTGATGATGAGCGTGATGCCGCTGGCCAAGATTGGCCTCATCCTCAACCGGCCGGACTATGTGGACGAGGCCAAATACCAGTTTCTCATGCACGCCCATTATCTTGCCGATGCGCCAAGCGGCTTGTGGTTCCACGGCTATACCTTCGATGGCAACCACAATTTCGCCAAGGCGCTCTGGGCACGCGGCAACAGCTGGATCACCATCGCCATCCCGGAATTCATCGATCTTCTCGATTTGAAGGAAAGCGACCCGGTTCGCCGCCATCTTCTGTCCATTCTGGCGCGTCAGGCAAAATCTCTTCGCCGCTATCAGGACGAGACCGGCCTTTGGCATACCCTGCTGGACGATCCATCGAGCTATCTCGAAGCCTCGGCAACGGCAGGCTTTGCCTATGGCTTGATGAAATCGGTTCGCCTTGGCTATCTGCCGGAGGATTACGGCGATTGCGCCGAGCGCGCCGTCAAGGCGGTGATTGGCAAGATAAGCCCCGACGGGGAATTGCAGCAGGTATCGTTCGGCACGGCGCTGGGACCCGATCTCGATTTCTACCGCAACATTGCCCTGACCTCCATGCCCTATGGACAGGCCATGGCGATGCTGTGCCTGAGCGAGTTTCTGCGCGACTATCTGTGATCCTGACGGGCGCGCAGTCCTTTTACGTGAGGACTAGCCGGGCAACATGCCCGGCCATGCGGGCGGCAATGGCCGCCGGATAGGCCAAACAGGCCTTATGCAGGGGGCAAGGAGAGGCCCCTGCATTCATGAACGACAAGACGACGGGATAGAGCATTTCCAGGAAAGGCGTAGTCACGTTTTCCGTCCGGAAATGCGCAAAAACAAAAGCTTGGAGCGCAGCAGCTCTTGGCCTTGCGCAGGGGCAGGCTGCACCGCCCCGGACATGGCACACGGTTTATGGAGGAGGAAAACCATGAAAATAACACGCAGACAGGCATTGGGGGGCATTGCGGCAGGGGCGGGTTTCGCGCTCATGCCGACCAGCCGGGCATTTGCCAATGCCGGCAATATCCGCCATTTCTGGTGGGGCAATCCCTCCCGCGACAAGCGCACTTTCGAAGTGATCGCGCTGTTCGAAAAATCTCATCCCGGCACCAAGGTCAGCGGTGAAACCATCGGCTGGGGTGACTACTGGACGAAGATGGCGACCCAGGCCGCTGGCGGCAACATGGCAGACGTGGTGCAGATGGACCACAGCTACATTCACGAATATGTCGGCCGCGGCGCGTTGCAGGCGCTGGATGGGCATATCGGCAAGGATCTGAAGCTCGATCACTACGACAAGGGCGCCAATACCGTCGGCACGGTGGATGGCAAGTTGTACGGCATCAATATCGGCTCCACCAGTCAGGCCATACCCTATAACATGCGCGCTTTCCAGGAGGCGGGCGTCACCTTCGATCCACTGTCCTGGACCACTGAAGACTTCGCGAAAGTCTGCGCCGCCATTACCGAAAAATCCAAGGGCAAGATGACCGGCTCCGAAGATCTTTCGCTCTATCTGGAAAATTTCGAGGTCTGGGTGCGCGCCGCCGGTCACGATCTTTACAATGCCGATGGCACGCTGGGCATGACGGAAGAGGATGTTCGCACCTATTGGCAGTTCTGGGCCGATCTGCGCGAAAAGGGCGTGGTGGAAGGCAAGGACGCCACCGTCGTTCTCGACAAACCCATGAACGATCTGGGCATCGTCAAGGGCACCACCGCCATGACCTTCCGTTACGCCAATCAGGTTCCGGCGGTGCAGGCACTGGTGAAAGATCCCATCGGCGCTGCCATGGTGCCGCAGCGTCCGGGCAAGGGCTTTGGCCATTACGTGCTGCCCTCCATGTTCCTGGCCATGAGCCGCGATGCCAAAGCGCCGGAAACCGCCATTGCCTATATCAACAACTGGATTACCGATCCGGATGCGATCCGTACGCTCGGCATCGACCGCGGCATTCCGCCCAGCGAACAGGGCCGCGAAGCCCTGAAGCCGGTGCTGACCGAGGTGGAAAAGAACGTGGTCAGCTATTTCAGCGGCATCCAGACGAAGATCGGTCCCACGCCCAAGCCCAAGCCCAAGGGGGCAGGGGAGGTGCGCGACAGCTTCATGCGCACCGGCACCGACGTTGTTCTCGGTTATATCAAGCCGGATGAGGCGGCAAGCCAGTTCATACAGGACGCCCAGGACATTCTTGCCCGCGCCAAGCGCTGATCGTGTTTCCCGTTTCCCCCGCCGCAATCGCCTTCGAGAGGGCAATTCCGGCGGGGCCGAGATGAAAAGGTCCAAGTTCCATGCAACGATTTTTGCGGCGTAATGCCGCCGGCTATATCTTTTTGTCGCCCTGGATTGTCGGCTTCCTGTTTCTGGCGCTGGGCCCGATCCTGTTTTCGCTCTATCTGAGCTTTACCCGCTACGACATGATGACGCCGCCGCAATGGCTGGGCCTGGGCAATTACGAATATATGTTCACGCGCGACCGCCGCTTCTGGCGGGCGCTGTCTGTCACCATCGAATATGTGGCGCTGGCCGTGCCGCTTCGGCTGGCTGTGGCGCTTGGTGTTGCCATGCTGCTGGACAAGGGCCTGCGCAGCATCGGGGTTTATCGGGCAATTTTCTATTTGCCGTCGCTGCTTGGAGCCTCCATCGCCATTGCCATCCTGTGGCGTGAAATGTTCGGCCTCGAAGGCGTGGTCAACCAGTTCCTCGCACTCTTCGGCATCCAGGGCATAGGCTGGATCACGTCGCCCTCCACCTCGATCTACACCGTGGTGCTTCTGGCCATGTGGCAGTTCGGCTCGCCCATGCTGATCTTCCTGGCGGGCCTGCGCAACATTCCCCGTGATCTTTACGAGGCGGCTGAAATCGACGGGACATCGAAACTGCGGCAATTCTTCCGCATCACGCTTCCCATGCTGGCGCCGGTGGTTTTCTTCAATCTGGTGCTGCAAACCATCGAGGCCTTCAAGACCTTTACCTCCGCCTTCATCATCTCGCACGGCACGGGCGCACCGGCAGACAGCCTGCTGTTCTACACCGTCTATCTCTTCAACGAGGCCTTCAAATTCTTCCGCATGGGCTATGCCTCCGCTCTTGCCTGGGTGCTGCTGCTCATCATCGGTGTGTTCACCGCCATTGCCTTTACGACCTCCAAATATTGGGTTCACTATGAAAACGAACGTGATTGAAACCGGCGATGGCTTGGCCCTTGCCAGGGAGGCCGAAGCAGCCCACGCCTACAAACTTAGACAAAACGCGCGGGAACGGCGCGGGCGGCTGTTAAAGCACGCCTTCCTCATCGTCTTCTCCATCATCATGCTCTATCCGCTGATCTGGCTGGTGGCGGCCTCCTTGAAACCTGAAAACGAGATTTTCGGCCAGCTTGGGCTGTGGCCAAGCCAGTTCCAATGGTCCAATTACGTCAAGGGGTGGAATGCGCTGCCTGTATCCTTCAGCGTGTTCTATTGGAACTCGATCGTCGTCACCGGGCTTTCCGTCATCGGCAATCTTCTGTCCTGCTCCTTTGCAGCCTATGCCTTTGCCCGCCTGCAATTCACCGGCCGCAGCTTCCTGTTCGGCCTGATGATGATGACGATGATGATCCCTTATCACGTCGTCATCATTCCCCAATATGTGCTGTTTCTCAAGCTTGGCTGGGTCGATACCTATCTTCCGCTGGTGGTGCCGCGCTTTCTGGCCGCAGATGGTTTCTTCATCTTTCTGATGGTGCAGTTTTTCCGGCAAATTCCGCGTGAGCTGGACGAGGCGGCGATGATCGACGGTTGCTCGCCCTTCAAGATCTTCTGGGTGGTTATCCTGCCGCTTTCCATTCCCGCCATGGCAACGGCCGCGATCTTCTCCTTCATCTGGATCTGGGAAGATTTTCTGGCGCCGCTGATCTATCTGAACAATATCGAAAATTACACCGTGCCGCTTGGCCTGCGGTTGTTCGTGGACCAGGAAGGCCAATCGAGCTTCGGGCAGATGTTCGCCATGTCCGTGCTGTCGCTGGTACCGGTTGTCGTCTTCTTCATCGCCTTCCAGAAATTGATCATCCGGGGCATTGCAACCTCGGGCATGAAATAAGGAAAAGAACCATGGTCGGTCTTACCCTTCGTAATCTCGGCAAGTCCTATGCGGCGCTGAAGATCATTGAAAATCTCAATCTCGACATTCGCGACGGTGAGTTTCTCGTGCTTGTCGGCCCATCCGGCTGCGGCAAGTCCACGCTGCTGCGCATGATTGCCGGGATCGAGGAGATCACTGACGGAACGCTTTCCATTGGTGGCCGCATCGTCAACGACCTGCCCGCCTCGAAGCGGGAGCTGTCGATGGTGTTTCAGTCCTATGCGCTCTATCCGCACATGTCGGTACGCAAGAACCTGGCATTCGGTCTTCAGAACCAGAAGATGGACAAGCAGGAAATCGACCGGCGCGTCAACGATGCCGCCCGCATCCTGCAACTGGAAAAACTTCTGGAACGCAAGCCCCGGCAGCTTTCAGGCGGGCAGAAGCAGCGCGTGGCCATTGGCCGGGCCATCGTGCGCGAACCGAAGCTCTTCCTTTTCGACGAGCCACTTTCCAACCTCGATGCGGAATTGCGCGTGCAGATGCGGGTGGAACTGGCAGCGCTCTATGAAAGGCTGAAAACCACCATGATCTACGTGACCCACGATCAGGTGGAAGCCATGACACTTGCCAGCCGCATCGTGGTGATGCGCGCCGGCAAGATCGAACAGGTCGGGACACCTGAAGAACTTTACACCAGACCCGCCAATCTCTTCGTCGCAGGCTTTATCGGTTCGCCGCGCATCAACGTCATCGCCGCGCAAACCAACCCTCGCAGCGGCATGATGAAACTTGCCGATTTTCCCGACTTTCCGCTGCCGCACCTGCCGAAAACCGATGCCAGCATGACCGTCTGCATCCGCCCGGAAGCCGTGCGGCTGGGAGAAGGCGACATCACCGCCGAAGGCAAGGTAACGCTGGTGGAATATCTCGGCAGCGAAGCGCTGATCTATGTCACGCTTGCATCCGGCCAAGCCATCCTGCTGCATGGTTCCGTTCATAACCGCCCACGCCAGGGCGAAAGCGTCGTGATCGGCCTCAACGTCGCCGACATGCATTTCTTCGACGCCAAGGGCGAACGGATCGAACCCGCAGCTCCAACGGCAAAGCAGACACAAGCTGTCTTTTCATAGCTTCTCATAGCTTCGAAGCTCATAGCCTTAACGCCTGAGAAGCCTTTCTTGCAGGGAGGCTTTTCATTGCGTAATCAGCTTCATAAGTTCCATAACGTATATTATCGTTCACATTTTAATCAGCCAGCGGGAACCAGAGTGTAGACCGCCGGAGCACCCAGGAGATCTAAAGGGCTTTGCCCCTCGCCCCCCAACGGAACCATCTCGCAAGACTCTGCGCTGTGCTTGTGCGCCCGCCGCCTGACACCATTACACTCGCTACACCAATTGGTCGGTGATCAGGCAAAAGTGCCATTTTTCATCACTCATGCCTGGTTACCGCGCCAACTTCGTTTAACTGACTTGCAAAACGAAGGTAAATATGGTCAATTATTGCCATATATTCATTGTTTGTTCTGAATTGGTTACCTAAAGAGGGAATGACATGGCGACAGGCATCACTAAGCGAGAGCAACTTTCACCAGATGCCATTTCCGCACACAACTTTTATGAGGAAGAATTGGCACTTCCGACCGATCAGAACAAGGCAGAGCTCACATACCCTCACAAGGCCCAGCTCACTGATGTCCTTTCGCCTGTCAAGCGGCATTTCTTATGCCTCACGAAAGACGGCGCGTTCGAATCGCCTACCTTCTCTGACAACGCATTCGTCTTAGACGACAATTATTTCGCGCTCAAAGAGCTTATGCAGGCTCAACGCAAGGCTACATTGATTTATCTTGACCCGCCTTATGCCACCGGCTTGCACTTTCATTCACGTGGCCTGGAGCACGCCTATAACGACCGCATGGGCCAAGCTGCCTATATCGAGTTTATGCGGCGGCGCCTTATCCTCATGCGCGAATGCATGACGGATGACGGCTCCATTTACGTTCATATCGGACACCAGATGGTAGCCCATCTTAAAATCTTGATGGATGAAATCTTCGGCGCCGATAAGTTTCGCAACATCATCACGCGTCGAAAGTGCAGCAGCAAGAACTTCACTAGTAAGCAGTACGCGAACCTAAACGACTTCGTACTGTTCTACACAAAAAGCCGAAATTACAAGTGGAACCAGCCGGGCGTTGATGCCGAAGACGATTGGGTGTTGAAGGAATATCCGCACGTTGACGAGCTGGGCCGTCGCTACAAGTTGGTGCCAATTCATGCGCCTGGCACCAGGAACGGTGAAACCGGAATGCCGTGGCGGGACATGATGCCGCCGCCTGGAAAGCACTGGCAATATGCCCCTTCCAAGCTAGAAGAGCTGGACAGGGTCGGTAACATCTATTGGTCGAAGAACGGCAATCCACGCCGTAAGGTGTACTGGACTTCCGAAAAGAAGCGAGCACTAACGGACTATTGGGATCAATACCGCGATGCCCACCACCAGAGCATTCAGATTTCGGGCTATCCGACGGAAAAGAATCTCGACATGCTGAAAATGATTGTAGGGGCCTCCTCCGAGAAGGATGACCTTGTCATCGACCCCTTCTGCGGGTCTGGAACAACCCTTCAAGCCGCACGCGACCTCCACCGGCGATTCATCGGCATAGATGCCTCATTCACGGCTGCAAAGGCTACGCTGCGGAGAATGCGTCATGGCCTCGAAGCAATGGGCGATTACGTCAACAAGAAACGTACGGAAGGGCCTAGGTTCGCGTTTATCGGCGAACGTCAGGCTGCTGCCCATGAATGTGCTTTCTATACCGATAGCCGTCTTTATGCATCTTACCGAGATGAGATCGAAGTGCTAGGGTCAATTTAACTGTTGAGCCACTCGGGGGTTATTCGCTTTTCCGCCAACTTTAGGGTGATAACTCTCACTCTGCCATCCCAATCGCCGTCTAGGTCGCAGGACTCTTTCCACGTATCTGCGTGTACGAGACCAGGACCATCGGACAAAAATATGATTTTGAACTTCGTGGGTGTCACCTTGTCGAAGGCCTTGGCCTTCTCCACTTTGTTGGCATTGCCGCCTGTGCGGTCGTCGGATTGGGCGCCGCCTCGAGTCGAGTCATAGCGGGCAAAGCCGATTGCCACGACTTCACTGTCCGCTGGGCGACGAACAACAAAGTCGCAGGGAAATGCGCTTTTGAACTCCGGGTAAATGGTCGATAGCTCAATATCCCGGCCAGCACCGCGTGGGCCTTCTATAGTAAAAAAACCCTTAAAGCGCTCTTCGAACCAGTCAAAAAACAAGCCGGTGAGCAAATATCCTGACTGGCCCCTTGCATCATACTCGCCAATCAGGGCAGCAAGCGCGAAGCGGGCTTCTGGAGAAAGGTCTTCAAACTGCTCTTTCAGCTTATCGATGGGCTTGAAGGTCATTCCAAAGGTTTCAATAAGAGATTCCGTACTGATTTTTTTAATCTTTTTTGTTGACTCTGTGTCGAGGACCGGAGACACGCAGCGGCGATACATTTTGAGGAGCGCCATACGCTCATCCGCATCGCGATCCGGTTGGCGTATACGCTTTAGCACCTCGCCACTTGACTGACTTTCCTTAATTATTTGGCAAAATGTCTCAATGTGACCCGCATATTTCTCGTAAAGAATATCGAGAATTTCGGGGAACCGTATCGCGCTATCAATCGGTGTTATAATTTTGTTTACATCGGCGATCAACTTTAGAAATTTTGTTTCGTTCATTCGGCCATTCTCGGTGATTTGCTCTGTCACGATTAAAAAACACACACCAAGAGTCAAACGATGAATTCTTCGTCCGATGCTCAAGGGTAAATCGACCGTCCTCAATAAACGTCGCGCATGTAGCGTTTTTCGCTTCTCATCCGGGCAAGATAGTCTTTGGCATGTTCCGGGCTCATGCCGCCATGGCGGGCTATGACATTCATGAGGGCCTGTTCCACATCACGCGCCATTTGGCTTGCATCGCCGCAAACGTAAACTGCCGCCCCCTCCTCCAGCCATGCCCAGAGGTCCGCACCCCGTTCCAGTATCCGGTGCTGCACATAGATCTTTTCCGACTGGTCCCGCGAAAAGGCAAGATCGAGGCGGTGCAGGATACCGGAGCGATGGGCCTCCAGCAGGTCCTCACGGTAGAGAAAGTCTTTTTTCTCATTGCGGTTGCCGAAGAACAACCAGTTTCTGCCGCCGCCACCCTTTGCCGCTCTTTCCCGCAGAAAGCCACGAAAGGGCGCGATTCCCGTGCCCGGACCGATCATCACCACCGGGCGGGAGGCATCTTCCGGCAGCTTGAAGCCGCTATTGGGAAGAATACAAATATCCGCGCACGCACCATCCTTGAGGCGATCGGCAAGATAGGTTGAACAGGCCCCGCCATAATAGCGTAGATCGCTCTGGTAACGCAGGCTTCCAACCGTAATATGCAGCCTGCCGGGATCGCAAAGCGGGCTGGAGGAAATCGAATAGCTGCGGGGCTGGAGCGGCTTCAGCAAGGGCAGCAGCGTTTCGGGCGAAAAGTCTCCCGCTGGTGCAAGCCGCAAAGCATCCAGCACATCGCCACGCCGCAACAGCGTTGCAATTGCGTCCATGTCACCCTCGGCGAGCAGACGCCGAATCGCCTCGTCGCGGCTTTGTTCGGCAAGCGCGCGGATCAGATCGGCGGACGGGCTTCGCAATTCCACCTCCCGTTCAAGCACAGCGGAAATGGGCCGGCCCCCCACCTCATACTCGGCGCCGACACCGAGCAAGGACAGGATCGCCTTCACGATTTCAGGGTCGTTGACGGGACGAATGCCCACGGCGTCTCCCGCCTGATAGGTCAGCCCCGTGTCGGCAATATCGAATTCGAGATGATGCACATCGCGAGACGCATCGGGTGCCGTCAACTGGATATGCCGCACGAGGCGGGCAGGCGAAAATGTTTTTTTGCGCACGGAATAAGCTTGCACTGTCTCGCCGCGAGCAGCCTCCGGCTTTCCGGTTCGATCTGCCAACGTTGCAAGCAGCTTTCCTATCCACTGCGTTGCGACCTCCTCATATTCGACGTCGCAGTCCAGCCTTTCCAGCAAACGGTGCCCGCCGAGCGCATGAAGCCGGGCATCCAGCTGCCGCCCTGCCCGGCAGAAATCACGATAGGACGAGTTTCCAAGACCGAGAACCGCAAATCGCTTCCCCTCCAGCAAGGGTGCTTCCGCCGCAGTAAGAGCTTGCCAGAAGGCCTGCCCATTATCCGGCATGTCGCCTTCGCCATAGGTCGAGACAAAGGCAATGAGCGTGGAAAAATTCGCCAGATCATGAACATCCATGTCGTCCAATGCCGCAAGATGCACCAGTACGCCTTGATGGGCGGCCATGGCGGCAGCATCCCGCGCCAGATTTTCCGCATTGCCGGTCTGGCTGGCATAGACGATGGCCACCTCCGGCCGCGTTACCTGCGGCGTAACCCTGCGGCCAAGCAGACCGGAAAGCCAGCCTGAAATCCGGCCCGTCATGCCCGAACCATGCCCGCGGCCGTCTGCGACCGGCCCCGAGATTGCAAATCTCTCTTTTTTCATGATCGCCAGTCCCAGGACGATTTTCAGTTGACAGGGGAGAAGACGCTCAAGCCATCCCCATATTAAATATATGCTTTAATTATGTTTTTATAAAATCCGTCTGCACCTTCAGCCTCCGGTGCAAGGCTGCGAACAGCAATCAGGATGAATGTGCCTCTGCCTTGTTCAGCGCCTCGACACGCTCCTTTAAAGCGATGTTGAACGCAGCAAAGGCAGCGCGGGTGCGGGTATTCAGCGTTTTCCAGAACAGCGGCACAAGCCAGCCGGAAAAGCTTTCACGATGCACGAAGCGGGTGATGCCATCAGCGCGCGCCTCAAGGATGAAGCGATGCTCGCCGGAAAACAGGAAGGATGCCCCAACCGTGCCGCGCCAGCCGAATTCGCGCTGCGGCTCGCAGGCAACGACCACCGGCTTGAAGGTCATGACGCCGCCTCCGTCGTTCATCGTCAGGGCAAGCCGCTCCCCCAGCGCCGGATGGCCCTCGGCTGCAAGGATGAACCGGCTCCACTCCGGGAAGGTGGAAAAGGCCAAAAGCACATTCCACACATCACGCGCCGGCGCATGAATGTCGATGGTCGATTCAACAATACGAGCCATGATGAACTCCCGAGCCTTCGTGGTTGCATCGCCGCAGACTACATCAAACGGGATTATTGAACAGAGTTAAATTGTGTATCGTTTTAAATTCAATCATAGATATAAAATACATTCGAAATAACCTATCTGTATTCAGAGAATGATCCGAGCCGGGTGAAACGAAAATACCCGGCCCTCTGCTTCAGAAATAAGGGGCTCTATGAAACAGCAGCGCACAGTGCTGGCCGGGCCGAATATGCCGCCATGATTTCCTCCATCACCCGGTCTGCCAGCACGGGGAATGTCTGGCCCATGAAGTAGAAGTGCCCGCCGTCGTACTCATGCAGGCTGAAGCTGCGGGTGGTTTCCTCGCCCCAGCATTCCATGACGGCGGGCGGCGCCCAGGGATCCTGCCGTCCGGCAAACGCCGTTACCGGAAGATCGAGGGGCGAGCGGGCGGGATCGGCGAGATAGTGATCGATGGCCGCAAAGTCGGCACGGGCGTTTCGCAGCACGATTTCCAAAAAGTCAGGCACCTCAAGAAAGCGTTCCGGCATACCGCCCAGCGCCATCAGTTCGGCCATGAGCGCCGGGGCGGGCAAATCCTGAAGCCCGCGCCTGGCGCTCACATGCGATGGCCCCTGGCGCCCGGAAACGCCGAGCCAGAAAGCGGGGCAACCCCTTGCTTGCAGCGCCGCAGCCACCTCAAAGGCAATGACGGCGCCCAGACTGTGGCCAAACAGCGCCAGAGGCCGATCAAGAAATCCATCGAGATCGCGAAGGACCGATCCGACAATCCCCTCCATGGTTGATTCCGGTCGCTGGCGGTGACGTTTGCCCCTGCCCGGCAGATCCAGCAGCAGCATTTCGGCATTGGGCGGCATATGACGGCTGAGCCCGAAATAAGTGCTGGAAGAACCGGCAGCGTGATGAAAGACCACCAGCCGAAAGTCCGGATTTGTCAGGGGGCGAGGACGGATCAGGTCGGTCATTCGGCTGCCACCCCTTCACCTGTATGTTTCAGGATATAGTCGGCAATGCCGTCATAAAGCGTTTTCAGCGGAACATCGGTTGCCAGCGCATCCATGGGCAGATCGATCTCATAGCGCTGTTCCACCGTCTTTTTCAAAAGCATGGCGATGAAGGAATCGCCCCCGACATCCAGAAAGGTCTGGTTCTGATCCAGCGCCTCATCGGTGCGCAGCAGCTCGGCCAGTTCACGTTCCACAAAGGATACGAGATCGCGGCGCCCGGCCTTGTCCTCGTCGTCGGTTTGCAACTGCACCATCTCCGCCAAGGCGCCAGTCCTGCCCTGACGCTGGAGCGGCTCCTCGATCCAGAAACGCTGACGCTGGAAACTGTAGACGGGAAGATCGGGCGTGATGCTTGCACCTTCCCCCCGCAAAGCCTCCAGCCGGAGATCGACACCATGCGTGAACAGCACGCCAAGCGCTTTCAGGAAAAGCGTGCAGGTTTCGCGGGCGGATTTGCCCAGCAGCGGCAATTGCCTGTCCTGCACGCTCAGGCAAGGTTGTCCGGCCTCGCTCTTTTCCTTCTGCGCCCGCAGGCCGAGGGCCTTCAACAGCGCTTCCAGCCTTTCCTGCGGCCGCCTTGCGGTCTCAAGGCTCGACAGCGCGGGAAATTCGGCGTCGAGATGGGCAAGCAGGGCCGCGCATTTTTCCTCGTCGCCTGCCTGAAGAACCGGCTTGACGGGTCTTGCCGGATCCATGGGCACCGGCCCGCGCGCAGCCTGTTCGAGCGCCGCGGCAATCGCGACACCTCCCCTGCCCGTCACAGCCAGACGGATGGGCAAGGGCGTACGGCCAACCCGGCTGGTATGGGCAAGATCGGCTGTCAGAGCGTGGTCGGCCACCTCGAACTGCACGGCATAGCTCAGCGCCAGCGCCTTCAGCGCCGAGGCATCGCGGGCCGAAACGAGAACCAGTTCCTCCCGCTCGCCTCGCACCTTGCCATCCGCAGCCGGTCCTTCCCATGCTTCGAAAATGGCGTGGGCATTTGTGCCGCTCAAGCCAAAGGAGCTGACCCCGGCAAGCCGGCGGGCATAGGCATCAGGCCACTGAACGGCTTTCCGGGGCACGTCGATCGCGGTCGCCTTCCAGTCGATCATCGGGCTCAGGCCTGCATCACGCGGCGAAAGGGCGGGCGGGATGATACCGTTTTGCAGCGACAGCACCACCTTCACGATCCCGGCAATACCGGCAGCCGCCTCCAGATGGCCGATGCGCGATTTGACATTGCCGATCCGCAGGGCGGTTGGCCTGCCTTCGGCTGCCGATCCCAGCGTGGCGTCCAGCGCCTGGATTTCGATGGGATCGCCAAGCGAGGTGCCCGTACCATGCGCTTCCACATAGGCAATGTCGGCGGGATCGCATCCGGCATCCTTCAAGGCGGCGGCGATCACCTCCTTTTGCGCCGGGCCGCTCGGCACGGTCAGGCCGGAAGAGGCTCCATCGTGATTGACGGCACTTCCCCGCAATACGGCGAGAACAGGACGACCTTCACGCTCGGCATCGTCCAGACGCATCAGCACAAGCGTGCCGATGCCTTCTCCGCGTCCATAGCCGTTGGCCTCGCCGGTAAAGGTCTTGGAGCGTCCGTCCGGCGCCAGCGCCTTGCTCTGGCAAAGCGAAATCATCAGTTCAGGCGAAAAAATCAGGTTGGTGCCGCCAACCAGCGCGTAACGGCATTCCTGACTGCGCAAGCTGCGCGCCGCAAGATGCAGCGCCACCAGCGAGGAGGAGCAGGCCGTATCCACGCTGAGCGCCGGACCGGAAAAGCCCATGGCATAGCTGATGCGGCCTGCCGCAAAGCAATGGCCGCCGCCCGTGCCGAAATAGGGATCGATCGACAGCCTGTCTTCCTGCCCTAACCGGCGTTCGGGATATTCGCTGGCCATGATCCCGACGAAAACCCCGGCATTCAGCCGTTCGTTGCGCCGAATGGCAATGCCCGCCCGCTCCATGGCCTCCCAGGAGGTTTCCAGCAGCAGGCGTTGCTGCGGATCGAGCGCCTCTGCCTCGCGGGCGGAAATGCCGAAGAATTTGGCATCGAAATGCTCGACATCGGCAAGGAAGCCAGCCCGCTTGACATAGGAGGCGCCCGGCTGGTCCGCACGCGGATCATAGGCTGCCTTCAGACCCGGACGGTTATCGGGAATGTCGCTCAGCGCATCGCCCTCCCCCGTCAGAAAGTCCCAATAGGCCTGCGGCCGGTCCAGCCCGCCGGGGAAGCGAAAGCCCATGCCGACAATGGCAAGCGGGGCGCGCTGTCCGGCTTCCAGCGCCTGGATGCGCGCCTTCAGCCGCCGTGACAAGGCCAGCTGTTCTTCGATGATTTTTCTGAGATCCTGCTCGTTCATGCTGTCTCTTCCTGCCTGTGGAAGCACCTTCTTGCGAAGGTGCCGCGTTTGGTTCGATGCTCAGAAATTGGCCAGATCGTCCTTCACCGCCCGGATGAGATCCTCCAGCGACTGCTGCGATGTCTCCCCTTCCGTCGCCGGCGCAACGGTCCCCGCTTGCTCCTTATCAGGCTCTTCGCCTGCGACCGGCAGCAATTGCAGCAGGAAGCCGCTCAACAGGGGCAGGTTTGGATAGTCGATGGCAATGGTGGCCGGGAGATCGGTATTCAGCGCCTGCGCAAGCTTGGCCCTGAGATCGATCGCCATGATGGAATCGAGCCCTATATCGGCAAAGCCGGTCTCATCCGTTACCGCATCGCGGTCGCCGATCGCCTCGCCCACCATGTCGCTCAGCACCTCATGCAGCCGCTCGGCCCGATCCTCCGGGTCAAGCGGGCCAAGCTCCTGTGCAAGCCACCCCTTGGCCCGCAAATCGGCCTCCCCGCCCTTGCCCGGCGCGCCCGCCGTCCCGGCAAGGCTTTCCAGCGTCGCGGCGCGCGGATGATGGCCCATGGACGCCGCAAAGGCCTGGAAATCGGCAGAAACGGCAACGATATGCGTCTCGCCTCCCGCCGCGGCCAGCGACAGCAAGGGCAGCGCCATGTCGTCGGTGATCACATGCACGCCAAGGCGCTCGGCAGCCTTTGCGGCAGGCCCGGCGGCAGCAAGCCCCCCCTTGGCCGCGGGCACCCACGGCCCCCAGGAAATGCTGGTGGCATTGACCCCACGGGCGCGAAGGGCATGGGCCAGACCATCGAGATAGCCATTGGCTGCGGCATAGCTTGCCTGACCTGCCGAACCGAGGCTTGCCGAAACCGAGGAGAAGAACACCAGCTTCGCCTTGGTCTCGTCCTCGGCCGCCTTGAGCAGCACTTCGGCACCCCGCACCTTCGCGCTGAAGACACGGGCGAAGGACTCCGGCGTGATCCGCTCGAAGGCCTGGTCATCGGTAATGCCCGCCAGATGGAAGATGGCTTCCAGCGGCGCAATCACCCGTGCAGCATCGATGGCGCGGGTGCAATCCTGCGGATTGGTAATGTCACCGGCAACAGTGACGACCGCCGTGCCGCCCGCCTGAAGGTCGCTGATGACGCGCCGTGTCACCTCATCCGGCTGGGACCGCCCCATGAGCACGATGCCCCTGGCGCCACTGGCCGCCGCCATGGCCGCCACGCTCAGGCCAAGCGCCCCAAGGCCGCCCGTCACCAGCACGCTGCCATTCAGTTGCCATTGCGGCGCCTGCTCCTCGATTGGCTGCAACCGTGCCGCCTGCACCCCTCCCGCCTCGATGCTAAAGCGCGTTTCGGTGATTTCGCCGGTGATTGCCGCTCCGATGTCTTCAATCCTTGCCTCCGGCGAGAGCGTGATGCGCACCAGCCTGCGGTCGGCCGCCTCCGCTTCAAGGGCGGTCAACATGCCCCACAGCGCCTGCCGCAGAGGGGAGGCTTCAACACGGCCGTCGGCTAGAACGATATAAGGGGTCTGGCGCGGCGCGTTGCGAATATTCTCGGCCAGTTGCACCACGGCGTGTTCCACATCCGCCGCAGACACGGAACCAATCGTGGCAAAGCTGAGATCAAGGATCCTGGAGGCAAGCTCCACCGCCTGCCCTGTTGCAAGCCCCTTGCCGGAGAGCCATTCCTCAAGCCCGCCCACCGCCGCAAGCGGCCCAAGCACGGCCAGACTCGGGAGGGCAGGGGCGGCCACCGGCTCATGTCTTTTCCAGGCCAGCCGGTAGGCGTGATCCACGCCGCGTTTCAGGCTGCGTTGCAGCAATTCACGCGGGGCATGGCGCACGCGGAAATCATCCACCGAGAGATAGGAGCGTCCTTCGGCGTCGAAGAGGTGAAGATCGGCGGTTTCAACCCGCAGCCTGCCATTGGGCAACGGGTCTGCCTTGCCGATCCGCACGAAGCCCCAAAGCTCGCTGCCCGCCGGTGCTGGCCGATGCAGCGAAAGCCGCGCCGCCGAAAAGGGAATGGCAAGCGAAGGGGCCTCATCGCCCGTATCGTCAACCATGAAGCCCGCGATGGACTGGAACAGGCTGTCGATCAGGCCGGGATAAATCTCGTAATCGTTACGCGCGTCGGGAAGGTCCGGCTGGGCATAGCGCAGCACGGCCTCTTCGCCGCGGATCCACACATCCGCGATCCAGCGGAAGGACGGCCCGAGCGTGTAGCCCAGCGAGCGGAAATGCGCGTAGAAATCCTCGCCGCTGATATGGCGCTCGGCGGAGGCAATGAAGGCCTGCCGGTCCACGGTCAGTCCGGCGCGCGGCGCCTTGTCGGCCAACCGGCCCATCAAATGGTCCTGCCAGATGCCCTGGCCGGGATCGATCAGGCTTTTTACCGCAAGGTCGGGATTGGCGCCCTCGCCGATGATGATCTGGGTCTCGAAGCTTTCCCCGTCGAGAATGACGAGCGCCCTCGGGCAGATCATATCCTCGATCACCACGCGCTTGCCGCTTGCCGCAAGGGCGGAAAACACCGTGCCCAGATGCGAGGCCACCGGCGTGACCACCGTGCCATAGAGGCGATGATCAGTGAGATAGGCCGGAAAATGGCAATCCCGTTCGAAGCTGAAAACCCGGCCATGAATGGCCGGGGAGCGGACTTCCCGGCCCCAATGGCGGCGCGGTCCCGCTGATGCTGCGGCCTGACGGGCGGCAGGCCGCACCTTGGTCCAGTAGCGGGTTTCGGCGAAGGGATAGAGCGGCGCGGAAAGGGCCGGTGCGTGCAGATAAGCGTTGACGGCGGCAAAATCGAAATCCTGCCCGGCCTCGTAAAGCGTCTTGACGGCAGCCAGCATGATCTGGCGGTCGCTGACGCCGCGCTTGAGCGAGTGGGTCGCGCCGCGACGCGGTGCAAGCCCTGCCGCCGTGGTGAGATGGGCAAGCGTCTTGTCCGGGCCGATCTCAAGGCAAAGATCCACACCAAAGCCCGCCAGCGCCTGCAAGCCATCGCTGAAACGCACGGCCTGTCGCACATGACGGCACCAGTAGGCGGCATTATACTCTGCCGGACCTGCCAGCTTGCCGGTGACATTGGAGACGATCGGGATTTCCGGCGCACCATAGGCAAAGGCGGAAATGCGCGCTTCCAGCTCGCCCAGAACCGGCTCCATCATGCGCGAATGGAAGGCATGGGAAACGGTGAGCGGACGGGCCATAATCTTTTCCGCCTTCAAGCGCTCGGCCAGCGCATCGATCTCCGCCTGAAGACCGGCAACCACCGTTGCCTCCGGGCCGTTGATGACGGCAATGTCCAGCGTGGTACCGGCAATCCAGCCGGAAACGGCGTCAGCCGGGGCGGAAATGGCCAGCATTGCACCGCGCTCGGCGCTTTGCATCAAACGGGCGCGGGTGGCGATCAGCGCCAGACCGGATGCCCGGTCGAGGACACCCGCATAAATGGCGGCTGCGATTTCGCCCACGCTGTGGCCAAGGACGATGGAAGCGGTTACGCCATAGGCCTTCCACAGCTCGGCCAGCGCCAGTTCCAGCGCCACAAGCGCTGGCTGGGTGATCCATGTCTGGTTGATCGCCTCCTTGTCAGCGCCGAAGAGGATGAATTCCCGCAGCGAACGTCCGGCAAAATGCGGCGCAAGGATGCGGTCGCAATCGTCGATCACGGCGCGGAACACCGGTTCTGTCTCGTAAAGCTCCCGGCCCATGCCGAAATACTGGCTGCCCTGACCTGAAAACAGGAAAGCGATGCGCGGCTCCTCCAGCCCGTCATGCGCGGGCTTTGCACTTTCCAGTGCCGCAATCAGCTCATCCCGACCTTTAGCGGTGATTGCCCGACGCCTGGCAAAATGGGCGCGTCCCTTGCCTGCCGCAGCCACCAGACCGGCAGGATTGCCATCACCGCCCTGCTTCAACCGTGCCGCCCAGCCTGCCGTCAGCCGCTCCAGCCCATCGGCATCCGGTGCGGAAAGCGGCAGCAGAAACGGTCCGTCGGCGGCCATAACCGGCAATGCATCGGCATCGCGGTATTCCTCCACGATGACATGGGCGTTGGTGCCGCTGAAGCCGAAGCCGGAAATGCCTGCAACCCGCGTTTCCCGGCTTTCCCACGGGGTGAGTTGCCGCACCACTTCCACATTGAGGTCGGACCAGCGAATGTGAGGATTGAGGCTGCCGCTGTGCAGGCTTGCCGGAAGTGTGCGGTTTTGCAACGCCAGCACCGTCTTGATGATCGACGCCATGCCGGAGGCAGATTCCGCGTGGCCGATATTGCTCTTGACCGATCCCAGACGCAAAGGCTCGTTCGCCGCGCGGCCTGCTCCCAGCACGGCATGGGCGGCATCGACCTCGATGGGATCGCCGAGCGACGTGCCGGTTCCATGCGCTTCCAGATAGCTGACGCGCGAAGCGGCAAGGCCCGCATCGGCAAGGGCTGCGGCAATCACGGCCTGTTGCGCCTTGCCACTCGGAACGGTCAGACCGGAGGACGCGCCATCATGGTTGACGGCACTGCCCCTGAGGACGGCCAGAACCGTATCGCCGTCGCGCCGCGCATCGGCAAGGCGCTTCAGCACCACCATGCCCACGCCTTCGGCCCGCACGAAACCGTTGGCATCGGCGGAAAAGGTCTTGCAGCGCCCATCCGGTGAGAGCATATGCGCCCGGCTGACGGCCACCGAGCAGGATGGCGCGGTGATGACATTGACGCCGCCCGCAAGGGCACAGTCGCTTTCCCCGCTGCGCAGCGAACGCAGCGCAAGATGCAGTGCGACCAGCGAGGAAGAGCAGGCCGTATCCACCGCAAGCGCCGGGCCATTGAGGCCAAGATTATAGGAAATGCGGCCCGCATTGGCATTGAGCGCCGTTCCGGTTCCGAAATAGGCATCGAGTTCGCCAAGGCCCCCCTCTTCCAGAAGGCGGGCATAATCCGAATTGGAAATGCCGAGGAAAACGCCCGTGGCCGTGCCTTTCAGCGAGCGCGGATCGATATTGGCATGTTCCAGCGCGTGCCATGCGGTTTCCAGCAGCAGGCGCTGCTGCGGGTCAAGGCTCTCGGCTTCACGCGCCGGAATATTGAAGAAATGTGCATCGAAACGGGAGAGATCGGAAAGAAAGCCGCCCTGATCCGTGGTGATGCGGCCCCGCGCCAGCGGATCGGCATCGTGAAGGCCGGTAACATCGAAGCGTTCAGTGGGCACCTTGCCCACGGTATCGCGCCCTTCGGCAAGCACCTGCCAGAATTCCTCCAGCGTATCGGCGCCGGGAAAACGTCCCGCCATGCCGATGATGGCGATGGGTTCCCGGCCTGCCCCGAACACGGCATTCGCGCGGGCCTCCTGCGGCGGCGCATAGGTGCCAAGCGGCGGCAATGGCGGCAGCACGGCCGGTGGCATGATGGGCGCGACCGGCGCCTGCGGGGCAAGGGCGGCGGGACGGCTTGCCAATTGCTCCACCACATGGGCGGCAAGGCTTGTTACGGACGCATTATCGAGAATGGCAGCCGCCGAAAGGTCGATCTCGAAAGCGGCGCTGATGGCCTGGGCCAGATCCACCGCCATGATGGAATCGAGGCCAAGATCGAAAAAGCCCACATCGTTCTGCACGGCGGCACCATCGGCAAAACCTAAAATGGCAGCAACGATCTTGCGCACCTCCTCGCGGGCGGCAGCGGCACGCGCCTTGAGCGGCAGGGAAAGAATGGCGGTGGCCGCCGGAGAATGCGAGATGTTCATACGGGCTTTCTCCCCAAGATTATCGAAAATGCCCCGCTTGCGGCGGCTGCCGATCACGTCACGGAAACGGTCCCAGTGAACGTCGCAGGCAATCAGTTCGCTGCCCGGTCGCGGGCTCGTGGCGGTGAGCGCGGCAATGCCCGCCCCCGCGTCAAGGGCACTGACACCGAGACGTTCGAAGGTGGCGCGGGCAGCGGCGTCGGCCATGCCGTCAAGCGCCCATGGCCCATAGGCAATGCTTGCGGCAGCCCGGCCATCGGACGTTTCCGCCCCCACTGCGGCCATCAGCCCGCCATTGGCCGCGCCATAGGCCGCATAGCCTTCCGTGCCCCAGACGGCAGTGACCGATGACAGGGTGACGAAGAAATCCGGCCTGTAGCGGCGTGCGATGAGATGCAGCCACCAGGCGCCGGAATATTTGCCACGCAGCGCCGCCTCGAAACCCTTGGCGTCAAGCCTTGCGACCGGCATGGGCGCAAGGCTGCCCGCAGCGTGGATGATGCCGCCAAGGGCGGGCATGGTTTCGAGCGCCTGCGAGATTGCGTTTTCAAGTGCCTTGCCGTCATCGCAATCGGCAGCGACATAGCGAGCCGTCACGCCGAGGGCGGCCAGATCATCAAGGCCTCTCAGCGCCTCCTGCGAAAGCGCTGAACCTGCCGTGCGACCGATCAGCAGCAGATGGCGGGCGCCGGAGCGCGCAAGCTGCATGGCCGTTGCCCGGCCTATGCCGCCAAGCCCGCCGGTCATGAGATAGGTTGCGTCAGGCTTCACCGGCAAAGCCGGACGGAAACTTGCAGGCGCGCGAGCAAGCCGGGCGAGATAAACCGTACCCTCGCGAACAGCCACGAGATCCTCCACCCCGCCAGCAAGAGCATGGGTCAGAATGCCCGCGGCCTCTGCCTCCACATTCTGGCTGAAACCTGAAGCGGAAATATCGACGATACCGCCCCAGGCCTCAGGATATTCAAGCCCCAGAACCGGCGAAAGACCATGCAGCAAAGCCTGATGCGAGGGGAAAAGACGCTCGTCCGGCAGCACGCAATGCTGGCCACGGGTGATGACATGCAGCCTTCCGCCACAGGCCTGAGCGGCCCGCAGGGCCTCGACGATCTCAGCGCAGAAGGCAGCGCCCCTTGCGGCAATGTCCTCGCCATCAACCGCTTCCGGCAAGGGCGGCGCCAGAAGGCCAAGCAGAATGACCCGCTTTTCCTTGCCAGCCAGAACAGGCGCCCCGATGGACAAAGCCGAAACGCTGGCACGCTCGAAGGTGCAGCCAAGCGCCGCAGCCCGTGCGGCAAGCGGGGCGAGAACCGCCTCGTCGTCACCGGCCAGCACCAGCGTGGGGCCGCCAGCCGAAACGGCGGGTGCCGTGGCCTTCTGCCATTCGATGACATGCAGCGCGGGCGGCTCGGCGTGATGCTCTGAAGGTTGCGGTGAAGGCGTGGCGGCGGTGATACTCTCCCCTTCGAACCTGACCTTTTCTGCCTTCGCTTGCGTCAGAGCCGGGGCATGTTGCTGGCGGTCGAAGGGATAGCCCGGCAGGCTCACGACCTGACGCGGCAGCGAAGCGGGATCGATTGCGGGAATGGCTGGCCCCGTCAGGATTGCAGGGCTTGAGCCTCCTGCCGCCAGGACGGCAAGCGCCGCCAGCGCCTCGCTGCGGTTTTTCGCGGATATGAAAACCCGCTCCGGCTGGCGCGCGCGCCCGAAACTGGCCGTATAGGCAAAGGCGGGATAGGCGCTGTCGTCCAGCGCCTCGAGCCGCTGGCGATAATCAGCGGCAAGCGATGCGAGCTGGCCTTGGCTGCGCGCCGAAATTTCAAAGCCTGCGATATCCGCCTTGACAGGTTCGACAGCGGGCGCCGGACCCAGAATGATATGGGCATTGGTGCCGCTCATGCCGAAGGAACTGATGCCCGCATAGGCTCCGGCCGCCCCCCACGGCGTGACGGACCGGGGAAAGCCGATGCCCGTGCCGGAAACATCGATACGCGGATTGAGGGTCTCGAAATGCACGATGGGCGCAAGCGCCCCATGGCGCAGGCAGGCAATGGCCTTGATGAGGCCTGCCACCCCGGCGGCAGCTTCCAGATGGCCGATATTGGTCTTTACCGCACCGATATGAAGCGGGGCGCCATCGGTTTTGCCGGCAATGGCGCCGACGATCGCTTCCATTTCGATGGGATCGCCAAGCGAGGTTCCGGTGCCATGGGTTTCGATATAGCCGATGTCGGCGGGTTGAAGCCCTGCATCGGCAAGGGCCGCCTCAAGAAGACGGGTCTGGGCCAGCACGTTGGGCGCGGTAAAGCCGCTGGAGCGGCCATCCTGATTGAGCGCCGAGCCGTGCAGCACCGCCAGCACGCGGTCGCCATCGGCAAGCGCCTGATCGAGCTTCTTCAGCACCAGCATACCGCCGCCCTCGCCACGGGTGAAGCCGTTGGCGCGGGCATCGAAAGCCTTGCAAAGCCCATCGGGCGAGAGAGAGCGGGTTTCGCGCACCAGCCGGGTGGAACGCGGCGAAAGAATGAGGTTGACGCCGCCTGCAAGCGCCACGTCGCACTCGCCGCGCCGAATGGCCTGCGCGGCCAGATGCACCGCCACGAGCGAGGAGGAACAGGCCGTATCCACCGCCATGGCCGGACCTGTCAGGCCAAGCGTGTAGGAAATGCGGCCCGCCGCGAAGCAATGGCCATTGCCGGTTGCCCAATAGGCATCGGGATCGTCACCCTGCCAGTCGCGATAATCCTGGCCGGTAATGCCGATGAAAACGCCGGTGGTGGCGTCCTTCAGTCTTTCGGGAGCAAGGCCTGCATCGTCCAGTGCCTGCTGGCTAACCTCCAGCAGCAGGCGGTGCTGCGGGTCCAGAGCCTTGGCCTCGCGCGGGCTGATACCGAAAAAGGCGGCATCGAAACCCGTGACATCTTCCAGAAATCCGCCCTTGTGCGGCAGACTCTCCCACTCCTCGGCAAAGCGGGCGCGACGTTTTTCCGGCATACGGGCAACGAGGTTGCGACCCTCGCTCAAGGCCTGCCAATAGGTGGCAAGATCGTCGATGCCGCCGGGAAAACGCATACCAACCCCAATAATGGCAAGCGGCTGACGGGTGCCGCGGGCATCGAGTTCGGCTTTCAACTTGCGGATCGTATCCAGGGCGCGGGTCAGCGGCGTGGCGGCAGATTTGGTTTCCATCTGGTCTACCTCTTTCGGTCGGGTGCCGTCCGGGCATGATGGCCCGGCAGGCGACCCTTGAGATGTCGGGAATTGCGGATCAGGCAGCTTCGGCGAACATGCGCTGGCACAGCACGGCCGACAGCGCCCTTGCATTGCCGTAGGTCCACAACAGCGTCGGCGAGAGCTTCAGGCCGAAAGCCGCCTCCAGCCGGTTGCGCAGTTCAAGACCCATGAGGGAATCGAGCCCCAGAGACTTGAAAGGCACATCCGATGCGAAGCTTGCCGGATCGAGCCGCAGCACGCGGCCCGCAAGCTCACGCACCTTTTCTTCGGCCAGCGCCAGGCGTTCTTCCTCGGAGGCGGACTGGAGGTGGAGCTTGAAATCCTGCCCGCCGGTGGCCTGTCCACCGCTGCGCGAGGCCTCCAGCAGCAGGTGCCAGCTCGCCTGCGCCGCCGTGTCGGGATAGGCCTCGAACCATTGCCGCAGGTTGAGCGGCACATAGCCCACCGCCACTTCGCCCTCGACGAGATAGCGTGTCAGCGCCTGCCAGCCTTCATCCGCCGTAAAGCTGCCCATGCCGCGTTCTTCGAGACGCGCACCGCGAATATCGTCCTTGGCCGCAAGGCCGATTTCAGCGAACGGTCCCCACTGGACCGCAAGGGCGGCAAGCCCCTCCTGCCGTCTGCGCTCGGCCAGCGTATCGAGAAAGGCATTGCCGGAGGCATAGATTGCCTGACCCGCATTGCCGAACAACGAGGCGGCGGAGGAGAACAGCACGAAGAGATCCAGCGGATCCTGCCGGGTCAGCTGATCGAGATGGATTGCGCCATCCACCTTGGGCCGCAGCACGCGCTGCACCTGATCTGGCGTGAGGTTGACGATCAGAGCGTCGTCCAGAAGACCCGCCGCATGAACGATGCCGCGAATTGGCGTCATTTCCGCGCGAATGGTATCGAGAACGCCTGCCAGCGCCGCACGGTCGCCCACATCCACGGCGAAGCTTCGCACATTTGCACCCCCGGCGCGCATAGTCGCAATCGCCTCGCCTGCTTCGGCGGAAGGCACTGAGCGCCCCAGAAGAGCAATGGACCCTGCCCCATGCGCGACCAGATGGGCGGCAAGCGACAGACCGAGCGCACCCAGACCGCCGGAAATCACATAGGTCGCATCCGCGCGGTAACGTCCGGCCCGCAAAGGTTCGGGCGCAACATGCGTCACCGTTTCCGGCGCCGACAGCACGAATTTGCCGACGTGATTGCCCTGCGCCATGGTGCGCAAAGCCTCGGCGGCATTGGCGAAATCATAGGTCATGAGGGGCAAGGGCTGAAGCCTGCCCGCATCCACCGCCGTCCATACATCGGCCATCAACCGGGCAAAGCGTTTGGGACGGCGTTCCATCAATCCGGCAAGATCGACGGCAGAGATGGAAATACGGCTTTTGAACACACCAAGATTGATCGAACGGCCGCCGTAAATGTCCTTCTTGCCCACTTCGATGAAGCGGCCATCTTCGGCAAGGCATTCGAGACCAAGAGGAATGGCCGCCCCCGTCAGGGAGTTCAGCACGACATCGACGCCCCGTCCCTCCGTCACCTCGCGCACGGCGTCGGCCCAGTCAAGCGTGCGCGAGCAGAAGACATGCTCAATGCCCATGCCGCGCAGCAGCGCGCGCTTTTCCTCGCTGCCTGCCGTTGCAATGATGCGTGCCGAACGCATCCGGGCAATCTGAATGGCGGCAAGGCCAAGGCCGCCGGTGGCCGAATGGATCAGCACCGTCTCGCCCTCTTCCAGACCGGCAAGGTCAACCAGACCATACCAGGCGGTTGCCATGACCAACGGCAATGCGGCGGCCTCTTCGAAGGAGAGTTTTGCCGGAATGGGCCGCACATGGCCTGCCGCCAGCGTGACATGCGAGGCAAAGGAGCCGAAGGCGCAGGCCACGACCCGGTCGCCCACCGCAAGCTCGCTCACGCCTTCGCCAACCGCCACCACTTCGCCCGCGCACTCCCCGCCAAGGCGCGACGACTTTTCGTCGAGACCCGGATAGGTGCCCATGGCCTTCATGACGTCGATGAAGTTGAGGGCCGCGGCCTTGACCGCAACCTCGACCTCGCCCTTTCCGGGTGCCGTGCGGCTGAGCGGGCGATATTCGAGACCATCCCAGAAGCCGGGACGCGCCGAGACCAGCCGGAAGGGCTGGGCGGGCGTGTTCCATGCCACGGGCTCAGGTTCATCCTGCCGGACGCCCTGGGCAAGCCGGCCAACGAAGCGGCCTGCCTCGCGCAGCACGACCTGATCCTCGCCGGAGAGCGACAGAAGTTCCAGCGCCGTTTGCGCCGCCCAGTCTCCGGCCTGCGGATCGACATCGATCACCAAGCCCTGAAGCTCGGGGTGTTCACGGCGCAGAACCCGCAAAAAGCCCCAGTAAAGCCCTGCGCCCGGATCGGCGGGCGTCGGCGTGGCGAGACTGCGGGCATGAGCCGTGACAATGGCAAGGCGTGGCTGGGAGGCGAGAGCCCCTGCCTGCCGCACCACGGCGGCAAGTTCATGCAATCCGGTCTTTTGCGCCTCTATACCGGCCTCGGCCTTCGGCGCGACATAAACGATACCGGCAACCTCGGCATTGGCCGGAAGCGGCCCGGAGATCACCCGCGTGACCTGCCCGCCAGCGGCTGAAAGAGCCGCAGCAAGGTCATCCGCGCCATCCCTTGCCGTGCCATAGACCAGCCAGGCAGCCTCCGCCGTTTCACCCGTTCGCGGCGCCGCAATGAAATCGAGGCGGAAACGCCGCGCATCGGCATCGGACTGCCCGTCCTGCTGTTCCAGAACCTGCAAGGCAATGCCTTCCATGGAGGCAAGCGGGCTCTTGTCGGCGGCATAGAGGAAAATGTCGAAACGGGGAGAACCACCCTGCTCTCCCCTCAGGCTGGCATGGGCAAAGACCTGCGTGACCGGCTGGGCGGGATCGGTGAAGAAGGCAACCTTGGCCACCTCCACCGGCACCACGGTGCTGGAACCATCGAAGAGCGCAAGCGAGGTTTGCAAGGCGGCATCCCAAAGCGCTGGATGCAGCCCATGCGGGCGGGCGCTGGCGCGGGCGGGCTTTGGCAACGAAATCTCGGCCAGCACCTGCCCCGCCTCCCGCGTCAGGCGAGTTATGCCCTGGAAGGCGGGACCGTAATGGATGCCGCGCGCCGAAGCTGCCTGATAAAAGGCTTCGACCGAGAGAAGGTCAGCTCCCAGCAGATGCTCGGGAAAACGCCGCGTTTCGGTGGGAGACAGGCGATTATGGAAACGGGCCGTCGCATTGGCAGCCCAGACCGTGCTGCCCGCTTCCAGCGAACGCAGGCTGATTTCGCCACCATCGGTAATCGTATCCCGCACGGTCAGGCTGGCGCGCACGGGCTGGTCGGTTATCGTCAGGTCGCCGGTGAATTTCACCGCGCTCAATTGCGCGGGCATGATGCCGGTGCGGGCGCGGGCCGCCGAAAGCGCCAGCGCCATCATGCCAGCGCCGGGGAAGACAACGGCCTCATGCACCTTGTGGTCCACGAGCCACGGATTGTCGTCAACACCGATGTCGAGCGCGCCCTCCCAGGCATCGGGCTCGGTGGCCGACGGCAGAAGCTCGACCTCCAGCCCGGCCCGGCCGGTACCCTTGCGGCGCGGCGCACCCACCCAATAGCTCGTCCTTTGCCACGGATAGGCTGGCAGCGGATAATCTGCGCGCGGCAGAAGGCCGAAGGGATCAAGCCCGGCGGCATAGGCACGCGCGTGAAACAGCATCACGTCCTTCAGGCTGCCCTTGTCGCGCAGCATGGTGGACAAGGCCACCGGCGGATCTGGCTGATCTGCCGCCAATTGCTCGATGGCCGGGGCAAGCCCCTTATGCGGCGCAACCTCGATGACATGCGTGACGCCTTCGGCAAAAAGCCCGGTCATCACATCGGCAAACATCACGGGCTCACGCAGGTTGCGCACCCAATAGGCGGCGTCAAGCTCCTCGCCGCGCATGTCGCGGACCTCGACGGTGGAGACGAGACGCACGTCTCCCGCCATGGGCTTGATGCCGGTCAGCGACGCATGGAGTTCCTCCTTGAACTCGTCCATGTGATGGCTGTGCGAGGCATAATCCACCTTGATGAGCCGGTTGAAGGTTTCCTCCGCGTCAAGCAGCTCCTTCAGCGTCATCACGGCATCGGCATCGCCAGACAGCACGGTGGAGCGCGGGCCATTGCTGACGGCAATGGAAATCTGGTCCTCGAAGCCTTCCAGTGCCGCCTTCGCCCCGGCAAGATCGAGATCGACGGCCAGCATCAACCCACGCCCGGCCTTGCCGCGAATGATGGAGGAACGCATGGCAACCACACGGGCTGCATCTTCGAAACTCAGCATTCCGGCCACGGTTGCAGCCGCCACTTCGCCCTGGCTGTGGCCAACAACCATATCAGGCTCAATACCCGCTTCACGCCATAGCGCCGCCAGCGAAACCATCATGGCCCACAGCACCGGCTGGACAATATCCACCCGCTCCAGCCATTGCGTCCCGGCGCGGCCGGAGACAATTTCCATCAGATCCCAATCGACAAGGGGCTTGAGCGCTGCGGCGCAGCGCTGCATGACATTGCCAAAAACCGGGCTTTCCTCAAGAAGCCGTACCCCCATATCCGCCCATTGCGATCCCTGTCCGGGGAAAACAAAGGCGATCTTGCCCCGGCTTCTGGCGCTGCCGGTTACGCCAAACTCCCCTTCCTCGCCATTTGCCAGCCAGTGTTCGAGGCTTTCGCTCAACGATGCGGCATCCGTTCCAACAAAACCCGCACGCCGCATCAGATGGCCGCGTCTCAAGGCAAGGGTTCCGGCAATTTCGGCTGCGTCTTGCGGCTTTGCCGCCAGAAGATCGATCACCTGGCGGGCGCGTTCTTTCAACGCCGCCTCGCTATGGCCGGAAAGAGCAAGAAGCACCGGCGTTCCATCGTTCTTGGCGGGCGCAGGCTGCTGGTCCGGCGCAGGTGCAAGAATGATATGGGCATTCGTGCCGCCCCAGCCGAAAGAGTTGACCCCGACATAGAAAGGTTTGTCGGCCGGCAATGCGACGGGCGCATCGGGAACCTTGAGCCCAAGCGCGGCAAAATCGATGGACGGGTTCAGAACGTCGCCATGCAGGTTCGGCGGCACAACGCGATGCTCCACGGCCATCACCGCCTTGGAAAGACCCGCAAGACCTGCGGCGGCTTCCAGATGCCCGATATTGGTCTTGACCGATCCGAGAATAATGGGCTCCAGCCCTGTCTCCTTACGCTCGCGCCCGATCACGCGGCCAATGGCACCGGCCTCGATGGGATCGCCAACCGCCGTGCCCGTACCATGCGCCTCGATGTAGCGCACATCTTCAAGGGCAACGCCCGCCTTGCCGTAAATGGTGGAAAGAAGGTCCTCCTGACCGTCAGGGCTTGGCGTGACAAGGCTGTCACCGCCGCCGTCATTGTTGACGGCGGAGGCAACGATCACGGCATGAATGCGATCTCCAGCCGCCACGGCATCTTCCAGCCGCTTCAGATAAAAGGCGATGATGCCTTCACCGCGCACGAAGCCATCGGCACTGGCGGAAAAGGCCTGGCACCGCCCAACCGTCGAAAGCCCGCCGAAATGGGTGAGACCGATCGAAACATCGGGCGCCAGCACGAGATTGACCCCGCCCACAAGCGCTGCTTCGATTTCGCCATTGGCCAGGGCCTGCGCGGCAATATGCATGGCAACCATGCCGGAAGAACAGCCGGTTTCCACGGTAAGACTCGGCCCCTTGAAGCGGTAGAAATAAGAAACCCGCGAGGAGATGACATCGAGCGCATTGCCGACGATGGAATGCTGCGTGGTGGGCGCACCATGATCCTTGCGCAGCAATTCGTAATCATGCCATGACGCGCCGACATAAACGCCAATGCGCCGTCCCGCCAGCGTCTCCGGCCTTTGCCCTCCATCTTCCAGCGCCGTCCAGCTTGCTTCCAGCATCAGGCGCTGCTGCGGGTCCATGTCTTCGGCTTCGCGCGGAGAAATGCCGAAGAAAGTGGGATCGAACTGGTCCAGACCGTCGATGAAGCCGCCCACCGCCTGTACGCTTTTTTGCGGATCGAGCGGCTGGCTGGCATCCCAGCGATCTTGCGGGACGGGACGTATGGCGTCGCGCCGCTCCATCATGAGTTGCCAGAGGCCATCCATGCTCAAGGCGCCGGGAAAGCGTCCGGCCATGCCGACAATGGCAAGGCGCTGTTCGGCAGAAGGCTGAGACTGCGAAGAGGAAGAAGACTGCGTCATGAAAGACCTCAGGAATGATGAAGGCGGCGACCGGCAAAACGCAGGCGCAGGCGCAATATCTGCTTGATGAAACGGCTAAACATGGCCCGCCCCGTATGCTGGAGCAGGAGGGAAAGAATAATCAGGCGGGTTTCTGTAAGGTGGTTGGGCGCGCCGTGGACGTCGTGAAAGGCGTGCAGGTGGAAATCGGGCACAAGACTTTTCGCCTCCTCCCATTCGCTGGCCGGAATGATCTCGTCTTCCAGCGCGGCCACGTAATGCAAAGGCACGCCAATTCCTTTCAATTCCGCCTCGCTGAGGGCAAGGGTCGAAAGGGCGTCGTTCACATCCTCCTGCGGGCAGGAAAGCGCGACGGACAATGCAAAGCGGGTGATCGACGGCATGGAGGCCTTGGCTTCCTCATCCCGGAAAAACGCGCTGAGCGGCGCACCTATGGTGACGATGCCCCGGATGCGCGGATCCCTGAGGCCATGCACTGCCGCCAGATAGCCACCGAAACTGGGCGCCACGATCAATGTGCGCGACACATCGCATTCATAGGAGACAGTCGCCATGATCGCGCCGTAAAGTGCTGCGGCGGAACGGTCGTAGCGCAGCGGATTTTCGCCCATGCCGGGGAAATCGGCAATTGCCACCGCCGCGCCAAGCTTGCGGCCAAGCTTGAGAAATCCGCCCCACTGCTCCTTCAGGGAAACGATACCGCCCATCAGGATCACGAGCGGGGCATCCCGCCGCTTTGCAGGCGAGAAGAGAAAGGTAAGTCCATGCTCACCAACCCTTGCAAGCCGCCTTTGCCCGATGCCGGCCTCTTTCATCCAGCGGGAAAAGCTTGCCGTGCAGGCTTCGCCCGCATGGCGCTTGGCCGGGCTGTCCGCGGCAGGAAAACGGGCCAGATTATAAAGATTTGCCGCAGAAAGATGGTCGTTACGTTGCTCTGCCTGAGCCGCCTTCTGCGACCACTCGCAAACCCAGGACCCGGGCCCATCGCCATCCATGCTGACAATGCGCGAGAGAACATCGTCGATGAAGGAGGGCGAAAAGCCCATGTGGCGGGCATGAAGGCCCACGAATTGCTTTGCCTCAGGCAGCTTTGCCATGCAGCACCTCCACCGGCATGTCGTGGGGGGCGTTCAGCACCTTGTCCAGCAAACGGTATTTTCCCGGATTGAGATTGAGCAGCCGGAGTTTGGCCCGGCGCAGCATCGTGCCAACAGCGGAACTCTTTGCCAGATTGGCCTCTTGAAGCCGCTGAAAATGCGTAACCATGGCCTTATGCTTGCGCCGCAGTGCCGCCGTGGGCTCAAGGGTGGCGGCGGGAACCGGACCGATACTCTGCTTCAATGCCTCGGCAATGACCGGAGCGAAATAGATCGTATCCTGAAGCGCGAGGTTAACCCCCTGCCCCAGGATGGGCGTGGCCGTATGCGAGGCATCGCCGATCAGCAACAGACCGTCCCGCGACCATTGATCGACTTCCGCCGTGAAAATTTCCAGAAAGGAGGTGTCGTTCCAGCTCTGGATATGGGTATTGACCAGATCTGCAAGCCGGGGATCGAGATCGATGACACTGGCGCGGAAGGCCTCGATGCCCTGACGGCGCGCATCGCCAAAGCCCTTCTTGGGCACGTTGTAGCCAATACGCAGCAGATCGGGAAAGGTCGGCAGGATGACCAGATGCCGGTCTTTCTTGACGACGAGTTGCGATTCATGCAGCCAGCCTTCAGGCCGTGGCAGCTTGAACCACACGAAATCGCGTTCCATCGGCGTGATCTTCGCCTTGAGACCCGAAGCCTTGCGCACTGCCGAAAACCGGCCATCGGCGGCAATGACCAGACGCGCGCCGATTTCCAGCGGCTTGCCATCGGGATCTTCGAGCCGCGCCCCAGCAACCTTCCCGTCCCGCTCGATCAGGCCGGTGAACTGGTGCCCCATGAGAAGGCGAAAATTAGGGAAGGTCACGGATTGGCGGTTGAACGCGCCGATCATTGCCGGTTGGGGAATATCGATCGGCAGGGCGTCGATCGGAAAGCGCCGGTAATCCATGGACATGATGCTCTGGCCCTTTTCCCGGAAGGAAATGCCCTCAAGCTCAACGAAGCCATGCTCTTCCAGACTGGGGCCGAAGCCCAGCTCGCGAAGGGTGAGTACCGAGCGCGCCGCGATGGTTTCGCCGCGGAAATTGCGCTCGAAGTCCAGCCCCTTTTCGGCCAGAACAACATCGACACCCCGACGCGCCAGAAGATTGGCCATCAAGGCCCCCGCTGGACCCGATCCGATGACCAGGACATCGGTTTGATGGTGATTGTTCATTGTTCCGTCCTCCAGTTTTCAAGGGATTTCTTGATGGATGCGAGTATTTCCGCTGCCAGCGCCCCATCCAGCACGCGATGATCGAAGGTCAGCGACAGGGTGAAAACCGGCCTGACCACGATGGCGCCATCCACGACGACGGCCTTTTCGGCAATGCGCCCGACGCCCAGGCCTATGGTTCCGGCAATCATCGGCAGGATGGCGCTAACATCTTGTTGTCCGACCGACGTGACCGAGAAATTACCCTGGAATTCTGCCCGTTTACGCGGATTGCCCAGGACGAGGTTATAAACGAGCCGCATGAGCGGCAGGGGAAGACGATGCAGCTTTGCAAGTGCGGCGAAGGGGCCTGACGGCGCAACCTCGGCCTGCTTGTGCAAATCGATGGCGGCCTGAATATCCTCAAGGCGTGCATGATCGGGATCGGCAACCGTTCCGGACACCACGCAGCGCACCGTGCCGATCCGCTTGTCGAACAGCACCTTGGCTGTCAGCCGCGGGCTGCTGGCCAGTTTTGGAAACAGGCCGTCCTTCAGCACCATCCGGGCGGGCGGCGTGGCGGAGATAACCGCTGCTGCCGCCTTTACGATGAAGCTGACATAGCTGATGCGGTCGCCGCCCGCCGCCCGCGCCGCCTTCAAGGCGCTGGCGTCGATCTCGGTCATCAGATAGACGTGGGCCGTCTGGCTGGCATCCTTCAAAAAAGCATAGGTATGACCTCGCTCGCGCGGGAAAGGATGGAGAGGCGCATTCATGCCGTGCCCTCGGGCAGCTTGATTGCGCCTGCAACCCCGGCCACGGTTTCGGCCGCCATGAACAGCTGGTAATCGACCGGCTGGCCGGTTTCACGCTCCAGAAACACCAGCACACGCAGCGCGTTGACGGAATCCCACCCGGCAACTTCGCAAAGTGCCGTCTCTGGCGTCAGCTTTGCTTCGTCGAGGTCCAACAATTCGGCAATCACGCCGATGACAACAGTTTCAAAGCTCATGAAAGGCCTCCGCACCTTCGGTGATGTCGAGATAGGCAGGCAGGGCTGGCAATTGCGCCAACTCATGCCGGAAATCGGTTTCGCTGACGGCTGCAAAGCCCAGCCGGGGGAAGAAATCCGCAAACTGTCCGTTTTTGGCGGTCTTGATAAAGCGACCGTTCACGCAAGGCAGGCCTTTGTCACGCGCCGCTTTCAGAATGAGGCCCAGCAGCAGAGCCTCGACACCGCGCGAGAACACCCGGCAACTCATGACGAAATTGTCGATGGAGAGGCCGCCCGCTTCATCCCGCCCAAGCGCGATGGCCGCGATGAGGCCGCTATCGCCAAAGCGATCGGCAAGCCTTGCACCGAAGACGGACAGGCCGGGACCGGTAATCTCTTCGGCGGTAAAACGCCGCCCCGTGAGATTGAACTGATTGGTCTTGGCGAAGAGCTGGACAATGCGCCCCTTGTTCAGTTCGTTGAGCGGCTCGATGGTGAGGCGGGACTGCAATCCGGCCAGATAGCTGTCCATCGACAGGCTTTCCGACTGAAGTTCCGCGCGGGCAGCCTCGGCCCGATACATCGCGACACGCTCACGATCTTCAGCCGTCAGTTCCAGCAGGTTGAAGTAATTGCCCAAGGCCAGCGCTGTCGCGAAGGCCGCTGGCTCGGCCGGAAGATCAACAATGGCAACCTCCGGCAGGAAGGAGCCCACCGCATCGCGCTCAACCGGGTGATCGTCCAGAAATACCATGGCATCGAGCCCGATATTGATACTGCCCGCCTGCGCCCGGATATTTTCCGCCTTCGGCTGCCAATTGGCCGTGATGACCGTAAAATCCTCCGGTCTCAGCACCATTTCCGGATGATTGGCCAGCGCATCGCGGGCATTCGCATCGTCGTTTTTCGAGCAGACCGTCAAAAGCACGCCCTGGCGCATGTAGTCACGGGCCAGTCGCTGCACCTCCAGATGGGCCGAGCCCGGATAGGATCCGCCAATCTCCAGCCCCGCCGTGCCAACATCGCCGACCACCCCTCCCCACAGCGTATTATCCAGATCGAGAACCAGACACTTGGATGCAAGGCCGAGACTGGCCTTTGTCACCGCTGTCATTTCAAGCGCCACGCCCTTCAGAAAGTCAGGTCCATAGGCATGACCGGCCACATGATGCATCCGGTGGCTGGCAAAGGGGCTTGCCCCCGAAACCGCCAGGCTTTCGGCCAGGGCAAGCACCACCGGCCCGCCTTCGCGGGAAGCAAGGGCCAGAATGGCGCAGTTCATGGCATTCCATGCCGATACCAACCGCGCCCGGCTGCGATAGTCTCGCAGACGCAAAAGCCGCAAGGGTGAAAGAGGAATTGTGCCCAGCACCACCTGTCCACCCGTCAGGCTGCGGCAGGCTGCCGACCAATCCGCCAGTTCTCCGGCAAAACGCTGAAGACGTGCCTCCACTGCCTCCAGATCGAGGCAATCGGCAATATCGGCAAACACCGCCTCGTCATCGAGGAGACAGAGCGTGAGTTGCGGTTTGTGAACGGTGAGCAATTCATGACCGGAAAGGACATCGAAACGCCACTGATTGAAACCGCTCAACCGAATATCTCCGACGATACCCTCTCGCAAAAGCGTCGCCATGAGCAGATTGGGAAGACTGTCGAGGGTGGAACTGCCCAGGATTGCCAATCGCTGAGCCCGCAGGCCGGGAACCTCAGCTAGAACCGCACGGTCCTTCTGCCCCGAGAGCAGCGACCCCGCCGCATCCAAATCCAGCGGATCGACGAGACCCGCCAGAATTTGCCTGATCCTGACAACAGAGCCTGCGAGGTTTTCACGCCGCAGTGCACGCAATTCCGCCATTGGACTACGATAGAGGGTTTTTTCGGATGTGCTGGTCATGCAAACCTCAATGCCATGCCGGACATGATCCATTTCGAGGATTCCACCGTCGCCACCAGCACACGGCTGCCGCCAGCCGAACCGTCCGCCACCTTCTGCATAAGGCGGTTGAGTTGAATGAAGGGCAGCGCATTGCCGTTATTGCCGGTCTCGGCGACGCAGTTCACCGCCTGATCTGGCCGTACGCCCAGAAAGTCCCGGATCTTCTCGGTCATCACCCCATTCAGCTGTGGCGTCAGGACATATTCGACCTCTCCAAGCTGCCAGTTGCGGTTTTCAAGCAACTCATCGAGGATGAGGCGCGACACCTCCGGCACATGCCGTTCAATTGCCTTATAGTCTTCCTCGCCCATGGCCTCACCTGCGGCCGCGCCCCCCGCGCCAAACCACTTGACGATTTGCGCCGGCTTACGGCCAAGCCCAATGCCGCGCAAAAAGAGATGCTCGACATTGAGACCCGCACCCTGCGGGTCAGCCGCAACCACGGCTGCTCCACCGCCATCACCGAACAATGCGAAGTTCACCATCTCGGCTGGCTTCATCTGACGGGAGTCTTTCGCAGATGGCCACATTTTTCGGCAGGTGTCGGCGCCAATCACCAGGCCAAGACGATAGCCGCTTGCCAGAAGCGCCTTCGCCGTAAACAGCCCCTGGAGTGCACCGGCACAACCCGAAGTAAGCTGAAGGGTCGGGATATTGTTGATGCCAAGCCTGTCTGCCACAAGATTGACCGTTGCTGGCATCAGGTGGTCGGGAGAGGCTGTGGTAAGGATCAGAAACTCAATATCAGCGGCCTCTACGCCTGCCGCTTTCATCGCACGCCGACCTGCCTCGGTGGCCAGATCACCCGTGCTTTTTGGCACACCCTCGGGGCTGTCCAGCCGACAGAAATATCGGCTCCGGTTGCCCGTCATCCCATCAAGCCATTGTTCATGCAGCCCAAATTTGGTCGCAAGGTCACGATTGGTCACCGGTTCTCCCGGTAAGACCTCACTCAAGGCGACGATCCTCACGAGGACCTCCTCTATCTCGATTGTGAGCTTCGGGCGATGGTGACTACGGGGGGCAAATAAGCGCAACCACCAGAATATTTCTCGCCGACAGATGCAACCTTCTGTTATGGGATGAAAACTTCAACCTAGGGAAAACACCGTATTTTCAGCACCACTTTCGGTAGTGTCAATAATTCGGTTTTGTTTTCAATACAATTGACGCAAAAGGGCTGCATCGAACCTGATGGAATCGGCTTCGGGAATGTGTGAAATCCTGAACCAAAAGCAGCCGGTGCACCCGACAGGTGATAATGACATGAGACTGGATGAAGGCCGTTTCTATCCAGATCCTAAAACGCGCCGCGTTTGCATCACCAATCAGATCAGCCTGACCAGAGCTATTGTCAGCTTTTATCGGGACAATCCTCTAGCCAGGTCTCACTATCGGCAGGCGTTTACGTCTGAGCGCCCGGTTTTGACCTTTCTAGCGCCTGTAACATCGGATAGATGCTGAATTGGCCTTTTTCCGCTTTCTCTGTCAGCGTTCGCAAATATCCCCCTGCCGAACGGATGGTATCGGTTTTTTCCAGCATCGCCGCGATAACCACAGCCGCCGCTTGCTCACCCAAAGCTCTTTTGGCTTTTGCCCACGCATCCGGAGAAATCCCCAGCATCGTTCTGACAACTTCGGCAGCCGCGACCACATCGCTCCATGAACTGATACCAGCCTTCGTGTAATCACCGAGCTGCGGACAAATCGTCTTCAGCTTCTTGAGGCTTATCGCCAGTTTCCTGGGCGCATCATTCGGAGTTCCGGCTGCCGCCTTTTCATGTTCTTTGCCGTTTATTTCAAATATCTGGTCTGTGTTTGAATTATGATAATGCCGCTCGTTATGATGGTCATTGCAGCTCATTTCTTCCTCAGAAAGGCTTGAAAGATAAGCGTTTTCGACTTCTTTGCGGAGTGCGGACAGTTGGGCGAGCCGTTCGCGCAATTCGCTTAGGCTCAGCGTGCCGCGCCAGCGCGCATTGATGCCTTTCTGCTCAAGAGAGAATTCCAGCCATTGGCCGGCGCGGCTCTCTTCGATTGCAAGCGCGATGATCTTGCTGATGTCACGATTGGCAATAGTGACTTCACCGCGCAGGGATCGTTCTGCCTTCATCCGTGCACGCGCCTCTTCGGCCGCCATATAGATCTCGTCGGCGCGAAGAGCCAGAGGCGCCAGATCGAAGCCATAGGCATCCTCAAGCTGGCCGTATTCATCTTTCCGGCAAAAACGTTTTCCATTCGCGCTATCACGACGCAGGATCATCCCGGCCTCGACAAGGGCCGCAAGGTGCCGGCGGATCGTCGCTGGCGCCATGCCACGGGCGCGCACGCCCAATTCCCGGTTGGAAGGAAATACGATGACCGGACGACTCCCATCGAGCACACGATCAGGATGGAAGCTGGCCAAGGCTTCCAGAAGGCAGATTGCCCTGTCGCCAAGCCCAAACTGAAGCCGCGCCTCGGTAAGCGCCCGCAGAAGCTGCCACTTGTCGGCCTGCGCCGAACTGTTGCCCGTCGCGCCGTTTTCACGAAGGTCGCTCTGCCGCTTTACCAGTCGTGCCTGCCGCGCAAGCACCCGCGCAGAGGCCCCCCCGGCGCCAAAAGGCGTCGTTGCCAGTCGTTCCATCTTTTTCCCCTTCACAGGGAGACAAAGCCCGCAACGACGGCCCAAAAATGCGCAAAATCTCGCGACGCGGATTGAAAACAACCCGCGACTCTTGACTTTTTGCTTCGGAAATGATTCTCTTGAATTGCTACATAGAAGAGGGCTTCCGAAATGGCGACGTTTTGGGGGCCTTTTTTCTTGTCTCCGTTCTTTCCTTTTTTCCTTACAGCGCCGCACGTTTTATCAAACGCAAAAAGAACGCTGTAACACTTTAAATCTGCTGCATAATTTTCACCTTAAACCGATCCCGATTTAAGGAATTATGCAGTAAATCTGCTGCATAATTCTCACCTTAAACCGATCCCGGCTCAAGGAATTATGCAATAGCACCAAATGCCACCGCCAGATCGATGATCGCGCTGGCCAGGAATTCGCAGCTCGCCCCGTCCGAGGGCAGCGCCACAGGTTTTGAGCGGCGAACTGAAAACACAATGCCTCCTGACGCTTTTGTCTTCACCTCTGACCCAGGTCACTCTTGAGAGAACCCGGTGCAGCCCATGCCAGATCACGTTTCATGCCTTCAAGAACTCGGCATAGGCCGCCGCCATTCTCTCGGCGAAATGCTCTACGAATGCCGGATCGGCATCGGCCAGAAACTCAAGTTTTATCCGGCGCCCCTGCTGGGCTACGCGCGCAAATACGCGCCCGCCCGGATCACGCAGGTCTTGCGGTTCCTCGCGGGACGCCGCCCGCCGCTCCGAAAGCCGGTCGAATAGCATCTGGAAGCGCTCATCTGTCATCGCGCTTCGAAACCGCTCCGAAGAAACAACCTCGGCCGCCCTCTCCTGGCCCTTCTCGTGGGCGAGCAATTGCCCCAGGGCCATCCAGCGCTCCCTCCCGGCCTTGGGCGCGGGGCCAACAGCGCGTGCGAAACGCTCCGGCACGCTTTCGGCAACCTGGATAAGACGCGAAAGTTCGCTTTTCTGAACGCCCAGCGCTTCGCCAATGACCTTACGGTCGAAGCCACGATCGCTCAGCGCCTTTCCAAACAGCGCTCTTTCGATAAAGGTGAGGTTTCTGCGCTCGGCATTTTCCTTGCCCTGCGCCAGCACCAGTTCATCATCGGTAAGTGGCCGGATCAGGGCCTTGACCGCAATGCCCAAGCGCCGCGCGGCATTCAGACGCCGGTGGCCATAAGCGACCTGGTAGCGCCCCTCCTCCGACGGATGCCGACGCACGAGAATAGGAACCTGCTGACCGGCGCTGCGGATGCTTTCCATCAGCGCCAGAAAATCGGGATCGTCCCGCTCCTGATCGCTGAGACGATCCGAGATGAAAGAAGCGTCTATCTTATCGGTGGGAAGAGCGATCACCCGCTCCCCATCTTCAAGGGCCTGCCGTAATGCCCGCGCCTCTTCCGCTTCCCGCGTGATGGATGACAGGCTGAGCCCCATGGCTTTGATGGCGCCGGAAGCCGTGCGGGAAGAAGGCTGCGGTTCTGCCGGTTCACCCGGACCAACGCCGCCGTCCGCCTTCGGCTCGGCCACCTGCGGCGTGGAAGAGGGGTCAGCAAACAGGGCGCGCAATTCGCTTTTGCGGTTTTTCCCGATCATTCCTTCCGTCCCCAAGCTGAATGAACCAATTGCTCGATTTCCGAATTCACGGCCTCCAGCGATTCGATCGCGCGGTCGTAGGTTCCGCGGCTGAAATTCTCCCGTCCGACTTCATAAAGCGTCTGCTTGGTCAGACCGGCATCGGAAATGGCCGTGGACTTGACCATGGGCGCGGTCAATACCCGCTCTCCAAACAAGGACCGGAGAAACCCGACAATCTGCGCCTGCGGCCCATCATTCGGCTCGAAACGGGTGATGAGATAGCGCAGGAAATCGAAATTGAGTGTACCGCCAGCCTCACGCACAACCCCCAGAAGGTCGGAGGTCATGAAAAGAAACTGGCTCATCGATGCGACGTCCAGCATTTGTGGATGCACAGTCACGATAACCGATGTCGATGCACAAAGCGCCGAAAGCGTCAAATAGCCGAGCTGCGGCGGGCAATCGATGACCACGACATCATAATCATCGGCAACACTTTGCAACGCCGCCTGTACGCGCGCGAAAAACAGCGATTTTGCATCGCCGCTCTTGCGCTCGGCCAGAGCGCGCGGCGTCACATGCTCGAATTCCTGGAGTTCGAGATTGCCCGGAACGAGATCGAGATTGTGGAAATAGGTTTTGCGAATGATGTCGCGCAACGGACGGGCTTCCGCATCGTAGCGAATAGCGCCGTAAATCGTATCATTGCCGACGAGATCGAGCTCAGGCTGATAACCGAACAGGGCAGAGAGCGATGCCTGGGGGTCGAGATCGACCCCCAGAACACGGTGGCCAGTCATCGCCAGAGATTGAGCGAGGTGAACCGCAGATGTCGTCTTTCCCGAACCGCCCTTGAAATTGGTAACGGAAATGACCTGGAGATGCTCTCCCAAACCCGGATCGCGCCATTTTACGTAGGAGCGTGCCTTGGCGACATTGCCCTTGGCAAGCGCCTGCTCGGCCAGATAATGGCGAAGCGCATCGATATCGGCCAGCGAATAGTAACGACGCCCCCCCGTGCCTACGACCGGTTGGGGACCTTCACCGGCAAGCGACAATTGCCGGAGATAGCCGTCGGAAACACCCACGAGACGCGCAGCCTCACCGGACGTGAAGCTGCGGAGGGTCTTTTGCGAGGCAGGCGGAAAAAGACGCTCACGCATGGCTTTGAGCTGCGCGGAAAGTGCTTGCGCATCATCGGCAATGGTCTCGTCTGCGGGCTTTGAACCCTGCTGATCCAGCGCAGCCTTTTCTGATGCTACACCCATTACGCAAATCTCCACCTGTGTTTTCCCCGGCGCGTGACGCGGGGACCCGGAATCATGTGATGACTGATTCTGTGCAGGAAGAATATACGCAAGGCAAAGAAATTAACAGAGCCCCACAGGATTTACGGATAAAGCGGAAACAGGAAGACTTTTCCGTAAAAGCACTTATTTTTAAATTCCGCTCAACTCATTGTTTTTAGACATAAATCCATCCGATTCCGGCAAAGAACCCATTTCGGCATTTTCCTTCAGGTTGACGCCGGAAAGTTTCAGACGCAGAGCCTCCCTCACCAGCCAGGCCAGCCGATCCGCCGCAATCTCGTAGCTCAACCCGTCAGCATGAATGTTGGAAATGCAATTGCGCTCGCTATCCCTTTTCCCGGCGCAAGGAGCGAAAGTTATATAGACGCCGAGACTGTCAGGCACGCTCAGACCCGGCCGTTCACCGATCAGCACCACGGCAAGCTTCGCACCGAAGGCGGCTGCAACCTCGTCGCCGAAAGCAACGCGGGCCTGCCGTCCCAGCACAACGGGAGCCAGTGAAAACCCGCCCAACCGGCGCGTGGCGGCCCGATATAACGCGGCCGCATGGTTTTGCACGGCCGCTGCGGACAGACCATCGCAGATGACAAAGCAGATGTCGTGCTGGCTGGCGTTTTTCGGCAGAAATGCAGGATCGGGCCTGCGCCCTAAATCCGGGCGCCGCAGATAGACGGTGCGATCCGGCGCGAGCGATGGAATGATGTGCGTCTCAACGGGCGCGATTTCCGCGGCAAGTGCCTCGAAATCAACCAACCCGTGAACGGCATCGCGGGCGCGCGCATGGGCCAGCTGGAACTCGAGCAGATCCTTGAGCGGAAGCGCATCGCCTGCCCGCCCAAGCCCGATACGCGCCCGCGTGGCACGGCGGAAGCGGGCGAAGGGATCGATGTCGATCGTCGAGTTCATCTTGAGCCTCCGTAAGAAAGCAAGGCGCGGGAAAATGCGTCGGAATGGGGCCGGGGCGGAAGCTTGCCATTGCGATCCAGCAAGCCCATGCGTCCAAGCCAGGCTTCGAATTCGGGCGCAGGCGGGCGGGAAAACTGGTGACGCAGTCCAACGATGTCATGATAGGAAAGGCTCTGATAATTCAGCATGACGTCATCGGCCCCAGGCACGGCGATGAGGAAGTTGACGCCCGCCACCGTCAGCAGAACCATGAGATTGTCCATATCATCCTGATCGGCCTCGGCGTGATTGGTGTAACAGACATCCACGCCCATCGGCAGCCCCAGAAGCTTGCCGCAGAAATGATCCTCGAGGCCGGCGCGAATGATCTGCTTGGCGTCGTAGAGATATTCCGGCCCGATGAAACCAACGACCGTATTGACCAGCAAAGGATCGACGCTGCGTGCGACGGCATAGGCGCGCGCCTCGAGCGTCTGCTCGTCAACGCCATGATGCGCATCTGCCGAAAGCGCACTGCCCTGCCCGGTTTCAAGATACATGACATTGCGCCCGACGGTACCGCGACCAAGCGACAATGCCGCCTCGCGCCCCTCCCGCAGCAAAGCGAGGTCAACGCCAAAGCCACGGTTTGCCGCCTCCGTTCCCGCAACCGACTGAAACACCAGATCAAGGGGCGCGCCAGCCTCGATAGCCTGAATGGATGTGGTGACATGGGTCAGGACGCAGGATTGCGTGGGAATATCGAAACGTTGGCGAAGCGCATCGAACAATTCCATAAGCCGCATACAGGCATCAAGATTATCGCTTGCCGGATTGATGCCGATCACGGCGTCGCCGATGCCGTAGAGCAAGCCATCCAGTGTAGAGCCTGCCACGCCCTCCGGGTCGTCGGTCGGATGATTGGGCTGAAGGCGGCTGGAAAGGCGGCCAGCAAGACCTATTGTCGAGCGAAATGCCGTCACGATACTGGTCTTCGCCGCAACGGTGATGAGATCGTGATTGCGCATCAATTTGGAAACCGCAGCAACCATTTCCGGCGTCAGGCCCGGCGCAAGCTGTTTCAATACATCCGCCGTAGCCTCGTAAGAGAGCAGAAAATCTCGAAACTGCCCAACGGTCATATGCGAGACAGGCTTGAAGGCTTCTGCATCATGGCTATCGATAATCAGCCTCGTCACTTCGTCGGCCTCATAGGGCACGAGCGCCTCGTTCAGAAAGACTTTGAGGGGAAGATCAGCCAGAAGATAACGTGCCGCGACACGCTTTTCGTGACTGCACGCCGCAATTCCTGCCAGTTGATCGCCGGATTTTTCGGCACTCGCCGCCGCCATAACCGCTCTGAGATCGGTGAAAACATGACGCTCCCGGCCAAGGATGATCGAATATGGCGCCATGTCCGTCCCTCTCTTTCCATGAACCCGGCTGCCGCGCAGTCACGCCGCCAGCCCAGAATGCTAGTTTGCCACCCTGGTGTTACAGGAATTGCGCTTGCGCACGGCAATCCTAAACCAAAGGCCGACCCCACGATAGTGGCGCCGTCGCCAGCAGGAACGCAAACTTCGTGCCAAAGCTCTGGTTTGAAGCGCAGCAGGACCGATTACAAACGGCTCGCCGTCACGGCCTTTCCTGCGCTATCGGGAAAGGTTTGCTCACGAAGGGAGAGCCTCGCAAACCAAAGCGCCACGGATAATCTGCGGCCTTGGAAATGCCGACACGTTTGCCGACCATGACGTCGGGAGCATCTTCGGGCCAGTGCAGCAAGAAGGGCAATGTACCAATGTCACGGCCGTCGTGGTCGGCATTGATGCCGAGAGCCTGGGCAAGCCGTCCCGGACCGGCGCAGAGTTTGCGCGGATAGCAGAGATTCCGGCGGGCCATCATCTTCTCCAGTCCACAAAGAGGCTCAATCGCGCGTAGAAGCACCGCGCTTCCGGGCCGGCACACGATATTGACGCACCAATGAATACCATAGGACCGGTAGACATATAGTTTTCCGGGAGGACCGAACATCGCGCCATTGCGCGCATTGGGCCCTTTGAAACTGTGGGATGCGGGATCGTCGGCCTCATAAGCCTCCGTTTCGACGATGCGGCCGCCGCAATCCTGAAAATAGAATTCCGCACCGATCAACATCCGGGCAATTATCAGCGCAGACTGGCCAAAAATCCCCTGATCCATCAGGCTGGTTCCTGCAAAGCAAGCATACGCGATTATCTTCGAGCGGTGACATTATTCCACGAAATGGACGCCGATTTCTTTGAGCTTTCGCCAGCGGACCTCACAATGGCGGCGCTGCTGGCCGTCGATCTGCAAATCAAACGCATCCGGCACAAGTCCGAGATTATCCGCAGCGAGCTTGGCACCCGTCTCGGAAATGTTGCGCACCATGCAATCCAGCGTCGAGAAGCCGTTGTTGTAAACAATGCGCCCCGCTTTCAAGGCTCTGATCCGTGGGGCAATCCGCTTTTCGTCCATGGCATTCCTTCCTCTTCGCAGCGCTGCGATGACTGAAAAATGCGCCTGCAATACCCATCTTTCTCACAACCGCGCCGCCCCCTTCCCAAATTGCCTGCGGACGCCCGACCCTTTGTCTGACAAACGCAAAACCCACCGGCCTCAAGCTTTCCGGACTTGCGAAAACCCGGCCCAGCATCGGCAAATCATGCTGGTAAACAACAATGATAAACACACATATTCGCGAATTTCACAATTTCACAAGATCAGCAAGCACGGAAATGCTTTCTGTAACAGAGTTTCCTAAAAAGCGTAATCTCTTCTTAAGCGCGAAAGGCTTAGACTTCAGCCGTCATCGGGGTGGGTATGGCCTCCGATCGGGGGTATTTTTGATCTATGTTGATGCGTTTGCAAAATAAGGTCCTTGAAATGATCGCCAAGGGGATAGCGCTCGGCGATGTTCTCGACCACCTCTGTCGAACGGTCGAACGGATCGTTCCAGACATTGTCTGCTCGGTCTTGCGTCTCGATGATGACGGAACCCTCAGGCATCTTGCAGGCCCTTCCCTGCCGGAGCATTACTCTCAGGCAATCAACGGCCTGCCGATTGGCCCTGGCGTTGGTTCCTGCGGCACCGCAGCCTATCTTGGTGCGCCGGTTCTGGTGGAAAATATTGCAACCCATCCCTATTGGCGCGATTTCAAGGCGCTTGCTCTGCCGCTCGGCTATCTGGCCTGCTGGTCAACACCGATTTTGACGGGCAAGCGGGTGCTTGGCACCTTCGCCTTCTATTATCGTTCGAAACGCGGTCCGAGTGAAATCGAACAGTCTATCGTCGATGCCTGTGTTGCACTCTGCGCCATTGCCATAGAGCGCGAAATTCGCATCGAGGAACGGTGGCGCCTTGCCAACACCGATGCGCTGACCGGTCTTCCCAATCGCGCCCGCTTCAATGAAGTCATTGCCGAAAAGGCCGAACAGACCATTCCCTGGGGCCTGCTGCTTGTCGATCTCGACAATCTGAAAATGGTCAACGACACATTCGGGCACAAGGCCGGAGACGATATGATCGCGGTCGTTGCCGAAAGACTGCGCAATGTGAGCGCGCCTGACACGGTTTTCCGGCTGGGCGGCGACGAATTTGCGCTGATCATCAGCGGAGAGGATTGCGCAGATCCCGGCTATCATGCCGCCTATATTCTCGAAAGTTTCAAAAGCCCCTGCCTTTGTGCAGGCCAGACCGTTTATCCTTCCGGAACCATTGGCGGCGCGGTGGCACGGGCAGGAGATTCACCCGACGACGTGCGCCAGAACGCCGACCTTGCGCTCTACGAAGCGAAGGAACGGTGCCGGGGCAATTATCTGGAATTCGGCACCACCACCGGCTCGACAATCGCGCGACGCTATCGCTCCATCCAGCAGGTTACGCGGGCCCTGCACGAAAACCGGATCATCCCCTATTATCAACCGGTCACGCGCATCACCGATGGCAAAATCCTCGGCTTCGAAGCTCTTTGCCGTATGCGCGGCCTGAACGGCGAAATCATCGCCGCCAGCCACTTCCACGAAGCCACGAGAGACGTGCAAACAGCGCGGGATCTGACCGCATCCATGTTTCGCCAGGTGCTGGCCGATGCCCGATCCTGGCTGGATCAGGGTCTCGATTTCGGCCGGGTTGGCGTGAATGTTTCGGCTGCCGATTTTCTGGACGGCAAACTGATCAATCTTATCACCCGCGAGGCAGAGGCGGCGGGCATCAGCCTGTCAAGACTGGTCATCGAGGTAACGGAAAGCGTTTACCTCGGCCAGCGCGAGGAAACGGTTCTCAACCAGATCCAGGCCATTCGCGATAGTGGCGTCACGATCGGCCTTGACGATTTTGGCACCGGCTTTGCTTCCCTCACCCATTTATTGACCGTGCCGCTGAATGTCATAAAAATCGACAAGTGCTTTACCGAAAAGCTGCTGACGGACAGAAACGCCGAAATCATCGTCGAAGCGCTGGTGCAGATGTGTACGCGGCTCGGCTACGATGTCATCGCCGAAGGCATAGAAACCGTCGAGCAAGGACATCGTCTGCTTGAGATGGGCTGTCTGCTCGGTCAGGGTTATCTGTTCTCAAAGGCAGTTCCCGCCGCCCACGCTTCGAAGCTTCTCCAGCAGAATGTCGATTTCCCTTTGCCCGAAGTAAACCTGCGCTCAGCCTGAGCGGCCAAGAAGACTGGCCGGGGCAAAACCGGCCAGCTCGCCCCGGTAATCCTTTTCCACCGGGCGTGCGTAGGCGTTGCCCTTTGCCGTCGAGAGGCCCAGGCTCACCAACGCCTCTGCCTGGCGCACCGCGGCGGCGACACCGTCAATCACCGGCACCCCGAATTCCACGCGCAGTTGCCGGGTCAGATCCGCCATTCCCGCGCAGCCCAGAATGATTGCCTCTGCCCTGTCCTGTTCAAGCGCCAGAGAAATTTCCGCCTGCAACCGCGCGTGCGCATTGGAGGCGGGATCCTCCAGCGACAGCACCGGAATATCCGCAGCCCGCACCTTGCAGCGCTCCTGCGCCCCATAGCGCCGCACCAGATGTTCCAGAGGCAGGCGGGAACGCTCCATGGTGGTGACGATGGTGAAACGCTGGGCGATAAAGCCGGTGATGGCCACCGCCGCCTCGCAGATACCGATCACCGGGATGGACGCAAGCGCACGGGCTGCATCGAGGCCGGTGTCGTCGAAACAGGCAATGATTGCCGCATCCGCGCCAGCCTTTTCTCCTTCGGCCAGCTCCATAAGCAAGCCGGGCACGGCCAGTGCCTCGTCGTAATATCCTTCGATGGAAACCGGCCCCATGCGCGAGGTGCGCGCGATGATTTCGGTGCCGGGCGAGGCGACCGCTTTCGCAGCGCTTGCCGCAGTGCGCGTCATGCTTTCGGTGGTATTGGGATTGATGAGGAGAATTTTCATGGTGTCAACTTGCCTTCCGGCCACCATTGATGCGCCGTATGATAAAGAGCGCCGCAAGAATGGTGATAAAGGAGAAGAGCGTTGTCACCGTTCCAAGGGCATAAAGCACCGGCGTCGTGACATTGGTGGTCATGCCGTAGATTTCCAGTGGCAAGGTGTTGAATGTCCCCGCGGTCATCAAGGTCCGGGCAAATTCGTCATAGGAAAGCGAAAAGCCGAACAGGCCCACACCGATCAGCGACGGCGCAATCATTGGCAGCAGCACATGCCGGAAGGTCTGCCAGTTGCTGGCGCCAAGGTCGCGGGCGGCCTCCTCATAGGCGGGTGAAAACCGGTTGAACACAGCAAACATGATGAGCACGCCAAAAGGCAATGTCCAGGTAAGGTGAGCGCCGAAGGCGGATGTGTACCAGGCAGGCTCCAGTCCAAGTTGCTGGAACACCACACCGATCCCAAGCGAAACGATGATCGACGGCACGACGAGGCTTGCAACGGCAAGGTAGAAAAGCGCCGTCGCCCCGCGAAAACGGCGGCGAAAGGCAAGACCCGCCAGAAGCGACACGACCACGGTGACAATCATGACCATGAGGCCCAGTGTGAAAGACCGGCGGAAGGAGCCGCCGAAATCGCCAACGGCCTGCGTTTCGAACAGGTTGAAGAACCAGTGCAGGGACACACCATTCAAAGGAAAAGTCAGCCCGCCGTTTTCTCCTTGAAAGGACAGGATGAAAATAGCCGAAAGCGGACCATAGAGAAACAGCACGAACAGGGCGAAAAAAAACGCCAGCACATAAAATTCCCGCGTGCGATGTTCACTGCCCATATCATAGCTCCTTGCGAATATCGACGACGCGCATGATGGCGGCAACCATCAGCAGCACCAGAACCAGCAGCACCACCGCATTTGCCGCCGCGGCCGGATATTGCAGCAATGACATCTGGTTCTTCATCATCAGGGCCACGGAAGCGCTTTGCCCGCCCGACATGACCTGCACGGTGGAAAAATCAGCCATGACCAATGTGACGACAAAGATGGTGCCAATGGCCATGCCAGGTTTGGAAAGCGGCACAATGACATTGGTGAGGATCTGCCAGTTCGAAGCACCGGCGTCCCTTGCTGCTTCGACAAGGGCACGATCGATCCGCATCAATGTGTTGAAAATCGGCGTGACCATGAAAAGCGTGTAGAGGTGAACCATGGCGAGGATGACCGCAAAATCGGAATAAAGCAGCCACTCCACCGGCTTGTCCAATAGACCGGACCCGACCAGCATCTGATTGACGAGGCCGTTGCGCCCCAGAACCGGGATCCAGGAAATCATCCGGATAATATTCGATGTCAGGAAGGGTACTGTGCAAACAAGGAAAAGCACCCCCTGCATGGCGGCGGAACGAATATGAAAGGCAAGGAAATAGGCAACCCAGAAGCCGATCAGCAGGGTCAGCGCCCAGACAATGGCCGCATATGTCAATGTATTCAGATAGGTTTTCCACGTCACCCATGATCCGAGCGTTTCGGCATAGTTCATGGTGACGAAACCGGGATACATTTGCGCGAAGTCATAATCCCAGAAACTGACGATGGCGATCATCAGGATTGGAATGGCCAGAAATGCGCCAAGGATGAGGGTCAGCGGTGCGGCCTGCACATAAGCAGGCAGCCATGGTGGGAGTTTGATCTCCCGGCGTTTGTCCGGATCGCCGGCACCGATGAAGCGCACCATCACCATGCTTTGCCCTTCCTGTTTTTCGAGAAAATCCGCTTCGCTCGAAGCGGTCACAACCGGCGGCCGGAAAGCGGGCGTCGGCGCCCGCTTTCCATTTCCCCCACCGGTCAGGCGGCGATGAACTCGTTCCAGCGGCGAACCATGTAACGGTCCTCGTCCATCACGGAATTCCAGCACGCGACCTTGCCCATACGGTCCTCGAAAGCGCCGCCATCGCGCACGGCGCCAGCCTTTTCCATCACCTTGCCTTCCGGCGACATGATGTCGCCCTGCGCGGGCTTGCCGTCGATCCAGTAACCCCATTCATCGGCGCTCATGAAGGTTTTTGCGGTTTCCATGCAGGCGGAATAATAGCCCTGACGGTTGAGATAAGCGCCTACCCAGCCGGATGTGTACCAGTTGATGTATTCATAAGCCGCATCGAGCTCAGCGCCCTTGAGATGCGAGGCAAGGCCAAGTCCGCCACCCCAGGCACGATAGCCTTCCTTGAGCGGCTGATATTTGCAGGCAATGCCCTTGGAGCGAACGGCGGCGACCGCTGGAGACCACATGGACTGGATGACCACTTCACCAGACGCCATCAGGTTGACGGACTCATCGAAGCTCTTCCAGAAAGCGCGGAACTGACCGGCCTGCTTGGCCTTGATGAGGAAATCGATGGTCTTGTCGATTTCAGCCTTCGTCATATTGCCCTTGTCGGCATATTTGATCTGGCCCATGGCCTCCATGATCATCGCCGCATCCATGATGCCAATGGAGGGAATATTGAGGATGGACGTCTTGCCCTTGAACGCCGGGTCCATGATGTCGGCCCAGGTGGTGATCTCGCGCCCCACGAGATCGGGACGAATGCCAAGCGTATCGGCATTATAGATCGTCGGCATCATCGTGAACCATTCGGTCTCGCCCTTGGCAAAGGTCTTGGCGCCTGGCTTTTCGACATAACCGACCGTGTGCGGCGCCGTGCCCTGGGCAATGACGCTATCGGGTTTGAGCTTGCCGTTCTTGAACAGCGGCACAACCTTGTCGTAGTGCTTCAGCTTCTTCACATCCATCGGCTGGATGACGCCGGTGGGGTAGACCTTTTTCAGGATCCAGTATTCGATGTCGGCGACATCATAGGAATTGGGCTGCGTTACCGCGCGCTGGGCGGCGGCATCGGAATCGGTCGCGGTCATTTCCAGCGTAATGCCGAGATCCTTCTTGCACTGTTCGGCAATGGCGTTGATGTTGGAAACACCCGTGCCGAACTGCCGCAGCGTGATCTTGGATTGCGCCCAGATGGTCGGGAAGCCATTCAAAACCCCCGCTCCGGCCGCAGCGCCCGCAGCCGCTGCACCTGTCTTGAGAAGCGAGCGGCGGGTCAGACCCGGCTTTTGCTGTTTCGTATCCTTCATTATCGTTCTCCTCTGGTTTTTATCGTTTCAGGCGGCAGGGCCACCAAGCAGAATGGCGTCGGCCAGATCCCAGCCAAGGGGCACGGCTTCCCCCACTTTCACCGGATGGGCGAAATAGGCGCTCTCGCTGAGAATGGCGGTAAAGTCCTGCACGCCCGCCCCGCTCAGCGTCAGTTTCACGGTCGCACCGCGATATTCGACGTTGGTGACAGAACCCGTGAAACCGAGTCCTTCCGAAAAAGCGCCACCGATGCGAACCCGGTCCGTTCGAACAGCCATATCCCGGACCTCGCCGGTCTCGGCGATCCCGGAGGCCAGGAAATCCGCCCCGCCAGCAACCGAGATCGCCACCGAACCGTCGCTGGAGCCAATGATCCGGCCGGAGATCACGTTATGATCGCCCATGAAGCGGGCAACGAATGCAGTGGCAGGTCTTTCGAAAACGGCGCGCGGCGGGGCCGCCTGCTCTATGCGACCGTCATTCATCACAACGATCAGATCGGCAAGCGCCATCGCCTCTTCCTGGCTGTGCGTGACATGCACGAAGGATATGCCAAGCGAGGTCTGCAATTTCTTCAATTCGGCACGCATCCGGATTTTGAGAAATGGATCCAGCGCCGAAAGCGGCTCATCGAGAAGCAGAACCTCCGGATCGGTAATCAGCGCGCGCGCAAGCGCGACGCGCTGTTGCTGACCACCGGAAAGCTGGGCCGGTTTACGGCTTGCATAGGGATCGAGCTGCATCAGCCGCAGCATGTCCAGCGCCTTTGCCTGGCGTGTCTGCTTGTCCACGCCCTTCATCTTGAGGCTGAAGGCAACATTGTCGATCAGATCGAGATGGGGAAAAAGCGCATAGGACTGGAACATCATCGCCGTGCCGCGCCGCGCGGGGGGCAGGTCGGTGATATTGGTGTTGCCAAGCAGAACATCACCGCTGGAAATGCTCTCATGCCCGGCAATCATCCGCAGGGTCGAGGTCTTGCCGCAACCGGAAGGGCCCAACAGACAGCAATAGGTTCCGGCGGGAATCTTCAGGCTGATATTATGGACCGCCGTGGTGCTTCCATAAATTTTCGATACCCCGGCGATGTCAATGGCAGCAGCTTTGTTCATTCGCCAAACCCTTCCCGCATTGCAAGTGTCTGCAAAGCATGAAGCATCAAACGTGCCAGTTTCGAAAACGGCGTTTAAGAGGCTGTTAATACGGAGAAAACCGCCGATCGGTGTGTGCCATGTGCTGTACGGCAGGGAGATGCTGCGTATTTTTGCAGCGATTGTTTTCTCATCCTGTCTAAATCGTATGCAATAGACAAAATTCCTCGGAACAACCGGCCTTTCACCCGCCTCGGTTTCGGTGTAGAACATTTCTCAGCGGAAAGGCGGTATGCATGAGCCTTCAGGAAAAATGGATTTTTGCCGACAATAATGCCGAGGATCGCGCCTTTGCGATCCGCGAAGCGCTTCGCAATGCCATTATCGATCGGCGTTTGGCACCGGGAACCAAATTATCGGAAGCGGAAGTCGGGGAATTGTTCGACGTGAGCCGCACCGTGGTGCGCAGTGCCCTGCAAATGCTTGGCTACGAAGGCTTGGTCAAGACGGAACGAAACAGGGGTGCTTTTGTATCCAATCCCAGCCCGGAAGAAGCCGTTCAGGTTTTCGCATCCCGCCGGCTCATCGAATCTGGCATCGTGACCGCGGCGGTGGAAAAACTCACGGAAGAGCATCTCCATCTGTTTCGCCAGCATTTGCGCGAAGAGGAGCAGCACCTGCGCGACCATGGACCGGCCGCCCGCCGTGCCGAGATAAAAGCGTCCGGTGATTTCCACCTGTTGCTTGCAAAAGTGGCGGGCAATGCAATCCTGCAAAAATTCATGGACGAGCTGATTGCCCGCTCCTCACTGGTCATTGCCCTTTACGGCGGAACCGGCATTTCCCGTTGCGGGCATAATGAGCATCACGACATTCTCGCCGCGCTTGAAGCTCGCGACGCCAAGGCCGCAAGCGCCCTGATGCTTCACCATATAGACCATATAGAAGCCGATCTTGACCTGCGCTCACGCGAAGGTCTCGCGCTCAAGGATGCCTTGGGGCTTTAGGAAAAGGCCAGAGTCTGTCTCGTTCACTATAAACCTGACAGACTCCGGCGGCAAAACATCAGATTTCTTCGATGACAGGGTTCACCAGCCGCCCAATGCCGGGAATATCGACTTCATAGACATCGCCCGCCTTGAGGAAAACAGGTGGCTCGCGCCGCTCCCCTACGCCGCCCGGCGTGCCGGTCACGATCACATCACCCGCCGAAAGCGCCGTGAAGGACGACAGATAGGCGATAAGCTGCGGGATGGAGAAGATAAGATCCTGAAGGCTTGCCTGCTGCATGACCTCGCCGTTGAGACGACCGGTAATCGTCAGCGCCGTATAATCGTCGATCTCGTCTGCTGTCACCAATGCCGGGCCAAAACCGCCCGTGGCGGGGAAATTCTTGCCCGGAACGAACTGCGACGTATGCCGCTGCCAGTCCCGCACCGACCCGTCATGATAGCAAGCATAGCCAGCCACATGCTCCATGGCATCGCCTTCATCGATATTACGGCCGCCGCGGCCGATAATCACCGCGAGTTCGGCTTCGAAATCAAGGCTGGTCGATGATTTAGGCTTGATAATCGGCTGGCCGTGGGCGACCTGCGTATCGGCATAACGGGTAAAGACCGTTGGATATTGCACTTCGGGGCGCTTGGTTTCCTCACGATGGGCGACATAATTGACCCCAATGCACAGGATCTTCTGCGGATCGGGAATGACCGGCAACAGGGTCACATCGGAAAGCGCCAGCTCTGGATGGCGATCCTCGGCATAGTCTGCGGCAATTTCGAGAAGATCATCCAGAATGGCCTGCTTCAATGTTGTGCAATTGTCGGCGAGACGGCCTGTCAGGTCAACGATCCCACCCTCGACAAGCGCTCCGAATCCTGGGCGGCCCATACGTGTATAGCTTACGAATTTCATGCAACGTCTCCATTTGCGCCTGCCGGGCGCCAGCAATCGGCCCTTGGTAGCAAGGGCCAATGACAATTCCAAGATCACATTCAGTGTCTCGCGCAGACGTTACAGGCGCCCGCTTTATCCACGCTCAGACAGACGCTTGAAAAAAAGCGCCCGGTAGGATGCAAGGTCAATCGCACCGGGATGATAGGATCTTTCCTGAACCGGCGCAGGCGCGATGCCGCATAACAAGGCCGCTCCCTCGGCGGTGCCGCTTGGCGCGCCGCCCTCCGCCACCACCACTTCACGGCCTGTCAGCGCAGCCAGTGCCTGGAGATAAAGCAGATTGCCCGCAAAAGGCCCCTCGACGATCGTTTTGCCTTGCGCGCCGATCAGGCCGAGTGACGTTTGCGTCATCAGCGCCGAATAAAGCGCAACGACCGCAAAATAGGCCGCATCATCCTCTGGCTCGCCATACCATGTCAGCGTGCCGCCGGGCAGCGGGCCGCAGCCTTCCACCACGTTGGGTAACAGCATGACGCCCCTGGCGACGACATCCCCGACCGCCGCCGCAATTGCCGCATTGTCCGGTGGCGTGCGGCCTGCCGTCAGAAGCTCATATTCCCGCCCGCCCATATAGCGGGCCGAGGGAACGGCGCGTCCATAGGCATCCACGTTGCAGAGCGTGTCCCGCGCCGGATCGAGCCCATCGACATTGCCACCTACCGCGAAGCTGATGATCCAGGTTCCGGTGGAAACGACGGAAAAAGGCGGCTTGCCCCGCACGAGGTGCGGCAGGAGCGATGCATTGCTATCATGGATCCCGCAATAGACCGGGATAGTGCGCCCAATCGCAATCGCATCGGCCACCTCTGCCTTGAGGCTGCCAAGCGGTTCGAAAGCCGGTCTGACGGATGCAAGCTTCCCGCCAATTCCAAGCTTTTCGACCAGCGATGAAAAATCACCCTCGGCAGGACACCAGAGATCGGTATGGCAGCCGAGCGAGGTCGCCTCATTGGCCAGAACCCCGGTGAGGCGAAAAGCCCAATATTGCGGATAGGTGACAATCGCGCTTACCTTCTCAAAATCCGCCGCAAAGCAGCGCTTTTGATAATGAAGTTGTGCCCCGGCATTCAATCCGGCTGGCAAGCGGGGCGAAAAGGTCGCTCTGAAATCCGGGCGCACCGCATCATAGTCGGCGATGACATCGGCGGGATAGGCATATTCATAATCCAGAATCGGCAGCGCCAGCTCTCCGGCCTCATCCAGCAAAGCCAGACACGCCCCATGCGTGGTAATGGAAACGGCATCAAAGCCCGGCTCGGCCCCGAAGCGACGAAGACTTTGAAGAATGAAAGCCCACAATCCCTCCACGTCGAAATGGGGATAAGGCGGACCTGCCAAAATCGTATTTGCCCTGCGCAGGCAAGCAATCTCCTGACCGCTTGCCGCATCGAAAACCACGACCTTGGCATTGGTCTTGCCGATGTCGATGACGGCGATTTTCCGAATATCGCTCATGGCATGTAAAAAACCGGAACGAGATCGATGGCAATCGGCGACTGGTCCGGATGTGTCGCCATAATATCCGCCATATGGCTCCACCATTTCTTCATGATCGGATGATCGGGAAGCGAGGCCATTGTATGATCCTTGCGCCGCGTCAGCAGCCCGAACAAGATGCCGGTGTCGCGATCGAGATGGATGGAATAGTCACTCACCCCGGCCTCATGCAGCAAGCCGACGAGTTCCGGCCAGATTTCATCGTGGCGTTTGCGATATTCCGCCTCCATGCCCGGATTGAGCTGCATCTTGAAGGCATGTTTTTCCAGTTCCGGCATGTGTCAGCTCCGCAGGTTGCGCATCCGCCGAACGATGATCGGCAGGGCGATAGTGATGATCAATAGCAGGCCGATGAAGATCGACATGACGATGCCCGGAACATTCATGAGCCCCAGACCGAAGGTCACGAGCCCCATGACGAAAGCCGCGATCACAACCCCGCCGATCGTGCCTGCCCCGCCGGTGATTGCAACGCCGCCCAGAACGACCATGGTCACGACCTCAAGCTCCCAGCCTTGCGCAATCGATGGCCGGGTGGAACCAAGGCGTGAGGTGAGGCAGACGGCCGCGATACCGCTCATCAGGCCGGTCAGAAGGAAGAGAATGAATTTCACCCGATCGACCGGAATACCCGAGAAGCGCGCGGCAAAATCATTATTGCCGATGACAAAGACCTGACGGCCGAAATTGGTGCAATGCAGCAACACGGCAAAAATCACGGCCATGACGACAAACAGCACGAATTCGAAGGAAAAGACCCAGAACACATAGCCCTGGCCGAAATAGCCAAAGCTTTCCGGATATTTTCCGAAGGCCTGATCACCGAGAACAATATAGGAAATGCCGCGGAACAGGCTCATGGTTCCGATTGTCACGACAATCGAAGGCAATTTCAGTCCGGCAACGAGGACGCCGTTGATAATGCCGCAGATAAGGCCGACCGAAACGCCGATCAGGACGAGACCGGGAGTATCGACCCCCATCTGCGCCGCCCAGCCCATTGCCGTCGAGGCCAGTGCAATGATTGCCGCCACGGAGAGATCGATCTCACCGGCAATGACCAGAAGCGTCATGGCAAAGGCAATCAAGGCCTTTTCGGTAAAATTGAAAGTCGCATCCGAAAGGTTCCATGCATCGAGAAAATAGGGCGACGCAAAGGAATTGGCGATAAAGATCAGCACTGCCACACCGAAAAGCAGGCACTCCCAGCTTCCCATCAGACGGCGAAAGGGCGTGGTCAAACGATCCGGGATATGGCGCGGCATGGATGGCGCCTGAGAGGATTGAAGCGTCATGCCGCCACCTCGCTTTTGCTTTGAATGGATTGGTCGCGCAGGATGATCCGGCCCTTGCGCCGCTCGGATCGCGCATTGAAGACCACGGCCAGCACGATGACGAAGCCGGATATGGCCATTTGCGCGAAAGGAGAAATTCCGATCACCGGCAAGGCATTCTTGATAACGCCCAGGAAAAGCGCCCCCAGCACAGTCCCGGCCACGCTGCCGATACCGCCTGCTATGGAGATGCCGCCAATGACGCAGGCCGCGACCGTATCGAGTTCAAAACCGCTTGCGACATCGACATAGGCGACGGCATAGCGTGAAACCCACAAATAACCGCAGAGACCGGCCAGCGTGCCGGAAAGCACGAAGGCCAGAAATTGCGTGCGGCCGATATTGATGCCCGCGTAAACAGCAGCGGTGGGATTTCCACCTGCCGCATAGGTGGCACGGCCGAAGGAACTGCGCGTCATCACCAGCCAGGCCACTGCGACAACAAGAACGGCAACCCAGGACAGCAGAGGCAGACCCGCAAGGACCGTGCGGGGCATGTTCAGGAAATCGGCCGTCATCTGATGCGCATTGACCCAGGCGCCGCCCGACAGCACGAAGGCCATGCCGCGATAGATGGTCAGCGTCCCAAGGGTCACGACAATGGAAGGCATACCAAGTGCCCAGACCAGATAGCCGTTCAGCGCGCCGAGCAGCGCTCCGATGGCGATGGCGCACAGAACAAGCAGCGCAAGCGGCAATCCCGGAAAGCTGGCATCCAGCATGGCAACGGCCATGCCCGTAAAGGCAAGATTGGCCGCAACGGAAAGATCGATGGATTTGGTCATGATGACCACCATCTGCCCAAGCGCCAGAATGATCAGGATCGAGGTATCGTTGAAGATGGTGGCAAGATTGCCCGGAGAGGCGAAGCCTTCGGCGCGGGTCGCGAAAATCAGCACCAGCAGGGCGATGATCACCGCCAGAGCCGCCTCGCGATGTCGAAGCAGGGTTTTCATGAAATACCTCACATATTACCGGTGGCGGCGCGCACCAGCATCTCGGGCGTCAGCCCTTCACGATCGTAGACGCCTGCCATCAAGCCTTCCCGCATCACCATGACACGGTCCGACATTCCAAGGATTTCCGGCAATTCAGAAGAGATCATGATGATGGAAAGGCCTTCTGCCGCCAGCTCCGAAATAAAGCCATGGACGGCGGCCTTGGAGCCGATGTCGATACCTTTCGTCGGCTCGTCGAGAATGATGACCTTTGGTTTCGTGGCAAGCCACTTGCCAATCACCACCTTCTGCTGATTGCCGCCCGACAATGTACCGACGGGAACGGAAAGGGCCGCAGCGCGCAAATCCAGACGTTCCGCATAAAGGCGCGCCAGCCGGAATTCCTCGGCCGCACGCAAGAACCCCCTGCGCGACGTTTGCCCAAGCGATGGCAGCGAGATGTTCTGGTAAATCGGCATGGGCAACGCCAGACCATGCCTGCCGCGCTCTTCCGGCACGTAAACTATGCCGCTGGCGATGGCATCCGCCGGTCTGTTGATCGCAAGCGTTTTCCCTTCCAGTTCCACCTGCCCGCTTGAAGCAGACGTGACACCAAACAGCGACTGGCAAAGCTCCGAGCGGCCCGCCCCGATCAGCCCATAAATGCCAAGAATTTCCCCCTTTCGCAGTTCAAAAGCAATATCGCGAAATTCCGTGGGGTGGCTATAGCGGGACACTTTCAGCACGGTGCCGCCAAGGCTGGCCTTTACCTTGGGAAAGACCTCATCGACATCCCGCCCGACCATAAGCCGGACGATCTCCTCCTGCGGCGTTTTCTGCAACTTTCCGGCACCCACCATGCGCCCATCGCGAAAGACCGCGTAATTCTCCGCAATTTCATAGAGTTCATCGAATTTGTGGCTGATGAACAAAATTGCCTTGCCCTGCCGTTTCAGGTTTTCGACAATGCGAAACAGATCGTCGATTTCCTTGCGAGACAAGGCCGCTGTCGGCTCATCCATGATGACGATGCGCGCCTCGACAGACAGGGCGCGGGCGATTGCAACCAGATGCCGCTGGGCGATGGAAAGATCCTTCAGGCGAATTGTCGGGTCGATCCGGCTTTCCAGCGCCTCCAGCAATTGCCGCGACCGGGCGTGGATGCTGCGCCAGTCGATCAGGCCGAAACGGGTGCGGGGCGCATGGCCCAGAAAGATATTTTCACCTACCGTCAGCTCGTCGAAAAGCACGGTTTCCTGATGGATGGCCGTCACGCCAGCATCTATTGCGTCCTGAGCGCTGGCAAATCGCATCACCTGGCCGTCGATCAGGATCTCGCCTTCGTTGGGACGGTAAATGCCGGTCAGAATTTTGACGAGCGTCGATTTACCCGCTCCGTTCTCGCCGATCAATGCCGTAACCTGACCGGGATAAAGGGCAATGTTGACGCCATCCAGCGCTTTAACGCCGGGAAAGATCTGCGAAATGCCGCGCATTTCAAGAACTGGCGCGACCGACGCCGCCAATGACGCATCGCCCGCAAGGGATGCAGCCTGACCGCTTTCAGCCATCGGGGGTTCAACGCTCATCGTGGAATGTTCCATTTTTACTGTCATCATGGATTGGGCCGGCTGCTGATCCGACCCAAACTGTCTTCGATGGATATTTGCAAGCAAAGCCACCCCTGGTCGCGGCTTGACCGCTCAGGCTGACCGAGAGCCAGACAGCCCCTCTCTGCCGGTTCGAGACCGGCAGAAGGCTGTTTCGATCACAGGATCAGAAGATCTTGGAGAACTGATCGATATTCTTGGCGTCGTAGACAAAGGGTTCGGCCATGGCAGCTTCGCCGCCTTCACCAACCTTGATCGACCCCATGCGCCCTGCCGGTACGGACGTACCCGGCTTGCCGGTCGCATCGCCCTTGACGAGGTGATAAGCAATCTGGGTGGCAGAATAACCAAGGTCGATCGGGTTCCAGATGGCGAATTCCTTCGTGGCGCCGGACTTGATCGCACCCGCCATTTCCGAGGGAAGGCCAAGGCCCGTGACATAGACCTGACCGATCTTGCCAGCGTCCTTCACGGCCTGCGATGCCGCCAGCACGCCAACGGTGGTCGGCGCGACGATGACCTTGACGTTTGGCTTGGAGGTGAGAAGGCCATTGGCTTCGCGATAGCTCTTGTCGGCAAGGTCATCACCGTAGACGGTCGTGACGAGATTGAGACCGGGGAAATCCTTGAGCTGCTTCTTCATTTCCTCGATCCAGATATTCTGGTTGGTCGAGGTTGTGGTGGCGGAAAGAATAGCGAAATCGCCCTTGCCGTCAGGCAGGTGATCCGCCGCAAGCTTCAGACACATCTTGCCGATCAGCTCGTTCGAAGACGGGTTGAGATGCAGGATGCGTCCCGCCGGCGCCACGCCGGAATCCCAGGAAATCACCTTGATCCCGCGCTGTGCGGCCTTTTTCAGAGCCGGAACGACGGCATCCGGGTCATTGGCGGAAATAGCGATGGCGTCAACGCCCTGAGCGATCAGCGAATTGATGACCTCGATCTGGCCTTCCGCCGTTGTGGAGGTCGGGCCGGTATAGATGATCTTCACGCCGCCAATTTCTTTGGCGGCTTCCTCCGCGCCCTTGTTGGCGGCCTCGAAGAAGCCGTTTCCAAGCGATTTCACCACCAGAGCAATCTTGACCTCGGCAGCCTGGGCCATGCCCGTGGCAGACACGAAAGCAATTGCAGCCGCGCCAAGGAAACGTCTCGTCATTTTCATGGTCTTCCTCCCGTTATGATAAACCCTGCTCCCTCGCCACCTTTTCCGGTGGTTCAAAATTGCACCTAGGCAACCGAGGGAGATTCCTCCTTGTGCGGTGAAGCGACCGGCTTCACCGTCAAAAGCTTTATGCCTGCCGCCTCCACCATGGCGACAGCCTCTTCCGGCACGCCGTCATCGGTTATGATGGTCGAGACATTTTCGAGCGGGCAGAGAATCATGCTCGATCGACGGGTGAACTTGGTGGAATCCACCATGACGATCAGTTCATCCGCCTGCCGCATGAGCCGCTGCTCGCTCTGAATGACAAGTGCATCCGGCTCCATCACCCCCAGCGCGCTGATGCCTTGCGCGCCGATGAACATGCGCCGTCCATAGAAATTGCGGATGGCGTCATTTTCGAACGGCGACAGGATGAGGCTCTGGTCACGGTAAATAGCCCCGCCCGGCACATTCACCGTGCACTTCGAATGCTTGATCAGATGTTCGGCAATGGCGAAGGAATTCGTCATCACCTGCAATCGGCGCGCGGCCATGAAGTGAACCATCTGAAAGGTCGTCGTACCACCATTGATGATGATCGAATCGCCTTCGTCACAAATCTCCACCGCTGCGCGCGCAATTGCGCGTTTCTTATCGATATTGACCGATTCCGACACGCGAAACGGTCTTGCTGCAAGATTTCCCAATTGCGGGGGATGAATGGCCTCCGCCCCTCCCCGCACCCGGCGAAGCTTGCCCTGCACGTGCAAAGCAGCAATATCCCGGCGGATCGTGGCTTCGGAAGCCTCTGTCAACTCGGCAATATCCTGAACCGTGATCACAGGCTTTTCCTGGATCGCGCTCAGTATGATGCGATGGCGTTCACGTTCGTGCATTGCTTGCTCCTGCCCTGTAATAATTCAGAAACTTTTTACCTCGTCAATCAGGTTCAATCAAAAAACACTATATTGCACCGCACAATGAATTTTTATGATCGTTTTTGATTGACATTGAGGCATGTGCTGCGCAATACCAAGCAAAGACCCGCAAGTCTGACCGGCTGCGGACAACCACAATATCGGGAGGATTGCCAATGACGGGCCAGCCCCGCCTGCTCGAAAACCGTTGGGACGACAGCTACGCCGCCACGCTCGATGAGCCTGGAAAACTGCTTTATCGGTCCAACCTGCTGGGCGCAGACAAGCGCATTACCAATTACGGCGGCGGCAACACTTCCGCCAAGGTCATCGAGACCGATCCGCTCACCGGCCAGGACATCAAGGTTCTCTGGGTCAAGGGATCGGGCGGCGATGTCGGCACCATCAAGCTCGACGGTTTCGCGACCCTTTATCAGGAAAAACTGGATGCGCTGAAAGGCATCTATCAGGGCCTACACGACGAAGATCGCATGGTCGGCTTCCTGCCGCACTGCACCTTCAATCTCAATCCGCGTGCCGCCTCCATCGATACGCCATTGCATGGCTTTGTCCCGTTCACGCATGTCGATCACATGCATCCGGATGCGATTATTGCAATCGCGGCATCGAAAAACTCGCGCGAGTTGACGGAAAAGGTATTTGGCGCCGATATTGGCTGGCTTCCCTGGCGTCGCCCCGGCTTCCAGCTCGGTCTTGATCTCGAAGCCTTCGTCAAGGCCAACCCGAATGCCAAGGGCGTCGTGCTGGAGAGCCATGGCCTGTTCACCTGGGCAAACGATGCCAAGGCTTGCTACGAACTGACCCTCGACATCATCAACAAGGCGATCGTCTGGTTTGCCAAGGAAACCGAAGGCAAAGTCATTTTCGGGGGTGCGGTCACAAACAGCCTCGAAGCGTCCGAGCGTCGCGCCATTGCCGCTCGTCTCATGCCGGAAATTCGCGGTCGCATTGGCAAGCAGGAGCGCAAGCTCGGCCATTTCGACGATCAGGACGCCGTTCTGGAATTCGTGAATTCCAGCAACCTCAAGCCACTCGGCGCGCTGGGCACCTCTTGCCCGGATCACTTTCTGCGCACCAAGATCCGCCCGCTGATCCTCGATTTCGATCCGTCCAATCCGGATGTTGAGGCCGTCATTGCCGGTCTCGACCAGGCACTGGAAGATTACCGCGCGGATTACAGCCGCTATTACAATAGCTGCCGCCATGACAATTCGCCGAAGATGCGCGACCCCAATCCGGTCATCTTCCTCATTCCCGGCGTCGGCATGTTCTCCTTTGCCAAGGACAAGGCAACCGCCCGCATTGCCGGTGAGTTTTACGTGAACGCCATCAACGTCATGCGTGGCGCCTCCACCGTCTCCGAATATCAGGGCCTGCCGGAGCAGGAGGCCTTCGATATCGAATACTGGCTGTTGGAGGAAGCAAAGCTCCAGCGGATGCCGAAGCCCAAGAGCCTCGCAGGCCGCGTTGCCTTCATCACCGGCGGCGCCGGCGGGATTGGCCGGGCGACGGCGGAGCGTCTGGCGGCTGAAGGCGCCTGCGTGGTTCTGGCCGATATTGACCAGAACGCGCTTGCCACGACCGAGCAGGATTTTGCAAAACGCTACAGCAGCGATGCAGTCCGCAGCGTCCAGCTGGACGTCACCCGCGAGGACGCGGTTGTCGCAGCCTTTGCGGAAGCCAGCGTTGAATTTGGCGGCGTTGACATTCTCGTTTCCAATGCAGGCATTGCCTCCTCTGCCCCGGTTGAGGAAACGACGCTTGCCATGTGGGACAAGAACATCAATATTCTTGCCACCGGCTATTTCCTTGTCTCCCGCGAGGCCTTCCGCCTGTTCCGGCGTCAGAATATCGGCGGCAACATCGTTTTCGTGGCATCGAAGAACGGACTTGCTTCTTCTCCGAATGCCTCGGCCTATTGCACCGCCAAGGCGGCGGAAATCCATCTTGCCCGGTGCCTTGCATTGGAAGGTGCTGATGCAGGCATCCGCGTGAACACCGTCAATCCCGACGCGGTCTTGCGCGGCTCGAAGATCTGGAACGGCGAATGGCGCGAGCAGCGCGCAGCCTCCTCCAAGATCGAGGTGGACGACCTTGAGGAACATTACCGCAAGCGCTCGATGCTGAAGCTGAATGTCTTCCCCGAAGACATTGCCGAGGCCATTTACTTCCTCGCTTCCGATGCCTCCGCCAAGTCCACCGGCAATATCATCAATGTCGATGCCGGCAACGCTCAGAGCTTCACGCGCTGAACACTCCTGCCTGCGGGAAGGCTCCAGGGCCTTCCCGTCTTTGAAAATACAAACGATAGAACGCATCCTTCGACCATTGATTCGATGGAAATGGCCTATCGCTACGCCCCCTCCGCAGCGGGAGGGATGATCTCTCAGGGAGGAGCCCATGACAGACCTGAAAATCGCGGCTGAACTGATTGCCGCAGAAAACGACAAGCGCGCCTCCGCGCTGAAAAGCGATTACGATGCCCTTGGTGAACGCCTCGCAAGGCAATCCATCGATATTGACGCGATCACCAGCAAAGTCTCTGAATTTTTCGTCGCCGTCCCCTCCTGGGGCGTCGGCACGGGCGGCACCCGCTTTGCCCGTTTTCCGGGTCAAGGCGAACCGCGCAACATCTTCGACAAACTGGAGGATTGCAGCGTCATTCACCAGTTGACGCAAGCCACGCCCACCGTCTCGCTGCATATTCCGTGGGACAAGGCCGACCCCAAAGACCTGAAGGCAAAGGGCGCATCACTCGGCCTCGGCTTCGACGCCATGAATTCAAACACCTTCTCCGATGCTCCGGATCAGGCGCATTCCTATAAATTCGGCTCTCTCAGTCATGTCGATGCCGCCACACGCCGTCAGGCCGTCGAACATAACATCGAATGTATCGAGCTTGGCAATGCCATCGGTTCCAAGGCATTGACGGTCTGGGTCGGCGACGGCTCGAATTTCCCCGGCCAATCGAACTTCACCAGGTCCTTCGAGCGTTATCTCGATGCGATGCGCGACATCTACAAGGCGCTGCCGGATGATTGGCGGCTGTTCTCCGAACACAAGATGTACGAACCCGCTTTCTATTCCACGGTGGTTCAGGATTGGGGAACGAATTACCTCATCGCCCAGACCCTGGGTGACAAGGCGCAATGCCTCGTCGATCTCGGCCATCACGCACCCAATACCAATATCGAGATGATCGTGGCGCGCCTCATCCAGTTTGGAAAACTGGGTGGTTTCCACTTCAACGACTCGAAATATGGCGATGACGATCTGGATGCCGGTTCGGTCGAGCCCTATCGCCTCTTCCTCGTTTTCAACGAACTGGTGGATGCCGAGTATCGCGGCGTGAAGGGTTTTCACCCGGCACATATGATCGACCAGAGCCATAACGTGACGGACCCGATCGAAAGCCTGATTTCCAGTGCCAACGAAATCCGCCGCGCCTATGCACAGGCACTGCTGGTCGATCGCAAGTCGCTGGACGGTTATCAGAATGATAACGACGCGCTGATGGCATCCGAAACGTTGAAACGCGCCTATCGTTGCGATGTCGAGCCAATTCTCGCCGAAGCGCGCCGCCGTCACGGCGGCGCAATTGACCCGGTCGCCACCTATCGCGCCAGCGGCTACCGCGCAAAGCTTGCCAAGGAACGGCCAGCGGTAAAAGGCGGCAGCGGCGGAATCGTCTGAAGCTGACGGACACGCTTTCGGAAAACATGATTCCTGAATAGAATTGGGATGCCGGCAAGAGCTGGCATCCCTTTTTCCGGAGTTCGTCGTGACCGTCATCCGTCCGTCTAAAAATGCCAAGGGTGGCATTTGCTGCCTTTGTAAAAAGCATTTCGAGCGCAGGTTCCTCCACGCCGTGGATGCACAACGCCCCGCACTTGCAGAAATGATCCACGCAGAGATCGGCCCAACCGAACCCGACGCGCTTGTGTGCGAGAATGATCTCGCCCGCTTGCGGCGCGAGGCCATTTCCAAAATGCTGGAAGACGAACGCGGCGAACTATCAGAACTCGACCAGCGGGTCATTCATGATCTGGGAACCGGCATCTCCACGGTCCAGCAAATCGCCCAGGAAAAAGATCAGACAATCGGTTTTGGCGACCGGGCCGCAGACGCCGTTGCAAGTTTTGGCGGCTCCTGGGCCTTCATCCTGCTTTTCATCGGCATTCTCGTGGCGTGGATGATTCTCAATACCGTGATTCTCGCCTCCAACGCCTTCGACCCTTACCCCTTCATACTTCTTAATCTTGTTCTCTCTTGCGTTGCAGCACTACAGGCGCCCATCATCATGATGAGCCAGCGGCGCCAGGAGGAGAAAGATCGAAAACGCGCCGAAAACGATTACATGGTCAATCTGCGCGCCGAACTTGAAATCCGTCAACTTCACGAGAAAATCGATCATCAGATGGCCCGGCAATGGGAGCGGCTGGCAGAAATGCAGCAAATTCAGATCGATCTGCTCGAGGCCGGACACAATCGTCGTAACCAGTAACGACCGTTACGCCAGCTTTATCTCGGCATCGCGGGTGCGGCATTGATTTCCTTCGTTGCGGAATCTTTTATTAGCATCTTTTAATTTTTAAGTAAGGAAATCGAGCTAGGGTTGCAATTACAGGGATCGGATTGTTGCCTGCCTCCCCTCGGGCCCTGGCGCATCCCTTCACATCCTTGTGGCCACCCGGGCTGTTCCCCTAGCAGTTCGGGACAAATTTCAGCACCGTGCCCCCCGCACGGTGCTTTTTTTTGCCGCCTTTCCAATACCCAACACGTCATACGCCCCCTTTAGAGCCGGAAATTCCTCAATAAATAGAATGGAAATTCCACAGCGTCTTTTCCCCATATTGCTGATTTTGCGGGAAATCCGCCGCTTTTTGCGGCTAAATCAGAGCAACCCATTGACGGCCACAGCGGAAAATGGAATAAATTGTCTGCGAAAAGGGTGGCGCGGTTCTTTTGTTCTGGAAGCAGTGCCGCCCGTCAGGTTTGCCGGATTGAGGAGCAATCTTGCAAGCGGGAAGGTGACGTGGGGAGCGTCGGGAGCGGAGGATGCAGATTGTGCATATTTCGTTGTCTGGTTTATTTTGCTCACATGCCAGACAGGCGGCGTGCGGGCGGTCTGCCCATTTAAACCTGTTCTGCTTGTAAATCCTGCAACGGTTTTTTCTATTCGGTTCTGCCGGGAGGCGGGACCGCGCAGGTGTCTAGTTTTGACAAAGGCGCTCGCCTAACGCCAGGGGGCACGGACCCTCTGAACAACAGCCGTAAGGCGTGATTTGGGGCAGATACGGTCCGCCCTTGTCCGCAGGCCGGCAAAGTGGAATGCTTGCAATCCACCTCCGCAACAAGGAGGAGAGAGCATAAGGGAGGGTAAGATGGTCAGTCCGACAACGATGGCAGCCGTGCGCAAAAGCGGCGCCGTGCCTAACAGCGAATTTCTTCTGTCCGCGGAGGGAGTGCGAAAGGAATTTCCCGGCGTTGTCGCGCTGGATGACGTGACCTTCAAGCTGAAGCGCGGCTCGGTCCACGCGCTGATGGGCGAAAATGGCGCGGGCAAGTCAACACTGATGAAAATTCTTGCCGGTATATACCAGCCGGACAAGGGCCAGGTTCGCCTCAAAGGCGTTGACATCGAGCTGAAATCGCCGCTCGACGCGCTGGAGAACGGCATCGCCATGATCCATCAGGAACTCAACCTGATGTCCTACATGACCATTGCCGAAAACATCTGGATTCGCCGCGAACCGCTCAATCGTTTCGGCTTCGTCGATCACGCAGAAATGCGTCGTCGCACCGAGGCGCTCTTTACCCGGTTGAATATTTCCCTCGATCCGGAAATGCCGGTCGGCGAATTGTCTGTCGCGAACCGTCAGATGGTGGAAATCGCCAAGGCCGTCTCCTACGAATCCGACGTTCTGATCATGGACGAGCCGACTTCGGCTTTGACCGACCGTGAAGTCGAGCATCTTTTCCGGATTATCCGCGACCTGCGCTCGCAAGGCATCGGCATCGTCTACATTACCCACAAGATGAACGAGCTTTTCGAGATCGCCGACGAATTCTCGGTGTTTCGCGACGGCAAATATATCGGCACCCACGCATCGAGCGACGTGACGCGAGACGACATCATTCGCATGATGGTTGGGCGCGAAATCACGCAGATGTTCCCCAAGGAGGAAGTTCCGATCGGTGATGTGGTTCTTTCTGTCAAGAACCTGACCCTTGACGGGGTGTTCCGGGATGTGTCCTTCGACATTCGCGCCGGCGAAATCCTCGGCCTTGCCGGGCTGGTCGGCTCTGGCCGATCCAATGTTGCCGAAACCTTGTTCGGGGTCACGCCTGCAACCTCTGGAACCATCGAAATCGACGGCAAGCCTGTGGTGATGGACAATCCAGCGACAGCTATCCGCAACCGCATGGCTTTTTTGACGGAAGACCGCAAGGACACGGGCTGCCTGCTGATCCTTGATATTCTCGAGAACATGCAAATCGCGGTTCTGCATGACAAGTATGTCAAGGCGGGCTTTGTCGAGGAAGGACGTCTGGCCGCTGATTGCGAGGAAATGTCTCGCAAGCTTCGCGTCAAGACACCCAACCTCTCCGAGCGCATCGAAAACCTGTCCGGCGGCAATCAGCAGAAGGTGCTGATCGGACGCTGGATGCTGACCAATCCGCGCATACTGATCCTCGATGAACCTACCCGCGGCATCGATGTCGGCGCAAAAGCGGAAATTCACCGCCTCGTCTGCGAAATGGCTCGAAATGGCGTGGCCGTGCTGATGATTTCCTCGGAAATGCCCGAGGTTCTCGGCATGAGCGACCGCGTCATGGTCATGCATGAGGGCCGCGTCACCGGCTTCCTCGACAGGGCAGAGGCAACACAGATCAAGGTCATGGACCTCGCTTCGCGTTGAGCGGCGAAAAAATGACAGGGAGGACAAAATGAGCAACGAAACCGCCACTTCCGCAGCGGCTACAGCCGCCGACAAGCCCCAGAAGCGCCGTATGCCGCAAGAGGCCAGCATCCTGCTGGTTCTCGTTGGCATCGCTCTTCTCTACGAACTGCTGGGCTGGGTCCTTATCGGACAGAGCTTCCTGATGAACCAGCAGCGCCTGACCATCATGATCCTGCAAGTTTCCGTCATCGGCATCATCTCGGTCGGCGTGACGCAGGTCATCATCACCGGCGGCATCGATCTGTCGTCTGGCTCGGTCGTGGGCCTCACCGCCATGATTGCCGCCAGCTTTGCGCAAAGCTCCACCTGGGGCCGGGCGCTGTATCCGTCGCTGACCGATCTTCCTTTCATCGTGCCGATCATCATCGGTCTGGCTGTGGGCCTCGCTGTCGGCTACGTTAACGGTCAGTTGATTGCCCGCACGAAGATCCCTCCCTTTATCGCCACGCTCGGCACCTATGTTTCTGCTCGCGGTCTTGCGAAATGGTATACCAAGGGTCAGCCGATCTCCGGCCTCTCGGATAGCTTCAACTTCATCGGCACGGGCGCCTGGCCGGTCGTCGTCTTCCTCGTGGTTGCGATTATCTTCCACGTTGCGCTGCGTTACACCCGTTATGGCAAGTTCACCTACGCCATTGGCGCCAACATGCAGGCGGCGCGGGTTTCGGGCATCAATATCGAGTCGCATCTCGTGAAGGTTTATGCCATTGCCGGTCTTCTCGCTGGTCTTGCCGGTATCGTAACGGCAGCCCGCGCGCAGACGGCTCAGGCCGGCATGGGTGTCGGTTACGAACTCGATGCCATCGCCGCAGCCGTCATTGGTGGAACCTCGCTCACCGGTGGTGCGGGGCGTATCACCGGCACCGTCATTGGCACCGTCATTCTTGGCGTTATGACCTCAGGCTTTACCTTCCTTCGCGTGGACGCCTACTATCAGGAAATCGTCAAGGGCATGATTATCGTCGCTGCCGTTGTGGTGGACGTCCATCGTCAGAAGAAGCGCAAGACCCGCTGACACTGCCCGTCTTGAAATTTTGATTGGCCCGCCGCCTACCAGCGGCGGGCTTTTTTTTCTGCATAACTCCTTAAATCGGAATCGATTTAAGGTGAAAATTATGCTGCAGATTTAAAGTGTTACAGCGTCCTTCGTGCGTTTGATAAAACGCACGGCGCTGTAATTGCGTCCCTCGAACCGAACCTTACAAAACTCTTCTTTTTAAACTCTGAACCGCCCGGTCCGAAGGGCTTCGCCCGTGTGCCAGCGCGCTACATGACCCAAAGTTAATTCAGCAGAGGTCTTTGCTTGGATAGGCTTCGTCTGTAATAAATTCGCAGAAGAACCTACGGCCTCCCCTCATATCATTTTAACTTTATTAGTATTGCTCCTTTCATGAAACTCTCCCTTTCTTTGGCGAGGCCCTCGTGTTGACGGGACGTCGTCGCGTCCGGAATAGACCAGCCGAAACGCCAGCAGCTGGGATCATCGCTGCCCCGAGGTTGGTCACACGCCACCGTTGGGGCAAGTCCTGATGACAAAATCCCCCCAAGGCCAGGGTGTCGCATCCACGCCCGCATCGAGCGGCCGTTTACGAAAATCAGCCAAAGAACGGCGTGATAGCATCATGGATGCGGCCAAAAAGCGCTTCCTGTCAGAGGGCTTTCAGTCCACCTCGCTGACCGATATAGCGCGGGATGTGCATCTTTCCCTTGCCGGGCTTCTCCATTATTTTCCCACCAAGGTCGATCTTTTGCTTGCTGTCCTCGACGAGCGCGACAAAGAATACGAGCCCTTTTTGAAGGAAGGGACGTTGAATTGGGTTGAATTCATCGCGCTGCTCAAGACCGTCAATCGACGCAACATGGAGACGCCCGAAATCATCAGGGCTTTCTCGCTATTGAATGCCGAGAGCCTGCTTGATCACCATCCCGCGCGCCGCTGGTTCTACAATCGTACCCTGCAATTGCGCGATCATATGGCCTATGCGCTGAACCGGGGCGTGGAAGCCGGGGAGTTGCGTCCCGACATCGATCCACAGGCATTGGCCACAGAGATCATTTCCATTATGGACGGTTTGCAAATGGTGTGGCTGCGCCTTCCCCAAAGTACTGATATGGGGGTCATTTTCGAGGCCTATCTCGACCGGTTGATGAAGTCATCGCAGGCTTAAAGCAGTTTTGGAAAACGTGACGACACTTTTGCTGGAAATGCTCTATATGGCAATTGCCCCAAATACTGACCTGAGAGATTGACAAATATGAGTGCACGTGAAGACGGACCGCAAGGCGAACTGACGCTGCGAACCCTTGCGATGCCGGCAGATACCAATCCGGCCGGCGACATTTTTGGTGGATGGGTTCTCGCGCAAATGGATGCGGCCGCCGGTATTCGCTCGGCGGAATGCGCCCGCGGACGCACTGTGACTGCCGCCCTGCGTGAGGTCAGCTTCAAAAGCCCCGTCAAAGTCGGCGATACGGTTTGCATTTACACGAGTGTTACGAATATAGGCCGCTCGTCGATGAACCTCTATGTGGAGTGCTGGGTGCGTCGCCAATATTCCGAAGAGCGCCAAAAAGTAACGGACGCCCATTTCATCATGGTCGCGCTTGACGGACAGGGGAAGCCACGCGCCGTCAAATCCGCCTGACGCGAGGCCAAACGCTGGAGCGCTCAAACCACCGGCAAGCACAAAACGCCGTGCGAGCTTAATCGGCACGCCAGAGGCATTCGGCCTGAAGTTCGTCCAGGATCAGGCCACCATGCCCCATTCGGCAGCATCGTCATCACCGAACATGCGTTCCAGATTCAGGAAGCAAATCATGCTTTGCCCCTGAGCGATAATACCATCTGAGAAGGCTGCACTGGGACCGGTCGCCTGCGGAAGCGGCTGCAATCGATCAGCAGGCACGGTCAGAATATCGGAAACGCCATCCACCAGAAGACCGATGGTCATGCCGTTGACATCCGTGACGACGATTGCGCTGCGCTCGCTTGCCTCGGTATTGGCCATGCCGAGCTTCACCGCGAGATCGACGATGGGAATCACGGTTCCACGCAGGTTCATGACGCCGATGACTTCATAGGGCGCGTGGGGAATTGGCGTAACGGGTGCCCAGCCGCGAATTTCACGGATTGAGGTCGTCTTCACACAGAATTCCTGATTGTGAAGCCGGAAGGCAATGATTTCCAATGCATCTGCCTGACCAACAAAAGACGTCATCTGCTACCTCCGGCATACGGACCGAAAAAGGGTTGGCTCTAAGTTCAAAGGCAATAATAGCTGCGCAACCCTGCGGCACGCTGGATTCCCTTCGCACTACTCAGTTTAAGCAGCAGACACTTAAAAATCAGTAATGGAAATTGCTCAATGCGGACCATAGTCGCAATCTCTATTATCTTGCAGCAAGTCCAGCGATACGGGCAGACTTCAGGGATCATGCCCGGCTCGATGGCGGCCGCCAAAGCGCAAGTGCTGCGGCTTCTCGAGATAAATGAGTGCCGCTATTCCGCATAACCCGGCAAAGGCTGCGAGCAATGCTGTCCCTGAATAGGTGCTTAGAGATGTACCGGCCGCAAACAATAAGGAACCGAAACCGGCGCTGGCGAAAATATTGATTGCAATAAGCGAACTCCCCAGCCCGGGCCGATCGGCCAGCAAATTCTGAAGATAGCTGATGGGAATGGAAATAATCGCCCCGGCCCCCAAGCCAGCAACCGGTGTCAGGGCATAGACATGCCATGGCGCACGCGCATAGCCAAGCAGGCAGAGATAGACACAATAGACAAGGCCGCCAAGCACCAGCACATGCACGCTGGAACTGTGCCGCTCCAAGGTACCCCATAGCAGGATGAATGGAATTTCCAAGAAGGCGATCAACCCTACGATAATACCGACATCGCTTGGCCCGGCACCGGCAGGCCCTGTAATTACCAGTGGCAGAACGATACCGCTGATATGCATCATTGCGGAAATCAATGCGATAGCAACCACCCGCTTCAGTAACCACGGTCTGGAAACCTGCCTGAGTGAAGCAATGAAGGAAAGGCGCGACGGCCTGTTGCGCACGGTATCGGCCTTCGGCAAGGCGAATAAGAACAGCACGCAGCAGATAGCTGCACCAAGGCAGGCAATGAGGAAAGCAGGCAGCATAGAGGTCCGCCCTGCAAGAGCAAATCCCACCAGACCCGGCACCAACACCCATGATGCCGAAATCACGGCGCGCACAGTGGAATTGACGCCGATCAGCTCGCGAACCGTGAGCTCATCACAGGCTGCCCGGATATTTGCGAAGATGAGAGAATTGAGCGCACCGTAAACCGGAACCATGAAAATTACGGCACTGACGAAAATTTCTGCCTGCGGAAACAAAAATACCATCCCGTAACCCGCAACACCAAACAAGCTAATAACAATCATCGCGCCGCGAAATTGACCGCACCGGTCTGCAAGAATACCCATAACAATACTGGTGGCCACATTTACACAGGAGGCCATAAAAATCAAAAATGAGTAGCGCGTATTGCTTAAGCCAAGCTCGTGAATACCGATGATCGACAAATAAGGAACTGTTGTTGCACTACACAGGCCGAAGAAGAAAATGGCAATTGCGCTTACTCTCAGCGCTGGCAATCGAAGAATGAGAGAGAGGCTGGGCGACATGACGGGAATCGGGGCTTCGAAGCGATGGAGGATCAGGGCATACGTTACGAATACGACATTTCCGCGCCTGCCCGTTTCGGTCAGCCCGTAAAAGTTCAATACTTCGAACTCCTTCTTCTACGCCTTTCAGGAGAGAAAGCTACGCTATCCTTTTCTTTCGACATGGAGCGCTTGCCTCTCCTCGGTTTACTCTGGATTATGCCCTCAAGACTCCATGTCCTTGACTGTATAACAGCTCGCGTCTGCATTATCCGCCTTGCCGATTGCGCACGCGCGCTACTCCCGTCACAATGGCGGCACCCACCCGGCAAACCGATAGTGGATCATAATGAATATAGATGATTTCCCCCCTGAAGCCGGAAGCGGCCTGCTGCGGCGTTTTGCCATAAGAGCGGCGCTGATTTTCGACGGTGATAACTTCCTACAAGGCCACGCCCTAGTCCTTCGCGAGGGCTTGGTGGAGGGGCTTGCCCCCTGGAGCAACATACCCGAGGACCTACCGGTTTTCGATGCTCCAGATGCACTTCTGACGCCAGGTTTCGTCGATCTACAGGTCAATGGCGGCGGCGGCGCGCTGTTCAACAACCAGCCGACACTGAAAGGCATCCGTCGCATTTGCGAAACGCACGCGCGCTACGGCACCACCGCGCTTTTGCCGACGGTGATTACCGATCGGCCGGACATCATGAAAGCCTGCATGGCAGCAGGCTCGGCGGCCCTGGCGGCAGGCATTCCCGGCTTTCTGGGCCTGCATCTGGAAGGTCCACATCTTTCCCTTGTCCGCAAGGGTACACATCATCCCGCCCTCATTCGGGAGATGTGCCCGGAAGATCTCGATTTCTATATTGGCAGCTCCGGTAATTTCGGAAAGGCGCTCATTACCATCGCGCCTGAAAATGTGTCGGAAAGCCAGGTTACGGCGCTCGTCAATGCGAGATTTGTCGTCAGCCTTGGTCACACTGACACATCGTTCGAAATCGCCCGCCGATATGTCGGCGCCGGCGCCAGTATGGTCACGCATCTCTTCAACGCCATGAGCCAGATGGGCAATCGCGAGCCAGGCCTTGTGGGTGCCGCACTGGCCCTAGGGGAAGTTTCCTGCGGATTGATTGCCGATGGTTTTCATGTGGACCCCACCAGCATGTCCATCGCCCTGCGCGCGAAACAAGGCCCCGGACGGGTTTTTCTGGTAACGGATGCAATGAGTACGATTGGCACGCAGAATAGGCGCTTCGAGCTGAATGGCCGGACGGTTTATCGCCGCGAAGGACGACTAACGCTTGCGGACGGAACGCTTGCAGGCGCGGATATCGACATGCTCTCCTGCTTGCGCTTTGTTCATCGAAAGCTTGACGTGCCGCTTGGCGAAGCGCTCAACATGGCAAGCCTTTATCCGGCTGAGGCCCTAGGCGTCACTGACAGGGGCAAGCTCGCGCCCGGCAGGCAGGGCGACTTTCTGGTTTTGTCGCCCGACCTTGAGCTGCACTCCACATGGATTGGTGGACGCTGCATCTACAAGCAAAAGATGCAGAGAGGATATGCGTCGTGATCGTCTGTTTCGATATTGGCGGCACGGCCATCAAGGGTGGCCATGCCTACGCTTCCCAGGATATCCGCGCCCTGCCCCGTCTACCGACACCCGCCAATGATTTCGAGGCCTTCACGGCCTGCCTGCGGCAGGTGATTGGTGCGGCGGAGGCAAAGCCCCGGCAGATCGCATTATCGATCTGCGGCATCATTGATGCGCAGACAGGCAAGGCTGTTATTGCCAATATTCCCTGCCTCCACGGCAGAGCCCTTCAGGAAGATTTGGAAGCGGCCCTCGGCCTTCCGGTATTGATTGCCAATGATGCTGACTGTTTCGTTCTTGCCGAGGCAGAGCTTGGTGCAGGTCGTGGCCATTCCGTCGTGTTCGGCATCATTCTCGGAACGGGCGTAGGCGGCGGGCTGGTTGTCAACGGTGCGCTGATCAATGAGCATGGCGGATTTGCGGGGGAATGGGGCCATGCACCCGTTGCAGCGACATCTGCGGGCACTCCACCGGCAAGCCTGCCGCGTTTTCAATGCGGTTGCGGCCAGCACGGCTGCATTGATGCCACATGCAGCGCCCGCGGCATGGAACGCCTGCACCAGCATCTGCATGGCGAAATGCTTTCCAGCGAAAATATCGTTCAGGGCTGGATAGCCGGTGACGAGGCCTGCAAGCGTAGCATAGACGTATACGTTGATGTGCTTTCCGCCCCGCTGGCGCTTTGCGTCAACCTCACTGGAGCCACCATCATTCCGGTTGGCGGAGGGCTTTCTAATGCAGTGCCACTGCTGGAAGAAATCGACAAAGCGGTACAGGCTCGTATCCTGAGGCCTTTCGGGCGTCCGCTCATCGTGCAGGCACAATGCCGCATGGAACCCGGTCTGATAGGCGCCGCCCTTGCAGGCCTGCGGGCAAGTCGGGCCTAAACCCAAGGGTCATTGAAAATGACACTTCGTATTCCCTTTTCGAATATCTCAAGTCTCAGACGCAGTTGAGATATTGGAAATACCTTCAAGGCGAGGATGCGTTAGCATCTTCGAGCCTTGGTATTAGAGCATAATCCGACCGGAGTGAAACGAGGATCGACAAGATTATGCTTCAAAAATAAAACGTTAGAGCACCGAGCTGATTCAATCAAATCGAAAAGCGCTCTACTGCCTAATCCCTTAAATCGGAGTCGATTTAAGGGATTACAGCGTCATTTTTGCGTTTAATAAAACGCACGGCGCTGTAATGCCTCAATGAGAGCGGCGTGAACTCTCGCTCAAAAGCCTTCATCTTCCCGGCGAGGCCACTCCGCAAGTTTGCTCGTTTGCCGCTGTCCACCGCCGTCTTCTTCACCCATTCATGCAAGATAGCTGGAGAGCCATCCATCTTGGCCAAACCCCATGAAACGGCCCCATTGCGCCGGTTGTTCTGCCTTGTAGTCCGGCAAACCCGGTGCACCCCATCGAATTTGCCTTCCCACATTCCATAGCTGTCCTGTGGCCGACCAGGCGAATGAGACATTTGCTAAAAGAGTTGGCAAGGACCATCTCGTCCGCGTTGACAGCACGGCTGACCAAGGCGTCCGATGGTGGTGTCATCGTTCAGTCCTCATCGTCAAAGGGCGTCTTTTTAATGGCAGCTGCTTCCGTCAGCACCTTGCGCAGCCAAGGCGGAGGAGCCGACTTGAGCATGTTCTGTATTCGCGACAGTACACCTTCTATAGATTGAACGTTCGGCACTTTGATTGGATGGATTTTTGCCGAGACAACCTTGGCCGCGGAGGGGCCGCCGATCGCCAGACAAAACAGCAGATGGCACCCCTTCAACGCCTCCACCTTCAGGGTGATGCGGTCATCGCTCTCGGTTCGGTGCTTCCCGCTCTCGTCGGAAATATTCTCAAAGGCAACCGCTTCCACGAAATTCCAGCCATCGGATGTCACGTCATAGACCGCAAAGTGCTTGGCAGATCCAAAATGGGCGTTGAGACTCTTCATATCTTGCGTGGCGATCGCTACGCGCAATGAACCGGTTTTCTCCTTCGGCCTCTGTGTATGAATCCCGTCAGTGACGAGAGAAAGTCGGCGGGCAGCTGTCATCTGGCATTTCCCTGTTACGGAACGGATCGAGTGACTCTGGCGTTGGCGCGTGCTGGCTGGCCTGGAAGATGTTCGCGACATCGAAAATCAGGTCGCGCGTGCCCCGATAAAGAATCGTAAGCTTGTGCTGACTTCCGAGACGATCGAAAATGGGAAAGCCGACGCGCATGAGCGGAATCCCAAGGCGTCTGGCCGCCTCGCGTCCGTGCGAGTGGGTGACGAGAAGATCGGCACCCCCGGCAAGATCTTCCAGATCCCCAAGATCGCCGACCTGAACCTGTTCGGCCGGCACTTTCTTCAGAATGTGCGAGGTTGCGGTCGTGGTGACGGCCGCAGTGATTTCGGCACCCATGCTGGTAAAGTAGGTGGCGAGCTGATACAGAAGGTCCGGCTCGGCGGCGATGGCGATCTTCTTGCCGCCGAAATGAAAATGCCCGTCGAGTAAGGCGTCGTGTAACTGAGCGCGACGACGGCGGATTTTCGCAGGCGCTGGCGTTCCGGAAATGGAGGAAAGCAGCGTGATGAAACGATCTGTTTCCGTCAATCCTGTAAGCGACTGAAACAACACATACGAGACTCCGGTCAGCGTCTCCAGCACCTCCGCAGAACGACGCATATGTTCACCGATTGCGATGCACTGTACCGCGGTGCCCAGCTCTTCGATGTCCTTGAGGGTGGTACCGCCATAGGTGGTCGGCACCCAACGATCGTCAGGCACCGTACCGTCAAGCGAGTTGGAGAGATCAGGCAGAATAACCGGCTTGAGATCAAAACTTTCCACCACCTCCCGTAAATGCTCAATGTCAGCAACCGTGAGGTTCCAACCTGGCAGAATGGCGATTCTATTCGGCTGCCGCGCCTGCTCACCGCGCCGTGTAATTCTTTTGATCATGGCTGTGACAGCCTTGGCCCAGCCCTCCTCAATGGAGCCGTTGAAATCTGGAGTGTTGGCCAGCACAATCTCAGTGCCCGCGAGTTCTTTGGCGTGCATCATCTTGATATTCGAAAGATCCCTTGGGAAACCCTCGCCCCGGGTTTCAACCAGCGCCGTGGTACAGATCCCAATCAGCTCGGGGTTCATGCGGTTTTTAAGATTAAGAATTGCCTCTTCCAGATGATCCATCCCGCCGAGGATCGTAGCCACTTCATCCATCGCTGTTGTCTGAAGGGGAACGGCTTCCTTGAAGTGCCGCACGAGAAGCACCAAAGCGAAGCTCGTACAGCCCTGGCTGCCATGAAACAGAGGTATCGCATTCTTGACTCCCAAAAAGGCGAGAGCTGCACCTAGCGGCTGCGAGGATTTTAGCGGATTGACCGCCGCCGATTTCGTTTGAGGCAGGATGCGGGTCATTGGCTTACCTCGAAAGCGGCCTGAACCGCCGGCTGTTGTTGGCTGTCCCATGGTGCCGGTTCCCGCACCTGGCGCCAGATCGGGTTGTGAATGGCAAGGTCAATCTGGCGTACGAGCTCCACCATGCCGTCATAGCCAGCATAAGGGTGCTGACGTTCCTGATTGATATCGAGCCAAGGCGTCCTGGCCTTCAATGCGATGAATTGCGTGCGCCCCCCCGACAGCATGATGTCGGCCTTGTGTTCTGAAAGCATGTCGTAAAGGTCGCGCGCTGCCATCGTCTCGAACATATGGTTCTCGTCCTTGAGGATCTGCTTGAGGCGCTCCTTATCCTCGACCGTCGATTTCTTGACCGAGGTGCCGACGACGTCGACGCCGATCTCCAACAGGGCATGGACGACCGACCAGGACTTCACGCCGCCGGTGTTGAGCAACACGCGCTTGCCTTCAAGCCTCGACCGGTATGCTTCAAGCCTCTTCCACGCAATCGCCTCCTCCCCCGCGATCATGGTCTCCGTGCGCTCGATGAGCCTCGGATCGGCGCCCTTCTGCACAAGCAGCTTGGCAATATGTCTGAGTGCTTCCGAAGTGTCGGTGATACCGTAAAATGAGCCTTCGAAAAACGGGATGTTCCAGCGCTCCTCCATTTTGCGAGCAAGATTGATGAGTGCCGTCGAACACACCATCATAGCCGCCTGTGCACGGTGCGCGGAAGCGATGTCGAGATAACGTGCATCGCCCGGAATACAGGCGCGCACTCGAATGCCGAGCCGGTCGAGCAGCGGCTTCACCCGCCAGAACTCACCTGAAAGATTGAATTCGCCAAGTATATTGATGTCGTAGGGGCCGGCATCGCCTGGCTCAACCGTACCGATGACATGATCGAGCAAGACCTCACCGGCGAGCTTGTTGCCGAGATTTTTGGAGCCGACGAAGCCCGGCGTGTTGACCGGCACCACCGGCAAGCCAAATTTCTCCGCCGCACGCTTGCAGACCGCCTCGATATCGTCGCCGATGAGCGCCGTCACGCAGGTCGAATAGACGAAGATCGCTGGCGGAGCATACTTTTCCTTGATCTCACGGATTGCCTTGAAAAGCTTCCGCTCGCCCTGCCCCATTACAATGTCGAGTTCAGTGAGGTCTGTCGTGAAGCTGGTGCGCCATCGCATTGGCCCCGACGAAGCCGCGCCACGGTTGTCCCAGGAATTGCCTTCGCAGGCGAGCGGTGCATGTATTAAGTGCGCGACGTCGGTGATTGGCTGCAACACGATCTTGGCGCCGTCGAATGCGCAGCCACCGGCCGCCGCCCCTGGGGTCAGCGGCTTCGAGCAGCCTTTCTGGCGTGCCTTTGCATCTTTGGCACGGTTCTTCTCGCAAGCGGGCTCGTTGAAAACATCGCTGATTTTAACATTGAGCGGTAACATTGCGCCGGTTTTTCCAACTCTATCGGGGAAGGCGGCAGCCCTCAGCGAAGGCCAGCCGCTGGTCTTATAGCAAGGCTCGAAGATGCTAACGCATCCAAGCCTTGAAGGGATTTCGAATATCTCAACTGCATCAGAGGCATGAGATATTCGAAAAGGGAATAACAACGGTCATTTTCAATGACCCGTGGTATTAGAGCATAATCCGACCGGAGTGAAAGGAGGATCGATAAGATTATGCTTCAAAAATAAGCCGTTAGAGCGCCGATCTGATTCAATCAGATCGAAAAGCGCTCTAACGGGTGAGGTCAAAGGAATAATCCGTCACACCCGGCTCGCTCGTCTCGCCGTCGAGCTTGTCGAAGATTTTATCGAGGATGGCCGTCAAGACGCGCAGCCCCCCTTGGTAGCCCATGAGAGGGAAGCGATGGTGATGGTGGCGGTCGAAGATCGGGAACATCAGCCGGATCAGCGGCGTGCCAGTATCGCGCTCCAGGTACTTGCCGTAGGAATTGCCGATCAGCAGATCTACTGGCTCGGTGAAGAGCAGCGAGCGCATCGCCCAAAGGTCCTTGCCTGCCCAGACTTGGGCATCCTTGCCGAAAGGCGAGGACTGAAGCAGCTCCTTTATTTCAGCTTCCCAAGCCGGTGTGCCATTGGTGGCAAGGCAGTGGGTAGGCTCACCCCCGGTCTCCATCACGAAACGGGCGACAGCGTAGACGAAATCAGGATCACCGTAGATCGCATACTTCTTGCCGTGCAGCCAGGCTTGGCTGTCAGCCATGGCGTCGACCAGCCGGCCGCGCTCCATGCTGATTGCCGTGGGGATATCTCTGCCGGAAATCCCGGAGACCTTCATCAGGAATTCGTCAGTCGCCTTCACCCCGAGAGGATAATGGAACGAGGCCGTCGCCTGCCCGACGTCTTTGCAATATTCCAACGTCTTGCGGGTGTTATAGTGCTGCAGCGACAGTGTCGCTTCAGCATTGAGTGCCTTCTTCACGTCCGTGATCATCGTGCCGCCGTCATACATGCGATACTTGCCGTCCGAAGGCGTATCGAATTGGTCAGAGGCATCCTGGAGGAAGGTGTAAGACACGCCCATCAGGTCGAGCAGGCGCTTGAGTTCACGGTTGTTGCCGACGCAGAAGCCATCGAAACCCGGAATGATGTTGATCGTCCCAATCGCTATCTTCCGCTTCTGGCCTTTCCAGAAGTGCTCTAGAATGCCTTTGACCATAACGTCATAACCATCGACATGGCTACCGACGAAGGCGGGCGTGTGTGCGAAAGGCACATCAAATTCAGGCGGGACGGAGCCTTCGTTCTTGGCATTCTCGATGAAGCCGTGCAGATCGTCGCCAATGACCTCGGCCATACAGGTGGTCGATACCGCAATCATCTTCGGATCATAGAGCGAATAGGCGTTGGCAAGCCCGTCGATCATGTTCTTCAGGCCGCCGAACACCGCCGCGTCCTCTGTCATAGAAGAGGAAACCGCCGATGAAGGCTCCTTGAAATGCCGCGACAGGTGCGAACGATAGTAGGCAACACAGCCCTGGCTGCCATGAACGAAGGACATGGTACGCTCGAAGCCTGCGGCAGCAAACACCGCGCCGAGCGGTTGGCAGGCTTTGGCGGGGTTAACGACAAGCGCTTCTCGGGCGAGGTTCTTTTCACGATACTCCCAGGTCTTGGTGTACTCCCCTACATCGGCAACGACCTTGTCCGGATGCGGGCATTCAAAATTCGATCTCTTCCCGGCAAGCATCTGCCTGTATTCCGGCTCGCGGAAAAGCGGAGCGTGGTCGAGAACTTTGTCGGCAGACTGCGGCATGGTGGTGACCTCTTTTCAACTGGCGCGCCTACGGCGGCACAGGGGATGTCGAAATGTTTCAGATTCCCCCTGCCTAGGGGGCGAGGATGTTCAGGGCCTCCTTTTTCCAGAGACCTCACTTCATTCGGCTGCGATAGCCATTGGCGGCCCTGCTTTCTTCCAGGGGGCGTCATAGAGGTCCCAGACCGGGCTGTTGACGGCAAGATCCATGTCACGGGCGAAAATGGCGAAGCCGTCATAGCCGTGATAGGGCCCGGAATAATCCCAGGAATGCATTTGACGGAACGGGATGCCCATCTTCTGTACCGGATACTTTTCCTTGATGCCGGAGCCAACGAGATCAGGACGGATCCCCTCAATGAATTTTTCCAGTTCGTAACCGGACACGTCGTCATAGATCAACGTGCCTTCCTTTACATAATGGCCGGTGCGCTGATAATCATCGTTGTGGGCGAACTCGTAGCCTGTGCCAACGATCTCCATCCCGAGGTCCTCGTATGCCGTGACAACGTGGCGAGGACGCAGCCCCCCCACATAGAGCATCACGGTTTTGCCTTGGAGGCGTGGCCTGTATTTATCGATAACGGCATCGACCAAGCGGCGATACCTGGCAATCACCGCCTCGGTCTTGTCTTCGATCGCCGGGCCGAAATGCTTGGCGATGTTCCGCAATGACGCTTCGATCTGTGAGGGGCCGAAGAAATTGTATTCCATCCACGGTATGCCGTATTTTTCCTCCATATGCCGGCAGATATAGTTCATCGACCGATAGCAGTGGATGAGATTGAGTTTAGCCTTGGGTGCCCGCTCCATCTCCGCGAGGGTTGCATCCCCCGACCAGTTGCCGACGACGCGCAGTCCCACCTCTTCCAGGAGAATGCGGGTTGCCCAGGCATCGCCGCCGATATTATAGTCTCCAACAATGTTGACGTCATAAGGGCCAGCCTCGAACTCGGTTTCCGCATTGTCGAGAACCCAATCGCGAATCGAATCGTTGGCGATGTGGTGTCCGAGCGATTGCGAGACACCGCGGAAGCCCTCGCAGCGCACCGGCACGATCGTCTTTTCATGCTCTTTGGCTTTTTTGCGCGACACCGCCTCAATGTCGTCCCCGATTAGCCCGATCGGGCATTCCGATTGGATGGTGATGCCATTGTTCAACGGGAACAGTTCTTCGATCTCGTCGATGATCTTTTCCAGCTTCTTGTCACCTCCGAAGACAATGTCCTTCTCCTGGAAATCGGATGTGAACTGCAGCGTCACAAACGTGTCGATGCCTGTCGTGCCGACATAGTAATTGCGGCGCTGGGACCAGGAATATTGACCGCAACCAACCGGTCCGTGTGAGATATGGACCATATCCTTGACCGGACCCCACACCACACCCTTGGACCCGGCATAGGCACAGCCGCGAATCGTCATCACGCCGGGAATGGATTTGATGTTCGACTTGACGTCGCATTCCGAAAGCACCTCTCCCTCTTTGCCAGCGTTGTCTCCACTCCTCGCTACAGTGAGGTGTTTCTTGCGTCGCTTCGCCGCCTTGTCCGGGTATTGCGAAAGAACTTGTTCGATAAGCTTCTCATGAAGAGCGCTGTCATTCTCATGGTCGAGGCTCATGGACCCTGTTCCCTTTCATGTTTGGTGACGCCTCTCCGACGAGGCGTTGTTTTTCAGGAAGAGCGCGCCGGGGGGGACGCCGGCGCGCTCCTGCCCGGCGGCGGGGGAGGTTATTGACCTGCCGCCAGCGTAGCTTCCTTGGCATGAAGCTCGGCAAGCATCTGCTCATCAGTCTTCATGATGCCGAAGTCGAGCAGCATGTCCTCGAGTTCCTCCATCGTAATTGGGGTCGGGACGGTACCTTGACCGGAATTTGCATGAATCTTCTCGGCCAGCATGCGATATTCCCCAGCCTGCTTCGACTCCGGCGCATACTGGATTACCGTCATCTTCCTGAGTTCGGCGTGTTGGACAATGTTGTCGCGAGGCACGAAGTGAATGAGCTTGGAATTGAGCCTGGCAGCCAGCGCCTCCGCAAGATCGAGTTCGCGGTCGGTCTGTCGCTCGTTGCAGATAAGCCCGCCCAGCCGCACGCCGCCTGAATGCGCATATTTCAAGATACCCTTGGCGATGTTGTTGGCCGCGTATAGCGCCATCATCTCGCCCGACATGACGATATAGATTTCTTGAGCCTTGTTCTCGCGGATCGGCATCGCGAAGCCGCCGCAGACCACATCACCAAGAACATCGTAGGAGACGTAATCGACATCATCATAAGCGCCGTTCTCCTCAAGGAAGTTGATGGAGGTGATGACGCCGCGCCCCGCACAACCAACGCCCGGCTCCGGGCCACCGGACTCTACGCATTTGATGCCTTTGTAGCCGATCTTGAGCACGTCCTCGAGTTCGAGGTCTTCCACAGAACCTTCCTTTGCTGCAAGATGCAGGACCGTGTCCTGCGCTTTCGAGTTCAGGATCAGGCGGGTTGAGTCAGCTTTTGGGTCGCAGCCCACGATGAGGATCTTCTGGTCCAGATCGACAAGAGCCGCGAGTGTATTTTGGGAGGTGGTGGACTTACCGATCCCTCCCTTGCCGTAGAATGCGATTTGACGCAAATCTGACATGTTGCCTTCCTTCCTACGTTCCATCCATCGCGCAATGGCGGTCGGCAGCTTGCGCCGCCTCGTAATGAAGGCATCAAAACTCGTGCCAATTTCGCCGATCAAGCTAAAGGCAAGATTTTTGTGTTAAATTTCAGAAACTTAAGCCTGATCAACAAGGACAGGTTCACGTACCAAGCCTGTGTTGCAGGTTCGACAAAGCCGACACAGATCGGAAGTTTTCCTTGTGCTGAAGGCAGCATAGAATACGCAGAGCACCGACAGCAGTTTTCCGTCCGCGGCTGGCTCAAGGATCCGCCTCGCTTTGGGTCCTGAATGGTCAGCAGCGTAACGCAATGACGGTAGAAGCAAGGACCTTCAGACGCTGCGTTCAAGCAGTTCCCGGATCGCGGTCTTTGTCGTCCTTTCGCCCATAGAGGAACTGCTCGATCCTGAGGGCGAGCTCGATCGGCTCATGTCCGACCGTCTCGATATGAAGTTCCGGTTTTTCAGGAGCCTCGTAGGGTGAAGAAATGCCAGTGAAATTCGTGATCTTGCCGGCCCGGGCCTTTTCGTAAAGCCCCTTGGGGTCGCGACGCGCGCACTCGTCAAGCGGCGTATCGATGAAGATCTCGATGAATTCGTCCTCCTCCATCAATTCGCGCGCCATGCGCCGCTCATCGCGGAACGGCGAGATGAAGGAGACGAGTACGATCAGGCCGGCATCAGCCATCAGCTTGGCGACCTCGGCGACCCGGCGGATGTTCTCGACACGATCTTCCTCGGTGAAGCCGAGGTCGCAATTGAGGCCATGGCGGACATTGTCACCGTCCAGCAGGTAGGTGTGCTTGCCCCGTGTATGCAAAATCCGGTCGAGCGCATTCGCTATCGTCGACTTGCCTGAGCCGGAAAGCCCGGTGAACCAGAGCACGACAGGGCGCTGGCGCTTCATCGCACTGCGAGCGCCCTTGTTTACCTCAAGCGCGTGCCAATGGACGTTGTCGGCGCGGCGCAACGGAAAGTCGATCATGCCGACGCCGACGGTGGCATTCGTCACCCGATCGACGATGATGAAATTACCCGTTGCCCGATTGTACTTGTAGGCGTCGAAGACGATCGGCGCTTGCGTCGAGATATGGCAGACGCCAACCTCATTCATCTGTAGCGACTTCGCCACCTCGCGGAGAAAGCTGTTGGTGTTGACCTGGTGCTGGAGCACCGTCACCGTGGCACTGACGCTATCCGCCTCGGTCCTGAGGATATAGCTGCGATCGGGCAACATCGGGTGGGCGTCGAACCAGATCACATGCGCCTGGAACTTGTCAGCCACAAAGGGTCGCAGGACAGGGGTAACAAGCATGTTGCCGCGGGCGGCATCTACCTCATCCGCAAGCACGATCGTGACCGCCTCGCCCTCCACTGCTGTCTCAAGATTGCCATCACAGGTGACAATCGCCTTGACTGACGAGCGCTGCCCGGATTTCGCGACTGCAACCGGATCACCGACCGAAATCCTGCCAGAAGCGATCTGGCCAGCATAGCCGCGGAAATGCGCGTACGGGTGCGTCACCATTTGAACAGGGAAACGAAACGGCTTCTCCGGGGCAACCGAATCGAGTTCGACCGTTTCCAGATACTCGAGCAGCGTCGGTCCCTGGTACCAGGGCGTGTTCGCAGACGCGGAAATGACATTGTCGCCGTATAGGGCCGAGATCGGGATGGGCTGGACGCTGGCGAAACCCAGTTCCTTCGCAAAAACCATGTAATCGGTAATGATCTCCTCGAAGACCTGCTCACGGAAATTCACAAGGTCGATCTTGTTTACCGCGAGCACGACATGTCGGATACCGAGCAGCGAGGCTATGTAGGAGTGACGCCGGGTTTGCTGAAGGATGCCCTGGCTACCGTTGAGTAGAATCACGGCGAGATCGGCCGTCGAGGCGCAGGTTACTATGTCGCGCGAATATTCCTCCTGGCCCGGTGCATCGGCAACGATGAACTTGCGCTTCGAGGTGGCGAAATAGCAGTAGTTGATAGTGATGCATTGTTCGCACACCGCCTCGAGCCCGTCCAGAAGCAGGGCGCGATCGATCTCATCGCCGTTGGTGCCGCCGGGGGTGCCGACGCGCTCGAGAGTTGCAAGTTGGGTCTCGAAGAACAGTTTGGCATCGTAGAGCAGGCGCCCGACCAGAGTGGACTTGCCATCGTCTACCGAGCCGCAGATCATGAATCTCAGGATCGACTTGCTGCCACGCTCGGCCAGATGCGCCTTGATGTTATACGGCGACATGGATTGAGCATAAGACATCAGAAGTCCCCTCGCGTTTCTTCTTGTCCATCGCTGCCCCTCGTCCTTGTCGATTGATCAATCCCGTCCCGTTTGACGTGCACGAGAAGGAAGGCAAAAGGCAGTTTTGCCGGCTAGAGCGCTTTTCGATCTGATTGAATCAGATCGGCGCTCTAACCTTTTCTTTTCGAAGCATAATCTTGTCGATCCTCGTTTCACTCCGGTCGGATTATGCTCTAGAGCCTCAGACTGAAACTGGAAACGTTACGATGCCCTACTTTCTTGTTTTCGCAACGGAATTTCCCGAAAACCGGTCCCCACTTTACGGGCCGATACTCTATAATGCTACGTCAAGCTCGAAGAACCTTTCATAGGGTCCGCCTGCGAAGTGACGCCGCAACTCTTCGAAGTTTTCGACCGTTTCGGACAACGGTCTATTTTCCATGCGCTGAAGGTTAGAATGGCCAGAGAGTTGGAGTGCTGGAACGCCCAGAAATCGCCCAACCGCCTCCAGGCATTCCGCCGGCTCACGAAGGAGCTTCTCGTATTCGACCTTAAGCAAGCTGGTCGAAGCGTAGGACTGCCCGACTCGATCATGAAAATCATCGGCGGCCTTGAAGTAATCCTTGCAATCGGAAATCGATAATTGCACGGACGGCGGCGGAGGTGTGTCTTCGTCCGAACCAAATTTCAACCACTGGCGGCTTTGCCTTGCCTGCACCAGCGATCGCAGCGACTCCAACGTGTTTCTGCGGGACAAAAGGATAACCTTGAGCCCTGGCCAACGGGCAAGCTCATCAAAAAACTCCGGACGCTCCTGAAACTGAGGTTCATTGATTTTACACCCAACATGGGTAATCCGCCTGCCACTGCGCATGGGAAAGCGCAAGTATGCAAGTTCGAGCAGATCGCGATCGGTACGCAACAAGCGATCTTTATCAGGCCAATTGGGATCATACACATTGAGTAACTCACCGTTACTCAGGACGTTCGGGTGCGCATTCAGCAATTCTTCAAGATAGTGCGTTCCTGTCCTTGGCATTCCAAGAATCGCAAATGGCTGAGGAGCCGTTACGGTGTGTGTCATTGCATATGTTCCATGTTCTGCTCTCCAGCTCATGGTGCCCGGACGGAGCACACTTATCTTATACCAAGGCTCGAAGATGCTCACGTATCCCCAGCTTGAAGATTTTTCGAATATCTCCGTTGCGTCAGTAGTGTCAGGACATCAGACGGCGACGTAACAGTGCCAGAGACACGAAGAAGGGCAAAACTGCATAAAGGAAAAGCGCGCCGATGTGCAGGCCCATGTTGTCCGCCGGACGTCCAAGCATTGCCGGGCGGATGAGATCGATTGCGTGTGCAAGTGGCAAGAACTGCGATACTGACTCAAAGGCCTGCGGCAGCTGCGTGATCGGGAACACAGCGCCACACAGGAACAGCATTGGCGTGAGAACGAGCGTCTGGTAGAAAATGAAATAGTCGTAACTGGGCGCAAGCGCCATGACCACCATCGCCAGGCTCGCAAATGCAAATCCCGTGAGCAAGATGACCGGCAGTGCATAAAGGATGGACAGCCACGCCGCATAACCCAGCATGTTGGCTACAATCATAATTCCCGTCCCAGCGAGAAATGCCTTGCTGGCCGCCCATGACAATTCACCGAGAACAATATCGCCGAGCGTCAGTTGTGTGCAGAGGATCGATTCCCAGGTGCGCTGAGCGTTCATCCGTGCGAAAGCTGCGTAAATCGTCTCAAATGTCGCGGATGTCATCGCGCTTGTCGCCACCATACCGCCTGCCAAGAACGCAACATAAGACGTACCATCAACTTGACCGACAACAATCCCCAGTCCAAGACCCAGGCCGAACAGGTAGATAATAGGATCGGCCAGATTTCCGAGAATTGACGCAAGCGCCACCTTTTTCCAGGCCAGATAATTTCGTCGCCATACTGCAATCCAGTTCCAAGCATTCGCGGGTAGAACCGCGGCACAACCTTCACCCATGGTTCACTTCTCCATCTCACGCCCGGTTAGCCGCAAAAACACATCCTCGAGATTGGGGGGGCGCTGCAGGACGCGCAAACCTGCACGCTCTTGTAGCTGTACACGCACCTGCTGCGGATCGGAGGCGTAACAGAACAGTGTCTCGCCGCTCACTTCGATACGATTGGCATATGGTCTTATCAAAGATTGTAGTTCATGCGGGTTGCCGCCGTAGATCTCGATGACCTCGCACCCGATCAGTTCATCGATCAGCGCTTGAGGACGCCCTTCCGCGATATTGCGGCCCCGTTCAAGCACACATAGCCGATCACACAACCGCTCAGCCTCCTCCATAAAGTGGGTGGTCAAGATAATTGTCTTGCCACGCGCCAGCAGGGAACGCAGGCGCTCCCAGATTAAATGGCGCGAATGCGGATCGAGGCCGGTCGTTGGCTCGTCCATGACAAGCAACTGAGGATCATTGATCAAGGCACGTGCCAATGTCAGGCGCCGCTTCATACCGCCTGAAAGTTGAGAGACGCGCGCATCAACCTTGCTCTCAAGCCGGGCAAATTCAAGAAGCGACGGCATGACCGCTTTGATCTCGCGTGTGCTCATGCCAAAGTAGCGCCCGTAGACCAGCAGGTTTTCGCGCACAGTGAACTCAAGGTCGAGATTGTCAATTTGGGGGACCACGCCGATGCCCCTTCGGGCCAAGCGAGCCCTTGCCGGCACCGGCAGACCGAGCACAGTAATCTTCCCCGCATCAGGCAACATCATGCCGAGGACCAGACGCGCAATCGTGCTTTTGCCTGCGCCGTTCGGTCCAAGCAAGCCGAAGCATTCTCCCCGGGCAACGCTGAACGACAGCCCGTCTACCACCACCTTGTCACCATATGCCTTGCTGACGCCGGACAGATCAATAGCTACCATGGCCCTGCCCTCATATTGCCGTGACGGCGTCATAAGCAGGCACTTCTTCGGTCCCGCATGTTTTCGTGAAGAGCTGGCCTTCGCACCATATATGTTCTACACCTCCCCACGCGCAGGCTGCCGCTGCATCGGGGAAAAAGCCCCGTCCATGGTAATTGGCGCTCGTGTTGCAAAGCAGCGGAATGCCCGTGAGTTTTTCATATTCAACGAGGAGTTCGGCGACTTCATGTTGAGAATGTCTGGATATTGTCTGAAGTCGCGCAGATCCATCAAGATGGACAACAGCCGGAATTTTGTCCTGCCATTCCAAGCGTGTCTGATGATCGAACAACATGTAGGGGTCCGGAGTGCCCGGGCTGAATATATCCGGCGCGCGGTCCTCAAGGCATATTGGCGCTACTGGCCGGAAGTGTTCGCGAAATTTGACGTCGTTCAGGAAATCCTTCATTTCCGGCGAGGTAGCGGCTGCGAGAATGCTTCTGCCTCCCAAAGCTCGAGGTCCAAGTTCGGCACGCCCGGAAAGAAAAACCACGGGCTTGTTGCTAGCAAGAATGGCGGCAAGTTCCTGGATGCTGCACAGGACAGCCTTCCACCCCGCCGGCACATGCCCGGTTTGCAAGGCAGGACCACTATAAACCGACCATTCCAACGGCACGAAGCCTTGTTGCTCCACCATCGCACAGCAAGCCGCACCGATTGCAGAGCCGCTGTCATTCGGAAAAGGCGGCACCCACACAGCTTCGAATAGCCCGGCCTCACGGAGCGCACTGTTCCATTTGATATTGAGGCCGCAACCACCCGCAATACACAAGCGTTGCGGTCCCGGAAACGAATGGCGTGCCAATGCATTTGTCATTTCTCGAACAAGGAGACGCTCGAGGAAGAGATGAAACGATGCAAGCACATCTTCCGGTGCCTTGCTCCCCAATCGAACCACACTAGCTTCGAAGAAATCGTGCACAGCCGCAAGCGAAGACTCGGCATCGGTGATGTTGGCGCGATAGCGACTGGCAAGCTCCGTATCGGCCGCAAAGTGCACCTCATAAACCTCTTTAAAGACGGCAACGATATCTTCATCAACCGACCCAAGCGCGATATAGGCCATGAGCTTACCGGCAATTCCCAGGTCCCAACCTCCCGGGTTCGCCTTCTTGTAGGGTCCGAAATAATGGCCCGCCGCAGCGTATGTCTGGCCTATGACCGGGAACAGGCTTTCAAGGAACCGTGCGCCGCGGCCGTCCACATGATAAAGGCGCGGAAAGATACAGCCGTCCCATACAAGGCAGAATGCGGGCTGTCCGGTCTTGGCAAAGGGACTGGTGCAATATGCGGAGATCACGTGGCCGGTAACATGGGGATAACTCTTGTAAGAGAAAGCACGGTCGTCGAGAAGCAAACCGGAGCCGGCAAAACATTCGAGAAGGTCTTCGGCATTGCGTTCGACATAAGGCGCCCCCTTGAGAGTCAAGGAAGTCACTCCACTGAGGACCTGGAACTGTGATTCGTTCTCACCATCCCAGCCGTCGATAACGAATTGATCAATGTCGCGCGGATGAAGACCGTGTTGCGCCAAAGCGGAGACGACTGCGTCGAGTTTATCTATTGTTTGATAACGCGGATTGTTGTCGCGCTTCTCCTGCTCAACGCAAAAGACGAGTCGTCCATGCTCGACCAGCGCGATCGCCCCGTCATGGGTCAGCTTGATACCACAGATGCGCATAGTGTCTCCTTGTCTAAAGCGTGTCGCGATCTTTCAGATTCGCTCATGGCGCTTTAAGTCATTGTTTTGGCGCATGTCGTTATCGCAAAACCGCTGCACAATTTTGCGCGACATGCTTTAGAGCACTTCTGGTGAACACGGGGTCCCCCGAATTGCTCTAACGTCTTGTTTCGGCGCATTTCCGGACGCAAAACCGACTACACTTTTGCTGGAAATGCTCTAGGTCGACAATTTTAATTCGTCACGAAACAGAACCCGGCTTCCGGAAACGGGCCAGCAAGCAGTCTTCGTTGGCTGACTCACCACGGCACTCAAGCCGCTCTACCTCGATCAACGTTTCGTTCAGAATAGCGATGACCGTCTCAGCACCAGCGACGTGACCCCAGCGCCGGCAATTGGCGTCGCGCGCCGATCCGAAAACCAGATGTCCACCTGGCGCAAGCGTTCGCACCATATTGCGGACAGCCAGCCGCATCTCGGCTATTTCTCCAACATAGTAGAGCACTTCCGCTACAACGATCAGGTCGAACAGCTCATCACTTGAAAACTGTTGAACATCGGAGACTATCCATTTGATGTGCGGCGGATCTTTCATCCGTTGGCGCGTTCTCTCAATGGCGTGAGGCACAATATCCATCACGGTGAGACGTTTACAGTGGGGTGCCAGTTGCACCGTGAAGGCGCCAGCAGCGCACCCCACTTCGAGCGCATTTGAGATAGATCCGTGGGCAAGCGACAACTGGAGCATTTGCGTGTGACGCTCACGCTCGAACGGATTGGCATCAAGCCCCCATGGATCGTGCGCCGCCAGTTCCCGATTCAGCAATTGATAATTGTCGATCTGCGTCAACTCTTTCACTCCCGGCTAAAGTGGCGGTCAATCGTCGCTGCAAGTATATTCAGATGTCACCAGCCTCGAAGCATCGCGGGCAAGATTGAGGCTTCGAAGCGTCGAGGCCTGTCCCGATACTCCTGAAGTGTTTGCTTCAGTTTTCCGACGCCGGACGTGGCCCTGCTCTCCCGCGCTCTTCGAGGGGGTGGCAGCAGAGTTGCGCGACAGCCAGTCGCTATTGCTCAATGTGCATAAAGCGTAGGCCTTCAAGGGCAGCAACAGAAAGATGTTGATGAAGGTGTGCAGAGAAAAGCCCAGGAATCGAAGTTGGCGGGCTCGAAGCGCTGTAACACTACAGCGAATCATAGTCATGGCCGCAATCATCAGGATGGTCCACCACGGCACGGTACCTGTCATTGCGCTCTGTGCCAGTCCCGTCAGTACCGATAGCGCCAGAAGCAGTGGCCCCAGATTTTGTCCAACCACGTCCAGCGTCAAAAAACCATTCAGGCCCGGCAGTAGACGCAGCCCAAGCAACGTATCCCGGAACGTGCTGCGTGCCCAGCGTAGTTGTTGACGCAGGTACGGCCCTAGCCTGTTTGGAACCACTGTCGCTGCGATGGCGCCTGGCACGTACTCGGTTCTAAAGCCTGCCTTCAGCATGAGAATGGTGAGATGACGATCCTCACCGAAATCACTTGGCTTGCCTCGAAAAAATTGTGACTCGTACTGGTCCAGCAGCAAAACGAGTGCTGAACGACGATACATGGCACAGGGACCGCAACAGCACATAACGGCGCCAAAGCGAGCCTGTGCCGCACGCTCCTCGTTGCAAGCCAACCAGTATTCCATATCGATCAAGCGGGTGAGCCAACTATCGTTTCGGTTGCTGGCCGTCAACTGCCCCATGGCCGCGCCTACGGCCGGATCTTGCATCTTCGGTACAAGCTTTGCGATGACATCGGGCGCTAACATCGTGTCGGAATCGACGTTTAACACCAGATCGCCAGCAGAGCGCCGTATCGCGGCGATCTGCGCCTTGCGCTTTCCGACATTGTGGGGAAGCAGAATGATATTGAACCTGGGATCGAGCGCGAAGGTCTCGTGTACAGGTCGCAAAGCATCGCGATTGCCAGAACCGTCATCGACCACATAGACGCGGATTTCCCCGGCATATTCCTGATCTGCAATCGAGGCCAAGCACTCAGAAAGCGTGCCCGGGTCTTCGTTGAAGCAAGGGACAATAACATCCACGCTCGGCAACTGGTCGAAGTCGGACGGGCCGTGCGATGCAGATGAATCATATGCCGGTCGAGAGTAAACGACTTGCATGCTTTTATAAGCAGTCGCGAGCAGCGCATAAAGCGAGATGGCGACGGTGCCGGTTGTATCAAGCAGGTTCATGGGACCTCTTCTTCAGTGACTTTGAGGAAGCGAGCGGACTACATAGCCGCGGTCATGCAAGGCTGGAATTATGCTGGAAAGCGCCATGACGGTCTGGCTGCGCAGATTGCGAAAAGTGCAGGGGTGCAACTCGCTGAGAGGACATCCGTCGTGCAAGAGTACAATGGCTCCGGGTCGGACAGAGTCGAGCACTGCACCGACAATGGCGTCGACCCCGGGGCAGGACCAGTCACGGGGGTCTACCGACCAGTGGACACCGGTTAGCCCGGCATTCGCCGAAGCCTTGAGCACTTCATCGGTCCAGATGCCGTACGGAGCTCGGACATGTCGGACCGAGGCCTGTGGTGCCGCCGTTTTAATGGCTCTGCTCGCCTCCAACAGTTCACGCTCTACTTCGCCGGGTCCACATTTCGACAGGTCAGGATGAGTCATCGTGTGGTTGGCGACTTCGTGCCCATCTGCAATTATGCGCTGTATTAGGCTCGGCTGACCGACTACGCACTGACCAATGACGAAGAAAGTTGCCGACACCCGATGTTCAGCCAGTACATCCAGTATTGCCGGAGTAAAAATTGGATGAGGACCATCATCGAACGTCAAGTAAACGCTGCGCTGATCTGTGCCCTCACTGCGCACCTCAGACAAGCAATGGAGACCCGTCATAGCTCAGGCCCGTTGCGGTCGATCATCGTACCGGCAGGCCAGTCCGAGATCGATCGACCCACTGGCAGAACGATCACAAGCGCATCTTCAACGCGCGTGGGCGGCTTGTCGATACGGGCGTGTGGCAGAGTAGATCTTACACTAAGTCCCGACATAACATTCACCAGACTGTATCGCCCAAACATCTCAACGTGTTTGCGCATCTGGTCGCGAACTGTTCCGAATGCGAACGGGACTTGAAGCTCCTGTAGTGTAGGAAACATAACACGGATCGAATGGGAGATTCCCAACCCCTCAAGATCCCGACGTACACCATACAAACCAAGCTCAGCCACCAGGAGGTCGACACCGTCAACCTTGATAAAACGGCGCAGCAAGCCCATGTGCGCCGCGACCCCACTCGCATCGTAGGCAATCGCACGAAGCTCGGGCCTTGCCCCAGCCCAGCTTTGACTGCCCTCGAATGGCTTGGCATTGAACGCCCCAGTCGGCCCATATGTCTTTCGAAAGAACTCCGTGAGCTCGATATGGTCGGAGAGTTCCAGTTCGTTTTCCCAACAGAGACGCCATTCAACCCCAGAGCGCATACAAAGATTCCTTATTGGTTGCTATTTTCCAGAAGCGCACGGTCACGTGATCCAAAACTGCAGGCGAATTTTGCAGATCAGAAGATGTCGTCAGCGATCACAATGACATGCATTCGAACGGCAGAACGCTGCAAACCACCACGTTCCAGAGATGCTGAACTGTCTCACAACTTCCAGCCCTTCCTGCGCCACTCGCAAATGTGCCATCGACGATCTTGATGCCCGTCAAGTTATAGGCTTCTAATGCAGCAGACCGATGAATTCGTAAAATCGATTGTTTGGATGGCATCCATCCACGACATGCATAAGACCTTGATCCAGCCCCCAAGATCAGGACTGACTAAATCCAACCATAGCGATTACTGCGATGGTAATGGCAGCCATAAAGATGTCGGCGCGAGGTCATACGGAGTTGCGATGCGCCGTCAGTTCTTGAGCCGCCCGAATATGTTCTCGATCTTATAATACGGCTGATTGAAAATGAATCTTGGTATTCGCTTTTCGAATATCTCAAGCCTCAGACGCAGTTGAGATATTCGAAATCCCTTCAAGGTGAGGATGCGTTAGCATCTTCGCCCTTGGTATTATGGCGTTGTTTCTATTTTGTTTTGCAGAATAACGCAGGCTCTTTCCTGCCCTTGCGGGATGAAATGCAGGACGTCATGCTCTTCGTTTTGAGAGCGGCGTACTGCATAATTCCTTAAATCGGAATCGATTTAAGGTGAAAATTATGCAGCAGATTTAAAGTATTACAGCGCCGTGCGTTTGATAAAACGCACGGCGCTGTAATACCGTCGCTTGCCGCCAAGTGACTGAAAATCCCGTCAAAAAGACCAGGCTCTATCCATCGGCAGATACAGCTGTGAAGCCTCTTGCGGCGGCCGTTACGCTTGCAGGTCAGATGAACGCATGGACTACGGTCGATTCCGTTTGTCCCATGTTCGACGTTGTCGGGAATGGGACAAAATAGATGCCTGAGCCATCATGTTGTTTATACATGTTTTCTCTTTTTGGCACGGTAGATGCTCGCTTAGCCTCGAACACATCCAGAATGAGGAGAGACCGACGCATGATCACGCTCACCGAGAATGCCGTCGCCATCATGAAAGCTGCGCTTTCCCGAGCGGCCAAACCGACGGAAGGTTTTCGCATCACGATTCAGGCAGGAGGCTGCGCTGGTTTTAAGTATTTGATGGGCCTTGAAGAATTGCCAAGGGAAGACGACACAATCATCGAGGCCCATGGGGTTAAAATTTTCGTAGACGTAGCGTCGCAAACGCAAATTGACGGTATGATAATCGACTTCGTGACAGGAATCGATTCCGCCGGATTTGTCTTCGATAATCCAAATGCGCGCGAAAAGTGCGCCTGCGGCAAGTCCGTTGGCTGATCACCTGATGTGAAAAAACAGCCACATGGAACCCTTGGGGAAACAGTCGGGCAAGGCTTATAAAACGCAATGAATGCCGCGTTCTTGATACCGCTGAGATCGGCGTCATCTTTTCTCGCAAATCGCTTGAACTGACGACCACAATCGTTGCCGACCCGGAAAAGATCATTACGGCGAACCCGATCCTTGCGCTTCAGGTCCACCTCTCCAAGAAAAAGTGAGGCTGCAACACCCCTTGAACCCAACTCCTATCTGCGGCCACGATGGTCCCTTTGTCTATGCGGGAGAATACAATGAGCAAGTGTTCTGATGAAAGCCATAATATCGACTTTAATGATGCCCTCGCACAGCTGAAGCGTCTATCTGCTGCAGAGGAGTTCTTCGCGGTCCTTGGCGTCTCCTATGACCCCAAGGTGCTCGACGTCTCACGTTTGCATATCATGAAGCGCATGGGCCAGTATCTCGCCGATGAGGATTTATCCGGCCTGCCCGGCCAGGCGATTGCCGCTCGAACCCGTGCCATGCTGGAACGCGCCTACGAGGATTTCGCGACTTCGCCTCCACTCACGCACCGGGTCTTCAAGGTACTAAAGGATCACGATCCGGGCAACCCCACCATCCCACCCACCGCCTTCGTCTCGTTAGAAACCATCCTGAAACCGTTCAGGAAGGAATAATTCGTCGCTATTAAGACACAAAAATGTCGCTAAAGAGACAAGTAATTACTGAAGCAAAACGCATTTCGTGGAAAACACCTTTTTATCAACGGTATATAGCGACGAAAACATTTGGCACGAATGCTGCATGGAAGGAAAAGTGCAAGTCAGCCATTTCAATGGTAGGGAGTAAGCAACCACTATGCACATCGTAATCTGTATTAAGCAGGTGCCGGACTCCGCACAAATACGAGTCCACCCGGTGACGAATACAATCATGCGTCAGGGGGTTCCAACCATCATAAATCCCTATGACCTGTTTGCCCTGGAAGAGGCTCTTCGGTTACGCGACCGTCATGGCGGCGAGGTCACAGTGCTTACCATGGGACCGCCTATGGCAGAGGACGCATTGCGAAAGGCGCTCACTTACGGTGCCGACCGCGCCGTTCTTTTGACCGACCGGCATTTTGCCGGTTCCGACACTTTGGCGACCTCATTCGCTCTTTCTCAAGCTATCGCGAAGATCGGAGAGACCTTCGGCATGCCTGACATCGTCTTCACCGGCAAGCAGACGATCGACGGCGACACCGCCCAGGTTGGACCAGGTATTGCCAAACGCCTGAACCTCCTGCAGCTGACATACGTGGCGAAGATTGTCTCGATTGATTGCAATGCCCGAGAGATCACGGTGGAGCGTCGCTCGGAAGGAGGCACACAGACGCTGATGAGCAAGCTTCCTTGCCTCATCACAATGCTGGAAGGCACCAATGAGATACGCCGTGGCTCCCTCCACGACGCGCTACGCGCTGCGCGAAGCCAGATCGTTAAGTGGAGTGCAGCAGACGCAGACATAGAAGATCTCGCCAAATGCGGCCTGCGCGGCTCTCCAACCGTCGTTAAACGCGTCTTCGCCCCGACGGCGCGAACCGAAAAGGCAGAGCAAATCGACACCACCGAAAAGTCGCCGCGCGATATTGCTGACGACTTGATCACCGGAATCTTCTCGCGACAGCCGGTGCTGGAAAACGAACTCGCCTTCAACGGCGACGATTGAAGGCAAGGAGCGAAGAGATGTTGAACACGAAACGCGACACCCCTCCTCCAGCCGCTGGCCGGGCCGGCATGAAGAAGGAGTTGCCAGAGCATTTCAAGGACTATCGGCATGTTTGGGTCTTCATCGAGCTGGAGCGCGGTCAGGTCCATCCCGTTTCTTTTGAGTTGCTCGGCGAAGGCCGCAAGCTCGCCGACAAGCTGGGCGTTGAGCTTGCCGGCGTAGTCCTTGGACCGCCAGGAGAGGCTACCTGGTATGCCGTCGCCGAGGCCTTCGCATATGGCGCCGACCTTGCCTACATTGTCGAGGCGCCGTTGCTCACCGATTATCGCAACGAGCCTTTCACTAAAGCACTGACGGATCTCGTTACTGTCTACAAACCCGAAATTTTGCTTTTGGGTGCGACGACCCTTGGCCGCGACCTTGCCGGTTCCGTGGCGACGACTCTTTTGACAGGGCTAACCGCTGACTGCACCGAACTCGACGTAGACGTGGATGGTTCGCTCGCGGCCACACGACCGACTTTTGGCGGCTCCTTGCTATGCACGATCTACACGCTCAACTGCCGCCCGCAGATGGCCACCGTACGCCCACGGGTCATGGCCATGCCGGAGCGCATGAACAAGCCAATCGGGCGTGTCATTCAGCATGAAGTCCCTATGGTAGAAGAAGAGATCGTCACAAAAGCCCTCAGCTTCCTGCCTGATGGCCAGTCGCCGACCGCCAATCTCGCCTATGCCGACGTCGTGGTTGCCGGAGGCCTCGGTCTCGGCGCTGCGGAGAATCTGAAACTTGTGAAAAATCTCGCACGAGCGATTGGGGCCGAATATGGCTGCTCGCGCCCGCTGGTCCAGAAAGGCTGGATGCCGGCAGATCGGCAGATCGGCCAGACGGGCAAGACGATTCGGCCGAAGCTCTATATAGCAGCGGGCATCTCAGGTGCCATCCAGCACCGGGTCGGCGTCGGGGGAGCTGATCTCATTGTCGCAATCAACACCGACCCAAACGCGCCGATTTTCGATTTTGCTCACCTCGGCGTCGTAACGGATGCGATTCGCTTCCTGCCGTCATTGACGGATGCCTTCACCCATCGGCTGTCGCCGCACAATCGCGACAAGCTTGCGAATTGAGGAGTATGGCCATGACCGAAGAAAATTTTGACGCTATAGTTATAGGGGCCGGCATGGCCGGTAACGCAGCCGCGTACACCATGGCGAGTCGCGGCCTAAAGGTGCTTCAGCTGGAGCGCGGCGAATATCCGGGTTCCAAGAATGTCCAAGGCGCCATCTTGTACTCGAATATGCTGGAGAAAATCATCCCGGACTTTCGAGATGATGCACCGCTGGAACGTCATCTGGTCGAGCAGCGCTTCTGGATGATGGACAACACATCTCATATGGGGATGCAGTACCGGTCGGATGATTTCAATGAGTCAAGGCACAACCGCTATACGATCATTCGCGCCCAGTTCGACAAGTGGTTTTCGCGCAAGGTGCGCGATGCCGGAGCAGTGGTTCTTTGCGAGACGACGGCGACGGAACTCGCTCGTGACACCGACGGGCGGGTGATCGGCGTTCGCACCGACCGAACCGGCGATTTAATCCTTGCGGACGTTGTCGTGCTCGCCGAAGGGGTAAGCGGGCTTCTCGGCACCCGGGCTGGCTTGCGTGAGACACCCAAACCAGAACACCTGGCACTCGCAGTCAAGGAAATGCATTTCCTGCCTGAGGAGGTGATCGACCAGCGGTTCGGCCTTAGCGCAAACGAAGGCTGTGTGATCGAGGCAGCCGGCACAATCTCCCGCGACATGGCCGGGCTGGCCTTTCTTTATACCAACAAGGAATCAATCTCGATCGGCATCGGCTGCCTCGTCTCGGATTTTGCCTCGACGAGGCAGCCTCCTTACGAGCTGCTCGAAGGCTTCAAGAACCATCCCTCTATCCGGCCGCTGATTGCAGGTTCCGAAGTCAAGGAATATGCCGCTCATCTCATTCCGGAAGGTGGTTACAATGCCATCCCGCAGCTCTTCGGTAACGGCTGGGTGGTCGTAGGCGACGCAGCGCAGCTCAACAATGCGGTGCACCGCGAGGGATCCAACCTCGCCATGACGTCAGGGCGCCTTGCCGGTGAAGCAATTCATCAGGTCAAGAAACGGCAGGGCCAAATGACGAAGGAAAACCTCGCCCTCTATAAATCAATGTTAGACAAGTCTTTCGTCATAAAGGACTTGAGGAAGTACAAAGACATGCCCGCCCTGCTTCACACCAATTCGCGCAATTTTTTCATGACTTATCCCCAGTTGCTGTCGCAGGCGGCACAGAATTTCATTCGTGTCGACAGCACTCCGAAGATCGACAAGGAACGGGCGGCCACGGCCACTTTCATCAAGGCTCGGTCGCGGTGGGGGCTCGTGAGTGACGCAGTTCGCTTTGCATTCGCCTGGCGATGAAGGAGAGATGGGATGACGATTGCTGTTACCAATTTGCGCGTAGAGGACAAGCTCTATCAGAACCGCTATGTTGTCGATTCAGGGCGCCCGCACATTAAAGTTCGACCGCACCTGTGGCCTGGTGCCAATCTCTTTGCCCTGACGAGCATCTGCCCGGCCAAATGCTACGAGTTGAATGACAATGGCCAAGTGGAGATCATCGCGGACGGGTGCATGGAATGCGGCACATGCAGAGTCCTTTGCGAGGCAAGTGGTGAGATTGAGTGGAATTACCCCCGAGGGGGCTATGGCGTGCTCTTCAAGTTCGGATAAGCGCGCAAGCCGGAGCGAGTATCATAAACAGCATGAGTTTGTTCAGATTGTCAAAAGCTTGCACGCAAAGACCGTGGAATAATATGCTTCCAGAGTTCAAAGGGAAAGGGCTGCTTGGGAGGAGCAACTGACCACCACTGAGGAATTTCAATGGCTCACATGCTGCATGGTCCGTTCGACAAAGGAGGGCGGCCTGAATCAGTCATCAAAACGAATACGGATATCTTCGTAAGTGGAATTTACCAGATATCGAAAGTCCTGGCCGCACCCATCCGGCTGGAGATCACGCTCGTCAATGTCGTGAACATCCTCTCCTCGATGCTGGAAATGCGGCACGGAGCAATCGTCGTCCTGGAAAATGAAACTGACGCAGAATTTATCGCGACTGCGGGAATTCCACCCTCGCCTGAATCCGGCGGCCGAGCCATATCGCGAGCCACAATCGACGAGATTATTGCTACCGGGGCGCCAGTTGTCCGGGACACATGCGAGGTGGAAATCTTTCAGGCCGATCTTCAAGCGCCGTCAAAACGCAGTAACATGCCCACTCGTTTTATCTGTGTTCCGATAAAAGCCGAGCGCAAAATTCTTGGAGCACTATCGATCGTTCGTCTTGGGGGTACTGCCGTCAACCTCCCCTATGACGATGACGTACGCTTTCTCACAATGATCGCCAACCTTGTCGGCCAGACAATCTGGCTCCATCGTACACGTGTCATGGATGCCGCACGGCTTACGGACGAGCAATGCACAGATGAGATATCATCCCACGGTGGGAGAAATGACATCGGCGGCCGTCTGCCAGACAAAATCGATTGGATCGTCGGGGAAAGTCCCGCTGTCAAGGCTGTACTCACAATCGTTTCGGCCGTGGCTCCGACCAATACCACCGTTCTGCTGAGAGGCGAAAGCGGCACTGGCAAGGAATTCTTTGCACAGGCCATCCATGAGCTTTCACCTCGAAAGAAGAAACCTTTCGTAAGGCTGAACTGTGCCGCACTGCCTGAAGGTGTTCTGGAGTCGGAGCTGTTTGGGCATGAGAAGGGCGCCTTCACCGGGGCTATTTCGCAGCGTGCAGGTCGGTTTGAACTGGCAAATGGCGGAACTCTGTTGCTTGATGAGATCGGCGAAATCTCGCCTGCATTTCAGGCCAAGCTGTTGCGCGTATTGCAGGAGGGTGAACTGGAGAGGGTTGGCGGCACCAGAACGTTAAAGGTCGATGTTCGGCTTATATGCGCCACCAACAAGGATCTGGAAACGGCCGTCGCCAATGGAGAGTTCAGGGCCGATCTTTATTACCGCATTAACGTAGTGCCAATTGTGTTGCCGCCGCTTAGAGATCGACCTGGCGACATTTCTCGCCTTGCGAAGGTTTTTATCAAGCGCTTCAACAAGGAGAATGGCCGCGACCTCTTCTTCGCGCCGTCGGCGCTTGACTTGATCTCGCATTGCCGCTTCCCGGGCAACGTCCGTGAGCTTGAAAATTGCGTACGCAGGACCGCAACACTCGCGCAATCAAGGATCATCAGTGCGTCGGACTTTGCCTGCCAGCACAACCAGTGCCTCTCTTCGCTCCTGTGGAAAGCAGGCGGATTGAACGGCACCAGCGCCATCAATCAGCTCGCTGGAGAAATAACAATTTCGGATGGCTCCCCACTCTCGTCCACGTGCGCCGACGCCCCGGTGAGTGCTACCTCCCCCAAAGCTTGTAATCCGGACGATCCTGCTTGCCCTGCAATAGGTGCGCGTCTGACCGGGCGCGAACGGCTGATTGATGCGATGGAGAAATCCGGTTGGGTCCAGGCCAAAGCGGCTCGCCTCCTCGGCCTCACGCCACGTCAGGTTGGTTACGCTCTTCGCCGATATAAAATCGAGGTGAAGAAGTTATAACTCAACTGCGACGTGAACCAGCAGGGCCTTCCTGTCCCTCCGCCCCTAGAGCCTTTCACTGTTTCACGGAAACGGTGAAAGGCTCTAACTGTCTGTTTCGACGCATTCCGGACGCAAAACCGAATAGACTTTTGCTGGAAATGCTCTAAAGGAAATCGCATATGACCAGCAAGCATGTCGCGCAAAAGTGTGCAGCGGTTTTGCGATAACGACATGCGACAAAACAATGACTTAAAGCGTCAGGAGCGAATCTGAAAGATCGCGACACGCTTTAAACCAGTTCTGCTTCATGAACGCTGGGGTTTCCAGCAAAACTGTGTGATTTTGCGTCCGGAAATGCATCAAAACAAGGAGTCAGAGCAAGGCAGATGAGCCCGTGGTCTGAGGACAATGCTCCTAATCCGGGACGCTGTGGCCCTGCTCGGACATCAGCTTCGCGTCGATTTGGATGATTGTCTGCCAAATTGCACTTAATGCGGGCTTCCGTTCTCCATCGATTTCCACTCTCGCGTCATATGTAATCATCAGCATATTGGCGGCACAGAAACGGGCGTGGACCATAGTGAAGCGGCCGCGTACACGTGCGCCGCTCTTGACCGGCGCCATAAAACGAATTTTGTCGAAACCGTAATTGATGGCCATCGACATCTCGCGGATCTTCGGCAGGCAATTGTAGTTCATCGCCGTGAGCAGTGAGAGAGATAGGAAACCATGTGCGATGGTGCCCCCGAATGGCGCCTCCATTGCTGCGCGAACCGGATCGGTGTGGATGAACTGGAAGTCTCCCGTCGCGCTAGCGAATAGATCGATGGTCTCTTGTGTCACAGTGATCCAGTCGGAGACGCCTATCTCCTTGCCGATCAGGTCTTTGACGTCGGAAAGCAATATTTCTTGCAGCATGTAGTCATCCTGATGAGGCCCCGTGGCCGAACGCTAATTGCTATACTAAGGCTCGAAGATGCTCACGCATCCTCACCTTGAAGATTTTTCGCTATCTCAATTGCGTCAGGAGCTTGAGATATTCGAAAAGGGAATACCAAGAGTTATTTTCAATGACCCTTGACATTAAAGCGTGTCGCGATCTTTCAGATCCGCTCCTGACGCTTTAAGTCATTGTTTTGTCGCATGTCGTTATCGCAAAACCGCTACCCACTTTTGCGCGACATGCTTTAACTCGTCTTGTTATAATGGCATTTGAGCATTTTTGATGAATTGATTGTTTGGATGGCATCAATCCAGATCATCGATATACTCGACCTTTGCAGATCTTTCTCTCAGGTCGTTCTTTTGCCGCAATCTCGCGCACTAGCCAAGAAAGGTCGCAACGCAAGCGAGATGTTTTCGAATGTGCGAGAGCCTGCTTTTGCCTGTTGCGTGCTTCGTAATGCTTGAGCAGAAACTGGCAGATATTCCACATGAATTGGCATATAATCGAAATACTTCAGATTTATATTCTGCTAATATAGGTCTAGGGCCTTTATAAAATCAGGTTCCATGTGCATGAAGTGACCACAACACTGGGTCAGAGGTCAGCGCTCATGGAGTGAATTTGACATTTCCTGTCCATTTGCGGAGATCTCACGGATGAAATGTTAAATTTGGAAACTCCACGAGAACCATAGATTTTCTAGTGGTTTTCATAGTTGTGTCATTGGCTGTGGAAAGCTCTGCACAGGATAGAAAGTGTCACAAACAAACCACTAAAGCATGTCGCGCAGAAGTGTGGGGCGGTTTTGCGATAACGACATGCGACAAAACAATGACTTAAAGCATCAGGAGCGAATCCGAAAGATCGCGACACGCTTTAAAGGCCTCCGTTCCTTCTTCAATATGGCCGCTGGAGGCTGTGTAATGCCAAGGCTCGAAGATGCTCATGCATCCTCACCTTGACGATTTTTCGAATACCTCAATTGCCTCAGGGGCTTGAGATATTTGAAAACGGAATACCAAAAGTCATTCTCAATGGCCATTGGTATAACATCGATAAGCAGCTATTCATCCAGCTCATGAGCCTGTAAAATAGGCGGCGGCTACGGGCGACTCCAACCGCATCCTTAAAGAGCGGGCGATGAACTTGGGCTTAAGGTCGGCACCTTCGAACTCCTCAAAGGGCATCATGGTCAGCCTCAGCCGCGCTTGACCCCAAGATCAGCAAGGATTGCTTGCAGGTTGGGAGAGCCTTCTGTCAAATGGGTCGTCAGCGCAGGCAACCGCCCGGATCGGCGGCCGGCATTATCGCCAGCACGCTGCATTCGAATACCCGCGCGTAGCTTGCCATCAGGTCTTGAGACATTGAATGAGCAGAAATAAAGCGGCAATACTGAACCTGGAGAATACATGATGGAAATGAGCGCCGATAATGCCGTTTTTCGAGATCGTGGTTCAACATTCGATAGCATGATCGAAACCCTCGGAGGGGTTTTTGGCACGTTCACAGCCGAGCGCCTCGGCAATGCTGAAGAAGACTTTCATTGGGGGATAGATCTGTCGGCCTGTGAAAGCGCTGGATTGATTACGGGTTACCATCAGACAGGATTTCAGTTCCGCGCTAAATGGTGTTCCAATCCACCAGGGCACCTTTCAATCGTTGTTCCGCGCAGAGGTGGCATGGGTATCACCTACGGTTCCCGCATGGCTCAGGCCCAAGAAGGAAAAATGCTTCTTTATAGAGTTCCCGAGCCAGACAGCATTTCAATGCACGGGCAATCAAATCTGATAGACGAATTAGTCTTGGATTGGTCTTTGATTCAACGGACCATAGGCGAAACATTCGATATACCGTTTAGCGGCTCTCTCGAGCTTTTGCCTGAAATGGATATGTCAACACCAGCTGGCAGAACAATCCGCAATGTCACGGAAGTCATGATCGAAGGAATACGCGATAATGGCCCCCTCATTCAGTCTCCCGTAGGCATGGCACATATTACGCAGGCACTCGCTGACCTGGTAATCAGGATGGTGCCTCATCGGTTATCGCATCTACTGAATAAGAAGCCTCCCATGATTGCTCCCGGACATGTCCGCCGCGGGATCGAGTTCATGTGTGCCAATATTCACCAGCCGATAACAATGTCAATGGTGGCGGACGCAGCAGGTGTTTCTATCAGAGCGCTCGAAATGGGATTTCGTACCTTCAAGGACACGACCCCCGCAGCCTATCTGCAGATGCTCCGCTTGCGGGCTGCACGGCAGGATCTGCTTGATCCAGACAATCGTATGCTGCTGAAAGAAATCTGTCTCAAATGGGGATTTTTTCAGTTCGGAAGGTTCGCCGCTACTTACAGGGCGCACTATGGCGAGAACCCTTCTGAAACAAGGAAACGCGTCTGCGCTCCAATTATCGCACATCATCCTGACAACGCGAATTGACGAAGGACGCTCACGCGGCAAAGACGATCCAGCTTGCGCAGTTTGGAAGATGCGATGCCGTAAGTTACAGTGCCGTGCGTTTTGTCAAACGCACGGCACTGTAACGCTTTAAATCTACTGCATGATTTTTACCTTAAATCGATTCCGATTTAAGATATTATACATTAGAGCACTTCCGGACGCAAAGCGAATACATTTTGCTGATACTCTAAAGCGTGTCGCGATCTTTCAGATTCGCTCATGACGCTTTAAGTCATTGTTTTATCGCATGTCGTTATCGCAAAACCGCTGCACACTTTTGCGCGACATACTTTAACCTCCACATACCAAATGATCGCGGATGGTGCTTTGACTTCTCCTCGTCCGTGTCTGTCTCGTTCAGCCGTTGGATGCGGCCGGCGGGCGTCTACTTCGCAGATGAAATTCGCAACCGAGTCAAAGGAACTAGCTGTTCGTTATCGCCGTCTGTGATGCACTGGGGTTCACCGGCAGAAACTCTTGACCGAACAAATCGAGCTACCGGCGCGCGATGACGAAAAGGCAGGTCGTTCTCGTGAAGAAAGCCGCGCCATGCGAGGTTGGGCCGATCGCATTTTTCAAGTAAAGCGTGTTATTAATCCGACGCTGCATGTTCAAAATCCAGTTGGATATGCAATTTGCGAAGAAAAGTATCCAGGCTGGGGCTCCTGCTGTGAAAATTTCAATTTATATTATCACTGAAGAATGCTGTTAAGTCTGGATAGTAAAGCATCCACGCTATGGATAGAGAAATATGCGTTTCAAAGGCCTCGATCTAAACCTTCTCGTCGCGCTCGACGCCCTGATGACTGAGCGTAATCTCACGGCAGCGGCACGCAGCATCAATCTCAGTCAGTCGGCCATGAGTGCGGCGGTCGGGCGCTTGCGCACCTACTTTCGAGATGATCTCTTTACGATGGCTGGTCGTGAATTTATCCCTACGCCGCGTGCGGAAAGGCTTGCCCCAGCTGTCCGCGAGACTCTGATGCACGTTCAGCTCTCGATCATTTCCTCGAAGCCGTTTGATCCGGTCCAATCAGATCGTCGCTTCAGGATCATCCTTTCTGACTACGTGACGCTCGTGTTTTTTGAAAGGATCGTGGAGCGTGCAGCGCGTGAAGCTCCCGGCGTCAGCTTCGAATTCAGGCCACCCAGCGACGACAACGAGGACCTACTCCGGCGCGGTGAAGTCGATCTTCTCATTCTCCCGGAGATCTTCATGTCGGACGCACATCCTCGAACGAAATTGTTTGAGGATGTGCATGTGTGTGTCGGCTGTCGCTCAAACAAGCGGCTGTTACGGCCACTGACATTCGAGAGATACATGTCGATGGGGCATGTTGTGGTTCAGTTTGGCGATACACTGAGGCTGGGTCTTGAGGAACCGTATCTAGTGGGACTTGCTCGAAAGAGGCGGATTGATGTCGTCGTACACGGGTACAGTATGATTCCGCCCATGCTGTTGGACACGGAGCGGATAGGGACCATGCCCCTACGCCTGGCGCAGCATTTGACAAAGACAATACCGCTGCACATCACCGAGCTACCGCTGCCACAAAGCCTGCCGTTCACCGAGGCCATTCAATGGCCTGCAGTTAACAATAATGATGCGGGCAGCCTTTGGCTGCGGGAAATGCTAGTTCAGGAAGCGTCCCGTATAGGTTCGCAGCTTGTCACGTACGACACCCTTATCGACCGGACCAGTCCGAAAATGTCGCTCGTCGAATGATTGGAAACACTCGTTTCCCTGCACATTGACGCGGACAAGTTCGATACCGCCAGTTCAAATTGGAAGTTGATCAGGCGAAGACTTCGAGAAAGTGGAACGACTGAAGATCAGAGATATTCGCCTCTTCGGTGCACTGAAGCAATTTAGAGCGCACACGGTGAAGATATTGGGAGCAGATTCAAGAGACAGAAGTACCGCATCTCATTTTTCCAGGATCGCTCCGAATGTAATAGTCTCTGCGAAGATTTTCATGCCCTCCGGGCGCGAACCCAACTGGTATGGTCCTTGCCTCTCACTCCGAGGCAAGCGCAGGCGGTACCGCCTGGTTGGAGTCTCGGCCAATAATCGACATCCAGACAACTGGATGCGCACTTTAAGGGGATGATGAAAGATGACGTGCATTGTCGGTTTAGTCAACAACGGGTCAGTTCACATTGGCGGCGATAGTGCCGGTGCATCTGGCCAATCACTTACCGTCCGAGCAGATCGCAAGGTCTTCCGCAATCAAAACTTTATCTTCGGTTTTACCACCTCTTTTAGAATGGGGCAGTTGTTGGCGCATTCCTTTAAGCCGCCAGAAAGGCATATCGAAACTGATGTCTACGTATTTATGGTCACCGAGTTCGTGAACGCGCTCCGTCGATGCCTGCAAGATGGAGGCTTCGCACAGCGCCAAAACGAAGTCGAACGCGGTGGTACCTTCCTCGTCGGCTATGCCGGGCGACTGTTCAAGATCGACATGGACTATCAGGTCGGCGAACCTGCCTGTGGCTTCGACGCCTGTGGATGCGGCCAACAAGTAGCACTCGGCGCGCTGTTCGCATCGCCCCATTCTCCGCCTCACGAAAGGTTGACGATCGCTCTCAATGCAGCTGAGCGCTTTTCTACCGGCGTTCGCGCCCCGTTTCACTTCGAAACACTGGAAGCATCCGAATGAGGTGCGCCGAAACAAGACGTTAGAGCAATGCAGGTGAACCCGTGTTCACCGGAATTGCTCTAGAGTATTCGTTATGATCAAGCCTCTGCCGCAGTTGAGATATTCGAAATCCCTTCAAGGCGAGGATGCGTTAGCATCTTCGCACCTTAGGATAAATCGCCATCACTGAGAATGAAAGGACAAGCAGCATGTCAGATCAACGTCAGGTGCGCATTTTTTCGCGAAAGGGAATGATCCGGGGCACGCAAATATGCTATCAGCCCAGTGAGCGAAGACACTCACAATCGTCCAGCACCAGTGGATGGCCGCGAAGGGACTTCGAGTGGGATTTCGATGAACATGTGCTTGCCTGCGTTCTTTGGCGTGCGCTCGAAGAAGTGGAGGCCGGCGAGGCAACGGCGACCGAGGCAACAGGCCTTTCGCGCGCCGAGTTGCTGGATATTCTCTCTTGTATTTTACCCACAAGCTTCATTCATGGCTTCTGCATGGAAGAATGGAACGACGCCGAGCAAGGCATGGAAGAACAACTTCTGCGGCGTCTGCTACTGAAAGATGCTCGCCCCGCCGACCCCAAGAGCGCCCGCTTCGCCAAGATCATTGCCCGCCGCGCCTTGCGCGATGGCCATCTCTGGCAGGAACTCGGCCTCGTCGATCGGTCTGAACTCAGTCGCCTGCTTGCCACGCATTTCCCGAGGCTGGCGGCAGGAAATACAAATAACATGAAATGGAAGAAATATCTATACCACAAGCTTTGCGAGGCTGAAGGCTTTTCACTCTGTGTCGCGCCGAGTTGCCAGGAATGCAACGAATTCAAGAGTTGCTTCGGCTCAGAGGAATAATAGAGCATTTCCAGGCGCAAAACCGAATACAACTTTGCTAGAAATTCTCTATCTCTAGAGCGCGCCGGTGAACAAATATTCACCGGACGCGCCCCAAGCTTTTACATTATCGCATTTTCAGACGGAAAACCGTCACTACACTTTTTTCGGGACAACGCTCTTATACCAATGGTCATTGAAAATGATCCTTGGCATTCATTTAGGAATACATCAAGAAAATAACACAGTTGATGTGTTATAAGTTTCTTCAAGTCAAAGGTTATTTACTGCATATTTACTTAAATCAGAATCGACTTAAGATAAAAATTATCCAGCACACTTAAAGTGCTACAGCGCCGTGCGTTTGATAAAACGCACGGCGCTGTAGCATCTTCGAGCCTTGGTATAATTAAGCCTTCGACCGCAATTGAAGCCGCACCCAATTTTCGCGGCGTCGCTGTACGGAGTTAGGAATGTTCATCGCCTCCCGATACTTTGTCACGGTGCGGCGCGCAATGCTGATGTCGGTTTCCTTCAGTCGAGTGACGATTTCATCGTCTGAAAGCACTGAACCTTCTGTTTCTGCGCTGATAATAGCCTTGAGGCGATGGCGGACAGCTTCAGCGGAATGCGTTTCGCCGCCTTGAGTGGAGGCAATTCCGACTGTGAAAAAATACTTCAGTTCAAAAACTCCGCGAGGAGTGAGCATGTACTTGTTCGATGTTACTCGACTGACGGTCGACTCGTGCATGTCAATCGCTTCCGCGACGGTCTTAAGGTTGAGCGGGCGAAGATGGGCGATGCCATGCTCAAGAAACACATCCTGCTGGCGGACGATTTCAGTCGCTACCTTGAGTATCGTTTTAGCTCGCTGATCGAGGCTGCGAACCAGCCAGCTTGCGTTCTGGAGGCACGCGTTAAGGAATGCCTGATCTTCTGAATTGTCTGCCGTCAGGCGAGAGACTTCGGCAAAATAGGTCTGGTTGATCAAGACTTTGGGAAGCGTATCCGGATTGAGCTCGATTTGCCATCCCCCTCCAGGCGAAGGCAGAACCCACACATCGGGTATGATATAGTTCGGGCCTCCGGATTGGTATCGGTTTCCGGGCTTGGGATCAAGTGTGCGGACTTCATGCAACATGTCGAGCAGGTCTTCTTCGTCCACTCCGCAATGGCGCATCAAAGCCTGAAAGTCGCGCTGCGCCAGCATATCAAGATTGGCGACCAAGGCTGCCATTGCCGGGTCAAACCGGTCCCGCTGACGCAACTGTATCTCCAGGCATTCGCTGAGGGTTCGAGCGAAAATGCCTGGTGGATCAAAAAGCTGCAAGGTTTTAAGAACTCGCCCTACATCAGCCTCTTGGGCATTCAGTCTACCGGCCATTTCCAAGATGTCTACATGAATATAGCCGGTATCTTCCAGATGATCTGCAAACTCGCCAGCGATTAGCCGCTCCTGTGGAGTGAAGGCAGTAAGGGCGATCTGACGAGCGACATGATCGTGCAATGTTTCCGTTGAGGCAGCAAACTCTTCGAAGCCGGGTCTTTCGCTTGCGGCGGCGCTGTCTGTGTCGCGGATCGACTTCCATTGCCCGAGAAGCTCCGAGGCCTCGCCCCTCGGCCCATTTGCGCCGGGTTCTCGCGCGCAGATATTTGGATTTCCCCCCGGAACCGACGATAGATCGCTATTGGTTACATTATCGTCCGACGCCAGTTCCAGGAATGGATTCTTCTCTATTTCCTGGTCGATGAACTGATGTAGTTCGGCGTGCGCCAGTTGCAGCAGGCGGATCGACGCGATGAGTGCGGGCGTCATCACGAACGATTGCTGCTGACGCTGAAGAATGCCTACAAAGGACTCCATGAAGAAACTCCTGTCGCGCGACATATTGAGACATGCAGAGTGGCAATTTTGAAACGATAGTCCCTCCAGATCATGCGACGGCCTGGCCCTTCAGTCTTTCAAGGACGTTTTGCGGTGACGTGATGCCATAAGGGTCGATTTCGCAGTTGTCGGAAAAGCCTTCTTCCTCGAACCACTGTTCCACCACGCCATCATTGATTATCGCAGCGTAGCGCCACGAGCGCATGCCAAACCCAAAATTATCCTTGGCGACCAGCATGCCCATTTTGCGTGTGAATTCGCCCGAGCCGTCGGGAATGAGTTTAACCTTTGTTAGCCCGTGGGCCCTGCTCCAGGCGTTCATGACAAATGCATCATTGACCGAAAGACAATAGATTTCGTCGATGTGCTCTTTAAGGAACTCGGTATAAAGGTCCTCGAAATCGGGCAGTTGATAGGTGGAGCAGGTTGGGGTGAAAGCACCCGGCAGCGAAAATAAAATAACCCGCTTTCCGCTGAAATAGTCGCTCGATGTCTTATTTTCCCACCGATGTGGATTGGGGCCCGCGATAGAGCTATCGCGAACACGCGTGCGAAAGGTAACAAATGGAACCTTTTTTCCAATGGTCATCGATATTGCTCCCTTATGTAAAGCGTTGCTTCTCGACCTCGTCCGACAGGCCGGTGCAGCAAGCCCCGTGCCATGTCGGTGAAATCCACCAGTGGAGTCTTGATTGGAGCACGAAACCGTGCGCTCGTATGCCTGAGCAGATCCAGATCCCCCGAAGGCTCGAACCCAGATCACGATAGGGGACGATAACGTCGGTGCCCCCTATCATCTACGGCATCAGTCCTCGATAAAAATTCTTTTGGCCTCGACGGTAATCGGCAAACGCGTATCGCGCGGCAGGTCAGGCAAGGCGATACGCCAGCCGTTCTTGAGCGTTACAGCGCCACCCCAAAGATCTTTATTCTCGATCTTGATGATTGGCTCTTCGAGATCCTTCTTGGGAACATAGGCCGACAACCCGGCGCCGGTTCTGCGGATCATTACTTTCATTGCGCTATCCCTTCGTTGAGGACAGTGGCCTTCCTGGACACTCCTCAGTTCACGCGCGCGCATGCCGACCACGGCACCACGATCGATCCATTCGACGGCATAGATGTAAAATTGCTGGAGAAACGTACCTACGTCGCGCACGTAACCCTCCTCGCCTTTCCTCACCAAATTCGCGCCAATAGGTGTACCGGGATAGGTGCCGTCGTTTTTTATGTGGCGCATAGCTCGGACCCGCTCACCCGGCATGAACCGTGGGGGCTTGCGGATCTCCACTTCCTGGTCGCGTAAAAAGCTCATCCCATTCCTTCCCTTGGTATTCCCTTTTCGAATACCTCAAGCCCTTGACACAGTTGAGATATTCTAAATCCCTTCAAGGCGAGGATTCGTTAGCATCGTCGAGCCTTGGTATTAGAGCGCTTTTCGATCTGATTGAATCAGATCGGCACTCTAACCTTTTCTTTTCGAAGCATAATCTTGTCGATCCTCGTTTCACTCCGGTGGATTATGCTCTAGAGTATTTCCAGAAAAAGTGGGTTCGGTTTTGCGTGTGGACATGCGTCAAAACAATGAGGACACGTAGACATTCGCCCTTGAACGTCGATAGAGAAGCCCAAGGCCGGTCCGGAAGGCACCCCACAGTGACGGCAAACCGAGCGCAGTCACACGGGAACGCAGGTCTTTGGTACCGGACATACGGATGCACATTGTTGCAATTCGTATTCTCCCTTGCATTCGGTACACTTTTCCGGATCGATTACATAGACCTCTCCCTTGAACTTGATCGCCCTGGAGGGACATTCGAATTCACAGGCACCGCACTGGGTGCATTGCGATGCGATGATCCTAAAGGCCATTTTCAACTCCTGGCTTGTTGGATGACGGGGCTTGTACCAAGGGTCATGGAAAATGACCTTGCTATACTCTTTTCGAATACCCCAACCCCTGGCGCAGTTGTGATATTCGAAGCTCCTTCAAGGCGTGGATGCGCTAAGGGGTGTGGCCATTCGCCCTGGAGCGCCGGACTAAAAACTGGAATCGTCACGACGCTCTCCTTTCTTGTTTGCGCATTGGAATTTCCTGAAAACCGGTTCCCACTTTTCGGCCCGATGCTCTAACTCCTTGGATGATTCATTTCTTGACGCAAAACCGACTACACTTTTGCTGAAAATGGTCTAGAGCACTTCCGGTGAACACGAGTTCACCTGCAATGCTCTAACTCCTTGTTTCGACGCATTTCCGGACGCAAAACCGATTACACTTTTGCTGGAAATGCTCTAGAGCACTCCCGGTGAACACGAGTTCACCGGCAATGCTCTAACTCCTTGTTTCGACGCATTTCCGGACGCAAAACCGATTACACTTTTGCTGGAAATGCTCTATCATCTTCCAGCCTTGGTGCAGACCGTGGCCGCCAACGGTGCGGCCCTAAATTTTGCGGCGTAAAGCGCACTTATGGCCGTCTCGATGTAGTTAGAGCCATAATCGTCCACTACTCGGACTCCAGCTTCCGCGAGCTGGTCTTTGGGACAATCTCCGATTTTAGCGCACAAAACGAGATCTACTCCCTCAAGCGCAATAATAGCGCTCTTAAGCGCGGACTCCTTGCCCCAGCCGCCGCGGCAATACTGCTCCACCTTGCGATGTCCAATAAAGTTGATTCCGCTCGCGGAGGCTTCATAAATCTGGAATTCTTTCGCATGGCCGAAGTGTTCGTTGATCCGGCCGCCGCCCTTCGTTGCAACGGCGACGAGAAGAGATCCGCCAGAACCTGCCGCCTTGACAACTCCGATCGCCTGGCTTTTTGCCTCCAAGCGATCGCCTTGCTCGCGCGCGACCACCTCCCGATAGCTTTCGCGCTTGCTGGCGTCGTAACTCACCTCATCGGGAATCTGATCGAGGGTAAATTCCTGGCCACGATCCTCTCCGAGCAGCCCCACCGCATCGGCACGGCACTGCCGGCAGTGCCGCATCAACCTGATGCTCCGGTCGAGCCTATCTTGAAGAGCCTTTAGTTCGACCGCTCGCGGGCCGCGCTGCCCTGTCGAGCCGTAATAGGTACCATGAGCCGGATCGGAAATCAGTGGCATCACGTTGTGCAGAAAGGCACCGCGCTCCTTTACCCATCTATTGACCTCAACTAGATGTTCGTCATTGACGCCTGGGATCATTACCGAGTTGATCTTCGTGAGGATGCCCCGTGCCGTCAGCATCTCCAGACCTAGCATCTGCCGGTCATGCAGGATTTTGGCAGCCTCCAGCCCGACGAAGCGGCGGCGATCATAAAAAATCCAAGGGTATATCTTAGCGCCAACTTCCGGATCGACCATATTGATAGTGATCGTTACGTGATCAACATTCAAATCGGCAAGCTCGCCGACATGGTCCGGCAGCGCTAGACCGTTGGTTGAAAGGCACAGCTTGATATCGGGTATTTCCCGGGCTACTAGTTCAAATGTTGCTTTTGTTTTCTTCCAGTCATAACAGGCATCACCCGGTCCGGCGATGCCGAGCACGGAAAGCTGCGGGACTTGATTGGCGACCGCAATGACCTTTCGCAGCGCCTGGTCCGGCGTCAACTTTTCCGATACCACGCCGGGTCGACTTTCATTGGCGCAATCATATTTACGATTGCAGTAATTGCACTGAATATTGCAGGCTGGTGCGACCGCGACGTGCATGCGCGCGAAATAGTGGTGCGCTTCTTCTGAGTAACAGGGATGGTTTTTAATCTTCTCCCAGACAGCGCCGTCAATGTCATTCAGCTTTGCGGTCGAACCGCAGGATGAGGAGACGCAAGCACCGGACTTCTCGCTCGCGAACCGTTGGGTCGTGGTTGTCGTGCTGGTCAGGTTCTCAAGCGAACTCATCGGTGCGGACATTGAAGGCTCCGTTGCTGCATAACGTCGCGGTGCAAGAAGCAAGCGCCATACCAATGGAAAGAGCTAAAACATGTCGCGCAAAAATGCGCAGCGGTTTTGCGATAACGACATGCAACAAAACAATGACTTAAAGCGTCAAGAACGAATCTGAAAGATCGCGACACGCTTTAGTTTTTCAGGTGTTTTTGTCCAGTTCCCTTCACTTTTTCTGAGACTTTTGTCCGACTTTCGACAATAGGCAGACGACCTTCAAACAAGTAACCCTCGGGCACATGGCTGCATCCATCAATGCAGAGGGAATAATCATCACGGTGTATAGCAAAGCATTCAGAGGCAGCCCCCAAAGACGATCTGACAAAAGAGATAATTGGTACCCGCCTCTTCCAATCCCTGGGATCCGTTATTTGCAACATGGATGGATTTGATCCAAACAATTGATTTTACCGATCTGTAAAAATGCCGCACAGCATGTTCCCGCGATGTCCGCTATTCTGGAGAAGGATCACCGTTTGGATCCCGCTGAAAAGGAATTTGCATGATTGGCTATATGCAATTCGCGCGGATATCGATCCGTGTGACGACTCGAATTTATCGGGCCGCGTTGACGAGAGCCGCCGCGACCTCAGATTGTCGCATTTGAAAGATTCCTTGGAGCAAACAAATGCACGTTCTCGATCTCAATCAGATCGCCCAGATCTTCGTAAAATCGTTTGAGCTGGTTTTGATCTTCGCTACTATTTGCGCAGCGCTGGAATTTATCTTTCCAGCCTACCGTTATAGTTTCGCCTCATATGTTCGCGGGGTGCGAAATTGGGTTATTCGTCTCGGATGCGGCGCCTTTATCTGGCACTTCTACGCTGTGAGCTTGGATTGGCTGGGCATAAAGCCACTCATTACGTTAAATTTCGGCACGTTGCTTCACTCTGACAATGTCATCATTGGAAATGGTTTGGCTGTGCTTTCAGGGCTATTGGTCGCAATCGTCGGCGACTTCTTTTACTACTGGATGCACCGGGCGCAACATGCTATTCCATTCCTCTGGCGCCTGCACGCCACGCACCATTCGATCCGCGAATTGACGGCATGGAATTGCCATCACCACGTTTCCGAACCGCTCGTTTATGCAACATTCGTAGCACTACCACTTACGCTGATCCGCTTTGAATCTGGCTTGGTGGTGCCTATCGTTGCCATGACACTCATTACCTTTCAGGCCCATTTTTCACACTCTAGCACCCGCATCACTCTTGGGCCGCTTCGATACATCATTGGGGACAATAAGTTTCACCGGATTCACCATTCGATGGAACCGCATCACCGTCGCCGAAACTACGGGTTCTTCACTACCATCTGGGATACGATTTTTTTGACCGCATACTGGCCCAAGAAGGATGAGTGGCCGGAAGTTGGCCTCAGAGACCAACCCGAGCCGCTTACCGCGCGCGATTACGTTATGTTTCCATTCGATCAACGTCGCTGGCGGAGAGCTAAAGTTGAAAGAAGTGTCGAGGCTGGAGAGTGAACGGATTTGACGCTTCGATTTTGATTATCCAACCGAAGGGACGATGACAGCAGAAACAATAGGGCCTGACCGAAAACTTAATCGAAATCAGAAGCTTGTAATTCTGTTTGTTGCATAGGACGAACAGAGGCCACAATGGTTTGGACTGATTTCACCCACCGGCAACATGACCGGCTTGGCACGCGGTATGCAAGCGATCTGGCGGATCAGGGGGCTTCATCTCCCCTTGCCCACTGCGCCAAGGCGGTTCGGCAGGCCGCGCAGCACCGATCTTTGCGAGATCGTGAATGCGTTGCCTCTCCTTCGCATGGCTTAGCAAATATCGACGATTGGCCAAGGATTGGGAGAAATCAATCGCATCAGCCAAAGCCTGGATCATGATAGCCCACATCCGGATCCTGAAAAGACGCTTGGCAAAATACGGATGTCGTTGAAACCTTTTCGAGTCAGGCTCTAACCCTCCAGCCGCCGCCCGTCTGCTGAGAAGAGATGCGCCCGCGCCGGATCAATACACAGCGGCAGCCGCTCTCCCGCCCGTATAGGCTGCTGGTCCTGAAGGGAAACCGCCAGCGGCTGACCGGAAAGCGTTGTCATATAAAGGATGGTCTGTCCGCCAAGCTGCTCGACAAGGTCAACCCGCGCCTCACCCAAAGCCAGACCGGATTGCCCGATGGTAATATGCTCCGGCCTTGCACCAAAGGTAACGCTCGTGCCGGGGCGCAGGTTCGAGATAGCCTGCGGCAAGGTCATAACCGTATCGCCAATGGTCAGCATCAACCGCCCGTTTTCCCCCGCATTGATGTGTCCTTCCATGAAATTCATGCGCGGAGACCCGATAAAACCGGCAACGAATTTATTGGCCGGGCGATTATAGAGGTCGAGCGGCGCGCCCACCTGCTCGATACGTCCACCGTTTAGCACAACGATCTTGTCAGCCATGGTCATGGCTTCCACCTGATCATGCGTCACATAGATCATGGTATTGCCAAGCCGTTGATGCAACTTTGATATTTCCACACGCATCTGCACGCGCAATTCGGCATCGAGGTTTGAGAGCGGTTCATCGAAGAGAAAGATATTCGGTTCGCGAACAATGGCGCGGCCAATGGCGACACGCTGGCGCTGACCGCCGGACAATTGTTTCGGCTTGCGTTGCAGCAGGGCCTCTATCTTCAATATTTCTGCGGCCCGCGCCACGCGCGGTTCGATCTCGGCCTTTTTCATCCCGGCCGTTTCAAGACCGAAGGCGAGGTTCTTGTAAACGCTCATATGCGGGTAGAGCGCGTAGGACTGGAAAACCATGGCAATGCCGCGCTTGGAGGCGGGCACGTTGTTCATGCGCTGGTCGTCCAGAAAGAGCGACCCGCCGGAAATGCCTTCGAGACCGGCAATCATTCTGAGCAAGGTCGATTTGCCGCAGCCGGACGGCCCGACAAACACGGCAAACTCACCCGGCTCGATGGTGAGATCGATACCATGAACCACCTGCAATTCGCCGTAGCGCTTGACAACCTTATCCAGCACGATGCGTGTTGCCATGCCAGTTTCCCTCCGGTTCGCAGCAGCAGGGTTGATGTTCATGCAAGCCTCCAGTTGCCATAGCGGGGATGAGATGGATCAAGCGGCAGTTCGACATCCTCCCCGGAATGGGAGGAGTGATAAAAGGCTGTCACAAGTTCAAGCGACCGGCGCGCATCTTCCGTTGTCACCGGCAGCGGCGCGCCACTCTGCACCGCCGCGTGAAACGCCCGGAACTGCCCGATATAACGATTTCCGATCGGCTGCCAGTCTGCCAGCAAGGCTGCGATCTTCTCGCCGGTTTCAGGGCTTGCAGGCAAAATTCTCCACGGATCCTGGCCCGGATTATAGGCTTCGTGATTGCTTTCGAAAGTGACATTCTCAAAGCATAGCCGCACGCGGCTGATTTCTTCCGTGCAACCAAGCGTGGCGCTCAATGTCACCAGCGCGCCATTTTGCATCACGAGACTGGCGCTGACGCAATCTTCCACCTCGATTGCATTGACACGGGTTGCGGTGCGACCAAAAAGCCGTGCCACGGACCCCATCAGAAAGGTCAACATATCGTGCTGGTGAATGGCGTGGGTCATCAGCACGCCGCCAAGTTCGGTGGCCCATTTGCCACGCCAGTCAACAGCGTAATAGTCGGCCTCGCGCCGCCAATGGGTTTCCACGGTCGCGATATAGGGTTTGCCGGCCAGTCCCGCCTCGATGATCCTTTTGACCTTCTGCACACCATCGCCAAAGCGATATTGATAGATCGGCATCAACCGGGCAGAAGAGCGCTGTTCCGCGGCCTGCACGATGTCCAGATCGGCAAGCGAGCCGACCAGCGGCTTTTCGCAGATCACATGCTTGCCCCTTTCCAGCGCCTTCAGGATCATTTCCCTATGCTCCATCGGCGGCGTGACGATGTCGATGACGTCAATATCCTCCATGGCCAGCACCTCTTCGAAAGAGGTCGTGGTGCGCGCAATGCCGAAGCGTTCCGCACATTCGGCCAGCCGTCGCCTGTTCAGATCGCACAGGACTGCGACCTCGAAAATATCGCGGTTCTGAGCATAGCCACGCTCAAAATGCGCCTGGCCGATACCCAGACCGACAAGCGCGACCTTCATGATTTTCTGCATGATGCGCTCAGCCTCCCAGCTTTTGTTCGGCCAGCTTCTGTGCCATCAGCGCAAGCTCCATCGCCTTGAAGCAACGGGACTGGGGCATTGCGGTTTGCGTGCGATCGCGAATATCGGCCAGCAATTGCCGCCCATACGGCAGCTCCACATCCGTACAATCCATATAGCGGGTGCCGTTTCGATCGCTCAGGAAGAGATGGTCCTTGCCTGGGCGGCCTTCCACATCGATGTATTTGCGCAGTTCGATCGTACCTTCCGTACCAAGAATGAACAGGCGTCCATCGCCCCACACCGGCAACCCGTCCGGCGTGAACCAGTCAACCCGTATATAGCCGGTTGCAGAACCCGTTCGCAGATGAATATCGCCATAATCCTGCAAGCCAGGCTTATCGGCATTGGCACGATTGGCCACCGTTGCCGACAGCACCTCGGCATCGAGACTATCGGTGAAAAACAGGAATTGCTCGCATTGATGCGAGGCAATGTCGCACAGAATGCCGCCATATCTTTGCCGTTCGAAAAACCAGCCGGGTCGCTCCAGCTTGCGCAATCTGTGCGGTCCGATTCCGGTCGTGTGGATCACCTTACCGATGGCGCCCGCTTTCACCAGCTCGCCCGCACGGACGGTGGAGCCCGTCTCGAAATGCTCGGAATAGCAGATGGAAAAAATGCGCTGCGTTTCAGCCTGAACCTTCCGCACCTCCTCAAGCTGGCTGAAGCTGGTGACGCCGGGCTTATCGACCATCACATCCTTGCCATGACGCATGGCCTCGATGGCAATGGCAGCGCGGTCGGCGGGAACTGCCGCGCTGACGATGAGCGCGATACTCTCGTCTTCCAGCAGTCGCCGCCGGTCTTCCACTCGGCGCGCGTCAGGATAAAGCTCGGCAAAGCGGCGGCTCAAGGCATTGTCTTCCGCATGAAAACCGGCAAGCACTGCGCCCGCCTTCAGCACCGATTGCACCTGCCCGAAAATATGATCGTGGTCTATTCCAATAACAGCAAAGCGAAGATTACTCATTGGTCGTCCTGTTCAACGTTTCAAACCGGCCGTGGCTATTCCCTCGATCAGCAGCCGCTGGAAAAAGAGGAATATGACGAAAACCGGGACAAGAGAGAGATTGGACATGGCAAACAGCCCGCTCCAGTCGGAGTTGCCGGTGGAGTCCACAAAGGATCTGAGGCCGAGCTGGACCGTGTAAGAGCCTGAATCGCTGAGATAAATCAGCGGCCCGAAGAAATCGTCCCACGTCCAGATGAAGGAAAAGATCGCCGCCGTTGCCAGAACCGGCAGCGATAGGGGCAGCATGATGCGGCTGTAGATGCGCCAGGCGCTGCATCCATCCATCATCGCGGCCTCATCCAGCTCCCGCGGGATACCGCGGAAAAACTGCACCATCAGGAAGATGAAAAACGCATCCACCGCAAGAAACTTCGGCACCACCAGCGGCAGGATCGTGTTGACCCAGCCAAGGTGCAGAAACAGCACATATTGCGGGATCAGAGTCACGTGATAGGGCAGCATCAGCGTGCCGAGCATCAGCGCAAACCAGAGATTGCGGCCCCGAAAATGCAGCCGGGCAAAAGCAAAGGCCGCAAGCGAGCAGGAAACGACATTGCCGACGACCGACAGCACGGCGATAACCAGCGAATTCCAGAAATAGGTGCCGAAAGAGATGGTCATTCCGCTCCAGCCGCGGGCATAGGCGCTGAAATCCCACTTTTGCGGCAGGAGACTGGCTTGTCCGAAGATTTCGCTCTGGTCTTTCAGCGAGCCCGCCAGCATCCACAGCAAGGGATAGAGCATGAGGAAGGAGGCGCCGAGCAGGCCAATGTGAATAAGAAGCGACAGATACCAGCGACGCCCTTCCTCCGGCGCAGTATCCGCAGCCCCAGCCGCTTTGCCCGGCCCCAACTGCCCCGAAAACGTCGGGCCAGCCTTGTGTTGCGAGGCTCTATTCATCGTAATGCACCCAGTAACGTGAGGTAAGGAAGGAGAAGGCTGTGAAAAAGGCAATGATAATCACCAGGATCCAGGCGAGCGCCGCCGCATAGCCCATGCGAAAATAGCCAAAGGCCTCCTGAAACAGATAGAGCGTGTAAAACAGCGTGGAATCGATTGGCCCGCCCGTCCCGGAGGAAATGATGTAGGCCGGGGTGAAGGCCTTGAAGGCATCGATGGTTTGCACCACGGCATTGAAGAATATCACCGGTGTAAGCAGCGGCAGGGTAATCTTGAAAAAACACCGGATTTTCGAGGCGCCATCGAGATTGGCGGCCTCGTAAAGATCCGTCGGGATCTGCCGCAAACCGGCAAGAAAAATGATCATCGGCGACCCGAACTGCCAGATCGCCAGCACAACCAGCGTGTAGAGCGCGTAATCCGGATTGGAGATCCAGCTTGGTCCTTCGATACCGAACAGGTTCCACAACACGATGTTGACCAAGCCGTCGCCGTCGAACAATTGCCGCCAGAGAATGGAGATGGCAACGCTCGCCCCAAGCAGTGAAGGGAGGTAAAAAATAGCCCGGTAAACCGGCAGTCCACGGATGCCGCGATTGAGCAGCAGCGCCACCAGCAGCGCAAATGCAAGTTTCAGCGGCACGGAAAGCACCACATAAACCAGCGTGACCCTCAGCGACGTTGCAAATTTATCGTCTTCCGCCGCGATCCGCACGTAATTGGCGAGCCCCACAAAGCGGGGAGATTGAAGGAGATTGTAATCCGTCAGCGAAAGATAAAGTGAAACGATTGCAGGTCCAAGTGTCAGGCCGATAAAGCCGACAAGCCACGGCGCAAGGAAAAGATAGCCCGGCAAGCTTTGCCGCCAGGCGCTGGGCGGAGGCAATGAGGAAACGCTGCCGGCGTCAACGACGCCGGCCTGTTCATGTCTGCTTGTGGCCACGAAATTAGCCTCGCTTTATATTGGCGGCAGCCTGTTCGGTAAATTTGGCCGCGCCGTCCTCCACCTTGGTCTTGCCAAAGGCAACTTCCTCGGCGATTTTTTTCAGTAACAGCATGTTTTCGCCTGCCCCGTTCGGCGGCGGCGGCGGCAGGCTGCCAACCTTTGGCGTCAAATCGGCGATATAGCTGACGACCTGCTGCTCGTTTTCACTCAGGCTGCCTTCAAGGCTCTTGCGCATGGCTTCGGAAGCCGGCACGCCGCGTTCCACGCCCAGTACCTTTGCAGCATCCGGACTCTGGACAAGGAAGTTGATGAAGGCCGTGGCAGCATCCGGGTTTTTCGTCTGCGACGACAGCGAAACCATCATGGAGGGCTTGAGATATTGCCCCGGCTTTCCGCCCGGCAGGCCGGGATAGTTGATGAGACCAAGCTTTTCCTTGTTGATGGCCTGATGCCCGATAAACTGGTTGGAATGCGCGAAGGTTATCGCCGCCTTGCCCAGCGCAACCATGCTGGTTTCAATGGTCAACTGGTCAAGCGCCTGCGCATCCGGCGGCACACAAGCCTTCGATTTGCGCATTTCGGCCCACATCTTGAACCAGTCGGTCAAGTCCTGCGTGGTAAAGCCAATTTCGCCGCCATTGGTATAAAGCACCTTGCCCTTTTGGCGCAGCCAGCATTCGAGCGTGGTTTCAGAGCCGCTGCCATCCTGGGTTCCATAAAACGCCCGGCGCTTTTTCGCTTCGGAAAGCTTGGTGCAGGCGGCTGCGAACTGATCCCAGTTCATGTCTCGGGAAAGCGGCTCGACCCCTGCCTCTTCCCAGGCCGTACGGTTGAAAATCATCACCGAGGAATTGACGCCAAGATTAACGCCATAAAACTTGCCATCGACCTTGCCGGATTCAATATTGGCCGTACCGAAATCGTTGATCGCCAGCTGCTCTCCCAGTTGCGGGGTCAGATCGAGCAAAGAATTTCTGCGCGCATATTCGAAAATATAGCGGTAATCCATCTGGATCAGATCGGGCGCATTGCCACCCGCCGTCTGCGTTGCAAGCCGGGTCCAGTAATTATCCCATCCAAAGGATTCCCCGTCTATTTTAACGGCACTATTCTTGCCCTGATAGGCATTGATGGCGGCAAATGTCCGATCGGACCGCTCCTTGGACCCCCACCACAAGAAACGAAGGCGCGTTTCTGACTCTGCATGGCCAATTCCTGGCACGGCAAGGGCCAATGCGGCGGCGGCCCCCTTCAGCACGCTACGCCGGTTCGTCGTCAGCATCATCCTGGTCTCCTCCCCAGTTTTCCAGATGATTTTGCGAAGTCGTCTTACGACTGGTAACTAATTTATGAAGAGACTGGCCGCAATCCCCTCGCGTGTCAAGGCGGAATTCCAATATTTTGCAACTTAAATATGCGGTATTTTATACATTATTATTCTATATCTATACTAGGACACCCCAATATATCCGCAGTGATCAAGACACCTCTCCGCCCGGGCTGAACTCCTTTCGTACAATGCCGTAACGCTGTAGCTTGTCGTAGAAGGTCTTGCGGGGAATCTTCAATGCCTCCAGCGTCTGGCGCACGTCTCCGTCAAACCGGCTGAGCGTCTGGCGGATTGTCTCGGCCTCAAACATGTCCACCCGCTCCGGCAAGGACAGATCGTCAAAGCTCGCCGCTTCAGCCACAACCGCCTCATTCTCCGCCACATGCAGGCCCAAGACGGCACGTTCGGCAAAATGCGATAATTCCCGCACATTGCCCGGCCAATCATGGTCAAGCAGATGCCGCTCAAGGGCGGGCGTCATCGCCGGGACTTCTCGGCGAAACCGTTCGGCCGCCCGTTGGGCGAAATGGGCAAACAGCAGCGGAATATCGGCCTTTCTCTCCCGCACCGGCGGGATGGCAAGCGTCACCACGTTCAGGCGATAATAAAGATCCTCACGAAAATCCCCACGCTCCCTGGGATTGCCAAGATCGATCTTGGCGGCGGCGACAATGCGCAAATCCACCGGCCTCACTTCATTGGTGCCAAGTGGGGTAACTTCCCGCATTTCCAGCACCCGCAGCATCTGCACCTGAGTCGAAAGCGGCATACTCTCGATTTCATCGAGGAAAAGCGTGCCGCCACTGGAATGCTCGATGCGCCCGACCCGCTTTTTCTGCGCGCCGGTAAAGGCGCCCGCCTCATGGCCGAACAATTCGCTCTCGATCATGCTGTCCGGCAAGGTCCCGCAATTCAGCGCCACGAAATGCCCCTTCGCCCGGCGGCTCCATTGATGCAACAGGCTTGCCACCACCTCCTTGCCGCTGCCGGTTTCACCGACGATCAGAACATCCACATCCGTATCGGCAATCTGGCGCAGGGTGCGCCGCAGGCGCTCCATGGCCGGCGTCTGGCCGATCAAGGGAAGCCCATCCTGTGCCGAATGGGCGGCTTGCCGCAATGCGCGGTTTTCCATGACGAGCCGTCGCATTCCGGCTGCCCGCTGCACGGTCTGCACCAGCCGTTCCGTGGAAAACGGCTTGGTAATGAAATCATAAGCGCCGCTTTTCATCGCATCGACCGCCATGGCAATATCGCCATGTCCGGTAACGAGAATGACCGGAAGCTCGCCATCCATTGCCCGCACCCGTGCGAAAAGCTCATGCCCATCAAGGTGAGGCATCCGAATATCCGTGACGATGACGCCCTCGAAATCCGCATTTATCCTCTTCAGCGCTTCCAGCGGATTGTCAAAGGCTTCCACTGTAAATCCGGCCAGTTCCAGCGTCTGCCTTGTGGCCATCAGCAAATCGCGATCATTGTCGATCAGCACGATGGAAGCAGGCTTGCTCATTGCGGCACCCTTTGCAGAAAAATAGTGAAACATGTGCCCGCCGGACTGCTGTCAACATCCATCCGTCCGCCGTAATCGGCAATGATGTCCTTGGAAATCACCAGCCCCAAGCCCAGGCCCTTATCCTTGGACGTATTGAAGGGGTGAAAGAGATTGGGCAGAATTTCAGGCGCAATGCCCGGACCGTTGTCACGAACCGTAATGGCCACTTCGTTTCCTTGGGGAAGGGCTGAAACCTTCACATAGCCATCGCCCTGCCCTTCCAGTGCCTCAAGTGCATTCTGGAAAAGATTGATCAACACCTGCTCCAGCCGGATGCGATTTGCCTGAACCACAAGCCCAGCCGGAATCTCATCGACCGACAAGGCATCGAGATGGCCCGAAAAGCGGCTGCGAAGCAGGACGATTGCTCCGTCTATTGCCTCCACCAGCAAAACTGGCTCTGGCGACGTGCGCCCCTTGCGGGCAAAGGCCTTCAACTCATCGGTGATGGTTCCGATCCGCGCCGTCAGCCGGGCGATGGCGCCCAGATTATCCTGAACAGGTTGTTGCTGCTGCCTCTCCAGAAACACCAGGGCGTTCTCGGCATAGGCGCGAATGGTGGCCAAGGGCTGATTGATCTCATGCGCCACGCCTGCGGCCACCTGCCCCAGAATGGCAAGGCGGTTTGCCTGCACCAGTTCCTGCTGCACCACCTGTAGTCGGGCTTCCGTTTCACGGCGTCCGGCCATTTCATCTTGCAGCCTGTCATGGGCCTGCGACAGGTCGCGGGTGCGCTCGTCTACACGCCGCTCGAGTTCCTGCCGGTCAGCTTCAGCCCTGTAAATCCGCGCGAGGGCGGCTTGTCTGCGCCAAAGATAGACCCCGAAGATGGAAAACACCGGCAGGGCGATAAAAAAGGCAAGAAGGCGCCATTCGCGCGCCGCCGAACTGATTGCGGGCTCCGTGGGAACCAGATAACTCAATTTCCACGGCGTGGAAGGCACATCAAGCGCGAGATGCAAATATTCCCCTGCCCTATCGCCCGGCACGACGGAATGAACAAGCCATGCATCCGGCCCAAGCGCCTCGACATGATTGATCGGCAGCGGTTGCAACGGCGCATCGCCAAACTGCAAGCTGTCGCGGATTGCTGCCATATCGGCCTTTGGCAGTGGCGCAAGCGTCATGAACCGCCAGGCCGGAACGCTCGAGATCAGCACAACGCCTGCGCTGTCCGTCACGAATGCAAAGCGTGTGGCTTCCCGCCAATCCGCCTCAAGCTGGTCGAACTCGGCCTTGACCACCACCACGCCCAGAGGGGCGGCTGCCGGGCCAACGCGGCGGGAAATGTAAAGGCCCGGACGTTTGCTGACATTGCCCAGGGCAAAATGTTCTGCCGCACCGAATTGGACTGCCCCTCGGAAATATTCCCGGAAACCATAATCCGCGCCCACAAAGCTCAGTGGCTCACGCCAGTTGCTTGAGGCAATCGCCACGCCACGCGCATTTATGACATAGAGAACGGAAGCGCTCGTGCCTGTAACGAGCCGTTCAAGCTTGTCGTTCAGCCGTTCAATGGCCCCAGCATCGCGTCCAGTCAGGGCATCGACCACCTGCTGGTCTTCCGATAACAACAAGGGCAGCGAGCGCGGCCGCTCCAGCACCGCCCGCAAGAGAGCGACCTTGAGACTTGCGTCGGCGTGAGACTGTCCGCTTAACTGCGAAAGCGCGACATGGCGCGCATAAAGCCCGACGACCCAAAAGCCTAAGCCCAAAACCATAAGCACGGCAAAACCGAAAGCACCCCAGCGCTTCATGCGGCCTGGAACCTTGTCCGCCCGCTTCCCCATGGTCTTCTCCAGGATTTTTAGAAGGGCACCCTGAGCACTCCTCCGCACAAAAAGCAAGGAATATGTGCGGATTTTCGCACGATGAAGTGAAAATCACCAACGTCGGATCAATTTTTTCGTTTTACATCAAAGCACTACTCAAACGTCGAATTTGGCACAGCCTTTGCTATCCCAACAGCGGAAGAACATATCAGCAAACCATAAGTTCCCGGGAGGCCAGCCTCTGCTGGTTGGGAACAAGGAGGGTCCAATGCACATTTCCCAAGCCACCGCCCCAACCGGCGGCAAGCTCCCCTTTTATCGCCACCTTTATTTTCAGGTCATCGTGGCAATCATTGCCGGCGTTCTGCTCGGCCATTTCTACCCTTCCACGGGTGAGGCGCTGAAGCCGCTGGGCGATGCTTTCATCAAGCTCGTGAAAATGATTATTGCCCCGGTTATCTTCCTGACGGTCGCCACCGGCATTGCCGGAATGAGCGATCTCAAGAAGGTTGGCCGTGTCGCTGGCAAGGCGATGATCTACTTTCTGGTCTTTTCAACGCTCGCCCTAGTGGTCGGCATGGTCGTGTCCAATGTCGTGCAGCCCGGCAGCGGGATGCATATCGACCCGGCGACGCTGGACGGCAAGGCCGTGGCCGCCTACGCCCAGAAAGCCCACGACTCCACCATCACCGGCTTTTTGATGAACATCATCCCGGATACCATCGTCGGAGCCTTCGCGCAGGGTGATATTCTTCAGGTCCTGTTCTTCTCCGTACTTTTCGGAATTTCTCTCGCCATTGTCGGCGATGCCGGACGCCCCGTCGTTGACTTCCTACAGTCCCTGACCGCGCCGGTCTTCAAGCTGGTCGGCATTCTCATGAAGGCCGCCCCCATTGGCGCTTTTGGCGCCATGGCCTTCACGATCGGCAAATATGGCATTGGTTCGGTTGCCAATCTGGCAGCGCTCATCGCCACATTCTACGTCACCTCGCTGTTGTTCGTGCTGGTCGTGCTGGGCGCCGTTGCCCGCTACAACGGCTTCTCGATCCTTTCGCTTATCCGATACATCAAGGAGGAATTGCTGCTGGTTCTTGGCACCTCATCCTCCGAGGCCGCATTGCCTGGTCTGATGGCGAAGATGGAACGGGCAGGCTGCAAACGTTCGGTTGTCGGCCTCGTCATTCCCACAGGCTATTCCTTCAATCTGGACGGCACCAATATCTATATGACGCTGGCAGCGCTGTTCATTGCCCAGGCAACGGATATTCATCTGTCGCTGGGCGATCAGATACTTCTGCTGCTCGTTGCCATGCTCAGCTCAAAAGGTGCCGCAGGCATTACCGGTGCTGGCTTCATAACCCTTGCGGCAACGCTTTCGGTGGTTCCGTCCGTCCCGGTGGCCGGCATGGCGCTTATTCTCGGCATCGACCGCTTCATGTCGGAATGCCGCGCGCTTACCAATTTCGTTGGCAATGCGGTTGCAACCGTCGTGGTCGCCCGCTGGGAGAACGAACTGGACGTGGAGCGCTTCAAGGCCGCTCTGGCTGGCAGACCGCTGGATAGCGATGAAGGCGAAACCCTCGCCAGCCAGCCAGCGCAATAAAAACTCCGCCTTTCCCGGACAATAGCCTGATATTGATCCCGATGCTCCATGCGTCGGGACTTTTCCTATTATACTGCGCGTCAAATCCACGTTGAAAATGCATACCCGATAACCACTAAAGCAATGTATCGCTGGAACTGGTGGAGGCCGTTGTCGTACCATCCAGCGAATAGGCATGGATGTAGTCGATCTTCAATTGCGAGCCGTCATCGAAATCGCTGTCCGGGCTTCCCGCCATGCCGCCCACAGCGAGATTGACGATCATGTACATGGCCTGATGCATATCGTCCGGCGTATCGATCTGATAGACGGCGACATCATCGATGTACCAGGTGATCTTGTCTGCCGTCCAGAGCAGACCATAGGTATGATAGCCATCGGTGCTGGCCGCCACCGCCGTGGAGAGCGTCGTCTTCGTACCGGTTTCCATGGTGTGGGCGCTGACAATGACGCTCCCCTGATCCTGTCCGCGCATTTCCATCACATCCAGTTCCGGCGGCCAGCTGCCATCGGCAGGCAGCAGCCAGAAGGCTGGCCACGCCCCCTGATCGTCAGGCACATCGGCCCGCATTTCAAAATAGCCATAGGTTTGGGAAAAGGTGGAATAGGTCGATAACATACCGGACGTATATTCGTATCCGTTGATCTCGCTTTGTATGGCCGACGAGGCGTGAGCCGCGGTGATCGTCAAGACTCCATCCGAAACCGAGAACGGATTGACGGAAGACGTTCCGGCGTAGAAGGGATTGATATACCATTCCTTTTCCTGGTTATCGACCAGCGTGCCGCCATTCTCTGCAAACCAGCTATAGCCGGGATCCCAGGTGCCGGATTGTCCGCCTCCATTCAGGGAAAGACTGTCGAATTCATCCGCAAAGGTTTCCGTCAGATGGGTTCTGTCCAGCGTCAACTGAAATTGATCGGCGCTGAAGTCGGCAATGGTCTTGCCACTGAAAACGATGCTCTCACCGTTCCCCAGCGCCAGCCAGACATCAGAGCCTTGCTGCGTCATATTGCTAACCACCGCATCGAACGAGGTCAGGCCGTAATTCAGCAGGCGGATCGTATCATCGCTTCCAAAATCCGTAATCCGATCCGTCCCGTGCCCGGCGGTAAAGACAAAGGTGTCCGCACCACCGCCACCGATCAGCACATCATCGCCGCCATACCCGTCGATTGTCTGGGCACCACTGCCGCCAGTGATGATATTGTCGAGACTATTGCCGTAGGCGTAGCGATTGCTGCCCGTCACCACCAGATTCTCGAAATTATCCGGCAGCGTATAGCTCATCCATGTACTGATGGTGTCGATACCGGAATTGGCTGACTCATAGGCGTGATTGATGGTGGAATAGAGATAGTAAATATCATCACCCGTGCCACCATACATTGTCACGTTATAGGATGCATCGCCATACATCGCGTCGTTGCCGCTGGAACCGGCCATATCACCCGTGACACCGGTTGCCGAATACCAATGCGTGGGGCTGCCACTGTAATAAAGCGCCTCTCCCAAGGCGTTCAGCAGATATTTACTGGCCATTTGCAACTCCATGCAACGAGCAGGCGATGGCACTGCAAGGCGCCCCCCTGACCCAACTCAGTGAGAAATAAAATTAACGTTATATGACAGCAACATAAACCAGACGAGACACCGCTCTATCCATTCGCAAACCCTAACTGAAGGCTCACGCAAGCGCCAATCAAAGATTGCGTTCTCGCTAATGCGTGATTTCGATTTCGACCATTTTCGCTCCAAAACGGCACAGACCATCGACCATTTTGGACAAACGAAATCGCAATGTTTTACGCTGGCTGTTTGCGTTCGATCAAAGTGACAACACGAAAATCCCTTTACGGTCGCGCAGGTTCGATGCTCGAGCAAAGCGAAAACGGTGCGCGTCCAAGGTCTTTGCACCATCGCCAACACGCTCGGGCTTTAGAGCATTTCCAGGAAAAGTGTTGTCACGGTTTTCCGTCCGGAAATGCGGGAAAACAAAAGCTTAGAGCGCGTCCTGTGAACCTTACCTCACAGGACGCGCTCTAGATCGACAGACAATTTCAACGGGCAACCGGCTTGCCCGCGCTCATGGAGAAAAAAATGCGCCACCCCGTTCTGAAATTCACCGCAGCAGCCCTGGCATTGGGCGCGTTCAGCCTGCCTGCCATGGCTGCCGATTACGAAATCCACATGCTGAACAAGGGCGCCAACGGCACCGCCATGGTGTTCGAACCGGGCGCCTTGAAAATTGCTCCCGGCGATACGGTGACATTCATTCCCACAGACAAGAGCCACAGTGCCGAAGCCATCACCGGACTGGTCCCCGAGGGCGCCGAGGCTTTCAAGGGCAAGATCAACGAAACCGTCAAAGTCACCTTTACCGTTCCGGGCGCCTATGCGGTAAAATGCGCACCGCATATGGGCATGGGCATGGTGGCGGTCGTGGTCGTTGGCGATGTGCCGCCCGCCAATGCCGATGCTCTGCGTAATAATACGCTGCCGAAAAAAGCCAAGGATATGATTATCTCTGAACTGGATTCGCTGAAGTAACAGCAAGATAAAGATAACAGCCCTGACGAAAAACCCACCCGTGACATACGGGTGGGCTGTATTTCGCCTTTGCAACTCAAAGCATGTCGGGCCTGCATGGCGTATCAGTGTTTACCTGGACACCGTCGCCCGGCCTGACGGCTATTCCCGTTCGCCCGTGAAATTCAAGAGCAACTGGAAAATGTTGACGAAGTTCAGATAAAGCGAGAGCGCACCGAAGACGGCCAGCTTCTGAAGCGATTCCTGGTCGTGGTTTTCGGCATATTGCTCCTTGATATTCTGCGTATCCCAGGCCGTGAGTCCGACAAAAACCACGATGCCGATGACGGAAATCGCAAATTGCAGCGCGCTGGAGCCCAGGAAAATATTGACCACCGAGGCAATAACGACACCGATCAGTCCCATCATCAGGAACGAGCCGAACTTGGAAAGATCACGACGGGTCGTATAACCATAAAGGCTCATGGCCCCGAACATTGTTGCCGCTATGAAGAAGGTGCGGGCAATGCTCGTGCCCGTGAACACCAGAAACACGGACGCCATGGAAAGACCCATCACGCCACAGAAGGCCCAGAAAGCCATTTGTGCGGCGCTGGCCGACATGCTGTGGATCTTGAACGAGAAGAAGAACACAAAAGCCAGTGGCGCCAGCATCACCACCCATTTCAGCGGAGTCTGAAAAATAGGGACGTAGAGCGCCGGTGTCGAGCCGACGATGAATGCGACCAGACCGGTGATCACCAGGCCTAGCCCCATATAGTTATAAACGCGCAGCATGTGCTGGCGCAGGCCCATATCCAGCTCGCCCGCACTCTCAGTGCCGGTACCGATGGAATAATTCCGGTTGAAGGGGTCCATGTCAGGTCTCCTTGGTTTCAATAAAGGGTTTTGGCAAGTTGGCGGGCAATGCCTGCCAGATCGTCCGCCCGCCGGTCATTCGACACGAGGGCGTAACCAACCTCACCGATTTGCCAGTAGGCGGCGTTGGTCTTTTCCGAATGGCGCAACATGACGGGCTGCACACTGAAATTGCCGGGCCGCACCGCAAACAGCGACATTTGCGCCTCTCCAGCCGGCTGCACGATCACCTCGACGCTCGGCCCGTAATGCGAGGGGAAAATCTGGCTGTCGCGCACGCTCCACCGCCCCGGCATGTCCGGCAGGACAATGCCCGTTGCCGAACGAATGTCGGCCGCAGAGAAGACGGGCCTGTCTCCGAGTTTCCCAACGCTTTCCCGCAGCAGCGACGTCTCATGCGCCTTCACAGCCTCATCGACAAAGGCAGGCGGCGGCACTGAGGCCACGACTTCGCCCGCAGAAAACACATTAAAGGCTGAATGCGCGACCCATCCCCCGGCCACGAACAGCAGAACCGCCGCAGCCCGCCGAAGAAACAGAGCGCTTCCCTGCATCCGAAGCACGCGCTCGAGACGTCTTGCCGCCTCGCGGGTCTGCGGCCGCGGCGCCGAACCTTCTGCCGCCAGCGCAAGCCGCAATTCATCGCGAAGACGCAGATCGCCCATCACCCGCGCCGCCTGCTCGGGGTGTTCAGAGAGATATGCTTCGACTTCGATGCGCCTGCCCACGCCCAACTGGTCATCGACATAGGCATGAAGGTCGAATTCCTGAATGGGATCAGTCCTGCCGTTCATCCAAACCTCCAACCAGCCGCAGACCGACAAACGTCGTTCGGTCGTTTTCCAGGGTTCTCAAGCGTGCACGGGCCCGCGAAAGCCGTGACATCAGCGTCCCGACGGGAATGCCAAGAACGGCAGCAGCCTCCTCATAGGAAAACTCCTCGATCGCCACGAGGTGCAGCGCAAGCCGCTGCTCCTCGGGCAAGGAGGCAAAGGCACGCCGCACGTCTGCCAGCCGCACCACATGCTCCTGCCCCGGCTCGCTCGCCGGCTCAGGCAAATCCGCCACGCCGTTTTCATGCCGCGCCAGACGCTTCTTGCGGCGGAGACGGTCGATATGCGTGTTATGCAGAATGGCAAAAAGCCAGCCCCGCAAATTGCCATCCCGGCGAAAGCTCGCCTGCCGCTCATAGGCATTTACCAGCGCATCGTTCACAAGGTCTTCGGCATCATCCCGGTCGCGCACAAGCGAAAGGGCGTAGCGCCTGAGCGCCCCTAACTGACCTATGACGTCAAAGCTCTGTGGTTTCGTGTTCATCACCGTCATATACGATCAGAGACGGCCACTTATTCCCGGCCTCACGATTTTTTTTAGGGGGAATGGGTGCGACAATTTGATTTTCATCAGGCTTTCAGTCAAAGAAGCATTTCGATTTCGCAGTTGCGAAAGAAAACCGTCGTCAATTTTCCTTTTCCGCCAGACACTTCACGGAAAATCGAAAGCTTTCGAGGGGAATCGTAAACGAAATATCAAGGACAGTTTTCCTAGGCTGGAAAAAGGGCTGCGACAAAATGCGCGTTTCCTCCCGCAGAAAAAGGTCTAATTCGCAGTAGCGTGCTTGATGTGAGTCAATGAGATGAAAAAAATCCCTTTCCTGCCCGGCCTTCTTCTGGCCCCGCTGCTGCTGCTTTCGGGCTGTAACCTGGTGGTCATGGCACCTTCGGGTGATATTGCGGCGCAACAGCGCGACCTGATCGTGTTTTCGACGGCGTTGATGTTGATTATCATCATTCCGGTGATTTTCCTGACGTTGTTCTTTGCATGGCGCTACCGCGCCTCGAACAAGTCCGCCACCTATCTGCCGGACTGGCACCATTCGACCAAGATCGAAATCCTCGTCTGGTCGGCGCCCATCGCCATCATCATCGTGCTGGCGACGGTCACGTGGATCAGCACCCACAAGCTTGACCCATATCGTCCGCTTGAACGCCTTGACGCTGAACGGGAACTGCCCGCCGACGTCAAGCCGCTGACGGTCGAGGTCGTGGCGATGGACTGGAAGTGGATGTTCATCCTGCCGGATCAGGGCATTGCCACCGTCAACGAACTCGCCGCCCCGGTCGATGTGCCGATCAACTTCAAGATCACGGCGCAATCGGTGATGAACTCCTTCTACATTCCCGCGCTGGCTGGCCAGATCTATGCCATGCCGGGCATGGAGACCAAGCTGCACGGCGTCATCAACAAGGAAGGCGTTTTCGACGGCTTCTCGGCAAATTATTCCGGTGCTGGTTTCTCGCACATGCGCTTCAAATTCCACGCTGTTTCCCAGCAGGGTTTCAACGACTGGGTGGCGCGCGTGAAGTCGCAAGGCACCGCCCTTAACACCGACGCCTACATGAAGCTTGAAAAGCCGAGCGAGAAGGAGCCGGTTCGCTACTTCGCCTCCGTTGACGCCAATCTCTTCAGCAAGGTGGTCAACCTTTGCGTCGATCCGGCGAAAATGTGCTCCGCTGACATGATGCATATCGACATGATGGGCGGCGCGGGCAAGGAAAGCCACGAAAACCGGGAAAAGCTGCAATATGACAATCGCGGCGTAGACCTCAGCGTCAGCCCCGGTCATGGCGAAACCTCTTCCGCCACCCCGGCTGCTCCCGCCAGGGAACAGCAGGCCATGAACCATTCCATGCCGGGGATGACCATGCCCGACACGAACAACACAAAGGCGACGCAGGCTCAGAACTGAGACTGTCGCAAGCATTGAGTGGCGGTAAGAGGCCTCTTTCCGCCGGGATGCGATGAAACAAAAGCCTGTGACGGACCGCACGTGATTTGCGCGTGGCGCCGTCCAGGCCAGGAGAAAACGGGTTAAATCATGTTTAGCAACCCTGACATAACGAAGTTCATCTTCGGTCGCCTGACCCTTGAGTCCTTCCCCTTCCTTCACGAGCCGATTATTCTCGTGACACTGCTGGGCGTCATGGTCGGCGGTGCCGCACTTGTCGGCGCCCTGACCTATTTCCGCCTCTGGGGCTATCTCTGGAATGAGTGGTTGACCAGCGTTGACCACAAGAAGATTGGCATCATGTACGTGATCCTGGCGCTGGTCATGCTGCTGCGCGGTTTTGCCGATGCCTTGATGATGCGTGGCCAGCAGGCTATCGCCTTCAACGGCAATGAAGGCTATCTGCCGCCGCACCATTACGATCAGGTGTTCACGGCCCATGGCGTCATCATGATCTTCTTCATGGCCATGCCTTTCGTCACCGGCCTTATGAACCTCGTCGTGCCTTTGCAGATCGGTGCACGTGACGTGTCGTTCCCGTTCCTCAACAACTTTTCGTTCTGGATGACCACGGCTGGCGCCGTCATCATCATGATCTCGTTGTTCGTCGGTGAATTCGCACGTACCGGCTGGCTGGCCTATCCGCCGCTGTCCGGTGCTGACTACAGCCCCGGCGTCGGCGTGGATTATTACATCTGGGGCCTCCAGGTCGCCGGTGTGGGAACGACCCTTTCAGGCATCAACCTGATCGCCACCATCGTGAAGATGCGCGCGCCCGGTATGACGCTGATGAAAATGCCTGTCTTCACCTGGACGTCGCTCTGCACCAACGTGCTGATCGTCGCGACCTTCCCGATCCTGACCGCAACGCTGGCGCTGCTGTCGCTCGATCGCTATGTCGGTACGAACTTCTTCACCAACGATCTCGGCGGCAACCCGATGATGTATGTGAACCTCATCTGGATCTGGGGTCATCCGGAAGTTTACATTCTTATCCTGCCAGCCTTTGGCATTTTCTCCGAAGTTGTCTCCACTTTCACCGGAAAGCGGCTGTTTGGTTATAATTCCATGGTTTACGCCACGGTCTGTATCACCGTTCTGTCCTACCTGGTGTGGCTGCACCACTTCTTCACCATGGGATCGGGCGCAAGCGTCAACTCCTTCTTCGGCATCACCACGATGATTATCTCTGTTCCGACCGGGGCAAAGATCTTCAACTGGCTCTTCACCATGTATCGTGGCCGTATCCGTTTCGAAGTCCCGATGCTGTGGACAATCGGCTTCATGGTCACATTCGTGATCGGCGGCATGACAGGCGTTCTCCTTGCCGTTCCGCCCGCGGATTTCGTGCTGCACAACTCGCTCTTCCTTATTGCCCACTTCCACAACGTCATCATTGGCGGCGTGGTGTTCGGCCTGATGGCAGGCGTGGCCTACTGGTTCCCCAAGGCCTTCGGTTTCAAGCTCGATCCGTTCTGGGGCAAGATGTCCTTCTGGTTCTGGCTGGTTGGCTTCTACTTCGCCTTCATGCCGCTTTACGTTCTGGGCCTGATGGGTGTTACCCGCCGCATGAGCCAGTTCGACGACCCGTCGCTGCAAATCTGGTTCGTGATCGCAGCCTTCGGCGCCGTGCTCATTGCCTGCGGCATCGGATCCTTCCTGATCCAGCTCGTCGTCAGCTTCATGAAGCGTGAGCAGTTGCGCGATGTTACCGGCGACCCATGGGGCGGACGCACGCTCGAATGGTCCACATCCTCGCCGCCGCCGGCCTACAACTTCGCCTTCACGCCTGTCGTCCATGACCATGACGCATGGGATGACATGAAGAAGCGCGGTTACAGCCGCCCGCTGCTTGGCTTCAAGCCAATCCACATGCCCAAAAATACCGGTACCGGCGTTATTCTCTCCGCCATCAGCGTTGCGCTCGCCTTCGGTCTCGTCTGGTACATGTGGTGGCTGGCCGCTCTGTCCTTCGTGGCCATCATCGTGGTCTCGATCGCACACACCTTCAACTATAACCGTGACTTCTACATTCCCGCCGAAGAGGTGGTGAATACGGAAGCAACGCGGACAGCACTTCTGGCAAAGAACGGGTGAACTGATGGATCCTAGAAGTCAAACAACCACGAAGCCGGAATTCTACCTTACCGAGGAGCATCATCCGGAAAGCAGCACGAACCTTGGGTTCTGGCTGTATCTGATGAGCGACTGCCTCATCTTCGCGATGCTTTTCGCCACCTACGCAGTGGTTGGCCGCAATTATGCGGCCGGCCCATCCCCGGCGGATCTTTTCGATTTGAACCTCGTGGCGATCAACACCGCCATGCTGCTGTTCTCTTCGATTACCTACGGCTTCGCCATGCTCGCCATGGAAAAGAACAACAAGTCAGGAACGCTCGGCTGGCTGGCGGTTACTGGCATATTCGGCGCGATCTTCATTGCGCTCGAACTCTATGAGTTCATCCACCTTATCCACGAAGGCGCCGGTCCGCAGCGCAGCGCCTTCCTCTCGGCGTTCTTCACGCTCGTCGGCACCCACGGCCTGCACGTAACCTTCGGCATCATCTGGCTGGTTACGCTCATGACCCAGGTTGCCAAGCACGGCCTGATCGAAGCCAATCGCCGTCGCCTGATGTGCCTTTCGATGTTCTGGCATTTCCTGGACGTCATCTGGATCGGCGTCTTCTCTTATGTCTATCTGCTGGGAGTCCTCGGATGAGCCAGAATACGCATGCACACGGTCATGACCACCACCATGGCGGCCACGAAGCCAGCCATGGGACGATGAAAAGCTATATCATTGGCTTCGTTCTCTCGGTGATCCTGACGGCCATTCCCTTCTGGCTGGTCATGTCCGGCGCTCTTGACAACAAGGCCCTGACAGCCGGTCTCGTGATGGGCATTGGCGCGGTCCAGATCGTCGTCCACATGATCTTCTTCCTGCATATGAACACCAGGTCGGAAGGCGGCTGGACGATGATGGCAATGATCTTCACGATCATCATCGTCGTCATCGCGCTTACCGGCTCGCTCTGGGTCATGCATCATTTGAACACGAATATGATGCCTGCAAGTCCGGAAATGATGCGGAATATGCCTTGATTGGACGGGCGGCATGAAAATGCCGCCCTTTTTCGGGATGATAGCCATGCCTCAGCCCTCCAAACCGCAGCACCCGCGCCGTACCGGGCGTGTTATTCTGTCAGGCTTTCTTGTTCTTGCCACAGCCGCTTTCATTGCGCTTGGCATATGGCAGGTAGAGCGGCTCGGCTGGAAGAATGACCTCATCGCCCGTGTCACTGATCGTGTCCATTCACCGGCAGTCGCGGCGCCGGGCCCCAAGGAATGGTCGGCGATCAACCGTCAGAATGACGAATATCGCCATGTGAAGGTTTATGGTCATTTCGACCACAGCCGGGAAACACTCGTTTATGCTTCAACCGCTTTAGGGGCAGGCTATTGGGTTCTAACACCCTTTAACAGCGAAGACGGCATTCGCCTCATAAATCGTGGCTTCGTACCACTGGACCGAAAGGAACCGGCATCCAGAGCGGCAGGGCAACTCGAAGGAGATTTGACCCTTAGCGGACTTCTTCGCCTGGACGAGCCTGATGGAAGACTCCTGCGTTCCAACAACTCCTTGCAGGACAGATGGTATTCACGCGATATCAACGCTATTGCTGCAAAGCGCGGTATCGACCCCTCTGGTCTTGCTCCGTACTTTATAGATATTGATAAAACGGAAGTACCCGGTGGTTATCCCATCGGAGGAATGACGCAGGTGACGTTTCCGAACAACCATCTGCAATATGCACTGACGTGGTTTGCAATGGCGGTAATGAGCAGTGGCTTTCTTGTCTTTCTTCTGCGCGAAAAACGCCGCCATCGCTAGCGTCCGATGTACTGCCCGCTCTACTGGAATGATTCCAACGTTTGGTTCCCACGCCTGACTGCGACAATGATGTCGTCCGGGTCTGCTTTCCAAATAAATGGCTTTGGTTCTCGGTTGTGCTCCTTTACGAAGCGGATGAAGGCCGCCTGCAGATCTACGATGGAGTGGAAGACGCCGTGCTTCAGTCGCCGACGCATCAGTTTGGCGAAGAAGCCTTCGACGGCGTTCAGCCATGAGCAGGATGTCGGAACGAAGTGGAAGAGGTCCATCTTGGATGCCTTGCCAGCCATTCTCGGACCTTCGGCTGTTTGTGGGTCGCGTAATTGTCGAGAATGACGGGGACCGCCTTGTCGTTGGACAGTTTGAAGCTGCGCCAGCGGTGCGGCGCCAGGCCATGTTCATGCCAGATCTTCACGACCGAAGAGGCGGCAATCCCAACAGCCTTCGCCATCGCGCGAACGGTCCAAGGCGTTGCCCCCTGTCGCGGTGTCTCAAGTGTCAGCGTCACGACCTGCTCAACAAGTCGCCATCAAGCGGCGCAATGCCGGGCGGCCTGCTCTTGTCGCGCAGGAGGCCATCGACACCCTCGGACATGAAACGCTCCTGCCAGCGCCAAACGCAGGGTTTGGATTTTCCCGTCACGTCCATGATGGCGAATGGTCCCAGTCCGTCGCCTTTCATCAAGATGATCTTCGCTCGCCACACACGTTTCTGCGCAGAAGTCAGAGCGCCAATGATGGCTTCAAGCCGAACTCGGTAGGAGGCGGTGACTTCAAATCTGATCCCTGTGCGCATCCCCAAATGTCGCACAATCTGGACCACTTGCGAATTTTGGAACGGAATCTTTTGTCTCGATCAAATCCCTGATGCATTTTCAGGAAAAGTGTATTGGGTTTTGCGTCCGGAAACGCGTCCAAAGGATGCGTTGTACCAATGGTTATTGAAATTACCCTTGGGATAACGCTTTCGCGTATCTTATCCCAAGGCAGGAATGGACCATGCGCCAAAGAGCGGCGTCGTAAAAGGAATTTGCACTTTCCAGGCAATAAATAGAATACTAATTTTATAGAAAATATTGACGAACGTCTATCTTTACGTCACACTTATTAATACCTGTAAAGGTATGTAATAATGGGAAGGAGAAGCCAATGCTGATCGCCGCGAACCTGTTTTCCTTCGACCTTTTTGGCCTCACGCGGCGGGAACAGGCAAAAAGCAAGCAATCCGCCGGCCAATCGAAGTCGTTTCGGCATGGGAGGACTGCGTTGTCGCAAGGAACCACGCAGGTGGCGCATGAGGATTGCATATCCACAAAAAAGCCAAAACTTTCCGGGGAGTGTGGCCTTTTTCACTTTGGGCTATTTCCTGTTCTCTAATCTCTTTCCCCGGATTTCACGAGGGAGAGGTAGATTTTTCTCCTGTTAAAGCATGTCGCGCAAAAGTATGCAGCGGTTTTGCGATAACGACATGCGACAAAACAATGACGTAAAGCGTCAGTAGCGAATCTGAAAGATCGCGACACGCTTTAGTAATAATCTATTTATCACTGTATTGAGGAGGCAGGCATGACAACATCGCTTCGCTCTATTGGCCGCGTATCGCAGGGGGCTCGTCCGCTCTCCACCCTTTCTCTGCTTCTTGTGCAGAAGCTGCCACTTATCATCTGCATTGCAGCATTCCTGTTTGTGACTGCGGTGATTTTCACGCTGTAAAGGTGACAAAGGCAGCAAGCGCTGCCTTCCTCGTTGTCAGAGACTTTGATAGGATCGGCGAAAATAGATCAGTGGCTTGTCCGTTGTGCTGCGTATGGCAAGAACCTCAGCCATGAAAATGTCATGAGTTCCACCATCCACCACATGGCCTATGCGGCATTCGAATGCGGTGAGTGCGTCTGCCAAAACTGGCGCCCCGGTGTCGCCAATTTCCCAGGTTCCACTTTCGAACCGCTCGGTCATTGGCGTACGGCCGCCGAAAACGCGGCTTATATTTTCATGATGGGCGGCCAGGACGTTGACGCAGACGATGCCGTTTACGCTGACAGCCGCATGGGCTGAGGAGGCTTTGTTTAGGCAGACAAGCAGCGTGGGTGGCGTATCCGAAAGGCTACATACTGCAGTTGCGGCAAAGCCTGCTCTACCCCCCTCTCCATCGGTGGTGACGATAGTAACGGCAGCCGCAAGATGCGCCATTGCTTCCCGATAGGCGACGCGAGCTTCCTCCTTCAAGGCTTCAATCATTTCTGGCGCGGCTGCGTCCATGGAATGTCCTCTTTCAAGAGCGTGCCGTGCAGGCCCAGGTTGGAGATTTTTGTAGCAACATGTAGGAAGCGACCCCTCGACGTCAAATTTGAAGCCTCCCTTACACCTTACTACACCTAAGGCTTTCAACCGGATTGGTCGGATTGGGCGCTTACGCGCATGTAAAGATCAGGTTTCGTGCAGGAAAAACTCCAGCGCAGTACGGTTGAAGGCCTCCGGGTGAACAATGTTGACGGCATGACCTCCATTCTCCATCAGGTGCAGTCTTGCTTTCGGCAAGCCGTCTGCAAGTCGCAGTGAGCGTTGATAGGGCACAAGAAGATCGTCCGGCGTGGCAAGCACAAGACAGGGTACACGAATCTGGTCAAGCCGGTCATCCACATCAAAGACGCGCAATGCGGCAATGCGGCGGGTGATATTCGTCTTGCCCTGAAAATAAGCGAGACCGTTTCGCTCTTCTACTTCAAGGCGTTGGGCATTCTCGCTCATCCACCAGGAGGGATAGAGAAAAAGCGGCTGCGCCTTCAAAAAGGCTGGGATGCCGGATTTTTCCAGCAATTCCAACCGAATATCAAAGCAGCGCCCGGAATGGGGATCGGCCTTGCTCCATGCATTCACCAGCGCGAGGCTGGAAATGCGGCTTTCAGGGCGAAGAGCAAGCTCAAGACCGATCAGTCCGCCCAAGGCATGACCCATGATATGAAAGCGATCAAACTGGAGGGCGTCGGCAATTTCCAGAAGATCATCCGCCATGGCTGCGATTCCGCCTTGCGCGGCAACGTCACCACCAGTCTTTCCGCAGCCGCGATGGTCATAGACGACGACGCGGAAATGGCGGGAAAGATCGGCGATCTGCGCAGACCAGTAACTTCCCAGGCCACCCAGACCGGATGACAGAATGAGGCCCGGGCCATCTTCGCCAAACACCTCGAAATGCATGGTCATTATTCCACCTTTTCTGCGTCAGTATGTGGCATCACGCGATATGCGCCACGGTGGCTATTTCCACCAGCGCTTCCGGCTTGACCAGACCGCATAGCACGCAGTAGCGCGCCGGTTTGTCTCCGGGAAAATATTCGGCATAAACGCTATTGATCGCCTGATAATTTGCCCAATCCGTCAGGAAGATGTGGTTCATGGTCACGTCTTCCATGGTACCGCCAGCCGTTTCGATCACCTTCTTGATGGTTTCCAGAACATGCCGTGTCTGGGCGGCAGCATCGCCCACATGCACCACGTCGTTATTCTTGTCGAAGGGAAGCGTGCCGGACACATAGACGATGCCATTTGCCAGGGTTCCGGGGGAGAATGGCGCAATCGGCTTATGGGTACCTTCGGGTACGATAATTTTTTTGGGCATGAGATGTCCTTTTGCGTTGTCGGGGATGGATCAGCCTTGCGGGGCCTGCCTTATGGCGCCGCAGAAATCATTGACGGTGGAAACCCAGCCGAAGAATGTCTCGACATTGTAGATTGTCGCCTGCCGGATATAATCCGGCCCCAGATGATGCGTGGCGTCTTCCAGCATGACGCTGAAATATTCGAGGTGAAACGCATCGCGCAGCGAGCTTTCCACGCACACATTGGTGGCAATGCCTACGAAAACGAGGTTTCTGATACCCCTGGCCCGTAGCACGCTATCCATATTTGTGTTGAAAAAGCCGGAATAGCGGGTCTTCGGCACAAGAATATCGCCGGGTTGCGGCTGCAATTCGTCCACGATGGCATAATCCCAGGTGCCTTTGGCCAGCAATTGGCCTTGCAATTGCGGCCGCGCCCGCATCGTCTTCAGGGCATTGGATTTGTGCCAGTTGGGCGAACCCGGCCCGCCTGCCTCCACATAATCCTTGTCCCAGCCATTCTGAAAATAGACGACAAGCACACCTGCGGCGCGTGCTGCCTCCAGCGTTTTGGCAATGTTGGTGATGGTCGATCTGGCGCCGGACACATCGAAACCGGCGAGATCCACATAGCCGCCCTCCGTGGAATAGGCATTTTGCATATCCACCACGACCACCGCGGTTTCGCCTGGCTTCAGACTGATGGCTTCAGGCCTTGCGGGCAGGGTGATGCTTTCGCCATGGCTTGGGCGTGGCTGATAGCCTGCCGGGGCATGATGGGTCATTCTGCGGCCTCCAGTGCTGGCTTGATATGAGCACGGCTCTTCATGAGCGGCTGGATATACGTGCCGAATTTTTCGATGCCTTCAATGAAATCGTCGAAGGTCAACATGACGCCGCCGGTGCCGGGCACTTCGCTCATTTCATCCAGCATGGCCGCGACTTCCGCATAAGAGCCGATGATCGTGCCCATATTGATGTTTACGGCGGAAACGGGATTGGCCATGGCGCGAACATTGGTATCGGAACCGGATTTCGTATCGGCAGCACTTTGCAGGCCCAGCCATTTGATGGCTTCCTGATCGGCGCCCGCCTTGTAATGCTCCCATTTTGCCCAGGCGTCGGCTGAGTTATCCTCGGCGATCACCATGGTCAACACAAAGGAACGCACATCACGGCCGGTTTTGGCGGTAGCTGCCAGCAGGCGTTGATTGGTTGGCGCAAAGGCCTTGGGCGTGTTGACCCCAACGCCGAAACAAAAACTGTAATCGGCATATGTGGCGGAAAATTCCATGCCCTTATCTGAAGAGCCGGCACAGATGAGCGTCACATCGCCCTGCGGCACCGGCTTCATGCGGCAATCCTCCATTTTGAAGTAATCGCCCTTGAGGTCACTTGTGCCGCTGGTCAACAGCTCTTTCAGGATGGTGGCATATTCGCTGAGATATGCATAACGGTCGCCAAAATAATCATCGCCCGGCCAAAGGCCCATCTGGCTATATTCCGGACGTTGCCAGCCGGTGACGAGATTGACCCCGAAGCGCCCGCCGGAAATGGAATCGATGGTCGTGGCCATGCGCGCAACAATGGCTGGCGGCATGACGAGGGTGGCGGCCGTGCCGAACAATTTGATCTTCGATGTGACAGCGGCAAGCCCTGCCATGAGCGTAAAGGATTCAAGATTGTAATCCCAAAACTCTGTCTTGCCACCAAAGCCGCGCAGCTTGATCATCGAAAGGGCGAAGTCGAAGCCGTATTTCTCGGCCCTGAGCGTGATCTCCTTGTTCAATTCAAAGCTTGGTTTGTATTGCGGCGCATTTTCGGAGATGAGCCAGCCATTATTGCCGATGGGAATGAAGACGCCGATTTCCATTTGTGCTCCTGTCTGGGGTTAGGGTCGCATCGCCAGCTTAAAGGACGAAAAAGCAAAACCCATGCCAATTTTAAAAGCTCAATGGAAACAGTAGGCTATTTGATAATTGGGAATTTTTATTTATCAAATGGTCAAAAAAATAATCAATGTCAGTTCGCTTTGCCGCTTTTTGTGGCGATAGCACTTTCCCATTCCCGGAGCAGTGTCCCGAGAAAAGCGGAAACCGCTTTTGCCTCCGGAAATGAATAAAAACAAAAGGTTAATCGCCATCAACTCGCAGGCATCACCATCGTTACGCAAAGCCCGCTCGGCTTCCGGTTACTGGCATAAACAGTACCGCCGTGTTTTTGCAAAGCTTCTCGCGTTATTGCCAATCCAAGCCCAAAGCCACCGCCGGAATTTTCCCCCGCATGACAGAAGGGCTGAAAGATCTTAACAAGATCCGCTTCTGCAACGCCCGGTCCTTCGTCATGAATCTCGATCGTCAATGCTCCATCACTCACGCTTGTACGCACTTCAACGACACTGTTCGAAGGTGCATATCGCACCGCATTGCGCACAACATTCTCTATCGCCCGATAAACCAACTCCCCGTCGACATCGCCAATCCAATCAAAAGCGCGCAGAAATCGCACTTCGACCGCTTTGGTTTGCCCCTCGAACGCCGCATCCTCGACAATACTTTCAATCAGGTCGATGACATCAAGTCGCTGACGGGTTTCGCGGGCATCGTCAGAGGCAGAGATCCGGGCAAGCGTGAGGATTTCATCCACCAGTCCGTCGAGCCGCTCAATTTCCCGATCGATCCGATCCAGCGCGCTTTCCAGCCGCGCCGGATTCTGCCGTAAGATGCCGGTAACAGCCTGCAAACGAGAAAGAGGCGAACGCAATTCATGGGAAATATCGTGAAACAGCCGTTCGCGGCCATCATGCAACTCCTGAAGCCGCGCTGCGCTCAAATCGAAATCCTGCATGAGGCGCGAAACTTCATCGCTTCTACCCATTTTTCCTTTGAATATGCGGATCTCAAAACACCCCTCCGCCAGCGCCCGCAAGCCGCGCCGCAGTCGCTCGAAGGGCGCAACAAGATAGGCCGTCAATAGCAAAGCCGAAAGGAAACCGGCAATTGCAGAGGTCACCCATGGCAATGCACGCGGCCAATCACCATCCCTAATGGTCGTGGGTAATATTTCCAGACGATAACATTTCCCCGCCGCATCAACGAAAATTTCCTGTTCACCGCAGGGATCGGCCGCCACCAACCTCACATCCACCACCCAGTTCGCTGTACCGCCAGAAGCTTGACTTAAAACGGCCCGCGCTGCATCGATACCGTCCCTTCGTAATATGGAAGGCAAAACCCGATGGACGATTGTTTTCAGCTGCTCGGCAATCCGCTCTTCCGGTGGTCCTCGTCCCGATAGTTGCGCAAGCGAAATCCCCCCCACGGTGGCCGCTGTCATCGTCAAACCTATAATGACAAAGAAATTCAGGAAGAGTCTGACCATCCATAGCTCCCACGAGTCACTGCCTAAAGCATTTCCAGAAAAAGTGTGCAGCGGTTTTGTGATAACGACATGCGACAAACCAATGACTTAAAGCGTCAGGAGCGAATCTGAAAGATCGCGACACGCTTTAGAGCACTTCCGGACGTAAAACCGAATACACTTTTGCTGGAAATGCTCGAGTGAATACTGCTTGAACCCACGTATCCAGTGGATTTCCCGGACAAAGACCGCCATTTTTCCAGCGCCAGCCTCACCGCCGATGGAAAAGCCACCAATTCAGCACGAACGAACCTTCATTCCACGAGCAAAATGTAGCCCTGCCCGCGCACCGATTGGATCCAGCTACTGCCGTCAGCCCTTTGACCGAGCTTCTGCCGCACGCTGCTCAGGTGAACATCGATACGCCGATCGAAAGAGGTGGCAGGCTTCGCAAAGACCGAAATCGATATTTCATTTTTAGACACGATGCTTCCAGCATGCCTAACGAGGATTTCCAGAAGGCTGAATTCCGTGCCCGTCAATTGCAGGGAATTTCCCGCCAGAATTGCGCTGCGCGCCGCTGGCTGCAATACGAGGTTTCCACTTTGCAGCACGTCCGACCGATCAACCCTGGTACTGCGGCGCAGGATGGCCTTGATTCTCGCCGCCAACTCGCCTGGCGAGCAGGGCTTTGGAACATAATCGTCCGCTCCCAGGTCAAGTCCGGCAATACGATCCTGCTCGTCGCCCCTTGCCGTCAACATGATGACGGGGATGTCGCTCTCTTTCCGAAGCAAGGTCAGCACGTCAAGCCCATTCATGCGCGGCATCATGATGTCAAGCACGACGAGATCGATATTACCTCCAGCAATCAGCTCGAGAATTTTCGCGCCATCGTCACTGCGGGAAACCTGAAAACCCTCTCCGTCCAGATATTCCGTCAGTAGCCCGGAGAGTTCTTCATCATCATCAATAAGTAATATATTCGCCATACATGACCCATTCACCACCGCCGAAACAAGCCCCGATTGTTTTTGCGATAAAATCATTTCACTGACAAATGGGAAATGCGGGCAGGCACCGCTTTTATGCAATAACCAATTGAAAATTACCGATAGCCTGTTTGAAACCGTCAAAAAAAGCGCCGATCCCGAATTGGGATCGACGCTTCTCTGCTCCTGCCGTATCGGCTCCCACAGGTTTGATTACTGCGCCGTGCGTTTTAACAAACGCACAAAGGACGCTATAACACTTTAAATCTGCTGCATAATTTTCACCTTAAATCGATTCCGATTTAAGGATTTATGCAGTAGCCCGGAAGGTCGGAGCACCGCCAGTGCCCTGATACACGCTTATCAAGCTTTTCCGGTCGCAAACCTAATCCAGCTTGGCTGGAAATACTCACGGCAAGCGGCCATGCTCCGAGCTGTCAGAACTTCGTCGCAAAGTTGACCCAGAACATATTTCCCTGCGCCCGGTTTTCCGAGACGATGTCGGGCTGCCAGGAGGCGCTGAGTTCCTGACCGGGGTTAATGGTGTATGTCAGCGACGGACCAATTGAGAAGCCCTTGCCACGATGTCCGTCCGCCGCCGCCGTGGGGCCGGTGTCGTCAGTCAATTGCTGGAGGTAATAGCCAACGGCACCAACGCGCCAATGGGCATCGAAATTCCAGCCGACAGCATAATCGAAGACAAACTCCGTGCCAGACTTGTAGTCGGTGTCATTGTTGCGTGTGTTGAAAATCAACCGCGCTGTCGCACCGAGTTCAAACCCCTGCGGATCCTTGTAATGATAGCCCGCGACGGGCTGGAACGACCAATGATTGAGGCCGACATTGGCAATATCGTTGGAATCATAGCTGCCGGTCGGCATCGCGACATCAAGGCCAAGCGTGAAGGAATTTTTCGGATCCACGTGCCAGGAGAGACCAACGGTCGTCACCAGATCTGCAAGCGCAAAGCTCTTGTCGCTACCGCCCGGCGTTGTCAGATCAAGATGCACAAAGGGAAGAATAACCTGACCAAAGAGCTGGCCGCCACCCACTTCCAGGTCGCTGACATAGAGGAAACGCATCGTTTCGGTAAAGGCATCGACCTTGAAATTGATCGGAATTTTATCGCCGTTCGAATCGTTCGTCCGGTCTGCGGAATAATAACTCGTCTGCGACAGGAAGTAGAAGCCCGGATAGGGCGGGATTCCCCCCGCATAAAACTGCGCAGAACCCGGCGAATACTGAGTGTTGCCATTTTCAGCCGCCTGCACGGCAACAGCACCGCCTGCGAAAGTCATTCCGGCAAAAACGAGACACTTCACTGCATTACGAATGTTCATTCCATCCTCCTCGAATGACGGGCGAGGCCCGCCGAATTCCGACTAGCGGATCGGATCGAGGCAAAAATCACGTCATTGGAAATGGAAAAAAGCCACAAAAGCCCTGCACTGCAACACAGAGTTGCAGCCTGCCGAAGCCCATTTGTTTTGACACCCCCGCCAGGAGACGCCCCTCACCATCACCTATTTGTGAAAACGTTTGCCCCTCGATCCCTGGTGCCGACTAAACGCTCCTACCGACCGGCACCAATCCCTTGGTCATGAGGTACAAGCGGTTTTGATGATTGTAAAATGGCCATTTACAATGCTTAGTATTCACAGCGTGAATATCAGTCCGTCAGCAAGAAATACCCGGCGACGATAGAGGCGTTTCAGAGAAAATTTGCGGGGGCAAAGAGCGCTCCGACTGGCCGGTTTTGTCAGCGCTTCTAGAGCCACACTTTCACGGCCTCGTGCAATTGTTGCCGGATCCAGATCAACGCAGGGTCTCGTGAACGATGGCTATGCCATTGAACAGACTGGCGGAGCGGCTGCAAGGCAAAGGGTGGCTCCATAATCCGGATTCCGCCGATACCGACCATGCATTCCACCAGCCTGCGTTGCACGACAGCAATACGTTTTGTTCCGCGCACCAGGAGAGGTAACGAAGCAAAGGAAAAGGTCGTGACATCGACCTTTACCGCAAGGCCCGCCTCCCGGCAGGCTCTGCTGGCAAAGCTCTCGCCACCGTTTGGCGCCAGCATGGCCACATGGCCGGCGGACAAAAAGGCATCTTCAGCCATTCGTGTTCCTGGAAACGGACTGTCTTCGGAAACCACACAGCATAGTGTGTCATCGACCAGCCGTTCGGAGGGATGATTGGCGGAACAGAAAATCGTTGGCGCGATAAGAAGATCGGCCTCGCCGCGCTCCAGAAGCAAATGAGGCGCATTCTGCTGCGGCTTGAAATGCAGTTGTATTCCCGGCGCCTGCGCAGCCATCATCTCTACGAATCGCGGGACGATGGTCAGCAGCGTAAAATCCGACACCACGAAGCTCACGGCCCGCGTTGCCTCTGCCGGCTCGAAGGTCGGCGAGGACTCCACCGCCGCTTCGATGCGCACGATTATGTCGCGTAAAGGCTGCTCAAGGGAAATTGCAAGCGGGGAAAGCTCCATCGAACGGCCCACCTGAATCAAGAGCGGATCATCGAAATACTCCCTGAGCCGCCCCAGCGCATTACTCATAGCCGACTGGGTGATAAACATTTCCTCAGCGGCACGGCTGACATTGCGCACGCGCAAAAGCGTATCGAGCGCCGCCAGCAAATTGAGATCCAGATTGCGAAAACGCATAACTCCCTCCTCATTTATTTATTAAATCAATACAACTTATTCATCAAAGCAATTTTGTAAACGGATGAATGTTCATTAATCCTTGTTGCAGGAGGAGTGATTGCCAATCGATCGCGATTGAAAGGCGTCTTGCTTCTCGCTGGATAAGATCGCCTCAGGGTGATCTCGAGGAGGACTAATGTTCAAGTACTTTCCCACGAATTATGTGTGGAACCTTTCGGTCAATCTCTCGATCGAGATGGGCGCTCGCATGGGGGAGATCGAGGAGATGTGCGCGCCCTTGCAGGAGGCGGCAAAAGCTCCCGACGCCGCAGGCACCCAGGCCTTTCGTGAAACCTGGATCAAGATGGCGGACAAGCTGGTCGATCTGGCGCGTGAGGATGAGGAAAAGGGCCGGCTCATTTCCGCAGGCGACAAGCTGGTCCGGGCGTCGAACTATATGCTGACGGCCGAACGGCTTCTGGCGCATGGATCGGAAGGGCGCATGGCGCTCTATGAGAATTTTCTCAAAACCTTCCTGAAGGGCCTCGAACTTTCTGGCTCCAACTGTCGCCGCGTGGAAATCCCCTATGAGAACACACATCTGTCGGCGCTTTATGTACCGGCAGAGGGTGTCGATGGTCCTGCCCCGCTTCTGGTTCAGGTGAACGGTCTCGATAGCACCAAGGAAATGAAGCTTCTGGTCGGCCTGCCCGCCTGGCTTGCAAAGCGCGGCGTTGCATCGTTGATCGTCGATCAGCCCGGCACGGGCGAGGCGCTTCGCCTGAAGGGCCTGACCGCCCGTTTCGACAGCGAGCATTGGGCCAGCCGCGTGGTCGATTGGCTGGAAACCCAGCCTTACATCGATCCCAAGCGGATCGGCATGGAAGGCGTGTCACTCGGCGGTTATTATTGCCCCCGTGCCGTTGCCTTCGAGCCGCGCTTTGCCTGTGGCGTTGTCTGGGGTGCAAACCATGACTGGCGCGACGTGCAAAAGAAGCGCCTTGCCCGCGAGGGCAACTTCCCGGTTCCCCACTACTGGAGCCATGTGATGTGGGTCTGGGGCGCGAAGGACATGGATGACTTCATGCGGATTGCCGAAAACGTGCATCTGCACGGCATTCTCGACCGGATCAAGGTTCCGTTCCTCGTGACGCATGGGGAAAAGGACAGCCAGATTCCGCTGCAATGGGCTCATGCCACCTACGACCAGCTCATCAACAGCCCGCGCCGGGAATTGAAGATTTTCGATGAACGGACAGGCGGCGTGCAGCATTCGAGCTTCGACAACTCTGCCAATGCCGGCGCTTATATTGCCGACTGGGTTGCGGAAGCTCTCGGCGGCCATACAAGCTAAAGCGCAAGCTGACACCGAAACCGACGCGGACATCCGACGAGGATGCCCCGTCAAATTTTCAGCCATCAGTGATTGAAACGGCCCGCCTCGAGCCACCGCCAATACGGCGTGTTGTCCCGTCGTGACTGCGCCGTCGCACGTGAAGAAAGGATGTCTCATGAACATCATAGGCCCGGATTACCTGGTTTTCGGCGTCGATGACGTCGATGCCTGTCGCGAATATCTGACTGCCTTTGGCCTCAAACCTGTCGATGTGACGGACAAGGGCGGGCTTTTCGAAGCGCTGGACGGCACCGGCATCATCATCCGCCACCGCTCGGATCCTACGCTCCCGCCGCCGCTCCCCACATCCAACATGCTGCGCCAGCAAATCTACGGCGTACGTGCCGCCGAAGATCTCGACGCCATCGAAGCAGAGCTTTCAAAGGATCGCCGCGTCACGCGCCTTTCCGATGGCTCGATCGAGACCCGCGACGACCATGGGTTCGAACTGCGTTTTCAGGTCACGATACGCCGTGAGTTGAACATGCCCGCGGAGAGAATCAACGCTCCCGGCGCACCGGCCCAGCGCAAGCCTAACGAAATCGGCGTGTGGGAAGAAATGCCCGCCCTGCCGCGTACCCTTAGCCATGTCGTGCTTTTCGTGCCGGACATCGAGGTGGCGACCAATTTCTTCTGCAACCGTCTCGGTTTCGTCATTACCGACGTATTGACGGGTGCCGGGCCATTCCTGCGGCCAAAGGCCAATGACGACCATCATACGCATTTCTTCATTCGCACACCGGAATACATGAAGGGCTGCGAGCATCTGGCCTTCCACATGGGTGGCCCGACGGAATTGATGGTGGCGGGAACGCGCTTCGTTAAAAAGGGCTATCAAAGCTTCTGGGGTCCAGGACGCCACAAATTCGGCTCCAACTGGTTCTGGTACTTCAACAGTCCGCTCGGCTGTCATTTCGAATATGATGCAGATATGGACAAGCACGACGATAATTGGGTCGCCCGCGAAGCGCCCATGGGCCCCGAAGCCTCGCAGATCGTATTGTTCGAAATGCGGGAAAAATGGGCGCCGACCGGTGGACCGCCTCCCGGCGCAAAGGGATGAGCCGTGCCAGATACAGCTCCGGAGGGACAGTATCTCTGCCACGTCGATGAGATTGCCGAACGGCAGGCGCGAGGCTTCGGTCCGTTCGGCACATCCAAGCGAAAGATCGTGGTCGTTCGCAAGGATGGCCGCTATTTCGGCTGGCTGGATTCCTGCCCGCATTACTCCACCGGCACGCCCATGGCCTGGAAGACCGATGCTTATCTGAACGGCGAGCGGACCCATCTCACCTGCCACTCTCACGGTGCTCTCTTTGAAATAGAGACCGGCGAGTGCGTGCTTGGCCCGTGTCTTGGCCAGACACTCACACGTGTAAATATTCGTATCAGCGACGAGGGAGGAATTTTCGTCGCTACATCCCTCACGGAGGAAAAGAAATGACCGCTCCTGTGCGCAAAATACTGGTGATTGGCGGCGGCTTTGCCGGGATGACCGCGGCGCTGCAATTGTCCCGCAATGGCTTTGAGGTAGACCTCGCCGAAATCGACGCGGGCTGGCGCTCTTACGGCGCGGGTATCAGCCTGCATGGCTCCACACTTCGCGTTCTCAACCAACTTGGCCTTTACCAGCGCTTCATGGAACTCGGCTTTGCCAGCGACGGCGTCGATATTCGCGGCGCAGAAGACGCCGTTCTCGTCACCCTGCCAACGCCGCGCGTTGCCGGGCCGGATATTCCCGGTGGCGGCGGCATCATGCGCCCTGCACTGGCGCGTATTCTTTCGGAAGCCGTTCGGGCCTCCACGACGAATATTCGCCTTGGCGTTACCTTTACCGAGATGACGCCGGACGACAATGGTGTGAGCGTTACCTTCTCCGACGGCTCCGAAGGGCGCTATGATCTGGTGGTGGGGGCGGATGGCCTTTATTCCAGTGTCCGGGCCCGAATGTTCCCCGATGCGCCAAAACCGCGCTTCATCGGCCAATCGGTCTGGCGCGCCGTCGTTCCCCGGCCCAAGGACATCAATACCGTCACCATGTGGATGGCCCCGAACCTGAAGGCGGGACTGAACGGCGTAAACGCAACCGAAGCCTATCTCTTCCTTACCGAAGACAAGCCAACCAATGATTTCGTGCCGCCCGAAACTTTTGTGGAGCAATTGCGCGGCCTGCTGGAGCGCTTTCCCTCGCCGATCCTGAAGGAAATTGCGGCGGGCCTGTCTTCAGAAAGCCACATCATTTATCGGCCCCTTGACCAGATGCTGCTACCGAGGCCCTGGTTCAACAGCCGTGTCGTTCTGATTGGTGATGCCGTTCACGCCACCACGCCGCATCTGGCCGCAGGGGCCTGCATCGGCATCGAAGATGCCATGGTTCTGGCGGAGGAGCTGAATGCCCATGCAGAACTGAACGATGCCCTCAGTGCCTTCGAAGATCGCCGCTGGGAGCGCTGCCGCATGGTCGTGGAGAATTCGGGTCGCCTTGCCGACATCGAAATCAACAACGGCAATCGCGAGGAGCACGCCTCCATCATGCGTGTGTCCATGAAAACCCTGGCGGAAGCGATCTGAAGCCGGCGTCCTAATCGCTCTTCACGGCATGACGATGAAGCGCCGGGAAGAGGCCATGATTTTACGAATGATTTTAGACCATTTTCAGGAAAGGCGCCGACAGGTTTTCCGCCTGCAACTGTGAAAAAACACATAGTTAGAGCGTTTCACTGTTTGCCTGAAACAGTGAAACGCTCTGACAAGATTTTATTTCCACGACTGCCAAAGGGGATGCAATGCGAGGAGGGAGCGCGGCGCATGGACCCTGGAGCAACTCCGGTGAATCTGGCTTCACGCGTGTTGCTTCAGCTCTTTGGATCGATGCATTTCCGGAGGCAAACAGAATTGCCTTTGCTGGAAATGCTCTAACCTGAACACGCTGGAGGAGCAAAAATGTCAGGACAGAAATTCGGGGTCGCCGGTACGGTTGCCCTCGTAATCGGCCACTTTTCAGGGATGCTGGACCTGGTGGCGCTGCCGGTATGGGTTGGAGCGCTTGTCGAGCGGTTTCAGTTCAGCCCGCAACAGGCGGGCATGGTGGTAACGCTGTTCCTGATCGGCGCGGTCATTGCCAGCGCTCTGGCTGCGCCGCGCTTCAACAGCCTCAATCGGCGCGCATTTGCAGCGGGCGGCTTTGCGGTTGCGGCCATTGCCTTCGCACTTGCTGCCACGCGATCCGATGTCACCGTTCTTGCCATTCTCCACGCCGTGGCGGGCCTGTCCATCGGCACTGCCCTTTCCATGGTGCACGGCGCGATGGGGCACTCGAACAACCCGCATCGCCTTTTTGCCATTGCCAGCATCGCGCTTGGTTTCCTTGCCATCGTTCTTCTCGCCGCCATTCCGCAATTGCTTATCATCTATGGCGGACCGGCAGTCTTCATCGTTTTCGCGGGCATCATGGCGGTCGCCGCCCTCACGAGCCTGCTGCTTTTTCCGGCCCTTACCCGCATCGTCGAACACGAACGCAAACCCTTCAGCCGTGCCATCTGGTTCACGATTTTCGGCATCAGCATCATGACATTCAATCAGTCCATGGTGTTCTCCTTCGTGGAAGTCATCGGGAAAGCTCGCGGTTTCGCACCTGAACATGTTCTTGCTGTCCTGATCGCGCTCGGTTTCGTCAATTTCCTGCTACCCTCACCCCTGGCGGCATTTCTGCAAAATCGTATTTCCGCCCCCCTCGTGACCCAGATCGGTCCTGCGGTGCAGGCCGTCATCGCCGTGGTCGTTATTTCGGCCACCGCATTCGAGGCCTGGGCTCCGGCGGCGGCAGTCTTCGTTTCAATCCAGATTTTCACCCATACCTTTACCTTCGGCAGGCTTGCCGCCCTTGATCCAACGGGCCGTGCCGTTGCCGCAACCCCCGCAATGCTGATGGTCGGCGCCGCTCTTGGTCCCATTGCCGGGGGCGCTCTGTGGCAAAATCTCGGCCCAACCGCTTTGAGCCTTACGGCCGTCGTCGTCGCCGCCATTTCCATTCTTTTCTTCACCAAGGCAAAGCACGCATGACATCCTTTCCGCCCATCACCCGCATCGTTACCGGGCATACAGCAGATGGAAAATCGATCATCAGCGAACAGGGTCCGCTGCCAACCGTCGTTGAAATAGAGGCAATACCCGGCACGATTTTCCATGAGGTCTGGTCTACGTCCGAAAGCCCGGTGCTGATCACCCGCGAGGGCGATCCATCGCGCTCGCCGCTCGTGCTGCCACCTCCTCCTGGCGGAACGCGCCTGCGCTTCGTGGATATTCCGCCCGATACGGAGGATTTCCTGAAGGAGGGTGCATCTCGCATGGAAGACGCCTTTGCCCAGATTGGCGACAAGGGCGCCTCAACCGTCAAGCAGGATTCACCCCATCCGCTTATGCATCGCACCGAATCCATCGATTATGGCGTGGTGATTGAAGGTGAGATGACGCTGGTTCTCGACGACGGCGAAGTGTTGCTGAAGCCGGGATCCGTTGTCATCCAGCGCGGCACCAATCACGCCTGGGCGAACCGCTCCGGAAAAATGTGCCGGATGCTGTTCGTGCTGGTTTCCGGCCGCTACGAGCCATCGATCGCCGAAAGCCTCGCTCACCGCTGACCGCGAAAGGCGACGATCCCGCTCATCTGCCGAAACAAAACGCACGGCGCTGTGATGCAGAGCCAATCATGAAAGAAACAGGATTATCATCATGAAATTCGCCAGCTATCATGACGGAACCCGCGACGGCCAACTATGGGTCGTATCCCGCGACCTGCGCAGCGCCGTTCCCGCCACGGGTATTGCGCCTTCGCTCATCGCGGCACTGGAGGATTGGGATGCCGTTGCGCCGCGTCTTGGCGAGCTTTACGAGCGGTTGAACACAGGCAACGAGCCCTTCGCCACGCCCTTTTCGCCGCAACGCTGCCTTGCGCCGCTGCCGCGGGCACCGCAATGGCTGGATGCGTCGGCCTTTCTCAATCATGGCCGCCTGATGGACAAGGCATTCAACAACCCTCCGAACCCGGATTTCGAGACGATCCCGTTGATCTATCAAGGCGCCAGCGATGATTTACGCGGGCCGCTGGCCGATATGGAGTTTCCCGATGAATCACTCCAGATCGACATGGAAGGGGAATTTGGCGTCGTTCTTTCCGATGTCGCCATGGGCACCAACGCTGAGGATGCCTTGAAACATGTGCGCCTTCTCGTGCAAATAAATGACTGGTCGCTGCGCGGCCCCGGTCCACGGGAAATGCGGGCAGGATTCGGCTTCCTCAATGCAAAGCCATCGACCGCCTTTGCGCCAGTTGCCATAACGCCGGATGAACTTGGAGATCTCTGGAAGGATGGGCGCCTGCATATTCATCTGCATGTCTGGCTGAACGGCAAGGAAATTGGCCGTGCCTTCGGTGGTGAAATGCACTTCAATTTCGGCGATCTCATCCAGCATTGCAGCCGTACGCGCAGGCTTTCCACCGGCACCATCATTGGCTCCGGCACCGTATCGAATGCAGATCGCGGCGCCGGGTCGTCCTGCATTTCCGAAATCCGCGTTATCGAAATCCTCGATGAAGGGGCTCCGCGCACGCCATTCATGTCCTTTGGCGACACGGTCCGCATGGAGGCCAGGCTGCCCGATGCCTCTCTTCCCTTCGGCATCATCGAGCAGAAGGTCGTCAAAGCCTGATGCGCGTGCTTGTCACGGGGGCCGAGGGTTTTCTGGGCCGGGGTCTCGTATCCCGGCTCCCGGAAGCCTTGCCCGGCATCGAGCGGCTTGTTTTAACAGACATCAACATGTCCCGCCCGTCTCCAGTTTCCCTTCAGGGCGCCGAACGAAGATCCGGCGACCTGGGCGATGAAGGATTTCTCGACGAGTTACTAGAGACAGAATTCGACCTCGTTTTTCATCTTGCAAGCCTGCCCGGCGGACTTGCCGAGCGGGAACAGGATCTTGGTTTTCACGCCAACCTTGCCGCACCACTTGCCCTGGCGCGAGGCGTCGCGAGGATCAAGCCCGGCGCACGGTTCATCTTTGCATCCTCAATCGCCGTTTATGGCGCTCTTTCCTCAAGCCCGGTCACATCCGGCACCGCCACCAGGCCAATGTTGAGCTATGGCGCGCATAAGCTGATGACGGAAATCTTTCTTGCCGACATGCATCGGCAGGGCACCCTCCAGGCCGCAAGCTTGCGGTTTCCGGGCATTGTTGCCCGCCCGCCAACAGAAAGCGGTCATGGCTCGGCCTTTATGAGCCTGATTTTTCACCGTATCGCCGCCGGTGAACCCTATACATGTCCCGTTCCGGCAGACAGCCAATGCTGGTGGATGTCCCGGCAGGCTGCCGTTCAATCGCTGCTTCACGCTGCAACCATGCAGGAAGCCCCAGCCGCCCCGGTGCAATTGCCAGTGCTTCACGCTGATGTCGGAAGCGTTACGCGCGCCATTGAACAGGTAAGCGCTCGCCAGGCCCGGATCGACTGGGGCGCAGACACCACCTTGCAAGCACTCTTTGGCGCCATGCCCCCTCTTGATGCCCAAATTGCCGTTAAACTTGGCTTTCGGGCGGACCCGGATCTCGATGCTCTCGCGCAAGCCGCCCTCAAAGGAGATTAAACCATGAAAATCGTTGATCTATCTGTTGCCATCGAAAATGACGTTCCCGCTGATCCACCGGGCCTGGGCCCCAAAATCGTCTATACCGACCACATGGAGGGTTTGAAGGAAGTTTCCCGCTTCTTCCCCGACCTTGACGTCAACGAACTTCCCGGTGCCGAAGGCTGGGCCGTCGAACAATTGACACTCACCGCCCATGCAGGCACCCACCTCGATGCGCCCTGGCATTTTGCTTCCACCATGAATAATGGTGAAAGGGCATGGACCATTGAAGAAGTGCCGCTTGACTGGTGCATTCGTCCCGGCGTGAAGCTCGATCTTCGTTCGCTGCCCGATGGATATGTTGCGACAGCAGCCGATATTCAGGATGCATTGGCCAAGGCCGGCCATGTGTTGCAACCCTATGATATTGTGCTGATCAATACGGCCGCAGGCGCTGCCTTCGGCAAGCCGGAATTTCTTGGCAAGGGCTGCGGCATTGGCCGTGAGGCCACCCATTGGTTGATGGCGCAGGGTGTGCATATCGCCGGAACCGACGCATGGTCGTGGGATGCCCCTTTCTCCTTCACTGCGCGCCGGTTTGCCGAAACGAAACGCGCCGACATCATCTGGGAAGGCCACAAGGCCGGGCGGGAAGGCATTTTCATGCATATGGAAAAGCTGACCCGGCTGGATGAACTTCCGGCTTCCGGCTTTACGGTGTCCTGCCTGCCCGTGAAGATCAAGGGCGGCTCTGCCGGTTGGTGCCGGGCCGTTGCCATTTTCGAGTAAGGGAAACAAGCCTGCCGACAGGTTTAAAAACAAGATTCAAGAAGCTCGTGCCGTTAAAACGGCGCGAGCTTTGCGTTCCAACTGCATAATTCCTTAAATCGGAATCGATTTAAGGTGAAAATTATGCATCAGATTTAAAGTGTTACAGCGCCGTGCGTTTGATAAAACGCACGGCGCTGTAAATCATCAAGATGAGTGACCTCGCATCCAAGGCCTCATGCCTTCCGGACCACCGGAGCTGCATGGCGACGGCGCCAATCACCGAGGAACAGCAGGATCGGTGCGGCGATAAAGACGGACGAGGTAGCAGCCACCACAATGCCGAACACCATGGGAACAGCAAAGCTTTCCACCGCACTTCCGCCCCAGATCGCCATGGGCAGGAGGGCAAGAAAGGCAGTGGCTGAAGTATAAAGGCTGCGCGCCAGCGTTTCGTTGATCGAAAGATCGATAATGTCACGCAGCGACATGGATTTGTAGAGCCGCATGTTTTCACGCATCCGGTCATAGACGACGACCTTGTCATTCACCGAATAGCCCACGAGCGTCAGCAACGCCGCAATGGCCGTCAGGTTGAAATCAAGCCCTGTGAGCGCAAAGAAGCCGACCGTTTTCGTAACATCGAGCACAAGCGTGGCAATCGCGCCCACGGCAAACGGCCATTCGAACCGGACCCATATATAGGCCATCATCGCAAGACTGGCCAGCAACACCGAAAGGAAGCCGGCAGTGGCAAGTTCGCCGCTGACCTTTGGCCCGACCACCTCGGTGCGTTGCACGGTGGACGAGGCATCGATCTCCACCAGCTTGTTGCGCAGGGTCTGTACTGCCGTGGACTGCGCCTCTTCGCCGCCCGGCTGACGTTCGACCCGCACAAGCAGGCGATGATCATCACCAAATTGCTGCAAGGCAACTTCACCCAACCCCAGAGAGTCCAATCCAGAACGGAAGGCCCCAAGGTCGGCAGGTTGCGCGGTGGTAATTTCAAGCTGGATGCCGCCGCGGAAGTCCACGCCGTAATTCAGCCCCGGTTTGAAGAACAGAACAAGCGAGGCGATGGACAAGACGGCTGAAATACCAATGCCGATGAAACGGCCCTTCATGAAGGCGATATGGGTGCCCGACGGCACCAGTTTCAACGGCAAAAGCGGCTTGATTTCCAGCACTTTCAGTTTGCGGCGGCGGACGATGGCGACCATGATGACGCGAACGATGGAAACCGCTGTGAACATTGAAATGGCAATGCCCAGCCCCATGGTCACGGCAAAGCCGCGCACCGGCCCGGTGCCGAACCAGAAAAGCAGCGCCGTTGCAATCAACGCCGTGACGTTACTGTCAACAATCGTGGAATAGGCGCGATTGAAGCCTGCATCCAGCGCCGCCATCGCACCTCTGCCCTTGGCGGTCTCCTCGCGAATACGCTCGTTGATCAGCACGTTGGCATCCACCGCAAGGCCAATGCCCAACACGATACCGGCAATACCCGGCAGGGTCAGCGTTGCCCCAAGAAGCGTCAGGCCCGCAAAGGTCAGCACCACATTCAATGCCAGCGCCAGATTGGCCAGAAGCCCCCAGGCACCATAGAGAAACAGCATGAACGCAACGACAAGACCAAAGCCGATAACGCCTGTGGTGATACCAACGGAAATCGCATCGGCACCGAGATCGGCACCAACGGTTCTTTCCTCAACCACCGTCAGCTTGGCCGGAAGCGCCCCGGCACGCAGAAGGGCGGCAAGATCGTTGGCGCTCTGCACGGAGAAACTGCCGGAAATCTGGCCCGATCCACCCGTGATCGGTTCATTGATAACCGGTGCGCTCAAAACCTTGTTGTCCAATACAATGGCAAAAGGCTTGCCGACATTGGCTTGCGTGATGGCCGCGAACCTTTGGGCGCCAAGCGTGTCAAAACGGAAATTGACGACGGGTTCGTTATTGTTCGGGTTGAAACTGACCCGCGCATCGGTCAGATGATCCCCGGAAAGCTCGGCCCGCTCGATTATCTGATACTGACGCCCCTGATCATCGGCCAGCGTCACCAGCCCGGCAGGCATTCGCCCGTCCGGCGCCGGTTCTGCGAGCATATGGAAACTCATCTTGGCCGTGGAACCGAGCAGGTCACGCAGACGCTTCGGATCCTGCACGCCCGGCAGCTGCACGAGAATGCGGTCGGACCCGACACGCTGGATGGTGGGCTCTGCCACCCCGACCTGATCGACGCGCTGGCGAATGATCTCAAGGCTCTGATCGACGGCGGCAGTCACACGATCCGCAAGCCCCGCATCCGTCAATGTCACGGCAATTTCGCTTCCGGTTCCGCCAAAGGCCAGATCCGCGCTGCCAGTGACACCAACCGGCGCGGCAAGCTTCTGCAAGGCCGTTTCCGCTTCGCTGCGACGGGCAGCATCGGCGAGTGTGACGGTAATCCCGTGCTCGTTGCGACGGATGCTGGTGGTGGCGATGCCGCCTTGCGCGAGGGTCTGGCGGGCATCCTGCGTCAATGTCTGTAATCTTTCCTTGACCAGATCGGCGGCATCCACTTCCAGCACGAGATGCGAGCCACCGCGCAGGTCAAGGCCAAGTGAAACCCGCTGATGCGGCAGCCAGGAGGGAAGCTTGTCGAGAAAAGTCTGAGGCAGAATATTTGGCAGGGCCGTCATCATGCCGAACAGGATGATGAGCGAATAGAGCGCCAGAAGCCAACGTGAGGTTTTCATTCAAGTGATCCGAAAGCACGCCTGCGGGCCGTGGCGCCAAAAGGCACGAAACGCCGCGCGGCAGAAAAGAAAAGGTCCAGAAAGCAGACCCGATACGGAAGCTACAGTATTCAGGCCGCAAGACGGCCTGACCAGTCACCTTCGCAAGGCGGCGCACGCGGTAGCCTGGAGGGATGGGATTTGTCGGAAAATACCGCGAAATCATGAAAACACCCGCCCACAGATGCGGCGTGCGACACCATAACCCGGCCGGGAGCTGGCAGCGGGGCAATATCAGGATGGCCGGGATCGTTCCCGTCATTTCGCGGTGAAACAATCCGCCGGAATTCAACAGGGTCTTGACGCGCCTGAATTTGCAGGCTGCCCCTTGCGAACCGCGCACTGAGCGCAAGATCGCCCAACGAAAAAGATGCACGCGCAGAGATGGCGCCAGCATGAAAGCTGGCCACCGCAAAACAAAACAGCAAGACGCCCGCCCAGTACAGGCGAAAAGAAATGGCCTTAACCTCGACGTTATCCGGCATCATGCATCGTGGAACAAAGCCCTTCATAAAGCTTGGTTAACACAGGCCGTACACACTGTCGATTGACAGAACGTCTTCGTCCCGCTTTTCCGCCCGTAACCATGCAAAAACGACAACTCCAACACCAGGCCCGGCCAATGGCATGGATTTGACATTCACCACCAGATGACGCTGCAAATGACAATGCAAGATCAAAAACAGCCCCTCAGGAAAGAAAAGGCATGAAAGCTTACCTGACACGCCTCACCCACAGCGAGCGGAGCGAAAGCAGCGACCGCGATCTTGCGCTCTACCTGACATTCATTGCAGGCGCTGCAAATGCGGGTGGTTTCATGGCCGTTGGCCAGTACACATCCCACATGTCCGGCATCGTCTCCAGCATGGCAGATACCCTTGTCCTTGGCCATGGGACATTGTTTTTGACCGGGCTCTTTGCCGTCTTCTGCTTCATACTGGGTGCGGCGGCATCCGCGATCCTGATAAATTGGGGAAGACGGAAGGAATTGCGTTCTGTCTACGCCCTGCCCTTGGCCGCTGAAGCCTGCCTGCTCGTCGTCTTCGGCTTCAGTGGTCTGATGTTAAGCGGCAATCTACCGATAATCGGCCTGCTATGCTTTATCATGGGCCTGCAAAATGCCGTCATCACCAAAATCTCCGGCGCAAGAATCCGCACCACCCACATTACGGGCCTTGTGACGGATGCGGGAATCGAATTCGGAAAGCTTCTCTACTGGAACCGGACCTCCCCTCCCGGTCGAAGCCCCGTCGATGCCGACAGGGAGAAACTGAAATTGCTGTGCACCATGATCGCACTGTTCTTCACCGGCGGCGTCAGCGGTGCAGTGGTTTTCACGCAGTTTGGCACGGCCGCAGCACTTTTTCTTGCCGTTCCGCTTGCGGCACTCACCCTGTTTCCGCTTCTCGAAGACTTTTCCGCCAGAAAATAACTGCCGCGCCCGTAGGGCGATTTCCCCAGTCCCGCTCAAAGTCCTGTTGACCTCTCCCATCCCTGCACTATAAAGCCGAATAACCCAAAGGGTATCGCAGGGAAGAGTGTCCGAGTGGTTTAAGGAACCGGTCTTGAAAACCGGCGTGCGGGAGACCGTACCGTGGGTTCGAATCCCACCTCTTCCGCCATCCTTATAATTTAATAAATGAAATCAATGATTTGCGGGGCGTTTTGTCAAACTTTGCAGTACGGTTTGACAATTATGTTCTAGTTTTACCCCAGCCTTGGAGGTGAGGAGCCGCTTGTGTGGCGAGCTCTCGACGGCTGGCAGCGACGGTGTAGCGCGTTACTTCTTCCAGGGATTTATGGCCGCTGACGGCCATAATCTGGTGTGGGGTGCATCCAGCCTCGGCCAATCTACGGCACGCGGCTTTGCGTAGGCCATGGGGTGATAGCTTGTCCGGAAGGCCTGCTTCTTTTGTCATTTCTCTAAACCAGTTGGTGAAACCGGCCGGAGTGAATGGCTTCCCTTGCGCGGTCGTCAAAAACGTCATGTTCTTGACGGGCAGTGCGTTGAGCACGTCCTTGAAGGCGGCATGGAATGGAATCTCCACCAATTGGCCTGTCTTTTGCTGAACGATTGAAATCCAACCATCGCGGACATGTTGACGGCCCATGCGGACCACGTCGCTGCGGCGCTGACCTGTATAGAGCAGGAGCGATAGCGCCAAATGCGCGCGGGTTCCAAGCTTGTGGTATGCCATGAATTGCTCAATGTGACGCTCTTCCCAAGTTAGGAAGCCCTCGGTCCTGTGGCGGATTTTCTTCACATCCTTGGTGGGATCATCCCGACGCCATTGCAGATCGACAGCGTGCAGCATCAGCAGATGGATCATACGCAGAAGATTGTTCGCGGCGGCCGGTGTTGCGGCTTTTTCTCCAATGATCTTTTTGACGTGCTGGGCCTGAAGGTGCGATACGCGCTTGGTGCCATGCTCTTCCCGGAAGCGCTCTACGATGCCGCGATAGGTTGTCTTGGTGGATTCCGAAAGCCTCTGAAAATCAGAGGTCTTGTAATAGCTCACGACAAGAGCCGATACCGTGCCGGGCACGCTCTTGGATCTGCCGACCTCAATCTTTTCGCCGGCCGTCGCCTTTTCGTATGACGCCATGAATTCAGGGCTCCACGGCAGCCCCGAAAGAGGCGTAAGCGGATAGCCTTTCCGCCGATAGTACCAGCGAATTTTGCCGTGTCGGTCCTCAAAGCCCTGGCAGTATTTGGGTGGCCTGCGCATTTGCTTCATGCTTCAATCCCAATCGTTACCCTCTAGCAACGAACTATTGCCCTCAGATGGCAGTGCGTCCAGCGCAATATCAATCTGGCGCACATCCCACACGCGTCGCGAATCAATTTTGCGCGGCTGAGGCATGCGCCCGTCATCCACCATCTCGTCAAACTTCGAGACCCCGACGCCTGCATAGGCCGCCGCCTGCAAACGGTTGAGCATTCGCTGAAACGGCAACGGTAACACCGACTTTAGTTGTCGTGGTTCTGTCCGCATAGTGCTCATCGTACATCATCGCTATTTATCACGCTCGCCACTCTACTTGAAGTTTCGTGCACCAAATTTTAGTGTCCGGCTGTACCTAGGCCGCGTCGAACAGCCAAATACGTTCTGTGACCGCCGCTGCGTTACGCTGCTGACTGTCCTTGCTGATGCCGGCGCTTAGAAGGTCACTCTCTGTCTGCGCGCCGCGCTCCTGATAGAGCGCAAACATCTGGGTGCGATCACGCTCGTCTTCGGCTGTAATGCTGGCAGTCTGCTGCATGGTTCATCCTCGGTTTTGTCCAGAAGATTAGGGCAGAGCGCACACCGCGCTGCCGGTTATCCGCTGGGATCTGCATCACCTGTGCGAATGAGGATAATATGCGCAAACGGAACCATGTCAGCAAGATAAAAATGCGCGAACGCATAATTATTTTTCGCCGAGCGGATAATCCGGATATTTTACCTCGGCTTGATCCAGTCGATCGGGGCTGCCCACTCAACGACCTGGTCGATCATATCAGGGTAAAGCGCATTGATGCTAGTCAGCGTCCAGGTGTTCGGGGTCGTGCCCGGACGGACGGTCTTGACGAAGATTCGACCATCGGCCAGCTGCACGACGGCGCGTCTGTTCACCATCTCCGAGGGCGGCAAGGTCTTTGAGTAGAAGAGGATGGTTCCCTCTTCATAGGCGGGATACATCGATTCTCCGGAGACCTCTACGGCAACGGTGTTCTGATGAGCATCTGCCGGCGCATCGACATAGCTTTGGCCGCCTTCGTCGATGGCGTAGATTTCCTGACCGGCGCCGACTTTGCCCATCAGCTTGACGCGCTTGAACGGTTCGCTGTCGGGCGTGCCGAACTCCATGTTGTAGAGCTCGCGGATAGCATCGCGGTGGTGGCCCTCCGGCTCGGAGCCGGACTTCCATCGATTGACGGTAGATTGGGACACGCCAAAATGGGCCGCCAGCTTGACCTGGTTCCACTTTTTCATGCTGAGAAGCTGGGCTATGTAGGTCGCGATATCCATGGGCATGGGAATACTATAGATCGGCGAAACTAAAAAATCCGTTTATGGATAAAATTGCCTTTTCATGATATCTGTTTGCGCATATTATGCGTGAATGTCACCCATCCTCCCCATTTATCTTCTTGACCTCCTCGATCTACGCACCCTGTTGCGTGCAGGCGGTGCGCTATGAGCCGCGAAGCCACGATCCGGCGTGGGGTGCGCAATGCGCATTACGCTGCCATTCCCAATCATGTGTTTGAAGATGCAAGGCTGTCGATGGAGGCCCGCTGGCTGCTGTCTTATCTGCTGTCCAAGCCCGACAACTGGACCGTGGTGATCGGCGATATCGTCAAGAAGGGCAATTGCGGGCGCGACAAGGCGCGCAAGATGATCGCCGAGCTGGTGGAGACCGGCTATGCGGAACGGGAGCAGACCCGCACGGATGGCAAATTCGGGCCAACGGTGCTGGTGATCTTTGACGAGCCGCGACCAGGCTCCGCCAATACCGACACCTGTGATGTCTCTGATACCGCCGAGCTGACAGATGCGTCTGATGCCCCCGACGCATCCTGCAGTTCCGGCAGCTTTGCCGGGGCCGATGCTGTGGCCAAAAGTGTTGCATATCTACCGCAGACTGAATTGCCGTTGTCGGCAAATCCGTCGCCGGTTTTACTGGCGCCGGTAAAATCGGCCCTTAGTAATAACTTACATCTAGCAAAGACTGACTCCTACCAAGGGGAGGGCGAGCGCGAACCGGCTGGTGACGGTCGTGGTGCCGCTGATGTCAATGACAGGGCGGCGAGGCGGCTGGATCGAGCCCGGATCGCCGCGCAGTTCGACACCTGGTTCAAGCTGTGGCCAAGACACGGCAACCCCGATTTTGCCCGCAATGCCTGGTTTGCACTGTCGGCTGGGGAGCGGGAGACCTGCATTGAGCGGACGCCAGCCTATCTGGCCTGGGCAGCACGCGACGACCTGACGGTACCGGCCGTCTACCTCAAGGCACGGGCATGGAGGGAGATGCCGGAGGGTCTGACGGGACATCGGGTTCAAAGCTCTGCCCAGACGCACGCTCAAGCTCAGACCCATCCTCATCCTCAGGCCCATCCCTCTACCCGGACCGGCCCCCAACCCAGTCTCCACACCCATGTCATCGCCAAGGTCTGCGGCAAGCTCTGGATGGGCCGACGTTTCCAGGCGCTGCTCTGCGAGCCCACAGGCCAGCTGGTGATGACGGCTTTCGATGAACGGCGGATTGCCTCAGGAGCAATCAGCCGGGAGGCACTGGCCTGGGAAAAGCGCCGGGACCATGGCTGGCCCCTAGTCAGCAAGATGCACGATCTCGCCGGCCGGAACGAGCCGTTCAAGACCGCGATCGACATCCTGCCGCTGGTCTCCAGCTTCGAGACGGTCGAGTGCGGCAGCACGCTGTTTGCAGCCTGGCGACGGCTGCACGAGCGCCGCGGGTGGATGTTCGTCGATGGCCTGAGCGACTGGATCTCGTTTCCGGCGATCGACCAAGAACAGCCCGATCTCGATGTGGCGGCCGAGGCCGCCCTTGAGCAATTCAAAAACTGCCTAAACGAGGGACGTACCCATGATGCAGCATAACCGTGACCGTAACCAACAGACCGTCATCTCGAATGAATGGCTCTTGACGCTTGCCCGTGTCACAGCCGCCGAGGCGAGGCGGAAGCGCCAGATCGCCATGGCCCGGCGCGAGCGCCCTGACTTCGACCAACTCGCTCGCTGGGTGGTGGCGCGCTGCAAGAGCGGTCTGGAGCAGGCCATCCGCGATGCGCTGACTGAGCGGGGGATCGAGTGCTGGTGCCCCTGCGAGCGGCTGAGACTGCCGCCCCGGCGCCGCAAGCCGGCGATTGTCGTCGAGCGGCCGCTGTTCCGAGGCTATCTGTTCGTGCGGGTGATCCCGGACAACGAGGCCTATGCCGGGCTGCTGCGGGCCTCCAGGCTGCAGAGCCTGATGGGCCAAGATGGCAAGCCCTATCTGATGCCCGAAGTTTTGATGCGGCAACTGCTCTTATCGGCCAAGACTGCGGAGAGACGCCATATGGACGCGGGTGATGTGCCGCCGATGTCTGACATGCTCGGCAAGCAGGTGACGATCCGCTCCGGCCCATTTGCCGACTTCGTGGTGACAGTGTGTCAATCGGCGTTGTAACGGGACCCCTTATCGGCTCCCAAAAGGGACCCCTGCCTCTGGTTGCATCGGGTCAGCGCGCGTAGGCCCGGAGCTCTCCATTTAGCGCAGGGGCCTGCGGGCGCGGGTTGTTTGTCTTTTCGGCTTTAGCTTTGAGAGCGGTTTTTAAAGCGCCAGGATTCGTTCCCGGTTTCCACGATCTCGCAATGGTGGGTGAGCCTGTCGAGCAGAGCGGCGGTCATTTTGGCATCGCCGAATACGGCTGGCCACTCGCCGAAGGCCAGGTTTGTCGTGACGATGATCGATGTCCGCTCATAGAGCCTGCTGATGAGATGGAAGAGG
>NZ_JHXQ01000007.1 GCF_000621665.1 Allorhizobium undicola ORS 992 = ATCC 700741
GTCCGGATCATTGGACATCGCAGCGAACATACGCCACCAGACGCCCTTTTTGCTCCAGCGGCTGAAGCGCCGGAAGACGCTATTCCACTCGCCGAAGACCTCTGGCAAGTCACGCCAGGGCGAGCCCGTGCGCACGATCCAAAGCACGGCTTCCACGAACATCCGGTTGTCGCGGCCCGACGACCCCCGTGTCCGTTCGTCACCAATGATGTGCGTCGATATCCGCGCCCACTGCTCGTCCCGAAGGATCAACCGGTCCAATACGCCCATGACTGCCTCCAAAAGACAGTCTTGAATCTGATTTGCTCAGCCTTGGGAATCCCAAGAGTCCACAAGACCTAAAGCAGCCCGGCCTTGCGCATCCGGTATTCCAGCTTGGCGCGGGAAATGCCGAGATGGCGCGCGGCGGCGGAAAGATTGCCGCCGCTTTGGGCCAGAGCCTCGGCAAAGAGACGATTTTCGGCGATTGTCAGCTCCTCCAGCGCGGTTTCACGCGGTTGCGCTGGATATTCCGGTTTCCGGCTTTTCCTGAGATTTTCCGGGTAATCGGTTTGCAAGCCGGTAGGGCCGATACGGCCAAGCCGGTTCAATGCGAGGTTTTCCGGCTTGGCGCTCCGCGTCTCCGAGCCGGTGAAGAGATGTTGCAGATCGATCTGGCCATCCGGCTCGGCAAAGATGACGCCACGCTCGATCATGTTCTGCAATTCCCGGATGTTGCCGGGAAAATCATAGGCCAGAAGCGCGTCCATGGCCCGGCGGGTCAGGCCGCGGACGTGCCGCCCGTGGCGCAGGCGGAACTGTCGCAGAAAGTGGTCGGCAAGCAGCGGCAGGTCGTCGCGCCTTTCGCGCAGCGGCGGAATGGTGATGGGAAAGACGCAGAGGCGGAAATAAAGGTCCTGCCGGAAGCGGCCGGCGCGCACTTCTTCCGCAAGATCGACATTGGAGGCCGCGATGATGCGCACATCCGTTTCGATCAGCCTCGTGCCCCCGACCCTTTCGAGTTTTCGCTCCTGAATGGCGCGCAGCAGTTTGCCCTGTGCCGCATAGGCAAGAGAGGCGACCTCGTCGAGAAAAAGCGTGCCGCCATTGGCCCGCTCGAAGGTGCCGGGACGGGAGGCCACGGCCCCGGTAAAGGCGCCCCGCTCCACGCCGAACAATTCCGATTCCACCAGATTTTCGGGAATGGCCGCGCAGTTGACGGGAAGAAACGGCCCGCGCGCGCGGCTGCTGAGACGATGGATTTGCTGCGCAAACACCTCCTTGCCGACGCCGGATTCGCCGACCAGAAGAACGGTGGCCTGGGTATCGGCCACCTTTTCCACCATCAGGCGGGCGGTGAGAAAGCGGGCGGAGACGCCCACCACTTCATCGCGCTCCGGCTTTACGGTCTCGTTCAGGGGCGAAGCTGCCGGAGCGGATGTTGAAGGCGCGCTGTGCCGGGCCTTCCATTGCAGGCCGAGATAGGCTTTCTCCGGCGCATCGGCCTCCCATTCCTCGGCATTTTTGCCAATGACCACGCAATGGGCCGCGCCCATGGCGAGGCATTCCGTTTCGCGAAACAGCACGGGTCTGCCGAAGAGCGTGCTGGTATAGCCGGTGGGGTAGCCTGCCTGCATCCAGCAAACCGGCTCTGCCGACAATCCGTGATGGCTGAGATGTTCGGCGGCCTCGGAGGAATCGTGCCAGTGGAATTCGCCGTGGTAAAAGCCCTTTTCCCGATCGAATTCGAAATGGCGGGTGACGACCTTTACAAAGCCTTCCAGCGTATGCATCCGTGGCCCGGCGGCCAGCGCATGGGTGAGATCCTGATCGGGAAAGCGCTTCATCACCAGTTCGGCATCGCGCACGCCCTGCATGTAGCCGACCCGCATGAAAATGCCCTTGGCGGTTTCCATGCCGAAGGCATCGATGATTTCCTGCCGCAGACGTCCCAGAACCTGGCTCTGGATCAGCACCATGCGCTGGTCGTTCAGCCAGATACGGCCATCGCCGAGCGAAAAATGCAAGGCATCGGCCAGCTCTGCCCAGGTGGGGGAGGCGCCGGAGGCCAATTGCCGGAAGTCTCCCCGCAGCATGGGGCTGGCGGCCGCTTCTGAAACCTGCCTGAGAGTGACGCTATCGGAACCGGAGGGGCGTTTCGGCATCAGACTTCTCTTCATCAAATGATGAAATTATTCATCATTTTTAGAAATCCGCAAGGGGAAAAGCCGGAGCGTGGTTTTGGTGGTCGAGGAAATGCCTGTATTTCCCGAAAAAATCCATTTGGCACGGTGTTTGCTGATCCCTGTAACAGGCCGCTTGAGGAGGCGGCTTGGAGGATGTCGCGTAATTCGAAACTGTCTACCGGGCTTTGCCCGGCAGGGCGAAGCCTTGCCTTCAGGTCTTCGAATGGTCGCCACGGGCGCTACGCGGCAGAGATGAGTGTGGAGCGACAGAGAGAGGAGATGGCGCCATGACAATGCAAACACCCGAATTTATCGACAGGGCCCGCTGGACGGACCGTGGCTTCCTTGGCGGCTGGCGCAGCCTTGCAGGCGGTACCGGCGAGGTTGTCAATCCTGCCACGGGGGCAATCCTTGCCACCGTCGGCATGGCGGGAGCGCAAGATGTGGCGCTGGCGGCCCGTGAAGCCCGCGCCGCCCAGAAGGAATGGGCGGCAAGATTGCCGCAGCAGAGGGCAGAGATCATCAACCGGGCTGCCGATCTTCTGGAAAAGCATGGAGCCGAGCTTTCCGGCTGGATCATGCGCGATTCCGGCTCCGTTCAGGCCAAGGCGATGATTGAAATCGAGCATGGCGCCTTGTTCCTGCGCCATGCGGCAAGTCTTGCAACCCAGCCGCTCGGCACCTTCATCACCGGCATGGACGAGCGCCGCCAGTATGCCCGCCGCGTGCCTCATGGGGTGGTGGGGGTCATATCGCCCTTCAATTTTCCGCTGGTGCTGTCCCTGCGCTCCATTGCGCCAGCGCTTGCGCTGGGAAATACGGTGGTCCACAAGCCCGATCCGCGCACGGCGATTTCAGGCGGCATCATTATTGCGAGGATTTTTGAGGAGGCAGGTCTGCCGCCCGGCGTGTTGCATGTGTTGCCGGGTGGTGCCGAGGCCGGGGAGGCGCTCTGCACCGACGGTAATATCGCCATGATCTCCTTCACCGGCTCCAGCCGTGGCGGGGCAAAGGTAGGCGAGTTGTGCGGGCGGCATTTGAAGAAGGTGCAACTGGAGCTTGGCGGCAAGAACCCGCTGGTCATTCTGGACGATGCCGATCTCGATGTGGCGGCCTCCAATGCCGCCTGGGGCGCCTTTTTGCATCAGGGCCAGATCTGCATGGCAACCGGCCTCGTGCTGACGCATGAAAAGATCGCCATGCAACTGGCCGAAAGGCTGGTGGAAAAGGCCAGGAACCTGCCCGCAGGCGATCCCGATACGCTTCAGGTGGCGCTTGGACCGATCATTTCCGATGGACAGGTCACGGCGATCCGCGAGGTTGTGGAGGATGCGGTTGCCAAGGGCGCGAAGCTTCTGGCCGGTGGGCGCCATCAGGGCCGCTTTTTCGAGGCGACAGTCCTGGCCGGTGTAAAGCCTGGAATGCGCGCCTTCGACGAGGAGATTTTCGGCCCGGTTGCCTGTGTCGTATCTTTCTCGACCGATGACGAGGCCGTGGAACTTGCCAATCGCAGCGAATACGGGTTGGCGGGCGGGGTGATTTCCGCCGATCTTGGCCGGGCCATGGCGTTGGGGGAAAGGCTGAATGTCGGCCAGCTGCACATCAACGACCAGACGGTGCAGGGTGGCCCATATGCGCCCTTTGGCGGGCGCGGCAAATCGGGCAATGGCAGCCGCATGGGCGGCCCCGCCGACATCGAAGAGTTTACCCAGTGGCAGTGGGTCTCCGTCAAGCAGGCCGCCACAGCCTATCCCTTCTGAACTGCTTGAGGTCCGCCTTATAGCGGTTTTTCCACACATGTGTTGTTTTGAAGCGTGATCAAACTTTTTGCCGGCTTTGTCCGGATCGCTCATGCTAGTCGATGAGGAGATGAAACATGAATTTGCAGGGTAAGACGATTGTCGTAACAGGCGTTTCTTCCGGTATTGGCGGCGAGGTCGCCCGGCTTGCCCGCTTTTACGGGGCAAATGTCATCGGCATTGACCGCAATGACGCGCTTTTGACGCTGGATGGCTTTGTGAAGATGGATCTTGGCGATCCGACGCTTATCGACCGGGAATTGCCAAAGCTTCCCTCCCGGATCGATGCGCTGGTCAATGCCGCAGGCGTGCCGGGAACGGCGGATCGCGATCTTGTCGCGCGGGTGAATTATCTCGGCCTCAGGCATTTGACGGAGGCGCTGATGGAGCGGATGCCGAAGGGCGGCTCCATCGTCAACATTGCCTCCATTCTCGGCGGGGAATGGCAAAAACGGCTGGAGCAGCACAAGGCGCTGGCCGCAACGGCGGGCTTTGCCGAGGGGCAGGCGTGGCTGCGGCAGAACCCGGTGGCGCAGGAAAGCTGCTACCAGTATTTCAAGGAAGCGCTGATCGTCTGGACCATGAAGCGCGGCTACGAGCTGTTCATGGACAATGACATTCGCATGAACAGCGTGGCGCCGGGGCCGGTGTTAACGCCGATCCTTGGGGATTTCGTGACAATGCTGGGTGAGGAGCGGGTGCAGAAGGACGCCGCCAAAATGAAACGACCGGCGCTGGCCGATGAGATAGCCGGCCCCGTGCTGTTCCTTTGCTCGGATCATGCCCGCTGGGTCGCAGGCATCAACCTGCCGATCGACGGTGCGCTGGCGTCGGTCTATCTATGATGGGCCGCGTTGCGTGGCGGGGGCCTCCCGTCACGCAATATTATGATTGAGTGCGATGCAAAACGGCTTGCAATCTGCAAAATATTTCTATTATCATTTCTGTGTTCTCAGGGCGGGGTGCAATTCCCCACCGGCGGTATGGAGCCTGCTCCGAGCCCGCGAGCGCTTTTCCGGTTTTGCGGAAAAGGTCAGCAGATCCGGTGAGAGGCCGGAGCCGACGGTATAGTCCGGATGAAAGAGGACAAGCGACATGGCGCCTTTCCGCGTGAGGGGCGTACTACGCCTGTTCGCCCAAGGGAGTTTGGTGTGCTTCGGCACGCATAACCAGCCGGTTTTCCGGTGGAACCCTTGAAAGGCAAGTGCATGAGTTTTTCCCGTATCGAAGACGCCATCGATGCCATTGCGCGTGGTGAGATGATCGTGGTTGTCGATGACCATGACCGTGAAAATGAAGGCGACATCATCGTCGCCGCAGAGAAGGTGACGCCCCAGCAGGTGGCCTTCATGATGAACAAGGCGCGCGGCCTCATCTGCGTTCCCATGGAGGGCGAGCGGCTGGACGCGCTCGAAATGCCGCTTATGGTTCCGAACAATACCGAGCTTTACCAGACGGCCTTCACCGTCTCGGTGGATTACCGCCCGGCTACCACCACCGGCATTTCCGCCAGCGATCGTGCCGCCACCATCCGGGCGCTGCTGGATGAAAATGCAAAGCCGGAAGACTTTGCCCGTCCCGGCCACATGTTTCCGTTGCGCGCTCGCAAGGGAGGGGTTCTCGAGCGGCCGGGCCATACGGAAGCAGCGCTCGATATGTGCCGTCTGGCGGGGCTTTATCCGGCGGGCGTCATTTGTGAAGTGGCCAAGGATGATGGCGAGATGGCCCGGTTGCCGGAGCTGGAAGTCTTTGCGGCAGAGCATGGTTTGCATCTGATCGCCATCGAAGACCTCATTGTCTGGCTGAAGGAAAATGGCATGGCCGACGGCGTGCGCGAAAGCGTTGCCGCCTGAGCATGGCATCCATTGTGAAAGGGCCTGCCTTCGGGCGGGCTTTTTTTTGACCATTCTGATTTGTATACAAAGTCCCGAACCGCAGATGAGAATTAGCCTATACGGCCACGTATCTAGCGAAAAATTCCGCTGAATATTGACATTCTGTATACACCGTGGTCATCTTCCAGCATGAACTGAGGAGGACAGATCATGACCGCACGACCGACTTTCCCGATGAATGCCTGGTACGCCGCCGCTTACGATGTGGAGGTAAAGCGCACGCTTCTGGCGCGGACCATCTGCAACAAGCCCGTGGTGCTTTATCGCAAGGCGGATGGCAAGGCCGTGGCGCTGGCCGATGCCTGTTGGCATCGCCTTGTGCCTTTGTCCCTTGGGCGGCTGGAGGGTGATAATGTCATCTGTGGCTATCACGGGCTTGAATTCGACGATACGGGGCGCTGCGTCTACATGCCTTCGCAGCACACCATCAATCCCTCGGCCTGCGTCAAATCCTATCCGGTCGCCGAAAAACATCGCTTTATCTGGATTTGGCCGGGCGACCCGGCCCTTGCCGATCCGGCCCTCATTCCCGATCTGCACTGGAACGACGATCCAGATTGGGCAGCGGACGGAAAGCTGATCGAGGTGAAATGCGATTATCGCCTCGTGGTCGATAATCTCATGGACCTGACGCATGAAACCTTCGTCCATGGTTCGTCCATCGGTGACAGGGCGGTTGCCGAATCGCCCTTCGAAGCAACCCACAGCGATCGCTTCGCCTATATCACCCGCTGGATGGAGGGCATTCACCCACCGCCCTTCTGGGCCAAGCAGTATGGCCGGTCCGGCCCCGTCGATCGCTGGCAGATCATCCGCTTCGAAGCGCCTTGCACGGTTGCCATCGATGTGGGTGTGGCAGAGGCCGGAACCGGCGCGAAAGAGGGCAACAGGTCTAAGGGTGTCAATGGTTATGTGCTGAACACTATCACGCCCTCCACGGACAAGACCTGTCTTTACTTTTGGGCCTTTGCCCGCAATTACGACCTCAAGAACCAGGCCCGGACCCATGAATTGCGCGAGGGGGTTGCCGGTGTCTTCCGGGAGGATGAGGTGGTGCTGGAGGCGCAGCAGCGGGCCATTGATGCCAATCCCGATCATCGCTTCTATAACCTCAACATCGATGCGGGTTCCATGTGGGCGCGCAAGCTGATCGATCGGATGATCGATGAGGAGCTGGGCATCGGGACGGGTTTGCCCGTTGCGGCGGAGTAGATCATGGCCGAAGAACAGGCATCCGGCCGGCAGCAGACGGCAAAGGCCCTTTTGGGGCTTCGCGATCTGGTGCTGACGGGACGGCTTTCACCCGGTGAAAGACTTTCCGAAGTTGCGCTTGCCAACCGCCTGGAGGTGTCGCGCACGCCCCTGCGCGCCGCCCTTCAGAAGCTGGAGCAGGAGGGGCTTTTGACCCCGCTTGCCGGCGGCGGATATGAAGTTCGCCGCTTCAGCCGTCAGGATGCGGTGGATGCCATAGAGTTGCGGGGCATCATGGAGGGAACGGCGGCACGATTTGCCGCCGAGCGCGGTGTGCCGCCTGCTCTTTTGCGCAAGCTGGGAGACATCGTGGAAGCGCTGGATGGCGTCTTTGCCTCCTACCCGCAATCCATGGATTTCGAGGCCTACCCGCAAATGAACGAGGCCTTTCACCGGCTTCTTGCAGAGGCAAGTGGCAGCAAGCTGGTAATGGCGGAAATCGAGCGCGTCACCAACCTGCCCTTTGCCAGTCCGAACGCCTTTGTGGGAACGGAAACCGACTTTCCGGCCTTTCAGAGTTCGCTTTTCGTGGCGCAATCGCAGCACAAGGCTTTGCTGGAGGCAATTTCCCGCCGGGAGGGTGCCCGCGCGGAAGCGATTGCCCGTGAACATGCCGGAATTGCCCGGCGAAACCTCGATTTCGTGCTGGAGGAGCAGCCTGATTTGAAGGGCAAGGTGCTGGCGCTGGCATTGCTGGAAAATATCCGCTGACGCCTGCACATCGCAACACCGCGTCATGCGGAAATCCGAATGTCTGGCGAGGGATGAAAAATGAGGAGGAGCAGATGAAATCAAGACTGGAATGGCGAAGGGCCCGCGTCATCGAGACAAGTCAGCCCGCCGAAGATGTGCGCATGGTCACGTTTGCCGTGGAGGGGCTGCGCGGTGGTTTCGATCCGGGATCGCACAGCAATATCAAAGTGCTTATCAATGGCGCACCGGCCATACGCACCTATACTGTTATTCCCAGTGCGCCGGGCACGCTGGCAATTGCGGTCAAGCTGCATCCCAATAGCCGCGGAGGATCGGCCTATATCTGGACCTTGCAGCCGGGAGACGAGACGGAGATGACGGAGCCGGAAAACCGGTTCGAATTGTCCTGGCGAGCCTCGCATTATCTGCTGATCGCCGGTGGGGTGGGCGTCACCCCCATTTATGGCATGGCGCAGGCGCTCGCGGCGCGCGGTCAATCCATGCGCATGATCTATGGCGCAAAAAACCGAAGTCTCATGGCCTTTGCCGGAGAGTTGCAGGCTTTGCTGGGTGAAAGGCTTGCCTGTTTCTCACAGGATGACGGTCAGGCGATGGACCTGAAAGCAGAATTTGCGGCACTGCCGGAGGATGGTGAGGCCTATATTTGCGGACCGCTTGGCCTGCTTGAGGCTGCGAAATCGCTCTGGCAGCAAAGCGGGCGTCCGATGAGCCGCCTGCGTTACGAAGTGTTTGGCGATAATGGCCGCTTTGCCGAACAGGAATTCAGCGTGCGCGTGGCTGGTCTTGAGCGTAGCGTGGCGGTACGCGCCGACCAGACCATGCTCGATGCCTTGAGCGAAGCAGGCGTGCCGATGATCTTCGACTGTCGGCGGGGAGAATGCGGGCTTTGCGCCGTCTCCATTCTATCATCGACCGGAGAGATCGATCATCGGGATGTGTTTTTTTCCGACGCCGAGCGGCGCGAAAATCCGCGCATCTGCGCCTGCGTTTCAAGGCTTTGCGGCGGTGAACTGGTCATCGATACCGGCTACCGCCAGGAAAAGGCAGCCTGATCGGCTGCCTCTTCGACGGTTCAGGCGCCTCGCCTCGGCTCATGCAGGCTGCCTTTCCTGCTTGCGGGCAAGGCGGGCGCGGATAGAGGCGACATCTGCCTGAGGCGTGGCGGCAAACAGCGTGCGGGTATAAGCGTGTTGCGGATTGGCAAACACTGCGTCCCGGCGGCCATATTCCACCGCTTCGCCGTAATACATCACCATGACCTGATCGGCGATATGGCGCACCACCGAGAGGTCGTGGCTGATGAAAACGTAAGTCAGGCCGAACTCTTCCTGTAGGTCGGACAAGAGGTTCAGCACCTGCGCCTGTACGGAAAGATCAAGGGCGGAAACCGGCTCGTCCAGCACCAGCAGCTTCGGGTTCAGCATCAGCGCGCGGGCAATGGCGATGCGTTGGCGCTGGCCGCCGGAAAACATGTGCGGATAGCGGTTATAGTGTTCCGGTCCCAGTCCGACCTTTACCAGCATGTCCATGGCGCGCTCGCGCCGCTCAGCGCTGGACAGGCCGGTGTTGATGGCCAGCGGTTCGCCCAGCACATCGCCGATCTTCTGGCGGGGATTGAGCGAGCCATAGGGGTTTTGAAAGACGATCTGCACCTTGCGGCGCATCTGCGCGCTCAAATGACCGGGACGGGTATCGACGGTCTTGCCGTCGATCAGCAGTTCGCCTGCCGTCGGTTCGTCGATAAAGGTCAGGATTCGCGCCAGCGTGGATTTTCCGCAGCCGCTTTCGCCAACGATGGCAAGGGTCTTGCCCTTTTCCAGCGTGAAGGAAACGCCTTTTACGGCGTGGATGATCTTTTCCTTTTTGAGAAAGCCGCCGGGCACAACATAGTCGCGCTTGATATTGCGGATTTCCAGCATGGGAATGGGGCTGTTGCTGTCGCTGTCGCTCATGGGCGTTCTCCCGTCGTCTCGGTCAGCGCCATAAAGTCGGAAACCGTGTTGAGGCGCTTGCCCGTGGCATTTTCCGGCAGGGCGGAGAGCAGGGCGCGGGTATAGGGATGGCCCGGTGACTCGAAAAGGCTCAGCACATCGGCTTCTTCCATTTTGCGGCCCTTGTATTGCACGATCACGCGGTCGGCGGTTTCCGCCACCACGCCCATGTCATGGGTAATCATGATAAGCCCCATGCCGGTCTTGTCCTGAAGGGAGACGAGAAGATCGAGGATCTGCTTCTGGATCGTCACGTCGAGCGCCGTTGTCGGCTCGTCGGCAATCAGGAGCCTGGGGTTGCAGGCAATGGCCATGGCAATCATCACCCGCTGGCACTGGCCGCCCGACATCTGATGGGGGAAATGATTGAGCCGCTCGGCCGGATTGGGCAAGCCCACCTGCGTGAGAAGTTCGATGGCGCGGGCGCGGCGCTGCTTGCGGCCAAGACCCATATGGATGCGCAGCACCTCCTCGATCTGGAAGCCCACGGTGAAGCAGGGGTTGAGGCTGGCGATCGGCTCCTGGAAGATCATTGCCATGTCCTTGCCGATGAGCTTGCGGCGTTCGGCCGGTGCAAGAGCCTGAATGTCGCGGCCCTCAAACTCCATGCGGTCGGCGGAAATCCGGGTGCTGGCTGGCAGCAGGCCCATGACGGCCAGCATGGAAACCGATTTGCCCGAACCGCTTTCCCCGACGATGGCGAGAACCTCGCCCGCCTTGACCGAAAGGGAAACGCCATCCACGGCACGGAACCAGCCATTGGCCGTCTGGAATTCGACGGTGAGATTGTCAATCGTCAGAAGTGCCATGGTCACGACCTCTTCATCTTCGGGTCAAGGGCATCCCGCAGACCATCGCCCATCAGGTTGATGGCCAGCACCGTGATGAGAATGGCAAGCCCTGGAAATGTCACCACCCACCAGGCACGCAGAATGAACTCACGGGCTTCCGCCAGCATGGTGCCCCATTCGGGTGCGGGCGGTTGCGCGCCCATGCCGAGAAAGCCGAGCGCTGCGGCATCCAGAATGGCATTGGAAAAGGACAGCGTGCCCTGAACGATCAGCGGTGCGGTGCAATTCGGCAGGATGGTGCGAAACATCAGCCGCAACGGTCCGGCCCCGGCAAGGCGGGCGGCGGTCACATAGTCGCGTGTCTTTTCCGCCATGACGGCAGCACGGGTCAGCCGCACGAAATGCGGCTGAAGCACCAGCGCAATGGCGATCATGCCATTGATGAGACCGGGACCGAGAACGGCAACCAGAACCAGCGCCAGCAGCAGCGAAGGAAAAGCCAGGATGATGTCCATCAGCCGCATGATGAGCGTATCCACCCAGCCGCGATAATAGCCGGCGATCAAGCCCATGATAATGCCGGTGGACAGCGACAGCGTGGTCACGAAGACCCCGATGAACAGGGAATATTGCGAACCGTAAATCAGTCGCGAGAGAATATCGCGCCCGACGGGATCGGTGCCGAGCAGGAACTGCGCCCGTCCGCCTTCGACAAAGGCCGGTGGCAGCAGCACGGCATCGCGATATTGCTCGAAGGGTGAGTGCGGGGCAATCAACGGCGCCAGCACGGCAATCAGCACCAGCAGCACGAACAGGACCAGGCCGATGACCGCGCCCCGGTTTTCGGCGAAATAGAACCAGAATTCCTTGAGCATCTGGCGGCGCATCGCCGCGCTGCCGGTGGCTTTGGTTTCGGATGAGCTTGCATTCATGGATGTTCTGCCCTCAATGCCGGATACGCGGATTGATCAGCCCGTAGAGCAGATCGACGATCAGGTTGACGATCATGATAATGCCCGCCACCAGCAGCAATCCGCCCTGAATGACGGCATAATCCCGGCGAAACACGCTATCGACCATCCATTTGCCGATACCCGGCCAGGAGAAGATCGTTTCCGTCAGGATCGCGCCCGCCATCATCACGCCGATTTGCAGGCCGATGGTGGTGATGACCGGGATCATGGCATTGCGCAGCGCGTGAAGGCCGACGACACGGAAGGGCGAAAGACCCTTGGCGCGAGCCGTGCGGATATAATCCTCGGACAGGACTTCCAGCATGGCCGAGCGCGTCTGACGCGCAATGACGGCCAGCGGAATGGTGGCCAGCACGATGGATGGCAGGATGAGATGGCTGACGGCCGAGGAAAAGGCCCCCTTCTGGCCGGAAATCAGCGAATCGATCAGCATGAAACCGGTTACGGGTTTGAAGAAATAGATGAGCGAGATGCGGCCTGATACGGGCGTCCATTGCAGGATGCCGGAAAACAGGATGATGAGCAGCAGCCCCCACCAGAAGATCGGCATGGAATAGCCGACCAGCGCAACACCCATCATGGATTGGTCAATCGCCGAACCACGCTTGATGGCGGCAATGACCCCGGCAGGCACGCCGATGATGACGGCAATCAGGATGGCGCAGATGGACAGCTCGACCGTTGCCGGGAACAGCGCCAGAAACTGCTTGAGGATCGGGGTTTTCGAGACGATCGACGTGCCGAAATCGCCCGTGAGGACACCGCGCAGGTAATCGAAATATTGCACGATCATCGGCCGGTCCAGCCCAAGCTGGGCGCTGATCGCCGCATGGCGTTCCGGCGACATGACCCTTTCTCCCGAAAGCAGGGCAACCGGATCGCCCGGCAAAAGCCGGATGAAGGCGAAGGAAATAATGGAAACCCCGATGAAGGTCGGGATCAGCACGGCAAGACGCCGCAGAAAAAAGCCGAACATGGGCGAACCTGTTATTGGGCGATGATGACGTCAGGACATGCCTTCAGCAGGGTGCTGGCCCCGCTGTTTCTCGATGCGTTTATCGTTCAGGAAAAGCCGGAACCGGCTTTTCCCGGCAAACGCAAGCAAAAGACGCGAACCGGCGCGGGCTGCGCCGGTTCGCAAGGCTTTTTACTCCGCGATGTCCACGTTTTCGAACGTGAAGGCGCCCAGCGGGCTCTGCGTGAAGCCGCTGACTTCCTTGCGCATCGGCACCACCGAAAGCGAATGGTCGAGCGTTGCCCAGGGGGCTTCCTTCTTGAAGATCACCTGTGCCTCTTCATAAAGCTTGGTGCGCTCTGCCTTGTCGGCAGTGACCTTCGCCTTCTTCACAAGGGCGTCGAACTCCTTGTTGCACCATTGCGCACGGTTGTTGCCGCCAACGGCATCGCAGCCGAGAAGCGTATCGAGGAAGTTGTCCGGATCGCCATTGTCGCCGGTCCAACCGAGAATGGCGGCGCCGTCACGGTCCTTGGCCTTGGAGCGTTGCAGATATTCGGCCCATTCATAAGAGACGATCTCCACCTTCACGCCGATCTTGGCAAAGTCATCCTGCATGATTTCGGCGGCGCGGCGGGCATTCAGCATATAGGGGCGCGACACCGGCATGGCCCAGATCTTCATGGACAGGTTTTTCACGCCTGCCTTTTCAAGCATCTTCTTGGCCGCATCCAGATCGTAACTGTCGTCCTGGATCTTGTCGTTATAGGACCACATGGTCGGCGGGATCGGGTTCTTGGCCGGTGCGGCCATGCCCTGGAACACGGCATCCACGATTGCCTGCTTGTTGATGGCCTTGTTCAGCGCAATGCGCACTTCCGGCTTGTCGAAGGGGGCCTGCAAGGTATTGTAGCCGAGATAGGCAACGTTGAGGCCTTCCTGCTCCATGACCTTGAGGCTGGGATCGGCCTTCATCGCCTTGACGTCGGCGGCATTCGGGTAAGGCATCAGCTGGCATTCGCCAGCCTTGAGCTTCTGATAGCGAACGGCGGCATCCTTGGTGATGGCAAAGACCAGATCGTCGATCTTCGGCGCGGTGCCCCAGAAGTCGGGGTTCTTCTGGTAGCGGATGGCGGCGTCTTCCTGATAGGCGACGAAGGAGAAGGGGCCGGTGCCGAGCGGCATCTGGTTCAACTGCTCCATCTTGCCGTCAGCCTTGAGCTTGTCGGCATATTCCTTGGACATGATCGAGGCAAACGGCATGGCCAGATTGGCCAGGAACGGGGCTTCCTGACGGTTCAGCACGAACTTCACCGTCAGATCGTCCACCTTTTCGATCGACTTGATCAGTTCGGGAAAGCCCATGCCGGCGGCATATTCCCAGCTGCCACCAGTGACATACTGGTTGAAGGGATTGGCCTTGTTGATCTGGCGGTCGATGCTGAAGATCACGTCATCGGCGTTCAGCGTGCGGCTTGGCGTGAAGAATTCCGTGGTCTGGAATTTCACGTTCGGGCGCAGCTTGAACGTATATTCCTTGCCATCGGGTGAAACGGTCCAGCTTTCCGCAAGGCCAGCCACCGGATTGGTCGTGCCGGGCTTGAATTCCAGAAGACGGTTATAGACCGGATAGGCAGCGGCATCATAGGTTGTGCCGGTGGTGTAGAGCCCGGGATCGAAGCCTTCCGGCGATCCTTCGGAGCAATAGATGAAGGTCTTGGCGCTGGCCGTTCCAGCCAGGAAGCTGGCAGCAAGCAACGCCGCTGCAAAAGCGAATGTCCGTTTCATAAAATTCTCCCAGCGAATGATCCGCGCAAAAGGGCGGCCCCGCAAACAATGAACCCTCAAGACGCGGCTTCTGCTTTTTCTTCCGCGCCTGTCTGAATTTGTCTGCATGAAACAAGCTTGCAAAATATCGCCATTCGCAGCTTGCCCGACTACAGAACTGCTGTTTGTAGCGGGTGTATTAGAGCTGTAAATACCGGCTTCAATGAATTCGCCAACTCAGCCCCGAAATCCTGTTGAATTTTACTGATCGGAAAAAAGAACCGCCTTTCGCGAAATAAAATTTCGTGCGCAATTGTCTGCGAGCGGTTGAATGGCGATTGCGCAGCAACCAGAAGGAAGAGGTTGGTATAATCACAAAAAAAGCCCACCGATGGACGGCGGGCTCAAATCAGTCGGGGAATTGGCGATTTGCCCGGCACGCCGGGCGTTTCGTCACATACGGTCCACGGCGCCCTTCACGGCATCCTTGGCATTGCCAACAGCCTTCTGGGTCTTGCCCTTGGCTTCCTGGCCGGCACCTTCAGCGCGCAGACGATCGTTATCGGTTGCCTTGCCGACGGCCTGTTTTGCCTTGCCGGCAACTTCGTTGGCGGCGCCCTTTACCTTGTCAGACATGCTACCCATGGTTTTTCTCCTGTTTCCTCATATTCGTTGCAAGCGGAAAACGGGGATGGGCATAAAAGGTTCCGGTCTATTCTGAACGGGAGAATTTCCGCTCAAACTGTGTTCCCAAAGCGGCTCAAGGGACAAAGGCCGAGAAGCTTCCGAAACGGCCATTGGCGAAGCAGAGCGGCGCTCCGTTTCGCAAGGTAGCGCGCATGACCTCGCCGATCAGGAGAGAGTGATCTCCGGCATCATGCACGGCATGAAGGCGGCATTCGAAGCAGGCAAGCGTGCCGGTGATCACCGGCACGCCTTCGCCATTGGTCTGCCAATCGACGCCATCGAAACTGAAGGCGCTGCGGGCAAAGGCCATGGCGATGGCCTCCTGCTGCTGCCCCAGAACGTGAATGGCAAAATGCGCTGCGGCGCGAAAGGTCGCGTGGCGGGAAGAAGAACGCGCCGCCGACCACAGCACCAGCGGTGGCTCGAGCGAGACCGAGGTAAAGCTGTTCGCCGTCATGCCAACGGGGCCGGAGGGGCCTGCGGCTGTCACCACCGTAACGCCGGTGGTAAAGCTGCCGAAGGCATCGCGCAGGGCACGATTGTCGCCTGCGCCGGGAATGATGACGCGCTCTTTTGCCATCAGGGCACGTCTCCACCGATGGCTGCCGTATAGAGCCGGAACCAGGTCTGGCGATCCAGTCTGATGCGGACGGCATCGCCGATGCGGGCAATGCGCTCCAGCCTGTTGGTGCCGACGACCGGCAAAATCCCAGCCGGGTGGTGCAGCAGGAAGGCAAGCGCGATCGTGCCGGCATCTGCGTCATGCTGTTTGCCAACGGCTTCCAGGACGTGCAGCAAGGCGGCGTTCTCGCCTGAAAACAGGCCACCGCCGCCGAGCGGCGACCAGGCCATGGGATGGAGACGGCGTTCCTGCAAATAGGCCAGATCACCATTTATGAAGGGAGCCGTATGCGTCAGGCTCATTTCGATCTGGTTGGTGACGAGGCGGTTGTGCATGGCCGATTGCAGCAGGCTGAAATCCCAGGGCCGGAAATTGGAAACCCCCACCGCCCGCACCTTGCCGGAGGCGACCATGTCGTCCAGTGCCCGGCCCGTTTCTTCCGCGTCGATCAGCGGATCGGGCCGGTGGATCAGCAGAAGGTCGATATGGTCTATTCCCATTTGCGAAAGCGAGGTTTCCACACTCGCGCGGATATGGGCTGCACTGGTGTCGTAATATTTCACGGGCGCGTCGGCATACCGCCCTACTGGCGCGACGATGCCGCATTTCGTGACGATTTCGATGTTGTCGCGCAGGCAAGGGCGGGTTTTCAGCGCGGCGCCGAAAATGCCCTCGACGGTGTATCCGCCATAGATGTCGGCGTGATCCATCGTGGTGATGCCCTGTTCAAGGCAGCAATCCAGCTTGGCAAGAACATGATCGGCGGAGGTGTCGGCGCCGTCGGCCAGGCGCCACATGCCATAGGCGATACGGCTGAACTCAAGGCCCGGTTGCAGGGAAATTCGTTCCATCAGCGACGCTCTCCCATGCCCAGTGGCGTTGCCGGTGTGCTTTGCGGAACGCGGCCATAAATGTGCGGCAGGGAGCAGGTCTTGAGCTGCGGCAGAACGCGCCTGCCGAAATGCTCCGCCTCGTCGAGATGCGGATAGCCTGAGAGAATAAAGGCCCGGATGCCCATTTTTCGATATGCCTCCAATTCGGAAAGTACCTGATCCGTCGAGCCGACGATTGCCGCCCCGCAGCCCGACCGCGCCCGGCCGATGCCGGTCCACAAATGCGGCTCGACATAGCCGTACTGGTCTGCCAGTTCGCGGGTGCGGGCCTGATGATGTACGCCGAGCGAGATGCTGTCATGGGCGCGGTCGCGGATAAGCCGTCCGTATTCGTCATCCAGCCGGGAGACGAGATGGTCGGCATAGTCGCGGGCCTCTTTTTCCGTATCGCGTACGATGACATGCACACGCAGCCCATAATCCAGCGTGCGGCCATGGGCTTCAGCCCGCGCATGGACGGCGCGCATCCGCTCGGCCAGTTGCTCCTTGGGTTCGGGCCACATGAGATAGACATCGCATTGCGCGCCGCAAAGCTCCAGCGCGTCGGGGGAATAGCCGCCGAAATAAAGCAGCGGGCCGCCATTTTGCTGATAGGGCCGGGCGGGCTCGGTGGAAACCCCCTTGAAGCTGTAGATCGTCCCTTCGAAATCAATGGATTCGCGGGTCCATGCCTGCCGCAGGATTTCCACCACTTCGTGGCTGCGCCGATAGCGATAGCCGCTATCGGCAACCTCGCCCGGAAAATCCGAGCTGATGACATTGAGCGTCAGGCGGCCTTGCAGCATGTGATCCAGCGTGGCGATGGTGCGCGCCAGCATGATGGGCTGCATTTCGCCGCAGCGAATGGCGGCGAGAAAATTGATATTGCCGGCAAGCTGCGATGCAGCGGCAACAAATGTTAGTGTATCCTGACCGACTTGATAGGAAGACGGGCATAGAATATTGCGAAAGCCGAGGGCATCGGCTTTTTTGACAATGTCGGCGCAATGCTGAAAACTGGAACGCAGGGCGCCGTCGGGAACGCCGAGGAAGGCATAATCATCAGAGCAGAGCGCGGAAAACCAGGAGACTTCCGCCCCATCCAGATCGGCAGAGGTAACAGGGACTACAGTCATGCGGATGTTCTCCTCGCGATTGGCCCTTCAGGCAGGAAAGCTGGCGGGCCATGTTTGGCGGCTTCTTGTGGCCGTCCTGGGGTTTGCCGTTCTTGAACGCTGCCATTCGTTTCAAATGCTGCTAACATAATTGCGTAACATCAATAACGGCGTAGATCAATAATATAACAATTTCTCTTTGGTAAGGGTTCATGAAGCAGGCGCGTGGCAGTCTTCCGCTTTATCTTCAACTCGTTGAGCTTCTGGTTCGCGACATTGCCGCCGGGCGCTTGCAGGATGGTGAAAAACTGCCGCCCGAGCGCGACATGGCCAACGATCTGGGCGTGGCGGTTGGCACCTTGCGCAAGGCGCTTGCCGAGCTCGACATACGCGGATTATTGCAGCGGATCCAGGGGTCGGGCAATTATATCCGCGCCCAGGCCAGCCCCCGAAGCGTCTATTCGCTTTTCCGTCTGGAGTTGCTGGAAGGGGGCGGGCTGCCCACGGCACAGGTTCTGGGCGTGGAACGGTTGCGCAAGCCGGACGACCTGCCCAGATTCGGTGCCGGCGACTTTGCCCATCGCATTCGCCGTCTGCGGTTTCTCTCCGGCAAAGCGGCCGCGATGGAGGAAATCTGGCTGGATGCGGGGTTGGCGCCCGACCTTGTTGCCGAGGATCTGTCTGAATCCCTCTATCTTTTCTATCGTATGCGGCTTGGCCTGTGGATCGAAAAGGCCGAGGATGTCATCGGCCAAAGCCCGGTTCCGGATTGGCGGCCGGCGGGTTTTGGCCCCCCTTGTGCAGCGCCCCTGCCGCATATCGTGCGGCGCAGTTTCGCGCAGGACGGCTCCGTCCCTGAAGTCTCGCAGACCTGGTACGATCCGCAAATTGCCCGCTATGTGTCGCGCCTGCGCTGACGAAACGCAATTTCTCTAAACTCTCCCGATTTAGTAGGATTTTGCAAAATCCTGCTTTCAGGCAAATTGATGCAATATTGATTTCTGCTAAAACCCTCGTAAGATTGCTCGACCAAAGCATTTTCAGGAAAAGTGGAAACCGGTTTTCCGCGTGAAAATGCGAAAGAACAGACAGTGGGAGGCCCGCCGCATATCGCTGCAAGCAGCTGTCCGTATCTCCGAATGGTCGCTGGACATTCGGGGCGCGGGATGCCTTTTCGCGGGATGCGGATGTTGCGGCAAATCAGAAAAACGCAAGGCGAAGCCGTGCTTGGAGCAGGATATGGCGTCAGTAACCCTGAAGGGGGTGGAGAAGCATTACGGCGCAAGCCGGGTTGTCAAAGGCATCGATCTTGACGTCGCGGATGGTGAATTCGTCGTGCTGGTCGGCCCCTCCGGCTGCGGAAAATCCACGACCCTGCGCATGATAGCCGGGCTGGAAACCATCAGCTCCGGCGATGTGATGATCGGTGATGCGGTGGTGAACCGGCTTTCTCCGCGTGAGCGCGATATTGCCATGGTTTTCCAGGACTATGCGCTTTATCCGCACAAGACGGTGCGGCAAAATATGGGATTTGCCCTGAAGGTGCGCGGAGTGGCGGCCGATGAGGCCCGTGCCCGGATTGATGAGGCTGCCGAGCTTCTGGGCATTTCCCATTTGCTGGATCGCCGCCCCGGCGCGCTTTCCGGCGGCCAGCGCCAACGGGTGGCCATGGGGCGCGCCATCGTCCGTCATCCGCGCTTGTTTCTCTTCGATGAGCCCCTGTCCAATCTCGATGCGCAATTGCGCGGGCAGGTGCGCACCGAAATCAAGAAACTGCATCAGAAGCTGAAGACGACGATCATTTATGTGACGCACGATCAGGTCGAGGCGATGACGCTTGCCGATCGCATCGTCATTTTGCGCAATGGGGTAATCGAGCAGGTGGGAACGCCCGACGAGGTTTATAACCGTCCGGCAAATGTGTTCGTTGCGGGCTTTGTCGGCTCTCCGGCCATGAATTTCGCTCACGCCACCGTCAAGGGCGACAGCCTCGTTTTCTCCGATGGAAACAGCGTGGCACTGGAAAGGCTGAGCCTGCCCCGCGGCTATCTTGCGCAGGATGAGAGGCTGATTGTCGGCATTAGGCCTGAGCATGTGCTGCCCTGCGGCGAAGGGCTGGATGAGATTGCAGTGCGGGTCGAGGTGGTCGAGCCTTTGGGCTCCGATACGCTGCTGCATTTTTCTCTCGGCGGGGCAACGGTCACGGCGCGCCTGCCGCCCGCCTTCAGACCGGCGCCGGGCGAGATGGTGCGTCTCGGGATCGATCCGGGCAAGCTGCACCTTTTCGATGCGGCTGGCGAATTGCGACGAGAAAAATGAGCATCGGGCCGAAAAGTGGTTTCCGGTTTTCGGGAAACCCGATGCGGAGAAAAATGAGCATCGGGCCGAAAAGTGGTTTCCGGTTTTCAGGGTGACGGGAAAAGCAATAATTGAAAATGGGGAGGATGAGATGACGACACGAGACCATTCGGATGAGATTGGAAAGCCCGCTTTCACACGTGGACATGTCAAGAACAACGAGATGAAGGGTTTCCATACGCCAATGATGCGCGCACATATGCTGTTGAAGGCTGCTCTTGCCACGGCACTTGCTCTTGCGGCAGGAGCCGCGCACGCCGAAACCGACCTCAAGATCTTTCTTTCCAGCCAGCACCGGCCCGAGGTCTGGCGCAAGGCGCTCGACCAGTATGAGGCGAAAAATCCGGGAACGAAGGTGACAATCGAAACCGGCGGCAACACGTCCGAGCTTCAGGCGCAGTATCTGAACACGGTCATGTCCGCCAAGGATTCCAGCCTCGATGTCATGATTCTCGATATTATCCGCCCCGCGCAATATGCGGCCGCGGGATGGACCGCAGATTTTGCGGGCAAGGACATGTCGGCCTATCTGCCGACCTATGCCGAGGCCAATACGGTGTCGGGAAAGGTGGTGGCTCTGCCTGCCTTTGCCGATGCAATGTTCCTCTATTATCGCAAGGATCTGCTGGACAAATACAAGATCGCGCCGCCGAAGACCTGGGACGAACTGGTCAAGGCCGCCGAAACCATCACCAAGGGTGAAAACGATCCTGAGCTTCAGGGCCTTTCCTTTCAGGGCAAGGCCATTGAAGGGGCTGTCTGCACGTTTCTGCTGCCATACTGGAGCCAGGGAAAGACGCTGGTGTCCAATGGCAAGCTGAGCTTCGACAAAGAAGCAGCCGTGAAGTCGCTGGCGCTCTGGAAGGGCTTTGTCGATAAAGGCATTGCCAAGAAGAACATAGCCGAAGTGGCAACCGACGATACCCGCAAGGAGTTCCAGGCGGGTAAGGTGCTGTTTGCGGTGAACTGGTCCTATGCGTGGAACCACTTCCAGGGGGCGGAATCCAGTGTCGGTGGCAAGGTTGGCGTGGCACGGCTGCCCGCCATGCCGAATGGCGAGCAGGCAAGCTGTCTCGGTGGCTGGGAATTCGGCGTTTCGGCCTATTCGACGCATCAGGACGATGCCCGCAAGCTGGTGGAATATCTTTCCAGCCCTGACGTCTCCCGCTTCATGGCGGTCAATGCGGGCCTTTTGCCAACCTATGGCGCAACTTATTCCGATCCAGAAGTGTTGAAGGCCGCGCCGTGGTTTGCCGAGGCCAAGGCGGTGGTCGAAACCGCGCGGCCGCGCCCGGTAACACCGCGCTATAACGAGGTCAGCGAAGTGATCCGAACCACGGTGAACTCGGTGCTGGCGGGTGCTACGACGCCGGAAGACGGCGCGGCGCAAATGGAAAACCGGCTTCGCCGCATTTTGCGCTGATAGAGCATAATCCGACCGGAGTGAAACGAGGATCGACAAGATTATCGTTCAAAAAGAAAAGGTTAGAGCGTCGATCTGATTCAGTCGGATCGACGCTCCAAGGGTGACAATGCGGAAGGCAGGTCTTGCCGCCCACCGTACCCTCTTTTCTATTTCCAGCCTCCTTTGTGCTTTTGATGGCACCCGCAAAGGAGGTTGCAGAGCGAAAAATTGGAAACCGAATTTTCATTCTGAAGCATGTAAAAACAGTCAGTTAGATGGTTTTGCCGTTCCCTTGAAACGATGAAATGCTCTAAAGGCCAACCCGATGTGACGCCCTTGAACACGACAGTTCCACCGCGCCAGAAAAGCCGCTCGCCACTGGCAAAAATCCTCGATCCCGGCGAAACCGCGCTTGCCACTCTGCTGCTTGCGCCGGGAGCCCTGCTGCTTTTGCTGGTCATTGTCTATCCCGTCGGGCGGCTCATCCTTACCAGCTTCTTCAACCTGTCGCTGACCTCGGGCCTGCCTGCCGAATTTGTGGGGCTGGACAATTACCGGCTGATGGCCAGCGACCCGGTTTTCTGGGAGACGAGCTGGAATACGCTGCTGATCACGCTGATTACCGTGCCGGGAGCGCTGCTCGTGGGGCTCGCGCTCGCACTTCTGGCCAATCTGCCCTTCAAATATCGCTGGCCGGTGCGTCTTTCGCTGCTCATTCCATGGGCTTTGCCGCTTTCCTTCGTGGGGCTGATTTTCGCGTGGTTTTTCCATTCGGAATATGGGATCGTCAACGATGTGCTGGCGCGTTTCGGCGTACACGGCATAATCTGGTTTAATTCTCCGGATCTGGCCTTTGCGGCCATCTGTCTGGCCATTATCTGGAAAACCTCCTCCTTCATGGCGCTGATGATCCTGGCCGGTCTGCAAACCATTCCCCGCTCGCTTTATGAGGCCGCCGATGTGGATGGCGCAGGCCCGTTGCGGCAGTTTTTCGAGATCACCCTGCCGCTTCTGAAGCCGGCAATCGTTGTGGCTCTGATCTTCCGCACCATCACGGCCTTGCAGACCTTCGACATTCCCTATCTGATGACGGGTGGCGGCCCCGGCACATCCACGGCAACGCTGGCCATGTATATTCACCAGAATACCGTGTCTTTCCTCGATCTGGGTTATGGTTCGGCTCTTGCGGTGGTGATGTTTGTCTTCTCCATGGCGGTCACGGCGGTTTATCTGCGCATCATCCGCGCAAGGGGGAAGTGATGGGGCGCGACAACACGATTCTTTCGGGAAAGCCTCTGCGTTTCATTGCCTCCGGGGTGCTGCTGGTGAACGGACTTTTTCCGGCGTTGTGGATTCTTTTCACCTCGCTCAAGTCCGAGGCCGAACTGACGGTAAGGCCTATTACCTGGTTTCCGCACGCCCCGACGGCTGGCAATTATCTGCGGGCCTTTTCCGATCAGCCTTTGCATCTTTTCCTGTTCAACAGCTTCATGGTGGCGCTGATCTCCACGCTGTTGACACTTTTCGTCTCGGTGCTGGCAGCCTATGCGCTGGCGCGGCTCGATCTTCGGTTTCGCGGTCTCATTCTCGGCGCGATCATTGCCGTTTCCACTTTTCCGCTGGTGACGCTTCTGGTGCCGCTTTTCGAGGTGATGCGCACGCTCAACCTGCTCAACAGCTGGACGGCGCTGATCCTGCCCTATGCGGTGCTGTCATTGCCTGTCTGCACGCTGATGCTGGTTTCCTTTTTCGAGGGTATTCCTCGTGATCTCGAAAATGCAGCCATGATCGATGGCTGCACGCGGCTGGGGGCGCTGTTCCGGGTTGTCGTGCCGCTTTCAGCACCCGGCGTGTTCACGGCGGGCATTCTTGCTTTCGTCAACGCATGGGATGAATTTCTGCTGGCGCTTTCCTTCAATTCCAACCCGGCCCTTCGCACCCTGCCGGTCGGCATCCAGCTTTATCAGGGAGAGTTTTCCTTTCCCTGGCCGGTTATATCGGCAGCGCTGGTGGTGGGCATCGTGCCTGTGGCCATTCTCATCGTGATCTTCCAGGAGCGCGTCGTCTCCGGCCTGACCACGGGCGCGATCAAGGGATAAGACTTTCATGACATTGACGCTCACGCCACTTTCAAACGGCTTCTCGCTGGCTATGAATGGCCTCACGCTCCTGTCGCACACGCCGGAAAGCCCCGCTCTTTATCTGGGGTGCGGACGGGAGCGGATGGACATGTATCGCGGCAATTTCGACATCGAGGACTATCTGGAAGAGCGGGTGCCTTTGTCTCGTGCTGAGGTGAAGGGGGACGAGGTTCATCTTTCCTTTGCGGCCGGGCAGGCCCCCGCGCTGATCCTCACCGCAGAGGTGGGACGGCTGCTGTTGCGCGCGCAAGACAGCAGGTTCAATCGCTTCTGGCTGCGGGTCCGGGCTGAGGCGGGCGAATATGTCTATGGCGGCGGCGAACAGATGTCCTATTTCGACATGCGCGGGCGCCGCTTTCCGCTGTGGACGTCGGAGCCCGGCGTTGGCCGCGACAAAACCACGGAGATCACGCTTCGCGCCGATCTGAGCGGCAAGGCGGGGGGTGATTACTATCACACCAACTATCCCCAACCCACCTATGTGTCCTCGCGGCGCTATGCCCTGCATGTGGACACGACCGCCTATTCCGTCTTCGATTTTCGCAATGAAGGCTTTCACGAAATCGAGGTCTGGGCGGTGCCGCAGGCGATCGAAGTCTTTGCCGAGGCAAGCTTTGCCGCGCTGGTCGGCCAGCTTTCCCGGCGCTTCGGGCGGCAGCCCATGTTGCCGGACTGGGCGCTGGACGGAGCGATTATCGGGCTGAAGGACGGCGAAAACTCGCTTCTGCGGCTTCAAACCATTCTTGCTGCGGGCGTAAAGGTTTGCGGATTGTGGTGCGAGGATTGGGTGGGACTGCGCCATACCTCATTCGGTGCGCGGCTCTTCTGGGACTGGCAGGCCAATGAAGCCCGCTACCCCAATCTTCGCGACACGATTGCCCGCCTGCGGGAAAAGGGCATCCGCTTTCTGGGCTATGTCAATCCCTATCTGTGCGAGGACGGGCGCCTGTTCCAGGAAGCGGCGGCTGCGGGCTTTCTGGCGCTGGATGACACGGGCGGCGTGGCCTTGGTGGATTTTGGCGAATTCGAATGCGGCGTGGTGGATTTCACCAATCCCGGCGCGTCAAGCTGGTTTGCCGAGCGGGTGATCGGCCAGAATATGCTGGATTACGGTCTTTGCGGCTGGATGGCGGATTTTGGCGAGTATCTGCCGATAGATGTGCATCTTGCAAATGGCGTGGATGCCAGGCTGATGCACAATGCCTGGCCGACAATCTGGGCCGAGGTCAATGCGCGTGCCATTGCCAGCCGGGATATGACCGGCGAGGCGCTGTTTTTCATGCGCGCCGGCTTTACCGGCGTTCAGGCCCATTGCCCGCTTCTTTGGGCGGGCGATCAGTCCGTGGACTTCACCCGCCATGACGGGCTGGTGACAGTGATCTGCGGCGCTTTATCGTCAGGCTTGCTTGGAAACGCCTATCACCATTCCGATATTGGCGGATATACAAGTCTTTTCGGCAATGTCCGTACCGGCGAATTGATGATGCGCTGGGCCGAGATGGCGGCCTTTACGCCGGTCATGCGCACGCATGAGGGAAATCGGCCAAAGGAAAATCTCCAGATCGATCAGGATGCGGAGGTTCTGGCGCATTTTGCCCGGATGACCCGCCTGCACGGGCTGCTCAAGCCCTATTTCAAGGCTCTGTGCCTTGAGGCCAGCCAGGCTGGCCTGCCGCTGCAAAGGCCGCTTTTCCTGCATTACGAGACGGATGAAGCCGCTTATTCAATCCAGGATCAGTATCTTCTTGGTGCCGATCTTCTGGTTGCGCCCGTCTGGCAGGCAAATCAAACGCAGCGCAGTCTTCACCTGCCGGGCCCGGAGCGCTGGGTGCATCTGTGGAGCGGTGACGTGCATGATGGCGGTGGCGAGATCGTGGTGGCCGCACCTGTCGGTCTGCCGCCGGTTTTCTTCCGGGCCTCCTCGCCCTTCGCGGCGCTGTTCAGGACATTGGCAGAAGATGTACCGCCGCAAGGCTGAGCCCGGCAAGGGCGATAATCGAAAGTGCGCCTGCCGCAAGCACCCGCCCGCCTGAGGAGAGGATGGCGCGAAGATTGACCGAAAGGCCAAGCGCGGCCATGGAAATCGTCGTCAAAGCCGTGGAGCTCTGGTGCAGGGGCTCAAGGACCATGTCGGGCAGAAGGCCGAGCGCGCGGCAGACGATAAGCGCCAGAAAGCCCGTTATGAACCACGGGATGAAAGGCGTTCCGGATTGTGCGCCTGCCGTTTTTTCCTGTCTTTTATGCATCAAGCCAAGCGTCAGGACGACGGGGCCCAGCATGAGAACGCGCATGAGCTTGATGACGGTTCCCATCTGGGCGCTAACCGTGCCGATCGGCAGGGTGGCAGCCAGAACCTGCGGCACGGCGTAGACCGTCATGCCTGCCAGCATCCCGTATTGCGTCTGGCTGATGGACAAATACGAGAAACTCAAGGGCAGCAGCATGACCACGACGATGCCCAAGGCTGCTGTAAAGGCAATGGAGGCCGTAACCTCTTCATGACTGGCATGGACTGCCGGGGCGGCCGCCACGATCGCGGAATTGCCACAGATGGAATTGCCGCAGGCGACCAGCAGGCACAGGCGCGGCGGCAGGCCAAGAAAGCGCCCGATGCTGTAACTGACGAGAAGCGAAATTGCCACCATGGCCATGACGGCAATGAAAAGCATCATTCCGTTTCCCGACAAAGCCGACAGGCTGACCGATGCGCCCAGGAGAACGATCGCCAGTTCCAAAAGCCGTTTGGCGGCAAAATTCACCCCCGAGACAAAACGGTCGGAGAGACCGAAGGCGGTGTGGATGAGCGTGCCAATGATGATGGCAAGCACCAGACCGTCCATGAGGACGCTGCCGAGCAGTCTGCGCTGGAGGGTTTCCAGGAGCAGGGCGATGAGCGTCACCGCTGCCGAGAGCAGGATGCCTGGCACGATGGAGCAAGAAAAAAAATTGCGTATTTGGGTCATGGCGCGAAAATGCCATTGCCAAACATGCAATTCCATCGAATAAAAAAACACGTTTCATGCACTTTTTCTGGATGGTTTGCGTGACATTCGAGCAATTGCAGATCTTTGTCGTGGTCGCCGAGCGTCAGCACATCACGCAGGCGGCCCAGATCCTGAACCTGACGCCATCGGCGGTAAGCGCCTCGGTGAAAACGCTGGAGGCGCTGCACGGAGTGCAGCTTTTCGAGCGCGTCGGGCGGCGGATCGAGCTGACACGGGAGGGAGGGCTTTTTTTGAAGGAGGCGCGCGAAACACTGGCGCGCATGAAGGATGCCGAGCGAATGCTGGCCGATCTAGCCGGTGTGAAGCGGGGACAGGTCGATATTCAGGCCAGCCAGACCATCGGACATTACTGGCTGCCGCCGAGGCTTGTCAGCTTTCAGGCCAGCTATCCGGGCATCGAGGTTCGCTTCTCGCTGGGCAACAGCCGTGGTGTTGCCGAGGCCGTTCGTAACGGGACGGTCGAAATCGGGTTGATCGAGGGAATGCTGGACGATCCGGCCCTCTCCATGCGGCAGGTGGCGACCGATCATCTGATCGTAGTGGCGCCCCTGGGGCGGGTCGCCGCAACCGCCGCAGCCCGTCCGGACGATATGCTGCGCAATCTGCACTGGATCATGCGGGAAGAGGGCTCCGGCACACGCTCCGAATTCGAAACGGCGCTCAAGGCGTTGGGTGTCGATATTGCCGAGCTGAAGGTTTTGCTCACCCTGCCATCGAACGAAGCGGTGCTTCGTGCGGCTCTGGCGGCGGGAGCGGCCACCGTGGTGTCGCGGCTGGTAGCAGAACCGATGTTGGAAAGCGGGCTGCTCGTATCGCTTGATGTGCCGCTGCCGCCGCGCCATTTCATTCTGGTAAGGCATAAGGAACGCCACCTTTCTTCCGCTGCGCGGCGTTTGATCGCGTATTTCGATGCAGGATCGCGCTTGCCTGCGTGAGCCGGGTTGACAGGCGCGCCTCCCGGCTTTTAATAATTCGTCAAATTGCCGAACAAATATCAAGGTGGATCGTGAGCGACGCTTCGTCATCTCCTGCCCCCGGCGCGGCTGCCGGTGAAGGCGCCGCGATGGAGGCGGCCTCACGCTGCACCGTTGTCGGCATAGACCTCGGCGGCACGAAACTGGCGGGCGGTCTGGCGCGGCTGGATGGCACATTGCTGGCCCGCGAAGAGGTCTTGACCTTGCCCGCGAGCCAGCAATCGGCTTTGAGCCAGATAGCCGATATGGTGTTGCGGCTGGCGGGCGCGGCCGGGGTCGAAAGACGTTCCATCGCGGCATTGGTTGTCGGCGTGCCTGCGGTCGTATCGCCGCAGACCGGGCTTGCAAGTCTTTCGCCCAATCTGGCACTTCCCGCCGACAGGCCGCTCTCTCGCCTGCTGGAAGAGGCGCTGGGCCTTGCCGTTGCGGTCGAGAATGATGTCAATCTTGCCGCCTTCGCCGAGGCGCGTGCGGGGCAGGGGCAGGCCTCGCTTGCTTTCGTATCCTTCGGCACCGGCGTTGGAATGGGGCTGGTGGTGGACGGCCAGTTGATGCGCGGCGCGAATGGCCGGGCAGGTGAAATCGGCTTTCTGCCGATTGGCGCCACCCCTCATGCGGTTGCGGGCCAATCCGTCAATGGCCTGCTTGAAGATGAAATCGGGACGGCTGCGCTGCGCAGGCGCCATGCGAGCCGGTGGCCGGATATGCGAGACCTGTTTTCCGCCCTGCGTGCGGGCGATGATGCGGCTTTGGCGGCGCTGGATGATCTTGCCTGCACGGCCTCGATCGGCATCGCCGCCATACAGACGCTGATCGATCCCGCTCTGACGGTGATTGGCGGGGGAATAGGCAGTCAGCCGGAATTTCTCGCAGCGCTCAGGCGGCATGTTGCCGCGCTGCTGCCATTCGAATGCCGCCTGGCGGAAAGCCGGTTTGGCGCCGAGGCCGGAATGATCGGCGCGGTGATGATGGCTTGCGAACTGGCCAGACAAGGGAGAGTTTCATGACGAGCGCTGACTTCAAGGCAAGGCCGCGCGCCGACGGGCTTGTCGAGACCGATCTTCCCTTGCAGATGGCGTTCATGGCCCCGCGTCTTCAAGGCGATTTCTACCCGCAGGGGCGGCTTGACCTGTCTCTGTGGGGGTGCGGACGGATGGCGAGCCTGATGCTGGAGCCGTGGGACGGCCCTTTCATTCATGCGCCAAACCGGCTGACATGCGGCGAGGCCGGCCTTTATGTGGCGCAATCCGCGCCTGTGCTGGCGCTGGTCGGCGCAAGGGTGAAACGGGCCATGCCTGCCAGACGTTGCGCCTGGTGGGGCAGTGTCATTTCCCCGCCGAAGGTGGAGCGGCGCGACAGGCTGCGGCGGGTTGCAACGCCCTGGGGCGTGACCCTCGTCGATGAACGGCCCGATGGCGTCATTGTTGCGGTCGGCGCCTCGGAAGAGGAGGCTTCGCGCGGGCTGAGCCTTTCCGTGGAGGCGATTATCGCCGAGGCCGAGCAGTATGTGCGGCGCTGCGATATTCTGCCCGAGGCGCCCGCTTTGCTGCGCAGCATGGCAATCCAGAGCACCCATGCGGCGCTGTCTTCCATACGCCGTGCCGAAGATGGCAGCTTTCTCGGCCTTGCCGCAGGTCAGGCCTATAGCGCGCCTACCCGCACCTATTACCGGGATGGCTACTGGACCCTTCAGGCGCTCCTGCATCTTGATCTGGAGGCGGTGCGCGAACAGATCGATCTTCTCGCAGGGGGTATCCAGCCCGATGGCGAAGCGCCCAGCGCCGTTATTCTCACGGGCCCCGCCCAGGGCCTGGAATGGGAGAAATTCCGCACGACAAACAAGGTCTACAAGGAAGAACATCTGCGCCCAAGCGACTGGTGGAGCGATCATTTCGATAGCCCGCTCTTCTTCATTCTCACCCTTGGCGATTATCTTGGCAAGGGTGGCGACAAAACGGTATTGGCGCGACATTTCGCCAAGGTGCGGGCAATTTATAACCGCTACCGCGCCCTGGACAAGGAAGGCAATGGCCTGCCGCAAAAGCCGCGCCATGACCGTGACTGGGCCGACAATGTCTATCGCCATGGCTATGTGGCCTATAATATCGGCCTGTGGATCGGGGCGCTGGATGTGATTGCAACCTTCGGAGCCGAAATCGATGCCGATCTGGCGCTGGAGGCAGCCCGAACCGCAGAACAGGCGAGAGCCAGTGTGGATGCCGCCCTCCTGACCGCGAATGGCTGGTATGCCGATTATGGCCTGAAGGGGGAGTTCGTTGAAGATCACCTCACGCTCGACAGCCTGACATTGTTGCGTTTCAACGCCGTATCGCGGGAGAAGGCGGTCGAGGTGCTTGGTCATGTGCAGACTTTGCTGGAAACCCGCAACAATCAGCAGCAACCCTATGGTGACTGGGGCGTGATGTGCGCTTGGCCCCCGTTCAAGCGTCCTGCCGATACCCGTGCGAAATCGGCCTTTGCCTACCGCTATCACAATGGCTCGGACTGGCCCTATCTCTCCGGTCTTTACGCCGAACAAAGGCTGCGGTTTGGCCTTGATGGCGCGGATTATCCGCTGCTGCGCTGGTGGCGCACCAGCCTTGAGAATGGCTGGATCGGTTCGGTGGAATATTTCTCGCCACCCTTTGGCCGGGGATCGCTGCTGCAAGGCTGGACGGGAATGCACGCCGCCGCCATTTTAGCCTGGCGCGAGCGGGTGGAAAACATGATGCAGGAGATGGCCTGAACCCACCCTGTCCTCCCATGCCTCATGTCATCAGGCTTGCCGCGTCCCGATCCACAATCCACGTCACTGACGGGTGGGCGAGAAGGGCCGAAGCGGGGCAGTTCTCCGTAATGGTCCCGCAAAGGGCGCTTCGGACGGCTGCGGCCTTGCGGCTGCCGGTCGCCAGCACCAGAATGCGCCTTGCCTCCAGGATCGTGCCGATGCCCATGGTGATGGCTTCCGCCGGAACCGCGCCATCGGCAAAAAAGCCCCGATTGGCCTCGATGGTGGAGATATGCAATGCCACCTGCCGGGTTCGGCTGGAAAAAGCAGATCCCGGTTCGTTGAAGCCGATATGGCCGTTGCCGCCAAGGCCGAGCAATTGCAGATCGATGCCGCCAGCCGCCACGATTGCCGCCTCATAGGCTTGTGCGGCGGCGCGCCGGTCGCGGCTTTGACCATCGGGCAGGAACGTTTTGCCGGGATCGATGTCCACATGATCGAAGAACAGCCGGTTCATCGTGCTGCGATAGGAGCCCGGATGCGTGGGGGCGAGATTGGCATATTCATCGAGGTTGAAACTCGTGACGCCTGCAAAGCTGACCGCACCGCCGGCATGAGCCGCGACGAGATGCCGGTAGACAGGCTCCATCGTGGCGCCCGTGGCAAGACCGAGAACGGTCCGTGGTTTTTGACGAACCGTCTCGATGATGGATCGTGCAACCCGTTCGGCGGCAGCATGGCTATTATCCATGACATGCCGGGCGGGAGTATGGATGACAGGCGTGGTGGAGGAGACCGGCATCGTCACCTTTTCCTCAGGGCTGGTTGGTGCGAATGAGGCTGCCATCGGCGCGCTTTTTCGCAAATGCCTTGCCCGTTACGGCATCGAAAAGATGCAGCCGGCACGGATCGATGCCAAGCTCCAGCAATTGCCCTTCCTGCACCGATACATGGTCTGGAAGATGCAGCGTGACGGGGCTTTCATGTCCGGCCATACGGCCGTAGATATAGGTTTCCGTGCCGACGCTTTCGGCATAATCGGTTTGGAAGCGGGCCTGAGCTGCCGTTCCATCCGCGCCACCCGTCAGACGGAAATGGTTCGGCCGCGCTCCGAGTGTTACCTTCGCGCCGATGGTGCTTCCTTCGGGATCGACAGCAAGTGTCATCTGTTGAAAACCGGGAACGGCGACCGTTACGCTTTCGGCTCCAAGGCTTGTGATGGTCCCGTTGAAAAAGTTCATTTGCGGCGAGCCTATGAACCCTGCGACGAAGCGATTGACCGGAAAGTCGAACAGTTCCAGCGGGGGGCCGTATTGCTCAAGCCTGCCGCCGTTCAGAACGGCGATGCGGTCGGCCATGGTCATGGCTTCGATCTGGTCATGGGTCACATAGATCATGGTTGCGCCAAGCCGCTTGTGCAGGCGGCTGATCTCGCCGCGGGTCTTGACCCGTAGTGCCGCATCAAGATTTGACAGCGGCTCGTCGAACAGGAAAACCTGCGGCTGGCGCACGATGGCCCGGCCAATGGCCACACGCTGGCGCTGGCCGCCCGAAAGCGCCTTCGGCAGCCGGTCGAGAAGTGGCTCTATGGCCAGCATCTCGGCGGCTTCCTTCACGCGCGCCTCCACCTCCGGTTTAGGCAATCTCGTGTTTTCAAGGCCAAAGGACAGGTTTTTCCTGACTGTCATATGCGGGTAAAGTGCGTAGGACTGGAAAACCATGGACAATCCGCGCTCGCCAGAGGGGAGCGCCGTGACATCGCGTCGCCCGATTTCGATTGCGCCGCCGCTGATTGTCTCCAACCCCGCAATGCAGCGCAGCAAGGTGGACTTGCCGCAACCCGACGGCCCGACCAGAACAGTAAATTCACCATCCTCGACCGAAAGGTCTATGCCATGCAGGACGGTGTGGTTGCCATATTGCTTGACCACGGATTTCAGTGCGAGACCTGCCATGATTTTCCCTCGAAGGCCAAGTGGCAGAAAATGGAGCCCGGATTTGCAACCCTCGTCTGTCAAGGGTTGTGACGGTCCGTAATCTGCCGCAATGTTCTTTCCGCCAGAGCGCCGGTTGTCAGCGAGACGGGGAGAATGTCTCGCATCTTCCATAGTTCGTCAAGTCGCCGAACATTTAAGGCCGTCGATCTGGCGTGATTTGGAAATTCCACGCTTCTCCCTTGACGCCGTGCATTTCCTGTTTTTAATTCGTCTTGGTACCGAACAAATTCGGCCACGCAATCCTGGCGCAGAAACAGGAAGCCGAACATCGCAAGGCCGCGCCAATGCCGACGACAACTTCGCCGGGTGAAAACGAGGGTGTGCCGGAATGCCGCCCGCTGGGAGAGGAAGGGGAACAGCATGAGGATCAAGACACTGGCTGGAGCGCTGGCTCTGGCAACGCTTGCAATGATGACGGATGCTGCGGCAGCGCAGCTCAAGCTGGTCTGGTATGTGGACGACGACGCGCAGGAAAAGGCGCTCAGAACCTTGCTGGACAAATACACAGCCGCCCATCCCGAAACGACCTTCGACCTGCAAATCACGCCCTATGACGGAATGTTGCAGAAATTCCAGCAATATGCCGCATCCGGCATCATGCCGGATCTGTCACTGACCTCCTCGATGGAGCCGGTGATCCGGCCGTTTCTGGCCGATTTCAACAAGGAGATCGGCCCGGACTGGATCAAGGATTTCGTGAAGGGCTGGGCTGATGGCGCAAGGCTTGGCGATCAGGTGATTGCCGCTCCGCTCGATGTCACCTCGACCGGGGTCTTCCTCAATGCCGATGCCTTCAAGAAGGCAGGCGTGGAAATCCCCGCCCAGGACAAGGGCTGGACCTGGGACGAGTTCACGAAGAAAATCAAGGACGTGTCGCAGAAATCCGGCACGCGCTATCCGATGGTCTGGGATATTTCCGCCAGCCGTTTCATCGTCTATCCCTTCCAGTACGGCAACCACATCTTCTCGGAGCAGGAGCCAGTGAAGGTGGTGATGAACGATGCCGCCTGGGTCAAGTCCGTGGAAGGCTTTGTCGGCCTCACCAAGGATGTCATGCCGCCCGGCCTGTGGTCCGGGGCCAGTTCCGATAATCCGAAGGAGCTTTTCCTCGGCGGGCAGGCCGTGGCCTACATGTCCGGCAGCTGGCAGATCCCGACGCTGGCCACCAAGGCCAAATTTGCCTGGCAGGCCGGTCCAACCCCCGGTGGTACGGTGCGGTCCTCCATCTATGGCGGCGATTATCTCGTGGCCTTCAATACCTCGCCGCATCTGAAGGAGGCGGTCGGCTTCATCAAGTGGATCACCTCGCCGGACGTGCAGGCCGATTACGGCAAGACCTTTGGCGTCATTCCAGCCAATATGAAAGCGGCCAAGGTGGATTACGGCAACGAAGCAGCCTCCAACGCGGTCAAGATCATGCAGGGCGAGCTGGATGCAAGCCCGGCCTATGCCGCCACCGATCAGGCATGGCCGGAAATGCAGCCTGTCTGGGCGGTCATCAAGCCCGCCATCACCCAGGCGGTTGCGGGGCAGATCAGCCCGGCTGAAGCGGTGGCGCAAATCCGCAAATCTGCCGAGGAAGCCATCGAGGCCGGGCGGTGAGCGGGGAAACGAAGCCGGAAGGCAAGGGGGCGGCGCTTGTCGCCCGGCATGGCCTTTCGGCTCTTTTTCGCAAAGGCTGGCCCTATCTGTTGATGGCGCCGACCATGGTCTTGCTGGTGGCGTTCACGCTCTACCCGTTGGCGCAGGGCCTTTTCATGGCCTTTTTCAAGCGGGGCGTCGTGGTGCTGCCACAGGTCAAGCAGACATGGCCTGTCTTTGTCGGGCTCGATAATTTCATCAGCCTGCTCGACAATCGCGAATTCCGGGATTCGCTGCTGAAAACCGTGATTTTCGTTGTCTGTGCCGTGCCGGTCAATATTGCCGTTTCGCTGGGCCTTGCCCTGTTGCTGCAACCGCAAAAGCGCATTTATGCTTTTGTGCGCACGGTGGTATTCTTTCCCTCGATGATAAGCCTGCTGATTATCGGTGTTACGTGGCGCTGGTTGTTCGGGCTCAATAACGGGCTGGTCAACTATGCCCTTTCGCTTTTGCATATCGCGCCGGTGCCGTGGCTGGAACAGGACATCATGGCGCAGGTTGCAGTTATGGTGGCCTGGGTGTGGTGGCAGGCAGGCGTCAACATGATGATCTTTCTGTCCGGGCTGACAGCCATATCCCAGGATTATTACGAGGCCGCCTCGATAGACGGCACTTCGAAGTGGCGGCAATTCACCCATATCACCCTGCCGCTTCTGAAGCCGACCATGGCGGTGGTGGTGGTTCTGTCCTGTATCGAAGCCTTCAAGGTTTACGAGCTGGTCGTTTCTCTGACGGGCGGCGGGCCGGGCAAGGCCACGGTCTACCTTATCCAGACCATCTACGAAACAGCGTTCCAGATGCCGATGAAGGCAGGCATTGCGGCGGCGCAATCGGCTGTGCTGTTCATCATTCTTATTACGCTGACCGTCATCCAGCTCAGGATTTCGAGGAGCAAGTCATGACGAATGCCTATTCGCCCCTGCGGCTCGTCCTGCTTGGTGTGGTTCTGCTGGTCTTTCTTCTGCCTCCGGTCTGGCTTTTCGTGTCGGCGCTGAAGCCGCAGGCGGAAATCTTCGCCTGGCCGCCAACGCTGCTTCCTGCCGATCCGACGCTTGAAAACTTTCTCGCGGCAATGTCCCGTGCCCGCTTTCTGACCTTTTTCCGCAATTCCGCGGTTGTCTGCCTGCTGTCGGCAACACTTTCGGTGACGATCAGCGTGATGGCGGGCTATGCGCTGGCAAAATTCCGCTTCAGGGGCGACACGCTGCTGTTCATGCTCATCATGTCGTCGCTGATGGTGCCGCTACAAATCGTGCTGATCCCGGTTTTTCTCGTGCTGCGCGATCTTGGTCTGCTGAATACGCTGGCGGGACTGATCATCGCGCCAGCCGCCACGCCCACCGGGGTTTTTCTGATGCGGCAATATATCGTCAACATTCCCGATAGCCTGCTGGAAGCCGCACGGCTGGATGGAACCCCGGAATGGCGGATTTTGCTGCGGATCATCGTGCCGCTATCGCTTCCGGCGATCGGAACGCTGATGGCCTTCAACCTCGTCTGGCGCTGGAACGATTATCTCTGGCCGTTCCTGATCGTCAATGACCAGGAAATGTGGACGGTGCAGATGGCCATTGCCAATTCTGTAGGGCGTTTCGGCATTGATTGGCCAAAACTCCTGTCCATGTCGGTGCTGTCTGTCCTGCCGGTGCTGGTCGTCTTCACGCTGCTGCAAAGGCTGCTGATGGGGGGCATCATGGCGGGGGCGACGAAGGAATAAAGCATTCCCAGCAAAAGTGCGCAGCGGTTTTGCGTCCGGGAATGCGTGAGGAAAAACCATTCCCAGCAAAAGTGTGGAGCGGTTTTGCGTCCGGGAATGCGTGAAGAAAAACCATTCCCAGCACAGGTGCACAGCGGTTTTGCCGGGAATGCCTGGAATATCGGCCGTGGTGCTGTTACCTGCTCCGAAAGCCGAGAAGGTGATAGAACAGGATGGCGCCGATGGTTGCCGTGCCGATGCCATCGAGGGTAAAGCCCGCGACAGCCAGCTTGAAATTGCCGGCTCCCAGGACGAGCGCGATGCCGACGGTGATGAGATTGCGCGGGTCGGAGAAGTCCACCTTGTTTTCCACCCAGATCCTGCCAGCGGTTGCGGCAATAAGGCCGAAAACCACGATGGAAAGGCCGCCAATCACCGGGGCGGGAATGGTCTGGATCAGTGCACCGAATTTGGGCGAAAAGCCCAGGAGAATTGCGAAGGCCGCAGCCACCAGGAAGACCAGCGTGGAGAAGATGCGGGTGACGGCCATGACACCCATATTCTCGGCATAGGTGGTCATGCCGGCGCCGCCAAAGCAGCCTGAGACAATGGTGGCCAATCCGTCACCAATGAAGGCGCGGCCAAGATAGCGATCGAGGTTGCGGCCGGTCATTGCGCCGATTGCTTTGATATGTCCGAGATTTTCGGCAACGAGAATAACGACGACCGGCGCGATCAGGGTGATTGCGGGAAGCGAAAAGACAGGCGCGGTGAAATGCGGCCAGCCAAACCAGGGGGCTGCCGATACGCCGGAAAAATCCACCGGCGTGCCAAGGCCGAAGCCATTGGCGAGAATGTAATAAGCCAGATAGGCGATTGCCCCGCCGATGAGAATGGGAAGACGTCGCGCCATGCCCGGTGCATAAACGGCGATGGCGCCGACCGAGATAAAGGCGAGAATGGCAATCCATCGCGAAAGCTGAAATCCATTGGGATTGGCCGCACTGGTGCCGGAGGCGCTGGCAATGGCGATTGGCGCCAGCACAAGCCCGATTGCTGCGACGATGGCGCCGGTCAGCACGGGCGGCATCAGCTTTTCGATCCAGCGATGTCCGGCAAAGCTGACCACAAGTCCCACCAGTGCATACAGCACGCCCGCGGCAATGATGCCGCCAAGCGCTACGGCAAGGTTAGGGTTCGGGGATCCCGCCGCTGCGCCGGTCGCAACCAGAATGGGGCCGATAAAGGCAAAGGAGGAACCAAGATAGCTTGGCACCCGTCCGCCCACGGCAATGAAGAAGATCAGCGTCGAAAGCCCGGAAAACAGAATGGAAACATTTGGATCGAAGCCCATGATGATCGGCGCCAGCACGGTGGAGCCAAACATGGCAACCACATGCTGTAGGCCCAGAACCAGGGTCTGAAAGGCAGGCGGTCGCTCATCGGGGAGAATGCGACCCTCGCGTTTCAATGTCCAGCGTGGAAAATATCTGCCGGTCTCGTCCATCAGCCCCTCCATTTTCGATCTGTCGAATGCTTTGCTGTCTCTTGACAGGGCGATACGAGATTCTTTCGGAAAGAAGAAGGGTGGCGATGGGTTTATCCAGAGGAGGTGCGTTGCGAACCGGAAGGGTCGGGATGAGGGGACAAAGTTTCGATAAGTTCGTCAGGTCCACGAACGCTTTCCTTGGCCTGACCGATAATGTACAAAAGAAGGTGGCTGGCGGTCTGGTTTCGATGTTTGCCATGATGTGCAGCCATCGCGACGGCCAATGTCATGTCATTGCATCCGGTTGTGGGTGGCAGCATTGCCGATCACTTTCGTTCCGTCAATCTTGCGCCGCATCAGGTCCTGCCGATGAACCAGAGCATCCCTAATCCCCCCGTGTTGCGGCAGATTTCGGTTCGCGCCGCCATGGATCTCCTGCTGCATGAGGGGCCGATGTCACGCGCCGCGCTCGCGAAGAAAACCGGCCTGTCCAAGCAGACCATGTCGGAGGTCATTCGCACGCTGGAGGAGTCCGGCTGGGTGCAGGTGAAAGGCGTGGTCAGCGGCAAGGTCGGACGCAGTGCCATTACCTATGAGGTGGCGGCCAATGCAGGCTATGCTCTGGGTCTCGATATAGGCGCAACCATGGTGCGCATGGCGCTGGTCAATATTGCCGGCACGATCGTCGAGGAATGCGAGCAGCCATCCGGGGGGCTGAGCGGCGTAAACCTCTTGACCCTGACGCATGACATGCTGGAAACGAGCCTCAAGCGGGCGGGGATTGCCCGCGAAAAAATCCTGCTGGCCGCTGTCGCCACGCCGGGCGTCGTCGATCCCTTGTCCGGGGCGCTGACACTTGCGCCGAATATGGGCGACCTTTCGGGACTGGACCTGGTGGCCGGGCTGAGCAAGGCGCTGGGGGCTGGCGTGATCGTGGAAAATGACATCAACGCCGCCATGGTGGGCGAGGCCTGGAAGGGCTGTTCTGCGGGGATCGAAAACGGCGCCTTCATTTCGCTTGGCACGGGTATCGGCCTTGGCATGATGGTCAATGGCAAGCTGATGCGCGGCGCACATGGAGCCGCAGGCGAGATTTCCTACCTTCCCTTCGGGGCCGATCCCTATGCCAGCGAAAGTCTCGATCGCGGTGCGCTGGAATGCGCAATCGGAGCACGCGGCATCATGGAACGCTATCGGGCCATGGGCGGCGAGGCGGCAGCGGTGCGCGAGGTGCTGGAACGCGCCGTGGCCGGAGATCGCGCCGCCCATGGCGCGATTGCCGAAACCGCCCGCCTCACGGCGCTTCTCGTCGTTTCCGTGGATGCAATGTTCGATCCGCAAAAGATCGTGCTTGGCGGCAATGTCGGGCGGCATCCGCTGATGGTGCGGCTGATTGGCGAGGCGCTGCCTGCTTGCAGCCGCAAGCGGATCACGGTGGAAGCAAGCCTGCTGGGCAGCAGGGCCACCATGGTCGGCGCGGTGGCGCTGGCGCTCAACCAGCTTCACAATACGCTGTTTTCTCCGCAGGATCTTCCCAGCGAGATGCGGCTGCCATCTTTTGTGGCGTGAAGCGCTGTCCACCGGGAAGCGGGAACCGTTTTCATTTGCAAATGCGAAAAAACTGCAAGGCTGGAGGCTGTCTTTTCCGGCAGTGTGAATAGATTATCCGTCAGGGAGAAGGATTTTCGGGAGGAGTTGCGTCTTGTCGCCTTTGGATTATTTTCACGCCTATGCTTTGCGTTACCAGCCCTACAAGGCGGGGGCGTGGTGCTATGAGGATGGATGCCTTTACCGTGGCTTGCAGCTTTTGTATGAGGCCGACCCGCAGGGGCCGTGGCTTGGCCATCTCGTTCGGCTCGTCGATGGCCAGATTGATCGGCACGGCAAGCTGAAATCCTACGATCCGTCCGATTATAATATCGACAATATCCTGCCCGGCCGGGTTCTGTTTTTTCTCGCGGCCCAAAGCGGCGATAACCGCTATCGCCGGGCGGCCGATCGACTGATTGCCCAGCTCGAAACCCATCCGCGCCTGCTTGCCGGAAATTACTGGCATAAGAAGCGCTATCCGCATCAGCTCTGGCTGGATGGTCTTTACATGGGTCTGCCCTTCCAGATCGAATACGGAATGGATAGCGGCAGGGAGGGCCTGATTGCCGATGCACTTCAGCAGCTTGCAACAGCTCTCGTGTTGACCGACCATGGTTCGGGTCTTTTCGTGCATGGTTACGACGAAAGCCGGATACAGGCATGGTGCGACAGGATGACGGGCAAATCCCCGGCAGTATGGGCGCGCGCTGTGGGGTGGCTCGTCATGGCGCTGGCCGATACGCTGTCGCTTGTGGAGGATGACGAGGCCATCACGTCCTTGAGGAGGCGATTTTGCCTGCTGCTGGGCGCACTCGTGGAGCGGCAGGAGGAAAGCGGCCTGTGGATGCAGGTTCTGGAGGCGCCCGGACTTTCCGGAAATTATCAGGAAAGCTCTGCCACGGCGATGTTTGCCTATGCGCTTCTGCGCGCCGCGCGCCTCGGGCTGGTGGAAGAGGGGGTGCTGGCGTCCATGCAGGCTGCGGGCGAAAGGGCGCTTCAAGGCCTTCTGCAAACCCGTCTTCAGGCAGATGAGGGCGTGCTGCGTCTGACCGGAATTGTTCAGGTGGCGGGGCTTGGCGGGTTCGAGGGGCAGGAACGGGATGGCTCGCCTGCCTATTATCTGCGCGAGCCGGTCGTGAGCGACGATGTCAAGGGCGTGGGCCCGCTGATGATGGCCTATTCCGAGCATATGAGACTGTAATTGGCCGTTGAGGCCAATGAAATCTGTCAGGTCCACCGGACGCGCTTCTTTTGTTTTGCGCATTTCCGGACGGAAAACCGTGACTGCACTTTTCTCGGATACTTTAGAGCATTTCCAGCAAAAGTGTAGTCGGTTTTGCGTCCGGAAATGCGCCGAAACAAGAAGTTAGAGCATTGTAGGTGAACCCGTGTTCACCGGAAGTGCTCTAGAAACTCGGCGGGGTGCAGGCGCTTATGACCTCGCATGGCACCGGCCCCACGCAACGGAAGCGATGGGGGCGGCGGCTTTCGAAATAGTAGGCATCTCCCGGTCCGAGGATCCGGCGCTCCCCGTCCACCGTCACCTCCAGACGGCCGCTGAGGACGATGCCGCCTTCCTCGCCGTCATGCACCAGCAGTACTTTGCCGGTATCGGCGCCGGGCTGGTAGCACTCTTTCAAAATTTGCAGACTGCGACCGAACAGGTTTTCTCCAACCTGCCGATAGGAAATTGCCCCCTTGCCGATCTCCACAAGATCTTCGCTGGCATAAAATGCCTTTGCGGGCTTTTCCGGCTCATAGGAGAAAAACTCCGCAAGGCCAATGGGAATGCCGTCGAGAATGCGCTTCAGGGCACCGACGGACGGATTGCTGGCATTCGATTCAATGAGGGAAATCGTCGAATTGGTAACACCCGCCCGCTTGGCAAGTTCGCGCTGCGACAACTTGTTCGCCAAACGCAGGTGGCGCAGCCGGCTACCTATATCGATGTTCATGGCTTGCCTGTTTCAAGTGTTCGAAATATCGCAATATTAGCCAGTCATCCTCATAGAAATCAATGGATTGATCGCCAAAAGAAAAGGGCTTGTTTGCTTGAGCGATATGCGGGAGAGATAGCCAGATCGCCATGGAGCCTTTTGAAATGACCAGCCACTCCGCTTCCAACATGCCCGCACTTGAAAATTTCTGGATGCCGTTTACGGCAAACCGCCAGTTCAAGGCCTCGCCACGTCTCCTCGCCTCTGCCGAGGGCATGTATTACACCGATATCGATGGCAAACAGGTGCTGGACGGTACGGCCGGTCTTTGGTGTGTGAATGCGGGCCATGGCCGCAAGCGTATTGCTGAAGCCGTTGAGCGCCAGTTGCGAACGCTGGATTTTGCGCCCACCTTCCAGATGGGGCACCCGATTGCCTTCGATTTTGCAGCACGTCTTGGCGCCATGGCGCCGGGTGGTCCCGAAGCCGGTCTTGACCGGGTCTTTTTCACCGGCTCCGGCTCGGAGTCGGTCGATACGGCCCTCAAGATTGCCATTGCCTATCAGCGCGCCATTGGCCAGGGCACGCGCACGCGCATCATCGGCCGGGAAAAGGGCTATCACGGTGTCGGCTTCGGTGGCATTTCCGTTGGCGGGCTCGTCAACAACCGCCGCGTTTTCCCGCAGATTCCGGCAGACCACATGCGCCATACGCTGGATCTGGATCGCAACGCCTTTTCCAAGGGGCTGCCTGAACACGGTCTCGAACTTGCCGAGGATCTCGAGCGGCTCGTGGCATTGCACGGCGCGGAAACCATCGCTGCGGTCATTGTCGAGCCCATGTCCGGCTCCGCCGGTGTCATTCTGCCGCCGAAAGGCTATCTGGAGCGTATTCGCGCCATCTCCGAAAAATACGGCATCCTGCTGATTTTCGATGAAGTCATTACCGGGTTCGGCCGTCTCGGTACGCCTTTCGCCACCGATTATTTCGGCGTGGTTCCCGATCTCGTCACGACAGCCAAGGGCCTGACCAACGGGGCAATTCCCATGGGGGCGGTTTTCGCCAGCCGCAAGGTGCATGACGGGCTGATGAACGGGCCGGAGAACCAGATCGAACTGTTCCACGGCTATACCTATTCCGGGCATCCGGTTGCCAGTGCTGCGGGTCTTGCCACTCTCGACATTTACGAGCAGGAGGGGCTTTTGACCCGCGCCGCCGGTCTGGTCGAAGACTGGCAGGAAGCACTGCACAGCCTGAAGGGCCTGCCGCATGTCATCGATATTCGCAATCTTGGCCTTGTCGGCGCAATCGAGCTGGAACCGCGCGCGGCAGCGCCCGGCACCCGCGCCTATGACGTTTTCGTCGATTGCTTCCGAAGCGGCCTGTTGATCCGCGTAACCGGTGACATCATCGCGCTTTCTCCGCCATTGATCATCGAGAAGGAACAGATCGCAACTCTCGTGTCGATTCTGGGCGATGCCTTGAAGCGGGCGGCCTGAGGGGAAGGCTTGCGGCTGAAACCTCACTGGATGAAGCGTTAAAGTCTCCCGCAAAAGTGTGCAGCGGTCTTGCGATAACGACATGCGAAAAAAATGAAGTAAAGCGTCGGGAGCGACTCTGAAAGATCGCGAGACGCTGTAACGGCGCTGGCGTGTTATAATGCCAGCGCCTTTGGCTGGTTGTGGGGCGCGGCCCGCTTTTGCAATTCACCCCCGCAAATGTCGAGAATCCTCATATTCGTCGCTTGACAAAGGCGTAATGATTAGGAAAGTCGATGTCATGAACGAAGTGGCTGATTGGTTAACCGCAGCAAACCCGATCAGTCGGAAAAATGCGGCTGAAGTGGTTTTTGATGATATTCGCACGGCCATCATGTCGGGGCGCGTATCTGTCGGCACGCGCCTGCCTTCTGAATCGCATCTGGCAAGCCGCTATGGTGTCAGCCGTCCTATCGTGCGCGAGGCGCTGCGCTCGCTCCAGACCCTGGGCCTGACGCAGACGCGAACGGGAAGCGGTACCTTCGTGGTCATGTCCCAGCCCGGCAAGGAGCTGACCTACGGCAATTATTCTGCCCGTGATCTGATGGAGGCGCGGCCTTTCGTGGAAATTCCTGCTGCCGGCTGGGCGGCGGAGCGGCGCAACGAAGCGCAGATGAAAAACCTTCTCTCGCTTTGCGACCAGATGGACCGGCAGGAAGATCCCCTCAAATGGGTGCTGCTGGATTGGGAATTTCACCGGGCGATTGCCGAGGCATCCGGCAACGCGGTCTTCTGCAAGATCGTGTCGGATGTGCGTGAGGCGCTGACGGAACAGTCCGAACTGGTCAATTTCATGGCGCCGCGCCGCACGGCCTCCAATATCGAACACCGCCGGATTGCCGAAGCCATCCGCAGCGGTTCTGCCGAGGCGGCGCGCGCGGCGATGGAATCGCATCTTGGCCTTGTCAGCCAAGTGGTCGCCGAGATTACCGGCGAAACCCGCCAGCATTAGAGCATAATCCGACCGACGTGAAACAGGGGTCGTCAAGATTACGCTTCAAAATGTCATGCGCCAAGGTTTCCGGCAGTGTTTCGTCCCGGAAACATAATCGAACCGGCCTTGTTTGCCGGTTCGAGGTTTTCACGCCATTTATGACAGGTTGGCAAGCAGGCTTGGATTAAGCGCCGCCTGCAACTGTGCTTCTGTCAGATGCCCCTTTGCAAGCACGACTTCTGCCACGCTGCGGCCTGTTGCCAAGGCTTCCTGCGCAATCTGCGTGGCGGCATAATAGCCGATCAGCGGGTTGAGAGCGGTGGCAAGGCCGATCGATTCCTCCACCCGGCGCGCCATGATCTCGCGATTGGCGGTGATGCCGTCGATGCAGCGCCCCGCAAGCGTCCGGCAGGCGGCGCTCATATGGGTGATGCTGTCGCTCAATGCCCTGATGATGACCGGCTCGAAGGCGTTCAATTGAAGCTGTCCTGCTTCTGCCGCCATGGTTACGGCAATGTCGTTGCCAATCACGGTGAATGCGACCTGGTTGACCACCTCCGGAATGACCGGGTTGATCTTGCCGGGCATGATGCTGGATCCCGCCTGCAAGGCCGGGAGATTGATTTCGCCGATCCCGGCCCGCGGGCCGGAGGAAAGCAGCCTGAGATCGTTGCAGGTTTTCGACAGCTTCACCGCAACACGCTTCAACACGCCGGAGAGATGCACGAAGGCGCCGGGATCCTGCGTTGCTTCGATCAGGTCGCCTGCGGTGACGAGAGGGCGTCCGGTCAGTTCCACCAGTGCCGCACAGGCCTTGGCTGCATAACCGGCAGGCGCATTCAGGCCGGTGCCGATGGCTGTTGCACCCAGATTGATCTCGTGCAGCAGCGCTGCCGATTCGATCAGTCTCGCCCGGTCCTCACCCAGCATGATTGCGAAAGCACGAAACTCCTGGCCGAGTGTCATCGGCACGGCGTCTTGCAACTGCGTGCGTCCAACCTTGAGAACATCGTGAAACTCCTTTGCCTTGCGGGCAAAGGACTCCTCCAGAACGCCCATGGACGCGACCAGATCGTCGATCGCCTCGATCAGCGCGATGTTGACGGCGGTCGGATAGGCGTCATTGGTCGATTGGCTGAGATTGACGTGATCGTTGGGATGCAGCGCCTTGTAGTCCCCCTTGGCGTGGCCAAGGATTTCCAGTGCACGGTTGGCGATTACCTCGTTGGCATTCATGTTCGTGGAGGTTCCGGCGCCACCTTGAATGGCATCCACGACGAACTGGTCATGCAGCTTTCCGGCGCGTATTTCCTGGCAGGCTTGGCGAATTGCCTTGAGATGGCGCTCATCCAGAAGCCCCAGTTCGTGATTGGCCATGGCTGCGGCTTCCTTGACATAGGCAAGCCCGCGGATCAGCCAGGGATAGCGGCCGATCGGTATGCCGGTAATTTGAAAATTCTCGACCGCCCTTGCCGTGTGAACGCCCCAGTAGGCGCTGGCGGGAATGTCTTTTTCGCCAAGCAGATCACGTTCGCTACGCATCAGGTTCATGAATGCCTCCCAAATAAATCTGTCTTGCTGTCAGACAGATAATACTCTACGGATAATCCCATTCCATCCTCGGGTCAATGGGGGCCTTTTTGGGCTCAAGAGGCGTTCATTGGTAACGGAGAGGGCCCATGGCAGCTGAGGGTTGACGCTTGGGGAGGAAAAGCACTAAGAGGGCAAAGCTGTCATACAGTATAACAGAATATCATAATGCGAAGATGCATTGATATTCGTTCACAAGTTGACTTCGGATGGATCAGGCGGCTTTTTTGATTTGATTATTCGAAGACACTTCTGGATCTGGCGCATCGCGTTTCCGGTCCGGCAATGATTGGCAAAAGCCGCCATGCTTCGAGGGGCAGGGCAGGCTTCTAATGAAAAATCGCAGGGAGGAGTACTCGCCGTGAGTGCGAAAAATGTCGAAAAACAAATGGAGCAGCAGGAAGACCTTGGTTATCACAAGGCCCTGACGTCCCGTCAAATCCAGATGATCGCCATTGGTGGCGCAATCGGCACCGGGCTTTTCCTGGGCGCAGGCGGGCGGCTTGCCGCAGCCGGACCGGCGCTGATTTTCGTTTATGCCATTTGCGGTTTCTTCGCTTTTCTCGTGCTGCGGGCGCTGGGCGAACTGATCATGCACCGCCCCACCTCCGGGTCTTTCGTATCCTATGCCCGCGAGTTCTACGGGGAAAAGATGGCCTTTGCGGTCGGCTGGATGTATTGGCTGAACTGGGCGATGACGTCGGTCGCGGACGTAACGGCTGTCGCCCTTTACATGAATTTCTTCAAGCAATACGTGCCGTGGCTGGCGGGTGTTGATCAGTGGATGTTTGCGCTCGGCGCGCTGGTCATCGTGCTGTCCATGAACATGCTGTCGGTCAAGGTGTTTGGCGAGCTGGAATTCTGGTTCAGCCTCATCAAGGTGGCAGCCCTCGTTTCATTCCTGGGCATCGGCATTTATTTCGTGATTTTCGGCACGCCCATCGAAGGTCACACGGTTGGCTTCAGCCTGATCTCCAGCAATGGCGGCTTTTTCCCCAACGGCATCATGCCGGCTTTGCTTATCGTGCAGGGTGTGGTCTTTGCCTATGCCTCCATCGAGGTCATCGGCACGACGGCTGGCGAAACCGAAGATCCGCGCAAGGTCATGCCGCGTGCCATTCGCACCGTGGTTGCCCGCCTGCTGATTTTCTATGTCGGTTCCGTGCTGCTGCTCACGCTTCTGTTGCCCTATTCGGCCTATAAGGCTGGTGAAAGTCCCTTTGTCACCTTCTTCGGCCTGATCGGTATCAAGGGTGCGGACATCGTGATGAACCTCGTGGTGCTGACGGCCGTTCTTTCATCGTTGAATGCCGGTCTTTATTCCACGGGCCGCATTTTGCACTCCATGGCCATTTCCGGCTCCGCGCCGGCGGCTCTTGGCCGCATGAACCGCCAGGGTGTCCCTTATATGGGCATTGCCGTAACGGCTGTCGTGACGGTCATGGGTGTGGTTCTCAACGCTTATGTGCCGTCAGAAGCATTCGAGATTGCCATTAACATCTCGGCGCTTGGCATCATTACCGCTTGGGCGGCCATCATCCTGTGCCAGCTCAAGCTGTGGCATATGGCCCGTCGCGGGGAAATCCAGCGCCCTGCCTTCCGCATGTTCGGTGCGCCCTATACCGGCATTCTGACCCTGATCTTCCTCTTCAGCGTCATCGTGCTGATGGCTCTCGATTATCCGGTGGGCAGCTATACCGTGGCATCGCTCATTCTGATCGCGCCTGTTCTGGTGATCGGCTGGTACATGCTGCGCCATCGCATCCGCGCCATCGCTGCGGGAGAGGCCGCTGCCTGAAGCATTGTTCCGAGAAAAATGTAGTTTCGTTTTTCCGTCGAAAGATGCGTAGGAACAAGAATTTGGAGCGCGTCCGGTGAACCTTTGTTCACCGGACGCCCATCTAGCCGGGTAATTGGGCCGCTGGAGGATGTCCGACAGCGGCCCAATTGCGTCAACAATCCGGATCGACGCCCGTCATTCGAAGGACCGTGGCCAGCCTCAGGAGGGAAGGCCCTGTCTTTCTGGCATTGTTGCGGTGTGAGACGCGGCTGGTTTCCATTTTCGCCGCAGGTGTTCTATCGCCAGAAACACGGTGGGCGTTGTGTAGATCGTTACCAATTGGGACACCAGAAGCCCGCCGACAATGGTCAGGCCAAGCGGTTCGTAGAGCTCCGAGCCGATGCGTCCGCCGATTGCCAGCGGCACGGCCCCCAGAATGGCGGCCAGCGTGGTCATCAATATGGGGCGGAAACGCAGGATAGCCGCATCCTGAATGGCTTGCCGACGGTCAAGACCCTGCTCGCGCATGGTGGTCAGCGCGACATCCACCATCAGGATCGCGTTTTTCATGACGATACCGATCAGCAGCATCAGCCCGATCACGGCCACGAAGCTGAATTCCGTGCCGGTGACGAGCAGGGTGGAAATCGCCCCGATGGCAGCGGATGGAATGGTGGAGAGAATGGTGAACGGGTGGGCAAAGCTTTCGTAAAGCACGCCAAGAAGTCCGTAAATGGCGATGATCGCGCCGATCAGCAGCCAGCCCTGTTTGGCGATGGATTCCTGACTGGTCTTGGCGCTTCCGGCAAAAATGCCGCGAATATCGCCCGGCATTCTGGCATCGCGGGCAGAGGCTTCGATCAAGGCCGTGGCCTGTTCAATCGAGATGCCTGCTCTTGTATCGAAGGAAAGCGTGATGGCCGGAAGTTGCGCCTGATGATTGACCTGAACCGGGCTCATGCCAGGTCCGGCCTTCGCAACGGAAGTAAGCCGGACGGGCATTCCATCCTGACCGGGTACATAGAGATTTTGAAAGGCTTCCGGAGAGCTTGCCTGTTCCGCCGCCATGCCCATGACGACACGATACTGGTTTGAAGGTGTATAGACGGTGGCGATTTGCCGCTGGCCGAAGGCGTCGTAAAGGGTCTGGTCGATCGATTCCACGGAGACGCCCAGCCGCGCGCTTGCATCGCGGTCGATGGCCAGCGCCGTGGTCAGGCCGCTATCGTCCTGATCGGAGCCGATATTGACCAATTCCGGCATGGCGCTCATCCTGTCGCGCATAACCTCGGCCCATTGCAGCAGTTTAGAAAAATCCGCACCCTGTAGCGTATACTGGTAGCGTCCGCGCCCGGCACGCCCGCCAACCGCAATGGTATCCACCTGCGAGAGGAAGGTTTCGATCCCGGCCACGGCCTTGAGCTTTGGCCGAAGTCTTTCGATGACCTCTGCGGTGGGGATCTTGCGGGTTTCCAGCGGCTTGAGGTCGATGCGCAATGTGCCGGTATTGAGAGCGTTCAACAGACCGATTCCGACGGATGAGGTCAGGGCATTGACGTCCGGATCGGCGAGAATTACCTCGGCTACGGCCTTCTGGCGCTCGCGCATCGCCTCAAAGGAAATCTCAGCGGGGGCAGCGGTCACGCCGCGAATGACGCCGGTATCCTGGGTCGGGAGCAGACCTTTCGGTATGGCGGCAAACATCCAAAGTGACGCAAACAGCAGCGCGAAAAGGCTGAGCAGCGTCAGACGGGGCCGGTCGAGCGCTGCCGCGAGGCTTTTGGCATAACCGCGCGTAATCAGCGAAAGTCCACGCTCGAAGAGTCCGGGCGGACGCGGCTCCTGCGGCGTTGCCGGAAGAAAGCGGGCGCAGAGCATGGGCGTCATCGTCATGGAGACGATGGCTGAAAGAATAATGGCAAAGGCCAGCGTTGCCCCGAATTCCTGAAAAAACCGCCCGATGACATCGGGCATGAACAACACAGGGATGAGCGCCGATAAAAGTGCGGCCGTCAGGGAGACGATGGTGAAGACCATTTCCGAAAGGCCCTGATGGGCGGCTTCCAGCGGGGTCTTGCCTTCATCGATCAGCCTGACGATGTTTTCGATCATGACGATCGTATCATCGACGATGAAGCTGACGGCAATGATGAGCGCCATGATCGAGAGATTGTCCAACCCGAATCCGGCCGGATACATCAAGGCAAGCGTGCCGCCCAAGGTGACGGGAATGGTCAGTGTGGGAATGGCGGTGGCCCAGAAGCGGCGCAGGAAAACGCCAACGACGCCGATGACCAGTGCGGCGGTCAACAGCAGCGTGGTTTGCATTTCCTCAAGGCCCGCCTGGATGAAGCGGGTCTGGTCGGAGGCGATTTGCACGGTGATGGCGGCGGGCAGCCAGCGTTCGGCCTGTTTGAGCGCTTGCCGCACCTCGGCCACGGTGGCGGTGATATTGGCGCCGGGACGGCGCATGATTTCCACGAGGACTGCGGGTTTGTCGTTCCACCACGAGGCCTGGCGGGTGTCGGTCACGCCATCGGTAACGGTCGCAACGTCGCCCAGCCGCACAGGCGCGCCGTTCTGTTCGGCAATCACCAGATGGCGATAGGCGTCGGCGCCGCTCACCTGCGTATCGGCGGCAATCACGAAGCTGCGCTCGGAGGTGTCGAGCCGTCCGAGCGGCTGGAGAATGGTGGCCGCCGCCAGTGCCTTGCGCACATCATCCGTAGAAAGGCCCCGCGTGGCCAGAAGGGCCGGATCGAGATCGACCCGGACGGCGGGTTTGGCGCTGCCACTCAATTCTACCCGGCCAACCCCGTCAATGCGGGAAAGGCGTTGCCGTAACACGGTCTCGGCGCGGTCATAAATGTCGCTGACCGACATGGTGTCGCTGGTCAGCGCCAGGATCAGGATGGGGTAAACGCTGGGATTGGCCTTGATATAGATGGGCGGCTGCGGCATTTCGGCGGGAAGATCGGCCTCTGCCGCATTGATGGCCGCCTGCACGTCCTGGGCTGCGCCATCCACGTCGCGTTGCAGGCTGAACTGCGCGACAATGGTGGAGGAGCCCTCGGCATTGACCGAGGTCAGTTCGCTGAGGCCGGCAATGGTTCCCAGTTGCCGTTCCAATGGCGTTGCCACCGTGGCGGCCATGGTTTGCGGGCTTGCCCCCGGCAGGCTGGCACGGATGACGATGGTGGGCAGGTCCACGGCAGGAAGGGCTGCCACCGGCAGGCGGCCATAAGCAAGGCAGCCGAGAACGAAGATGCCGATGGCCAGAAGCGTGGTGGCCACGGGGCGATCGATGAAGAAGCGAAGCGATGTCATCAGCGGTTCTCGCCGCCAACCGGGCTGGGCCGGGCAAAGGCGCGTGCGAACAGGCCTTTCAACTGGCGTTGCAGCGCATCAAAGGCAAGATAGATGACCGGCGTGGTATAAAGACTGACGATCTGGCTGAGGATCAGGCCGCCAACGATGGCAATTCCGAGGGGCTGGCGATATTCCGCGCCGATGCCGGAGCCGAAGGCAAGCGGCAGCGCGCCGAGCAGGGCGGCCCAGGTGGTCATCATGATGGGCCGGAAGCGCAGGAGGCAGGCCTGATGAATGGCCTCTCTTGGGCTCATACCCTGTTCCCGCTCGGCGACGAGCGCGAAATCGATCATCATGATGGCGTTCTTCTTGACGATGCCGATCAGCAGGATAATGCCGATAAAGGACATGACATCCAGCTCCAGCCCCGCCATCATCAGCGCCAGCAGCGCGCCGATGCCTGCCGAGGGCAAGGTGGATAGAATGGTGATGGGGTGAATGAAGCTCTCGTAAAGCACGCCCAGCACGATATAGACGGTGACGAGCGCGGCAAGAATGAGCAGCCATTGCCCTTCAAGCGTGCGCTGGAATTCGGCAGCCGCGCCGCTATAGCCGGTGGAAAACAGGTCCGGCAAGCCAATCTCGCGTTCAGCCCGGTGAATGGCGGCAAGCCCCTGCTCCAGAGAGATGCCCGCCGCAAGATCGAAGGAAATGGTGGCAGCAGGAAACTGGCCGAGATGGGTGATCGAAAGCGGGGCATCGGCGCGCTGCATCGAGGCGAAGGCGTCAAGCGACACCATGGAATTGTCGCTCGAGCGAACCCTTATCTGCTTCAGCATGTCGGGATCGTCGCGGAAATCGGCGCCGACCTCCATGATGACCTTGTACTGGCTGGCCTCGGCATAGATCGTGGCGATCTGCCGCTGGCCGAAGGCATTATAGAGCGCATCGGCAATGGCCTTGGCGCTGACCCCGAGCCGGGACGCAATATCCCGGTCGATCTCCACGAAAAGCTGGGGGCCGCGGGCCTTTTCGTTCCAGCTGACATCCTTTAATTCCGGCTGCCGCTGGAGCGCCTGCATGAAGGATGGCAGCCATTGCTCGATCTCGGCGGCGTTGGCTGCCTGAAGATTATATTGATAGGGCGTGCGCGAGGTGCTGCTGCCGATCTGGACTTCCTGCACCGATTGCAGTTGCAGGGTGAGGCCGGCAATGCCGGCGGCGGAGGCTTGCAGACGGTGCATGATTTCGGATGCCGTGGCGCTGCGCTCCGAATGCGGTTTGAGATTGATGTAGAGGCGGCCGACATTGGCCGTGGGATTGGCGGTTCCGGCGCCGACAAAGGCGCCGATGCCCGTGATGTCGGGGTCCTGAAGCAATTTCTCCACCATGGCCTGCTGGCGGGCGGCAAGGGCGGGAATGGAGGTGTCGGGCGATGCTTCCGTCACCCCGATCATCAGGCCCGTATCCTGCTGCGGCAGAAAGCCCTTCGGCACGACGATATAGAGGTGAACCGTCGCGGCGATGGTCGCGACCGTTACCGCCAGCATCAGCTTTTGATGGTTCAGCACCCAGACGAGGCCCCGCCCGTAAAGCCGGTTGAAATAGCCGGAATGGTCTTCGTGATGGGCTGAATGTCCGGATTTTCCACGTTTGAGCAGCCGGGCGCACATCATGGGGGTCAGGGTCAGCGAGACGATCGCCGAAAAGATCACGGCGAGCGACAGCGTGACGGAAAATTCCCTGAACAGCCTTCCCACCACGCCGTTCATCATCAACAGCGGAATGAATACGGCAATCAGTGAAACGCTGAGCGAGACGACGGTAAAGCCGATCTGCCGCGCCCCCTTGATGGCCGCCGTCATCGGATCGTCGCCTTCTTCGATCTGCCGCACGATGTTTTCGATCATGACGATGGCGTCGTCCACCACGAAACCGGCGGAAATGGTCAGCGCCATCAACGTCATGTTGTTCAGCGTGAAGCCCGCGACGGCCATGGTGCCGAAGGTGGCGACCAGCGAGACCGGCAGCACGATGCTGGGAATGACGGTGGCCCAGAGCGATTTGAGGGAAAGGAAAATAACCAGAACCACCAGCGCGATGGACAGTACCAGATGGAACTGCACCTCATGAACGGAGGCGCGGATGGTGCCGGTGCGGTCTGTCAGAACGGAAAGCTCGACAGAGGCGGGAAGGTTGCTTTTCAGCTCCTGCAATTGCGCATGGATGGCATCGACCACCTGGATCGTGTTGGCGTCCGGCTGGCGCTGGATGTTGAGAATGACACCGCGCTTGCCATTGAACCATGCGGCCTGATCCTCGTTTTCAAGGCCCGTTCGCACGCTTGCCACATCCTCAAGACGCACGGCTGCGCCATTATTGTAGGCTATGACCTGCTGGAGATAGGCTTGCGGATCGACGAGCTGGTCGTTGGCGTCGATCTGGTAGGATTTGGCTGGTCCGTCCAGCGACCCTTTCGGCAGGTTGGGAGTGGCGGCAACAATGGCCTGGCGCACGTCATCCAGCGAAAGACCGAGAGCGGCGATGGCCATCGGATTTGCCGCAATGCGGATGGCCGATTTCTGACCGCCCTCGACGCTGATGAGGCCAACGCCTTCTACCCGTGAAAGCCGCTGGCGCACCGTGGTATCGGCATATTCGTTCAGCCGTTCCAGCGGCAGGGTGGTGGAGGTCATTGCAAGGATCATCACCGGCGCATCCGCAGGGTTGATCTTGGCATAGGTGGGGCGGCTCGGCATCTGGTCCAGCGGCAGCAATCCGGCAGCGCCGTTGATGGCGGCCTGCACGTCCAGCGCGGCATTGTCGATCTTGCGCGAAAGGTCGAATTCCAGCGTGATCCGGCTGATGCCCGTCGTACTGGTGGAATGCATGTTGGAAAGGCCGGAAATCTGCCCAAGCTGGCTTTCCAGCGGTGTTGTCACCAGCGATTCCATGGTGGCGGGGCTTGCCCCCGGCAACTGGGCCGTGACCTGGATGGTGGGAAAATCCACCACCGGCAGCGCCGTCACGGGCAAAAGCCGGTAGCCGAGAATGCCAAGCAGAATAAGGGCGGCCGTCAGCAAGGTCGTTGCCACGGGCCGCAGGATGAAGGGCGTGGAAAAGCTCATGAGATCGGCGCCGTGGCTGTGGTTGGGCTGGCTTGCTTGACGAGGCTTCCCTCGCGCAGGCTATAGGTGCCGTCGATGACCACCTGATCGCCTTCGGCAATGGCGCCGGCAATCACCGCTTCGCCTTTCAACCTGTCCAGCACGGCCACAGGCTGGCTATGCGCCTTGCCTTGCGGGTCGATCTTCCAGACGAAGAGCCCTTGTGGCCCCTGCTGCAAGGCCGCTTCCGGCACCACGAGCCCACCCTCATGCGAACCGACCTGAAGGCGCATGTTGACGAACTGGCCGGGCCACAGCGTCAATTGCTCATTGGCGAAGGAGGCCTTGAGCTTCACCGTGCCGGTCTGGGTGTCGATCTGGTTGTCGATCATGGAAAGCGCGCCGGATACCAGCTCGTTGCGGTTGCTCTTGTCGAAGGCGGTAACGGGGAGGGGCGCTTTCGCCTGTCCCGACAAAACGGATTGAAGATCATCCGACTGCACGGTGAAGATCACGGCAACCGGCTTCAGCCGGTTGATGACGACGATTGGCGTCTGGTCGGTGGGCTGCACGATATTGCCGACATCGACCTGACGGATGCCCGCCTTGCCATCGATGGGCGAGCGAATGATCGTCTGGTCGAGGCTCGTCTGGGCCGCGTCGATATTGGCATTGTCGGCGGCAAGTTGCGCGGCCAGCCGCTGCACCTGTGCCTGTTGCGTCGTGACGGTTTCCTGGCTGGCGAAATCCTTGAGCGCCACGCGGCGGTTGAGAAGGACCTTGGCATCTTCCAGCTGGGCGGCAGTGCTGTCCCGGGTTGCCAGCGCCTGACGAAGCTGGGCTTCCAGCGCCTTGCGGTCAATGACCGCGAGAACGTCGCCGGTCTTCACGTCCTGACCTTCCTGGAAGTGCAGTTCCACGAGCTGGCCCGTGACCTGGGTCTTCACCTGTACGCTTTCCGAAGGCTGGACGGTGCCGATGCCGCGCAGATAGATCGGCATGTCGCGCCTTGCCACCTGGGCGAGTTTTACCGGCACGACCGCGGGAGCGCTTTCGGTCGGGCGGGCCGTATTGGCTTCGCTTTTCAGGGTCAGCGCATAGAATGCGCCACCGAGGCCAAGCACTGCGATAAGAAGATGGGGCAGATGTCGCATTCTCATGGATTATGACCGTGATGAGGCTGCAAGCAGCCGTTTTGGTTCCACGGCGGCTGCCGTGGCAGAGGGGGAGGCGTGCAGAAGGCCCCAGTCGCTGAGCGTTTCCAGTGCGGTTGCCACGCCATTCTCAGCGCGGATCTTTTCGCCAAGGGCTGCGGCATGGGCTCGCATGGCAAGGGATTTTGCCGCCCTGATTGCCTCGGCAAGGTGTTCTGCACTTAGTTTTTCGCGTGGAAGCGCCGGTGGCGCGGCACCCAGCGCCGCCAGCCGCGCCGCCCAGAATGGCTGATCGCCAAACACCGGAGCAATGACGGAGGGAATGCCGGCGCGCGCTGCGGCGGACGTGGTGCCTGCCCCGCCATGGTGAACGGCAAGTGCAAGCTTGGGAAACAGCCAGTCATGCGGCACGCGCTTGATGGCGATGATCCGATCGTCCGCGCCGGTTGCCGCCTGCAATCCACCCCAGCCCGTTGCCAGAATTACGCGGTCGCCGGTGATGGCGATTGCCTTCATCACCATGGCGGTGAAGCTTTCCGGATCGTGATGCAACATGCTGCCGAAGCCGATATAGACCGGCGGCGGGCCTGCGGCGAGAAAATCGGCAAGGGCCTTGTCCGGCTCGTAACCGGGGCTATCCAGAAACCAGGCTCCCGTGGCCAGCGTCTTGCCGGGCCAGGCGGCGGATGGAGGAATGAGGCTCGGGCTGAAGCCGTAAAGTCGCGGATGGTTGATGAAAGCGGCGTCAAAGCAGGCAAGCCCCGGATAAGCGGGCAGGTTCAGTGCGGGACGCACTTTTTCGTTATAGACGGGCCGCATGGAGCGCCACACCATGAGGCGCGCCGCATTTCCAAGCGCACGATTGGCAAAGCCCGGCAGCGACGAAAGCCAGCGGGGCAGGGGAACCGGCGGCGGGGTCTCGGATGGCAGCGTGGGCATCAGCTGCGTTTCCACGACGGGAATGGCAAGCCTTTCGCCGATCGAGGCGGCCAGATAATAGACCATGCCATTGCCGATGATGAGGTCGGCGCCAACTGCGGCTTCCATGGCCTGACGCGGCCATTGCTCCGCCATGGCTTTCAGCCTTTTTCGGGCCTCGGCCATGATGGTGAAGAAACCGAGGCCCTTTTTCAGCGTGGAATGGTCGCTGCGCATCCAGGCCAGAAAGTCGCCGTTCAGCGGTGCATAGGCAAGGCCCTGATCGGTGACGAGTGCAGCGCAGCTTTGATCGGTGGCGACAAGCACATTGTGCCCCGCCGCTTTCAGCCCAAGACCAAGCGCGATCAGAGGACGGACATCGCCCTCCGTTCCAATGGTGAATATGACGATCCGCATGGCGACACTCAGGCCGTCATCGCGTTTTCCTGGCTTGCGTCATTGCTGCGCAACACCAGGAATTCACGGAGAATTTCTGCCTGGATGGCAGCGCCGATCTCGGCTGCGGGGCCTGCATCCAGCATTTCCTGATGGTAGCAATCCAGCGCACGGCGATAGACACGCCCGCCGACATGGGTCAGCCATGCCTCCGGCTGGTAATTGATGACATGGTCGATGGCGGCATTGTTCCCGCGCTTTGCGGTGAAGAAATGCATATCGGTATCGACCCAGCCCGGCTTGAATTTCTGCGCCAGCCCAAGGTGGTGGATCACCACCGAGCGGGCTTTTTCCAGAATATCCGGCTCATAGGCCTGCACTTCCGTCACCAGCGGATGATCGTCCAGCCCGTATTGCTGGAAGAGATAATCGTTCAGCACCGAAAAAAGCGGCTTGTTGGTGTCGAGTTCAGCCGGATCCACATCGAAGCCGAGGAAGCCAAGGGCTGCCTGCACCAGCGTGGCATCGTCCAGACGCGCGGCATCGGCGTTTTGCAGATAGGGATAGGAATCGAGCAGGCCAAGGAAGGCGACCTGTTCATCCTGATCGCGAAGCTGGCGGGCAATCTCGTGGGCAACCAGCCCGCCAAACGACCAGCCGAGCAGATGATAAGGCCCCTGCGGCTGAATGCGCCGCATATGGTCCACATAGCGACCGGCCATTTCCTCCACCGATTGCGGCAGGGCGGAAAGATCGCGCAGACCTTCCGACTGGAAGGCATAGATCGGCGTGTCGTCCGAAACATGTCCGGCAAGCGAGTAGAAGCCCCAGCCCATGCCAAGAACCGGATGGACGCAGAAAAGCGGTGCGCCATGGCCGCGCTCGCGGATCGGCAAAACCGGATCAAGGAAATTGGCCCTTGCTGCCGGCGCTTCGATCAGGCGCGCCAGCGTGGCGATGGTGGGGGTGTCAAAAACGGCAGCGATCGGAATTTCGCTCTTCATCCGGGCGCGGATGGCGGCAATCATCCGGGCGGCGGCAAGGCTGTCCCCGCCGAGGTTGAAGAAACTGTCATGGATGCCGACATCCTTGATGCCGAGAATATCGCGCCAGATGGCGGCAATCGTCTCCTGGGCCGCGGTCTGCGGCGCAACGAAACCTTCCTCCGCCTTCCATTGCGGTGCGGGCAGGGCGTTGCGATCGATCTTGCCGTTAACGTTGAGCGGGATGGTTTCCATCTCCACATAGGCGGCAGGGATCATATGTGCGGGCAGGGACTGGGCAAGGCGGGCCGAAAGCTCTGCTGCATCAGGCAGCGTGCCCGCGCTTGGCACGACGTAAGCCACCAGCCGCTTGCCCTGGCCGGGATCGTCACGCAGCACCACGACGGCCTGGCGGATTTCCGCCTGATCGATGAGGGCGGCTTCGATTTCACCCGGCTCCACCCGGAAACCGCGAATCTTGATCTGATGATCGTTGCGGCCGAGATATTCCATCACGCCGTCGGCACGCCAGGTTGCCATATCGCCGGTGCGGTACATGCGTGCGCCGTCGCCGGCAAAGGGGTCCGGCAAAAAGCGCTCTGCGGTCAATTCCGGCTTGTCGAGATAGCCCTTCGCCACCCCGGTGCCGCCGATGTAAAGTTCACCGGCAACGCCGGGGGGAACGGGCTGGCCGTTCCTGTCGAGAACATAAAGGCGGGTGTTCCAGATCGGCTTGCCGATCGGCGTCGTATCGAGATCGCTGCCGGTAAGGGCCATGGCGGTGGACCAGACAGTCGTTTCCGTCGGTCCATAAACGTTGAGAACCGGATGGCCGAGTTTTGCCATGCGGTGAGCGAGATCGGCAGGCAGGGCTTCACCGCCAACCAGCGAACGCAGGCCACGAAGCTCGCTCAGATGCTCTTCCAGCAGGGCGCGCCACAGTGAAGGTGTCGCCTGCATGACGGTGGCGCCCGATTGCTTGAGAAGTCGTGCAAGGGCTGCCGGATCGCGCACCGTATCGCGCGTGGCAATGACCGTCTGCGCGCCGGTCAGAAGCGGCAGATAGAGTTCCAGCGCGGCAATATCGAAGGCGATGGTGGTTACGGCAAGCAACCGGTCCTTTTCCGTGAGTTTCAGCAGGTCCTGCATGGAAAGCAGGAAATTGGTCAGCGCACGGTGTGGGATCTGCACGCCCTTGGGGCGGCCGGTCGAGCCGGATGTGAAAATGACATAGGCCGTGTCGTCATCGGCAATGACCGGACGCTTCAACTGCCCGGCCGAGGCCGCAAGTTCACCGGAAATACGGTCGATCAGCAGGGTGTTGATCCCGCCGAGGGAAAGGCGGGCGCTGCCTTCCGTGGTGGTGATCACGGCGCCGGGCCTTGCATCTTCCAGAATGATGCCGATGCGCGCCGGTGGATCGGCCGGATCGAGCGGCAGGTATGCGGCCCCCGCCTTCAGCACGCCGAGAAGGGCCACGACCATCATTTCAGACCGTGGAACGGCCACGGCGACCAGCTGGCCGGGCTTGACCCCCTCAGCCTGTAGGCGGGCGGCAAGCCCGTCGGAGGCCGCGTCAAGCTGGGCATAGGTAAGGCTATGCTCACCGAAACGCACCGCCACGCGCTCAGCCTTGCTGGCTGCCTGCTGGCGGAAGAGATCCGGCCAGTTCTCTTGCGGGAGGGGCTTTGTCGTGGCGTTCCAGTCTTCCAGCACCTGCTGACGCTCGCCTTCGGACAGGAGGCTGAAGGCACTGAGCGGCATGTCGGGCGACAGAAGCAGGCTGTCCATCATCCGGGTGAAGCGGGCCTCGTGGGCCTTCAGTTCCTCTTGCGAATAGAGGGCCGGGTTGGCATCGAAGTCCACCCTGATCTCGCTGCCGTCACCACGGTCATAGGCGAAGATGGTGATGTCGTTCATCGTGCCGTTCGACAGATTGTGCATGGTGGTCGGGTGGCCACCGAAATGAAGATCGTAATCGAAGGGCTCGATATTGACGCCGATGAAGGCGATCTGCTCATCCTGCCGCACCATGCCGATGTCGCGCCGCATATCCTCATAGCGATAGCGCTGATAGCGCAAGGCGCGCATCATCTGCTGGGAAACCTGCTTTACGAGATCCTGAAGCGAGGTTTCCCGCGAGAGCTTGAAGCGAAGGGGAACGGCATTTGCCATCATGCAGGGAATGCGGCGGGCGGCGGCGCTGACGCGCGCCGTGACCATGGTGACGATCGCCAGATCCTCAACATCGGTTGCGCGCGCATAATAGGCGGCGACCATTGCAATGAGGGTTTGGGGAACGCTTGCCCCCAGGACCTTGGCGGCATTGATGATTTCAGCGGATTTTTCGCAGGACAGATAGGTACTGTGACGCAACATGCCGCCAGCCGGGGCAACGCGCTTGCGTGCCAGCGTGACCGGTTGCGGCACATTCTGCAACTGCTCCATCCAGTAGGCGCGGTCGCGCTCGAAATGCGGAGAATTGCGGTATCCCGTTTCAATTTCCAGCAGATCTTCCAGCGAGCCGAAGTCGCAGGGCAGCGGTGCGCGATTTTCTTCCAGAGCATTATAAAGCTCCGAGAGACGGCGTGTCGCCATGCCGCCAGTGAAGCCGTCGAAGGCGATGTGATGGACGCGGTGATACCACAGCCAATGATCGTCGGCGAGCTTGACGAGGGCGCTGGTCCAGAGCAGGCCGGTGGCAAGGTCGAGCGGCGCCTCGATGTCGGCCATCATCCATTGCCTGGCGGCGGCCAGCGGGTCCGTTGCGGAGGAGAAATCCATGACACGGAAGTCTTCCGGATAGGCCGCCAGAACGACCTGATGAGGCTGTCCGTCGATTTCGCGAATGCGAATGCGGGTGGCCTCCAGCTCCTGCGTCAACTGCGTAAGGGCCTTGACGAAATGCGTCTGGTTGACGGGGCCATGAATTTCCATGAACTCGGCCAGATTGAAGACAACGCCCGGTGCTCCAACCTTTTCGCTGATCCACATGCCGGCCTGTGCCGGGGTGACCGGTAAAATCTTTTCCATACTGGTCATCTTAAATCCATACCCTTGAAATATTTGTCAGAAAATGAACAAAGCTTCGCCCTGCGCGGCGATGATGCCCCGTCCGTGGAATAAAAATGGCTGTTCTTGCGGTTTTGGCGTGAAAGCCGGTCGTCGTAAAAAAAATACTTTAGAAAATTATAAATTTAAGTGGATTGCCGTTGTGTGGTCATCCGCTTGCGTCCTTGAATTGTTTTACAGCAAGGTCGTTGTGCAATGCAATTGCGGTATCGAACTAGGCGGTTATGCGCTTAATGAGATATTAAATCGGAAGTCCCTCAAAGCCAAGGGGTCAACGCTGCGAAAGGCCGCACTTACAGGGTGTTACGGCCTAAAAGCCGGGAATTTAACGAATAATTTTGCGCTGCAACATAATGGAAAGGCGTATTTTAGCCCGATTTTTGCCTCATACCCTCAATTCTAACGGGTAAATATGGAAAATTCGACTGAATTACCCTCTTTTGTATGGCGGCGAGATGCCGGGAGCCTGCTGCATTGCGTTAAATTGGATCATTAAAGCGTGTGGCGATCTTTCAGATCCGCTCCTGACGCTTTAGGTGCATTTCGATCTGATTGAATAAGATCGGCGCTCTGGCTTTTTGGCTCGCGCCTCAGGCTGGCATACATTCCAGTGGTGCGGAATTGTGACGGTGAGACCGAATAGATGCGGCGGAAGACCTTGGAAAAGTAATTGCTGTCGGTGAAGCCGCAGAGAATGGCAACCTGCTTGACCGACAGTTTCTCCGAGCCCGCCAGCAGGACTGCCGCATGGTGAAGGCGACGGTGGAGGACGTATTCCGCGGGTGCAATGCCTTCAGCCGCCGCAAAACGGCGGGAAAAATGTGCTCTGCTCATGCCCATCAGGCCCGCAAGACTGCTCACATCCAGAGTGCTGCCGATATGCGTTTCAATGTGATCCAGCACCGGCTGCATATCCCTGTGCCGGTTGGGCATCTCCACCGCGCCGAACACGTCATCATAAAGCGCCGTGATTGCCTCATAGGCAATGGCCGAGGCCTGCCCGATCGTGGCGGGATCCTGCATCAGGCGCAGCGCGCATCCGGCCAGATGCTCTATGGTGGCACCTTGCAGGCGCAGCACGGGGCCGGCTGCGGCCTGGATCATGGTGTGAAGGCGCAGTGCCTCCTCACCGGTCATGGAAATCCAGAAGAATTCCCAGTGTTCGCCCGGTTGCAGCCAGTAACGATGATTGTCCGGAACGGTCAGAAGCAGGGTCTGGCCCGGCGCGATACGAAACTGGCGGCCTTGGTGGCGCAGATTTCCCTGCCCGCTGATCGTGTGCTGCAAGACTGTAAAGGGGGAGGCGCCCCGGTTGCGCCCATCCCATTCATAGTGTTCATTGCGGCGCAGTTCGTAGCCGGCGCTGGTCGGCATGATGGTCAGATGCTGGCGTCCGCGCGGCAATGAAATGATCTGGAGGCGCGGGCCGCCTGCAAGGAGATTTTCAAGCACAAAATTACCCGTATTTGCCGGTTTCGTCCCCTAGCCGCTTGAAATGTTCAATCATAATCTTTCGCCGATCAAGTGCCTCGTCAGAAATTTCAGCGGTTTACCTGTAAAATTCCTGTTGCGGCATCACGTGCACGGGGTCTTCTGTCTTTGGATGCGGGCCACGGAATGGCGATCAAAAAGACAGATGGCCCGCACAGGCAAAGGCGGCGGCAGTGCCGCGCAGGGAAGGATATTGACCAATGGCCAAACAGCCCAGGATCACGTTTATCGGAGCCGGTTCCACCGTCTTCATGAAAAATATCATCGGCGATGTTCTTCAGCGACCGGCACTTTCGTCCGCGCGCATTGCGCTGATGGATATTGACCGCGAGCGGCTGGAGGAAAGCGCTCTGGTGGCTGGCAAGCTGATTTCCACACTCGGCGTTGGGGCAACGGTTGAAACATTCATGGACCAACGGGCGGCGCTTGACGGCGCGGATTTCGTGATCGTCGCTTTCCAGATTGGCGGTTATGAGCCCTGCACGGTCACGGATTTCGAAGTGCCGAAAAAGTTCGGCCTGCGCCAGACCATTGCCGATACGCTGGGCGTGGGCGGGATCATGCGCGGTCTGCGGACGGTGCCGCATTTGTGGAAGATCTGCGAGGACATGCTGGCCGTCTGCCCCGGCGCCATCATGCTGCAATATGTAAACCCCATGGCAATCAACACCTGGGCGATTGCCGAGAAATATCCGCAAATCCGCCAGGTCGGTCTTTGTCATTCCGTTCAGGGCACGGCGCATGAGCTGGCGCTGGATCTGGATATTCCCTATGAAGAAATCCGCTACCGTGCCGCCGGTATCAATCACATGGCCTTTTACCTGACCTTCGAACATCGCCAGCCGGACGGTTCCTATCGCAATCTCTATCCTGATCTCGTTGCGGCCTATCGGCAGGGCCGCGCGCCCAAGCCGGGCTGGAACCCGCGCTGCCCCAACAAGGTGCGCTACGAGATGTTGATGCGGCTTGGCTATTTCGTCACGGAAAGCTCCGAGCATTTTGCTGAATACACGCCCTATTTCATCAAGGAAGGTCGCGAGGATCTGATCGAGAAATACGGCATTCCGCTGGATGAATACCCCAAGCGCTGCATCGAACAGGTGGAGCAGTGGAAAGGGCAGGCCGAGGCCTATCGGAGCGCGGAGCGCATAGAGGTCAAGCCCTCGCATGAATACGCCTCGACGATCATCAACTCCGTCTGGACCGGTGAACCTTCGGTCATCTACGGCAATGTGCGCAACAATGGCTGCATTACGTCGCTACCGGCCAATTGCGCGGCGGAGGTGCCGTGCCTGGTCGATGCATCCGGCATCCAGCCCACCTATATCGGTGAATTGCCGCCGCAGCTGACAGCGCTGATGCGAACCAATATCAATGTGCAGGAGCTGACGGTGAAGGCGCTGATGAGCGAAAACCGCGAGCACATCTATCATGCCGCCATGATGGATCCGCACACGGCTGCCGAGCTGGATCTGGATCAGATCTGGTCATTGGTGGACGAGCTTCTGGCCGCGCATGGGCAATGGTTGCCGCAATGGGCCCGCGTCTGACAGGAAATTGGTGGGGAAAGCTAAAAAAGCTTTCCCTTTTCTCTGGTTTTGTCTAGTAAATATTTACTGCGCTTTTGGGCGCTGTTGCCGCTTCGTTTATGTGCGAAGCGCCATTGGCTGCGGATGGGTTTCGACATCATCCTGGAAGCGCCAATGAGTTTTCCGCCCTTCACGGAAGTGCGGGAAAACGTGTTCAATCGAAACTTCCTCCGGACCCCCGTGCCGGTGGCAGGGAAAGACGCGCAAGAGCATGGCCACGATAAGGGACATAGCCGCGGCAGTTGGAGTGTCGTCGGGAACGGTGTCCCGCGTCTTGAACAACGACCCCAGCCTGTCGATTTCTCAGGCCAGACGCGAGGCGATTGTCGCGACCGCTCAGGAGCTTGGCTATGCTACGCCGCGCAGCCGGTACCGCGCCAGCAAAATTGCGCCGCTTGCAGGCCGCAAGGGGGGCGTGCAGGCCCGCATCGCGCTTTTGCATTTTCTGACATCCGAGCAGGAATTGTTCGATCCCTATTATGTCGGGGTTCGTCTGGGCATAGAGCGGCGTTGCGCGGAAAACGGACTGGAGATCGGGCGGGTTTTCACACCTTTATCCCCCTGGAACGTCAATGATCACGGTGCAATGCCGGGGGCCATTGTCATCGGCAAGCATGGCCGGGGCGAAATCGCGGCCTTGTCGGCTCACTGCCCCCAGGTGGTCTTTGCCGATGTCGATCCGCATCTGGCGCAACACGACTGCGTGGCGGCCGATCTTGCCATGGCGACACGGCAGATTCTGGATGGCCTGTGGTCCGTTGGGTATCGGCGCATCGGTTTCATCGGCTGCAACGAGTTGATGGATGGCAATAGCGAGCCCTATACGGAAATGCGCTGCCGCGCCTATCTTGACTGGATGAAGGCGAAGAATGCTCTGGACCCTGCCCTGCTTGCTTTGGGCGAGGGGCGGGAATGGGGGCATAATCTGCGCCTTGAGGTGGGATATGAACAGGCTGGCCGCTTGCTTGCCCTGCCTGTCCGGCCCGATGCCATTCTGGCGGCCAATGATAACATGGCCATCGGGGCCTATCGCGCCATCCAGGAAGAAGGCCTGACCATTCCTGCCCATATCGCGCTTGCCTCGTTCAACAATATCCCTGTAACCGAATTCCTCAATCCCACCCTCTCGACCATGGATATTCCGGGAGACAGTATCGGCGAGGCGGCGGTCGATCTTCTGGTGGAGCGTCTGATGGGGCGCACCTATTCCAAACATGTCACCATTCCCACCCGGATGCGGTGGCGCGACAGTTGCCGCCATCCCGCCGGGTAATCATTTTCTCGTAATGATTTTCTTCGCATCTGCGAAATAGTTTTACTAAATATTTTCTTGCGCCTTTCGCGGATGAGCGGAATAGTTTGGCCATGCTTGCGCGTCCGTGGCCGGACGTTGCGGGTGTCGTTCTAAACGCGACCGTTCATTTGGGGAGGATGAAATGAAAAAGACTATCGTGACACGCCGCGCTGGCGCCAAGGGAGCCGCTTTTGCCGGCTTGATGGCTTCAACCTTGCTTATCTCTGCCGCAAGCGCCGCCGCTGGTGAAATCACCGTCTGGTGCTGGGATCCGAATTTCAATGTGGCGATCATGAAGGAGGCGGGTGCTCGCTACAGCGCCAAACATCCCGGCACCACCGTGAAGGTCGTGGATTTTGCCAAGGCCGACGTCGAGCAGAAGCTTCAGACGGGCCTGGCCTCCGGCGCCACCGATACGCTGCCCGACATCGTGCTGATCGAGGATTACGGCGCGCAGAAATATCTGCAATCCTTCCCCGGCGCCTTTGCGCCAATGAGCGGCAAGGTGGATTACAAGAATTTTGCCCCCTACAAGGTCGAGTTGATGACGCTTGAGGGCAAGACCTACGGAATGCCCTTCGATACCGGCACCACGGCGCTGTTTTACCGCAAGGACATTATCGAGGCTGCCGGCTTCAAGCCGGAGGACATGCAGAACCTGACCTGGGACCGCTTCCTTGAAATCGGCAAGCAGGTAAAGGAAAAGACCGGCAAGCAGCTTATTCCGCTGGACGCCAATGACGGCGGAATGACACGCATCATCATGCAGGCTGGCGGCGGCTGGTATTTCGACAAGGATGGCAAGCTTTCCATCACGAACAACGCACCCCTCAAAGCCTCGCTGGAGTTGCAGGCCAGGCTGATCAAGGACGGTCTTGCCAAACTGTCCAACGGCTGGACAGATTACGCGCAAAACGCCGTTTCCGGCAATGTCGCGGGCGTGCTGACGGGCGTCTGGTTCACCGGCACCATCAAGGCGCAGAAGGATCAATCCGGCAAGTGGGGTATTGCCGCCACGCCGAGGCCCAATGTGCCAGCTGCGGTCAATGCCTCCAATCTCGGCGGGTCGAGCTGGTATGTGCTGGAGAATTCGAAGGAAAAGGACGAGGCCATCGATTTCCTCAACGAAATCTATGGCAAGGATAATGATTTCTACCAGAAAATCCTGACGGAGCGTGGCGCCATGGGCACCATGCTGGGTGCGCGCACAGGCGCCGCCTACAGCGCGCCGGACCCCTTCTTCGGCGGCGAAAAGGTCTGGCAGAACTTCTCCGACTGGCTCGCCAAGGTGCCGTCCGTCAATTACGGCGTCTTTACCAACGAGCTGGATACGGCGGTTACGGCCCATCTGGCCGACCTCAACAAGGGCGCGCCGATCGACAAGGTGCTGAAGGACATAGAGGGCCAGGCCGAAGGTCTGATCCAGTAAGGGCAAACAGTCATTTTGACCCGGCAACTGCGGATCGGCGATCCGCGGTTGCTCTTCATCGATCTGGAGGCGCCTATGGCTTTCGTGGCACGTCGGGGTGGACTGGCCCGTCAATACCAGATGAGCGGCTGGCTGTTTACCGCGCCCGCCCTTCTGTTGATCGGGATTTTTCTGGTCTATCCGATCATCCGTTCGCTTGTCCTGTCCTTCTATTCAGGCCGGGGAATGATGCAGAAATTCGCCGGTGCGGATAATATCCTGCGGCTGAGCAACGATCCCGTTTTCCTGAAGGCGCTGGGCAATACGATGATCTTCTTCATCGTCCAGGTGCCGATCATGATTACGCTGGCCATCTTGCTGGCGGCGGCGCTGAACAATCCGCGCCTCCGCTTCGTGGGCTTCTTCCGTACGGCCATCTTTCTGCCCTGCGTGTCGTCGCTCGTGGCCTATTCCGTGCTGTTCAAAAGCATGTTTTCCGTTGATGGCGTGGTCAACAACACGCTGATGTCGCTTGGTCTGATGGCAGAGCCGATCGGCTGGCTGACGGATCCCTTCTGGGCCAAGGTGCTGATCATCATTGCCATTACCTGGCGCTGGACCGGCTACAACATGATCTTCTATCTGGCTGCCATGCAGAATATCGACCGCTCCATCTATGAGGCGGCGACGGTGGATGGCGTGCCTTCCTGGCGGCGCTTCCTGCACCTGACGGTGCCGATGCTGAAGCCGGTGATCCTGTTTACCACCATTACCTCGACCATCGGCACGTTGCAGCTTTTCGATGAGGTCTATAACCTCACGGCTGGCACCGGCGGTCCGGCCAATTCCACGCTCACACTCTCTCTCTACATCTACAATCTGACCTTCCGCTATATGCCGAGCTTCGGTTACGCGGCCACGGTCTCCTATGTCATCGTGGTGATGGTGGCGCTGCTCTCGCTCTTTCAGTTCTATGCGGCGAGGGAAAAGCAATGACCAGCTATGCCACGAAACGCCGCCTTGGCTCCCTGTTGCAATATCTGCTGTTGGGACTTGCTGCCTTCCTGTCGATTTTTCCCTTCTTCTGGATGGTGATCGGCGCAACCAATACCACTGCGGACATCGTGCGCGGCAAGGTGTCCTTCGGCATGGCGTTGTTTGCCAATATCGCGGATTTCTTCACCAAGGTGGATGTACCGCTGGTGTTCTGGAATTCGATCAAGATCGCCATATTCGGCACGGCGCTTACAGTGCTGATCTCGGCCATGGCGGGCTATGGCTTCGAGATGTTCCGCTCCCGGCTGCGCGACCGTCTTTACGCGGTGGTGCTTTTGACACTCATGGTGCCGTTTGCGGCGCTGATGATCCCGCTTTTCCTGCTGATGTCGCAGGCGGGGTTGATCAACACCCATGTGGCGATCATTCTGCCCACACTCGCCTCCGCTTTCATCATCTTCTATTTCCGGCAGGCAACCAAGGCTTTTCCGGGCGAGCTGCGCGACGCCGCCAAGGTTGATGGGCTGAAGGAATGGCAGATATTCTTCTACATCTATCTGCCGGTCATGCGTTCCACCTTCGCGGCCGCCTTCGTCATCGTCTTCATGATGAACTGGAACAATTATCTTTGGCCGCTGATCGTACTGCAATCCAATGAGACGAAGACCATCACGCTCGTCGTCTCATCGCTCGCTTCGGCCTACTACCCCGAATATGGCACGGTGATGATCGGCACGATCCTTGCCACTCTGCCCACGCTTTTCGTCTTCTTCGCCATGCAGCGCCAGTTCGTGCAGGGTATGCTCGGCTCCATTAAATAGGAATAGTGATATGCGTCGTTATGAAAGCTTCAACAAGGGCTGGACCTTTACGGAGGGCTTTTCCGCCGCACACGCCGGTGAAATGCTTGCCGGAGAGGTGGTGCAGCTTCCGCATACGGCGGTAGAGCTGCCCTTCAACTATTTCGACGAGACATGCTATCAGCGCGCCTTCACCTACCAGAAAGAAATCGTCTGGGAGGAGGGCTTCGAGGGCTGCGAGGTTTCGGTAGCCTTCGATGGCGCCATGGCCGATAATGTCGTTTATCTGAATGGCGCGGAAATCCTTGCCCACAAGGATGGTTATACCCCCTTCGAGGCGCGTCTGACGCCGAAGCTGAAGGCGGGTAAAAACCTGCTGACCGTGAAAGTGGATGGCTCTGAAAATCCCGCCATTCCGCCCTTTGGCGGACAGATCGATTACCTGACCTATGCCGGTATCTATCGCGATACATGGTTGAAGGTGACGACTCCGGTTTCCATTGCCAATGTGAAGATCGAAACCCCGGATGCGTTGGCCGACCGCAAGACGGTGACGGCCCGGATTTTCCTTGCCAATCCGCAATCGCAGCCGCTGTCCGGCGCAGTCACCGCGACGATCACCGACAAGAGCGGCAAGGTTATGGCCTCCATAAGGGCTGAGCTTTCCGGCGATGACCTCACGCTTCGGCTTGAGGGCATCGAAGGTGCAGAGCTTTGGGATCTCGACAATCCAGCCCTTTATACTCTGACGGCCGAGCTTGAAACGGCCGCGGGCAAGGACAGCTATTCCAGCCGTTTCGGCTTTCGAACGGTGGAATTTCGCATCGACGGCTTTTTCCTCAATGGCCGCAATGTGAAGCTGCGCGGTCTGAACCGTCATCAGGCATGGCCGCATCTTGGCTATGCCATGGGCCGGCGCGGTCAGGAAAAGGACGCCGACCAGATGAAGTTCGATCTGCGTTGCAATGTTGTGCGCACCTCGCACTATCCGCAGTCGAAGTGGTTCCTGGATCGCTGCGACGAGATCGGCCTGCTGGTCTTCGAGGAAATTCCCGGCTGGCAGCATATTGGTGACAAGGCTTGGCAGCAGGAGTCCGTTGCAAATGTTCGCCGCATGATCGAGCGCGACTGGAACCATCCGTCGATCATCATCTGGGGCGTGCGCATCAACGAATCCCAGGATAATCACGATTTCTATCTGGAAACCAACCGTGTGGCCCGCGAGCTGGACACCACCCGCCAGACGGGCGGCGTGCGCTTCATCACCGATAGCGAATTGCTGGAGGACGTTCACACCCAGAATGATTTCATTCTGGGGCTAGAAGAGCAGCCCGGCCATAATCGTGGGCGGATCGTGCTGCGCGAACAATCGGAAATCACCGGCAAGAGCGAAAAAGTGCCGTATATGATTACCGAATATAATGGCCACATGTATCCGACCAAGCGCTTCGATCAGGAGCAGCGGCAGGCAGAGCATGTCACCCGCCACCTTCTGGTGCTGAATGCGGCGGCAGGCGACGAAAACATTTCCGGCTGCACCGGCTGGTGCATGTTTGATTACAACACCCACAAGGATTTCGGCGCGGGCGACCGCATCTGCTATCATGGCGTCATGGATATGTATCGCGAGCCGAAATTCGCGGCCTATGCCTATGCCTCGCAAGGCGCGCCGGAAGGGGGTGTGGTCCTGAAGCCCGTGACCTACTGGGCGCGCGGCGAGCGCAATATCGGCGGCATCCTGCCACTGATCATCCTCACCAATTGCGATTATGTGGAGGTGAAGTTCGGCGATCTTGCACCCAAGCGTATCGGTCCTGACCGCCAGACCTATCCGCACCTGCCGCATCCGCCGGTCATTCTGGACGAGCGCAATGTCACGCCTGCCGAATTCGGAACCTGGGGCCTGCAATGGCGCGGCGGCGTGATCACCGGCTATGTCAACGGCAAGCCGGTGAAAACGGTGGAGCTGGCGGGCGATCCCGTGCCCGGCTCGCTGCAAATCGAAGCGGACGATACGCAGTTGAAGGCTGGCGAGAAGGATACGGTGCGTGTCATCCTGAGGGCGCTTGACCAATGCGGCAATATCCTGCCCTTCTTCGACGATCCGGTCGAACTGTCGCTGGAAGGGCCGGGCCGGATCATCGGGCCAGTGCTGTCCAGCTTCAAGGGCGGCACGACGGGGCTTTATATCGAAGCTGGAAATGAGCCCGGCACATTGACGCTGAAGGCACGGTGCCGCCCCTTCGGCGAGCAGACGATCACCCTGACGGTTGCTTGAGGTTTACCCATGGCTGATGTTTCGCTCACCGATATTCGCAAAAGCTATGGCGCGGTCGATGTCATCAAGGGTGTCGATCTTTCCATCCGCTCGGGGGAATTCGTGGTTTTCGTCGGCCCGTCGGGCTGCGGAAAATCGACGCTGCTGCGGATGATCGCCGGACTGGAGGACATTACCGCAGGCTCGCTGAAGATAGGCGGGACCGAGATGAATGATGTCGATCCGTCCAGACGCGGCATTGCCATGGTTTTCCAGTCCTATGCGCTCTATCCGCATATGACCGTGCGGGAAAACATGGGCTTTGCACTGCGTTTTGCGGGCATGGAAAAGCCCGAGATCGACCGGCGCGTCAATGCCGCAAGCGCCAGCCTGAAACTGGATGCTCTGATGGATCGCAAGCCCGGCGCCCTTTCCGGTGGTCAGCGGCAGCGCGTTGCCATCGGCCGGGCCATTGTGCGTGAGCCGCAGGTCTTCCTGTTCGATGAACCGCTTTCCAATCTGGATGCGGAACTGCGCGTGCATATGCGGCTTGAAATCGCCCAGTTGCACAAGCAGCTCAAGACCACGGTGATCTACGTTACCCATGATCAGGTGGAGGCCATGACGCTTGCCGACAAGATCGTGGTTCTGCGTGCCGGTGTGGTCGAGCAGGTGGGCTCGCCCATGACCCTCTATGACGATCCGGACAATGTGTTCGTGGCAGGCTTCATCGGTTCTCCAAAAATGAACTTTCTTTCAGGGCGAGTTGCGGCCCATGCCGGTAACGGCGTGATGGTGGAGATTTCGGGCGCCGAAAGCGCGCGTATCCTGCTGCCGATTTCGGGCGCGGGCCTCAGTGTGGGAGATGAGGTCAAACTGGGGATCCGGCCGGAACATCTCATGACAAATGGCGGTGGCGACGTCACTCTGACGGTGCCGGGTCTGGCGACCGAAAATCTCGGATCCACCGCGTTCATCTATGCCAGCCTGAACGGCAGCGAAATCATTGCCGAACAGCGGGATCGCCGTGGGCGGACAGGGGAGCAGCAATCGCTTGGATTTTCGGCGAGCCATTGCCTTCTTTTCAATGCGGCGGGCAAGCGTGTCCGATAGGCTGCCCATCGCCGGACATCGTCAGGAGGATTAAAGGCTATAAAATCTAGTAAAAATATATATTATTAAGGTCAGTCCGGCAAAAGGCTTCCTTGTTAAGTTTTCCTCACCTGTCCATGCTTGTTTGTGGGGCTCGCCAGGGGGCGGGGTTGAAAACGGATTTAAGGAAGAACGAGATGCGTGGATTTGCAGGCGCCTTGGCCGGACTGGCAGCAACGGCGGCAATTCTCTTCGGCGGGTCGCAGGTTTCTGCCGCGGAAAAGACGGTGACATTCGCCTATCAGGACATGATGACGCCCATTCGTGTTCTGATGGAAAGCGGCAGGCTGGAACAGGAAACCCACACAAAAATCAAATGGGTGAAGTTCGGCGGCGGCGGCGATGTCGTGCGGGCGCTTGCGTCCGGCAGCGTGGATCTCGGTGAGGCGGGCTCGTCGCCGATTGCGGCTGCGGCCTCGCAGGGCCTGGGCGTGAAACTGTTCTGGATTCTCGACGATATTGCCAATGCCGAGCAACTGGTGGCCCGCAATGGCAGCGGTATCGAGAAGATTGCCGATCTGAAGGGCAAGACGGTCGCAACGCCCTTTGTCTCCACCTCGCATTATCAGCTTATGTATGCCCTGAAGGAGGCAGGTCTTGGACCTCAGGATGTGAAGCTGCTCAACCTGCGTCCACAGGAAATTGCCGCCGCCTGGGAGCGCGGTGACATTGACGCTACCTTCATTTGGGCGCCGACGCTGGATGTCGCCAAAAAGAACGGCAAGGTCATTGCCAGCGCCGGTGATTTCGCGGCCAAGGGTAAGGCAACATTCGACGGTATTATCGCAACGGATAAGTTCGCCGCTGAAAACCGCGATTTTCTTGTCACCTTCGTCCGGCTGCTTTCCGAAGCCGATGCCGATTACCGTCGCAATGCCGCGAGATGGACGCCCGATTCTGCCGAGGTGAAGGCTGTGGCCAAATGGACTGGCGCCAACGCGGCTGATGTTCCGGCAGGTGTTGCGGCCTACAGATTTCCTGATCTCAACCAGCAGGCCTCGAGCCAATGGCTGGGCGGCGGCGCTGCCGAGGCGCTCAAATCCACGGCGGAATTTCTGAAGGAACAGGGCCGGGTCCAGGCGCTCGCGCCAGACTACAGCACCTTCGTGACGGCGGATTACGTCAAGGCGGCGCTTGGGCAATAAAGCATTGTGCCGAGAAAATTGGGAGCCGGTTTCCCGAGTTGGCATGTGAGGTTATGGGCGGATGTTGTCGCTGAAAGATGTCAGTCTGCGGTATGGCGAGGGGGCAGGGCAGACGCTTGCTCTATCCCATGTGGACCTCGAAATCACCGAGGGTGAGATTGTCGTTGCACTTGGGCAATCGGGCTGCGGCAAAACCAGCCTGCTCTCTGTCATTGCGGGTTTTCTTCCCGTAAGCGAAGGGTCATTGCTGCTCGACGGTCAGGTGGTGCGGGGTCCGGGGGCGGATCGTGGCGTGGTGTTTCAGCGTCATGCTCTCATGCCCTGGTTGAGCGTGGCCGATAATGTTGCACTCGGCTTGAGATTTCAGAGTGTGCCAAAGGCTGAGCGGCGTGAGCGTGCCGAAGAGCTTTTGAGCAAGGTTGGCCTTGCCGGATTTGGTCAGCGGCGCGTCTATGAATTGTCGGGCGGTATGCAGCAAAGGGTAGGGATTGCCAGGGCTCTGGCGGCAAATCCCCGAATTTTGCTGATGGATGAGCCTTTCGGGGCGCTTGACGCTTTCACGCGCGAGCAGATGCAGGAACTCATTCTCGATATCTGGGCGGAAACGGGCAAGACGGTGTTCTTCATCACGCACGATGTCGAGGAAGCCGTCTTCATGGCAACCCGGCTTCTGGTAATGAGCCCGAGACCGGGGCGCATTGTCAAAAGCCTGTCGCCCGGTTTCAGTCGCAGCTATCGCGAGCATGGCAATAGCCGGGACATAAAATCTTCACCGGATTTCATCGCTATGCGGGAAGAGGTGCTTGCACAGGTTCATGGCCGAAGCCACGCGAATGGAAGGCATGTCGCATGAACGATATGAGGGTTGTCGCGGAAAGTGCCGGCATCGAGCCGGGCCTTGCAAGGCGCTGCGACAAAGGAGAGGAGCAGCGGCGCGGTAGCGATGCTGCGGTGTCCGATAGATCAGGCATCGCCCGCGAAGGCAGGAAGGACGGGAAAGCAATTGCCCAAGGGGGCACCAATTCTGGGCTACACAGCAGGGCATGGATTGGTGGCGCCAGTACCCTGGCGTTTTTTCTGCTGTGGTTTGCGGTTTCGTCGTCCGGTCTGGTCAGCCCGCTTTTCCTTCCGGCTCCGCAAGCCGTGTGGGCTGCTTTTACCGATGCGCTTGCAGGACGGCTGGACGGTGCGCCGCTGGCTGATCACGTGCTGATGAGCCTTTTTCGGGTCGTGTCCGCCTTTCTGTTCGCCGCAATACTCGGCGTGCCGCTTGGGCTGGCGATGGGGCTCAATCCGGTCATCAAGGCGATTTGTGATCCGGTCATCGAATTCTACCGTCCTCTGCCGCCGCTTTCCTATTTGCCATTGGTGGTCATCTGGTTTGGGATTGGTGAAACGGCGAAAATCCTGCTGATCTTCTTGGCCTGCCTTGCGCCGGTTGTGCTGGCCGCGCGGGCCGGTACGCGCTCGGCCAGCGACGATCAGGTCAATGCAGCCCGCGCGCTGGGGGCAACACGAACGCAACTCCTGCGGTTTGTCATTCTTCCGGCTGCCTTGCCTGAGATTCTTGTCGGTCTGCGGATTGCCATGGGTGTCGGCTGGACAACGCTCGTGGCGGCAGAAATGGTCGCCGCCTCCACGGGGATCGGCCAGATGGTTCTGAATGCTTCAAATTTCCTGCGCACGGATATTGTCGTCATGGGCATTTTCATCATTGGCGGCTTTGCCGCCCTTATGGAATGCGCCATGCGCTGGCTGGAACGCAGGCTGGTGCCGTGGAAGGGGCAAGGGTGAGGCTGCCCGGTGCACGACACACAGCGGACTTTGGAGCCATCATAGTCAGAAATCCAACTTTCTAGGGTGTGTGGGTATTCAACGTTGGGCGGACTGCAAACGGCAATTTGCTGTGCTTACCCAGGCTCATATACATTAAGGACACTCCGCTCCGGTTCTCGCAAATCACCGTTTCCGTGAAACAGTGAAAGGCTCTATGAGGCAGCCATGGCCGTTATATCTTCCGCCGGGGCTGCCTCCAGCGCCTGCTGGCGCAGCACGTGCTTCTGGATCTTGCCGGATGCGGTGCGTGGCAGGCTCTCGACGAGGCGAAACTCTTTTGGCACCTTGTAGCGGGCAATCAGGGTCTGGCAATAATCGGCCAGCACCTGTGCCGTGGGGCGAGCCGCCGGTTCGGCGACCACGAAGGCCATGCCCACTTCGCCCCAGCGCGCGTCCGGCACGCCGATCACGGCCACGTCGCGAACGGCAGGGTGCTGGATCAGCACGGCTTCCACCTCGACCGGATAGACGTTTTCGCCACCGGAAATGAACATGTCCTTCAGCCGGTCAACGATGGAAATGAAGCCATCGGCATCGCGCCGGCCAATATCGCCGGTGCGGATCCAGCCATCGGGCGTGAAGCATCGGCCACGTTCTTCCGGCCGGTTCCAATAACCGGGCGTGACGTTCATGCCATAGACCAGGATCTGCCCCGCCATGCCATCGGGAAGGTCGCGCTCATCGTCATCCACAATGCGGATCGAGGTGAGGGGGCCGGGAATGCCCGCCGCGCCTGCTTTTTCATAGAGGATGTCGCGGGCAAGGGGCATACCCAGAGTGGTGCCGGTCTCCGTCATGCCGTAGCCATCGACCATGCGCACGCCGCGCTCAAGCCACCAGCGGATATTGCTGGCCGGATTGGGCGCTCCGCCGGTAAACAGGGCCTTGAGTTTCCCCCATTTTTCCGGCTGGAAATTCGAAGCCTGACGCAGGGCCTCGGCCATTTGCGGCACACAGAAATAATGCGTGACACCAAGGGCGGCATCGGCAAGGCGGTCATTGGTGGCCTCCGGCTGGAAGCCGGACGAGACGATAAAGGTGCCGCCGCGCAGCATGGGGGGCCATATTTGCGTGACCGCACCGATGACATGGAACATCGGGCTATCGCAAAGAAACACGCAGCCGGTATCCACCTCGCCCAGAATGTTGAAATTGACAGCCGTGGCCAGCAGGAACTGCGAGGTCAGCAAGGCGCCTTTCGGCACGCCGGAGGTGCCGGACGTATAAAGAATGATGCAGGTATCGTGGCCCGAATGCGGTGCGCAGCGGGGAGCGGGCGCGGTTGCTTCCACGGCGTCCCGGAAACTTTCCATATCCTTTTGCCGGCATCCCGGTGGCAGCGGCGGAATGGCATCGTCGGTATAAAGCAGCACCGGCAGGCAATCCATGAGGAGAGCACCCAGCTCTGGCAGCGAAAGCCGCCAGTTGAGCGGCACGAAAATCGCGCCAACACGCATGGCCGCCTGCTGGAGGATAACCTGATGCACGCTGTTGCGCGCAAGCACCGCCACGCGGTCGCCCTTGCCGATGCCCTCCTGCTGCAAGACCGCAACGGCACGCTGAATGTCGGCGTCCAGTTGCCGATAGCTCCATTGGCGGGCGCTGGCCAGATCGATGCAGGCAAGGCTTTCAGGCCGAAGGCGCGCATGAAGGCTGGCCGGATCGGGCGATGTGAAATCCACCATGTTTTCCTCCTCAAAATCGAATGCATATCGGCAACGGGCGCTTGCGGCTCCCCGCCTGCCTTTCCTCCAAAGCTGGCGGGGGCAAGCGCCCGTCTGTCCATCGCGGCAGGTTCAGCCGCGACGGCTCTTGTCGTAAGCTCCCAGTCCGGGCTTGTAGGACTTTTCGTCGATGAACTGGCGAATGCCTTCCTTCCGGCCCTCGTTATCGTAGGAGTTTGCGGCCTCCTGTGCGCGCACCAGATAATCCTCGGCCTCGTCATAGGTCATGATGCCAACGCGGCGCACCGCATCCTTGGTGGCCTTCAGCGCGACAGGATTTTTCTCCAGCAGCACTTTTGCAACATGGGTCACGCGCGCCTTGAGCTGAGCAAGTGGCAGGCTTTCATTGACAAGGCCCCATTCCGCAGCGGTCTTGCCGTCGATCGGTTCGCCGAGCATGGCGTGATACATCGCCTTGCGGAAGGGCAGCAGCTCCACGGCAACCTTGGTGGCGCCGCCGCCCGGCAGAATGCCCCAGTTGATTTCCGAAAGGCCGAACTTCGCCTCATCCGCCGCAAAGGCCAGATCGCAGGCAAACAGCGGACCATAGCCACCGCCAAAGCACCAGCCGTTGACCATGGCAATCGTGGGCTTCTGATACCAGCGCAGGCGTCGCCACCAGCCATAGCTTTCACGCTGCGCCTTGCGCGTGCCGCGCAGGCCGTCTGCCTCGGTTTCGCGGAAATATTCCTTCAAATCCATGCCCGCCGTCCAGGCCGGACCTTCGCCCGTCAGCACCAGAACGCCGACATCGTCACGAAACTCCAGCGCATCCAGAACCTCCATCATGGCGCGGTTCAGCACCGGGCTCATGGCGTTGCGCTTGTCCGGACGGTTGAACCTCACCCAGGCTATACGGTCGATCACCTCGTAGGCGACGGTATCCACGTCATTGGCCATCATGTTTCCTTCCTGCCGCCGGTGGGCGGCTTTCAAAATGTAACGCAAGATCAGAGTGGATAATGCCCAGGCTGGGTTTCCATGGTGATCCAGCGCAATTCGGTAAATTCGGCAATGCCTGCCCGACCACCAAAGCGGCCATAGCCGGAAGCCTTGCTGCCGCCGAAGGGCATTTGCGCCTCGTCATGCACGGTTGGGCCGTTGATGTGGCAGATGCCCGACTGGATGCGCCGCGCCAGGGTCAGGCCGCGCGCCGTATCCCGCGTGAAGATCGAGGCGGACAGGCCGTATTCGCTGTCGTTTGCCAGCCGGATGGCATCCTCCTCATCGGCGGCCCGCAAGATGGCAACCACCGGACCGAAGCTTTCCTCGGCATAAATCCTCATGTCGGACGTGACCTTGTCTACCACCTGGGCAGGCATCAATACGCCCTCGGCAGCTCCGGCGCTGGTGACAACAGCCCCCTTGGCGCGGGCATCGGCAATCAGCGCCTCGACTTTTTCCACCGTATGGCGGTCCACCACCGCCCCCAGCGGCGCATCGCCCTTTGCCGGATCGCCCGCCTTGAGGGCCGCGGCGCGGGCGGTGAATTTTTCCAGAAATGTCTCTGCAATCTCCGGCGTCAGGATGATCCGTTCGGTGGACATGCAAATCTGGCCCTGATTGAAGAAGGCGCCGAAGATTGCCGCCTTCACTGCCTCGTCCACATCGGCGTCCTTCAAGACCACAAGTGGCGCCTTGCCGCCCAGTTCAAGCAGCACGGGCTTGAGCTGGCGGGCGGCCCGTTCGGCAATCAGCCGGCCAACGCGGGTCGATCCGGTGAAGTTGATGCGGCGCACGGCGGCGTGATCGATCAGCGCGCCGACAATATCGGCTGCATCCTCCGGCGCGTTGGTAATCAGGCTGACCAGCCCTTTCGGCAGTCCGGCCTCCTCCAGCGCCTCGACGATCAGCGCGTGGGTGTGGGGGCAGATTTCCGAGGCCTTGAACACCACGCCATTGCCGCAGGCAAGCGGCGTTGCCAGCGCCCGCACACCCAGAATGACCGGCGCATTCCACGGTGCAATGCCCAGCACCACCCCTGCTGGTTCCCTGAGCGCCATGGCCAGGCAACCGGGCTTGTCGGAGGGAATGACTTCACCAGCCACCTGCGTGGTCAGCGCCGCTGCCTCGCGCAACATCGAGGCTGCCAGCATGACATTGAACCGTGCCCACGGCACCGTTGCGCCGATTTCGGCCGCCATGGCCGCAACGAAAAGATCGCCCCGCGCCGCCAAAGCATCCGCGGCCTTCAACAGAACGGCACGGCGTGCATTCGGCCCCATCGCCGCCCAGGCGGGAAAGGCGGCGGCACTGGCGTCTGCCGCAGCGATTGCATCCGCCACACTGGCGGCGGCCGCCTCGCTGGCAAGCACGCCGGTTACAGGGTTAAGGCGGCGGTATGTGCGTCCGCCTTCTGCATTGCGGGGCTCTCCGGCAATGCGCAACATAATACTCGTCATGATATTCCTCCCAATATGCCATGCCACAGGGTGCTCCCGTCCTCCGGCATGTCTGCTATCCTCCATAGCAATTGACTGCTATCATGCATAGCGGTACAGTGATTGCAAGACTGGCAAAGCATGGATGAGGTAAAAATGTCGCGAGATGCTGCGGCAGACTGGCGTGACGAGGCCGCGAAGGGGCGGTTGTGCGACCTGATCGGCTACCAGCTTCGCCGCGCATCCGTTCAGGACCTGCAAGGCGCCGTCGCGGCTCTCGAACCAGCCAATATCCGCACGGTTCCATTGAGCGTGCTGCAAACCATCGTGGAAACGCCGGGCCTCAGCTCCGCAGACATTTGCCGCGTATTGGGAATGCAGCGTGCCAATATCGTTTCCATTCTCGCCGACCTTGAGGGTCGAGGATTTTTTGTCCGGGAAACAGATCCTTCCGACCAGCGGGTGCAGAAACTTTTTCCAACACGGCGCGGGCGGGAAGAGGCCGCGCGCTGCATGGAATTGATCCGCACCCATGAAGACAGGATGCTGGCCCGGTTCACGCCTGAGGAAAGGCAGCAATTGCGCTGCCTGCTTGCAAAACTTTGGGAGGATGAGAGCCCGCCGGAAGCCTGATTTGCCAAGGGCACGGCCTTTGCCCGGTCCTGCGCATTGATGCGATGGATCGCGCAAAACTGCCTTTTTCTAAAGACACTGCGTCCTGTCCGGATCATCCGTTTCAGGGTTTATCCATACATTCACGGGCTCTTGGGAGAGGGCCGTATTGCAACAGGGGCGTGACGATCGCCCCTTCGGGAGGACATCATGAAATATGACAGCAGCGACCGCCCGATCGGGCGGCGAGCCCGTTCGCTCGCCTTTCTGGGCGCGATCATCGAGGGCTTCGACCTTCAGGCCGCAGGCGTTGCCGCGCCACGGCTCATCCCCGCTTTCAAGCTGACACCGGAACAGGCGGGTCTGTTCTTTTCCTCCGCCACGATGGGCCTCATTGTCGGCGCCTTGATCGGCGGGCGTATCGCCGATGCTTTGGGGCGGCGGGCCGGGCTCGTGCTGTCGCTGGTGGTCTTTGGTGTGTTTTCCATCGCAACGGCCTTTGTCGGCACATTCGAGCAATTGGTTCTCTTTCGATTTCTGACGGGCATTGGCCTTGGAGGCGCCTTTCCCAACCTCGTGAACATTTCAGCCGAATCGGCCCCGCCGGAGCGCAGGGGCCGCGCCGTCGCTACCATGTATGCCGGGGTGCCGCTGGGCGGGGCCACCGCCAGCGGCGTGGCAATGCTGGGTTTTCACGGCGGTGACTGGCAATCCATTTTCGTGACGGGCGGTATTCTGCCGCTTCTTCTGGCCCCCTTCGTGCAATTCATGCTGCCGCCTTTCGAGGTTGAAAAGACCGACCGCAAATCACTTTCCTGGGCCATGGGGCAGATTTTCGCGCCTGAACGTCTCGTTACCACCGTTTCGCTCTGGCTTTCCTTCTTCCTTGGGCTGATCGTGGTTTATCTTCTGCTCAACTGGATGCCGCAACTGCTGGTGACACGGGGCCTTGAACGCAGCGAAGCATCGCTGGTGCAGATTGCCTTCAATCTCGGCGGCGCGCTCAGCAGTTTCGTTGGCGGCGGCCTGCTCGACCGCAAAAAGCCCGCCCTGCCGGTCATGTTGACCTTCGTGGCGGCTGCGGCATCGCTTGCCCTGCTTGCCTTCATGCCTGCCGATTTCACGCTGTCGCTCATCGGTGGCACGCTGATTGGCCTCACTATCCTCACGGTGCAGGGCGTTCTCTACGGTGCGGCACCGCAATGCTATCCCTTCGAAATCCGCGGAACGGGCGTTGGCGTCGCGGTAGCGGTCGGCCGTCTTGGCTCCATGGCAGGCCCGCTGCTTGGCGGCTATCTCGTTGCCCATGGCAGCTCGCCTGCCGATGTCATCCTGTTTCTGGTGCCGGTCATGCTGCTGGCGGGTGTTTTCAGCGTCGTGCTGTTGTGGCGGCGCAGCAGGGAGCTGCAATTCGCCTGAATATCTGAGCAAAACCGCGGCTGCATTTATCCTTCAGCAGCAGTGATATATGCTCAGGCCTGAAACGAAAGAAGCGCCGGTTCTTATCCGGCGCTTCCGTGTCAGTCCGATCCATTGATGGATGGCGATTTAAGAGCATAATCCGACCGGCGTGAAACGAGGATCGACAAGGTTATGCTTCAAAAACAAGATGTTACAGCGCCGTGCGTTTTATCAAACGCACAAAGGACGCTGTAACAGTTTAAATCTGCTGCATAATTTTCACCTCAAATCGATTCCGATTCAAGGAATTATGCAGTCGAGCGCCGATCTGATTCAATCAGATCGAAAGGCGCCCTAATAGGGCAGGCCGACGTAATTTTCCGCAAGCGAGGTGGATGCCGCCCGCGAATGGACGAGGTAATCCAGTTCCGCCTCCTGGATCCGCTGGCCGAAGTCGCCCGTATCCGGGAAACGGTGCATCATGGTGGTCATCCACCAGGAGAAACGGACGGCCTTCCACACCCGCGACAGCGCCCGGCCTGAATAGGCATCAATCCCGGCAGATGACTTGTCACGATAAAATTCGATAAGGCCTTCGCTGAGATAATAGACGTCGCTGGCGGCAAGGTTCAAACCCTTGGCGCCGGTCGGCGGAACGATATGGGCTGCATCGCCTGCCAGAAACAGCCGCCCGAACCGCATGGGCTCGGTCACGAAGGAGCGCAGCGGCGCAATGGATTTTTCAAAGGATGGACCCGTCACCATGGCCTCGGCGACATTCTGCGGCAGGCGGCGGCGGATTTCGTCCCAGAAGCGGTCGTCGCTCCATTCCTCCACCTTGTCGTCCAGCGGGCATTGCACATAATAGCGGCTGCGGGTGCTGGAGCGCATGGAACACAGCGCAAAGCCGCGCGGATGGTTGGCATAGATCAGTTCATGATCGACCGGCGGCACCTCGGCCAGAATGCCCAGCCAGCCGAAGGGATAGACACGCTCGAATTCCTTGCGCGCCCCTTCGGGCACCGACTTGCGCGAAACGCCGTGAAAACCATCGCAACCGGCGATGAAGTCGCAATCGATGCGATGTGTCACGCCGTCCTTCTCAAAGGTCACATAAGGATTGTCACCATCGAAATCATGCGGGCGGACATTGCCTGCCTCGTAAATCGTCGTAAGACCGGCAGTCTGGCGCACATCCATCAGGTCGCGCGTCACTTCCGTCTGGCCATAAACCATGACCCGCTTGCCGCCGGTGAGGTCGAAAAGATCGATGCGATGGGCCTGCCCGTCAAAGGTGAGAGAAAAGCCGTCATGCGGCAGTCCTTCTTCATGCAGCCGGCTGGCCGCGCCCACTTTTTCCAGCAGGCCAACCGCGCCTTCCTCCAGCACGCCTGCCCGAACCCGGCCCAGAATATAGTCCCGGCTCACGCGGTCGAGAAGCACCGTCTCGATGCCCGCCTTTGCCAGAAGTTGCCCGAGAAGCAGGCCCGCCGGGCCGGAGCCGATGATAACCACCTGTGTACGCATTCTTCCTCCCTCCCTGGAGCGCCTCAGCTTTTACGCAAGCATCGCGCCGCTCCAACATCTTGCATTCATGCTTTCGTCATCCAAAGCTGACCTTTGCGCACGGTTCTCTCAATGGACTTTCCGTGCAAAAAATTGGATTATTCGAACATCACCGCAGGAGAGTGGCGTGGCGCGCAATGTTCCGACCTATGGGCTTTATGGCGAAGAGACATCGAAACAACCGCAATTCTGGCTGCATTGCGAAACGCTCTATGCCCGCAGCAGCATCTACCGCTTTGAAATCGCCCCGCACCAGCATGAGCTTTTCTTTCAGATCTTGTACATTCGCGAAGGCTCCGGCGATGCAAGCCTTGACGGTCGAAGCCATGTCCTCAAGCCACCGGCGCTGTTGATATTGCCGCCGGGCACCACTCACGGCTTTCGATTTTCCCGTGACGTGCAGGGCCTGATCGTCACGGCCTTGCCGGCGGCGCTGCCCACCGCGTTGCAACCTTTGTTGCTGGCACTGCTTGCGAAGCCTCGCCTGCTGCCTCTTCAGACTGATGCCGCAGAGGGGTTTCTTCTGGAGCAGATTGCCGCAGAGTTTGACGGAATGGGACAGACGCGCAGCCTGATGGTGGAGTCGCTTCTGACGGCCGCCGTCATTCATCTGGCGCGAAGCAGCGCCCCTTCCACCTTGGGCGACAACGGTGACGAGCCACGGCTGGCGCGGTTGCAAAATCTGATCGCGCTGCATTTTCGTGCCCATAAGCCGGTGAGTTTCTATGCGCGGGAACTTGGCCTTTCGTCCACCCATCTCACCCGCATGGTAAAAAGCCGGTTCGGCCTGACGCTCCAGACCATGCTGGCCCACAAGCTGATCGAAACCGCCCGTCAGGAGCTGATTTTCAGCCATGTCAGTGTCAAAACCATTGCCGAGAGCCTGGGTTTTCAGGACCCGGCCTATTTCACCCGCTTCTTCACGCGCGAAACCGGCATGACACCGCGTCAATGGCGTCAGCAGGAGCGGGAAAGGCTAGACGTTTTCGGCCAGAGCCGGGAGACGTTTGGCTGAAACGGCTTATCCCAAAGCTGTCCGCAATTCCCGCTGCGTGGCCAGCAGCAGGTCGAGATAGCGTCCGGCCATTTCTGCGGCAGGCGCGTGGGCGGCAGGCGCGCCGATATTGAGGGCGGCCAATACGTGCCCACGGCGGTCAAAAACCGGCACGGCAATGGAGCAGAGGCCTATTTCCAATTCCTGATCGATCAGCGCATAGCCTTGCTGGCGCACGACGGCAATTTCCTCCAGCAAGACGGCGGGGTCGGTGCGGGTAAAGGGCGTATGCGCCCTCAGCGTGCTGGCTGCCAGCACGGCCTTCATTTCCTCCTCAGGCAGGGCTGCCAGCAATACGCGGCCCATGGACGCACTATAGGCGGGCAGGCGAGAGCCCGGCATGAGGTTGATGGACATGACCCGTCTTTGCGCCGCACGGGCGATATAGACCACCTCGGTGCCATCGAGAATGGAGGCCGACGCGCTTTGCCCGGCCTGTTCCGAAAGCCTGTCAAGATGCGGCTGGAGAAGTGCCGGGAGCGGCGCCGCCGAAAGCCAGCCATGGCCAAGCCGCAGGATTTTTGCCGTCAGGGAAAAGAATTTGCCGTCGTAATCGGCATAGCCCAGTTCCGCCAATGTCAAAAGACAGCGTCGCGCCGTTGCACGATCAAGGCCGCAGCCTGCGGCGGCCTCGGCAATCGACAGGCGTGGCTTGTCGGCGCTGAACGCCTCCAGCACCGCCAGGCCTTTGGCAAAACCGCCCATGATGTCCTTCTCGCCCAATGCCACATCGATCTCCAAAAGTGCGATAATCGAACAAATATCGTATATCGCACATTTTTCTTGCCGTCCAGCCGAACCCCGCCTAGTTCTACCCATGGAGGTGGCCCATCCGGGCCAAAAATCACACGGGAGTTCCCGACATGGACAAGACAATTGCGAGCGCGGCGGACGCCGTCTCGGAGATCGGCGATGGCGCCACCGTCATGATTGGCGGTTTCGGCGGCTCCGGCGCGCCGATCGAGCTTATTCACGCTTTGATCGACAAAGGGCCTAAGAACCTGACGGTCATCAACAACAATGCCGGCAACGGCCGCATTGGCATTGCCGCGATGATCGATGCAGGGCTGGTGAAGAAGATGATCTGCTCCTTCCCGCGCTCTTCCGATCCGCGCGCCTTTACCGACCGTTACCTTGCGGGCCAGATCGAGCTGGAGCTTGTGCCGCAAGGCACGCTTGCCGAGCGCATTCGCGCCGGGGGCGCGGGCATTCCCGCCTTCTACACGCCCACCGGCTTCGGCACGGAACTGGCGCAAGGCAAGGTTATTGCCGAATTCGACGGTCGCTCCTACGTGCAGGAGCGCTGGCTGAAGGCGGATTTCGCCATCGTCAAGGCGCATCTGGCCGACCGCCACGGCAACCTCACCTACCGCAAGGCGGGCCGTAACTTCAATCCGCTGATGTGCATGGCGGCCAGCCGTACCATCGTGCAGGCCTGCGAGATCGTCGAGCCCGGTGAAATCGATGCCGAACTGGTGGTAACGCCCGGCATTTTCGTGGACCGGGTGGTGAAGATCGCCAATCCGCAGCAGGAAGAAGAGCTTATTCGAGCCGGAGTGGCCTACGTATGACCGTTGATACGCGCGAAGACATCAAGCTTTCCAACGCCCAGATCGCCTGGCGCGCCGCGCAGGACATTGCCGACGGCGCCTATGTCAATCTTGGCATCGGCTTTCCCGAAATGGTGGCCCGCTATCAGCCGCCGGGCCGTGAAGCGATCTTTCATACCGAAAACGGCATTCTCAATTTCGGCGAGCAACCGCCGGCAGGCGAGGAGGACTGGGATCTTATCAATGCCGGCAAGAAAGCCGTGACCTTGAAGCCGGGTGCTGCCTTCTTCCATCACGCCGACAGCTTCGCCATGGTGCGGGGCGGACATCTGGATGTTGCCATTCTCGGCGCCTATCAGGTGGCGGAAAGTGGTGATCTTGCCAATTGGCGGGTCGGTTCCAAGGGTGTTCCAGCCGTTGGCGGCGCCATGGACCTCGTGCATGGGGCAAAGCAGGTCTGCGTCATCACCGAGCATGTCACCAAGACCGGTGAACCGAAGCTGGTGGAACGCTGCACGTTTCCGCTGACGGGCGTTGGTTGCATTACCCGCGTTTATACCAGCCACGCCGTGGTGGACATCGTGCAGGGCCGTTTCGTGCTGCGGGAGAAGCTTGCGGCCATGACGCTTGAGGAATTGCAGGCCATGACGGGTGCGAAACTGCATATCGAAGGTCCGGTGGCTGATCTTGTCGTGCCGGAATTGTGAGGATTTTCCATGACTGACGCCTTTATCTGCGACTATATCCGCACGCCCATCGGCCGTTTCGGCGGTTCGCTTTCTTCCGTTCGTGCCGACGATCTGGGTGCCGTTCCGCTGAAGGCGCTGATGGCGCGGCATTCCGGTCTCGACTGGCAGGCGGTGGATGACGTTATCTATGGCTGCGCCAACCAGGCCGGTGAAGATAACCGCAACGTGGCCCGCATGTCGCTGCTTCTGGCGGGCCTGCCGGACAGTGTCACCGGCACCACCATCAACCGGCTCTGCGGCTCCGGCATGGATGCCTTGATAACGGCGGCCCGCGCCATCAAGGCCGGAGAGGCCGATCTGATGATTGCAGGCGGCGTGGAAAGCATGAGCCGCGCACCCTTCGTGATGCCCAAGGCCGAGAGCGCCTTTTCGCGGGCGGCCGAGATTTACGATACCACCATCGGCTGGCGCTTCATCAATCCGGTGATGAAGAAGCAATATGGCGTCGATTCCATGCCGGAAACCGGCGAGAACGTTGCCGCCGATTTCAATATTTCCCGCGAGGATCAGGACGCCTTTGCTGTACAGAGCCAGAACAAGGCGGCCGCGGCCCAGGCCAATGGCCGACTGGCCCGGGAAATTACCCCCGTCACCATTCCCCAGCGCAAGGGTGATCCGGTCATCGTGGAAAAGGACGAGCATCCTCGCGCCACCACGATCGAAACGCTGGCCAAGCTTGCCACGCCCTTCAAAAAGGAAGGCGGTACCGTCACCGCTGGCAATGCCTCAGGCGTCAATGATGGAGCGGCCGCGCTGATCATTGCCTCGGAAGCGGCAGCGAAAAAGCATGGACTTACCCCGATTGCCCGCATTCTTGGCGGCGCAACGGCGGGCGTGCCGCCGCGCATCATGGGCATCGGCCCGGCTCCCGCCAGCCAGAAGCTGCTGGATCGGCTTGGCCTGACGCAAAGCCAGCTTGACGTGATCGAGTTGAACGAGGCCTTTGCCTCGCAGGGGCTGGCAAGTTTGCGCCAGCTTGGCATTGCCGATGACGATCCGCGCGTCAACCGCAATGGCGGCGCCATTGCCCTTGGCCATCCGCTCGGCATGTCGGGGGCGCGCATCTCGGGCACGGCAGCACTGGAGCTGCAATTGTCAGGCGGTCGCTATGCGCTGGCCACCATGTGCATTGGCGTTGGACAAGGCATTGCCGTGGCGCTGGAGCGCGTCTGAGCTTACATCACCGGGAATATGCGGCCCGGTCGGGCCGTGTATTCAATATGGGTATTGTTCAAATACCGGCCGCCTCCGCTTTTCCCTGCGCCGCTGTGCGAATGGCCTGCATCAAAAGCATCAAGGGCAGCGAGGGCAGGCTTTCCGCCCGCATGGTCAGGCCGACCGGCCCGCTGGTGCCGGTCATGTCGAGGGGTAGAACAGCAAGGCTGTTATCGGCAATATCGCCTGCCACCACGCCTTCGGAGATGATCCACACTGCATCCGAACGCCGAAGGAAGGCCCGGCCAAAGCTGTCGGAAACGGTTTCGATCTGTACCGGCAAGGCGGCAATGCCGTGGGCAATGAGGAATTGTTCCACCACGGGCCGGATGATGGAATGGCGCGTTGGCATCAGCACGGGAAAATCGCCAAGCCGATCCAGCACGTCCACCCCCGCCGCAAGGAGCGGATGGGAGGCGCGAACGGCAAAAACCACATGTTCCGAATAGAGATGCTCGAAGGAAAAGCCTTTCATCTTTTCAGGCGCGGCGAGCCGGCCGACCACCAGATCCAGTTCGCCAAGCCGCAATTGCTCCAGCAAAACGGCGTTATCGCCGGTAACGATCTTGATGATGCTGCCGGTTTCTTCTGCCAGAAAGCTCAGCATGGCCTGCGGCATGATGCGGGCCGAAACCGTCGGCAGGGCGCCGATGCGAAGCGGCGGTGCGGCATTGGCCACCTCGCGGGATACTGAATCCATCGCCTGCCGCAAGGCGGTGATGGTTGCTCCCGCGTGCCGCAGGAAAACCTCGCCGGTGCGCGTCAGCCGAATTCCACGCCCTTCACGTTCCAGCAGGCGCGCATCCAGCATTTCCTCCAGTTCGCGGATGGTCTTCGTCACCGCCGGTTGGCTTACATGCAGGCTTTCGGCTGCCCGGATCACGCTTTTAAGCCTTGCCACCTCCATGAAGGTGCGCAAATGGCGAAATTTGAGCGGAGGCTCCATGGAATGATAATCCCCAGGTTATGAAAATCGTGTGAAAAGTAATTTTACTTAACTTTCCGGATGGAACAAGATCGTCGGCAAGAGGAGAACGACATGCATTTTCTGCGCATCGAAAGCCGTGCCCTGCATTACCGCGCCATCGGGCTCAGTCCTTCAAAGCCAAGCATCGTCTTCATCAATTCGCTCGGAACGGATTTCCGCATCTGGGACGAGGTGGTGGAACGGGTGGCGCCGGACTATGGCATCATTCTTTACGACAAGCGCGGCCATGGCCTGTCCGATAGCGGTAATGCGCCCTATTCCATCAACGATCATGTCGATGACCTGATCGCCCTTCTGTCTCATCTGCAACAGGGTCCAGTCATTGTCTGGGGGCTTTCGGTGGGCGGGTTGATTGCGCAAGGACTTTATGCCCGGCGTCCGGATCTGGTGCGGGCCATGGTCTTGAGCAATACGGCCCACAAGATCGGCACGGCGGAGATGTGGAATGCCCGCATCGCCCAGATCGAGGCGGGCGGCATCGAGAGCCTGCTTGGGCCCATCATGGAACGCTGGTTTACGCCTCGCTTCCGCGAGGCGGGCAATGCTCTTTACGCGGGCTGCTGCACCATGCTGATCCAGCAATCCGTCACCGGCTATAACGGCACCTGCGCGGCCATTCGCGATGCCGATTTCACGGACACCGCGCGGGAGATCAAGGTGCCCGTGCTGTGCGTGGCGGGTGACGCCGACGGATCGACACCGGCAGAACTGGTCAAAAGCACCGCGGGCCTTATTCCCGGCAGCCGCTTTGCCGTGATCGAGAATGCCGCCCACATTCCCTGCATCGAGCAGCCGGATGCCTATGTGGCGGCGGTTCGAGGCTTTCTTTCATCCTTGCCGGAGAATTGACATGGCCGACAAGCCTCAATCCGAAATCTTCACGACGGGCATGGCAACGCGCCGCTCGGTTCTGGGCAATGCGCATGTGGACCGCGCCGAGGCCAACAAGACCGAATTCGACGCCCCTTTCCAGACCTTGATAACCGAGGCTGCCTGGGGCCGGGTCTGGTCGGGAACGCAATGGACGAAGCGGGAGCGCTCCATGGTCACGATCGCGCTGCTTGCCGCGCTTGGCCAGGACGAGGAGGTGGCCATGCATGTGCGCGCCACCGCCAATACCGGGGCAACCGCCGAGGACATTCGCGAGGCGCTCATGCATGTGGCCATTTACGCCGGTGTTCCGGCGGCCAATCACGCTTTCAAGATCGCCAAGGCAACGCTTGCCGAAATGGCAGCCGCCAAGGCCTGACAACTCAAGCCCTGTTGCCGCGCAGCAGGGGCGCACCTTCACGGAGGAGAGCCATGAACAACAGACAACCGGAGACCGGGGCCTTCTTCGCCCGCGACCGCGACATGCACCCCCCGGCCTATACGCCGTGGTACAAGACAACCGTGCTGCGTTCGCCGCAGCGGGCATTGATTTCGCTTGAGGGCACGCGCAGCGAAATCACCGGGCCAGTCTTTGGCCACAACATGCTGAACGAGCTGGATAATGACCTGATCCTCAATTATGCCCGTCCGGGCGAAATGCCGGTCGGTCCCCGCATTCTCGTGCATGGCCGGGTGCTGGACGAGCGCGGCGTGGGCGTGGCCGGTGCGCTGGTGGAGTTCTGGCAGGCCAATGCCGGCGGGCGCTATCGCCACAAGAAGGAAACCTATCTGGCGCCGCTCGATCCGAATTTCGGCGGTTTCGGCCGCACCGTCACCGACGAAAACGGCTATTACTGGTTCAAGACCATCCAGCCCGGCCCCTATCCCTGGCCGAACGGGGTGAACGACTGGCGCCCGGCCCATATTCATTTTTCCATTTTCGGCCATGGCTTTGCCCAGCGCCTGATCACCCAAATGTATTTTGAGGGCGACCCGCTGATTTCCCGCTGTCCAATCGTCAAGACCATTCCCGACGAGGAAGCCATCCGGCGGCTTGTCGCGCCTCTCGACATGAACGCCACCATTCCAATGGACATGCGCGCCTATAAATTCGACATCGTGCTGCGTGGCCGCCATTCGACACTGTTTGAAAACCGCAAGGAGGGCAACTGACATGGTTCAGCCACTCGGATATCTGAAGGAAAGCGCCTCCCAGACCGCAGGCCCTTATGTGCATATCGGGCTTACGCCGAATTTTTGCGGCATTCATGGCGTTTACGACAAGGATCTTGGTTCCGGCCCGCTTTACAGCGAAAAGGCCAAGGGTGAGCGCATCACCATTCGCGGTTTCGTCATCGATGGCGGCGGCAACACTCTGAAGGATGCGCTGGTGGAAGTCTGGCAGGCCGATGCCGACGGCCTCTATAACAGCCCTTCGGAAACCCGTGGCAGTGCCGATCCGCATTTTTCCGGCTGGGGACGCTGCCCTGGCGATATGGCGACCGGCGAATTTGTGTTCGAGACCATCAAGCCGGGCGCCGTTCCCTTCCGCGATGGCCGCATGATGGCTCCGCATGTGACGTTCTGGGTGGTGGCGCGCGGCATCAATATCGGCTTGCAGACCCGCATGTATTTCCCCGACGAGGAAGAAGCCAATGCCGCCGACCCGGTTTTGGCCCGGATTGAGCATAAAAGCCGGATTCCGACGCTGATTGCGAAAAAGGATGGCAGTAGCTACACCTTCGACATTCGCTTGCAGGGTGAAAACGAAACCATCTTCTTCGACATCTGACGGTTGCCATGTCCTTTCTTGCCTTCGATCATCCCTTCCTGTCCGGCCTTGTCGGTGATGAGGAGATTGCCGCATATTTTTCCGCCGAGGCAGATATAGATGCCATGCTCGCCTTCGAGATGGCGCTTGCCGAGGCTGAGGCCGAATGCGGGGTGATCGAGGCCGCAGAGGCGCAGGCCATCCGGGCGGGGCTATCGGGTTTTTCGCCGGATATGGCCGATCTCAGGCGTGGCACGGCGCAAGACGGCGTTGTCATCCCTGCTCTGGTGCGGCAGATGCGCAAGGCCGTCGGCGGCGAGGCGGGCGAGAGGCTGCATTATGGCGCGACAAGTCAGGATGTCATCGATACCAGCCTGATGCTGCGATTGCAGCGAACGGTCCATTTGATCGATCACCGGCTGGAAGATGTTTGCGCGGCTTTACAGGCGCTTTCAGACCGTCTGGGAACAAACGGCCTGATGGGGCGCACCCGAATGCAGGCGGCCATTGCCATCACTGTGGCGGACCGCATCGACTCCTGGCGGCGACCGCTGATGGACGGCCGCCGGCAGGCCGCAAGCCTGCTTGCCTCGGGTTTTGCCGTGCAATTTGGCGGTGCTGCGGGAACGCTTGAAAAATTTGGTGCCAAGGGACCGGCGGTTCGCGCCGCGCTGGCGCGGCGGCTGGGTCTGGTCGATGTGCCGCAATGGCAAAGCCAGCGCGGTCGGCTGGTGGATATTGGCCATTTTCTGACGAGCATTTCCGGCAGTCTCGGCAAATTCGGGCAGGATGTTGCCCTTCTTGCGCAAACGGGCGGGGAAATCAGCCTGTCCGGCGGGGGCGGCTCTTCTGCCATGCCGCACAAGCAAAATCCGGTTGCGGCCGAGGTTCTGGTGACGCTTGCCCGTTTCAATGCGCTACAGATTGGCGGACTTTATCAATCCATGGTGCATGAGCAGGAAAGATCGGGCGCGGCCTGGACGTTGGAATGGCTGATACTGCCGCAAATCGCCGTAACAACAGGCGCATCGCTCAAACTTGCCGTAACGCTTGCTGGGTCCATTCAGTCTCTGGGGCAAGGCAAGACGATCGAGTCCTGAATTGTCTTCATCTTAGGGTGTGTGGTTATTCAACGTTGGGCGGGCTGCAAACGGCAATTTGCTGCGCTTACCTGGGCTCATGTACATTAAGTACACTCCGCTCCGGTTCTCGCAAATCACCGTTTTCGCCTCACCCAACGTCGAATCCCCACACACCCTGGAGCGGATGACATACAGATCGGCCAGACTGTCTGGTCGTGATTACGCGGGGCCTTAGAGCGTCTTTACGAAAGGCATCGAAAATGTCATATCCGTCTGCCCATCGGCCAAAGCCGCTGGCAATATTGATATGTCCGGCATGGCCGATGAGCTGGGTTCGGCTTCCCCACTGCTGCGCATGTCGGTAAAGCGCGGGGACGGTCATGTAAGGGTCGTTGAGACTACCCACGATCAGGCTTTCAAAAGGAAGCATGTCCTCAGGGAACCAGGGCATTTGCACCGTGCAGGGGTGCAGCCACTCCACAACCTCCATATCGGCGGGCGCCACGAGCATTGCGCCGGAGATCTTGCTGGCAAGGGGTGAGTCCGCCATGCTGGCGGCAAGAATACAGCCAAGGCTGTGTGCCAGGATAAAAACCGGACTTTGCGTGCGCGCCAGCTCGTATTCCAGCCGTTGCTTCCATGTCGGAAGGTGCGGGCAGGTCCAGTTGTCCTGCTCAACGACCTTGCAGCCGGGTCTTTCGGCGGCCCAGATGCGCTGCCAGTGCTCTTCCGCCGATCCGTTGAGGCCGGGCAATATCAGTGTCTGAAACATGACGCATCCTTCCGTTGAAAGATCGCCCGATTGTAAGGGCAAGCCCTGCCCCGATGAAGAAAAACCACTCTAAAAATCTGGCGGCACCCGGATGTTTCTCGCCCAGAGACAAAAGGGGGGAGAAACCCGTCCCTCATGGATGATTGCGTGGAGAATGGTGCCTTCAAGCTGTTGTGCAGGCCATGTAGCAGGACTTTCCACGCCAGTTCCAATGCATGGAGAAAACATCTCCGAATGCAGCACGAAATGGAATAGTAAATTGATAGAAAATATTGACTGGGTGGTGCGTGACCGTAAAATCTCCCCTGCATCGATAATCCGGGTGGCCGCTGTGTGGCAGGTCCAGCATGGCCCTCCGTCTTTCCGCGGTGCTTATCTCAAATGAATTTGCAGGAGGCCCCATGCCGCGCCAGCGTGAAAAACCCGTCATTGCCGTTATTGGCGGTGGCTTTACCGGCGCCGCCTTCGCGCTGCATTTCCGGCAGCGGCATGGACAGGATGCGCGGATCGTGGTGTTCGAGCCCCGGACGGCATTGGGTGCAGGGCTGGCCTATGCAACGCAGGATCCGGCCCACAGGGTCAATGTTCCTGCGGGGCGCATGACCCTTTATCCGCAGGACAAGGAAAGCTTTCTTCGCTTTGTGCTCACTCATGCTGAGGACGATCCGGGCCTTTGGGCTGCAAATGGTGAGCCCTATCCTCGCCGAAGCCTGTTTGGTGCCTATGTGCGGGCGCAATTGCAGCCGTTATTGACTGCTGGACTGTTGGAGCATCGGCAGTCGCGGGTGATGGATGTGGCGCGTGACGGCGAAAGCTGGGTGCTTCGCGACAGCCAGGGTTTCATCCTCCATGCCGACAGTGTCGTCATCGCTGCCACCCATCCCGCTCCCGGCCTGCCTGCAATACTGCACGAGTGGCGCGGCCATGCCAGGCTCGTGGCAGACGCTACAGTCCCTGATGCGCTGGCCGCCATAACGCCGGATGATACCGTACTCATTGTCGGCAACGGGCTGACGGCGGCCGATGTCGTCGCATCCTTGAAAGGACGCGGCCATCGCGGCCATATCACCTCGCTGTCACGGCGCGGCTTGCGCTCGCGAGGGCATCCGTCCGCGGTGCCGGAGCCCTTTGGTGATTTTTCATCCGAGCCTTCCCGTCTTGCCTCGCACCTGCTGCGCTCGATCCGTCGGCATTTGGCGCAGGCCGGGAATGAAGGCATTGGCTGGCACGCCGTGCTGGATGCCGTTCGCATTCAGGGCTTTGCCATCTGGCAGGGGCTGGAACCGGCAGCGCGCCGACGTATCGTGCGCCATGCCCGCCCCTTTTGGGACGCCCACCGTTTCAGAATTGCGCCGCAAGTGGAAGAGGTGCTTGATAAAGCCATCGCCAAGGGCACGCTTTCCATTCGTGCTGCCCGGCTGACGGGGGGTCGGGAGGTGGGCGATGGCTTTCACGTTGGCCTTGCAGAGCGCGGCGGGAGGCAGGACTTTCTCCACGTAAACCGCATAGTCGTGACCACGGGACCGGAGCATGGCCGTGTGCTGCGTTCGCAAGCCTTCATGGCTGCCCTGGCCGATGGAGCCTGGGTCGAGGCCTGCCCGACCGGGCTTGGTCTTGCCTGCGATCTGGAAGCGCGTGCCGTTAACGGCAAGGGGCAGGTCTCTCCAGGTCTCTTCATTGCAGGCCCGCTGGCGCGGGGCAGCTTCGGCGAGCTTATGGGGCTGCCGCAGGTAACGGACCACGCGATCTTCGTTGCCGACAAGGTCGCCAGCTTTCTGAAGTCGGCAGGTAGGGGCATGGGGGCAAAGTTCCATGGCGATAGCCATGAAGAAAAGCGAAAAATTCTACAAAAATTATAGAATAGGAAATTCTGCGCCTGTCCCGCGCGCTGCCCGATGCTTATCTTCAGTTAACAAGGTGCTTCAAGGCAGGGCCGTCAGCCGGTCTTTGCCGAAAAAACACTGCCCATAACGATAGACGAGATTGCAGCATAAATCCGAAAACCAGTTTCGGGCTAAGAAAACATGCAGCAGATTTAAAGTGTCACATCGTCCTACGATCGATAAATCGGACGGCGATGTGGCGGATCAGGAGCCATGCCGATGACGCAGCAATATTCGAAAAAGGACTTTCAGGCACTGGACGACGTGCTGCCCTTTCAAGACAGGGGTGGCGACAGCGACAGCCTGAAACTGGCGCTTCGCAGCCTTGCTGGCGGCGTGAGCGTCATCACTGCCGGCGATGGCGATGAGCGCACCGGCGCCACCGTCACATCCGCGACGGCACTATCGGTTGATCCACCGCGAATGCTGGTGTCTCTCAACCGGTCGTCCTCGACATGGCCTGTCGTGGAGAAATTCGGCGCCTTTGCGGTCAATATTCTCGGATCCCGGCATGAAGCTCTGGCCAATCAGTTTGCTGGAATCGGTGGATTGAAGGGGCCAGACCGCTATCGTGGTTTCGAGTGGACCAGGCTTGCGACGGGCGCGCCCTTGCTGGACGATGCCGTTGCCGCAATCGATTGCACGATCGAAGAAGCGATCGAGCGCCACAGCCATGTCATCGTGATCGGCAAGGTTCATGCCGTGCGCGTCACCGGCCGTCGGTCCCTTGTCTATCAGGGCGGCGCCTATCACCATCTGGGATAGGCGATCTACTGCATAATTCCTTAAATCGGAATCGATTTTAGGTGAAAATTATGAAGCAGTTTTAAAGTGTTACAGCGTCCTTTGTGCGTTTGATAAAACGCACGGCGCTGTAGGCTTTCGCCCTTCAAGGGGTATCATGCCCTGCCGCATCTTCGAGCCTTGGTATAGCGAATTGCACAATGTCAGGTCTTTGACAGGTTGGCGATATTGGAAATCCGTCAGGCATCGATAACTTGATGTAAGGCTGTGATCTGGTCCAGCAGAATAACGGCCTGCATGGCGCTGGTTGCACCCTGCGCCTCGCCGCGTTCAATCTGCGTCACCAGCACGCGGTGCGGCTCGATCATCGCCTCCAGAGACTGCGGCGCATCGGTGGCGATGACGGGCAGATAGGCAAAGGCATGAGAAAGCTCGATCACGCCATAGGCCGCCCGTAAAAACGGATTGCGGCTGGCATCGGCGATGATCAGATGCAGCTCGAAATCCGCCAGACAGAAATTCAGCGGTTCCCCTCGCGAGGTCTCCATCTGCCTCAGCCAATAATGCATCAGACGCAATTGTTCGCCGGTGCGGAAGCTGGCGGCTTGCGCGGCGGCCAAGGGTTCAAGCGCCATGCGCACATCGTGCAGGTGTTTGAGAAAGTCCCGATCCGGGGCGGCCTCGAGATGCCAGGCCAGCACCTGCGGATCAAAGAGGTTCCAGTGGTTTTTGCGGGTGACGCGGGTGCCCACCTTCGGGCGTGATTCAAGCAGGCCTTTGGCCTCCAGCGTTTTGATCGCTTCGCGCAGCACGGTGCGGGAAACGTCGAACTGGTCGCAGAGTTCCGCGTCGCCGGGCAGGGTGGAGCCTTGCGCAAAGCGCCCGGCAATCACGCCGCTGCCAAGCGCGTGGATAACATGCGAGTGGAAATTGCGTGGCCGTGCCTGCCCCGACAGCGAGCGAAGCAGGCTCCCCGGTTCGCTCATGCCTGTGCCTTCTTGACCCTGCCGGTTTGTGCGGTGAAGACCAGCTGTTGCAGCAGGATGAACATGAACAGCAGAAACCCGATCGCGATTTTCGTCCACCAGCTGGAGAGCGTCCCGTCAAAGACGATATAGGTTTGCACCAGCCCTTGCAGCATCACGCCGATCAGCGTTCCGAACACGAAGCCATATCCGCCTGTCAGCAGCGTGCCGCCTATCACCACGGCGGCAATCGAGTCAAGTTCGATGCCCACCGCCGCCAGCGGATAACCGGCCGAGGTGTAAAGCGCATAGACAATGCCCGACAAGGCGCCGAGAAAGGATGAAAGCGCGTAGATGCCGATTGTCACGCGCGCTGTCGGCACGCCCATCAGCGAGGCAGACTGGCTGTTGCCACCAATGGCGTAGACATAGGAGCCGAAGCGGGTGCGGTGGGCGATGATGCCGCAGATGATGAACACCAAAAGCATGGTCAGCCCGATGGCGCTCAACCGTCCACCCTGCGGCAGGCGAATGTAAAGGCTGCTTACCCATTTGAAAAAGGGATGATTGATCGGAACCGAATCCTGCGTGAGAACCGATGCCAGGCCGCGCGCCAGAAACATGCCCGCCAGCGTGACGATGAAGGGCGGGACTTGCAGATAGTGGATCACCGCACCCATGGCCGCGCCGAAAAAGGCCCCCAGCACCAGCACGATGCCAAAGGCTGCCAGCGGGTGCAGGCCGAGATGCGAGATCAGCAGGGCGACGATTACCCCTGTCAGGCCGATGACGGCGCCGATCGACAAATCGATGCCGCCCGACATGATGACGAAGGTTGCGCCCGCCGCCGCGATGCCCAGAAAGGCATTGTCGGTCAGGAAATTACCCAGGACGCGAGTGGATAACATGCCCGGATATTGCAGGATGCAGAGCCCGTAGGCAATGATGAAGATCAGTGTGGTGGCGGCAATTGGCCGGTAGCGCGGGTTCATCCGGTCCTCTCGGAGGTCTTGCGAAGGGGAAGGGCGGCTGTGTTGCGGCGCGGCCCGGCGAAAAGATGCGAAAGCTTTGCCGATTGCAGCACGAGAATGATGATGATGAGCCCCGCCTTGACAATGAGATTGAATTCCGGTGGAAAGCCGGAAACGAGAATGCCGGTGTTCATCGCCTGGATGATGAGCGCTCCCAGCACCGATTTGGGGATGGAAAAACGCCCGCCCATCAGCGAGGTGCCGCCGATGACCACGGCCAGAATTGCATCCAGTTCCAGCCATAGACCGGCATTGTTGGCATCGGCGCCGCGAATGTCGCCTGCGGCAATCGTGCCCGCTATGGCGGCGCTCAGTCCGCCGAAAGCATAGACGCCAAGGATCAGCGAGCGGGTTCGGATTGCCGTATAGGTTGCCGCCGAGCGGTTGGTGCCAATGGCCTCGATAAAGAGCCCAAGCGCCGTGCGCCGCATGGCGAGGTGAGCAAGCAGCATCAACAGAATGGCGATGACCGCCGGCATGGGCAGGCCGAGCAGGGAACCGGTGCCGATGAAGATCAGGCCCGGATCGTTGAAGGTGACGATGGAGCCTGCCGTCATCAATTGCGCAAGCCCGCGCCCCGCCACCATCAGCACCAGCGTGGCCACGAAGGGCTGGATGCCGAGAAGCGCAACGAGCCCACCGTTCCAGATGCCGCAGGCAAGGCCGAGCGCCAGCGTGACCGCCAGCGTCACGATCAGGGGCTGGCCGCTGGTGGCGCAAAGGGCGGCGGCGGCTCCCGCTACCGCGATGACGGCGCCGACCGAGAGATCAACGCCCTTGGTGGCGATGATGGCCGTCATGCCGATGGCGAGAATGGCCACCGGCGCGCCGCGATTGATCACGTCGATGAGACTGCCGAATAACCGGCCATCCTGCCAGGTGATCGAAAAGAATCCGGGAAAGACCAGCCAGTTGAAAAACAGAACGCCGACAAGCGCCAGAAGCTGCGGTGTGACAAAACGGCGGGGTGGAAGAATCTTCATGCAACAGTCTCCGTTGCTTCTGCGGCGATGGCCTGCACGATGGCGCCGGGATTGATGTCCGCGCCATAAAGTTCTGCCACCATGGCCCGATCCCGCATGACCACGACGCGGGAGGAATAGCTGACGATTTCATCGAGTTCGGACGAAATGACCACCAAGGCCAGGCCGTCTTCCCTGAGGCGGCTGATCATGCGCACGATTTCGGCATGAGCGCCCACGTCGATGCCGCGCGTCGGCTCGTCGAGAATGAGGAAACGTGGATCGGTCGCAAGCCAACGGGCCAGAATGACCTTCTGCTGGTTGCCGCCGGACAGGAGCTTGATCGGCAGATCGGCAGATGCCGTGCGAATATCCAGCGCCTCGATGAAATTTCCGGCGATTTCCATCTGCTCGTCGCGGTTCAACGCCTTGAACCAGCCGAGCTTGGCCTGAAGGGCGATCACGATGTTTTCGCGGACCGAAAGCTCGCCGAAAATCCCGTCGATCTTGCGGTCTTCCGGGCAGAAACCGAAGCCAAGGCCTGCCGCCTGTTGCGGCGAACTGACCCGGATTTCCTTGCCGTCGAGATGGAGAGCGCCGCTATCGGCGGCGTCCACGCCAAACATCAGCCTCACCATTTCCGTGCGTCCGGACCCCAGAAGCCCCGCCACGCCGATCACCTCGCCGCGATGGATGGTGAGATCGAAAGGCTTGACCTTGCCGGTCAGGCCCACATTTTCAAACCGCATGAGCGCGTCACCCGGCACGCCATTGTCATCGGCGAGCTGCGCCTGCGCAAAAGCCAGATCCTTGCCCAGCATCATCCGCACCAGCGCCGTGCGCTCCAGGCCGGAAATCGGCTCGGTGCCGACCAGGCGGCCATTGCGCAACACCGTGACCCGGTCGCAGATTTCAAATACCTGATCGAGAAAATGGGTGATGAAGACGATGGCCAGCCCGCGTTTTTTCAGGATCAGCAGGATTTCGAAGAGCTTTTCCACCTCCGAGCGGTCAAGGCTGGCCGTTGGCTCGTCGAGGATCAGAACCTTGCCGGAAAGATCGACGGCGCGGGCAATCGCCACAATCTGCTGGACGGCGACCGAGAAGGTTGAAAGTTCGGCCCGGACATCGATCTCGAGGCCATAGGTCGCAAGCGTCTCGGCTGCCTCTCTGGCCATGCGCCTGTGATCGACAAGGCCGAAGCGGCGCGGCTGGCGGCCGATATAGAGATTGTCTGCCACCGTCATATTCGCCAGCAGGTTCACTTCCTGATAGACGGTGCCGATCCCGGCCTTTTGCGCCTGAAGCGGGGCGGAAAACTGCATGACGTCGCCATCGACGCGAATTTCCCCGCCATCGGGCGAATAGGCCCCCGTGAGGATCTTGATAAGGGTGGATTTCCCGGCGCCGTTTTCGCCGAGAAGGGCGTGAATCTCGCCGCCTCGCAGCGTAAAATCCACGCCATCCAGCGCTCTGTGGGCACCGAAAATCTTGGTGATGCCGCTGGCCGAAAGGACCGGTTCGTGAGGTTCGTTCATCGTCTTGGCAATCCTGCAAGGCGGTTGAAAAGGGCCGGGCGGGTGCGATAAGGCCGCCCGGCCGATCAATCAATCAATATCCAAGGCCCTTGCGCTTTTCATATTCGCCCTTGGGGTTATCGGCAGGCGTGTAAAGCTTGGATTCGGTGATGATGAACTTTTCCGGCTCCTTGCCGGTCTTTTTGTAAGCCTCCAGCGCGTCGAAGGCCGGGCCTGCCATGTTGGGCGTCAATTCCACCGTGGCATTGGCCTCGCCTGCTGCCATGGCCGAGAAAATATCGGGCACGGAATCGATGGAAACCACGAGAATGTCCTTGCCCGGTTTCAGGCCCGCATCCTTGATGGCCTGAATGCCGCCGACTGCCATGTCGTCGTTATGGGCATACATGGCGCAGATATTTTTGCCGCCATTTTCCGCCTTGAGAAAGCCTTCCATGACTTCCTTGCCCTTGGCGCGGGTAAAGTCACCCGTCTGGCTGCGGGCGATGGTGATGTTGGCGTGACCGGCAATGGCCTCCTCGAACCCCTTCTTGCGGTTGATGGCCGGGGTGGAGCCAACAGTGCCCTGAAGCTCGACGACCTTGCAGGGCTTGGAGCCCACCGTCTTCACCAGCCAGTCGCCGGCGACCTTGCCTTCCTTGACCTGATCGGAGGCCACGGAGGTGAGATAGAGATCCTTCGGCGCATCGACGCCGCGGTCAAGCAGGATAACCGGAATCTTGGCTTCCTTGGCTTCGGTCAGCACGTCTTCCCAGCCAGTGGCGACCACCGGAGCAACAAGAATGGCATCGACGCCCTGAGCAATAAAGCCCCGAATGGCCTTGATCTGGTTTTCCTGCTTCTGCTGCGCATCGGCAAATTTCAGCGTAATGCCACGCTTTTCCGCCTCCATGCGCGTCACCGAGGTTTCGGCCGCACGCCAACCGGATTCCGAGCCGATCTGCGAGAAGCCGACCGTCATGCCCGCCGCAAGGGCCGACGTCGAGGCGAGCGCCATCATGCCTGCGCCAAGCGCAAGTTTACGAAGTATAGACATGGATTTCCTCCCCAATGGCATAGAAAAACGGGACGAAAATCTATGTTTCGCCGTTCTATGCACAAAAAACTGAAGTTTCCTCTTCCTTCAGGTGCTGCCTCCACAGCACATTTTTGAATTAGTACAGAATGAAAGAAGTGTAAAGGCGAATAATATGATTATTTGTGCTGCACCGCACCAATTCATTTGTGCAGTGTGCAAGCCTGGCAGGCTGGCGGGGAATGCCAAGGGTTATTGAAAATGACTCTTGGTATTCCCTTTTCGAATACCGCAAGCGACTGACGCGGTTGAGATATTCGAAATTTTTTCAAGGCGAGGATGCTCTCCAGGCTTTTTTTCCCGCATTGTCGGAGGCAAAACCGACTACACTTTTGCTGGAAATGCTCTAAGCTTTTGTTCCATGCTGGCGGCCTGTGTTCGGCTTCGGGTGATGTCTGGCTGCTGGTTCATCTTTCTTAACGGTTGTGGCTCCGTCCGCTCCGTCCTGCCGGGTGCATGATGTTGAACGCTGAAGAGGCGCTGGAATTTTTCGAGAAGAACCCGGATATCGAGGTTCTTGAAGCCTTTGTCATCGATGTGAATGGCGTGCCGCGCGGAAAATGGATCCCGCGGGAGCGCGCCATCGATGTGCTGACCAAGGGCATGGCCATGCCGCGATCGGTCTATGCGCTGGATGTCTGGGGGCGTGACGTCAACGGGGCGGGACTTGCCGAAGGCACGGGCGATCCGGATGGGCTGTGTTTTCCCGTTCCCGGCACGCTGTCGCGGGTGACATGGCTTTCGCGGCCAACCGCCCAGGTCTTGTTGCAGATGCAGGTCAATGGCGAGCCCTTTTATGCCGATCCACGCCGCGTGCTGGCCAATGTGCTGGAGCGTTACAAGGCAGCGGGGCTGACGCCGGTTGTGGCGACGGAGCTGGAATTCTACCTCATCGACCCGGTGCGCTCCGCGCTTGATCCTGTGCGTCCGCCCAATACCCGCGAGGGCCGCTGGCATACCGGACAAACACAGGTTCTCTCGATTTCCGAATTGCAGGATTTCGAGGAGGTGTTTTACGGCATTTCCGCCGCTGCCCGTGCCCAGAATGTGCCGGCGGATACGACGCTACGCGAAAATGGTCCCGGTCAGTATGAAATCAACCTCAACCACGTGCCGGATGCGCTGGCGGCCGCCGATTATGCCGTGTTGCTGAAGCGTATCGTCAAAAGCGTTGCCCGTGCCAATGACCTTGATGCCACGTTCATGGCCAAGCCCTATGGCACGCAGGCGGGCAGCGGAATGCATGTGCATTTTTCGGTGCTGGATCAGGCGGGCCGCAACATCTATGCCGGTGAGGAGGGGCCGTCGGAAAGGCTGATGCATTCCGTGGGCGGGCTTCTGGAAAACATGGGCGAGAGCATGGCGGTTTTTGCACCGCACCAGAACAGCTATCGCCGTCTGCGGCCGTCCGAACATGCGCCGACCTATGCGTCCTGGGGGTTTGACAATCGCTCTGCGGCGGTGCGGGTGATAACCGCATCGAAGCCCGCCACCCGCATCGAACATCGCGTCGCCGGGGCCGATACCAATCCCTATCTGGTGCTGGCCATGATTCTCTCCGCGGCGCTGGCGGGCATGAAGGAAAAGCTTTCCCCCGGCGGGGCGATCACAGGCGACGATCATGCCGTCAATCACGAGCCCTTGCCGACCAACTGGGATTATGCGCTGCAACGGTTTTCTCGCTCCAGCTTTGCCTATGCGGCTTTGGGGCCGAAATATCGCGGACTTTATACAGCCTGCAAGCAGCAGGAGCTTTCCGAATTTTCCCTGCGCGTCACCGATGTCGAGTATGACGCCTATATCCGGACGGTGTGACATGATGCAACGCCCTGGCAATCCAGGCCATATCGATAGCTGGTATGCTTTTTCGGCCAATGACAGGCATGAGCGGCCTGCCTTGCAGGGCGAAATCGAGGCGGATGTCTGCGTGATCGGCGCGGGGTTCACCGGTATTTCGGCGGCACTGCAACTGGCCGAAAACGGCTATAAGGTGGTGGTGCTGGAGGCTGCGCGCATCGGTTTCGGTGCGTCAGGCCGCAATGGCGGGCAAATCGTCAACGGTTACAGCCGCGACCTTGAAACCATTGCCCGCCGTTACGGCGAGGACAAGGCCGTCAGCCTTGGAAAAATGTCGCTGGAAGGCGGCGAGATCATTCGCGAACGGGTGGCGCGCTACGATATAAGGTGCGATCTCGTTGATGGCGGTTTCTTCGCTGCCTTTACCGACAAGCAGATCCGCGAGATGGACGCGGTGCGGGTGAACTGGGAAAGACATGGCCATTCCGGCCTCGAAATGGTCTCCCGTGCCGAGGTTGGCCACTATGTCCAAAGCGGCCGCTATGTCGGCGGCATGATCGACAGGCTTGGCGGGCATATCCATCCGCTCAATCTGGTGCTTGGCGAGGCGAAGGCCGTGGAAAGGCTGGGCGGGCGGATTTTTGAAAAAAGCCGCGTGACAGGTGTCGAGCCGGGCGCCGCGCCCGTGGTCAGGACCGCGCAAGGACGGGTGAAGGCCCGCTTCGTGCTGGTCTGCGGCAATGCCTATCTGGGCGATCTGCTTCCCGAGATCACCGAAAAAATGATGCCGGTTTCCTCGCAGGTCATGGCAACCGAGCCGCTCGACCAAAGCCTGATCGAGAGCCTTTTGCCCGCCAATTACTGCGTGGAGGACGCCAATTACGTGCTGGATTATTACCGCCGCACCGCCGACAACCGCCTGCTCTATGGCGGCGGCATCGGCTATGGTGGACAGGATCCGGCCGATCTTACCGGCGTCATCCGGCCCAACATGCTGAAAACCTTTCCGCAATTGCGGGGCGTGAAGATCGATTTTGCCTGGAGCGGCAATTTCGCACTCACCCTGACGCGCATTCCGCATATGGGCAAGCTTTCCGACACTCTATTTTTCTCCCACGGCGACAGTGGACATGGCGTTACCACGACCCATCTTCTGGGGAAGATATTGGGCGAGGCGGTGAGCGGTCAGATGGGACGGTTCGATGTCTGGTCGTCATTGAAGGCCTATCCCTTTCCCGGTGGCAAGACTTTCCGGGTGCCGCTGACGGTGCTGGGGGCGTGGTGGTATGGCCTGCGTGACCGGTTGGGGGTTTAAGACGTCTGCCGCGCCTGCCGCCATTTCGTCCGGCTCGGCCAATGCAATTTTGAACAGTAAGGTAGTTATGACATGAGCATTTATCCCGATACCGATCTGCTTGTTGGCGGTCAGTGGCGTTCCGGCGGCGCTGGTGTTCTGGATGTGGTGAACCCGGCCACGGAAGAGGTCATTGGCAAGCTTGCCAAGGCTGGCCGTCAGGATCTGGATGATGCGCTGCAAGCCGTCGCCGCAGGCTTTGATGCATGGCGCAGGACGAGCGCTTACGAACGCGCCGCGCTTATGCGCAAGGCCGCCGATCTTCTGGCCGCGCGCGTGGAGGAGATCGCGCCCGTGCTGACGATGGAGCAGGGCAAGCCGTTGCAGCAGGCGCGCAACGAGGTCAATTCCGCCGTGGAGGTGATCCGCTGGTTTGCCGAGGAGGCAATGCGCGCCTATGGACGCATCATTCCGGCCCGTGCGCCTGATGTTGTGCAAAATGTCATCAAGGAGCCGGTCGGTCCCGTCGCTGCCTTCACGCCCTGGAATTTCCCTATCAATCAGGCGGTGCTGAAAATTTCCGCCGCGCTTGCGGCAGGCTGCTCGATCATCGTCAAGGGGCCTGAGGAAACGCCCGCCAGTTGCGCGGCATTGGTGAAGGCCTTTGCGGATGCCGGTTTGCCGGACGGTAGCATCAACCTGCTATACGGCGTGCCGTCGGAAATCTCCTCCTATCTGATCGCCAGCCCGATCATCCGCAAGGTTTCCTTCACCGGCTCAACGGCGGTGGGCAAGCTTCTGGCCGAACAGGCCGGGAAATACATGAAGCGCATAACACTGGAACTGGGCGGCCACGCGCCTGTTCTGGTCTTCGACGATGCGGATGTAGAAGGTGCCGCCAAGGTGATGGCGCGGCTCAAATTCTATAATTCCGGCCAGATCTGCATCGCGCCCACCCGCTTCATGGTGCAGGAAAAGGCCTATGACAATTTCGTTGCCGATTTTGAAAATCAGGTCAGCAAGCTGAAGCTCGGCAATGGGCTCGAAGCGGATGTCACCATGGGCCCGCTTGCCAATGACCGCCGCCTGTCTGCCATGGCGGAACTGACGGAAGACGCGGTCAAGCATGGCGGAAAGCTTTTGACCGGCGGTGAGCGCGTCGGCAATCGCGGCAATTTCTTTGCGCCCACCATTTTGCTGGAAACGGATCCTGCGGCAAAAATCCAGAATGACGAGCCTTTCGGTCCGGTGGCGCTGGTCAGCCGCTTCAGGACGGCGGAAGAGGCGATTTCCGAAGCGAACCGGCTGCCTTTCGGGCTGGCGGCTTATGCCTTTACCCGTTCGGCGAAAACCATGAACGACCTGTCCGATCATGTCGAAACTGGAATGCTGAGCATAAACCATGCCGGTCTTGCCCTGCCGGAAACACCTTTCGGCGGCGTGAAGGATTCCGGTTACGGCATGGAGGGTGGCGCCGAAGGCATCGAGGCCTATCTACAGCCGAAATTCGTCACCAGAAAGCTGTTTTAGAGCATAATCCGACCGGAGCGAAACGAGGATCGATAAGATTATGCTTCAAAAATAAGATGGTGCCTTTCAGGCCGGGCTGGCGGGGTTTTCCGAAAAATGCAGCCGGGCGGTAAAGAGCGTCTGGCCGGATGGCTCTCTTTCTGCGGCCAGATCCAGCCTGCCCCCCATCTGTGAGATGAGGCGCTCGACGATGGCAAGGCCCAGTCCCGAGCCCGGCGCCGTGGACCTGCCGCGCCGGAAGCGCTGGCGAAGGGCGTTTACATCGCCGTCGATCGGATCAGCACTGATATTGCTGACGGTAACGGTGCCGTCCGCGCAAAGCATGGCTTTGACCGTGGTGCCGGGTTCTGCGTATCGGGCCGCATTTTCCATCAGGTTCTGGAGCGCAATGGCGAAGGCATCGGCATCGATGCGTCGCGCAATCGGCCCGCTTTCGGCATTATCCTTGCGAACCTCGATGAGCAGCTGCGGATAGGCGCGGCAAATATCGCTCAGCACCAGATCGAACAGCGGCTCGATGGCCACTGGCTGTTCGCCAATGCCGATGCCAGCCTCGGCGCGGGCCAGTTGCAGCAGCTTTTCCAGCATGGTGGAGAGCCGTCTCAGGCCTTTCAGAACCTGTTCGGCGCGCGGGCGGGCGGCGTGGCCCTCCAGTTCTTTGACCAGAAGCTCGGTTTGTGCCAGGGCGCCGGCAATGGGGGTGCGCAACTCATGGGCGCTGTTGGCGGCAATGTCGCGCTCTGCCTGAAGGGCATTGTCCAGCCGCGCCATCAGTTTGTTGATGGAGGCTGGAATATCGGCCAGTTCCTTTGGGAGATCGCTGGCTAAAATCGGCGCCAGATTACCGCCATCGCGGGATGACACGGCGTGGAGCAGGCGCTCCACCGGCGCAATGGCCTGCCGGGTGATGAGCCAGACGAACAGCATGGCCAGCGGCAGAAGAATCATGACAGGCAGGATGAGCGAAAATGCCCCTTCGCGGGTGGCCTCGTTGCGATGGTCGAGGGAATCTGCGACCTGAACAAACAGGCTGCCGCTGACTGTTTCCATCGTATAGACACGGTGATTGGCATCGCTCCAGAAACCAGGTTTCAGCGGGGCATCGTAAGGGGTGGCAGGCGTTTGCGAGGAATGCAGCAGCACCCGGCCATTCGCATCCCGGAGTTGATAGGTCAGATATTCCTCGTCCACTTCGCTTTTCGGGTCGAAGACGCGATATGGCCCGGTCTGATTGTCCCGGCTATAGAGATCCTCCACCAGAAGCGGCATCAACCTCTCGGTGGTTTCCTGAAGCCCGCTGTCGAAGACTTCATCGAATTCATCGCGCATGGTGCGAATGCCAAGCATCACCGCCGCCACCCAGAACAGGCACAGCATGACGGAGATGGACAGGATCATACGGCGCGAAAGGCTATAGGTTTTTCCTTCAGGCATCGGCGGCAATCCTGTATCCGAGACCGCGAACGGTCTCGATGATTTCCCTGCCGAGTTTGCGCCGAAGCCGGCTGACATAGACTTCAACCGTATTGCTTTCGATTTCGGCGCCGAATTCATACAGGGCGTCTTCCAGCTGTGCCTTGGAAACGATGGACTGGCGGCGGGCAATGAGCCGTTCCAGAATGGCCCATTCGCGGGCAGAAAGCGTTATGTCCTGTCCGTTTCCATCGATGACGCGGCGCTCCGATGGCAGGACCCTGAGGCCCCCGAGCAGGATTTCCGGCAGTTGATGGGCATTGTAACGTCGCGAGACCGCATGGAGGCGCGCCTGCAATTCATCGAGATCGACGGGTTTGACGAGATAATCGTCTGCCCCGGCGTTCAGTCCGGCGATCCGTTCCGATACCTGGTCGTGGGCCGTGAGGATGATGACCGGCGTGACATCCCGGCCGTTGCGCAGGGATTTCAGCACATCGAGCCCGTGTCCGTCCGGCAGGCGCAGGTCGAGCAGAATGAGATTGAAGGCCACCGCCTGCAAGTGCGCTTCGGCTTCTTCCAGGCTTTGCGCCCAATCGACGGCGTGTCCCTGCCGGGCAAGGTGTGTTCTGACGGCATCCCCCAGCAATTCATCATCTTCCACCAGCAATATGCGCAATGTGCATCTCCCTCGGATCCCGATCTGTCGAGCAGGACTTGTCCTTGCTTGCATAAGCTTACACCGGGCTGAATGTGCAGGGCGAATGGAATTGCGAAAAGATTTCAGCGCTTTCAGCTGAATGTCAGTTTCGGGGCGCAACTATCGGTCATCAACAACCGAAAGGAAAAGCCCATGCGTTTCATTCTTGCCACCACCTGTGCATTGACCCTCCTGAGCGGCGCGGCATTCGCCGCCGAAAAATGCTCGGTTCCAACCGCGCAATGGCAGCCCCGCGAAGCCTTGAAAACCAAGCTGGAAGGAGAAGGCTGGAAGGTTCGCACCGTCAAGACGGAAGATGGCTGCTACGAAGTCTATGCCTTCGACGCCAAGGGCAAAAAGGTGGAAGCCTATTTCAATCCGCAGACCTTCGCCTCCGTGGACGTCAAGAGCGGGGATTGATCCATGGAAGCGCGCGTCAAGGTCTGGGACCCGTTCGTCCGGCTGTTTCACTGGGGGCTGGTTGCCGCCATTATAATTGCCTGGTTCAGCGCCGATGGCGTGCGCAACCTGCATGAATTTGCCGGTTACATGGCGGCGGGGCTGATTGTTCTCCGGCTGGCGCTTGGCCTCATGGGCAGCCGTTATGCCCGCTTCCGGCAGTTCATCCGTTCGCCGCGGCATGTTCTGGCCTATGTGCGGGATGTGCTGCGGCATCGCGAGCGGCGCTATCTGGGCCATAATCCGCTTGGCGCGCTCATGGTCGTCTTTCTGCTGGCCATAGTCTCCTGCATCGCTCTGACCGGCTATTTACAGACAACGGATGCGTTCTGGGGCGTGGAATGGGTAGAGGAATTGCATGAGGGGCTGGTGAATGTCCTGCTCCTTTCCGTCCTGGTACATGTGGGCGGGGTGGTTCATGCCAGCTTGCGCCATCGCGAAAATCTGGTGGCCGCCATGGTCGTGGGATCGAAGCGCAAGCCTGACAATTCCGACATTGATTGAGGCCATGCGCGTCGCTCTTTCGAGCGGCGCGTTTTTTGCTGTTGGGTTCACTTTCAGGTTCCTGTCAGGAAAGTCAGGCAAGAGGTCTTCATCCGCAAGGGTAATGACGCATCTGAAAACCGGCATCCGGATTGCCTTCCGATGCCGCTCACTCTCCGGGCAGCAGACATGTCGCTTACCACGCCTCAAAATCCCTACATGCCGCTGGTCCGCACGCGGGCCTGGTTTGCGCGGTTGGCGGCAGGCCTGCTTCTGTGTCTCGTGGTATCGGCCGGTTATCTCGGCTATCTCAGGCTTACGGGAAATTTCAATACCGTGATCGAGGGGGAGGTCTACCGGTCTGCCCAGCCCACGCCCGCCATGCTGAAGTCCTATATGGCGCGCTACCACATACGCTCCGTCATCAACCTGCGGGGCGCCAATCCCGGCAGGCCCTGGTATGATGCGGAGGTGTCCGCCGCCTCCGAGCTTGGTCTGGCACATGTGGATTTCCGCATCAGCGCCCGCAAGGAGCTGTCCAAAGATCAGGTCATGCGACTGATCGAGATCATGAAGACGGCCCCCAAGCCGATGCTTATCCACTGTCAGGCGGGGGCAGACCGCTCCGGCCTGGCATCTGCGCTCTATGTCGCAGCCGTGGCCGGTCAGGGCGAGGCGGCCGCCGAAAGGCAGCTTTCGCTCTTGTTCGGACATTTACCTCTTCCTTTCATCGCCGAGGCCGCCATGGACCGCACATTCGAGGCGATGGAACCGGTACTGGACTTTATTCGAAGCTGACCCCAGAGCCTTGCAAAGGCAGAATTTCGGGAATCGCGTCATGGCAACATTCGCGATTACTACCGTTTTTTGCGCTGCAAAATTGCCTTGGCCGATTTTCCTTTCCGGCCCCTGGGTAGAGAAATTCTCATTTAATTTCATAAATACAATTAGATAGGCCTAAACCTTTCTATTATGGGAAACATGTTGTGCCGCAGCATTCTCCGTGTTAGGTTCCTTAACTACTATTTAAGAGCGACCGCATGATGCGGCTGTGATCGTAAATCGATGTGTGAAGTGAAGGCGGAGCCCTAATGGATATCACCGTTTTTGGTATTGGCTATGTCGGTCTCGTCCAGGCAGCAGTGCTGGCCGATGTCGGGCACAATGTCATGTGCGTGGATGTGGATGCTGAAAAGGTGCAGCGCCTCAATCAGGGTATTATTCCGATCTTCGAGCCCGGCCTTGAAGAGCTTGTGAAGGAAAATCACACCGCCGGCCGTATCATCTTTACAACCGATGCCGCTGCTGCGGTAAAATTCGGCCAGATCATCATCAGCGCCGTTGGAACGCCGCCCGGAGAAGACGGTTCCGCCGATTTGAAATATGTCATTTCCGTCGCCGAGACCATCGCGCGCGAAATGGAAGAGCACAAGATCATCGTCAGCAAGTCAACGGTGCCGGTCGGCACTTGCGACATGGTGCGGCGGCGTGTTGCCGATCTTCTTTCCGAGCGCGGGCGTCCGGATCTGACATTCGATGTCGTATCCAACCCGGAATTCCTGAAGGAAGGCTCGGCGGTTGCCGATTGCATGAGGCCGGACCGGATCATCGTCGGAACGCAGTCGGAAGAGTCCGAGCAGGTGATGCGCGAGCTTTACGCGCCGTTCAACCGCAATCACGAGAAGATCATCGTGATGGACATTCGCAGTGCGGAATTTACCAAATATGCCGCCAACTGCATGTTGGCCACCAAGATCAGTTTCATCAATGAAATGGCGAGCCTTGCCGAACAGCTTGGCGTCGATATCGAGGAAGTGCGCAAGGGTATCGGCAGCGATCCCCGCATTGGCTATCACTTCATTTATCCGGGCGCCGGTTATGGCGGCTCCTGCTTTCCCAAGGATGTGCGCGCGCTGATCAAGACGGCCGAAGGCGTAAACTTCGATGCCCGCATGTTGAAGGCGGTGGAAGAGCGAAACGACCGGCAGAAATATGTGCTGTTCGACAAGGCCTACAAGCATTTCAATGGCGATCTTAAGGGCAAGCGTTTCGCTCTCTGGGGGTTGGCCTTCAAGCCGAACACCGATGATATGCGCGAAGCACCGTCTCGCGTGCTGATGGAAGAATTGTGGCGCGAGGGCGCATCCGTCAGTGCCTATGATCCGGAAGCCATGCAGGAATGCCAGAGCATTTATGGCCAGCGCAACGACCTGATGTTGTGCGGGACCAAGGAAGCCGCACTACGCGATGCCGATGCCCTCGTGATCGTTACCGAGTGGAAGAACTTCAAGGCACCGTCCTTCGAGATGATCCGGCAGTCGCTGAAGAACCCGGTGATTTTCGACGGCCGCAACCTTTATAATCCGAAGGTGGTGGCGCGTTACGGCTTGCAATATTACAGCATCGGCCGCATGGCGGCCTGAGGGGCGATGGCTCCTCCGGTTTGGGGAAACCGCAAGAATGACTGCATGATCCCTTGGATCGAAACCGATTTAAGATGGAAATTGCGTAGCAGATTTAAAGTGTTACGGCGTCCTTTGTGCGTTTGATGAAACGCACGGCGCTCTGATTGGTCGTCTGCCTGAAAGGGCGGAAGAGGGGACTATTTTCATTCGTCCGGGCGAAACAAATCCATCTTGCCCGGACTTTCAGAAATTTGCGATTCCGTGCTGTTGCAATCGGAATTGCCGGAGCAGGAGCACAAGCAATGAAGGTTCTTTTCGCCGGCGGAAGTGGTTATTACCCCGAGTTCAACGGGGGCGTTCAATCAAGCACTCACCATCTTGTCAAACAGTTGCGCCAGCGCAAGCACGATGCCTGGGTTCTTGCATCATTATTCGGAGACGGGTTTTTCGGATTTAAAACCCGCGCCAAGCTCAAGCTTACCCGGCGCCCTGCCGTCATGGATACTTATCCCGGCTATCCGGTGATGCGCGCATGGCATCCCTGGGAGGCGGCAGGATTTGTTGCGGAGACGTTCAGGCCGGACGTTGCCGTCGTGCAGTGCCATAATTCCGTGCCGATCGCCAAGGTTCTTCAGGCGCATAATGTGCCAACGGTCATTTATCTGCGAAATGTCGAGTTTCACGAGCTTGCCGGCGATCTTTGCGATCTGGGGCCGTCGCTCTACATTGCGAATTCCGAGTTTACCGCCCGCAGCTACAATGCCGAATATGGCATTGAGTCCGTTGTCATACCTCCGACGATCGATCCGGCGGCTTACGCGACGCAATCCACGCGTGAATGCGTAACCTTCGTCAATCCCTATGCGGAAAAGGGTTTCGAGCTGGCGCTGAAGATCGCGCAGGCCTGCCCGGAGATTCCATTTCTTTTTCAGGAAAGCTGGAAGCTTAGCGAGGAGCATCGCGCCGATGTGGAAAAGGCCATTGCACCGCTGCCAAATGTTCGCCTGGAAAGCCGCACGCCCGACATGAAAGCGGTCTATGGGCGCACGAAAATCCTGCTGGCGCCCAGCAAATGGGAGGAGGCCTGGGGTCGGGTCGCTTCGGAAGCTCATTGCAGCGGCATTCCCGTTCTGGGTTCTACCCGTGGCGGCTTGCCGGAGGCGATCGGCGAGGGTGGCGTTGTTCTTGATTACGACCAGCCTGTAGAGGTCTGGGTGGCGCAGCTTAAGCGTCTGTGGAGTGATGAGCCCTATTACGACGAGATGTCGCGGCGTGCCCTTGCATTTTCCCAGCGTCCACAACTGAAGCCTGAAAGACAATTTGAAATATTTCTTAAGGTTTTGGAGCGAGCAGCCAGCACTCACGCAGAATCGCAGCTCTTTGCGGATGTTGCTGCCCAATAAAAATCCGCTGCGCCTTGTGAATTATTGGGGGTTTTTATAAGGCTCTTGTGATGCGCTTTTGGAGCGTGATAAAAGCTTGTCCGGCTTGATCTCTCCATCCTTCCGCTCGTTAAGAATTAACATTTAAAGGGCGGACCTACCATGCAAGGCAGTCAATGCGCGTTGGTTTTATCGTAGGGAAGTTTCCTATCCTTTCGGAGACATTCATCATCAACCAGATGGATGGCCTGTTGAAGAGAGGGGCTGAAATCGGCGTGATCTGCAATGGTCTGGCGCCGCTTGATCATATCGATACGAAAACCGGTCCCGTATCGAAATTGCTTCAGGTGCGTCAGGACTGGTGGGGCATGATGGCGGGGGCGCGTCAACATATCGACAAAGTGCCTCACCGCTGGCGTGACAAGGTTTCCTCGACGCTTGACATGATGGCTGTTCCCCATCTGAACAGCTTCGATGTGCTGCTTGCCCATTTCGGCCATAACGGTGCGCGGGTCTGCCGGCTGAAAAAACGGGGTCTCGTCAGGCCGCCCGTCGTTACGGTATTCCACGGCTTCGATGTCGGGGTTCCCTATCAGGAAGACGGTCTGGCCATGTACAGGGATCTTTTCAGGCTGGGCGCAATGAACCTTCCGGTCAACGCGCATTTTCGCCAGATGCTGATTTCCGCTGGTGCTTCGCCTGAAAAGGTGGCGGTGCATCACATGGGAATAGATGTGGAGCAGATACCATTTCAATGGCGGGAACGGAGCGGGGTAACGCTGCAATTGATTACGGTCTGTCGGCTTGCCGGGAAGAAGGGCGTGGAATTTGCGCTTCGAGCGCTTGGCAGGCTGGCGAACGAACGTCCGCAACTGGATTGGCGCTATACGATCATCGGTGATGGTCCTCTTCGCGCCGAGCTTGAGCAGTTGGCAGCCGAGCTTGGGATTGCCGGTCGCGTGCAGTTTCTGGGAAGCCAGCCGCACAAGGTTGTCAAATCCTGGCTGGCAGAGGCGCATGTGTTCGTGCTGCCGAGTGTGACGGCGCCGAATGGGGATGTCGAAGGCATACCCGTTGCGCTCATGGAAGCCATGGCGGCGGGATTGACCGTGGTCAGCACGATCCATTCTGGCATTCCGGAACTGATTTCCCACGGTACAGAGGGCCTCCTGGCGCCGGAAAAGGATGTCGAAACGCTGGCCGCCAATCTTGCCTGGGTGATCGAGCACCCGCAGGAGTGCCAGCCCATTGCCATGTCCGCCCGCCGGAAGGTCGAGGCCGAATTCAATAACCGCCTGCTTGACGATGCTCTGGCGGGCCAGCTTGCGAGCCTTGTCGCAACCGACAAAAAGAAGAGATCATGAACACGAACACCTTCGGAAGAGTAGCGCTGCGCGGCGGTGTGGTTACGGGTGCCGCACAAATCATCCGCATCGTCATCCAGCTTCTTTCCGTCGCCATTCTGTCGCGGCTTCTTTCTCCGGAAGATTTTGGCCTCATGGCTGCCGTCGGGCCTATTGCCGCCTTCGTTGCGCTCTTCCAGAATCTCGGTTTGCAGCAGGCCATCGTCCAGCGTAAGGATATTTCCGAGCTGCATCTCAATCAGGTTTTCTGGATCAGCACTTTTGTCGGCCTGCTCTGCACCGGGGTGATGCTGCTGATCTCGCCGCTGGTAGCGCTTTTTTATGGCGATGGCCGCATGACAGGCATTACCATGGCGGCGGCCATGCCTGTATTTCTCGGCAGTATGGCGGCATTACCGCTGGCGCTGATGAACCGGCGCCTCCAGTTTGGCCAGCTGGCCATCAATGATGTCCTTTCGGGTGCAATCGGCCTGATCGTCACGGCTGTCTGCGCCTATATGGGGCTACGCTACTGGTCTTTGGCCATTGGCCCGATCGCCGCGGCGGCGGTGGTTCTGGCCGCATCCTGGTGGACCACGCGCTGGATGCCCGGCAGCCCCACATTGCGGGCAGACAAGGATATTATCTCTTTCGGCGCCAATCTGACCGGCTTCAATCTGGTCAATTTCTTCTCCCGAAATCTGGATAATATCCTTATCGGCAAATATTCCGGTGCCGAGGCGTTGGGCTATTACGACCGCGCCTACAAGCTGCTGATGTTCCCGATCCAGAACATCAACCAGCCGCTGACGCGGGTAATGATTCCGTTGATGAGCCAGTTTCAGGATGACAAGCCGCGCTTCCGCAACGTCTATCTGCGAACCAACTGGCTGTTGGCGGCTGTGCTGATGCCGGGCATTGCCACCATGACATGCACCGTGTCTTCTGTCGTCAACATCGTGTTTGGACCGCAATGGGCGGAAGTCGGGCCGATTTTCGCCTGGCTGGGCCTTGCAAGCCTGGTGCAACCGCTCAATAACACGACGGGATGGATCTTCATCTGTCAGGGCTATACCAGGACGATGTTTCGCTGGGGAATTTACTCTTCATCGGTTTCGGCGCTGGCTTTTATCGTCGGCTTGCAATGGGGGGCGGTTGGCGTTGCGGCTGCTTACGCCATCAGCGGTTATATCCTGCTGATCCCGGTGCTTGCCTGCGTGCTGCATCGCGTCGGGCCGGTTACAGCCTTTGATTTTCTGAGCATACAGGTTACGTTCGTCACCTCGGCGGGGCTCTCATGGCTTTGCTTCCGCCAGATTGCCGCGACGGGGTGGATCACGTCCGATATCCTGTCCGTCGCGGTGGCTGCCTTGTTAAATTATGGAATTGCTGCGGTTCTGGTAGTCGCTTTTCCCACCAGCCGCAGGATCCTGTTCTTCTGGCTTTCGACCCTTCGCAACATGCTGGTCAAATCGCCCGCGGGGAGCAATGGCACGGAGCAGGCTGGCCACTGAAAGGGCGGAAGCCGCTTCCTTGATGGCGGCCTGAAGGCTTACCCTGCGGTAATGGGCGAAATCCCGCAGGAAGGCTGCAAGATGGGAAAGCGCCTCACTCGACGTTACCGTGTCGATGTCGAGCAGAATGTCCTCGATGCCCAGACGTTTTGAAAGTTCTTTCGTCTTGAACTCATAGGCAATGGGCAGAACGGGCGTTCCAACGCAAAGCGCCATGATCATCATGTGCATTCGGGTGGAAATGACGAAGTCAAAGCCTTTGAGCTTTTCCATGAGCTGATGGGGCGTATGGAAGCCGCCATCCACGCTGACCTTCTCGCGAATATCGGCTGCCAGGCCTTCGACAATAAGGCGGGCTGTCTTGCTATCGTCATGGTGATATTCCGGAACGCCCTGGCAGGTGGATAGAAAAACCACGTCCTTGCCATGCTGGCGTACCAGCGTTTCGGTCATACTGCGCACTGCCTCGATATAACGGCTCATTCCGCTATCGCCACCTTCCACATAGTTCCAACGGCGAACGGAAATCGCCACACGGTTGGTGGGCGGATTGGCCGGATTGGCAAGCTGTTCTTCTATGCGGGCAATATCTGCCAAGGCGAAAACGGAATCCGCCACCACATGGCATTTTTGCGGTGTTGTCGTCATCCCGGCAATATTGTCATGCGAATACTGGTCACGCAGCAGAACCAGGGGCGATCGTTCCACGACCGGGCGAAGCCGCCGGATATTGTCCGGTTTGCGGAAGGGGCCGAGCGATTGCGTGAAGAAAACCGGCGCCTTGCCGAGCAGCAGGTCGAGTTCGAATTGCTTCAAGCGCTTGTCAAGATTATAGGTTTCCACAAGATAGGTGCCGCCGGTGGTGATGACCATGTTCGCCTTGCGGTACAGGTCCAGCGCCGCTTTCTGTCTGGCCGTCAGCACATTGCGGAAAACGCCATTCTCTGGAATGGCAAATTTGAGGATGCGCCCAAGAAGCCTGTTGTAAACCAGCTTGAGCTTATTCTTTAGCCGGTCTTCCCGATGATAGGGAACTTTGTAAATCTCGTCGGCAAGAAGACGGTGAAAGGTCAAATCCTTATATCCGTCATAAAGACGCTGAGCCACGTCGGGTTGGCTGTCAAAAACATGAATTTCCAAGGGCTCATCGAAAACATGTTTCAGAATGTGACGAATGGCCAGAAGAATGGCTGCATCGCCAGTATTCAGACAAACAGTATTTTCAATGATAAACTTCATGGGATCTCCTGAAAATTTAAGAATTTCGGTGGAATCTCGATTCAAATTCTACCCTGAAATCTTCAAGGTGAGGATGCATAAGCATCTTTGATGCCTTGGTATAATGCATATTTTCAATGGGCTTCCGGCGCAATGCGCCAAAGCTGTGATGGTTACGTTAGAGCGGCAATCTGATTGAATCAGATCGGCGCTCTAACATTTTAGTTTGACGCATAATTCGACCCTCGTTTCACTTCGGTCGAATTATGCAGCAGATTTAGGGTGTTACAGCGCCGTGCGTTTGACAAAACGCACGGCGCTGTAATGTTTTCTCCGAATATGCTGAACCTTACCAAGTCGGGAATGTTTCGTCAATTAGAGTGTGACAAAGTTGGTATAGTGTACAACCAAACTATATCATGGAACGCTTTTGATCCGATGCTCCAGAGGGTTGCCTGGGCGGTCGGGTGTTTTATCCTCAGCCTCGCCACTGTCCTTCATTCATCTCGCGCTCGTCGTAATTCAGATCCCATTCCTTTTTCGGCATTTTCTGGCCAGGAGGCTGCTTGTTGGCAGTTGCATCGTCGGAATGGGTGATATCGCGCGGCTTTGCGCTTGCCACCCCATTATTGTCGGTGATCGTGTTGCCCTTGGCGAACTGACCGCGTGCATCCTGCTCGATGGTGGTCTTCTTGTCTGTTTCGTCTGTTTCGTCTGTTTCGTCTGGTTTGTCGGTATTGGTCATAATGAAACTCCATATGTCTTGTCAGAAATGTGAGGCCTGTCCATACAATGAGAGTGCTTGAAGCAGGGCAAAGGTCTGCTGTGAAAACAAAAAACAGGGCGTCGTGGCGATTACGATTTACAGAACACGGGTTCACTTGCGATGCTCGACTGCGTGTTTTTACGTATTTCCAGACGGAAAACGACGACGACACTTTTGCGCCGAGAAATACGTTAAAACAAGGATTTAGAGCAATGCAGGTGAACCGGATGCGCTTTAGAGAATCGGCTTTCCACCAGTGACGGCGATGGTGGCGCCGGATGTATAGCTTGAAAGCGGATCGGCGAGCATGACATAGGCAGTGGCAAGTTCGGCGGGCTGGCCGGGCCGCTTCATCGGCACGCTTTTCCCGAAATTGCGCACATGGTCTTCCTCGAGTGTCGCTGGGATGAGGGGTGTCCAGATCGGGCCGGGCGCCACGGCATTTGCTCGAATACCTTTCTCAGCCAGCATTTGCGCCAGACCGGCGGTGAAATTCTGGATGGCGCCCTTGGTGGTGGCATAGGCGAGCAGCGAAGGGTTTGGAGTGTCCGAATTGATAGAGGCTGTGTTGATGATCGAACTTCCGGGTTTCATTCGCGTCACGGCAGCCTTTGTCAGGTAGAACATGGCGTGGATATTGACGCGGAACGTTAATTCCCACTCCTCGTCGGAGATGTCGCCAATCTCGCTGAAGCTGGCCTGATGGGCCGCATTATTGACGAGAATGTCGATGCCGCCCAGATCACTCACAACCGTTTCGATCAACCGGCGGCAGTGCTCTGCATTCTGGATGTCACCCCTGATTGCCAAGGCTTTGCGGCCGGCCTGCCGGATCCATTGACAGGTTTCTGCGGCATCTTCTTCCTCGCAGAGATAGGAAATGGCGACATCTGCTCCTTCGCGGGCATAGGCAATGGCAACGGCCCGTCCGATGCCGCTGTCGCCGCCGGTAATCAGAGCCTTGAGCCCCTCCAGCCTGCCGGAGCCGCGATAGCTTTCCTCTCCATGATCGGGGCGTGGCACCATGTCGCCGGTCGATCCGGGCATGGCGATTTTCGGGGTGTCGAAGGGGGGTGTCGGGTAGCGGTCCAAGAAATTGCCCTCATATGCGTTGTTGCATTGAAGACCCGAACAACACCTCCGCCAGCTTGTTCCCGATAAAATCAGAGAGAGAGCATAATACCTGTATGCACGAGGTCGCCCTCCAGACAGTAGCGACCTTCGACCGTAAAGCCGCTTGTAAATTCCGGCGAAAGCGATTTCTTCAGCGTGGCCGTGAAGCGACCGGGGGCGGCGGCGCTGAGATGGATGGAGGCGTCCGCGAACCAGAACATCTCACCCACCAGCGGGTGAAGGCACTTGAACAGGCTTTCCTTGGCGGAGAAAACCAGCGTTGCATGGTATTGCGGACCATGCGGCCAAAAAGAGGGCATGGTTTCTTCCGGATTGAGAATGCTTTTTGCCACGCGCGCTCGCGTTTCCTCACTCATGCAGACTTCGCTGTCCAGCCCGAGGCTGCGGCAGTGAGCCCCGCTTGCCACGACAGCAGCAGCAAAGCCGTGGGTGTGGGTGATCGAGCCGCGCAAGCCCGCAGGCCAGGCCGGGCCGCCAGTATCACTTGCCGGGAGCGCACCCGGAAAACGCCCGGTCAGCGCCTGAATTGCACGGGCAGCGCATAATCTTCCCGCCAGATATTCTGCCTTTCGCTTGGCAACGGCGCGGTCGAGCTTTTCGGGCAGGGCCATGCCGATCTCTTCAGCCACACCATCATGGTAGTCTTCAGGCCGGAAGGTGAGGGCGTGATGGCTTGCTGCTTCTTCAAAAAGGGCAGGCGCTGTCCGGGGAAAAAACATCACCATTCACCGCCGGTTTCCAGCTCGGCTTCCGCCTCTTCTCGCGACATGTCCAGTACCCGGCGGGCGAGGTCGAAGCTGAAGCCGTTGCGGGCAAAGGCAGCCAATTGCCGGGCTCGTTGTTCAAGCCGGTCGCCATGGCGGTCGAAGGGGCCATAGCCACGCTTGCGGGCAAGAATAATGGCGGCACTGACATCGTCTGCGTTTTGCATGGCGCTTTCGACAATTGCCGCCTCTATTCCCTTGGAGCGCAAGCCGTGGGCAATGGCGCGGCTGGATTTGCCCTGGCGGGCCTGTGAGCGAAGTTTCACTTCGGCAAAGTTTTTATCGTTCAATGCGCCAAGCTGCCGGCCATAGGCAATCGCGGCCTCGGCCAGAAGGCTGCATTCCTCGTCGCCGATCTCCTCGAATTTCTGCCGCGCCTTGCGGATGATCTGTTCCCGGAGCTGCTGTTCGCTCAACATGCGTCGGGACAGGCGATAGGCGGCTGAATTTCGTGCCCAGCTTATCCGTCGTGTTTCCACCCCTGTAAATTCCGGCGTGTCGTCCATTCTTCAAGCCCATATTACTCATCATGCCGTCTTTCGGCGCCAGCATATGTCAGCACCATCTGCGAAAAAGAATGATGAGTTTCAATGTGCTTCCTATAGGGCATTTCAAGCAGAAGAGAAACAGGATGGGGCGCGAAGAGCCTTATGCCCTTCGCTGATCCCAGCCATTCCATCTGCATTCATGCCGGCGCTGCCGCCATGGCGCCCATGCGCAAGGCGCCTGCACGTGGGGCTGATTTGGTGCGGGCGGCAGGAATGGGATTTTCCCCATCGATCAGGCCAAGCAGGATAGCTTTGACCACGGCCTGCGTGCGGTTCACCGCCTCAAGCTTCTTCTTTACCGATTCCATGTAGAATTCGACGGACTTTTCGGAAATACCGAGGATCTGGGCAATCTCCCAGGAGGATTTGCCGCGCGAAACCCAGAGGGTCGTTTCGCGCTCACGCGCGGACAGAAAAGAGCGTCGCCGTCCGACATTGCTGACCAGGCGCTCTTCCATGACGATGCGAAGCGCATGGGCGTGGAAGAATTGCGCGATGACATAAAGAAGATTGTCATCCTTGCGGCCGCGGCGCTGCTCCATGCCGCCCTTGGGTGGGATAACCGTCAGCATGGCGACTTCACCATGCTTGGACATCAGCGGAATGGTCAGGCCGTCGCGGATGCCGGCTTCTGCCGCTTCCTTCATCACCTGCCGCTGGCTGGGGGAAAGCGTTGCCATGTCGATGACGCCTTCCCAGCGGAAGGGGGTCTTGCGGCCGAGGCAGCAATCGACCACCGGATCGTGATTGACATATTGACGGGCGACATATTGCGCCATCCACGTGTCCGGATAGCTGAAGATGCCGTAGGTCTGCCGGGCGGAGCCGCCTTCGTAAAGGGCGGAATGCTGAACAATGTGATAGGCAAAATACTGGTAGCCAAGCCGCGAGACCGTTTCCTCAAGCAGAGCCTTCAGCTCGGCAACGGTCTGTGCACTGCCGATCCGGCTGGTGAACTGGTCGAAAACGTCATTGGAATGGACATCGATATACATAAAGCACCCCGTCTGAAATTAAGGAAATGCAAATCGCGCCTCTCAACAGCCTTGGGCGGTACGAAAAAAATCCCGCAACCGGCTGTTTCCCGTCTCTTGCCGTGCAGCGCCCTTAAAAATCCGGGCTTTTGCATTACAATGGCCGCTCATCCTGTGAATGTGCGGAAGGACGAAACAGGCATTTCCAAGTAAAACATAAGCAATTCAAAAAAAGGTATACGCATAAAACGAACCTGCGTTTCGACCGGGTATGGTGATCGATCCGCCTGTATTATGTTGCATAGCACAATGCTTTGCGTAGCCCAAGCCCCCTTGTGCTTTGCGGAGAAAGGCCGTTAATGCCCCGTTAAATTGCAGGTGAATTGCGCAACTGCGCTTGTATAAATTATCGGCTGTGCCTGTCCCGATCGTGCTTCATCGGCATTTCGTCTGCTAAACACGTGAATTCCCGTGGTTCCATGTTGTTGCGTTCATGTCTTCCCGCAGTTGGCGGTCACGGTGACAGAATGAACTTACACGCTATAGATGCAATCCAGAATATCAGATACCGCACAGAAATCTTCTGCTTCGCGTTCAAATTTTCCGCCATTCGCCAGTTTTTTCAACCATTGCACCGCCGCAAGTCCACCCCAGTCTTCCGGCGGACCACAAAGAAGCTCGCTGGTGGTGGCGTGAAGGAGCCGTGTCTCGAAGTTATGGAAGGATCCTGCCATATTGGCGAAGCTCGCGCCCGCCTGTGTGCCGTGGATATCGGCACGAATCACGGCATCCGTTCCGGCATGAAGATGCCAGGAACAGGCAAGACGCAGCATGGTACCATTTTCCGTTCTGAGTTGAGCTGCTGCATGATCTTCTACCGCGCCTCCGGTTTGTGCTCGGTCTTCTGGCGTGAGCAGCGAGCCCCCACTGTGCAGGCTGGCGCAAACCTGCTTTATTTTCGGAAAATCCAGTAACCAGAGCCCCATGTCAACCAGATGCACGCCAAGATCGATGAGGCAGCCGCCGCCGGATTGTGCCTTGTCGAAGAACCAGGACTTGCCCGGACCATAGGCGTTGTGAAAAACTAGGTCGAGGGCAAAGACCTTGCCCAGGCGATCCTCCCTTATCGCTTTCCGGATTGCCTGAAGGCCGCGCGTATGGCGATAGGAAAGATCGAGCCCCAGCAACCGGTCGGCTTTTCTTGCCGTTTCCACAACGGCGCGCACTTCCCCTCCGTTGCGGCCAAGCGGCTTCTGACAAAAGACCGCCTTGCCGCTTTCGAGCGCCGCGATGGCCTGACAGGCGTGCATACCGCTTGGACTGGCGATGACCACAGCGTCAAGATCGGCTTCGAGCAAGGTCTCGAAGGAGGCGGCAATCTCGGCGTCGGGCGCAAGCGTGCGGGCTTTGGCAATCATATCTTCACAGGGGTCTTGCAGCATGGCGGCACGCGCCAGTCCGCTTTTCAAGAGCGCCTCCATGCGGTTGAGGCCGATCCAGCCTGTACCGGCAAAGCCGAGCCGCAGGAGGGACGCAGCAGGTGGGGAGGGCGGCCAGGACGGGATTGTCATGAGAGTTTCAGCCAGGCCTTGAGAAAGCCTTCCGGGCGGTCGCGGGTAGCGTTCAGGGCCACAGCCAGTTCCTCCAGCCCGTAACAATGGGTCAGCAGTGGTTGTGGATCGAACCTGCCCTTGAGCGTTGCCGCGACGGCCTCTTCCATGCCCTGCCTGTATCGGGCGGGGTCACGTTCATGGGCATTGATGACATCCAGCCCGCGCCAGTTCCAGAGCTGCATGTTGATCTGTCGAGGGCCGTCCTGATGATATCCAGCGATGATGAGTCTGCCGCGTTCTTTCGTGAGTTCTGCAGCCAGATCGAGTGGCCAGGCCTTGCCTGTGGCTTCGATGACGATGTCGCAGAAGCGGCCTTGCGTCAGCTCCTGCACCTGTTCAATGATCGCCCAATGGTCATCGAGGGGCAGGCTGTGATGTGCGCCGCAGGTCTGGGCGGTGCGGAGAGAAAATTCGCGCCGTGAGAGCGCAATGACCTCAGCGCCTTCGTTGACGGCAAGCTGTGTCAGAAGGGCGCCGAGGAAGCCGATGCCGATGATGGCGACCGTGTCGCCGGCCTTTATCCGGCTGCGGCGGAAGATGTTCATCGCGCAGCCCAGAGGCTCGCCGGGGAATGGCAGGCCTACCAGTTCATCCGGTAGCTTTACGACGGCTTGCTCCCTGGCAAGGTCATAGTGGGCATAGGCATTGTGTGAAAGGGCGGCCACCCGCTCGCCTGGCCTGATTGCCGTGACATTGGCTCCGACGGCATCCACAACGCCCCAACCTTCATGGCCCAACGCTCCCGGCTCGGTTGGAAAATGCATCCAGTCCGGTCCTGCCCATGGCCCGAGATTTGAGGCGCAGACCCCGCATCCCTCAAGTCTGATGCGAACCTCGTCCACTTCGGGAGAGGGGACGGGCCGGGCCTCCACCCGGACACGGCCCGGGCCGGTGACGATGGCTGCCTGCATCAGCCCGCTTGTGCTGTTTTGATGGTCCATCCCTGTCCTCGCGTGGCTTGAATGACGGAAATCATTGAGAGCCTCCCAACACGCGTCGGGATGTTTCGTTCCGGAAGAAGATGAAGACGTCATAGTCGAAGAAAATGTCTCTGAAGATGAAGAAGTGCGGAACAATCCACCAATGCTCCGGTTCGGACGGCATCAACAACACTTTCGGCAGGTAATTGCACTCCATGTCTCAAACCGTTCTCGTTACTGGTGGATCAGGATTTATTGGTCGTCACGTTGCCGCTGAACTTGTTGAAAACGGCTATAGGACCAGGGTTCTCGATGCGCTGATCGATCAGGTCCATGGTCAGGGGCAGGCCGACCTGCCGCCGGAGGTGGAGTTCAGACAGGGCGATGTGCGCGATGCGGACACTGTGCGCGGCGCGCTGAGGGGGTGCGATGCGGTCATTCATCTGGCGGCGGAGGTCGGCGTCGGCCAATCCATGTACGAAATCACGCGCTATGTCTCCGCCAACGATCTGGGAACGGCGGTGCTGCTGGAAGCCATGATCGGCGCGCCGGTTGAAACGGTGATCGTTGCCTCCTCCATGAGCGTTTATGGTGAAGGTCTCTACCAGGGAGGCGGAGGGCAGCGGCTGGAGCGGGTGCGGCGCAGGCCGCAGGCACTGAGGGCAGGCCGATGGGATCCCGTCGATGGCGAAGGTCACATTCTGTCTCCCATTGCGACGGATGAGGAAAAGCCCGTCGATCTGGCCTCCATTTATGCGCTTACCAAATATGCGCAGGAGCGCGCCGTGCTGATTTTTGCTGAGGCCTATGGCATACGCGCTTCGGCGCTGCGGCTGTTCAACGTGTTCGGAACCGGGCAGGCTCTGGCCAATCCCTATACGGGTGTGCTGGTAAATTTCGCCTCCCGGCTGGCCAATGGCGAACGCCCGATGATCTTCGAAGATGGCCGTCAGAGGCGGGATTTCGTGCACGTTCGAGATGTGGCGCGCGCCTTTCGTCTGGCACTCGAAAACAACAGGGCGAATGGCGAGGTTATCAACATCGGCAGCGGCAAGGCCTATGCCATAGCCGAGATTGCCCGCTTGCTGGCCGATGCAATGGGCGTGCCTCATCTGGAGCCTGACATCGTGAACAAGGCCCGAGCGGGGGATATCCGCAACTGCTTTGCTGATATTTCCAGGGCGCGAGATCTACTGGGTTTCGAGCCGCGCTATCGGCTGGAAGACACTTTGGCGCCTTTTGCTGAATGGGTGCGGGAGGTGGGCGCGGAAGACCGCGGCCCGGATATGCGCCGCCAGCTGGAAGAAAGAGGGCTGGTGTCATGAACCGCCATTCGGAAGATCCGGCCAGGGCGTGCCGCTTCGGTTTCGTCGAATGGTTCCGTCCAGGCGAATATGCCCGTAGCGAAGAGGTGTTGGCGGATATCCTCGCCGCAGGGGCAAGCCATTTGCGCACGCATCTTTCCTGGGCCGAATATCTGGCCCCGGGTGGTGAGGAATGGTTCGACTGGCTCATCCCGCGGCTGGGGGCGGCCATCGATCTTCTGCCCTGCCTTCACTACACGCCGCCTTCCCTGTCACGTACCGGCCGGTCCTCCGGCGCGCCGCGCGTGCTGAAGGATTACGCCGATTTCGTCGATCATATCCTGACCCGGTACGGTGCATGGTTTACTCATGTGGAATTGTGGAACGAGCCGAACAACCTGCTCGACTGGGACTGGCGGGAAGATCCCGAATTCGATCTGTTTTGTGAAATGGTGGGCGCTGCGGCCTATTGGGCGCGCCATCGAGGCTTCAAGCCCGTGCTGGGAGGCCCATGCCCTTTCGATCCCTACTGGCTGAACCTGATGGGTGAGCGCGGCGTACTGGCTGTGGTGGAGGCCGTTGGCTTTCACGGTTTTCCGGGCACATGGGACAGCGAGGCGGCAAGCTGGGGTGGCTGGGATCTGCATCTTGGAGAAATGCGCCAGATCATGGACCGGCATAATCCCAGGGCGGAAATCTGGATCACCGAAACCGGCTATTCTACCTGGCGCAACGATGAACTCGAGCAGGTGCGTCGCTTTGCCAAGGCCATCAATCTGCCCGTGGCGCGCAGCTACTGGTACGGCTATCAGGATGTGGCCCCGGACGTGCCTGTGCAGGAAGGACTGTGGTTCGATCCACGCCATTATCATCTCGGGATCGCCGATCATCAGGGGCATCCCAAGTTGCTGGGAAGGTTGTTGCAGGAAGGCGGCCTGAGCCGTGTCGATGATGTGGCGCGCTTGCAGGGGCCGGGCATCATGCGGCCGGCAAGACCCCTCGTGATAAGCGGGGGTGCGGGCTTCATCGGCAGCAATCTGGCCGACAGCTTTTTGCGGGAGGGACGCGAAGTCATCGTCATCGACAATCTCAGCCGCCCCGGCGTCGATCGTAATCTTGCCTGGCTTGAGGAGCGTCATGGCGGGCGAGTGCATCCTGCTCTCATCGATATTCGCGATCTTCCCGCGCTGGAGCCTGCTTTGGCCGATGCGTCAGCCGTCTTTCATCTGGCGGCTCAAACGGCGGTGACGACCAGTCTCGAGCGGCCGATCGACGATTTCGAAATAAACGCCCGTGGAACGATCAATCTGCTGGAAGCCGTGCGCAAGGCCGGGCGGCAGGCTCCGGTTATCTTCGCCAGCACCAATAAAGTCTATGGCGCGTTGCCGGATCTGGCGATGATCGAGACAGAGGATCGCTATGTTCCAGCCGATCCCATGCTGCGGGCCCATGGCGTCGGCGAAGGGCGGGCGCTGGACTTCTGTACCCCTTATGGCTGCTCTAAAGGTGTCGCCGATCAATATGTGCTGGATTATGCCAAATCCTTCGGGCTGCCTTCAGCCGTCCTGCGCATGAGCTGTATTTACGGGCCGCGCCAGTTCGGTACGGAGGATCAGGGTTGGGTGGCGCATTTTCTCATTCGCGCCCTGTCCGGAGAGGACATCTCCATTTATGGCGACGGCAAGCAGGTTCGTGACATTCTCTTCATTGACGATGCTGTTGCGGCCTATCGCGCGGTCCATGCCGGAATTGCCGAGGTTAGCGGGCGCGCCTTCAACCTCGGCGGCGGTGCTGCCAATGCGGTCAGCCTGAACATGGTGATCCGCGAGATCGACCGGCTGAGAGGGCGCGGGACCGGACGGAATCTCGCGCCCTGGCGGGCCGGAGACCAGCTTTATTTCGTAGCTGATACGCGTGCCTTGCGGGATGCGTTTGGCTGGCGGGCCGCGACGGAGTGGCGGAAAGGTTTGTCGGCCCTGCATGACTGGCTGGTTGAACATCGCTTCCCGCATCTTGCTGAAGAGGGTCGGCGGAGTGCGGCCCGATGAAGGCTTTTCCCAGCCGCATTCTGATGACGGTGGATGCCGTTGGCGGTGTCTGGCGTTATTCTCTCGACCTTGCCGCGGAACTTGGCCGCCGAGGCGTGGAAACCATATTCGTCGGTCTTGGGCCGTCTCCAGAACCTCACCAGATTGCGGAGGCTGCCAAAACCGGCGAATTGCTGTGGCTCGGCCTGCCGCTGGACTGGATGGCAGGCTGTGTGCGAGACCTGGAGAGCGTGGCGCCGATGCTGGCGGAAACCGCGGAACGCTACCAGGTGGATCTGCTCCATCTCAATCTGCCTTCGCAGGCAAGCGGCCTTCATTCGCAAAAGCCGGTGGTTACCGTATCGCATTCCTGTATTCCCACCTGGTCCATGCAGGTCAAGGGGACCCGGCCCCCGCAGAACTGGCATTGGCACGGAGTCCTGAACCGGCAGGGATTGATGCAGGCAACGGCAGTGGTTGCCCCCAGCCATAGCCATGGCCAGGCATTGGAGACGTGTTATGGGCCTCTGCCACATCTTTCCGTAATCGAGAATGCGAGTGCGGTGCAAGCGTCCTGTCGGCAAAGAGATGCTGTGGTGTTTGCTGCGGGCCGCTGGTGGGATGAGGGCAAGAATGGCAGGGTTCTGGATGCCGCCGCCGGACTTTGCGGCCTGCCGGTTCTGATGGCCGGAGAATTACAGGGGCCGGAAGGGCAATCGCTTGTTCTCTCCCACGCCCGCGGACTCGGCCCCATGCCGCATCGGGCCATGGTGGCGGCGTTGGCGCAAGCCGAGATATTTGCTTCTCCCTCGCTTTACGAGCCCTTCGGGCTTGCAGCGCTTGAGGCAGCACGTTGCGGCGTTCCCATGGTGCTGGCTGACATTGCCACCTATCGCGAGCTTTGGCAGGACGCGGCCCTTTTTGCGCCACCCGATGATCCGGACGCCTTTGCTGCGGTAATTCGCGAGTTTCACCAGAGGCCACAGCAGCGGCAGGCGCTGGCAGCAAGAGCGATGTTTCGGGCCGCGGAGTTCACGCTGGCCCGGCAGGCAGATGCCATGCTGGCGCTTTATCGCGGCTGCTCTGGCGCCAAAGCGGCTTCCCCTCTTTGCCTTTCAGCCCGGAGATTGTCATGAGGTTTCTGTTCTATACCCACTCCCTTGTTTCGGACTGGAATCATGGCAACGCGCATTTTCTGCGTGGCGTCATGAAGGAGCTTCTGAAGCAGGGACATGAGGCTCATGCTCTGGAGCCAGAGAATGGCTGGAGCAGGCGCAACCTCGAAAGCGAGCATGGCGAGGCAGCAATCGCGGCTTTCCAGCACGCATTCCCCATGTTGAAAAGCCAGTGCTACGGTCCGGATTTCAACCATGAGGCCACTCTTGCCGGTGCCGATGTGGTGGTGGTGCATGAATGGACAGATCCGGATCTTGTCGCGCGCATTGGCAGGGCGCGCCGTGAGGAAGACTTCACCCTCCTGTTTCACGATACCCATCATCGAGCCGTGTCGGCTGGCGAGGACATGGCGGCACTCGAACTGGCTGATTACGATGCGGTGCTGGCCTTTGGCGAGGCGTTGAGCGAAAGATACCGCAAGGCCGGATGGGGCCGGAAGGTTTTTACCTGGCATGAGGCGGCCGACGATACGCTTTTCCATCCCATGCCCGAGATGGAGCGCCAGGGCGATCTTGTGTGGATCGGCAATTGGGGTGATGACGAGCGCAGCCGCGAGTTGGCTGAATTTTTGCTGGAGCCGGTGGCGAGGTTGAGCCGGGAGAGGGCAGTTCCCGTGCAGGCCGACATCCACGGGGTGCGCTACCCGGCTCTGGCCCTTGATGCTCTTGGAGCGGCGGGTCTTGCCTATCATGGCTGGATTGCCAATGCCGAAGTGCCGCACTGCTTTGCCGCCCATGCCTTCACCATACATGTACCGCGCCGCCCCTATGTTGACCATTTGCCGGGCATTCCGACCATTCGGGTATTTGAGGCTCTGGCCTGTGGCATTCCTTTGCTTTCCGCCCCATGGAATGATTGCGAGGGCCTGTTTACGCCGGGGAAGGATTTTTTGTTTGCCAGAAATTCCGGTGAGATGGCGCGCCTGATGGAGGATCTGTTGCAGGATGCAGCGATGCGGCAAGCCTTTGCCGCCGAAGGGCTGGCTACCATCCGGGCGCGCCACACCTGCCGTCACCGCGTTCTTGAACTTCTGGACATTCTTTCGTCTCTGGGCGTTGACCGGAGGAGCCTGTCGCTTCAGGCCGGGGAGGCAGCGGAATGAAGATTGCCTTTTACGGATCCAGCCTGCTTTCGGCCTATTGGAACGGTGCTGCCACATATTATCGCGGGATAATACGCGCCCTTGCGGCTTTGGGGCATGAAATCACCTTCTACGAACCAGATATTTATGACAGGCAGAAGCATCGTGATATGGATGCGCCCGGCTGGTGCCGTGTGGTCGTCTATCAGCCAACGCAGAGCGATCTGCTAAGAGTGTGTGGCGAGGCTGCCGATGCGGATGTGGTTATCAAGGCAAGCGGGGTGGGTTTTGCCGATGACTGCCTGCCGGGACTGCTGCAACGGCAGGCGCGCCGGGATGCCCTGACGATCTTCTGGGATGTCGATGCTCCGGCGACACTTGCCGAGCTTTTTGCTGCCCCGGAGCATCCCCTGCGCGCTGCACTATCCGGGTTTTCTCTTGTCCTGACCTATGGCGGCGGTGCACCCGTGATTTCGGCCTATCGGGCGCTTGGCGCTGACTGTTGCGTGCCGGTTTACAATGCGCTGGATCCCTCCACGCATCATCCTGTTCTGCCTCGGGCGGAATTTGCGGCGGATCTGGGTTTTCTCGGCAATCGACTGCCGGATCGGGAGGCGAGGGTGGAAAGCTTCTTTCTCGAACCTGCGGCGCGGATGGTGGATCAGCGTTTCCTGCTGGGCGGCTCCGGCTGGGAGGATAAGCCGATGGCGGCCAATATCCGCCGTCTGGGTCATGTGTCTACCCGCGATCATAATGCCTTCAACGTGACCCCCAAGGCCGTGCTGAATATTTCACGCGCCGACATGGCGCGCACCGGCTTTTCTCCGGCCACGCGGGTTTTCGAGGCGGCCGGGGCCGCTGCCTGTCTGATTACCGATCACTGGGAGGGTATTGAGCAGTTCCTGACCCCCGGGGAGGAGGTGCTGGTCGCACGCGACGGGCGCGATGTGGAGGAAATCCTGACCGGGCTTGGCAGGCAGGAAGCCCGCGCCATAGGCGTGAAGGCCCTTCAGCGGGTTTTGAAGGATCACACCTACGACAACCGCGCCCTTGCGCTGCATGAGCTGCTTGGACGCCGAAAGGCGATTTCGGCAGAGCAAAAACGGGAGGGCGTTGCATGAATAAGCCGCTGAAACTTGTATTTATTGGCCTCACTTTGTCGTCTTCCTGGGGGAACGGTCATGCGACGGCCTATCGTTCGCTTCTCGGAGGCCTGAATGCCCTGGGGCATGAATGTCTTTTTCTCGAACGGGACATGCCCTGGTATGCGGCGCATCGCGATCTGCCGGAGGCCTCGTTCTGCCGCCTTGCCTATTATGCCTCCGTGGATCAACTGGGCGAGGTCTTTGCTGACGACATACGCGGAGCAGATGCCGTGATCATCGGTTCATATGTTCCGGATGGGGTGGATGTCATAGACCTCGTGCGGGCAATGGTGCCGGATTGCCTGTGCTTTTACGATATCGATACTCCGGTGACACTGGCGAGGATGGGACGTGAAGAGGAGGATTACATCGCAAGGCGCCAGTTGCCGCTTTTCGATATCTGCTTTTCTTTTTCGGGGGGCCCGATCCTGACCGTTCTCGAACGCGATTTCGGCGTGCAGCGGGCCATGGCGCTCTATTGCTCGGTCGATCCTGATGTCTACCACGCCACTGGCGAGGCTACGGCCTGGGATCTCGGCTATCTCGGCACCTATAGCCCCGATCGGCAACTGGTTCTTGAACGCCTGCTGCTCAGGCCAGCGCGACTTTTGCCGCATCGCCGCTTTGTCGTGGCGGGACCATCCTATCCGGCAGATATCGACTGGCCGGCCAATGTGGAACGGATCGAGCATCTGCCTCCTGAGGCCCATGCTTCCTTCTACAGCCGCCAGCGCTTCACGCTGAACGTGACGCGCGCCGATATGGTAGCGCTTGGCTGGTCGCCCAGTGTTCGCCTGTTCGAGGCCGCGGCCTGCGGCGTGCCGATCATCAGCGATATATGGGAGGGGCTTGCGAGCCTCTTTCCGGAGGGGCAGGCCATAGTGCTGGCAAAGGATACGCAGGATGTGGCCGATGTGCTGGAAACCATGCCGGAAACGTCAAGGCGGGAGATTGCGCAGGAAGCGGCGCACATCGTGCTGACGGGTCATACCGGACATGCGAGAGGGGAAGAGCTGGCGGCTGCGATTTGGGGGTTTCAAGCACTTCCAGCAAAAGTGGGAACCGGTTTTGCGTCCGGAAATGCGTGAAAGAGCTGCATTTCCAGCAAAAGTGGGAACCGGTTTTGCGTCCGGAAATGCGTGAAAGAGCTGTATTTCCAGCAAAAGTGGGAACCGGCTTTGCGTCTGGAACAGAGTAGGGGTGAAATTTGACATCGCCAGCCAACCGGCAAGTGTGAGAGGAGAAGACCATGCTGCAAGGATATGAGAGAGCCCCAAGAACTGTGCTGGTTGCTGGCGGGGCGGGCTTTCTGGGCTCGCATCTTGCCGATGAGTTGCTGGCGCAGGGCTGCCGGGTGATTTGCCTTGACAACTTCCTGACGGGTTCGATGGAGAATATCGCGCCGTTACTCAATCATCCGGCCTTCAGCTTTGTGAAGCATGACGTCTGCGACCCGGTTTTCCTGCCGGAAAAACTCGATGCGATCTACAATCTCGCCTGTGCCGCTTCTCCTCCCAACTATCAGGCCGATCCCATCCACACCATGATGACCAGCGTGATCGGCACACGCAATCTGCTGGCGTTGGCAGAGACAAATAGCGCCCGCTTGTTGCAGGCCTCCACCAGCGAGGTTTATGGCGATCCGGAGCAACATCCCCAGCGGGAAGACTATTGGGGGCATGTGAATTGCACGGGACCGCGGGCCTGTTATGATGAGGGCAAGCGGGCTGCGGAGGCATTATGCTTCGATTTTTTGCGGCTTTCGCGCGTGGATGTGCGCATTGCCCGTATTTTCAACACATATGGCCCCCGTATGCAGCCGGATGATGGGCGGATCGTATCGAACCTGATTGTCCAGGCACTGCAAGGCCGCCCCATGACAATCTATGGTAGCGGCGCACAGACGCGGTCCTTCTGCTATGTCACCGATTTGGTCGGGGGGCTGATGGCTCTCATGGCGATCGACGATAATCCGGGCCAGCCTGTAAACATGGGTAATCCGCAGGAGTTTTCCATTTGCGAGCTGGCCGAGCAGGTCAGAAGGGCAATTCCCCAGGCGGGTGATATCATCCATCGGCCGCTTCCGACCGACGATCCCCGTCGCCGGCGGCCTGACATTACCAAGGCGCAGGCATTGCTGGGCTGGACGCCTAAGGTCTCGCTTGCTCAAGGACTGGAAGCAACAATCGATTGGTTTACCCGGACGCTGCCACGTGCATCCTCTCCGCTTGCCCGAAACGAGCAAGGTCCAGATGCCCTGATCTGCAAATGACAGCCGGTCTTTCGTCCCGAAACACGATAAGGAACCATGCTTAAACGAAACACGGAGCTTCAACGACACACGGAATGACCGTTGATCTTTGTTTTAACCATTACCGGCGGGAAGACCGGATTCCACCTTTCCGCGAAATGCTCTACTGCTGAATCGTACGGGGTGAGGCGTGCTTGCTCTCATTGCTATCGGGGGGACTGAAAAAGGCAAATCCCGATAGCAAAATCAGCAGAAGCGCGAAACAGACAGTCCATTGCTTGCCATTCATCGTGGATTCTTTCGGAAGGATGCTTGCCCGCCTTCAAACGGGCAGCCTGTTCTTCCAACCGTCAGAAGGCTGGACTGTTCCAGCGCTGGTTAACCCGCTTTTCGTGTGGTTAACTCCTCTATGCCTGCCTGGGCTTCGATGCGGTTCCCGCCTGCTGCCAGCCACAGGCCGATGGCGAGCGTGAGCGCGGCGATGAAGAGAAGATAGTAGGCATGTGCCATGGGGTTCCATGCCAGAAGCGTCGAAACGGCAACCGGCGTCAGGCCGCCGAAGATCGCGTAGGAAAGATTATAGGAGAACGACAGGCCGGTAAAACGGACAGGTGCCGGGAAGGCTCGCACCATCACATAGGGAACGGCGCCGACCATGCCAACCGACAATCCCATGACCGCATAGAGACCAAACAGAACGGGAACCGATGTGGCTGCCAGACTGTAGAAGGTGAAGGTTGCTGCGGCAAAAAACAGGCTGCCGCCGATGAACAGCCGTGCCGATCCGATTCTGTCCACCAGCGCGCCTGCCGCAGCGGTGCCGACAATCAGGAACAATGTGCCGAAACTGGTTGCCGCCAGCGCCTGCTGGGCACCGTAACCATAAAGCTTTTGCAGCAATGTCGCGGTCATCAGCGTCGTGACGACAATCCCGGCTGAAAGGATCCAGGTCAGGAGCATGGACAGCACAATGGCGCGGGGATGGTCGCGCAGGACGGCTTTCAGCGGCAATTCGGGCACGGACTTCCGGCTTTCCTGCATTTCGCGAAAGATCGGCGTTTCACTGAGCCAGCGGCGCAGATAGACGGCGACAAGCCCGAAAACGCCACCGAGCAGAAAGGGAATGCGCCAGGCATAGGCAGCCACGTCGTCCGGGGTGAAGGCCGTGTTGATAATGGTGGCAATGAACGACCCAAGCAGGATTCCCAGCGTCAGGCCGGAACACAGAAAGCCGCAAGCAAAACCGACACGGCGGAATGGTACATGCTCGGAAACAAAGGTCCATGCGCCGGGAACTTCGCCACCGATTGCCGCCCCCTGCAACAACCGCATGACGACGAGAAGCAGCGGTGCGGCAACCCCGATGCTGGCATAGGTGGGCATTGCCGCCATGCCCAGCGTGGAAAGCGCCATGAGCAGGATGGAGAAGGCAAATACTTTCTTGCGCCCGAAGATGTCACCGAAGTGGGCAAGGACAATACCGCCCACCGGTCGAACCAGATAACCGGCGGCAAAAATCCCGAATGTCTGGATTGTCACCAGCCAATCCGGCATGTCCGGGGGAAAAAACAGTTTGCCGATCACCGCCGCGAAGAACACGAAAATGATGAAATCGTAAAACTCAAGCGCGCCGCCGAGCGCGGAAAGGCCAAGTGTGCGAAAATCGGCAGAGGTAAGCCGACGGGGCGGCGCGGAAGCGGTGATGGGTGTCATGGAAGCAAAGCCTGTTGCGGGTCAGCCTTGTTCGTTGCGCATTTTACCCTGAATTTCAAGTGGCTAGAGCATTTTCGCAAAAAGTGTAGTCACGGTTTTGCCTCCGGAAATGCGGGAAAACAAAAGCCTGGAGCGCGTCGGGTGGGCCTTTGTTCATCGGACGCGCTCCAGCCCTGCAAGACGCCACTCTCTCCTGCATGGGAATGGGTGTGCGACCCATTGGCTTTCCCGCGGGGCGAAAGGAGAAAGAAAAAGCGGGCGGCGTGCCATCGTCATCGCGCCGCCCGCCAGAAACGCCCCGCCGTGCGGGGCGGGACGATCTGAAACTTTTAATTCCGAGCCCTGCCGGTGTTGCACGGCCACGGCCCCCTGCTTCACCTCAGCTTACGCCTTTCTTGCCAGCCTCCGGCGTGTCTACATATCCGCCAGGCATCGAGGTTACGCGGATCAGGGCCTCCTGGAATGACAAAAGGTGGTCTCGCATTGCCTCGCAGGCTCCCGCGCAATCTCGTGCGGCAATGGCATCGATAATGGACAGGTGCTGCTGGTGGGCCACTTCGGAGGAATGATGCAGGCGTCCTGCTTGTTCCCGCAGCATTCGCCAGCCGTCTTCCTCACGTACGCGGTTCACCAGATCGAAAATGCTCAAAAACAGGGTGTTGCCTGCGCATTGCGCTATGCGCCGATGCAGGCTTCCATCCCATAATTCCTGCGCATCGGCATCGTCGCTTTCAAAAATCCTCGCTGCCAGATGGTACATGGCATCCACATGCTCAGGTGTTGCCCGCAAGGCCGCCAGTTGCGCCAGCTGCGGTTCGATCCGCAGCCGGACTTCCATGACCTCCAGAGGGTCGGCGCCCCGGCGCATTCCACTCTCCAGCAGCGTGTGGTCCACAGGCCTCGCGCCGGCAAACGTTCCGGAGCCCTGTCTTCTCCAAACCAGGCCTTCCGCCTCGAGAACCTCCAGCGCGCGGCGGATGGCCCGGCGGCTGACATTCAGCATTTCCGCGAGGTGCCGTTCTGTTGGAAGACGGGCGCCCGCCTGAAGCCTTTCGCCCACCAGAAGCGCCCTCAGTCCCTCAAGGGCCAGATTTGAGTTTTCCTGTACTGCCGACATTGGTTCGAACCAATTTCCTATTGGTTCAGTAGGCTACGACTTCCCTCCGATGTCAAGTTTTTCCCGCATCGGACCGAAAAGTGGACCCGGTTTTCGGGCAATCCGATGCGGAGATTAAAGCATCGGACCGAAAAGTGGCCGCGGTTTTCGGATAATCCGATGTTTCTGTGCCCTTATTTTCCCGCAGCGGCGTTGATCTTGTCCGTATCGCTGGCCATGGCCTTATAGGTGTCATCCAATGACAGTTCGCCGACGATAAGCTGGCTCATGCGTTGCACGATCTGCTGGTAAAGCGCGGAAGATCCCTTCTTCTTTTCCAGAATGCGCGCGGCGGGCGGGGCATTCTTCTCATTGGCGAGAAAAACCGCCATGGCGGCCTTGGCGTTCTGGTCGGAGAGCTTGTATTGCGGCTTGTCGATATTGGCGCCGGTCAGGATGACGAAATTCTCGGCAATTTCCCGCTGAACCTTCTCGGAGCCGAGGAACTCGATGAACTGGCCGACGGCCTCAGGATATTTGCTTCGCTTGAAGCCGACAATTGCCGTCTGGCCGGGCATGGCAAAGCAGCCGGCATCGCCACATGGTGCGTTCAGGGCTGTCCACTCGAAGGCGTCCCCAATCTTTTTCTGGAAGGGGTTTACCATCCAGTTGCCGGCCAGATAGGTGACGACATTGCCGTTGACGAATTCATCGCCCATGTTCTTGTATTGCGAACCTCCGGCGGCGCCCCACATTTCTTTCGGGAACGAGCCGTTGCGGGTCCAGTCGTAAAGATCGGCGATGTATTTTTTTGCCGCTTCGTCCGGAAAGACGAATTTGTCGTTCACGACATAGTTCGCGCCGTAGGAGAATGCGCCGCCGGAAAAACGATGACCGGAGCGATCCATGGTGAAGGGGATTTGCACGCCGGTCTTTTTGGCGACACGGGCCGAAATCTCGACAATTTCCTTCAGCGTCGCCTTGGGCCCCGGCAATGGTTCGCCCGCCTGCTCGAACAATGTCTTGTTCACGAAGGGCAGGTTGAAGGTCTGCGATGCGATATAGCCGTTAATGGATTTTGGATCGTTGATGCCGGGCATTCGCAGCAGGTTGAGGCTTTCGCCATGCAGCTTTTCATATGTAGCGGCATCCTTCATGAAGGGGCGCATATCGAGAAAATAGGGCGCCAGCTGCCAATCGGTAATCTTGGCCACGTCAGGGCCTTCGCCTACGGCCAATTGCACCGGCAATTGTTTGGAGACGGCCTCATAGCCGGAGGAAACGAAGTTGATCTTCACGTCCGGATGGCTGGCTTCGAACTCCTTGCTGAGTGCGGCCATGCGCTCGACATAGGCCTGATCGTCATCGGTGAAGAGAAAGGTGATCGTCTTGGTTTCGGCCGCCGCCACGGTGGACGCATAGAATGCCACCAGCCCCAGGCCAAAGCTTTTCAAGGAGTATTTCATTTCGCCCTCCAAATGAAAATATTTTCATTTATCCGTCGCTTCTCCTCCTGAAGCTCTGGAATGCGCCAAGTTTTGCGTCTTGACATTAGCTTCGTCAAGCTGTTTGCTCGCCAAAAATTGTCGCTTTGAAGGTTTTTCTTTTTGCAGGCTAATAAGATGAAAAAAATTTCATGATCGAGGGAGGCGTTGCATGAGTGCCTTCTCTACCTGCACGGCGGCCGGACCTGCCCGTCCGCTCTATCGCGTGCAGCGTGGCGAGACGGTCACAGCCTGGATGGTGTCGGGGCTGGTCGCCACGCCATTTCCCGGCGTCGCCGCCCCTGCCGAGGATCGGGTTCGCTATCGTTTCATCAATGGTTTCGTGGATGTGGGCGATCTGCCTTGCCGCAAGGCCTTCTGGTCGAGCATGGTGGGGCGGCACATTTTGCCTGAACGGGAATGGCCGCTGGGGCATGTCAATCTGCCGGGAAGCAATCGCCGGGTGGAGTTCACCCATTTCTGGCATGTGCCGACCCATGTGCGGCGCTGGCTGTCGGGTTGTTTCGTTTCATCGGTGCGCCGGCGTGTTCGTTTCCGTCTGTCCACCTGCGGCGGGGTTCGCATCTGGGTGAATGGCGAGGAGCAGGTGCGCTTCGAGCCTTTTCAGCGCAACCGTGCCTCCGAGATCGAGGTCTCGATTTTGCTTCAATCGGGAGACAACGAAATCCTGCTGCATAGTGAAGACCTCGCCGAACGGGATACAGTCTGGTTTTTCGAACTGGAGCTTCTCGATGAGGAGCCGCTCACGGTTGTTTTGCCAGTTGCCATGGACCAGCAGGAGGCCGAAAGGCTTGAAGCCCTCGTGCGGGATCTGCGACCCTCGCGGGATGTTTTCGTTGGCGAGCCTTTGACGCTCGTCTTCGATGCGCCAGCCTATCGGGATCTGCCGGTTTCGGTTGAAATCTTCAGCCATGGTCATGACCATGCGGTGCTGGCGCGGGAAAAGTTGAGCCTCAAGGCAGGAGAAACCCGCCTTGCCGTGCCGCATCCGCCATTGCCGGATGGCTATCATGGCGTGACCGTGACGGTGGGGGAGGGCGAGGCCTTTGCCCGCCGCAGCATCGATGCCGCCTTTATGGCAAGCCTTGCGGCAAGGCCTGCCCCAGCCTTGCTGGAGGATCGCAAGGCGGAGGCGTTGCGCTTTGCCGCCCGCCATGGCGCACCGCGTATTGGCCGTCTTCTGGCCATGGCTGCCAGCGGTGACGTGGAACAGCAGGCATTTGCCGACATTATGGAGGCAACGCTTGCCTCCATCGACCGGCGTGACGATTGCTCCGATTTCATCATGGTGCCGCTGCTCTGGCTGGTCATGGCTTATCCGGAGACGATTGCTCCGCCGATGATGGCCCGCATTCGCCACTCGGTGTTGAATTATCGCTATTGGGTGGATGAGCCCGGCAATGATGCCATGTGGTTCTGGAGCGAGAACCACGTTCTCTGCTTCCATACCAGCCAGTTGCTGGCGGGGCTCTGGCTGCCGGAGGCGGTGTTTACTGCCTCAGGCCGCAGGGGAAGCGAGCAGGCAGCGCTTGCCGCCAGCCGTCTTGGCCTGTGGTTCGATGCCGTCGAGCCGCACGGATTGGCGGAGTGGAATTCGGCAGCCTATTACCCCATAGACTTCATTGGTCTTCTGGCGATCGAGCATTGGGCAGACAAGACGCTTGCTGGCCGCGCACGTCACTTGCTCGATCTGATTTTCGAGATGGTGGCACTGCATACGCTTGGCGGCGTGCCTGCCGGGTCGCAGGGGCGCTCTTACGACAAGGACTTGCGTGCCGGGCCGCTGACCGAGCTTGCGCCCTTCGCCTGGGTGGCCGCCGGACAGGGCTGGTTGAATGGCGGCGTTGCCTCGCTGCCGATGTTTGCCGCCAGCCGGTATCGTCCGCCCGAAAGGGTGACGGCCTTTGCCGATCTGAAGCCCGGCCGCGCCATCGAGGCGCGTTATACCCAGGGTCTCGAGGCCGCTCACCTCGTGCTTTTCAAGAATGAGGCTGCGCAGCTTTCCACGGTCGTCGATCACAAGACGGGAAAGCCCGGCCACCAGCAGCATGTGCTGGATATTCGCCTTGCAGGACATCCCATGGCGAGACTGTGGGTCAACCATCCCGGAGAGGACGATCCCTGGGGCTCGCAGCGCCCGTCCTACTGGGCTGGCAACGGTATATTGCCACGGGTGGCGCAGCATTGCGATCTGGCCCTCTACATTGCCGATGTTGCCGGTGCCCGTCTTCCCTGGACCCATGCCTATGCCGGGCGGGACGGAATGGACGAGATTTTTCTCGAAGGTGATTGGCTTTTCACCCGTTCGGGCCGTGGCTTTGCCGCCCTCTTTGCCGCCAACGGGCTGGAGGCTGTTGAAAAGGGCGCAACCGCAGGCAGGGAGTTTCGCTCTTCCGGTCCGGTTTGCGGCTGGGCGGCGGTGGTCGGCTCCGGCGATCAAGCCGCCTTCCGGCAGTTTGTCAGCCGCGTGCAGCTGACGGAAACCTGCTTCGAGCCGGAGATAAAGCGATTGACGCTGATCCCGCCGGGCCGGGATGCGGTAAGCCTTGCCTATGATGGCGCCTTGCTGATTGGCGGCGTTCCACAGCCCTTTTCGCATTTCCAGCCAGAGCCGCAGATGACCTATGACAGCGAATTGGCCGGCTTTGCCATTCCACCCTTTTTCGCATGACGGACAGTTCCATGAAGAATGCAAACATCGACAGGCAGGGCCTTCGCAAGACCATTGACGAGGTGGCGGCGGCCTTCAGCCGCCTGAAGGGCATCAAGGAGGGGTTGGGCAGCGAAAGTGCTTCCGGCATCCAGTTCGACGAATGGGACTGGGAGGTGGGCGTGGGTCTTTATGGCTTCCTGCGCCGCGCCATTGCCGCCGATGACAGAAAGGCCCTTGCCGATCTGGTGGACTGGTATGCCATGCAGATTGCCCGTGGCCTGCCGCCGCGCCAGATCAACAGCACCGCCCCCATGTTGCCGCTTGCCATTCTCATCCGCCATGTGGACCGTCCGGATTTTCGCGCGCTTGTGGAGGATTGGGCAGACTGGCTGGTGCATCACCTGCCGAAAACCGAGGATGGCGGCTTTCAGCATGTGGTGAAGGAGCGCCTGAACGAGGGCGAGCTTTGGGACGATACGCTGTTCATGGCAGCCCTCTTCCTGGCGCAGGCCGGTGTGGTGTTCAAGCGCAAGGATTGGGTGGATGAGGCCGTCTATCAGTTCCTCGTCCATGCCCGTTACCTCTCCGATCCGGTTACGGGGCTCTGGTATCACGGCTGGACCTTTCTTGGACGGCATAACTTTGCCCGCGCCTTCTGGGCGCGGGGCAATGCGTGGATAACGGTTGCCATTCCGGAGCTTTTCGCCATCGTGCCGGATCTTGCCGGCAAGGACCGCCGGTTCCTGGCCAATCTGCTGAAAAGCCAGGTGCGCGCGCTCAAGCAATTCCAGCGGCAGGATGGTCTTTTCCATACGCTGCTGGACGACCCCACCTCGCCGACCGAAACGTCGGCGACGGCAGGCATTGCCTATGGCATTTTGCGCGGGATAGAGGCAGGCATTCTCGATGCATCCGACAAGGCTCACGCCGATCTCGCCCTTGCCGCCGTGCTTGGGCAGATCGATGCGCAGGGCGTGGTGCATGGCGTTTCCGACGGCACGCCCATGGGGCATGATCTCGATTTCTACCGCCGCATTCCGAACCTGCCCACCCCTTACGGTCAGGCGCTGGCCATGCTGCTGTTGATTGACGTGATGATGAAGACATCTTGAAAGACCATGCCGATGACAAGAAAGATCGCCCCCCACGACGGGGATAACACCGCCGCCATTCAGGATGCCATCCATGCCGTCAGCACTGGCGGCGGCGGAGTGGTCGTGCTGGAGGCAGGTCTTCACAGTGTCCGGGGCTTGACCCTTGCTTCCGGGGTCAATCTGGTGATTGGCAAGGGCGCGGTGTTGCGGCCCGTGACGGACTATGAAGCCTATGCCGAAACATGCGTCGATGTGATCGCCGAAAAGTCCGACCGCGCCATGATCGTGGCGCGTGGTGCTCAGAACGTCTCCTTGACCGGTGACGGCGTGATCGAAGCAGGCGGCGAAGGCTTCATCATTGGCAATGACGAGGCGGTCGGCACCTTCATTCCGGCAGAATTGCGCCCCCGCGTGCTGGTGATGGAACATTGCCGCAATGTGCGCGTCAGCGGCGTGACGGTGAAGGATTCGCCGATGTGGACGCTGCATTTCGTCAATTGCGATAATTTGCATGTTTCCCATGTCACGGTTGAAAATAATCGCCGCCTGCCCAACACCGATGGCATGGTGCTGGATGCCTGCCGACAGGCGGTGGTGGAGCATTGCAGGATCGCCACCGCCGATGACGGCATCTGCCTGAAAACCAGCGCCGGGCCGGATGGCAAGGCCATCGGCACCTGCGAGAATGTGGTGGTTCGTCATTGCAACGTGTCCAGCCTGAGTTGCGCTCTCAAGCTTGGTACGGAAAGCCATGGCGATTTCACCAATATCGTCTTCGAGGATTGCAAGGTGCTGGACTCCAATCGCGGGCTTGGGATTTTCTCGCGCGATGGCGGGCGGGTGTCGAATGTCCGCTTCTCGCGGATCGCGGTGGATTGCCGCGAAACGCCGGATGGTTTCTGGGGCTCCGGCGAGGCGCTGACGGTGACGGTGGTGGACCGTCGCCCGGAAAAGCAGGCCGGCGCGGTCGTCAATCTGCTGGTGGAGGATGTAACGGGCGTGATGGAGGGGGCAATCACCGCCATTTCGGCCTCTGCCGCCGGTATCCACAATCTCACGCTTTCGCGGGTGAGGGTCACGCAGCGTCCCGGCGCACTCGGCACGGGTCAGCGTTACGATCTGCGGCCGACCAATGCCGATCTTGCCGTCCAGCCGGATGAAGCGGGCCGGGCCAATGCCTACAGGCGCGGTGCCGATGGCCGGATCATCGGCCTTGAGGATTATCCGGGCGGTCTGCCGGGGCTTTATGCGCAGGGCGTGCAGGGCATGACGCTGGTGGAGGTGGAGATCGACCGGCCAGAACCATTGCCCATGGGCTGGAACAGCCAGACGCTGCTGATGGCAGCGGAATAAGTGGCGGGAGGAGGAGATGGGAGCGCTGAAACTCACCGCATTGAACAAGTCTTTCGGGGCTGTCGCGGTATTGCACGATATTCAACTTGAGATTGCCGATGGAGAATTCGTGGTCTTCGTGGGGCCGTCCGGCTGCGGCAAGTCCACGCTGCTCAGGATCATTGCCGGGCTGGAGGACATTACCTCCGGGGGCATCGAGATTGGCGGACGCGACGTGGCAGCGCTTTCGCCTGCCGAGCGCAAGATTGCCATGGTCTTCCAGTCCTATGCACTCTATCCGCATATGAGCGTGCGCAAGAATCTGGCCTTTGGGCTGGAAAATCTGCGATTTAAAAAGGCGGAAATCGACAAGCGTATCGCCGAAGCGGCCCGGATGCTGGCCATTGAGCCCTATCTTGACCGCAAGCCCCGCCAACTTTCCGGTGGGCAGCGACAGCGCGTGGCCATTGGCCGGGCGATTGTGCGCGAACCGGAAATCTTCCTGTTTGACGAACCGCTCTCCAACCTCGATGCCGCATTGCGTGTGCAGACCCGCGCCGAGATCACCAGATTGCATCGCAATATCAAGACAACGATGATCTATGTGACCCACGATCAGGTGGAGGCCATGACCATGGCCGACAAGATCGTGGTGCTGAGGGCGGGCCGTATCGAACAGGTGGGCACGCCGCTCGAGCTTTTCGACCGGCCGCGCAATCTCTTCGTGGCAGGCTTTCTCGGCTCGCCGCGCATGAACATTCTCACGGGCAGGGTGGAGGAGGCCAGGGGCGGCGAGGCACTTATCCGGGTCGCCTCCGGCGCTGTCCTTGCGGCAAAGGTCGATCCGGGCAGCGTCGCGGCTGGTCAGCCTGTACTGATTGGCATCCGCCCTGCCCATTTCGTGCTGGCGCAGGCGGGCCTGCCCTTCATTGTCGATTATTACGAGAGCCTTGGCACCGAAACCTATCTCTACGGTCATCTGGAGCATTTTCAGGAAAAGCGGGAACCGGCTCTCCTTGCGGAAAGGCCTCAAGACAAAGATACCAGCCATTCCGGCAAGAGCGCGCAGATCATCATTCACCGCCCCGGCCATTTCGCGCCAGAGCCTGGAAGCCGCCTGACGGTGATGCCGGAGGCGGGCCGGGTCCATGTCTTCGATCCGGCGAGCGAGCTTTGCCTCTCCAGCGGAGGGACCGTCCATGGCTGTTGATCCCGTTGAAATGGCAGGCCGCGCCGTGGAAAGCGTGATGCGGCTGGTGGAGTGGCCTCTGGGGTGGCTGGAAAGGCTGATGGGCCGCAAGCACATGCCCTACCTGTTTCTGGCGCCCAATCTCATCCTCTTCGGCATTTTCACCTTTCTGCCAATTGCCATTTCCATCGGCTATGCCTTTACCGGCGGCACGGGGCTTTTCGTGACGGATCGGCCCTTTGTCGGGCTCGATAATTTCCGGCAGCTTCTGAACTGTCAGGATTACATGCAGCCCGGCACCTGCCAGGAATCGCTGTTCTGGATCGCCATCTGGAATACACTGTGGTTCGTCGCCTTCAACGTCACCGCCACATTGCTGGTGGCGTTGACGACGGCGCTCATTCTCAACCGGGCCATTGCGGGACGCGGCTTTTTCCGCGCCATGTTCTTTTATCCGGTGCTGCTCTCGCCGGTGGTCATCGGGCTGATATGGAAATGGTTTCTCGACCGTAACGGCCTGCTCAATGCGTTTTTGCAAATGCTGGGCGTGCCGCCGGAGATCTTTCTGCTTGAAGTGGGCTGGTCGCGTTTCTTCGTGGTGGTGGTGTCGGTCTGGTGCCATATGGGCTTTTACACGCTGATCCTGCTGGCGGGACTTCAGGCAATTCCGAAGGACCTCTACGAAGCGGCCGCCATCGATGCCGCCTCGCCGCGCCGGATGCTGTTGCGTATCACCTTGCCGCTGCTTGCCCCCAATCTGCTGGTGGTGCTGATCCTGCTGATGATCCGCTCCGTGCAGGTGTTCGACGAGGCCTGGGTGCTGACCAATGGCGGCGGCCCCGGCACGGCCAACAGCTTCATCGTGCAATATATCTATCAGGTGGCTTTCGGCGGCGATCTTCGCCTGTTCGGCCTTGCCTCGGCGGCATCGGTGCTGATGGGCGCCGTGCTGCTGGTGCTGACGCTGATCCAGCTTCGGCTTGGCCAGAAGATGGAGCAATGACATGGCCAATCTCAATGCAATCGCTTTTTTCACCCGTACCCGTCGTCCCGGCCGTGTCGGATTGACGGACCTCCTCTCCTGGGCATGGCTCATTCTGGGGACGCTCGCCGTGCTGGTGCCGGTCGTCTGGGCGGGGCTCTCCTCGCTGAAGCCGGAGGCGGAAATCACCCGTTTCCCACCGGGCTTTCTGCCAAAAACAACCCGTGAAGTGGTGGTTGCAGGCTATGACAAGCCGTTATCGCTCTTTCGGCTCGATGTGAATGGCGAGACGAAGGACATGGCGATGATCCGCCGAATAGGGCTGAAAGCGCAGCTTGTCGATCCGCAAAATCCGGGTCCGCCGGTCAGCGCCAATGTCAGGGATCTTGCGCCGGTCCAGCGGCTGACCATCGCCACGCAGAACTATTCCGATCCGCTGACGCGCTTCGATTTCCTGACATTTCTGAAAAACTCCGTTTTCGTCACTGTCGTCGCCACGCTGCTGACGCTCATCATCAACGCCATGGCCGCTTTTGCGCTGTCGAAATACCGCTTTCGCGGCGACAAGGCGATTTTCGTGCTGATCATTTCCACGCTGATGATTCCGCTGACGGTGGTGATGGTGCCTGCCTATCTGGTGATTGTCGGCGTCGGGCTGGTCGATAATCTCTGGGGCGTAATCGTGCCAACCCTTGCCACGCCCACCGGCGTCTTTCTGCTGCGGCAATATATGCTGACCATTCCGGATGAGTTAATCGAGGCGGCCCGTGTCGATGCCGCCAGCGAGTTTCGGATTTTCTGGCGCATCATCCTGCCGCTCAGCGCACCGGCGCTGGCGGTGCTGGCCATCTTCTCGGTGCTGTGGCGCTGGAATGACTTTCTGTGGCCGCTGATCGTACTCAGCAGCCGGGAAAACTTTACCCTGCAAGTCGGGCTGAATGCCTTTCAGGGAGAGTTCTCCGTGCAATGGCACTATATCCTGGCCATGACCTTTCTCAGCCTCGCCCCGGTCACGGCGGTTTTTCTTTTTCTGCAAAAATTTATCACCACCGGCATTGCAGGCACGGGCATGAAGTAATCACGCGCGCGGCGATGAAAGGCTGCCGCGGATCACCATGCGGCAGCCAAGTTCCAGCCGGTGGGCAGGCCGCAGGGGATCGTTGGCGATCAGCCGCTGCTCGATCATGTCAAGCGCCGCCGCCCCGAGCCTTTCGGTTGGCAGGTGCATGGTGGAAAGCGGCGGAACCGTGAACTCACCGGGCATGATGTCATCGAAGCCAAGCACCGACATATCTTCGGGCACGCGAATGCCAAGATCCTTCAGGGCCTTGAGGCAGCCGAAGGCCAGATTGTCGGCGGCACAGAAAATCGCCGTTGCGCCGCGCAGGCTGCGGTCTTCGGCAAAAACGGCCCGGATTGCCTTTTCGCCGGCCATCGGCTCGAAGCCTTCCGCCTCGACAATCATGTCGAGAGGGGCGGCAAGGCCTGCCAGAAGGTGGGCGTCGATGAAACCGTCCTGACGCCTGCGAATGGTGGTTCGCCCGGCCCCCCACGTCAGATGAAGAATGCGGCGATGCCCGAGGGAAAGGAGATGTTCCGTGGCCGCGCGTGCTCCAAAGCGGTTTTCGCCCGTCACCGTGTCGAGTTTCATGGACGGGTCTTCCCCGTTCAGCAACACCACCGGCAGGGCAAGCTGCGCCAGCGCGCGCGTCAGCTCCGGCCGGTCTTCATTCAGCACGACGATGGCATCGACATTTTCCGCCTTTGCCAGGCGTTTGATGTCCTGCGCGTCGATGCGCGTTGTTTCGCTGACAAGGGGCACGAGGCGAATGGCGCGGCGTTCGCATTCCTGGCGCAAGCCGTTCAGGATCGTCCAGCTCACGAGGTTGATGTCGCTGCGCGGGGCGGCATCGTGATTGACCGCCAAAAGCAGGGACCGCAGCGAGGCGATCGTGGCTTTGCTGCGTCGCTTTTCCAGGTAGCCGAGCTGGCGGGCGGCGGTCAATATACGGTCGCGCACGTCCTGCGTTAGCGGAGCCGTGCCGTTCAGCGCGTGCGACGCCGTACTGAGCGATACGCCCGCCGCCTCCGCCACGTCTTTCAGCCCAACCTTGCCCTTCACGTCCGCTCCTTCCGCTCTCCCGCCGACTATAGAGACTCAACCAGAATTGGAACGCAAAGCAGTTGCTTAGAGCATAATCCAACCGGAGTGAAACGCGGATCGACAAGATTATGCTTCGAAAAGACAATCTTAGAGCTCCGATCTCATTCAATCAGGTCGAAACGCGCTCTAAGCGCTGAAAAGGCTGGTGAGAGGCATGTGATTCTTGACGATGGGAGATTTCAGCACCACGAAGCTGAAATATTTGTCGATACCGATGTCCATATCGGTCAGCCGCTCCATGATGGTCTGATATTCGCCAATGCCTGCGGTGACGAATTTCAACATGTAGTCATAACCGCCCGAAACCAGATGGCACTCGATAACCTGATCCACTTTTTCCACGGCGGCCAAAAAGCGGGCGAAGTCGATCTGCCGGTGATTCTTCAGGGTGATTTCGGTAAAAACCGTCAGCGTCTGGCCAAGTTTGCTGACATTGATCTGTGCGGAATAGCCCTCGATATAGCCCTCGGCCTGCAATTTCTTAACCCGCATCAAACAAGGGCTGGGCGAAAGATTGACCAGCTCCGCCAGTTCCACATTGGTGATGCGGCCATTCTTCTGCAATTCGTGAAGGATCTTGATGTCGATACGGTCGAGCGTCATGGACGGTCCATTCCTGGCAGGCAAGGCGGCACAAATTCGTTTTCACAAAGCAGCATATTATGCTGAAATGTGCGGTTTCAACTGTTTCCGAAGGCTAATGCTAATCGCTTTCCATGGCAATCGGGCCACTTAAATGGAATGGAGAAACAGCAGGAAATGCCGTTTATCGCAGATTTGCAGAGATCAAACCTCGACGTTCGCGCATAGAATGGCGGTGGTTTCAGGAGATTTATCATGCGTGTGCCGTTGATGAGAATTGAAAGCTCGCCAAGCCTGCCGCAAAGCGCGGATGTGGTGGTGGTTGGCGGGGGGATCGTCGGCACCTGCACGGCCTATTATCTCGCGATGCGCGGGGTAAAAGTTGCACTCGTGGAGAAGGGCTTCATCGGTGCCGAGCAATCCAGCCGCAATTGGGGCTGGTGCCGTCAGCAGAACCGGGATGCCCGTGAACTGCCCATGGCCACGAAAAGCCTCGATCTGTGGGAGGCCATGGCCGGTGAGATTGGCGAAAGCGTCGGATTCAGGCGCTGCGGTCTGCTTTATCTCTCCAATGACGAGGCCGAGATCGCCGGCTGGGCGAAATGGCGTGATTTTGCGGCAAGTGTTGGCGTCACCACCCATGTTCTTTCTGCGCAGGAGGCCTCTGAGCATGGACGCGCCACGGCGAGGAACTGGCGGGGCGGCGTGTTTTCGCCAAGCGACGGCATTGCCGATCCGCAGCGTGCCGCGCCGGTCATCGCGCGCGGCATCATGAAATTTGGCGGCACCGTCCATCAGCGATGCGCTGCACGCGGCATCGAAACCGCTGCGGGCCGGGTATGCGGGGTCATCACGGAAAAGGGCACGATCAAGACCCCGGTTGTGGTCATGGCCGGAGGAGCCTGGGCGTCATCTTTCTGCCACCAACTCGGTATGCGCTTTCCGCAATCGTCGGTGCGATCCTCCATTCTGGCCGTTGACGCTGGGGCGCAGGGCATTCCCGATGCGCTGCATACGGCGCGGGTTTCCATCACGAGGCGGGGTTCGGGCGGCTATACGCTGGCAATCAGCGGGCGGGCAAGCGTAGACCCAACCGCGCAAAACATGCGGTTCGGCAAGACTTTTCTCCCGATGTTCCTGCGTCGATGGAAAAGCCTGAAGCCCGGAACGCTGGAAGGGTTGCGCAGTGGCCATGAAAGCCTCGCCCGTTGGAAGCTGGACGATGTGACACCCATGGAGAAAAACCGTGTGCTTGATCCGCGTCCGGATATGACGCTGATCGGCGAGACCCATCGCCGTGCCATGGAATTGCTGCCGGGGCTGAAGGGAGCAAAAATTGCCGCCAACTGGGCCGGTTATATCGACAGCACGCCCGATGGCGTGCCCGCCGTCGGTGAAATGCCCGGTCTGCCCGGCTTTATTCTGGCGGCGGGCTTCAGCGGTCATGGCTTTGGTATCGGGCCAGGGGCCGGGCACATGATAGCCGACATGATCACCGGCCAAACGCCCATTGTCGATACCCATGATTATCGTCCGGAACGCCTGGAAGGATCGGCATGGGGCAAGGTCGCAGCCTTTTGAAGGGACCGTGCCTATATGCGCTACGCGCATAGCGCATGGCTGGCTTGCGAAAAACTGCCTCGTTTTTGTGCGTAGATCATGTATAACAAAATCATCGAAGCGATGCTCCTCCTCCCGCAAAGCTTCGAAAGCAGGAAAGCTTCTCCTCCTCCCAAAGCTTTCCAGCGGGAACGGCAACACTCCTCCTCCCAGTTGCCGTTCGGTTCTTTTCGGAAAGCCTGCCGCACCTCCTCCCGCGGCAGGCTTTTTCGTTTCCGGCGTTTGGCCGGAAGCCTGTCTATTTTCCCGAAACTACTGCATAATTCCTTAAACCGGAATCGATTTAAGGTGAAAATTATGCAGCAGATTTAAAGTGTTACAGCGTCCTTTGTGCGTTTGTTAACACGCACGGCGTTGTATCGGGCTATTTTCGAAAAAAGCCGAAAAAGCAGAATTCCCGCCACCATGGCCATGAAGAACACGATGGCTTCCCAGCGCCCGGTGGAAAGAGCCGCGATTGCCGGGCCGGGGCATAGTCCGACAAGTCCCCATCCAAGCCCGAAGATGGCTGCTCCGCCAATCAGCCTCCGGTCTATCACCGTCGATTGCGGAATGTGGAACCCCTCCTCCAGGAGGGGGCGTTGCAGGTGGCTGCGCAGCCGGTAAGCCAGTATGGATGGCGTCAGCGCGGCGACGAGGACGAAGGCGAGAGAGGGATCCCAATTTTCATTGAGGGTCAGGAAGCCGAGCACCTTTTGCGGGTTCATCATGCCTGAAAGCGCGAGACCGGCCCCGAAGAGCCCACCGCAGAAAAGGCTGGCAGCAAGGTTGGCAATGATGCGCATCAGCTAGGCTCGCAGAAAAGTGTGAACCACGAAAACCGTGGCGAACGCGACGGCCATGAAGCATATCACGGCGGCGAATGAGCGGCGCGAAAAGCGGCCAAGACCGCAAACGCCATGGCCGCTGGTGCAGCCGGAGCCAAGCCGTGTGCCAAAGCCCACGAGCAAGCCGCCAGCAATCAGCATGGGAATTGAGCCTGTAATCTCCCAATCATCAAGCCCGTTCACCTGCTGAAAAAACCAGGCGCCTGCGAAAATTCCAATCACGAACAGGCTCGCGCGGGGTGACAGATTCAATGCCTGATCCGCAAGCCCGGAAACGCCCGCAATACGCCCATGCAAGAGCAGAAACAGCGCTGCGGAAAAACCGATCAGCAGGCCGCCGCCCACAGCTGAAAGCACCGAAAAATGTGACATGGTGTTGACCGTTTTTTTGATTCAACCTCTGCGATAGATCGGCGCATTTTCGTCCTTTGCCGTGATTCTGGCTATAGCGCTGGAAAAACAAAATCTACCGTTCCTGAACCGGCTTAAAGATGTATATTTAAAAAGTCAAATATATGGAGGCTGTTTCGCTGTAGTACCAATTATGGGTTGTGTTCGGAGCGGGCAATTTCAAGAAATTGCTATTTAAAAACAAAAAACTAGCTGGTATTTTGATTTCTATTAAAATTAAGATGCATTATGATCTAACAGAAGGCTGCAACGTTCCCGTTTTAGGATCTTCGACCGCGCCTTTTAAGGATGACAAGCAGGAATGATGATGACGTATAGGCAAACGGCAGGCTTTGGCGACATGGAACAGATGGGGATTCCGGTTGGTGTTTTGATCCATCGGGCGCCGCAGGCTGCCGAATTCTTGCGGCAGTTTTCCAATGCCAACCGTCTGGTGCTGCTTTGTCAAATTGCGTCAGGCGAGGCCTCTGTCGGGGAGATTCAGGATGCGCTTGGTATAAAGCAGCCAGGGCTGTCGCAACAGCTCAAGGAGCTGCGCCAGGCGGGGCTGGTCAAGACGCGCCGCCACGGCACCACGATTTATTATTCCATCGCCGATGGCCGCGTCGCAATGATGATGAATGCCCTTCATGGAATGTTCTGCGAGGACGTGCCGCCCGGTTCGCTGGAAACGCCTGAGCTGGCGGAAGAGCGGGAATAGGGCATAATCCGATCCGGGCAAAGCGGGGATCGACAAGATTAAAGCATGTCGCGCAAAAGTGTGCAGCGGTTTTGCGATAACGACATGCGACAAAACAATGACGTAAAGCGTCAGGAGCGAATCTGAAAGATCGCGACACGCTTGTCGCTGTCTAATCGTGCCCCGCGATTGAGCCGGGATTTGCCCGTACGGAAAAGCCTTCCACATACGTTTCGATTGCCGCGGGATCGAAGATGTGACCGTCGATGAAGCGGTCCTCTACTGTTGCGCCTTCGCGGCGCAGATCCTGCGTCGCCATGGTGTCGGGAAGGTTCAGGGCCTGCCGGTAGAGATCGGGCCGATAGGCTGCCGCTGCGGTTCTTTGAGCTGTCGGGCTGAACTGTGCCTGTCCCCAGCGGATCATCTGGCTGTAAATCCACAGGGCCTGGCTGGGGCGCGGATAATTGGCGTTTTCGGCATGAAAGCGGAAATAATGGGCAACGACCCGGCGATTGCCCTCAGCATTGAGGTTGAACTGGCCTTCCAGAACATGCCTTATGATGTCTCGCGGTGCGCCGATGAAGCGTTCCTCGGCCAAAAGCATGGCAAGCTCGTCGTGGTGCGCGGGGTCGTCGCACCAGCGCGCCGCCTTGTCCAGCGCCACGATCAACCGCAGCACCGTGTCCTCGTTTTCCGCCGTCCATTCCGGGCGCAGGCCTATGACTTTCTCCGGCGCCGAGGGCCAGATGTCCTGCTTGATGGCGACGATACGGCCTACCCCGCGTTGCGATGCCACCATATTCCATGGCGCGCCAACGCAAAAGCCGTCAATGGCGCCCGCCGCAAGGGCATCGGATGTGAGCGGGGGCGGGACGACGACGAGTTTCACGTCACGATCGGGATCGATGCCGCCTGCCGCCAGCCAGTAGCGAAACTCGTAATTATGTGAGGAGAAAGGATAGGTCACGCCGAGTGCCAGCGGGTTCTGCCCGCTTTCATGCCGCTGCCGGACAAGCTGCGCCAGCGTCCTGGCCAGGCCCAATGCATCGCGCGGGTTTGCGTTTTCCGAAAGCTCCGCCATTTGCCGGTAAAGCTTGACTGACAAGGTAATGGCATTGCCCCCTTGGCCAAGAGAAAACGGTGTGATGGTGGGGGACGGATTGGAGCCAAGCCCCAGCATGGCTGCTACAGGCATGGGCGATAGCATGTGGGCGATGTCGAATTGCCGGAAGGCCAGCCGGTCGCGCACATTGGCCCAGGAAACCTCCTTGACCAGATCTATGGCAAGGCCTTCGGCCGCGGCAAAGCCGATTTCGGCGGCAACAAGCAGCACGGAGGCATCGACGAGGGGAATGAAGCCCGCGCGCAGATGGCGAAGCTCCGGCATCACGCGGGCCGGCGCGGCGAGAGGGGGTGGTGGCAGCTTTTCTTCGGTCATGGTCCGCGTCCTCTGCCCCCGCTACATCAAAAGCCCGGCGGCGGTGACAACGCTCTGGGCAATCTCCGCCAGCTTCTTCTTTTCGTTCATTGCCGTTTGCCGCATGAGTGTGAAGGCTTCCTCTTCTGAAAGGCAGCGCATCTTCATTAAAATGCCCTTGGCGCGTTCAATCACCTTGCGGTCTTCAAGCGCCGTGCGTGCTTGCGCCAGTTCCGTCTGCAATTTCTCGAAGGCGCGGAAGCGGATGACGGCCATATCGAGGATCGGCTTGACGCGCTCCTTTTTCAGGCCATCGACGATATAGGCCGAAACGCCGGCCTCCACCGCCGCGGCGATGGATTGGGTATCGGCCCGATCCACGAACATGGCAATGGGGCGGCTGATACTGCGCGAAAGCTGGAAGAGATGCTCCAGCATATCCCTGTCGGGGTTTTCCAGGTCGATGATGATGACGTCCGGCGCGCTGCTTTCGATGATCCGGGCAATTCCCTTTACCGTGTGAACAATGGTGACATGGCTATGCCCTGCCTCCCGCAGGCCCTCCTCGATGATGGAGGCGCGGATGGCATTTTCATCGATTACCAGAATTTTCAATTCGTCATGGGTCACGGTCATCAGGTAGAGCATTTCCGGGAAAAGTGGAACCCGGTTTTCCGTCCGCAATCCCATGATAAATCATCAATTTGGGTGCCGTTTGCGGTTCTTGCCCCGGCCTTCTGTTTTCGCGACTGCATAATGCCTTGGATCGGAATCGATTTGGGATAAAATTATACAGTAAATAGAGTGCGTTACAGTGTCCCTTGTTCGTTTGGTAAAAAGCAGGGCGCTGAAATTTTCACCCGAGAGAAATTCCGGCGAATACGGGTTCACCTGCATTGCTCTATCGTCTTGTTTCGGCGCATTTGCGGACGCAAAACCAATTACACTTTTGCTGTAAATGATCTAGGGTGTGTGTGGATTCGACGTTGGGTGAGGCGAAAACGGTGATTTGCGAGAACCGGAGCGGAGTGTACTTAATGTACATGAGCCCAGGTAAGCGCAGAAAATTGCCGTTTGCAGCCCGCCCAACGTTAAATACCCACACACCCTAAACCGATTCCGGTTTCAGGCGTTATGCGTTAAGTTGCACAAGTCCTGTATCTGGCGATTGGCGAGGTAACAGAAGAGGCAGCTTGAAGTTCATGGAGAGGGGAGTGGATGAATGGCGCGAGTGCACAGTCCGGCCGAGGATAACAGACGGTCGAAAGTCGCTCACATGATCGGTTTTGCCGCATTTCTGCTTGGGCTGGGGATTTCGTCCTTGAGCACTGGCCCCGCCATGGCGGGAGATTGCTCCAGCGGGCCAACGGCAAAGGTGGACTGGTCCGAGTGCCGCAAACGTCAATTGATGCTGGGGGGGAGCCAGCTTGACAACGCCAATCTCTATGATGCCGATCTGAGCGCCACCGACCTATCCAATTCCAGCCTGCGGGAATCGAACCTTGAAAAGGCTACGCTGATCCGCGCTTCTCTGGCCAATGCCCGCGCTGAAGGCGCGCGCTTTGACCGGATCGAAGCCTACCGCGCGGAAATGGGAAGACTGGCTGCCGACGGGGCAAGCTTCGTTGCTGCCGAGATGCAAAGGGTCAACCTTGCAGGCGCCAGCCTTGTGACGGCAGATTTCACCAAAGCGGAACTGGGACGGGCCAATTTCGACAAGGCTGACATTTCCGGAGCGCGGTTCCGGCTGGCCAACCTGTCTCGCGCCGTGCTGAACAATGCGGTGGTAAAGCAACCCATTGCCTTCGAAGAGGCATTCATGTTCCGAACCCGGATAGAAGGGGTCGATCTTTCGTCCTCCACGGGATTGGAGCAGGATCAGATAAATCTGGCCTGCGGCGACAGCCGCACACGCCTGCCGCCCGGCCTTAACGCGCCGTCCAACTGGCCGTGCCCGGCAGATTGAGGAGCAGTGTGCGGGTGATGAAGTGCTCTTACTTCTTGTTTCGGCGCATTTCCGGACGCAAAATCGACTACACTTTTGCTGGAAATGCTCTAACTCCGGTTTTCCTTTTCCTGCCAGCGGCGCCTTGCGCGCCACAATGCCGTTGAATCGGCATAGCCGGCGGATTGGGCGGCGCGTTTGTGACTGCTGCCCTGTTGCGACAGATGCAGTTCGGCAATGACCTGACGGTGTTCCTGAAGCAGGTCGCGCAAACTCGTGCCTTCCTCGCTCAGCTTGCGCTGGAGCGTGCGAGCAGAAAGGTTGAGATCGGCCGCGACAGAGGCAAGGGTGATTGTTTTGTGTCCCAGTGAAATGGCAATGAGCGCTTTGACTTTCCCGGTCAGGCTCTTGGAATGGCCGTCTGCCTGAACGAGATCGCCGATATGGCGTTCCAGAACACTTAAAAGTGCCGTATCTTCCAGACGATGGCATTTTTCGGCCTGATTGCGCTCTGTCACCAGTCGATTGCAGGGCTGATCGAACAGGAGGGGTGCGCGAAACAGGGACTGAAGCGCCCTCACGTCACGTGGCGCGCAATGCTCGAAATGCACTTCCAGCGGCCTCCAGCCCGGCGAAAAGCAGCTGCGGACAAGCTGGCAACTGGCTGCCATGGTAAACTCGCTTTCCTGGCGGCGTGGCCATAAGGCCGGATCGGCCAGATCATAGGTCCAGATGAGACGGTCGCCATCCTCGATCAGGCCGGTATTGGTTCCTCCCTGGATGCCATTGACATATTTTGACAGTTTCTCCAGCCCATTGCGAATGCTGGCTGAAAGAGCAAAGACCATGCCCGTGGGGCCGGCATCTGCGGGCCGGAAGGCAAAACCCAGCCGGGCACCGAAGCAGGGATCGCGGACAAGCAGGGCCGCCTCTTCGAAGAAAGCGACATAACGCGACATCGGCACCAGTGCGTAAGGATCTTGCAGCTGGCTGCGCATGATGCCGTGGCTGGCCATCAGCAGATCGGTTTTGCCGGTCATGGCATCAAGCCTCTGCACGATCGGCAACAGGACAGAGGCGCGAATGGACGCAATTGGCGGCATTGCGCTGCCTAAACTGGTTGCACTTGCCATTTAATCCGTCTCCAGCTCCGGTGTTGGCGTGAAGGATCGAAACATTGGCGCAACAAGCAATTTCAGTGCCATCCAATCCCGAACATGATTGATGAAAATCAACCGGAAGGCGGTCTCGCGAGCCGTTTTCATAACAAAGAGCTGGAACGTCCGGTTTGCCGGCCGTGCCAGGAGGGGTTTTCATGACATCACAAACCGGCCTTTCCTCCGAGGGCAAGCTGTCGAAAAATTCCGTCGGCCTTGCTCATATCGTTTTCTTCGTCGTGGCTGCCGCAGCACCGCTGACGGCGGTCGTCGGCGCCACGCCGGCGGCCTTCGCCTTCGGCAATGGCGCGGGTGTTCCGGGGGCCTTCGTGCTGTCCGGTGCGCTTTATCTGCTGTTTGCCGTGGGTTTTGCCACCATGAGCCGTTATGTCGGCAGTGCGGGTGGCTTTTACACCTATATCGCCCAGGGACTGGGCAAGCCTGCCGCCATTGGCGGGGCGATGATGGCGCTGGTGGCCTATAGCGCCATCCAGCTCGCCGTCTACGGGCTGTTCGGGGTTTTCATGGTGGGAGCCATGCAGCCCCTGGGTATCGAGGCGCCATGGTTCGTCTGGTCTTTCGTGCTGCTTGCCATCGTTCTGGTTTGCGGTCAGCGCAATATCGCCTTTTCCGGCGCCATTCTCGGGGTCTGCATGATTGGCGAGATCGTCATCCTGCTGCTGCTGGATCTCGCCATTCTGCACCACGGCAGCGCAGGCGGTTTCAGCCTGTCCTCTTTCACGCCGTCGGTCGTATTCCAGCCCGGTCTCGGCGTGGCGCTGGTCTTCGTTCTCGGCTCTTTCATCGGCTTCGAGGCAACGACGATTTTCGGTGAAGAGGCGGAAAATCCCGACAGGACCATTCCGCGCGCGACCTATCTGGCCGTGATCCTGATTACCGGCTTCTACGCCTTTTCCACCTGGGCCATCGTGCAATATTACGGTGCGGATAAGGTGCAGGAAGCTGCCGCCGGCAATATCGAAGGCTTTTATTTCCAGGCTGCCGAAACCCTGCTGGGGAGCTGGTCGGTGCAGGCCATGAATGTGCTGCTGATTACCAGCCTGTTTGCCTGTGTCCTGTCTTTCCATAACACCATCAACCGCTATTTCTTCGCTCTCGGGCGGGAAGGCGTCATTCTGCGGGCGCTCGGCGCCGTTCATGCCCGTCACGGTTCGCCGCATGTGGCAGGTCTCGTGCAAAGCGGTCTTGCCGCGATCGTCCTGGGGCTTTTCGTAGCCGCAGGGGCCGATCCTTATGCCGTGGTCTTTTCCTGGATGGCGGCGCTTTCTGTCATCGGCATTCTGGCGGTACAGATCATGGTGTGCCTTGCGGTCGTGATGTTCTTTCGCAAGATGGAAAATCGACCGGATGTCTGGAAGGTGCTGGTGGCGCCGCTTGTCTCCCTGATCGGGCTTGCGGGCGGACTGCTTCTGGTGATCGGCAACCTCTCGCTTCTGGCCGGTTCCGACAGCATGATTGTCCAGGCCTTTCCCTATCTCATGCTGCTGGTCGGTCTGGTTGGTGCGGCTTTCGCTCTTCAGATCAAGGGGTCGCGTCCGGAGCTTTATGCCGCGCTTGGAAAGGCATTCGAATGACGACGCTTCGCCACCTTTCGCAAGAACGGCTTTTGAGCCTGCTTCTTCCGTTGCTCTGCGTTGCAACGCTTACCGTTGCCATCGAGACCCACCGGCTTTGCGATTTCTTCTGCGTGCACGAGGCCCTGTCGGCAGAGACCCCGATGCCTGCGGACATCTGCTCCAGCAGTACGATGCGAACGCGCTGAATAGCTCCACCATCGAGCGCTCCTGCGGGGCGCCCTTTCATCCATTCTCTTCAAACACGGTCCGCATTTTTTGCGACCCTCCTGCTCAGGACATGTAAACTCATGGACGCTCGTGTTTCCCTAACACACCCTCTCGATCCGCTTTCCCTTGCTGAAATTTCCCAGGCCGTTGCCCTTCTCAAAGAACAGCGGCAACTGCCGGACACCATAAGATTTCCCATCATCAGGCTCGAGGAGCCGGATAAGGCCGCCCTTGCCGCCTACAGGCAGGGCGAGAAACTGCCGCGCCTGGCTTTCATTCTGTCGCTCGATCTAACCTCGGGCGAGACCTTCGAATCGCTTGTGGACCTGACGGCCGAATGCGTTACCGCGCATGAGCGGTTGCCGCTCGAACAGGCGCCCTATGGGCAGGCGCCGATCATGCTGTGCGAATTCGAAGCCATTGAAGCCATTGTCAAAGCCGATCCGGCCTGGATTGCGGCGGTGAAGAAACGCGGCCTGACCGACGAGGATATTCCGCTCATTCAGGTGGATCCTTTCTCGTCGGGCTATTTCGGGCGGGAATTCGAGCGCGGCAAGCGCATCGTCCGGGCGGTTTCCTTCTGGCGCGGACATGAGCGCGACAATGCCTATGCCCACCCCATCGAGGGCGTGGTCGCGGTGGTGGACCTTGTCGAGAACAAGGTGGTCGATTTGCATGACGATGAGAAAATCGTGCCGGTGCCGAAGAAAAAGCGCAATTACGGGCGCGAAACCTTTCCCGTGACCCGCGCCGATCTCAAGCCGCTCAACATCGTACAGCCGGAGGGCGCAAGCTTTACCGTCGATGGCTGGAAGGTCGAGTGGCAGGGCTGGAGTTTTCGCGTCGGCTTCACATCCCGCGAGGGTCTGGTGCTGCATGAATTGTCGATGAAGGAGGGCGAAAGGCAGCGTCCCGTCATCTTCCGCGCTTCGGTGACGGAAATGGTGGTGCCCTATGCCGATCCCAGCGCCAATCATTACTGGAAAAGCGCCTTTGACGCAGGGGAATACGGCCTGGGCCGCCTGGCCAATTGCCTGGAACTCGGCTGCGACTGCCTTGGCCACATCCATTATTTCGATGTGCCGGCAGCCGACGATTTCGGCCAGCCCTTCGTGATGAAGAACGCCATTTGTATGCATGAGGAAGACTACGGTATTCTCTGGAAACACTACGAATTCCGCAACGGAATTTTCGAAGTTCGCCGTTCCCGCCGTCTGGTCATCTCCTTCTTTGCAACTGTGGGCAATTACGACTACGGCTTCTACTGGTATCTCTATCAGGACGGCACGATCCAGCTTGAAGCCAAGCTGACCGGCATCATCCAGACCGCAGCCGTGGCGACGGGAGAAACCTACCGATGGGGCGGCATGGTCGATGACAATCTCGGCGGGCCGACGCACCAGCACTTCTTCAATGCCCGCCTGCACATGGACATCGACGGCGGCGGCAATACGGTCACGGAGCACGAATTCCTGCCGCGTCCGTGGGGTGAGGACAACCCTTATGGCAATTCCTTCGATGTGACGACGAAAGTGCTGAAGCGCGAGCGTGACAGCCCGGCCATCGCCAATGGTGAAACGGGCCGTTACTGGAAGGTGCAGAACCCTAACGTCAAAAACAGCGTGGGCAAGGCGCCCGGTTACAAGGTGGTGGTCATGCCCTCGCCTGTCATGCTGGCGCAGGATGATGCAACGGTGGCGCAGCGCGGCGGCTTTGCCAAGAAACACATATGGGTGACGGCCTATGATGCGAAGGAAAAATATGCCAGCGGCGATTATCCCAATGTTCATGCTGGCGGAGACGGCCTGCCGAAATATGTGCAGCAGAACCGTAATATCGAAAATGCCGATGTCGTGTTGTGGCATTCCTTCGGCCACACCCATGTCTGCAAGCCGGAGGATTTTCCGATAATGCCGGTGGAATATGCGGGCTTTACCTTAAAGCCGAACGGCTTCTTCTCCGCCAACATCGCCATGGACCTGGCGCCGGAGAAGAATGGTCACAGCGTCGATAACCGCGAAAACTGCTGCGGTGGAGAGCCCGCCGAAACGAAAAGCGCAGGCTGCTGCAAGGCCTGATAGCGGTGATCTTGGAGATGGCTCCGATGTGAAGCATGTGTCGGGCGATGTTAGGACGCCAATCTGATCCAATCAGATCGGCGCTCTAACCATCTATTTTTGAGCAATATTTCATCGGCCCTCATTTCACTCCGGTCGAATTATTTTTTAGAGTGCCCGATGATATTCCACCATTCGGGCGCGGCTGAGAATGAGTTCCAGCCGCCGCTCGTCCATGACATGCAAAAGCACCCGCTTGCTCCACGGCCCGTCTTGCAAGCGAAACAGAAAGCAGCCCCGCCCGAGGGGTTTGAGCGGCATCTGGCGCCGGGTCGGGCCGATGCCCATTGTCACCGTGCCGTCCTGCAATATCAGGCTTGCACCTTCCGGGCTTTCCCAGCGGCCGTAAAGGGCGGGGTCAAGCGGTTCGTCGAAGGCGGGCAGAAAGCGCCGTGTGGCATGGCCGATGTCGCCAATGATTGCATCGTAGCGCATGGTAAGCCGCAAGGGCGAGGTGGAGGAGCGGGAAGAAACCCAGCCATCACCGTCGTCATAAAGCGCATCTTCCGCATCGAGAACTGCGGCCGTCGCACCCTTGACGACCAGCCAGGACGCGATGTCTTCCTCCAGATAAAACCCGTCTTTCAGCCGCGCGGCGGGGCTGGGCAAGGGCAGGCCATGCAATGCGGCCATGGCCTCCTGCGCGATCTTCGAGCCATTGGTGTCTTCGCGGTTGGACACGATGACGAAGCCGAGGCTCTTTTCAGGATCCAGCAGGAAACAGGTTTTATAGCCAGGATGCGAGCCGCCATGGCCGATAAACCGGCGTTTTCCCAAAATCGTTTCGGCAATGCCCAATCCATAGCCGCTGGCGCGGCCATTCTTCAGCAAGCGGCGCCCGGCCAGCCGGTCCAGCACCTTGCCTTCCACCAGCAGCGCTTCAAGCCAGCGGGCAAGGGAAAGGGCGCTGCCCGTCATGCTGCCGGAGGCGGAAATGTGCAGGCCTGCCGCCGACAATTGCCATTTTTCGCCATCATGCCAATAGCCGGGGACAAGGCCCGACACCGGATCGTGCCATACATCGGGTGCGTCGAAAATGGCACCGACGTCCCGGCCCGCAGCGCGGATATAATCCTTGAAAAACAGTCCCTTGCGTTCAAGAACCGCCTCCACCAGCCGGTAGCCGGTGTTGGAATAGGAAATCTCGGTTCCCGCTTCGAAATTCAACCGCGTCTGGCGGGCAAGAAAGTCGAGAAGCGGTTTGGCTTCCGTGCTGGTATAGACGGAGAGGCCGAGCAGGGTCAGGCATTCGCGGGTGTCCGGCAGGCCGCCGCTCATGTCGAGCGCCTGACCGACGGTGACATCGGCGAGCGGAGACTTCAACGCCGCGAGATGATCGCCCAGCTGGTCCTCAAGCGAAATCAGATGCGGATTGGCCAGCACCATGGAGCAGAAGGCATGTTTGGTGACAGAGGCGTAGCGCACGACCGTCTCGGCCGTAAACGGCTGAAGCGTCGCAAGACTTTCCACCCCGCCTGCCAAGGCAAAGCGTATGCCCTGCCGGTCAAATCCGATGACGGCGCCGCCCGGTTCATCGGCCTGCCAGCCGCGGACAAAGCCTTGCGCCTTTTCCTGCGCTTTTTGCCAGTTCAGTTCATTCGTCATGCGTCACCTGTATTCGTTTGCCGGTTTGGTTAGCAGGATTGATGGCGATGACCAATGCTGTTTGGGCATTTACAGCGCCGTGCGTTTTATCAAGCGCACAAAGGACGCTGTAACACTTTAAATCTGCTGCATAATTTTCACCTTAAATCGATTCCGATTTAAGGAATTATGCAGTAACCCATCTGATCGCAAGGGCAGGAAAATGCTTCAAACTTGCCGGTTCGGGCGTTACACAGAGGCCTGCTTGAAAGGAAATATCCATGTCTTCTGCCCTCACGCCGCTGTTCTTCGATGGACATAACGATACGCTGCTGCGCCTGCTGCATTCCGGCAAGGCGGATCCGGCGGGACGCTTTCTGCAAGGCGATGGCGAGGGGCATATCGACCTGCCACGGGCCATATCGGCAGGGTTGGGCGGTGGTTTATGCGCGATTTTCGTTCCATCGCCAGCCGGTCTGGATGCGGAGAAAAATTTTCTGCCGCCCGCTCAGCCGGAGGCGCTGAACAGGACGCTGGCCATGGCGCGGCTGTTGTTCGAGATCGAAGCCAGATCGGCGGGCGGGGTCAGTGTTTGCCGTTCGGCGGCAGATATTCGCGCCGCCTTTCAGCGCCAAAGCTTTGCCGCTCTGCTGCATATCGAGGGTGTTGAGGCAATCGGTGCCGATCTCGATGCGCTTTACGTGCTGCATCAGGCGGGCCTTCGCTCACTCGGACCAGTGTGGAGCAGGCCGAATATCTTTGCCCATGGCGTGCCGTTCCGCTTTCCCGCGTCACCCGATATTGGGCCGGGCTTGACCGAGGCGGGCAAGGATCTTGTCCGCGCCTGCAACGAGCTGAAGATCGTGATCGATCTCTCGCATATGAACGAGCAGGGCTTCTGGGACATCGCCAAACTCAGCACGGCTCCGCTCATCGCCACCCATTCCAATGCCCATGCGCTCTCGCCCCACAGCCGGAACCTGACGGATCGCCAGCTCGATGCCATTCGTGATTCGCGCGGCGTGGTCGGGGTGAATTTCGGCGTGCTGTTCCTGCGGGACGATGGGGTAAAGAACCCCGAGACGCCGCTCGACATCCTGTTGAATCACATCGATTATCTGGTGAAACGCCTCGGCGTGGACCATGTTGCGCTGGGCTCGGATTTCGACGGCACCACCATCCCCGCCGCCATGGGCGACGTAAGCGGCCTGAGGCTGATTGCCGAAGGTCTCGTTTCTCGCGGTTATGATGCGGAAACCATTGATAAAATCTGCCACGGCAATTGGCTCTCCGTGCTGGAGCGCAGTCTCGGCGCTTGACGGCGGGGCTTTTTTGGCCTTACGATTTGTGCATTCACCAGGGGTGTCCCGCAAGGGGCTGAGATTCCGCTGGGCGTGAGAAATCATGCGGCGCGGTGACCCGTTGAACCTGATCCAGTTCATACTGGCGTAGGGACGGTGCATGTGCGCGAAAGCCGGAATCCCGTAACAGGATCCGTCAGCGTCATTTCATCATTCCGGCGGTCATGACTGGGTCTCCAAACAAATTTGGAGCCTCGAAAATGAATATTGCCCCTTCTTTCCCCACTCCCGACGTCACGACGGGTCCGCTTCCCGCCTCCACGAAAATTCACATTGCCGGGGAGTTGCATCCCGACATTCGCGTGCCGCTTCGCCAGATCGCGCTGCACCCCACATCGGGCGAGCCGCCGGTCAATGTCTACGACGCCTCCGGCCCCTATACCGATCCGGCCGTAACAATCTCCATCGATGCCGGTCTGCCGAAACTCCGGCGCGACTGGATCGTTGCGCGCGGCGATGTGGAGGCCTATCAGGGCCGGATCGTCAGACCGGAAGACAATGGCTTTGCCCAGGGCGACAAGCTGACACCGGAATTTCCAGCGCTTCATGAGCCGCTTCGGGCTAAAGCGGGCAAGGCCGTGACGCAGCTGGCCTATGCCCGCGCCGGGATCATCACGCCGGAGATGGAATTCATCGCGATCCGCGAGAATTTGGGCCGCAAGGCTGCGAAAGAAAAGCTGGAAAGGGATGGTGAAAGCTTCGGCGCACATATTCCGGATTATGTGACGCCGGAATTCGTGCGGCAGGAGGTGGCTGCCGGCCGCGCCATCATTCCCGCCAATATCAACCACCCGGAAAGCGAACCGATGATTATCGGCCGGAATTTTCTGGTGAAGATCAATGCCAATATCGGCAATTCCGCCGTAACCTCCTCCATGGCGGAAGAGGTGGAAAAAATGGTCTGGGCCATTCGCTGGGGTGCGGATACGGTGATGGACCTCTCGACGGGCCGCAATATCCACAATATCCGCGAATGGATCATTCGCAATTCGCCGGTGCCGATCGGTACGGTGCCGCTCTATCAGGCGCTGGAAAAGGTCGGCGGCATTGCCGAAAATCTCACCTGGGAGGTGTTCCACGATACGCTGATCGAGCAGGCGGAGCAGGGGGTGGATTACTTCACAATCCATGCGGGCGTGCGGCTGGCCTATATCCCGCTCACCGTCAATCGCGTCACCGGCATCGTTTCGCGCGGCGGGTCGATCATGGCGAAATGGTGTCTGCATCACCACAAGGAAAGCTTCCTCTACGAGCATTTCGAGGAAATCTGCGATATTTGCCGCGCCTATGACGTATCCTTCTCGCTGGGCGACGGCCTGCGCCCCGGCTCGATTGCCGATGCCAATGACGCGGCGCAATTTGCCGAACTCGAAACCCTGGGCGAACTGACGCAGATTGCCTGGGCCAAGGATTGTCAGGTGATGATCGAAGGCCCTGGCCATGTTCCCATGCACAAGATCAAGGAGAATATGGACAAGCAGTTGAAGACCTGCGGCGAGGCGCCTTTCTACACGCTCGGCCCGCTGACCACCGATATTGCGCCGGGTTACGACCACATCACCTCCGGCATAGGTGCGGCCATGATCGGCTGGTTCGGCACGGCCATGCTCTGCTACGTCACGCCCAAGGAGCATCTGGGGCTTCCGGATCGCAATGACGTGAAAACCGGCGTCATCACCTACAAGATCGCCGCCCATGCCGCCGATCTCGCCAAGGGGCATCCGGCAGCACAGGTGCGGGACGATGCGCTGTCGCGGGCGCGCTTCGAGTTCCGCTGGGAAGACCAGTTCAACCTGTCGCTCGACCCGGATACGGCACGCTCCTTCCATGATGAGACATTGCCGAAGGAGGCGCACAAGGTGGCGCATTTCTGCTCCATGTGCGGGCCGAAATTCTGCTCCATGCGCATTTCCCACGACATCCGCGCCGAGGCGCAGAAGGAAGGGCTGGAGGCCATGGCGGCGAAATATCGCGAGGGCGGCGATCTCTACATGCCGCTTGCGCATTCGGGAGAATGACATGACCATTCTGATCAAGGGGGCCGGCGTCGCCGGCCTCACCGCCGCCTTTGAGCTGGTATCCCACGGCTTCAGGGTGGAGGTTTACGAAAAAGCGGAGGAGGTTGGTCATGGTGCCTCCCATTACGCAGGCGGCATGTTGGCGCCCTGGTGCGAACGGGAAACGGCGGAAGAGGCGGTGTTGACACTGGGCCAAAGCGCTGCCGACTGGTGGGAAAAGGCGCTGCCCGGTCAGGTCAGCCGCAAGGGAACGCTGGTGCTTTCCACTGAGCGCGACCAAAGCGATCTGAAGCGCTTTGCGAGCCGCACGACGGGCCATCAATGGGTGGACGCCGCAGGCATCGCGGCCCTGGAACCGGCCCTTGAGGGTCGTTTCAATCGGGGTCTGTTTTTCGCGGGCGAAGCGCATCTTGATCCGCGAAGAGCATTGCAGGGCCTTTATGCTGCGCTTCTTGCCAGTGGTGTTCGCTTTCGATTTGGCGCGGAACCGGCAGGTCTTTACGCCTGCACCATCGATTGTACGGGCGCTGCGGCCATGGGCAATCTTTCCGGCCTGCGCGGGGTGCGGGGGGAGATGATCTACCTTGAAACGAAGGAGGTCACTCTTTCGCGCCCTGTCCGTCTGCTGCATCCGCGCCATCCGCTTTATATCGTGCCGCGTGACGGCCATCGCTTCATGGTGGGGGCGACGATGATCGAGGCGGACGATGGCGGGCCGATCAGCGCCCGTTCGCTGATGGAATTTCTCAATGCCGCCTATGCCCTGCATCCGGCCTTCGGCGAGGCGCGCGTGGTGGAAACCGGCGTCGGCATCCGCCCGGCTTTTGCCGATAACCTGCCGCGTGTGGTTAAAACACAGCAAGGCTTTGCCATTGCGGGACTGCACCGGCACGGCTTTCTGCTGGCGCCTGCCATGGCGCGGCAGCTGGCCGAGAAGCTGTCCGTCAATGACCGAAGGAAAAGCGCATGATCGGCGTGATCGTCAATGGCGAGGCGCAGGATTGCGCTGCCCGTACTCTTTCAGATTTGCTCGCCGAGCTTGCTTATGAAGGTGAATGGCTGGCCACCGCCGTCAATGGCGAGCTGGTGCATCGCGAGGAGCGGGCGGATTGGTCACTCAAGCCGGGAGATCGGGTGGAAATCCTGTCTCCCATGCAGGGAGGTTGATATGCTGACCCTCTATGACCGGCAGGTTTCGTCCCGGCTGCTGCTTGGCACGGCGCGCTATCCATCGCCTGCCATTCTGGCGGATGCCGTCCGCCGTTCGGCAACGGAGATCGTCACTGTATCGCTGCGCCGGGAAATGGCGGGGGGCAAGGCGGGCGGAGCGTTTTTCGAGCTGATCGGCGATCTCGGCGTTCATATCCTGCCGAACACCGCCGGATGCCACAGCGTTTCAGAGGCTGTGCTGACGGCGAAAATGGCGCGCGAGGTTTTTGCCACCAACTGGATCAAGCTGGAACTGATCGGCCATCACGATACGCTTCAGCCCGATGTCTTCCAGCTGGTGGAGGCGGCGAAAATCCTCTGCGACGAGGGGTTCGACGTCTTTCCCTATACCACCGACGATCTGGTGGTGGGAGAGCGGTTACTCCGGGCTGGCTGCAAGCTCCTGATGCCCTGGTGCGCGCCGATCGGCTCTGCCATGGGACCGCAGAATGTGGCGGCGCTCAAATCCATGCGGGCGGAGTTTGCCGATGTTCCGCTGATTATCGATGCGGGTATTGGCCGCCCCTCCCATGCCGCGCAAGTCATGGAGCTGGGTTACGATGCCGTTCTGCTCAATACGGCCGTCGCAAATGCGGGCGATCCGGCGTTGATGGCAGAGGCCTTTGCGCGGTCCATCCATGCCGGGCATCTCGCCTTTCAGGCAGGACCTCTCGAGCCGCGCGATATGGCTGTTCCTTCCACTCCCGTTATTGGCAAGGGCGTTTTTGCATGAAGCTCGATCCCTTTTATCTCATCGTGGACAGCGCCGACTGGATCGAGCGCCTCGTCCCGCTTGGCGTCAAGCTTGTGCAATTGCGCATGAAGCATGTGACGGACGATGAATTGCGCGGCCATATCCGCCGCGCAAAGGTGGTCTGCGCCGCCCATGGCTGCCAATTGATCGTCAACGATTTCTGGCAGGTTGCGATCGAGGAAGGCTGCGATTTCATTCATCTGGGGCAGGAGGATCTGGCCCTTGCCGATCTTTCGGCCATTCGCGCCGCCGGGGTCAGGCTCGGCCTTTCGACCCATGACGAGGCGGAGCTTGAAACGGCGCTGGCGGCGAGGCCGGATTACGTGGCGCTTGGCCCCGTCTGGCCCACCATGCTCAAGCAGATGAAATGGGCGCCGCAGGGTCTGCCCCGGCTTGCAAGCTGGAAGGAAAAACTGGGCGAGCTGCCGCTCGTTGCCATCGGCGGCATCACGGTCGAGCGGCTGGCGGATGTTTTTGCCCATGGCGCCGACAGTGCCGCCGTCGTTACCGACATTACCCGCCATGCGGACCCGGAGGCCCGCACGCTGCAATGGCTGGCCGCGACGAAGGGCGAGAGGCGGTGATCCGCCTCTCAACTCTCTTTCAAATAGCGGTTTTAAGGGCATTTTCCATGTAAAGGGCGCGCAGCCGCTTCACCACCGGGCCGGGCTTGCCATCGCCCACGGGCCTGCCATCGAGACTGGTGATCGGCACCACGAAATTCGATGCGCTGGTGAGAAAGGCCTCCACGGCGGCAAAGGCCTCTTCGACGCTGAATGGGCGCTCTTCCACGATCAAGCCCTGTTCTGCCGCCACTTGCAAAAGTGCGGCGCGGGTGCAGCCGGGAAGCGTGGTGTTGCTGTTGGCGCGGGTGATGATCCTGCCGTCGGCGGTCACGATATAGGCTGTGGAGGAAGCGCCTTCGGTGACGAAGCCGTCTTCCACCATCCAGGCTTCGTCGCAGCCTGCATCTGCGGCAATACGCTTTGCCAGAACCTGCGGCAGCAGGCACACACTCTTGATGTCGCGGCGCTCCCAACGCTGGTCGGGCACAATCTTCACCTTCAGGCCGGTTTCCAGGATCTTGCCGTGGTCGAGTTTCTTGGCCTGGGTGAACAGCACCAGCGTTGGTTGCAAGCCTTCAGACCACAGGAAATTACGATCTTCGGCCCCCCTTGTATATTGCAGATAGATCAGGCCCTCCGTGAGCCCGTTTTCCTGCATCAGGCGGCGTTCGATGGCAACGATCTCCTGCGTCGAAACCGGCAGGAAGCCGCCGATCTCCTTCACGCTGCGCTCCAGCCGCGCCATATGCAGATCGCTGTCGATGAGTTTGCCATCAAGAACGGCGGTGACTTCATAAATGCCATCGCCGAACAGAAAGCCACGGTCGAAAACGGAAATTTTGGCTTCGTTCTCCGGCAAAAATTCGCCGTTGATATAGACAATGCGAGGGGAGGGGGCGGACATGAAAACTCCTGATGGTCAGTCTTTGTCGGATAGGATTTTGCGCAGCGCCTCCAACGATAGGGCCGCAATTCTCGAAGGCTTGCCACTGGCAGCATTATAACCGCTCATAGGCGTGGCCATGGTCAGCGAATTGAGGATAGCCTCCTCGGATGCCTCGATCATCGCTTCAAACAGCGGCGAGATGGCGTCATTGGAAAGATCGGGATAGGCGTGCAGGCCCTTGCGCCGCTCCGGCGTTCGCCGCACCGTCTCAGCCGTGGAGAAGGCCAGCGCATAATCGCCCGAGCCGTTACTGAGGGCTGCACCCGTGCGGGCAAGCCCGCCAAAGCAGCGTTCGGCAAGGCGGGTGAGGTTGCGGGCGCAAAGCGGTGCATCGGTGGCGGCAATCATCACGATGGAGCCATCCCGGTCATGGGAGGCATCGACGGCAACAGGCCTGCCATCTATGCGCAAATGCCCGCCAAAATTCGACTGCACCAGAATGCCCAGCGTGTATTGCTCTTTGCCGATTGCCACCAGCCGGGAACTGGTGCCGATCCCGCCCTTCAGTCCGAAGGCAACGGTGCCGGTGCCCGCGCCGACAGCCCCTTCCGCCACTGGTCCGGCTTGCGCGGCATCGATGGCGGCCAGCATGTCCTCAACATCCGGGCGTGGGGCGCGAATGTCGTTCAGGCGGGCATCATTGGTTTCTCCCACCACGGCGTTGAGCGATACCACCTTTTCATTCCCCGGACATGCCATCACATGCCGGTTGATCGCCTCGATGGCGCGGCCTACCGCCAGGGTATTTGTCAAAAGGATCGGCGCTTCGATTTCGCCAAGCTCCTTGATCTGCGTGGAGCCTGCAAATTTGCCATAGCCATTCAGCACGGCAAAACCTGCCGGTACCTTGTCCTGAAACAGATTGCCTCCATGCGGCAGAATGGCTGTTGCGCCCGTGCGGGTGCGCTCACCCTCTATCAACGTGACATGCCCAACCTTGACCCCCGCTACATCGGTGATGGCATTCAGGGGGCCCGGTGCATATTGGCCGGTTATCACTCCAAGCTCACGAAGGCGCTGTCTTTGCATAGGGTGTCGTCTGCCTCGAAGCCAACCGCTGAAGAAAGGTGGCTTTTTCAATTCGGGCGGACAATAAACCGAATATGCCGGAAGGGAAGGCACATTTCGCACCATTCCCTCTGCCATTTGACATCACATGTTCATGAATTCTCAAAGGGCCTATTGCTTCAGGGCACTGTCCCAATGCTCGTCGGCCTTGCCATCCACAAACCGCCAGCTATCGAACCAGGTGGTGGTGTAGGTTTTTGACGGGTCCTTCGGATCCTTCATTTCGCGCGGAAAGGCTACGGTGACAAGATCGCCCTCCGCGACCACCGACACGATTTTCGTCTGCATTTTTTCCGGGATAGGCTTCGGCGTGACCTTCAGCACCTTCGTGAAATAATCCACCACACCCTGACGGCCCGATGCGGCATTCGGATTATGCTGGATGTAGCGCTCCGTTAAATATTGATCAGCACGATCCCAATGCCCGGCCTCCAGCAATTCCTTGATGATCCTGTAGGTCGTCTGCTTGTTCCGGTTCAGCACCGGATCGGGGCTGGTAAAAAGCGCATCGGAATTGGCAACGCCAACCACGGGTTCTTGCGAGAGCGCAGGCCCGGCGAGGCTGAAGACGAGTGCGGTGAATATAAGATGAAGCTTCAATTCCTTTACCTCCGGCTGGACATGATGGTTCAGAGATAAAAGCCTGATGATTTCCCGCAAGACGGCAGAAGTTCTGCCCATAGGCAGCTTTACGGAACTATTCCATCTCCGCCCTGATCTCTTCGCCATGCTCCCCAAGGCGCGGCGAGCGCCGGCCAATGGCCAGTTCCGCATTGGAAAAGCGGATTGGCGTGCGCAATCCCGGCACGCCTCCGGCGTCGATTTTCATGCCGCGATGGATAAATTGCGGATCGGCAAACAGGTCTGCGACGCTGTTGATCGGACCGGCGGGAACGGTCGCCTTTTCCAGCGCGGCCAGCAGGTCATCGCGCCGGAACTGTTGCGTTTTGTCCTGCAACAGATCGGTCAGCTCGCCACGATTGGCCACGCGGGCAGCATTGGTGGCGAATTTTTTCTGTTCCGGCAGATCAGGCAGCCCCAACACCCGGCACAGCCGCGAAAACTGCGCATCATTTCCGCAGGCGATGATGATATGGCCATCGGCAACCGCGAAGGTCTGATAGGGGGCTATATTGGGATGGGCATTGCCCATGCGCTTGGGCAGAATACCGGAAGCGGCATAATTCATGGCCTGATTGGCTAAAACGGCAGCCATGCAGTCAAAAAGGGCCATGTCGATGAACTGACCTTCGCCGGTCTTTTGCCGCTGCGCAAGGGCCGCCTGAATGGCGATAACGCCATAAAGTCCGGTGAAAATATCGGCGAAGGCTACCCCCATCTTCTCGGGCGGGCCATCTGGTTCGCCAGTCAGGTCCATGATGCCGCTCATGCCCTGGATCATGAAATCATATCCGGCACGTTCGGCATAGGGGCCGTCCTGTCCGAAACCGGTAACGGAGCAATAGATCAGCCGTGGATTGAGTTCCTTCATGCTCTGGTAATCAAGCCCGTATTTCTTCAGGCCGCCGACCTTGAAGTTTTCGATCAGCACATCCGCTGCCACGATCAGGCGGCGTACGGTTTCTAGGTCTTCGGCCTTGGTAAGATCGGCAATCAGCGAGCGTTTGCCGCGATTACAGGCATGGAAATAGGCGGCAGAGCGCTCCATGCCATCGTCAATGAAGGGAGGACCCCATTTGCGGGTGTCGTCTCCCTGCGGGCTTTCCACCTTGATGACGTCGGCGCCAAGATCGGCAAAGGTCTGGCCAATCCACGGGCCGGCCAGAATACGCGCTAGTTCAACGATCTTCAGACCGGCAAGAGGGGCGTTGCTCATGGCGTTGCTCAAAAAAAGGCCTGAAGGCCGGTTTGCGCCCTGCCGAGGATCAGCGCATGAACATCATGCGTGCCCTCATAGGTGTTGACCGTTTCCAGGTTTTGGGAATGGCGCATCACGTGATATTCGCTCTGGATGCCGTTACCGCCATGCATGTCGCGGGCCATGCGGGCAATATCCAGCGCCTTGCCGCAATTGTTGCGCTTGACGAGCGAGATCATCTCCGGCGCGAATTTTTGCTCATCCATCAGACGCCCCACCCTGAGCGATGCTTGCAGTCCCAAAGCGATTTCCGTCTGCATGTCGGCCAGTTTCTTCTGGTAAAGCTGCATGGCGGCAAGGGGCTTGCCGAACTGCCTGCGGTCCAGTCCATACTGCCGCGCCCGGAACCAGCAATCTTCTGCGGCCCCCATCACGCCCCATGAAATGCCAAAGCGGGCACGGTTGAGGCAACCGAACGGGCCCTTGAGGCCGGATACATGGGGCAGCAGGGCATCCTCGCCCACGTCCACGTTATCCATTACGATTTCCCCGGTAATCGAGGTTCGAAGCGACAGCTTTCCACCGATCTTGGGTGCCGAAAGCCCCTTCATGCCCTTCTCAAGGACAAAACCACGAATTTCCCCTCCATGGGCCTCGGACTTGGCCCAGACCACGAAAACATCGGCGATCGGTGCGTTGGAGATCCACATTTTCGCGCCACGCAGCCGGAAGCCGCCTTCGATTTTTTCTGCCCGCGATGTCATGCCGCCGGGATCGGAGCCGGCATCCGGTTCGGTCAAGCCAAAACAACCGATCAACTCACCCGAGACCAGCCCAGGCAGATATTTGGCCTTCTGCGCTTCCGAGCCATAGGTGAAGATTGGATGGATCACCAGCGAGGACTGAACGCTCATCATCGAGCGAAATCCGGAATCGACGCGCTCTACCTCTCGCGCAACCAATCCGTAACTCACATAATTCGCGTTGGCTGCACCATATGTATCGGGAAGCGTGACGCCCAGCAGACCGGCGCGCCCCATCAGCGGGAAAAGCTCTCGCCCGCATCCTTCATTCAGATACATATCCTGAACGCGCGGCATGAGCTCCGCCTTGGCAAAGGCCGCTGCCGCATCGCGGATCATGCGCTCCTCGTCGGAAAGTTGATCTTCAAGCAGGAAGGGATCGTTCCACGCAAAGCTCATAATCGACCTCGTCAGATGATTTGCGCCATTGTGGCAAAAAATCGGCTGGCTGAAAACGATTCCGCGAGCGATGTGCAAGAGGCGTGACGAAATATCACGGGGAGGCTCCAGCAAAGAACGCTCCCATCAGATCGGCGCTCTGATGTTTTCTTTTTACAGCATAATCTTGTCGATCCTCGTTTCACTCCGGTCGGATTATGCCCTAACCACCATTAACGAGCGCAAGGATGAGCCGTTGTATATTGCCGCCATCCTTCATTTCTTCCTGTTCGAAAATCCGGTCCTTTTCTCTCTTCCTATCTGAAATTTCCTTGAGCCGCCGGTTCAACTCCTGCCGGATCTTCTGGCACTGGGGGTCATTCTCCACGCGCAGACCCAGGCTGGCCGCCTCTATCTCAGCCGTCATCGTTCTTATATGCTGCCCATGAACCTTTTCGTGCGCGGTAATTCCGGAAATGAAAGCCTGCCAGTGAGACCGGACTGTTCTATCAAGCGAAGCAGGCTCGCGAGGCAGCGTATAGGTAATCACCAGATTGGGGACCGCGCGCGACAAAACGCAAGCCGAGCCGTCTTGCGTATAATCACGGCTCCATGTCAGCTTGAAAGTCGTATGGGCAATCACGCGCGTTTGCCCGATGAGCGGCCCTTTCTCGCCAATCGATGCATAAAGCTCAGGGCCCGTGCTGCCGGAAATGCTGTAGGGCTGAATAACCTCCCGGCCGCCATTAAAGGCTGAGGCTACGGACGCTGGGGCAACAAGAAGCAAGGCTAACGCGCTGCGCAACATGGAGAAACCTGACGATGAATTGAAAGTCGAATCAGAAAACGCAATCATACCAGAGCGATAGACGGTTTTCGCGCCAAGGGCGCAAATTTCCGAAAATTTCATGTTGACTTGCCGGGCGGCTGGGACTAGAAACCGCTTCACGAGACGACGGCAGCGGCGCTTCTGGCGGCGGGATAGTTTGTCTCTGGTTTTTCCGGCTGACGCGAGTTGGTATGACTGGTCCAGGGATGGATTGGTTCGGATGAGTTTTGACACGTTGATGTGTCTGTTATTTGACAATTGAATAGAGAAGAAAGAGAAACGTGGACGGCGGTTTCTGCGAGTTGGGGTTTGTGCCCTGACATTGAAGACAGAAGGCCCTTCACGTTTTGAAGCAAGGACACTGCTCTTACTTTTTGGAGTGAGAGAGGTGAGTTCTTGTCAATTTCGAGACAGTGATCGGCCAGATTGAATTCTCAACTTGAGAGTTTGATCCTGGCTCAGAACGAACGCTGGCGGCAGGCTTAACACATGCAAGTCG
>NZ_JHXQ01000008.1 GCF_000621665.1 Allorhizobium undicola ORS 992 = ATCC 700741
TGCCTGAACACATTGGAAAACACATCATGGCTTGGGACGCCATAAGGCAGGGGTATGATCTCTTTTAAGAGCTTGCGCTTGGAAACGCCGAAATCAGCCATGTCCTGACACGTCTCTGCACCACACAGCACCGCCGCAAGCGCAATGAACAAAATACTGTTCAACGGATGGCGCACATTGGCAGCACGAGGATCAGGAACAGATCCAAACAAAGAGGCAAATCCTTTCATCAAACCCTCCGAATCAGTCGGAGGAAGATGAAGCGATTTGCCTCAATCATTCAATAGCTTGAAACCCATATGCGATTCCCCTGCCCTCAAGGGGGGAGATCGGCAAGATCAAGGCCCTGCCTAAATTCCTGAAAAGGCCGTCATCACACCTATTCTTTGAAGAATGGCGCTTTTTCCGTATTGCAATCTCCCCCCTTGAGGGGGAGATGCCTGGCAAGGCAGAGGGGGGTAGGCCACGCCAAATTCCTCAGCGTCGTGTACTGTGACGTTTGATAAAACGCACGGCGCTGTAGCGTTTTCGCGGGTCTCGAATCCTTTGACGGAAAACCGATATTCAAAAGAACGCGCCCGGTGAACCTGTGTTCACCGGGCGCGTTCCATGTTTTTGTTTTTCTGCATTTCCGGACGGAAAACCGTGAGTACACTTTTCCTGGAAATGCTCTAATCCAAATATGCTTCAGCTCGGCGCCTTAGACGAGATCGAAGCGGTCGGCGTTCATGACCTTGGTCCAGGCGGCAACGAAATCGGAGACGAACTTCTCCTTGTTGTCGTCCTGAGCGTAAACTTCGGCATAGGCACGCAGGATAGAGTTGGAGCCGAACACCAGATCAACACGGCTTGCCGTGTACCGGGTGGCGCCACTCTTGCGGTCGCGGATGTCGTAGGAATTGGCGCCGGTCGGAACCCAGCTATAGGCCATGTCCGTCAGAGTCGCGAAGAAGTCGTTGGTCAATGCGCCGACGCGGTCGGTGAAGACCCCATGCGCGCTGCCGCCGTAATTGGCGCCAATTACGCGCAAGCCGCCGATCAGCACGGTCATTTCCGGCGCGGTCAGGCCCATGAGCTGGGCGCGATCGAGCAGCATTTCCTCGGGGCTGACCACAAAATCCTTTTTCTGGAAGTTGCGGAAACCGTCGGCCTGCGGCTCGAGCACGGCAAAGCTGTCCACATCGGTTTGTTCCGCCGTAGCATCGCCACGACCGGGAGCAAAGGGCACCTGAATGTCGAAGCCGGCAGCCTTCGCAGCCTGTTCCACACCATAATTGCCGGCCAGAACGATGACGTCGGCAAGGCTTGCGCCGGTCTCGGCGGCAATCGGCTCCAGCGCGGAAAGAACACGCTGAAGGCGTGCAGGTTCGTTGCCCTCCCAGTCCTTTTGCGGGGCAAGGCGAATGCGTGCGCCATTGGCACCGCCACGCATGTCGGAACCGCGATAGGTGCGGGCGCTATCCCAAGCGGTCGCGACCAGTTCGGCAAGCGAAAGGCCGGTTGCGGCGATGCGTGCCTTGACGGCGTTTACATCGTAGCCGGTTTTGCCAGCGGGGATGGGGTCCTGCCAGATGAGGTCTTCGGCGGGAGCGTCCGGACCAAGATAGCGGGTCTTCGGTCCCATGTCGCGGTGGGTCAGCTTGAACCATGCGCGGGCGAAGACGTCGGAGAAGTAGGCCTGATCGTCCTTGAACTTCAGCGAGATTTCCCGATAGATCGGATCGACGCGCAGAGCCATGTCTGCATCCGTCATCATGGGCATCAGGCGGATCGAGGGATCTTCCACGTCAACCGGCTTGTCGGCTTCGGCGATCGAGATCGGCTCCCACTGGGTTGCACCGGCAGGCGTCTTGACCAGATGCCATTCATGGCCGAACAGCATTTTGAAGAAGCCGTTGTCCCATTTGGTGGGCTCGGTGGTCCAAGCGCCTTCAAGACCGGAAACCACGGTATTGCGGCCAATGCCGCGACCCTTGGTGTTCATCCAGCCCAGACCCTGGAATTCCGGACCTGCGGCTTCCGGATCGGCGCTGAGGTCAGCGGCGCTGCCATTGCCATGGGTCTTGCCGATCGTGTGGCCGCCAGCCGTGAGGGCGACGGTTTCCTCGTCGTTCATTCCCATACGGGCGAAGGTTTCGCGCATCTGCGCAGCCGTTGCCAGCGGATCGGACTTGCCATTCACGCCTTCCGGGTTGACGTAGATGAGGCCCATCTGCACGGCTGCGAGCGGGTTTTCCAGCGTTTCCGGCCTGGTGACGTCACCATAACGGGTGTCGCTGGGGGCAAGCCATTCCTTTTCGTCGCCCCAATAAATGTCCTTTTCAGGATGCCAGATGTCTTCGCGGCCAAAGGCAAAACCAAAGGTCTTCAGGCCAGCCACTTCATAGGCAATGGTGCCGGCAAGAGCGATAAGATCGGCCCAGGAAATGCGGTTGCCGTATTTCTTCTTGATTGGCCACAGCAGGCGGCGGCCCTTGTCGGTATTGACGTTGTCCGGCCAGCTGTTGAGCGGAGCAAATCGTTGGTTGCCGGTGTTTGCGCCGCCACGGCCGTCCGTGACGCGGTAGGAGCCGGCAGCGTGCCAGGTGACGCGCGCCATCATGCCGACATAAGAGCCCCAATCCGCAGGCCACCAGTCCTGGCTTTCATTCATCAATGCGCGCAGGTCGTTCTTCAGCGCCTCAACGTCCAGCTTCTTAAGCTCTTCACGGTAGTTGAAGGTCTTGCCGAGCGGGTTGGTCTTGCTGTCGTGCTGGTGCAGAATATCCAGGTTCAAAGCATTCGGCCACCATTCGGTGACGGACTTGCCCGAAGCCGTGTTTGCGCCATGCATGACCGGACACTTTCCAGCCGGTTTCGTTTTCGCGTCCATGTCGTCCTCCGACAAAATTTAATGTCAAATCCTTACAGCGGCAGGAAAGCCCCGCGAGGTGGCAGCTCTATGACAGAGCCTTCGCCAACGGTGATTTTCCGCGTCCGACCATTGGGGTATCAAATGAGTTCCATAAATTCCAATTGTATATTCTAAAGTCTGCGATATGATTTTCTTATGACGTCGCTTTCCATGAAACATTTGCGCTATTTCGATGCACTGGCAAGGCTTGGCCATTTTGGCCGTGCTGCGGAGGCCTGCGCCATTTCGCAACCGGCACTTTCGCTGCAAATCCGCGAGCTTGAGGAACTTTTGGGCGCACCGCTCGTCGAGCGTGGCGGCAGGCAGATCAGGCTGACCAGTCTTGGCGAGGCCTTTGCCGTGCGGGCCCAGGCTATTTTAAGGTCTGTGGATGAATTGCAGGATCTGGGGCGTGCGCTGCATGGCCCGCTTACGGGCCGCCTGCGGATCGGTGTCATACCGACCGTTGCTCCCTATCTGTTGCCGCAGGTGATCACCTCGCTGACAAAACGCTATCCGGGCCTTGATCCGCGACCGCGAGAGGCGGTGACGCAAAGCCTGATTGCCGACCTTCTGGATGGCAAGCTGGATACGGCAATCGTTGCGCTGCCGGTGTCGGAGCCATCCTTGCAGGAGGTGCCGCTTTTCCGGGAGGAATTCGTGCTGGTCCGCTCGAAGGCCGATGCAGAAAAGCCTGTGCCAAGCGCTGAAATGTTGCGGGAAATGCGCTTGCTGCTGCTAGAAGAGGGGCATTGCTTTCGGGACCAGGCTTTGTCCTTTTGCAATATCACCGGCTTTCAGTCTCGTGATTTGATGGAGGGCAGTTCGCTCTCTACCTTAGTGCAGATGGTGGGGGCAGGCATTGGCATCACGCTTCTTCCACAAATGGCGGTGGGTTTGGAAACCCGCTCATCAGCAGTGTCCATTTCGCGCTTTCCCAGTCCTCAGCCTTGCCGGACCATTGGCATGGTCTGGCGTAGAAGCAACCCCTTGACCGCGCAGCTTTCGCAAATCGCCGATATTGTCCGCGAGGTAGGGCAGGGGACATGATACCAGGGATCATTGAAAATGACCCTTGGTATTACAACTCGTCGCGAATGAAATGGCACCCGCATTTCGGCGGGCGCCTGAAATTTCTTTAGAGCATAATCCGACCGGAGTGAAACGAGGATCGACAAGATTATGCTTCGAAAAGAAAATCTTAGAGCGCCGATCTGATTCAATCAGATCGGCGCTCTAAGTAGACTATTTCTTCTGCCAGCTTTTCACCAGTTCGTCGTAGTTGACCGTTACCGGCTTCTCCTTCTCATTGGCGATTTTGAGCTGCGGGGCGAGATTGCCCTTCTTTACGGCATCCGCGTTCCAGTAGTTGATGTCATGCTCTTCGGCGAGTTTCGGGCCGATGTCACCCTGAACCTTGGCGCGTTCGAGGCGCTGCATCACCTTTTCCTGCTCCGAGCACAGCGAATCCATTGCGGCTTGAGCCGTCTTTGCGCCTGAAGCGGCGTCGCCGATGGCCTGCCACCAGAGCTGCGCCAGCTTCGGATAATCTGGAACGTTGGTGCCGGTTGGCGACCATTGCAGGCGGGCGGGTGAGCGATAGAATTCGACGAGACCGCCCAGCTTCGGTGCGCGCTCGGTGAAGCTCTTGTCGTTGATGGTCGATTGACGAATGAAGGTCAGGCCAACATGGCTTTTCTTCACGTCTACGGTCTTGGAGGTGACGAACTGCGCATAGAGCCATGCAGCCTTGGCGCGATCGACCGGCGTGGACTTCAGCAGCGTCCAGGAGCCAGCGTCCTGATAGCCGAGCTTCATGCCATCCTTCCAGTAAACCCCGTGCGGGCTGGGAGCCATGCGCCATTTCGGCGTGCCGTCCGCATTCACCACCGGCAGCCCGTCCTTGACCATATCGGCGGTAAAGGCGGTGTACCAGAAGATCTGCTGGGCGACGTGACCCTGTGCCGGGACCGGACCGGATTCCGAGAAGGTCATGCCCTGGGCTTCCGGCGGGGCGTATTTCTTCAACCAGACGAGATATTTCTCGATGGAGTAGACGGCAGCCGGGCCATTGGTGTCACCACCGCGAGCGACGCAGGAGCCGACGGGGCGCGACTTGTCGTCCACCTTGATGCCCCATTCATCGACCGGCAGACCGTTCGGAATGCCCTTGTCGCCATTGCCAGCCATGGAAAGCCAGGCATCGGTGAAGCGCCAGCCAAGCGAGGGGTCTTTCTTGCCATAATCCATATGGCCGTAGACCTTCTTGCCATCGACATCGCGCCCCGTGAAGAATTCGGCGATGTCCTCATAGGCTGACCAGTTCACCGGAACGCCCAGCTCATAGCCGTATTTGGCTTTGAAGTCGGCCTTGTTTTTCGGATCGTTGAACCAGTCATACCGGAACCAGTAAAGGTTGGCGAATTGCTGGTCCGGCAGCTGGTAGAGCTTGCCATCCGGCGCAGTGGTAAAGGATTTGCCGATGAAGTCATCCACATCGAGCCCCGGATTGGTGGCATCCTTGCCCTCGGCGGCCATCCAGTCGGTAAGGTTACGGGCCTGCTGGTAGCGCCAATGGGTGCCGATCAGGTCGGAATCGTTGACATAGGCGTCATAGATATTCTCCTTGGACTGCATCTGCGTCTGGAGCTTTTCGATGACGTCGCCTTCGCCGATCAGGTCATGGGTGATCTTGATGCCGGTGATGGCGGTAAAGGCGGGCGCCAATACCTTGGATTCATATTCATGCGTGGTCAGCGTCTCGGAAACCACCTTGATTTCCATGCCCTTGAAGGGCTTGGCGGCATCTACGAACCACTGCATTTCCTTTTCCTGTTCCGCACGGCTCAGGGTGGACAGTGGACCGATTTCCTTGTCCAGGAATTGCTTGGCCTCGTCCATGCCGGCATGGGCCACACCGGCTGCGGCCAGAAGCAGGGCCGCTGTTGTCGAAAATAGAAACTGCCGTCGCATAATATCCTCCCGATTAGCGATTGCATGATGATGTGCCGTGAGCGCACCTTCCTCCTCACACGAAGCGAAAAACCCCCACGGCATAGACTGCTGAGAGCGCGAGCGCCCACCAGAGATTGGAACCGGCCAGACCCAGCCAGCCAAGATGAATGAAGGCTGCCCCCAGAAGCGAGATGAACAGCCGGTCGCCGCGCGTCGTTTGAAAGCGCAGCACACCCATGCGGGGATGCCCGCCGGGGGAGAAGAACTCCCAGATCGCCATCAGGGCGATCAGCACGGCAATGCCGATGAAGAACAGCGCTGTGGGCAGCGTCCAGGCCATCCATGAAAAATCCATGATGCGATCTCCTCTCAAACCCGGCCGAGCGCAAAGCCCTTGGCGATGTAATTGCGGACGAAATAGATGACGAGCGCGCCGGGAATGATGGTTAGCACGCCCGCTGCCGCCAGCACGCCCCAATCCATGCCGGAGGCCGAAACCGTGCGGGTCATGGTGGCGGCAATGGGCTTGGCATCCGTGGTGGTCAGCGTGCGGGCAATCAGCAGCTCCACCCAGGAAAACATGAAGCAGAAGAAGGCGGCGACCCCGATGCCCGAGGCGATCAGCGGCATGAAGATCTTCACGAAGAATTTCGGAAAGGAATAGCCGTCGATATAGGCCGTCTCATCGATTTCCTTCGGCACGCCCGACATGAAGCCTTCGAGAATCCACACCGCCAGCGGCACGTTGAACAGGCAGTGGGCAATGGCCACCGCGATATGGGTATCGATCAAGCCGAAGGCGGAATAGAGCTGGAAGAAGGGCAGGGCGAAGACGGCGGGCGGGGCCATGCGGTTGGTCAAAAGCCAGAAGAACAGGTGGCTGTCGCCCAAAAAGCGGTAGCGCGAGAAGGCATAGGCGGCAGGCAGCGCCACCAAAACGGAAATCACCGTGTTCATCGCCACATAGGTGATGGAGTTGATATAGCCGCCATACCAGGAAGGATCGGAAAAGATCACCCCGTAATTGCGCAGGGTCGGCTGGGTCGGCCAGAGCGAGAAAGCGCCGAGAATCTCGCTGTTTTCCTTGAAGCTCATGTTGACGAGCCAGTAGATCGGCAGGAGCAGGAAAACGATATAGAGCGTCAGGATCAGGCCGGAACGAAGCGAACGGGTGTCATGCATGACTCATTCTCCCTTCGATACGCCAGCATCGGCGGCGTCGCTCTGGGTCATCACCGTGTAGAAGACCCAGGAAAGCAAAAGGATGATCAGGAAGTAGATGATCGACATGGCGGCTGCGGGTCCAAGGTCGAACTGGCCGACAGCCATCTTCACGAGATCGATGGAGAGGAAGGTGGTGGCATTGCCCGGACCGCCGCCCGTCACCACGAAAGGCTCGGTGTAGATCATGAAACTGTCCATGAAGCGCAGCAGCACGGCAATCAGCAGCACCCGCTTCATCTTCGGAAGCTGGATATAGCGGAAGACCGAGAAGCGCGATGCGCCATCGATGCGGGCGGCCTGATAATAGGCATCCGGAATGGAGACGAGACCGGCATAGCAGAGCAGCACCACAAGGCTCGTCCAGTGCCAGACATCCATGACGATGATGGTGATCCAGGCATGGGTGGCGTTCTGCACATAGTTATAATCAATGCCCATGGCGGCCAGCGTGTGGCCGAGCAGGCCAATATCGACGCGCCCGAACACCTGCCAGATGGTGCCCACCACATTCCACGGTATGAGCAGCGGCAGCGCCATCAGCACAAGACAGACCGGCACGCCCAGGCCCTTTTTCGGCATGTTGAGCGCAATGAAAATGCCAAGCGGAATTTCAATGGCCAGAATAATCATCGAGAAGGTGAGGTTGCGCCACAGCGCATCCCAGAATCTGTCGGAATGCAGGGTCTGGGTAAACCAGTCTGTGCCCGCCCAGAAGAATTCATTATTGCCGAAAGTGTCCTGCACCGAATAATTCACCACTGTCATCAGCGGAATGACGGCGGAAAAGGCCACCAGCAGCAACACCGGCAACACGAGAAACCAGGCCTTGTTGTTCCACGTCTTTTCCATGGTCAGGACCTCCCGCTCGTGGCGTAATCGGCCCGCCAGCTATCGGCATAGATATGGATGGCGGCCGGGTCGAAACGAAGTTTCGCGTCGGCCGGGATGTCCTGATCCTCGCGCAACACCAGCGAAACGGGCTGATCGGCAAAGGCGGCGCGCACGATCTTTTGCCGGCCAATATCTTCCACCTTGCGGATGGTGACGGGTAGGCCCTCGCGGGAAAGCGACAGGAATTCCGGACGAATGCCAAGCTCGGTCTTGGCGGCACCCGGAATGACCGGCCTGCCGGGCAGCGTAATGCGCGAACCGCCAATAATGGCTTCCGCCCCGTCAATGCCAGCCGCCATGACATTCATGCCCGGCGAGCCAATGAAATAGCCGACGAAGGTGTGCTTGGGCCGGTCGAACAGTTCGGCGGGTGTGCCGATCTGCACGATCTGCCCGTCATACATCACCACCACCTTGTCTGCGAAGGTCAGCGCCTCGGTCTGGTCATGGGTGACATAGACCATGGTGAAGCCGAATTGCCGGTGAAGCTGCTTCAACTGCGTGCGCAACACCCATTTCATATGCGGATCGATGACGGTGAGCGGTTCGTCGAACAGGATGGCGTTGACGTCGGAGCGCACCAGCCCGCGTCCGAGTGAGATCTTCTGCTTCTGGTCGGCGGTCAGGCCGCGCGCCTTGCGTCTGGCCCAGCTTTCCAGATCGATCATTTTCAGGATGCCGCGCACCCGGCTATCGATCTCGGCCTCCGGCACTTGCCGGTTTCTGAGCGGAAAGGCGAGATTGTCGTAAACGGTCATGGTGTCGTAAACCACCGGAAACTGGAAGACCTGCGCGATATTGCGGGCTTCCGTCGGCAGGTTGGTGACATCCGTTTGCCCGAACAGGATGCGCCCCTCCGAGGGCTGCAACAGGCCGGAAATAATGTTGAGAAGCGTGGTCTTGCCGCAACCGGAAGGGCCAAGCAGGGCATAAGCGCCGCCATCTTCGAAATCGTGATGCACTTCCTTCAGCGCATAGACGGGGTTGGCGAGGCCCTTCGGACCGTAGGCATGACGAAGATGCTCAAGGGAAATGCGCGCCATTCAAGCCTCCATACCGGTTTGCGCCGCGGCGCTGTTGCCGAGGGCGCGGCCCGTGGCGTCGAAGGCCAAAAGGTGCCGGCGGTCGAGATAGACGGTCATTTCCTGCTCTGCCTCCACCTCATATATGCCGTGGGTGAGCATCACCCAGCGGGCCTCGGCAAAGGCCAGATGCACGAAGCTTTCCGATCCCGAGATTTCCGAAATCATCGAGCGCGCCGTCAAAGGGCTTGCGGTCGAGCTTTGCGGCCTTGGGGAAAGATGATGGGGCTGGAATGCCAGCGTGATTGCGCCCTCCGGCACGGCGCGAAGATGCGGCGGCACCTCGATGCTCTGTCCGCCGCCGATCATGAAGGCGCCGCCGCGCCGTTCGGCCTCCACGGTGTTGAGCGGCGGATCGGCGAAGATCCTGGCCGTGAGCAGATCCTGCGGGCGGCGGTAAACATCGATGGTCGGGCCGAACTGGGTGATGCGGCCTTGGGACAGCGTTGCCGTATTGCCGCCGAGCAGCAGGGCTTCAGACGGTTCGGTGGTGGCGTAAACGAAAATCGCGCCGGATTCGGCAAAGATTTTCGGCAATTCCTCGCGCAATTCCTCGCGCAGCTTGTAATCCAGATTGGCCAGCGGCTCATCGAGCAGAACAAGGCTTGCCTGCTTGACGATGGCCCGTGCCAGTGCGGTGCGCTGCTGCTGACCGCCCGACAGGTTCAGCGGCGTGCGCTCCAGATAGGGCGTGAGTTTCAGCAAATCGGCAGCGCGGCGTACCTGCCGGTCGATCTCGGCCCTCTCCACCTTGCGGATGCGCAGAGGCGAGGCAATGTTTTCATAAACGGTGAGCGCCGGATAATTGATGAATTGCTGGTAAACCATGGCAACGGAGCGATCTTGCACCCGCACGCCTGTTACATCCTTACCATCGAAGAAAATCTGTCCGGAACTGGGCTTGTCCAGCCCGGCCATCAGCCGCATCAGGGATGTCTTGCCGGCAAGCGTCGGCCCCAGCAGCACGTTGAGCGAGCCGCGTTGCAGTGTCAGCGTTGTCGGGTGGAGATGAATATCCCCCGCGACAACCTTGGAAAGGTCGCGTAATTCCAGCATATGCGTCAGGCCTCCTCCAACCCGGCGACATGTTGTTATGTGCGGCTGCCTAGAGCACTTCCGGTGACACGGGTTCACCTGCAATGCTCCAACTTCTTGTTTCGGCGCATTTCCGGACGCAAAACCGACTACACTTTTGCTGGAAATGCTCTAGGGGCTCCGCTTGTCAGGCCGCCCGGGCCGTATCCATGTAGTCCTCCAGCCCCTTCGCCTCCTCACGGCTCAGGAACAGGCCTTGCTTGGTGCGCCGCCAGAGAATGTCTTCAGCGGTCGTTGCCCATTCGCGGGCGATCAGCCAATCGACTTCCGCCTGATAAAGCGTGCCGCCAAAATGCTGGCCAAGCTCATTTTCGCTTCTGGCGCTGCCCAGCATGGTATGCGCCAGCGTGCCATAGCAGCGGACAAGACGCTTTGCGTGACGCTCGGACAGGAAGGGAAATGCGCCCTTCAACCTGCCGACTTCACTCTCATAACCCGTCGCCGCAAACTCTCCTCCCGGCAGATGGCTGCCGCCGGTCCAGGGCGCACCCTTGATGCCGATGCTCTCGCCAATCTTTTCCAGCGCGTGTTCGCCAAGACGGCGATAGGTGGTGAGCTTGCCGCCGAAGACATTGAGAAGCGGTGCGCCGCCCTCCGGCTGATCGATCTTCAAAACGTAGTCACGGGTTGCTTCCTGCGCCTTCGAGGCTCCGTCGTTGAAGAGGGGCCGCACGGCGGAATAGGTCCAGACAATATCGTCGCGCGTTACGGGCTCGGCGAAATATTCGCTGGCGCAGGCGCAGAGATAGTCGGTTTCCTCGTCGGAAATCGCCACATCCTTGGGGTCGCCCTTGTAATCGCGGTCGGTGGTGCCGATCAGCGTGAAATCCGTTTCATAGGGAATGGCGAAGATGATGCGATTATCCGGATTCTGGAAGAAATAGGCGCGGGGATCGTCGAACTTCTTTTTCACGACGATATGGCTGCCCTGAACGAGACGCACATTATGCGCCTGATTTCTTCCCATGGCGCCGGAAAGAACTTGATCCACCCATGGACCGGCGGCGTTCACCAGCATTTTTGCCTTGAAGGTCTTGCGGGCACGGCTGGCGCGGTCTTCCACCTCGATCAACCAGATGCCGTCTTCGCGCCGTGCGCCGATCACGCGGTGGCGGCTCAGAATGGTAGCGCCCTTGTCGGCGGCGTCCCGCGCATTCAGCACCACCAGTCTGGCGTCGTCCACCCAGCCATCGGAATATTCAAAGGCGCGGGTGAAAAGCGGCTTCAGCGGCTTGCCCGCCGGATCACGGCGCATGTTGAGGGTGCGCGTGGCAGGAAGGAGCTTGCGCCCGCCCAGATGGTCGTAAAGGAAAAGCCCCAGCCGGATCAACCAGGCCGGACGGATGCCACCCTTGTGAAAGGGCAGGACGAAACGCATGGGCCAGATGATATGCGGCGCCATGGCCCACAGCACTTCGCGCTCCATCAGCGCTTCGCGCACCAGGCGAAATTCGTAATGTTCCAGATAGCGCAGCCCGCCATGGATAAGCTTGGTGGCGCCGGACGAGGTGCCGGAGGCAAAATCATTCATTTCCGCAAGGGCAACGCTATAGCCGCGGCCCACGGCATCACGGGCAATACCGCAGCCATTAATGCCGCCACCCACAACGAAAATGTCGAAAAGCTGACCGTCGGACACGAACCCCTCCTGTTTCGCAATGCAGCAAAACAGCAAATTACGAAAGTTCGTGTAGCTAAAGCGAAGGTATAGTGAATGTCAAATGAAAGTTTCGGAACAGCTAAGATCCCCGGTCCTGCGCTTCGATCAGGCGCACGCCATGTTCCCGGCATATGGTTTTCAGGGCGGGAATGGAGCAGGTGTCGGTGATGAAGGTGTGGACCTGCGAAAGATGGCCGATGCGCACGGGGGCGGCGCGGTCGAATTTGGAGGAATCGGCCACGAGAATCACGTGGCGGGCATTGGCCATGATCGCCTGTGCCACTTTCACTTCGCGATAATCGTAATCAAGCAGCGCGCCGTCATGGTCGATGGCTGAAACGCCGATGACGGCGTAATCCACCTTGAACTGGCGAATGAAATCCACGGCCGCCTCGCCGACAATGCCGCCATCCGAGCCGCGAACCACGCCGCCAGCAATCACCACCTCAATGGCGGGGAACACCCTCAAGCGATTGGCAACATTGATGTTATTGGTAATGACCATCAGGTCGCGGTGGTCTAGCAATGCCTCGCCGACGGCTTCGGTGGTGGTGCCGATATTGATGAAGAGCGAGGAATTATCGGGAATGAGGCTGGCGGCAGCCCGGCCTATCCCCTGTTTTTCCGGGGCGGCAATGGAGCGGCGGGCCTCGTAGCGCACATTTTCCGCGCCGCTGGGGAAGATCGCACCGCCATGCACGCGGGTAAGCTGGCGCGATTCGCACAGATCGTTCAGATCCTTGCGTATCGTTTGCGGCGTGACAGAAAAGCGGCTTGCCAGTTCCTCGACCAGCACGCGGCCCTCGGCCTTGGCAATCTCCAATATCTGGGTCTGGCGCGGAGAGAGAAACATGGGTGTTTCCGTGGTTCGTTTTTCTTTCATCTTAAAGCACGCTCAGGAAAAGTGTCAGCGGTTTTCCGTTGAAGCGTGCGTGAAAGAAAGCACGCTCAGGAAAAGTGTCAGCGGTTTTCCGTGGGAGCGTGCGTGAAAGAAACCCACGCTCAGGAAAAGTGTCAGCGGTTTTCCGTGAAGAAATACGAGTGGCAGGCATGGCGATTTTTCGCGAAGGGAATAGGTTGGGAAAAAGCGAAAGAAAACGAAAGGGAGGATGCCGTGTTTGATAAAGCGTTGTTCAAGGGCAAAACGGTGGTCGTCACCGGGGCGGGGCGCGGCATAGGATTGGCAACGGCACAGGCTTTTCTGGCGCATGGGGCAGATGTTATCGCCCATGCCGGGCGAAGCCTGCCAAAGGAGGGGGCGCTTGTCGAGGCCGAACGCCAGGGCCGTTGCCGGTTGATTGCGGCGGATTTTCTGGAGCAGGGCGGGGTTGCGGCGTTTTCCGAGGCCGTGAGGCAGCAGACGGACCATATCGACATTCTCATCAACAATGCCGGTACGATGCAGGGCCGCTTTCCCGCCGAAGGGCTGACGTCGCAGCAATATGAAAGCGTGGTGCAACTCAACCAGACTTCCGTGGTGGCGCTGACCACGGCATTGCTGCCGGATTTGAAGCAGGCAAAGTCTGCGGCAATCATCAATACCGTGTCGATTTCTGCCCGAACCGGCGGCAGTCCGGGCTCATCGATCTATTCGGCCAGCAAGGCCTTCATATCCACGTGGTCGCGAGCGCTGGCGCGTGAGCTTGCGCCGGATGGCATCCGGGTCAATTGCGTCTCTCCGGGCACGATCGATACTGATTTTCATCAGCGCTATTCCAGTGCGGAAAAACTGGAAGCGACGCGAAAGTCCATTCCCCTGCAAAGACTGGGAACTGCTGAGGATTGCGCGCCGTCCTACCTGTTTCTCGCCGCCCCCAGCCTTTCCGGCTATATCACCGGCCAGGTGCTGGAGATCAATGGCGGGCAATTGATGGCCTGACAGCTCGCAGCCCAAGGCCTTCGCAATTACTGGTTTCTGAGCTTGCCTTGCATGAGATCGATCACGGCGCGCGCCGCTTCCAGCACATTGGTGCCGGGGCCGAAAATGGCCGATACGCCGTGATCGAGCAGATAGGCGTAATCCTGGCGGGGAATGACGCCGCCGACGACGACGATGACGTGATCGGCCCCTTGCGCCTTCAGCGCTTCGACCAGTTGGGGGGCAAGCGTCTTGTGTCCGGCGGCAAGCGAGGACATGCCCACGACATGTACCTTTTCCGTAATGGCAAGACGCGCCGCTTCCTCCGGCGTCTGAAACAGCGGGCCAGCCACCACGTCGAAGCCGATGTCGCCAAAGGCGGAGGAAATCACCTTCGCGCCCCGATCATGCCCATCCTGCCCCAGCTTGGCGATCAGGATTTTCGGGCGGGCGCCGAGGTTCGTCGCAAAGTCGGAAAGCCGGCTAACGATCATCTTGTATTCGGGATCGTCCTCGTAGCTTTCACCGTAAACATCCTGCACCACCCTGGGCGTTGCGGCGTGATCACCAAAGACCTCGCGCATGACATCGGAAATCTCGCCCACGGTCGCACGGGCGCGGGCAGCTTCGACGGCGGCGGCCAGAAGATTGCCCTTGCCGGTTTCGGCCACCTGTCTCAATCCGGCCAGTGCGGCTTCCACGGCCTTCTGGTCGCGCCTGCGGCGGGTTTCGTCAAGGCGCCGGATTTGCGCGGTGCGCACGGCGGAATTGTCGATTTCCAGAATTTCGATTTCAGCTTCGTTTTCCAGCCGGTACTTGTTGACCCCGACAATGACCTCGTCACCGCGATCCACGGCAGCCTGGCGGCGGGTGGCGGCTTCCTCGATCAGGCGTTTCGGCAGGCCATCGGCAACGGCCTTCGTCATGCCGCCCAGGGCTTCCACCTCTTCGATCAGCGCCCAGGCCTTCTCGGCCAGTTCGCTGGTGAGGCTTTCCACGTAATAGGAGCCTGCCAACGGATCGACCACCTTCGTCACGCCGGTTTCATGCTGAAGGATCAATTGCGTATTGCGGGCAATGCGGGCCGAAAACTCGGTCGGCAGGGCAATGGCCTCGTCAAAGGAATTGGTGTGCAGCGATTGCGTGCCGCCAAGAACCGCCGACATGGCTTCGAAGGCGGTGCGGATAATGTTGTTATAGGGATCCTGCTCCTGAAGCGAGACACCGGAGGTTTGACAGTGGGTGCGCAGCATCAGCGAGGCGGGCTTCTTCGGCTGGAACTCCTGCATGATCCTTGTCCATAACAGGCGGGCGGCGCGCAGCTTGGCCGCCTCCATGAAGAAATTCATGCCGATGGCGAAGAAGAAGGAGAGGCGTCCGGCAAATTCATCGATGTCCAGCCCCTTGGCCAGCGCGGCACGCACATATTCACGGCCATCGGCCAGCGTGAAGGCCAGTTCCTGCACCAGTGTCGCGCCCGCTTCCTGCATGTGATAGCCGGAAATGGAAATGGAGTTGAATTTCGGCATCTCGCGGGCCGTGTATTCGATAATGTCCGCAACGATCCGCATCGAAGGCTCTGGCGGATAGATATAGGTGTTGCGAACCATGAATTCCTTCAGAATATCATTCTGAATGGTGCCGGAAAGGGCGGCACGCGATACGCCCTGCTCCTCGCCCGCCACAATGAAATTCGCCAGAATGGGAATGACCGCACCGTTCATGGTCATGGAGACGGACATGTCGTCGAGCGGAATGCCGTCGAACAGGATCTTCATGTCTTCGACGGAATCGATGGCAACGCCTGCCTTGCCCACATCACCCACGACGCGGGGGTGGTCGCTGTCATAACCGCGATGCGTGGCAAGATCGAAGGCAACGGAAAGCCCCTTCTGCCCTGCTGCAAGGTTGCGCTTGTAAAAGGCGTTGCTTTCCTCAGCCGTCGAAAACCCGGCATATTGGCGGATCGTCCAGGGGCGCCCTGCATACATTGTGGCCCGCGGACCCCGCGTGAAAGGCGCAAAGCCCGGCAGCGAACCGAGATGACCCGCAGCCGCCAGATCGTCCTCAGTATAGAGCGGTTTGACGGAAATTCCTTCCGGCGTATTCCATGTGAGGCTTTCGGCCGGGGCTTTCAGCTCTTTCTCGGCCAGCCTTTGCCAATCCTGAAGGCTCTTGTCTGACATGGAAATTCCTCCTGCGGATCCCTCAAGGCGTTGGTCTGCGTGCTGGAGCTGCAAAGCGCAGGCTCCATATGTTTCGTCGCATCGTGTCTCGGCATCGCTTCCTGCCCGGCAGGCAGGGAACCGGATTTGCTGGTGCCAGTGTAAAGCAATGGCCGGGGGCGAGGGCACTTGCGGTGTTACGGTGTCGTTTGCAGCAAGGCTATCCCTTGATATGTTAAGGTTGAACCTGTGTAAAATACCATATTGAGTTGCATTGCCATTTTGACACACTGGTCATTCGGCCACATGAATTCGCGCCCGATCCTGCCGATTTATTCAAACTCCATGATGAGTTCATCCACGGCAAGGCTCTGGCCGGGGCTGGCGGAAATATGTTTCACGATGCCGCGCCTTTCGGCTTTCAGAATGTTTTCCATCTTCATGGCTTCCACCGTCGCCAGCGCCTGTCCCGCCTCCACCGCATCGCCAACGGCCACCGAAATCGCCGTTACGACGCCCGGCATGGGGCAAAGCAGCATATTGGAGGTGTCCGGCGGCGTTTTCTTCGGCATCAGGCCTGCCAGTTTCGCTACGCGGGGGCTGCGCACATGGGCAATAACATCCATTCCCTTCCACCGCAGGCGAAGTGCAGTGCCCTTGCCCTCCACCTTGATTGCGGCGGCGGCGCCGTCGAATTGCACTCTTGCCAGCGTCTGTCCGGGCGTCCAGCCGGTTTCGACGGTAATGCTCTCCCCGGTCTGGAAATGCACCCGGTTTTCTTCGACCGTGACGGGGAAAGTCCTGTCTCCCAGTGTCACCATCCATTCCGCGCCCAGCTTGCGTGGATGATGGCCAAGCGTTCCGGAAATGCGGATGGCCCGGCTCTCGCGAATGAGATGCGCGATTGCCGCGAAGGCAGCAAGATGCAGGGCGCTTTGCGTATCCGGGATCACGCCGGAAAATCCTTCGGCAAATTCCTCGGCAATATAGGCCGTGGTCAACCTGCCCTGCCGAAACCGCTCCTGCTGCATGACAGCGGAAAGAAAGGGAAGGTTATGGCCAATACCCTCGACCTCGAAGGCGTCCAGCGCCTGCGACATGGCCGCCACCGCGCCCTCGCGGGTTTTTGCCCAGGTGCAGAGCTTGGCGATCATCGGATCGTAATACATGGAGATCTCGCCACCCTCGAAAACGCCGGTATCGTTGCGGATCACGCTGTCATCCGCCTGAATGCCCTCCCGTGGCGGGCGGTAGCGGGTCAGGCGGCCAATCGAGGGCAGGAAATTGCGGTAGGGATCCTCGGCATAAAGCCGGCTTTCGATTGCCCAGCCTGTGAGTGTCACGTCACTCTGGGCAAGCGCCAGTTTTTCGCCATTGGCAATGCGGATCATCTGTTCCACGAGATCAAGTCCGGTCACGAGTTCCGTCACCGGATGTTCCACCTGAAGGCGGGTATTCATCTCGAGAAAGTAGAAGCTGTTTGCCTTGCCATCGACGATGAATTCCACCGTTCCGGCGGAATGGTAGCCAACCGCCCTTGCCAGCGCCACGGCCTGTTCGCCCATGGCCTTTCGCGTCGCCTCATCCAGAAAGGGCGATGGCGCCTCTTCGATGACCTTCTGGTTTCGCCGTTGGATGGAGCATTCGCGCTCCCCGAGATAAAGGCAGGTGCCGTGCTGGTCGCCCAGAACCTGAATTTCGATATGGCGCGGCTCGGTGACGAATTTCTCGATGAAAATCCGGTCATCGCCAAAGGCATTCTTCGCCTCGTTTTTCGAGGATTGAAAACCTTCACGGGCCTCCTCGGCATTCCAGGCGATGCGCATACCCTTGCCCCCGCCGCCAGCGGAGGCCTTGATCATCACCGGATAGCCGATTTCACCGGAGATCCTGACGGCTTCCTCGGCATCGGCGATCAGGCCCATATGGCCGGGAACCGTGGAAACGCCCGCTTCCGCCGCGATCTTCTTGGAGGTGATCTTGTCGCCCATGGCGCGGATGGCCCCGACCGGCGGCCCGATAAAGGTCACGCCCGCCTTTTCCAGGGCCTCGGCAAAGGCGGCATTTTCAGAAAGAAAGCCATAGCCGGGGTGAACGGCGTCCGCGCCCGTCTGGCTGATTGCCTCGAGAATCCGGTCGATGACGATATAGGACTGGCTGGACGGTGCCGGGCCGATATGCACCGCCTCATCGGCCAGTCTCACATGGGCTGCGTCCTTGTCGGCGTCTGAATAGACCGCAACCGTCGAGATCCCCATTTTCCGGGCGGTCCTGATGACCCGGCAGGCAATTTCACCGCGATTGGCTATGAGGATCTTCCGGATTGTCATGATGGCTACACCTCGAATTCGTCTTCGAAGGATTCGGGAAAATTCTGCCGCGCCACCTTTTCGTTGATGACCAGCATGGCCTCATAGGAGAGGGGATCGAAATTCTTGTCGGCGGGAACGACCTCGCGCCCGAAAAGCAGGCAGAGCCGGGCGGCATCCAGATTGCCGCGCTCGAAGGGCTCGGCCCCGAAATGGTGCCAGAGCGCATGGAGGAAGGCGGCGTCGATGCGGTGTTCCTTGGTGCCGGGGCGGGCGCGGCGCGGAATATTCTTCAGCGGCGTCACCCCCTTGGGATTGGCGCGGCGGATGGTGAACTGAATGCCAGTTCCCGGCATTCCGCCGGGAAAGCCCCGGTGTTTCGTCATTTCGGGAAGGTTGGCCACGGTCGTCTCCAGTCTGTCATGTCGTGAAATCTGTTGGTGGAGGCCATGCCTCCGGGCTCTGCCCCTCCCATTTGCTGAGGGGCAGAGAGGTTCTTCAGAGCGTCAGGCCGTCGAAATCCGCCGCATTATGGCGTTCCGGCAGGAAAGTGCCGGGCTCGCCGGAGGCCTTGTTGACGACAATGCCGCGCTTTAATCCGGCACGGGCGGCAAGCTGCTTTGCCCAGCGCTGCACATGTTCATATTCATGCGTTGCAAGGAAGGTTCCGGCATCGGGATAGGACTGGTCCAGCGCAAGGCGGCCATACCACGGCCAGATGGCCATATCGGCGATGGAATAGTCACTGCCAGCCACGAATTCGTTGTTGGCGAGCTGACGGTTCAGCACATCCATCTGGCGCTTGGCCTCCATGGCGTAGCGGTCGATGGCATATTGAATTTTCACGGGCGCATAGGCGAAGAAATGGCCGAAACCGCCGCCGACAAAGGGGGCCGAGCCCATTTGCCAGAACAGCCAGTTCATCACCTCGGCGCGGGCGCGGGCATCCTTGGGCAGGAAGGCGCCGAACTTGTCGGCGAGGTAGACGAGGATCGAGCCGGATTCGAAAAGCCGCACCGGCTCGCCGCCATCGCGAGGTTTGCGGTCCAGAAGGGCCGGGATCTTCGAATTGGGGTTCACATCCACAAAGCCCGAGCCGAACTGCTCGCCCTTGCCGATGGTGATCAGCCATGCGTCGTAATCCGCCGCTTTGATGCCTGCTTCCAGCAGTTCCTCCAGAAGGATCGTCACCTTCTGGCCGTTCGGCGTCGCCAGAGAATAAAGTTGCAGGTCATGCTCGCCGACGGGCAGGTCCTTGTCATGGGTGGGGCCTGCGACAGGGCGGTTGATGCTGGCGAATTGTCCGCCATTGCCCGCATCCCACGTCCAGACACGGGGCGGTTCATAGCCGGCGGGCAGGTTGTTTTCCGGAGGAAATTTCGTCTCGGTCATCGGGCAATCCTTGTCAGATCAGAATGGGTTTGGGGCGGTGAGCAGCGGCTTGGCGGGAGATGTAAGCGCGCCACGGGCTCACAGCGGTATCGTATCGTGTTTTTTCCAGTGCGTCGTCTGCGTCTTGTTGGCAAGGGAGGCAAAGGCACGGGCAATTCGTTTACGCGAGGAATGCGGCATAATCACCTCATCGATGAAGCCACGTTCGGCGGCCACGAAGGGGTTGGCGAAACGTTCCTCATAGTCTTTCGTGCGGGCGGCAATCCTGTCCGGATCGGAAAGCTCCGACCGGTAGAGGATTTCCGCCGCGCCCTTGGCGCCCATTACGGCAATCTCGGCGCTGGGCCAGGCATAGTTTACGTCCGCGCCGATATGTTTGGAGGCCATCACGTCATAGGCGCCGCCATAGGCCTTGCGGGTAATCAGCGTGACCATGGGAACGGTTGCCTGCGAATAGGCAAACAGCAGCTTGGCGCCATGCTTGATGACGCCGCCATATTCCTGGGCGGTGCCGGGAAGAAAACCGGGAACATCGACGAGCGTCAGGATCGGAATGGAAAAGGCATCGCAGAAGCGCACGAAACGGGCAGCCTTGCGCGAACTGTCAATATCGAGGCAGCCTGCCAGCACCATGGGCTGATTGGCGACGACGCCCACCGTTCGGCCTTCCATACGGATGAAGCCGATGATGATGTTTTTGGCAAATTCCGCCTGAAGCTCGAAGAAGTCGCCCTCATCCGCCAGCGCGTCAATGAGTTCCTTCATGTCATAGGGCTTGGTGGAGCTATCCGGGATCAGCGTATCCAGACGCATTTCGATGCGGGCCGGATCGTCGAAAAACGGTCGCACCGGCGGCTTTTCACGGTTGTTCAGCGGCAGGAAGTCGAAGAGCTGGCGCACCTGTTCCAGCGCCTCCACATCGTTTTCGAACGCGCCATCGGCCACGGAGGATTTTTTCGTATGCGTTCCCGCTCCCCCCAGCTCTTCGGCGGTGACAATTTCATTCGTCACGGTTTTCACGACGTCCGGGCCGGTCACGAACATGTAGGAGCTGTCGCGAACCATGAAGATGAAATCCGTCATGGCCGGGGAATAGACCGCCCCGCCCGCGCAAGGCCCCATGATGACGGAGATTTGCGGAATGACGCCCGAAACCTCGGCATTGCGGCGAAACACTTCCGCGTAACCGGCAAGCGAGGCAACCCCTTCCTGGATGCGCGCCCCGCCGCTGTCGTTGAGGCCAATCACCGGCGCGCCGACACGGACGGCCATATCCATGATCTTGCAGATCTTCTGCGCGTGGGTTTCCGACAGGGAGCCGCCGAGAACGGTGAAATCCTGCGAGAACACATAGACCTGCCGCCCATTGATCGTGCCCCAGCCGGTTACGACGCCATCGCCTGCGACCTTCTGGTTTTCCATGCCGAAATCCACCGAGCGGTGGGTGACATACATGTCGTATTCTTCGAAAGAGCCTTCATCCAGAAGCACGTCCAGACGTTCGCGCGCAGTCAGCTTGCCCTTGGCGTGCTGGGCGGCGATGCGCTTTTGTCCGCCACCCAGCCGGGCTTGTGCGCGGCGTGCTTCAAGCTGGTCGAGAATTGACGGCATAAGGCCTCCCTGGAGAATTTTTCGGGAGACTGCCGCAACCGGCGGATTATGCAAGGGAAAAGCGCATGAACCACTCTAATACTTTGGAAAGCCTTCCCGGCTTGCCGCAGGTTTCACGTGGAACCATGCCGGGATCATCCCGCCATGAAACGGCTTGTTACGGCATAGCCCGCACCGGCGGCAATGGCGGTCAGGAAGGTTCCCCAGGCCATGTCCACGAGGCTGAGCGAAAGCGACCAGTTCTTCAATGTCGCGAGGTTCGTCATGTCGTAGGTGCCATAGGCCAGCAGCCCGAGAAGCGCGCCGCTGATCAGCGCCGTTGCAAGGCTGTTGCCCTGAAGGGCGGGTGCGACGGCGAAATAGACGATCCCGGCGATGTAGAACAGATAGAACACGGCCGCCGCCGTAAAATTCGGCCTTTCAAGCATGATGTCGCCGAGCCGCGACTTGTAAAAGCCCGTGGCCACCTTGCCGAGCCAGACGAAGTCCAGACCGAAGAACACAACGGCCGTGGACAGATAGGCGAGAGCGTATTTGAGCATGACAACTCCTTACGCGCCGCAATCAAGGCGCGGCCGTTGATGAAGGGATAGGGACCCGGCGTTTTGGATCAGATACCCAGCACCGGCTGGATCAATCGCAAAAGCCGGCTTTTGAACCTGAGTGGCGCGTCGGTCACGGCAAGGCAGATGCAGTCTTCGTCCTTGCCGGCGACGGGCTGATGTTCCAGCGTATCGTCGGCATCCTCGAGATCGCCACGACGGAACTCGCCGGTTTCATCATGAAAGCTGCCGGAGAGAACAAGCGTCAGTTCACGGCCGCCATGGCTGTGTTCCGGTACCGGCTTGCCAGCGGGAATGCGCAACAGCCTTACGCTGGTTTCCGAATCCCCCGTGCGGATCGGAATATGATAGGCGCCCCGGCCAAGCGGCTTCCATTTGAGCTTATCGACGTCCGTGCCGAGGTAGGAGCGGAGCGGTTCTGGCAGGACGGCAGTTTTCGCACGAACCGGTTCCTGGCTCTTCTTGTGTGACGCAAGGGCTTGTCCGGCGCCTGCCATGCGTTTTTGCATCTGCGCCCAGGACATATCCACATCCGAAGTTTCCACGGCGGCGCACTCCATCAGAACGCCTGCCGCAGCTTCCATGCGGAAAAGTCGCACGCGACATTCCGGGCAAAGCGCCAGATGGGTGGCGACCGCAATGCTCCAGCCTTCCGTCAGGCTGCCACTGGCATAATCCATCAGCAATTCATCGCTGACATGATGGCGAACAGTCATCGTCCTTCCTCCAGCAGCCGGTCGTCCAGAGCCGCGCGAAGCTTTGCAAAGGCCATGCGGATGCGGGATTTGACCGTGCCGAGCGGCAGGTTCAGGTCCTTTGCGATGGTGCTATGGGATATTTCGTTGAAAAAGGAAAGTTGCAGCAATTCGCGCTGTTCGCGAGGCAAATCCTGCATCGCGCGTTTCAGCCGGTCGGCCTCCTGCCGGGCCTCGAACTCCTCGTCGGCGGCTGGCACGTCATCCGGCACGAAGGCGGGATCGGTGGGGTCGAATTCGGGCCGCCTGTCCTTGCGATAGGCGGAAATGCGCAGATTGCGGGCAATCGTGAAAATCCAGCCGGAGACATTGCCGCGCGACGGATCGAACAGGGCCGCCTTGTTCCAGACGGCCATCATGGTTTCCTGCATCAGCTCCTCGGCCGCCTGATTGTCTCGCGCCTGACGGGCCATATAGGCCTTCACACGCGGGGCATAGTGGCGGAACAATTTTTCGAATGCCTCGTAATCCCTGTGTTGCGCCACAGCCGCAAGCAAGTGAGACATGTCATCGGTTTCTGGGTCCATAACCATTCCGTTGGCGCTTGCAGGCGCGTGTTGTGCCGTTGCTTCCTGCCGCCTTTTCGGACGATTAAAGGATCGCTGGCTATTGTGGCATTCAAGCGCCGATTGGGAAATGGCTATTGTCATGTTCCCCTCTACGCGCTGTCATTCCGGCTGGATCACGTGGATAAGTGCCGCCACCGGCAAAAAAGTTCCCGCGTCTGCAATCCATGTTCTTTCCCCCGGCGTAATTAAAGGCAAACTGAAGTTGTGGCAGGCTGGAGACCAGCCGGGGGAGACGGCATGGCACTGAGGGAAGACAGGTTTCCGCCTCGCGGCGAAGAAAGGGTCGCCGTTATCGGCTCCGGAATTTCGGGTCTTTCCGCCGCATGGCTGCTTTCGCATTCCCGGCCTGTGGTTCTTTTCGAAGCCGAAAGCCGCGCGGGCGGCCATTCCAACACCGTGGAGGTGGCGGCAGGCAAGGGTGCCGTGCCGGTCGATACCGGCTTCATCGTTTACAACGAGCGCAATTACCCCAATCTCGTGGCGCTTTTCGAGCATCTGAAAGTTCCAACGAAGCCCTCCAACATGTCCTTTGCGGTATCGCTCGGCAGCGGCGGGTTCGAATATTCCGGTTCGGGCATTTCCGGCCTGCTGGGGCAGAAGCGCAATGCGCTGAGACCGCGTTTCTGGCGCATGGTCAGCGATATAATGCGGTTTTACAAAAGCGCTCCGCTTTTGCTGGAGCGTGGCGATCTGGTTTCCGCGACGCTTGGCGATTTTCTGGCGCTGGAAAACTACAGCGATGCCTTCGTGACCGATCATCTCCTGCCAATGGGGGCGGCAATCTGGTCAACGACAGCGGCTGACATGCGGGCCTATCCGCTGCACGCCTTCCTGCGCTTCTTCATCAATCACGGGCTGGTGGAAATCCGCAACCGTCCGCAATGGCGCACCGTCGATGGCGGCAGTCGGGAATATGTGCGCCGCCTTCTTGCTGCTTTCAATGGCGAAGTCCGGCTGGGCAAGGCCGTCGTCAGCGTGGAACGGCACGAGACGGGCGCGGATGTGGTCACGGCCGATGGCCAGCGCGAACGCTTCGACGACGTGGTGATTGCCACCCATGCCGATCAGGCGCTGGCGCTTCTGAGCGACGCCGATGGTCTGGAGCGAGCCCATCTCGGTGCTTTCGATTATACGCCGAACCGGGCCGTCCTGCATTCGGACCCGGCCCTGATGCCGAAGCGGCCTGCTGTGTGGTCAAGCTGGAATTATATCGGCAACAAGGATGAGGGCGGCCATGCGCCGCTTTGCGTGACCTATTGGATGAACCGGCTGCAAGGGCTTGATCCGGCGCTGCCGCTTTTCGTGACGCTCAACCCGAACCGGGAGATCGATCCGGCCCGCATTCATGCCAGTTTCGATTATGCCCATCCGCTTTTCGATCCGAAGGCGATTGCCGCGCAAAAGCAGATCTGGCAATTGCAGGGCCGCAGGCGCACCTGGTTCTGCGGTGCGCATTTCGGAAGCGGCTTTCACGAGGACGGCCTACAGGCGGGCCTTGCGGTTGCCGAGCAACTGGGCGGCGTCAAACGCCCCTGGCAGGTCGATGCGCCATCGGGCCGGATCTTCGTTCACACCGCGCCGCTGGCTGCATCATGAGGATCTCAAGCGCCATCTATCGCGGCGATGTCGTGCATGAACGGTTCAAACCCCGCAAGCACGGCCTGCGATACCGCGTGTTTTCGCTGCTCATCGATCTCGATGAGCTGCCGCTGCTGGACCGTCGCCTCCGGCTTTTCGGACATAACCGCCGTGCCGTCTTCAGCGTGCATGACAAGGATCACGGCCACGGGGAAGAGGGAGGCCTGCGGGCCTGGGCGGAAGAAAGGCTGAAGGAGGCGGGGCTTGCGTCTGGCGCAGCTCGCATTTCCATGCTCTGCTATCCGCGGATCCTCGGCTATGTCTTCAATCCGCTCACCGTCTATTTCTGCCACGACGATAAAGACGGGCTGGTGGCGGTTCTTTATGAGGTCTGCAACACTTTTCACGAGCGCCACACCTACATCATTCCGGCGCAGGCCGAGCAAGGTGGCGATGTTCGCCACGCCTGCGCCAAGGAAATGTATGTCTCGCCCTTCGTGCCGATGGATTGCATCTACCGGTTTCGCATTCGCCCGCCCGCTGAAGGGGTGCTGATCGCCATCCATGAAAGCGATGCCGAAGGGCCTTTGCTTTACGCCGCCTTTGCCGGGCGGCGCCACGAACTCACCGACAGGAGCCTTCTCAAGGCCTTTCTGTCCTATCCGCTGATGACGCTCAAGGTCATGGGGGCGATCCATTGGGAAGCGCTGCGCCTGTGGCTGAAGGGCGTGCCGGTCTTTCGCCACCGCAAGGCGGAAAATCCTGTGGCAAGCTCTGTCATCCGCCCGAAATCCATGTCCCCAGGGAGTCCATCATGACCCATGCCGATCAGCATCTGCCGACCGTGAGCCTTGCCGGAGCCCCCTTGTGGCAAAGGGTGATCGGCCGTTGGGCCGGACGTCTCAGCCATGGACGCCTGACGGTGATTTTTCCAGATGGCCGCGAACTGGCTGTGCAGGGCCGGGAGGCCGGTCCCGCTGCGGTGTTGAAGCTGAACAATGCCCGCCCCGTATGGCATTTGCTGACGGGCGGCGGTCTCGGCTTTTCCCGCTCCTATCTCGACGGTGACTGGGACAGCCCCGATATTGCCGGATTTCTGGAGCTTGCCATCGCCAACCAGCAGGGCTGGGAACAGGTCATGTCGCCGTCCAGCCTGTTCCGACGCCTGGCCTGGCTGAAACATCGCCTGCGGGCCAATTCGCGCGCGGGAAGCCGCCGCAATATCGCCTTCCACTACGATCTCGGCAATGATTTCTACCGGCTGTGGCTGGATGAAACCATGACCTATTCGTCGGCGCTTTTCGCCCATCCCAATCAGGCGCTCGCAGCGGCGCAAAATGCCAAATATGCGCGTATTGTCGAAAAATTGCAGATCGGGCCAGAGGATCACGTGCTGGAAATTGGCTGCGGCTGGGGCGGCTTTGCCGAATATGCCATTCGCCAGACTGGCTGCCGCGTCACGGGCCTGACGCTTTCGCGCGAGCAGGCGGCCTATGCGCGCGAGCGGCTGCAAAAGGCCGGTCTTGCGGAGCGTGCCGAGATCCGGCTGGAAGATTACCGCGATGTACAGGGCCGTTTCAGCCGGATCGTCTCCATCGAAATGTTCGAGGCGGTGGGGGAGGAGCATTGGCCGCTTTATTTCGACCGCATCCGGGAGCTTCTGAGCGAAGGTGGCCGCGCCATGGTGCAGGTCATCACCATTGACGAGAGCCGTTTCGAGCAATACCGGCGCGGGGCGGATTTCATCCAGACCTATATTTTTCCCGGTGGCATGTTGCCGAGCGTGGAAAAATTCGCCGCCAGCGCCGGAGAGTCCGGACTTCGGCTTCTCGATACATTCCGCTTTGGCCGGGATTACGAACGGACACTGCTGATGTGGGATCGCAGCTTCACGGCCCAGTGGAGCCACATCGCGCCGCTTGGTTTCGATGAGCGCTTCTTTCGCATGTGGCGCTATTACCTGCATTATTGCGCCGCAGGCTTCAGAACCGGACGGCTGGACGTGGTGCAGTTCGAGCTTGGAAGAGAAATGTAGCGGAACGGCCGCGCCTTGCCGGGCAAGGCGCGGGCCTCTTCTCACCGATCATTGCGCAGCATCTTGCGGGTGATGGCGAAATAGAGGCTGTAGGGAAGCAGTCTCAGCAGTTTGAGCGAAACCACCATCTTCCAGGGGAAGGCGATTTCGAACCTGCCCTTTTCCATGCCGGTATAGATATGATCGGCCGCCTCTTCGGCCGTTATCAGGAACGGCATTGGAAAATCATTCTTGTCGGTGAGCGGGGTTTTTACGAAGCCGGGATTGATGATGGACAGTGTCACGCCTTTTTCGGCAAGCTCAGGATGCATGGCCTCGGCAAGGGTAATCAGCATGGACTTGCTGCCGCCATAGAGGCCGCCGCCCGGAAGGCCGGTATAGCCGGAAACCGAGGCCAGAATGCCGATCTTCCCCGCTCCGCGCGCCACCATGGAGGGGATGACCCCTTCCAGACAATTTCCGGTGCCGATGATGTTCAGCTCCACCATTTGCCGGAGTTTCGCCGCCTTGAATTGCGTTGGCCGCTCCCGCACATAGCTTCCTGCCGAAAACACCGCCATGTCGATGGGGCCAAGTTCCGCCTCGATGCGGGCCACGGTGGAAAGAACGGCATTGCTATCGGTAATGTCGAGCGGAAAAGGGATGATGGCGCCATTGGCCTCGGCGGCCAGCGCTTGCAAAGCCTCCTGACCGCGGGCGCTGGCAGCAACGCGATAACCCTCCCGCACCAGTTTCAGGGCCAGTGCCCGCCCGATGCCAGAGCTTGCGCCCGTAATCCATGCCAGTTTCGCCGGGCGTGTGGAGGTCATTGTCATCATCGCATGTCTCGCTTGCCTGTCGAGCCGTGGCCCGGTTTGCGGAATTCCACCCGTGTCCAGGCCACGGGCAGGCCGAATTTGGTGACGAGTGCCGTGTTCAGGACGCTACCATCCTGCCGCAGCACCATCTTGTCATGAAAACGCACCTTGTTGGTTTCGGTTTCAGGAGAAAGATAGACCAGATAGCTGAAACGGGCCGTATTGCCGGAAAGGCGCACGGGTGCCGCGCCAATCACGTCTTCGCGGGTTCCGCTATAGCTATGCGGGCCGGTTTTCACGAAGCGCCAGGTCTTGGTGTCGCGGCTGCCGTCATCGAAGTGGAAGTTTTCACGCAATGTCAGCAGGCGGCCGTCCCATTTTCCCGTGAGCTCCACGGTAAAGCGCCGTTTCACGCCATTGATGGCAGTAAAACTGCCTTCGGCCACGGTCCTGCCGTGAAAATAGTCTTCGAAGGTAAAATCCTGCGCGGCCGCCGGAGCCGAAGACGCCAGCAATCCCGCTCCAAGTCCCATCAAGGCATATTTGAAACGCTGCATCTCAAGCTCTCCATGACGATGTTGCAATCATTTTACGCCGTAGCAGGCAAACCGGATTGCCTACCATTCGATCACCTTGCCGTCATATCCATAGAAACCACCGCTCCCGGAGGCGCTGAGGCCATCCAGCACCGAAAGCAGCATTCCGGCGCTGCGGAGAGGTTCAAAACGTTCATGATTGACGGAATAGGAGGCCGAAAGGCCGGTGGCGACGGTGCCGGGATGCAGCGCGGCCACAAGCGCCTGCGGTCGCGTGCGGGCAATTTCGATGGACGCTGTGCGCAGGATCTGGTTCAGCGCGGCCTTGGAGGCGCGATAGGAAATCCAGCCGCCCAGCCGGTTATCGCCAATCGAACCCACTTTCGCGGAGAGAAAGCCGGCAATGGCGCGGCGGTCCCTGCGCAGCAGGGGTGCGAAATGCTTCAGGACCAGCGCGGGACCAATCGCATTGAGTGCGAATTGCGCCGCCATGGCCTCGGAGGTGATGGCGCGTATGGTTTTTTCCGGCCCGATGCCGTCTATGGTCAGCGCGCCCGTGGCGCAGAACAGCAGATCGACCGCCTTTTCGCCCAGTCTTCCGGCATGATGCGCGATGCTGGCCTCCTGCGTCACGTCCAGTCCATCGCCGCTGCGTGACAGGCGAATGACATCGCCACAGCGTGGATCCTCTTCCAGCATGGTGGCAACGGCTGCGCCGATCCCGCCGGACGCACCGATGACAAGGGCGGTATAGCCCGGTTCAAGCGATAACATGCTGGTCATATCTTCCTCCTCGCGGGTTCTTTTTCCGGAAATCGATCCAGGCGCCGGCTGTGTGCGTATGTCATCACATTACGCAACCAAACCATGGTCTGGATCAGGGAGAGGGAACGATGAAGATAGCGACAGCCGCGATGATGGTGGGCATGACGATCGCCGGTCTGGCGCTCGGCGCACCGGCTCAGGCCGCCGAGACCCGCTTTTCGGCCCGTGATATTCAAAGCGACATTATCGGCAGGCGCGTTTTTCTGGCCACTCCCATGGGTGGGGAGTTTCCGCTGAACTATCGCAAGGGCGGCGTGGTGGATGGCGACGGCGAGGCCCTCGGCCTTGGCCGCTTCGTCAAGCCGGACGATACGGGCAAGTGGTGGATTTCCGGCGACCGCCTCTGCCAGCGCTTCACCACCTGGTACAAGGGCGCCCCCATGTGTTTCGAGCTTTATCGGACAGGTGACAAAAGCCTTCGCTGGATCCGCGATAACGGCCAGAAAGGCACGGCCCGGATCGGCCAGACCCTGTGACCGCGCTGGTTCTGGTGCTGGGCGACCAGTTGAGCGCATCCTTGTCGTCGCTTCGGGATGCCGATCCTGCCTCGACCACGGTGCTGATGGCCGAGGTCATGGACGAGGCAACCTATGTGCCGCATCACAAGAAGAAGATCGCTTTCCTGTTTTCGGCCATGCGTCATTTTGCCAAAGCGCTTGAGCAGAAAGGCTTTGCCGTCCGCTATGTGAAGCTGGACGATGCGGATAACAGCCAGAGCCTGTTTGGCGAACTACGCCGCGCCGTCAACGCGCTTCAGCCCGATCGGATCGTCGTGACGGAGCCGGGAGAATACCGGTTGGCTGCGGCCATGCAGGATTGGCAGCGCAGGCTGAACCTGCCGGTGGACATCCTTCCCGACGACCGCTTTCTCTGTTCCCGGCAGGATTTCGAAACCTGGGCAAAAGGCCGCAAGCAATTGCGCATGGAGTTTTTCTATCGCGACATGCGCCGCCGCCACGATGTGTTGATGGAGGACGGCGAGCCCGTGGGCGGCCAATGGAATTTCGACCATGACAATCGGAAATCGCCGCCCAAGGGTCTGAAAGGCCCAAAGCGTATCCGTCACCGCCGCGACCCCATCCTCACCGAGGTTCTGGAGCTGGTCGAGGCGCGGTTTGCAGGGCATTTCGGAACGCTGCGGCCTTTTCATTTCGCGCTGACGGCAGAACAGGCAAGACGCGAGCTGGATCATTTCATGGAGGAGGTTCTGGCAAATTTCGGCGACTATCAGGACGCCATGGTCCGGGGGGAACCCTATCTCTATCATTCGCTGATTTCGGCCTATCTCAATGCAGGCCTGCTTTTGCCCATGCAGGTCATCCGCCGGGCGGAAAAGGCCTATGCCGATGGCAAGGCGCCCTTGAATGCCGTGGAAGGCTTTATCCGGCAAATCCTTGGCTGGCGCGAATATGTGCGCGGTCTCTACTGGCGGGAAATGCCCGATTACGCCACCCGCAATCACCTGAATGCCAGCCGCGATCTTCCAGCCTATTACTGGAACGGCAAGACGAAAATGGCCTGCATGACATCAGCCGTGGCGGATACCATGCAACATGCCTATTCCCATCACATCCAACGCCTGATGGTGACGGGTAATTTCGCGCTTCTTGCGGGCGTCGAGCCAAAACAGGTCTGCGACTGGTATCTTCTGGTTTATGCCGATGCCTATGAATGGGTGGAGCTGCCCAATACGCTGGGCATGGCGCTTTATGGCGATGGCGGGCTGATGGCCAGCAAGCCCTATGCCGCCAGCGGCAAATATATCGACCGGATGAGCAATTTCTGCTCCTCCTGCCATTACGACGTGAAGGATGCGACGGGCGAAGGCGCCTGTCCGTTCAACGCCCTCTATTGGGATTTCATTGCACGCAATGAGGCAGTCCTGAAGGGCAATCCGCGCATGTCCACCATCTATGCCAGCTACAACCGCATGGCAACGGACCGGCGCGATGCCCTCCGGCAAAAAGCGGCGTCCTTGCTGGAAGGACTGGAAATGCTCTAACTATTTGTATTTACGCATTTTCAGGCGGTAAGCCGGCTTCCAATTTTCCTGAAAATGCTCTAGCGGCTATCGTCTACCGCCACTCGAAGGCCTTATCGGTGGAAAAGGGCCGGGTGGCGATCAAAGGCAGTCTCGTGCCTGCAATTTCCGCAAAGGACAGGGCATCGGCCTGATCGTTGAAGCCGATGAAGACCATCAGCATGGAGCGCGCCTTTGGATGGCCCTTTTTGCGATAGGACAGTTTTACGGCGCAGGAGGGGAAGTTTTCGTCCAGAACCTGCCCATCCGCAGCGCTACCGGCCAGCGCCAGAAATTCGCCAAAGGAAAAGAAACGGTCGATAGCGGTAAAGGCCACCTGCCGGGAAAGCTGCCGGCTTGCGCCGGTCCTGCCCGAGCGACCGTAATAGAGGCTATCCGTCACACCCTTTTTACGGCGGGTCTCATAAACAACCATGCTGCCGGATGCCAGAAGCTCGATATGCAGGTCAAAGGTCTGGAACAGCTCCGGCGTCTGATCGAGTTCAGAAAATAGCGCACGAAGCTCTGCGATATAGTCGGCGTAGAAGGCAGGCGTCATGGCGGGCTTTCATTCTGGAACAGGGAGCGGCAGGTGAGTGCCTGCCGTCCCGCTTCATATCCGAAGGCGCGGCGCAATGCCACCGTCAGCCTTCTGCCTCAGCTTCAGGCCAGTCCAGCCAGTCCGTCATAAGCCGGTGGGCAATCGTGCCCCGCGCTGGCGCCTTGGCGCCTTCACTGCGAAGGTCGATCATGGCGCGCAGCTCCTCACGGCTAAACCAGCGGCAATCGGCCAGTTCGTTTTCATCCCGCTCGATCTCAACGCTCAACGCCTGCGCATAACAGCCGATCATCAGCTGGTGCGGCATGGGCCATGGTTGCGAGGCGTGGTAGCGCACCCGCCCGATGGTTATGCCGGATTCCTCGCGGGTTTCCCGGCGCACGGCGTTTTCGATGGTTTCCGCCGGTTCCATGAAGCCTGCCAGACAGGAATACATGCCCTCCGGGAAATGCGCCCCCCGCCCCAGAAGGCAGCGATCATTGGCCTCGTCGATCGTCATCATGATGACGACCGGATCGGTTCGCGGAAAGGACATGCGGCCACAGGCCGGGCATTCGCGCTTGTAACCGCCAAGGCGGGCTTCCATGGGCTGGCCGCAACTGCCGCAAAAGCGGTTTTCACCATTCCAGTGCAGAAGGCTGAAGCCTTGCGCGGCTTCCCCCAACAATTCCGGGTCGAGGCCCGCCTCCCTGTAAAGGTCGCGGCCGGAAAGCAGCTTGTAGCCTTCGCCGATCGCCTCCTCGCCGACCCGCAATGGCAGGGCAATGCGTGGCTCGCCGCTGGGACGGCGGCCAAGAAGCACGGCAGCATCGAGATCGGGCTCCAGCCCGGCCAGTTCATAGGTGGCAAACAGCGGATCCAGCACCTGCTCCTCGTGCTTAAGCAGGATTTTGCTGCCCACATAGGCCAGCACATGCATACCTTCCACCTGAAACGCCTCTGAAAGACTGGCTTCCGAGCGGTGCTCGGCATAGCGTTCCAGACCGTTGCCGGCAAAGGCGGTCAGGGCGCTGGCCTCGCCATGGGGGGCGCGGCTGTCGAAAAGCGATGTCTTCATGCTGCAAGTGCCTTCTGTAACTTTGCCTTCAGAGTCTCGAAGGCCTGCTCATCATAGGCTGCGGGCTGGCCATGGCCCCAGATGGGTCCGGGCCAGTTTGCATCCCCCTCGAAGCGGGCAACGACGTGGACGTGCAGTTGCCGCACCATATTGCCGATGGCGGCAATATTGATTTTGCTGGCGCCGGTCATGTCCTTGAGCAGATGGCCAATGCGAGCCTGTTCACGCGCCAGTTCTGCCTGGTCATCGGCTTCGAGGTCGAAAATCTCGCTGACATTTGCCCTTTGCGGAACAAGGATGATCCACGGCCAGCGGCTGTCCTTTGCCAGCCGGACATCGGAAAGTCCGAGCCTGGCAATGGAAACGCTGTCGCGCTCCAGTCTCTCGTCCAGAATGAAATGTGCCAAGGCTGCTTCTCCCGTTTTCTTTGTTGTTTCATAATTCGCGCTGAAAAGGTACCGGCCTTTCCGTTTCCTCCTGCGATGAAGGCTGGCAAATCTCGAAAGCGGAGCATGTGTGGTCTGAATCAGGCATTTGATCGTCGAGATCGCCGCAAATGAGTGTCAGATGCCAAATTCATTGCACGAGAGCAGTTTTTTCAAGCCGTGGCTTGCATTTGCCCGGAAGATTGACGATATGAGCGGTGGGAGGTTGGTGGTGGACGAGCCACTCGCCAACCGGGTCAGGTCCGGAAGGAAGCAGCCCTAACGAGCCCGGCTTGGGTCATCGTTCCAGCCTCCCACCTCTCTCCCTACTGCATAATTCCTTAAATCGGAATCGATTTAAGGTGAAAATTATGCAGCATATTTAAAGTGTTACAGCGTCCTTTGTGCGGTTGATAAAACGCACGGCGCTGTATTGCGAGAGCCATTTTCAAACCACGGGGACGCTGGCAGCGCGATGAGCGAATTGGAGCCAACAGCAAAGGCCGACGCCGCCCCCGGTGGATACCGGGTTCTGGCGCGAAAATACCGCCCCCGCGATTTTACCGATCTGATGGTTGGCCAGGAGCCGATGGTCCGCACGCTGACCAACGCCTTTGAGACCGGACGCATTGCCCAGGCCTATATGCTGACGGGTGTGCGCGGGGTGGGCAAGACCACCACGGCCCGCATTCTGGCGCGCGCGCTCAATTACAAGACCGCTGAAATCGACCGCCCGACCATCGACCTGAAAATTCCGGGCGAACATTGTCAGGCGATCATGGAAGGCCGCCATGTCGATGTGATCGAGATGGACGCGGCCTCCCATACCGGCATCGACGATATTCGCGAGATTATCGAACAGGTGCGCTACCGCCCGGTCTCGGCGCGTTACAAGGTCTATATCATCGACGAAGTTCACATGCTTTCCACGGCGGCTTTCAACGGTCTGCTGAAGACGTTGGAAGAGCCGCCGGAACACGTGAAATTCATCTTCGCCACCACCGAAATCCGCAAGGTTCCGATCACGGTTCTGTCGCGCTGCCAGCGCTTCGACCTGCGCCGCATCAGTGCGGGCGACCTTGTGGGCCTGTTTTCCACGATCCTGTCCAAGGAAGGCATCGAGGCCGAGGCTGAAGCCCTGTCGATGATTGCGCGAGCCGCGGAAGGCTCGGCCCGCGATGGCCTGTCGCTGCTCGATCAGGCGATTGCCCATGGCGGTGGCCGGGTGGAGGGCGATGCCGTGCGGGCCATGCTTGGCCTTGCCGATCGCGCCCGTATCGTCGATCTCTTCGGCCATGTGGTAAAGGGCGATGTTGCGGCAGCGCTTGGCGAATTTGCCAGCCAGTACGAGGCAGGCGCCAACCCGACCGTGGTGCTGACCGATCTTGCCGATTTCACCCATCTCGTCACACGGCTCAAATATGTGCCGAACGGCGCGAACGATCCTTCGCTGAGCGAAGTGGAGCGCCTGCGTGGGGGCGAATATGCCGAAAGCGTGGCGGTTACGACGCTGTCGCGGATCTGGCAGATGCTGCTCAAGGGCATTCCGGAGGTGGAAAATGCTTCCCGGCCCATGGGGGCTGCGGAAATGGTGTTGATTCGCCTTGCACATGCGGCCCATCTGCCATCACCGGAAGATGCCGCAAGGCGGCTTCTGGAGATGAGCCGCGATGGCGGTGGTCAGGGCGCGCCCGCGCCGCGTGGTGGACCATCGGGTGGCGCCTCCATGGCCTATGCAACGCAGGCCGTGGCGCGGGCCGATACCGTGCTGCGCCCGCAGGGCCAGCCGCAGGCGAGCGCCCATTTGCAGGCTGTGCCCAGCTCTCCGGAGGCGCAAAGGCTTGCAAGGCCGGAAACCGAGGTCCAGCCTCAGCCGAAGGTCGCGGTCAAATCGCTGGAAGACATTTCCGATCTCTGCACCAAAAATCGTGATCCGCGTCTGAAGGCCTTGCTGCGCGCCTATGTGCGGCTGGTCAATATCGAGGCCGGGCGGCTGGAAATCAATCTCCCGCCAGAGGCGCCCAAGGCCATTGTCGGTGATTTGCAGCGGCGGCTGGAAGAATGGACCGAAATCCGCTGGATGGTCATTCTCAGCCGCGAACCCGGCGGCCCCACGCTTTCCGAGCAGGAAAAGACCGATCATGAGGCCCGCATGACCGATGCGGCAGCCGATCCCGATGTCATGGCCATCATGGCGCGTTTCCCCGGCGCAAAAATCATGGATGTGCGTATCCGTGCCGCGCAGCAGGAGGAAGAGGAACTGGCGCCGCCAGCGGTCGCCGAATCTGCCGAAGGCGACATTCTGCCCGGCGACGACATCGAGTTCTGATCCCACCTATTTCAATGAACAGGAGAAAAACATGCGCGACATCATGGGCATGATGGGCAAGGTCAAGGAAATGCAGGCCAAGATGGAGAAAATGCAGGAAGAGATTGCTGCATTGGAAGTCGAGGGCAAATCCGGCGGGGGCCTCGTCACTGTCGTCATGACCGGCAAGGGCGAATTGAAGAGCGTCAAGATCGATCCTGCGCTTTTCAAGGATGACGATGTGGAAATCCTCGAAGACCTGCTGGTGGCGGCTCACAAGGATGCCAAGGACAAGGTCGAGGCCGTCGCTGCCGAAAAGACCAAGGCCATGACCGCGGGCCTGCCGATTCCCCCCGGTTTCAAGCTGCCGTTCTGAGCGGGGTGAGATATGCGCCGGACCTCGTGTCCGGCGTTACGCCAATGAGGAAGTGATTGTATGAATTTCTCCTAAAGGTAGAAATTTTTTCATTCACGCAGAAATTCCTTCACAAACGTTTCTTAACGTCGCTTCTTATGGCAACGATGTATAGGCATCGTTGCGAGGAGTGCGCCATGAACTCGTTATCGACATCTCGCTCAGCCATGTCGGCAGCTTTGTCAGCAATCGCAAACGCGGCTGACGTGGCGGCTGCGCTGCCGTTGATCAAGACTTTCTATCCGGTGGATCATGTGACCTATCATATGGCCTTCGGTTTTTCCCGGACCGTCGATGCGCCTTTCGTGCGCAGCACCTATCCGGCAGAATGGCTTGGCCGCTATCTGCTCTGCGATTATATTCAGAAAGATCAGGTCGTTCAGCACGGTATGGTCGCGACCGAGCCGTTTTTCTGGGCCGATCTGGCGCTGACGCCGGACTTCATCCGCATCGTGCAGGAGGCGGAGATGTATGGCGTTGGCGGGCTTGGCTTTTCCATTCCCGCCTGGGATGGCGCCGGACGGCGCGGGCTTGTCTCCATCACCACGCGCAATGCCATCCATGAGGTAAAGTCCTGCTTCGAGCGTTACGGTTCGGGCTGGCAGCAAATGGCGACCTTGCTGCATGAAAAGGCCCTGGCGGAAGTTTATGGCGATAGCGACCCTGCCCGGTCCATGACGGCGCGAGAGCTGGAATGTCTCTATCTGGTGGCCCAGGGCAAGGACCACCGTGATATTGCCGAAACGCTGCTGATAACCCCGCACACGGCCCGCAGCTATATGAAATCCGCCCGCCGCAAGCTTGCCTGCAACACCATGGCTCAGGCCGTAGCCAAAGCTTTGCGCTATAATTTGATAGCGCGAGCATAACCTGGGCGGGAAGACAAAGCAGCTTTTGCTGCGCGGTTGCAGGATTTCCCGCAGTGAGCGGGATCATCCCCTTTCCGGAAACGCATTGGCGGCGGATGTTGCCATCCACCGCCATCGAAAATCTTCAGAAAACGCAAAAGCGTCCCGGAGTTAATGCATGTCGCGCAAAAGTGTACAGCGGTTTTGCGATAACGACATGCGACAAAACAATGACTTAAAGCGTCAAGAGCGAATCTGGAAGATCGCGACACGCTTTAAGACTGCTTTACGGATTGTCGCGCTTGAAAATCCAGTCATGGTCGGGATGGTTCTTGAAGCGCCACTTGCGCATCGGGCCGGCCATGACGTTGAGGTAATACATTTCATAGCCGTAGGGTGCGCCGCAGGGGTGGTGGCCCTTGGGAACCAGCACGACATCGCCATCCGATACGGCCATGCTCTCATCCAGCGATCCGTCTTCGGTGAAAACCCGCTGGAAGCCGAAACCCTGCGCGGGGTTGAGCCGGTGATAATAGGTTTCTTCCAGATAGGTCATGTCGGGGAAATTGTCCTCGTCATGCCGATGTGGCGGGTAGGAAGACCAGTTGCCCTGCGGCGTGAACACTTCCGTGACGAGCAGGCTGTCTGCCACGTCGCGCTCTTCCATGGCAATCGGGAAGATGTAGCGGGTATTGGCGCCCTTGCCGCGCTCGACCAGCGAAAGGCCGGTGGGGCCGATGACCTGCGCCTCGCGGCCCGGCTTGCCCGGAGCGGTGCAGATGGCAAGCGTCACATCGGTGGTGGCAATGGCGGACCAATCGCTGCCAGCGGGGACGTATACGCAATGCGGCGGCTTCTTTTCGAAGACGTTCATGCGGTCACCCAGTTCGCCAAAGCTCTTGCCGCTTGCGGAAATTTCCGCCTTGCCCTCGACGAGAACCAGGATCACCTCCGTCTCACCGGTCTGTTCGGCGGCCTTTTCGCCTGCCTTCAGCTTGTAAAGGCCAAAGCCGACATAGCCCCATTCCGCACTTGCCGGGGTGATGTCATGCACCTTGCCATGGCTGGCAACCGGCTTTCGCAGCAGTTTGCTCATTGTGTCTCTCCCTTGTCCGTATTCTTCGGGGGCGTTTTGTAAAACACCCAGAAAAGCTGCAAGCCGGCATAAAAGGCGAGCGCGAAGGAAATGATCGCCCAGCCGGCCTCGCCGCTGTAAAGCTCGACCCCGGTCCAGACCAGCGGCACCAGAACCGTGAGAACACGGACCCAAAGCGGCTTGAAGAAGGGGTGATGCGGGTCGAGAAATGTCATGGGCCTGCCTGTGTTGGGGAAGAAGCGCGGGCTTCTCGCGTAAAAGTTTTCGGCCCGAGCTGCTCTCACGGCAAGCGCCTCGGCCGATTCGCACATGCCATGAGGCACTCATGAAGCGCTCGGCGCATGTTTTACCGAAAAACCACGGGCATAGGAAGCGGGCAGGGCAGTTCTGCCCGCTTCTCGTGCAATCTATCCCTCAGGCATGAGGGAAGGATAGGGCTCAGGCCGACTTGTCGAGACCGGCTGCCTTGGCCATCGCCTTCAGCGAAGCAAGGCCCAGGCTCTGGTAGTCATAGGGCTTGCGCACGTCCGGGTCCTGCTCGGCTTCGATGACCAGCCAGCCTTCATAGCCGTGCTCGGCGGCGATTTTCAGCACCGGCGGGAAGTTAACGCCGCCTTCGCTGTCGCCGGGAACGGTGAATACGCCACGGCGCACGCCTTCGAGGAAGGAAAGGCGCTCGTCACGAACCTGCTTTGCAATGATCGGACGAACGTTCTTGCAATGGATATGGCCGACGCGGTCCATGTATTTCTGCGCCACGCGCTCGGGATTGCCGCCGCCAAAGAAGCAATGGCCGGTATCCAGCAGCAGCTTGGTGTGCGGGCCGGTATTGGCCATGAACTTGTCGATTTCCTCTTCGCTTTCGACGATCGTGCCCATGTGGTGATGGTATACGAGCGTGATGCCCTGGTCGGCAGCGAATTTGGCAAGTTCTTCGACGCCTGCGCCGAACCTGGCCCACTCGTCCTCGGAAAGCACCGGACGGTCGTTCAGGGCCTTGGAATTGTCGCCATGAATGCAGTTCGAGGTTTCGCAGGTGATGATGACCTTGCTGCCCATGGCCTTCAGCAGGTCGAGGAAGGGCTGCATGGCCGCCTTTTCCTGCTCGATGGTGTTGGTCAGCACGTTCAGCGAATGCCAGCCGGAGACGAATTTCAGGCCGCGCGGCTCCAGAACGCCCTTCAGGCCGTTCGGCTCGCTGGGCATTTTGTGACCCTTCTCGATGCCGTCGAAACCGATCTGCGAGGTTTCGTCAAGGCATTGCTCGAGCGTGATATGGGCGCCCAGCGTGAGGTCGTCGTCATTGGACCAGGCGATAGGGTTGGTTCCGTAGAGGATCATCTTACTGTCTTTCCTTGCGGTTTGCCTCGTATTGAACACGGGCGTCCTTGACTTCCTGACGTACCGAAACTTCCGGCACGACGACATCCCACCAGAAGCCGCCTTCTTCCATGGCCGGATAGGGGTCGGTGTCGATGACGATGACTGTGGTTCTGGTCGATTCGCGGGCGGCTGCCAGCGCCTCTTCCAGCTCGGCAATGTTTGCAACCTTGCGGGAATCGGCACCCATTGCCGCCGTATGGGCAACGAAGTCGATTTCCGGCGGGACCACATGGGTCGTATGGGCATACATATTGTTGAACTCTGCGCCACCGGCGCCCATTTGCAGGCGGTTGATGCAGCCATAGCCACGGTTGTCGGTGATGACGAGGGTGATCTTGTGGTTCAGCGCCACGGCCGTCACAAGCTCGGAGTTCATCATCATGTAGGAACCGTCGCCCACCATGACGATCACGTCGCGATGCGGCTCGGCCATCTTGATGCCAAGGCCACCGGCAACTTCGTAGCCCATGCAGGAGAAGCCGTATTCCATGTGGTAGGAAAGCGGCAGATTGGACTTCCACAGCTGGTGCAGTTCGCCCGGCATGGTGCCGGCGGCGCACATGACCACGGTGTTGTCGCGGGACTGACGCTGCACGGCGCCGATGACCTGCATGTCGGTCGGCAGGTTGTTGGCATCGGCGGGAGCGGCCGTCGCCGCATCGGCAATGGCGAACCAGTCCGACTTCAGCTTGGCATCCGGGGTCGGGAAGCGCAGGTCGCCCAGCCCTTCGGACAGCATTTCCAGGCCGATCTTTGCATCGCAAACCAGCGGCAACGCCTCATGCTTGGTGCTGTCATAGGGCTGGATGTTGAGCGACATCAGCTTGCGGCCGGGATTCTTGAAGAGTGCCCAGGAGCCGGTGGTGAAATCCTGGAAGCGCGTACCCACACCAATGACGAGATCGGTCTTTTCGCAAAGCGCATTGGCGCAGGCCGTGCCGGTCACGCCGACGGCGCCAAAATTCATCGGCGCATCCCAGGGCAGGGCGGATTTGCCTGCCTGCGATTCGACGACGGGGATCTGATGTTTTTCGGCAAAGGCACGCAGCGTGTCGCAGGCACCCGCGAAATGCACGCCGCCGCCTGCAACGATCACAGGGTTCTTGGCGGCCTTGATGGCGGCGATGGCGCGGGCCAGTTCTTCCTCGTCGGGACGCGGACGGCGGGTATACCACACCTTCGGCTCGAAGAAGCTTTCCGGATAATCATAGGCTTCGGCCTGCGTGTCCTGGCAGAAAGCCAGCGTGACCGGGCCGCAATCAGCCGGATCCGTCATGGTGCGGAAGGCGCGCGGCAGGGCGGTCAGCAGATGTTCGGGCCGGGAAATCCGGTCGAAATAGCGGCTGACGGGCCGGAAGCAGTCATTGACGGTCATGATGCCGTCGTTGAAATCCTCGATCTGCTGGAGAACGGGATCGGGACCGCGATTGGCGAAGACGTCGCCGGGAATGAACAGCACCGGCAGGCGGTTGACATGCGCCAGCGCGGCAGCCGTCACCATGTTGGCCGCACCCGGCCCGATGGAGGAGGTGACGGCCATGGCACGGCGGCGGCCGAGCTGCTTGGCATAGGCAATCGCGGCATGAGCCATGGACTGCTCGTTCTGTCCGCGCCAGGTCGTGACGATGTCACGGTTGCTGTGCAGGGCCTCACCGATGCCTGCCACGTTGCCATGTCCGAAAATGGCCCAGACGCCGGAAATGAAGGGCACGCCCTCCGGGGTAAGCTGATTGGCGAGATAACGCATCATCGCCTGCGCGGCGGTCAAACGCACCGTCTTCATGTTTCTCTCCCTTTGGGCGGCTCGCGTGAGCCTCCCACCTCATGTTTCTCTACCGGCTGCCTGTTGAACATTTCCGCGCCTCACTGAACACACGGAAATGCTCTCGCTCTCAGTTTTTCCGCAATTCCGGACGCAAAACCGGATTGCGCTTTCGTGCAACTGCCTTTGCTCTCAGGCGCTTTTCAGTTCCTGCGCGCCGCCGCGTGCCCGATCCCAGACCTGGCACAGGTCCGTGTAACGGCGCATCATGTCGGCCACGGCGTCCTCGTCGCTGAGCTTGCCAGCCAGCCATTGGCGTGCGGCGTCACCGAAGATGGTGCGGCCAACCGCAAAGCCCTTGACCAGATCGAAGCTGGCGGCCGTCTTGAAGCTTTCCTCCAGTTCGGCGGCCGGTGCATCGAGGCCCAGAACCACAATACCACGTGTATAAGGATCGTTGCGGGATATGGTGTCGCAGGCATTGGCCCAGGCCGCGCGCGTCTTCATCGGCTCCAGCTTCCACCAGTCGGGGTAAACGCCGATGTCGTAGAAGCGCTGGATGATGACCGCAGCCGTGTCGTCATTGGTCGGGCCGACCTTGGACGGAATGATTTCCAGCAGCATTTCCAGACGGTTGCGGCGGGAGGCGGCAAAAAGGCGCTTTACCGTTTCTTCCTGCTCGGCCTTCATTTCCGGCGTGTCGTCGGGGTGATAGAAGCACAGCACCTTCACCACGTTTTCCAGCGGCCATTCGGAAAGACCGCCGTAATCGATGCCAAGCTCAGGCTCGAGCGTCAGCGGGCGGGAACCGGGCCACTCGACCGGACGGCCGATCCACAGGCCCGTCGCGGAGGCCTGATAGAGGGCTTCGCGGCCAAGGCGGCTGTCGCAGAGAATGCCGTAGCCTTCGCGGCCTGCCGAAACATTCAGCGCGGCCTTGAGGCAAAGCTTCTTGAAGGCGCCGATCCGGTCATGGGAAACGCCTGCCTCATCGCACATGGCTTCGAGCTGCATCCGGTGATCGAAGGCGAAAACCCGCATCTGCGGCCATTCGCGATCGCGATTGGTAGACCAGTGCACCTGTTCCAGCGCTTCATCCTTGCGCAGCGCCTTGTTGCGGATGCCGGTCTTGTAGAAATATTGCAGCTCTTCCAGGCTCGGATAGGCCGGGGTGCAGCCGTGGCGGGACACCGCGAAGGCGCCGCAGGCATTGGCGTATTTCAAAGCCGTCGGCCAGTCTTCGCCGGTCAGCCAGCCCTTGAGCAGGCCGGACATGAAGCCATCGCCAGCGCCGAGAACATTGAAGACCTCGATGGGGAAGCCCGGTCCGGTCTGACCTTCGTCCAGGCTTTCGCCGATCTCACCTTCGAAAACGACCGCGCCCATGGCGCCGCGCTTGCAAACCAGCGTTGCCTTGGAAACCTTGCGCACCGCCTTTAGCGCTTCCACCGTATTGGTGGAGCCGCCAGCGATGTGGAATTCCTCTTCCGTACCGACGATCAGGTCGAACCAATGCAGGGTCGATTGCAGCTTGGCGGTCACGGCGGCCGACTCGATGAAGCGGCTTTCGCCGTCGCCATGTCCGGCAAGGCCCCAGAGATTGGGGCGGTAGTCGATGTCGAGGGCCGTCTTTGCGCCGCTCTCGCGGGCAAGCTTCAGCGCCTTCAAAACGGCTGCTTCCGTATTGGGATGCGACAAATGCGTGCCGGTGACACAGATCGAGCGGGACTCGGCGATGAAGGCCGGGTCGATGTCGTCCTCGCACAGCGCCATGTCGGCGCAGTTTTCGCGATAGAAAATCAGCGGAAATTGTTCTTCGTCGCGGATGCCGAGCAAAACCAGCGCCGTCAGGCGCTTTGGATCCGTCTTGACGCCGCGCACGTCCACGCCCTCGCGCGCAAGCTGCTCGCGGATGAAGCGTCCCATGTGTTCATCGCCCACGCGGGTAATCAGGGCCGATTTCAGCCCGAGACGGGCCGTGCCTGCCGCGATATTGGTGGGCGAACCACCGATATATTTGTTGAAGGAGGCCATATCCTCCAGTCGTCCGCCAACCTGCGCACCGTAAAGGTCCACGGAAGACCGGCCGATCGTGATCAGATCGAGTTTAGACACCTGTTTCCTCCCCACCAATTGCCAGGGCGGTTTTCCATCGCCCCGTTGTTATGCTGCTTCCCTTGAAAGCCGCCGCGGTGGCGTTACGGCTTCCTTACTCCTGATAACCGAATGGTCCCGAGGCCCAGCGGCCAAAAGACTGAATGGAATGTCTCGGATGAAAATGGACTTTATATTCTATTTTTCCGCATTTCAATCCAAATATTCAATCTTCCTGCCGCGCCGTGCCGACGGCCACCGAAAGCGCTATGGCCAGACAGAGCGTGGCTGAAAGCGAGCGAAAAGCCCCGAAATCAACCTCCTGCACGGTCAGCGTCACGGTGTCGCGCTTGCGCAACGGACTGATGACGGTATCCGTGATGGCCACCACGGGGATTCCACGGGTTTCCGCATATTCCACCAGTTCGACCGTTTCGGAGGAATAGGGGGCAAAGGTTATGGCCAAAAGCGCATCGCCTTCGCGCAGGGCGTGGTGGCTCTCCAGCTTGCCGACGGCTGCGTGCAGCATGGCCGGCACCTGCATCTTTTCCAGTGCATAGGCCATGTAGCTGGCAACCGGCAGCGAACGGCGCAGACCCATGATGTGGATGAGCCGCGCCTTGGCCAGAACGCGCACGGCTTGATCCAGCGTTACCGGGTCTATGCCTTGCAGCAGGGTTTCCAGCGAAACGCGGCCAGCCTCTACGAATTCGGCCAGAAGGGCTGACGGGCTGCCGGCATCGCTCTCCCTGAGATGATGAAGGCGGGTGGTGTAATCCGGCCAGCCGCCCACGAAAGAATCGCGAAAAAGGCGCTGCATTTCCGAAAATCCCGAAAAGCCGAGGATCTGGCAGAAACGCATGAAGGCGGATGGCTGCACGCCCGCACCCTCCGCCATTTCGGCAACCGTCGATACGGCGATCCGGTCCCGGTTGGCCGCGACATAATCGGCGCATTGCTTCAATCGTTTCGGAAGGCGGTCGGTGACATCCGCCAGCCGGTCTTCAAAGGCCTTGATGGTGTCAGGTGCCTGGCTTGTCTGCATATGAAGCTAATGTCCTTGAGCTGCGACCCCGAAGGCGTGTTGGCGAGCGCCACGTCGTCTTCATTGCGGCGCCCTTCGGGGCATGGTCCGCCATCACCGCAAATTCATTCTAGCAAAATGGAATGTATATTCCAAACAGAATGTCAGCCGGCATTCTGGCGGTGAAGCGAGGCCATGCTTTGCAATGGATGACGGGCCGCAGAACGCGCTATTCGGGCGGGAGCGAGAAAGGCAAGGTTTGTGCGGCAGGCTACTGCATAATCCCTTAAATCGGAATCGATTTAAGGTGAAAATTATGCAGCAGATTTAAAGTGTTACAGCGCCGTGCGTTTGATAAAACGCACGGCGCTGTAAAGCTACTCTTCGGCATATGGCTCCGGCTGGGGCAATCATAAGCTGGAAATCAGGGAAAGGCCTCGCCGGTTCGGGCATTGGCTCTGACGGAGCGTATGTGGCCGGATGTATCCTTGATCGTCATCACATAAACGTCGTTGTTGCCAAGCGTTTGCAGGTTAACGTCAATAATCATCGTGTCTTCGGGAAGGCGGAGTTTGCGCATCACCGAGCTGAGAGGCTGATATTCGCCACTTCTAACCCGTTCAAGGGCTTTTTCATGAATATCGTCGTCGTCATCATCCGGGTGGTTGCCGAACAGCGGTGCCGGGCCGCCATTGCCTGCCGACGGATCGGGCCTGTCGCTGCCGCCGCCGCCGGGGCCGTTGGGACCGTTGGGGCCTGCCGGGCCGCCGCCGCCAACCGGGCCGCCGCCCCTCATGCCCGGCGCAAGATCGCGGGCCTGGAGAGGGCCGGAGGCAACGGTCATGACGCAGAAAACCGCCAGAAGGGCGGGTGCAAGAAGCCGTACCGGGAACGAATCAGTCAATCGCATTGCTGGACGATAGAACATGCTGCCGATTCCCGAAATCGCCGGTGACGCCTCAATCGCCCGAAACCCCACAGAATCCATCAGACCGGGCCATGCCGAAGGGTGTGTGTCCCCATAACGAAACTCCGCCGATGCGGTGGCAGTCGGCGGAGTTTCACTCAGGCAATCATAACCTGATGTCCAACCCAGGGGCATAGGGTCGGTATCAGGACAGGGAACGTTGTGGGGACGTGGGTGCCTGTCCTGTGAGAAGACTTATGGGCCATGCGCCCTGACGGCAAGCTGACAAGGCCGTCAGCATTTCGTCAGATTGGCGTCAATGCATTGATTCACAAGAAAAAAGGGAGCGTTTGCTCCCTTTTTCGTCTCTTGGAATCGCTGGTTTCGGGTGATGCATTCACGCCTGGCTGCGTTACTGGCCTGTGCGGGTAGGGGGAGCTATGGCGCATCGGGCCTGGCCGTCTGCCGCAAGCTTCACCGGTCCGCCGGGCGCAAGGCCGTCACTTCGGCGCCAGCACCATCATCATCTGGCGGCCTTCGAGCTTGGGCTCGGCTTCCACCTTGGCGATGCTGAGCGTGTCTTCCTTGACCTGCAACAAGAGCTTCATGCCCAGTTCCTGGTGGGCCATCTCGCGGCCCCGGAATTTCAGCGTGACCTTTACCTTGTCGCCTTCCTCGAAGAAACGGTTCATGGCCTTCATCTTCACCTCATAGTCGTGGGTGTCGATGTTCGGGCGCATCTTTATTTCTTTGACTTCGACGATCTTCTGCTTCTTGCGCGCTTCAGCCGCCTTTTTCTGGTTGGCGTATTTCAGCTTGCCAAGATCCAGGATCTTGCAGACGGGCGGTTCTGCATTCGGCGAGATCTCCACGAGATCCAGCCCTGCCTCTTCTGCCATGCGAAGGGCCTGATCGGTCTGCAAGACGCCGAGATTCTGGCCTTCTTCGTTGATCAACTGGACGCGGGGAACGCGAATTTCCCGGTTGGCGCGCGGCCCATCCTTGACGGGGGCATCGGCTTTGAACGGTCTGCGAATGGTCGTATTCTCCTCAGTCGTTTCAGACTTTGTGTGAAAAATCAGCGGGCATCGAACGGACCCGAATAGCCCAGGAGGCCTGCGGCGAATGCGCAAGCCTGCATTTCTGGTCCACTCTACTCCAACAGGCTCTTACCGGGAAGCGGTTAAATTCCTGTCTGGCCCTTTCATTGCGGCGCGCACTCTAGCATGTAGTATTGAGAAAATCACCAGCCGTTGCGCCCTTGCAATTCCGTTTTATGGCGCGCTGGCTGTTTTTGGAGGCGTTATGACAGAAGAGACACAGGTGTCTGACAGGATGCTGCGCCCTTTGCGCGTTACGGTGGGCCATTCGGGGTTCGAGCGCGACATTGCAGCGCTTTACAGAGCGCCTCGTAATGAGGCTTTGCCGGCATTCGTCTGGCTTGGTGGCTACCGTTCCGACATGAGTGGAACCAAGGCGCTGGAAATGGACCGCGTTGCGGACGAGACGGGCGCCGCCGCCATCCGGTTCGATTATTCCGGCCACGGCCAGTCTGGCGGTGCCTTCACGGATGGCACCATTTCCCGCTGGCTGGAAGAGGCGCTGGCGGTGATCGATCATTTCGGCCCCCGGCGGGTTGTGCTCGTGGGGTCTTCCATGGGGGGATGGATCGCCTTGCGTGCGCTTCAGGAGCTTTCCAGACGGCAGAATCCGGTGGATGTCGCGGGGCTCGTTCTGATTGCTCCCGCGCCGGATTTCACCAGCGCGCTGATAGAGCCGCATCTGGGCGAGAAGGAGAGGCGTGATCTCGAAGAGAAGGGCTTTTTCGAGGAGATGTCCGACTATAGTCCGCAGCCCAATATCTTCACGCGCGCACTCATCGAGGATGGCCGCCTCAATCGCGTGCTGAACGGCATGATCGAGACCGGGTGCCCCGTGCATATCCTGCAAGGCATGGCGGACCCGGATGTGCCCTACCAGCACGCGCTGACGCTGATGGAGCACTTGCCTGCCGACGATGTGGTGTTGACGCTGATCCGCGACGGCGATCACCGCCTGTCCCGCGCGGAAGACCTGGCCCGCCTTGAGGCGGCGCTGCGCGGTATGCTTTGAATACAGCATCGGACCGAAAAGTGGCCTCCGGTTTTCGGTTAATCCGATGCGTGGAAAAAGCATCGGACCGAAAAGTGGCCTCCGGTTTTCGGTTAATCCGATGCGTGGAAAAAGCATCGGACCGAAAAGTGGCCTCCGGTTTTCGGTTAATCCGATGCGTGGAAAAAGCATCGGACCGAAAAGTGGTCCCCGGCTTTCCGGTTTTTATGGTGTTGGGGCCGTCAACCCGTGCTGCTGCCCCTGATGGCGACAGGAGATGCGGTGTCGGCGTGGTCTGAGGCATCATCGTTTCGCGGGCTGCGCCGCCTTTTTGAGACGCTGCGGCGCAAGGCCATGCGTCCTACGACGAAATACAGGAGGAAAGAGCCGACCTGATAGGGATTGAGCGTATCGATTTCCACGAAGGAGCGGATCAGCAGCATCAGCGTCAGCCCGAAAAGTGTCGCAGCTTCCGGATCGCGGGCATTGGTCAGCATCTGCCGTAGCGTGCTGATCAGGGCGTTCAGCATCAGGAGGCAGAGCAGCAGAAGGCCTGTCAAACCCAACTCGACGGTTGTCTCAATATAGGTATTGTGGAAATGGAAGCCGGTGCGGGTGGCGATGTAGAATTCGAACCAAAGCCGTTCCGCCTCGGCAAATCCCTGCACCCAATAGGCCTGATAGCCGGTCCCGAGAAGGGGATTGAGCTTGATGGCTTCGATTCCCTGACCCCAGAGATAGGTTCGGCCTGTCAGCGTGGTGTCCTTGCCGAAAGCGCCGAGAATGAGCGCGAAGCCGCCCCCATAGATGAAGGCGAGAACGGCTACCGTGCCGAAAATGGCGCCTGCGGTGAACAGCACGGTTCTATGGCGCGGCGTGAGCCAGGAAACCGCCTTCATGATGAGGGACGCCATGATGATCACGATCACGGTCAGCACCGACGTCGCGGATTGCGAGGCAATCAGACAATATCCCGCAATGGCGGAAATCACGGCATAACAAGACAGGAGCAGCGGATTGCGCTCTGCCTGGATCACGACGGCAGCGAAAGCGAAATAAAAGCTGAGCGAGGCATAGAAACCCAGCTGGTTTTTCGATTCGAAGGCGCCCACGAAGCTGAAGGAACCGTCCAGCGCATCGGACTGGTAGCGCCCGAAGGCAAGCGAATAAAGCAGCACCAGCCCGGTACCGAAAATCGTGCCGCGTGTGAAGCTGCGCAACCCTACCACCCGCACCGCAACGAGCGCACAGAAAATGTGGCTGAGATATTGCAAGGAGGCGCGCAGCGACGTGCCGGGCGCTGCCGACCAGAAGGTCGATAGAAAAGCGAGCACGGCAAAGGCGTAGATCCAGAGAAATCGCCGGTAATCTCCCAGCGCCTTGCGATAATTCACCAGAACCGGCAGGAACCAAAGCCCGTAATAGGCAAGAATACTGACCTGGCCGAAAATAGAGGAATAGGCGAAGACGAACAGGGAGAGCCCTGTCGCCACCATGGCATAGGGTTCGTTTCGGTTGCTATCGAGAATGATCGCCTTGGGAATGCGCATCACAGCCTCAGCGCATGGCGGGCTGGTCGAGCTTCACCGTGACCTTGATGACATCTCCCGGCAGGACGCGGGCGTTTTCCTCGGCGGGCATTTCCACCGGCTTGCCGTCCTTTTCGCGCACGATGGAATAGACCACGTTGGACTGATCGCCATTTCCCTTGGCCGCCGCGCTTTCGGTGGATTGCAGCAATGCTTCCGCCATCAGGCTGCGGCTGGTGGAAAGTTTCAGGGCAATTTCGTCCAGTTCGGCTTCGGTGGATTGCAGATCCTGGGCAAGCTGCGCATCCCAGTCGCTGCGGGTTGTCGTTTCGTCCTGGGTTGCCTGGTTCAGATCCTGCTTGGCCTTCAGGCTGGACGTATCGATGTCGAGAAGCCGGGTTTCAAGATCGGAAACCTGCTGCTCGACGGCCAGCCGCCGTGAGCTGAGGGCAAGGCCCTGTTCGCTCAGATTGTTGACCTTTTCCCGATCTTCCTGCACGAGGCCAAGCTGGCGATTTTGCGTTTCCGCCTTTTTGGCGAGCGCATCGATCTCGTTTTTCAGCAGGGTCTTCAGGTCGGATAGCGATGACAATTGCACCCGCAGCTTCGTGCCGCGTGAGTTCATCAGCGCCTGTTCGGACTCGACGATCGATTTCAGGTCGGGAATGTTTTTCAACTCGTCAGGCACTTCGAGGCTGGCCTTGCCCTGCATTTCGGAGAGAATGCGGGCGCGCTTCACGAGGAGGCGGTTTCGATCCGCCACGAGGACGGCGCCGTCACCCTGGGCCTGAAGAAAATCCCGCGCGAAACGCTGGCCCGCATCGATGCGCCGCAATCCGCCGGCAACACTAACGGCCTTCAGCACGGTCATGCCGGGCGCGAAGGGAAACTGTCCAGGATTCTGGACCGAGCCGGTCATGAAGACGGGACGGTATTCGGAAATTTCGACCGAGGCTGACGGGCGGTCTCTCAGGCCGAACAATTGCTGAAGCCGCTTGCCGATGTCTTCGGAAACCTCGGCAGTGGTGCGGCCGGAGGCGGGAAGTTCGCCGAGGAATGGCAGGGACACGGTTCCTGATGTGCCGATGGCGTAATCACCGCTGATGGCAACCCAGTCACGCACGGTGCCTTCGGCGGTTTGCCATTCAGCCACGCGCACCTTCAGCTTGTCCATGACGCCGAGATGGTATTCGTCGGCCTGGGCGCCAGCTGGCCATTGCAGCCCCATGACGACCAGAAGCGCTGCCGGCAAGAGGCGGCTGCGGGCGGTGGACATGGAGGGTTTAAAGGCGTTACGGTCAGCCTTCATGGCTACTCCTGTCATGATACTCGAAAAGGCCGCAACGGGCCTTCAGGCACAATATCTTCGCAAGACGGACAAATGCGTTCTGCGGGGCGTCCCGCGGCGCTTCCGGTGGGAAAAGCGCCGCCTGCCAGAAGGGATCCGTCAATCGACCATTGCTCAATAGCTGCCGCGAGACAAGCACACAGCCGGAACGGTCTTGATGATGATCAGCATATCCTGAAACAGCGACCATGTCTTCACATACTGCGTGTCCATGGCGATGCGGGTATCGTAGGATACGTCGTTGCGGCCACTGACCTGCCAGAGGCCGGTGAGGCCGGGGCGGGTCTGGAGATAGTAATGTGCGGCGGCGTCATACATTTCCAGCTCGTCTTCCACGACGGGGCGCGGGCCGACAATGCTCATCTCGCCGCGCAGAATGTTGAAGAGCTGGGGAAGTTCGTCAAGGCTGAGCTTGCGCAGAACCGAGCCGACAACGGTGACGCGCGGATCGTTCTGGAGCTTGCGCGTGGCGCGCCATTCCTCATAGGCTTCCGGATTGTTGCGGAGATGTTCCTGCAAGACCTTGTCGCCATTGGGCACCATGGTGCGGAACTTCAGGCAGCGAAACTGCTGGCCGTTATGGCCCACCCGGCGATGGCCGTAGAAAACGGAACCGCCATCGGTAAACTTCACCAGCGCTGCGATCAGCAGGAAGAGGGGGCTGAACAGGAGCAGCGCAACGGAGGCAATGAAAATGTCGAGGCTTCTCTTCGAGATGCCGCCGACCGGCTGTGCGTCAGCCGAAATCGATGTGAACAACGGCGTGCTCGCCGATCTGGTCGCGGACTTCATAGAGGTGACTCCATTTACGTGGGCGATTGCTCGGGTCCGGAGCGGACACCTGCTTTGTTGCGCATAGTGTGTGGTGAGATTGCGTCCTTAGCAAGTCACCCTGCGCAAAACCTTCCGTCGATTGGAATGATAGCGTTTTTGAGATATGTTTTATCGTTAATATATCCTAAGTATATATTCCGGTTAACGCGAAAGCGATTCCCTCCATATTTGGGTATATTTGTGTAGAGGTTGCGAACCTTCCCAAGTCAGGAATCTTTTCTATTCGAGATTTAGAGCTGCACAACATAGCTAACACAGAAATGCCCCAATTTGGCAAAATATCCGTAAAACTCTGGAAGCCTTAGACAGGGGATATTGCATCGCAACATTATACTGCACTGCATATGTGTTTATTAATATGTGCTGATATTGTAACAATTCGTGATCGGATTAACTAAAATCCTCAGCGTTCCGGTAAGGCAAAAGTGAGACTTCGAGCCATTTTCGGCGCCGAATTAAATCGATTTCATTCGAGAAAGCCAGAAGTCCGCCGGGAATCGGCCTGGGGTCTCAAGCAATGGAATTGCTTAGGAATTTCTTAATTCGCCAGAGAAAATCCCGCCTATTGGCGTAACGGAGCCGAAAGTCTTACCCGTTATAAGACAGGTCACGGCAGCGGCGCGCAGATCGTCCCGCGGTAAAGATTGAAAGCTCGGGCATTGCACCATATATTGGTTGCAGCCTCTGGGGAGAAGGCGACGGACATGCTCGATACAATCGTCATCCGGGAGGAGGCTGATATGATGAAGGCGCCTAAAGTCTTTTTCAGTATGTGTGGGGTGTTGATACTATTCGCAACCTGTATCTACTGTCTGACCGGGTCTGTAGGATCGACGGTGGTCCAGACGATTTTGTGTGCGGTCATTCTTCAGCTTGGTTATTTTTGCGCAGTTGTCCTGCTGGTCGCGAAAGAAGCGAGGGAACGTGCCGCTCAGTCCGCCGGTCAGCGGCGGGAAGATGCCCGCAGCGAAAGCCTCGGCGTCACCGCTTTGCCGAAGCATTCGCAGGGTGCGCTTCGCAATCATTGATCTTCTGCCCTTTCCTAATGAAAGGTTTTCAGACACACTCCGGGCCTGAGCGGCGAGTGGGATGCGTTCCTGCTCGCTTATGTGTGCGTGGTGATCCGTAACTTTTGGCGTTGCTTTTGGTTCGCCCTCTGAAGGTTGCGCCCTCTCCACGCATGAAAGCTGGCGGTCACTCTGGCCGCTCGTTGCAGCACGGAGACCGTGATGTCCGATTTTTCCAACGCCAATCAATCGACGGCCATTAACGCCTCGGCCATTAACTCCAAGGTATGTGTCATCATTGCCGCCAAGAATGCTTCGGCCACCATCGGGCGCGCCGTTCGCTCGGCGCTGGCCGAGCCCGAAACGGCCGAAGTGGTCGTGGTGGATGACGGTTCGACGGACGGAACAGGAGCGGAAGCGCTGGCGGCCGACGATGGCAGCGGACGATTGCAGATCTTGCGCTTCGATGTGAATCAAGGGCCCGCAGCCGCCCGCAATCACGCCATTGAGGCATCGACGGCGCCACTTCTTGCCATTCTCGATGCCGATGATTTTTTCCTGCCGGGGCGCTTTTCACAGATGTTGGCCGAAGATGGATGGGACTTCATCGCCGACAATATCGTTTTCGTGAAAGAGCAGAATATCGGCGAAGTGCATTCGGGCGTGGGCCGCTTCCGCCGCGATGCACGAATGCTGGAACTTGCGGCCTTTATCGAAGGCAATATTTCCCGGCGGGGTGCTGAGCGCGGTGAAATCGGCTTTCTGAAGCCTGTCATGCGGCGCGATTTCCTGCTCCGTCACGGGTTGCGATACCATGAAGCCCTGCGCCTTGGTGAGGATTACGACCTCTATGTTCGTGCGCTGGTGGCAGGTGCTCGCTACAAGATCATTCACAGCTGCGGTTACGGTGCCGTCGTGCGGCATGATTCGCTCAGCGGTCAGCACAGGACGGAAGACCTTCGGCGGCTTTACGAGGCCGATCAGGCGATCCTGCGATCCGGTGGATTGGACGAGCGGCAGACGGCGCTGCTGCAACAGCATGAGCAGCATATCCGCGGGCGCTATGAATTGCGCCATTTTCTCGATCTCAAGAACAATAGCGGGCCTTTCTCCGCCCTTTTCTATGCACTTGGCAAGCCGCAAGCCCTTCCGGCCATTGTCGGCGGCATTCTGCGCGACAAACAGGAGGCGCTAATGGGGCAAAAGCGCCAGGCGGCTACGGCGCCTGCCAATGCTTTGCGCTTTCTTTTGCCAGCCAGGGCCGAGGGCGACCAGGCCTGAGGCTGGTTGCGACGCCGATCATGGCCGGTTGTCAACGGCCGGGCGGCAGCCCAAAAATGGCAGAGTGTGAGATGGGAGCCGCATGGAATGCGGCTTATGGCCCGAGCAAAAGGCAAGGGTCCACGGAAAATCATCTCATGGTTAAAACAACCCATAGGGATTTTGCAATGAATATAACCGATTGAAAAGGTTCAAATTCCTTGGAATGTTCGGGAGCTGTGGGGCGTGCGGTCGCGCAGCGTCCGGGCAAATAGGCAAACAAAACGTAAATTTTTTTGCTGCACTGCCATATTTTTCGAGGCACATTCCCATAAGGTGAAGGTAAGAAACGGAACATATGCGGCGGCTGAGAGCTTTGCCGTGCTCCGTATCCGACGCTGCAAAAGTCCAGGGAGACAGACGATGAAATCATTGCAGATCGCCATCCCCCTTGTTGCTGCCGGTCTTGTCGTGGCCAGCCTTTCCTTTGTCTCCGCTGCCATCGCGCAGGAGGCAAAGCCGCCACGCGAAGGAGAAACCGGCGGCTCTTTCGTCGATAATTTCGATGGGCTGGACCTCAAACGCTGGTATATTTCGGATGGCTGGAGCAATGGCGACCATCAGAACTGCATTTGGTCCAAGCGAAACCTGAAGGCTTCCAATGGCGAATTGGAGATGGTGTTCGATCAACGGCTGATCAAGGACCGCGAATATGCGTGCGCGGAGCTGCAAACCCGCAAAACCTTCGGATACGGCACCTATGAGGCGCGGGTGCAATCTGCCCAGGGATCCGGCTTGAATTCAGCCTTTTTCACCTTCATCGGTCCGCGGGACAAAAAGCCCCATGACGAGATCGACTTTGAAGTGCTTGGCAAGAATCTCAACGAAGTCCAGGTCAATCAATATGTTTCCGCCAAGGGCGGCAACGAAAAGATGGCCGATGTGCCGGGCGGAGCCCAGACGAAATTCAATGACTATGCCTTTGTATGGCAAAAGGACAGGCTGCGCTTTTACGTAAACGGCGCACTGGTGAATGACGTGACGGACCCGGCAAAACTGCCGCAAAACCCGCAGAAGATTTTTTTCAGTCTCTGGGGCACGGAAAAGCTGAACGACTGGATGGGCCGCTTTCACTATGACGGCCCGCAAACCATGCGGGTGGATCGCGTTGCTTTCACGGCGGAGGGCGACAAGTGCCAGTTTCCGGAATCGGTAGCCTGTAAATTGAACTGAGCGCTGGCCTGGCCCCCACCGGAACAAGGGACGTTCCCGCCATAGGGATGAGAGACCCGGAACAAGGGACGTTCCGGCCACGGGGATAAGTAAGAGAGAGGGAATTCATGAGCCTTCGTGTGCTTTATCTGGCGCATGATCTTGCCGATCCGGCCATCCGCCGGCGCGTTCTGATGCTTGTGGCCGGGGGAGCGGAGGTGATGCTCGCCGGTTTCAGGCGTGACAGTAACGATCTGGCGGCGGTTGAAGGCGTCATGCCGATCGAGCTGGGCACGACTGCCGATGGACGCTTCGCACAACGGATCGCTGCCGTGGTCAAGGCCGTGGCGGGCGCTGGCAGAACCCTCGGTCTCCTGCCGCGTCCAGATGTGATTCTCGCCCGCAATCTGGAAATGCTTGCCGTGGCGCGGCGGGCCTCGGCGCTTTTTGGCCCGCCCGTGCCCATTGTCTATGAGTGTCTCGACATCCACCGGCTGCTTCTCAAGCAGAATGCGGCAGGGCGTATGCTTCGCGGCCTGGAAGGCTGGCTGGCGCGGGATGCGCGTTTGCTGATGACCAGTTCGCCTGCTTTCGTCGAGCATTACTTCAAGCCCCTCTCCTCGGTCGATCTTCCTGTCATGCTGATGGAAAACAAGGTTCTCGACCTGTCCGACAGACAGGTTGCGCCGCCGCCGCAACGGCGTCCGGCGCCGGACGAACCCTGGCGGATCGGCTGGTTCGGCGCCTTGCGCTGCGCCAAATCGCTGGAGCTTCTGGCGGCCTTTTCCCGCGCCATGCAGGGTCGGGTACAGGTGGATTTGCGTGGCCGTCCCTCCTATGCGGTGCTGCCGGATTTCGATGCCCGCATTGCTGCCGAACCCTACATGCACTTTCACGGGGCTTACAAAAATCCCGAGGATCTGGAGAGGATCTACGGGCAGGCGCATTTTGCCTGGGCTATCGATTTTTACGAGGAAGGCCAGAATTCGAGCTGGCTCCTGCCAAACCGCCTGTATGAAAGCTGCCGCCATGGCGCGGTGCCCATTGCCTTTGCCGGCACGCAGACAGCCCGGACCTTGGGTGGCAAGGGACTGGGCTTTGCGCTGGAACGTGCCGATCCGGATGCGCTGGTGCAGCTTTTCGATGCCATGACCGGCCCGGCCTATGACGCAGCCCTTGCGGCGCTTGCGGCTGCAAAGCCGGAGGATTTCACGGCTGGCCGGCGCGATTGCGAGGCGCTGGTTCAGCGATTGCGTAATCTGGCCCAGGGCCTGCCCACGCCTGCGGCAGGCCTGCAAGGCAGCATGACCCCTTACCGCTCCTCACTTGAAGTGGATGCCCAAGATGGCTGAAAACCTGAAATCCGTGCGCTGCCTGATCGTCATTCCCTGCCTCAACGAGGAAAAGCACATCGAGGGCGTTATTGCCAATCTGTCCCGCGCGCTCGAAGACCTCGACGCGGAAATCGTGGTTGCCGATGGCGGCAGCACCGATGCCACCAAGGACATCATGGCGCGCATTCTGCTGGACAATTCCCGCGTCAAGCTGCTGGACAATCCCAAGCGCATCCAGAGTGCGGCGGTCAATCTGGCGGTAGCGCGCTTTGGCGGCGATTACGATTATATGATCCGCATTGATGCGCATGGCACCTATCCAGAGGATTATTGCCAGGCCCTGGTGGCGGAAGCCCTGCGGACCGGCGCAGACTCCGTGGTGGTTGGAATGCAGACGGTCGGCTTCGGCATGTTCCAGAAGGCCACCGCGCTCGCCCAGAACTCCAAGCTCGGCAATGGCGGCTCCAAGCACCGGACCGGTGCCGAAAGCCATTGGACCGATCACGGCCACCACGCGCTCATGCGTATTTCCGCCTTCCGGGCGGTGGGCGGCTATGACGAGGCCTTTCGCCACAACGAGGATGCCGAATTCGATTATCGTCTGCACCTCTCCGGGTTTCGCGTGTGGATGACGGCCGATACCAGCATGATCTATTATCCCCGCTCCAGTGCGGGTCCGCTGTTCCGGCAATATTACGGCTATGGCCGGGGCCGTGCCCAGAATTTCCTCAAGCATCGCTCACGTCCAAGCCTGCGCCAGTTGATACCGCTCTCCGTTGCGCCGGTTGCCGTGCTGGCTCTGCTTGCCGCCATTCACTGGCTGGCGGTGGTGCCGCTTCTGATCTGGATGGCCGCCTGCCTTGGCTACGGTGCATGGATGACGGTGCGCCAGGGCGAGTCTCTCGGTCTTCTGGCGGCCATTTCAGCCATGATCATGCATTTTGCGTGGTCGGCAGGCTTCTGGCGGGAGGTTCTGGGCGGCAACCGCCGTCGGACGCTTCCGCTTGGCCCCGGTCAGGAGGTGGCATCGTGACCTCTGCCCCGCTGAGGATCGACATTGGGATTTGCACCTTTCGCCGTCCGGCGCTGGAGGCAACGCTTCTGTCGTTGACCGGCGTGGATGCGCCCGAGGGCGTATCGTTGCGAATCATCGTGGCGGATAATGACGAAACCCCCACCGCCGCGGCGCTGGTGGATCGGCTTCGGCCACGCCTTGCCTGCGGCTTGCGCTATGTTCATTGCCCGGCGGGCAATATCTCCATTGCCCGCAATGCGGTTCTCGATGCCAGCGATGCCGATTATCTCGCCTTTATCGATGACGATGAAATTGCAACGCAGACCTGGCTGAGCGAACTTTTCGCCGTGGCGCGAAAGACCGACGCGGACGCCGTTCTGGGGCCGGTTCGCGCCACCTATGGCGATGCCGCTCCCGGCTGGATGCAGCAAGGCGACTTTCATTCAACTTTTCCGGTGTTCGTGCGCGGTGAAATCATCACCGGCTATACGTGTAACGTCTTGCTCGACCTGAAATCCTCGCGCCTGATCGGCCGCCGCTTCAATCTGGCGCTCGGCAAGACGGGTGGGGAGGATACGGAGTTCTTCACCCACATCCACCGGCAGGGCGGGATGATTGCCTATGCCGAAAATGCCTGGCTGGAGGAGCCGGTCACGCCGCAGCGCGCCAGCTTTGCCTGGCTTGCCAAGCGCCGCTATCGCATGGGCCAGACCCATGGGCGGCTTTTGGCCGAGGGCAGGGGAATGGCGGGCAGGTTCGGCGCATTTTTTCTTGCGCTTGCCAAGGCTGGCGTCTGTTTTGCGGGGGCGGCTGCTGGCGCCTTTGCTCCAATCCGGCGCAACCGCTTCGTCCTGCGCGGCCTGCTGCATGTGGGAGCCATGTCGGGCCTTCTCGGCTTTCGTGAGATCGATCAATATGGCACGCTGGGAGCCGCCGCGTCATGATCGATGTTTCCGTCATCATCGCCGCCTATAACGCCGAGGACACGATTGCTGAAACGCTTGAAAGCGTGCTGGCCTCGCGCAATGTCAGTCTTGAAGTCATCGTTGCAGACGATTGCTCGCAGGACCGGACACGCGAAATCGTGGCGGCAAACCCCGATCAGCGCGTGAGGCTCGTTGCTCTTGCGTCAAATCGCGGTCCCGGTGGCGCCCGCAATGCGGCAATCGCTGCGGCAAGCGGCAAATGGCTGGCCATGGTGGATGCCGATGACACCATAAGCCCCGACCGCCTTTTCCGGATGATTGCCCGCGGGGAAGCGGTCGCTGCCGAAATCGTCGTCGATAATCTCGAAGTGCTGGAGCCGGAGCAGCCAAGGCGGGTGATGTTCGACCGCGCCATGCTTCACGCCATGCCGGAGCTTGATCTGGCAGGCTTTATCGCCTCCAACGTGCTTTTTGCCTCCCGGCACAATTTTGGCTATCTCAAGCCGGTTTTTTCCCGCAGCTTCCTGCTGGAAAAGGGATTGAGCTTCGATGAAAAGCTGAAGATCGGCGAGGACTACCTGCTGCTCGCCCGCGCATTGGCCGAAGGCGGAAAATGCGCGGTGGAGCCGGAGCCGGGCTATGTCTACCTCATCCGTCAGGGCTCTATTTCACGGGTGCTGCAAGGCCACCATGTCGAGGCCATGCTGGAGGCCGATCGCGGCTTTATCGCGCGTTATCGCCTGTCTGGTGCGGCAGAAAGGGCGCAGCGCCGCCGTACCGCAAGCCTCAAGGAAGCGCTTGCCTTCATTGCGCTCATCGACGCGCTGAAGGCGCGCTCGCCTTCGGGCGCATTGCGGGCGGCTTTGTCCCGGCCTGCGGCCCTTCGCCACCTGAAAATGCCGATTGCGGCGCGCCTGCAAAGGCTTGCCGCCCGCCTGCGCCGGAGGAAAAAGTTCCCGGACCTTCCGGTGGTTGCATCCGGGTCAGGCTCAGCCGGAGAAGCCCGCTCGCCGGGTTTTTCTGCGGGCCTGCAAGACGTGAAAAGTTCAGAGGCCAATTTTCATCGAGAAGGATAATGACATGGATCTTCGCAAGCCCGTCAGGAAAGCCGTTATTCCCGTTGCAGGCAACGGCACCCGCTTCCTGCCCGCCACAAAGGCCATGCCCAAGGAAATGCTGACCGTCGTGGATCGCCCCGTGGTGCAATATGCGGTGGATGAAGCCCGTCAGGCGGGTATCGAGCATATCGTCTTCGTCACCAGCCGGAACAAGCATTCCATCGAAGACCATTTCGACGACACGCCGGAACTGCTGGCCTCGCTGGAACGGGCTGGCAAGACTCGGATGGCCGACGAATTGCGGGAGCTTCTGCCGCCGGCCGGTTCCGTGAGCTTCACGCGCCAGCAGGCACCGTTGGGCCTTGGCCATGCGGTGTGGTGCGCCCGCGACCTCATTGGCGATGAGCCCTTCGCCCTCCTCTTGCCGGACATGCTGTGCTACGGCGCGCGCGGTTGTGTTGCCGGGTTGATTGATCTCTATACGGCAGCAGGCGGCAATGTTCTGGGTGTCGAGCAATGTGAGCCGGAAGAGGTTTCGAGCTACGGCATCGTGGCGCGGGGCGAAAATGTCGCGCACGGCTTTGCCGTGACCGGCATGGTGGAAAAGCCCAAGCCCGCCGAGGCGCCTTCCAATTTCTACCTCAATGGCCGTTACATCCTCCAGCCGGAGATTTTCGACATTCTCGCCACCCAGCCGCGCGGCGCGGGCAACGAGATCCAGCTGACGGATGCCATGCTGACCCTTTCGGGCCGCCAGCCCTTCCATGCCCATCCTTATGAGGGCCGCACCTTCGATTGCGGCTCCAAGCTCGGCTTCATCGAGGCCAATGTGGCTTTTGCGCTGGTCCGTGCCGATCTGGGAGAGGCTGTCTACGCTTCCGTCGCGGACCTGATCCGCAAGCACGATACGGCAAGCCGGGCTGCCTGAGCCAGAGGATCGCAAGGCCCGGTATCGGGCCTTGCTGCCGTTCCTTCCTCCCTGAAATGTGGGTGGCGGGAAGGCGGGCTTGATTATAGACTTTTTCATTTGCTGCCGCGTTTTGATGGGGCCGCAATCTCACCACGGACCCCGATGTCGCCGCTCATGCCGGCTTTATCGAGGGTATCCGTAGAAACAGGACGAGGCGTATGGAAGAACGGACCAGACATGGCAAGACGAGGGGCAGGGCGAAATTTGCTTGCCTTGCGCCTGCGAGCGCTGCGCGGCTCCATGCCGTCCCATCCGATCAGGCCCTCTTGTTTCACGGAACCGAAGAGCTGCCGTCATGAATGAAAGAAGCTTGCCCTTGAAAGCTGTTTTGCACCGGGAGCAGTCCGATTCTGACTCCTTCATCGATCTCGACAAACTCTTTGCGGCTGCGGCGCGCCGTATCCGCATCGTGACGCTTTCGGTTGCCCTGTTTATCATGCTGGGCATCAGCTATCTGGTCTTCGCAACGCCTTTTTACACATCGGCCACGCAGATCCTGCTGGATAACGACCTGTCGCGTTACGCCGAAGATGAAAAGGCTGGCGTGCAACTGCGCCAGGAAGCCGATACGCAGATCGCCAGCGCGGTGGAAATTCTGAAATCCAACAGCATGGCGCTGCGGGTGGTGGATGACGCCAAGCTTGCCGATAACGATCTTATCGTCGATCCGCCACAATCGCCTCTGGCGCTCGCAAAGGGGTTCGTCTCGTCGCTGAAGTCGATCTTTTCCAGTGCGCCCCAATTGACGGAAGAGCAGATCCGCAATGCGCGTCGCAAACTGGCAGCCGCCCGCTTGCAGCAGGCGGTTGATGTCGAGCGCGTGCTGCGCAGCTCCGTGATTATGGTTTCTTTCAAGTCGCCCGATCCGCAACTTTCCGCGCAGGTCACGCGCGCCTATGCCGATGCTTTCCTCACCGATCAGCTCAATGCCAATTTCGACGCCAGCGAACGCGCCAGCCTCTGGTTGCAGGGCCGTCTTGACGATCTGGCAAAGCGCGCCCAGCAGGCCGCTCTCGAAGCCGAGCATTACAAGGCCGAGAACGGTCTGACGCAGATGGGCGGCGAGTTGATGTCGGAACAGCAGCTCAGCGATCTCAACAAGCAGTTGATCGTTGCGCAGGCCGATAGCGCCAGCGCCTCGGCCCGCTACCAGCAATACAAGTCGATTACCGATCAGGGGCCGCAGAATGCGGTGAAGAATGCCGTGGTTTCGGTACAGGCTGGCGGCAATCCCGTTCTTCAGGACCTCAGAACCAAATATCTGACGGTCGAAAAGCGCGAGCAGGATGTGACGGCAAGTTTCGGAGCCACGCATCCGCAGGCGGTGGCGCTGAAGGCCGAAAAAGAGCGCATCGGCGACCAGATCTATCAGGAACTGCAACAGTTGACGTCGAGCTTCCGCAACGAATTCGATGTCGCCCGCTCGCGCGAAAAATCGCTGACCGACAGTATCGACAGGTTGACCGGCAAGAATTCCGAGGCCAACCGCTCTCTCGTGCATCTGCGCGAGCTTGAGCAGAAGGCAACGGCACTCAAGGGGCTTTACGAGTCCTTCCTGAACCGCTTCGAAGTGGCAAGCCAAAGCCAGTCGCTGCCGATCGCCAAGGCTCGTGTCATTTCCGAAGCGGGTGTGCCGACCCAGCCCTCCAGCCCGAAGAAAACCATGGTGCTGGCGCTGTCGGCGGTCCTTGGCCTGATGGCCGGTGCCGGTCTGGCTTTCCTTCAGGAAATGCTGGAACGTTTCTTCCGTCTGGAAAGCGATGTCAGGACCGTGCTTGGCCAGAAATCGCTCGGCTATCTGCCGCGCATGGGGCCAAAGACCAAGACCCCGCTCAAGCGCGGCTTCTTCAACAAGCAGAAGCGCCCCGCCGCCCCTGCTCCACAGGGACCGGGACTTGACCGGATGATGAGAACCGTCATGGAGGCGCCGCGTTCGGCCTTTGCCGAGACGTTGCGCAACACCAAGCTTGCGGCCGATATTATTCTGCAAGGCAAGAGCAGCCGGGTCATTGGCGTGCTTTCGGCTCTGCCGGGAGAGGGAAAATCCACGGTGGCGGCGAATTTCGCCGTTCTGCTTGCCTCAAGCGGCAAGCGGACTTTGCTGATCGACGCCGACTTGCGTAACCCCAGCCTCAGCCGTCAATTGCAGCCCGCGCCGCGCGTCGGTCTGGTGCAGGCCGTGCTTGGCGAAACGCCGTGGCAGGAATGCATCAAGGTGGATCAGGAAACCAAGCTGGCCATTTTGCCCATTGTGCCCGGTGCTGCGGCCCGGTCGCTGGCGCATACGAACGAGCTGATTGCCTCGCCCGGCATGGTTTCGCTGATCGAGGCTGCCAAGCAGTCTTTCGATTATGTGGTGGTGGATCTGGCGCCGCTCGGGCCTGTGGTCGATGCCAAGGCGTTTGCGCCGCTGGCCGACGGTTTCGTCTTCGTGGTGGAATGGGGCAAGACGCCCACCAAGCTCGTGGCCGACCTGCTGGATGCCGAACCTCACATTTCCAACAAGGTTCTGGGTGTGCTGCTGAACAAGACCGACATGCAGATGCTGACGCGCTATAGCGACTTCGGCGGTTCGGAAAAATTCCGTAAGCAATACAATAAATACTATGTTGAATAGAAACAAAATGGCCGGGAGAGATCCCGGCCATTTTGTTGTATCAATATTGGTGCGGCTTGTGATGATGCTTGAGCGGCGGGCCATTATCCAGCGATTTTGGCGTGGATGGCGGGACATAGCTCAGATTCATGGATGCAATCGTGGCGCCAAGATTAATGCCCAGCGTGCTTTCCAGGGCAATGGGCTGCAAGGCAACGGAGTCCTTGAAGCCGCCGGCCAGCACGTTGACCGCGCCGCCGAAGCCAAGGGCTGCATTGGCGCTGGTGCCGCCATAATTGCCTTCCAGCGCACCTTCCATCAGCCTGCTTGGCGCATAGACGGCCCATGCCAGCTTGCCACCCTGCACATAGCCAAGATCGATGCCGAATTTGTTGAGGCGACCCTGATAGACTTCCGCCGGGGCGGAGCTTGTCGGCTTGAATTCGCAGCTCAAATCGCGGCTTGAGCCGACGACGGCACTGATGCCCGGGCTCATCTCACACGTCAGCATACCGACCTGCACGCTGCCTGCATTGGCGGCACTGGTGGCAAAAGGCAGAGCCGCGGCAGCAGCCAGGGCTACGGCAGTCCATCGGGCGAATGATGACATTGAATACTCCTTATCATCGGTTGAGCAGGGCAGTGGCGCTTCCCATCTTTCCTGGTGAGGCGATGCCCTCTCCCTGTATTTCCAAAGCGCAGATCTGCCAGCGGCAGAATGGCCTCTTTCTTGTTACCTTTGCAGTCCGGGCAAACGGTCTCGGACCTTCCTCCCTCGCTGGATCACACCGCACTTAAGCGCGTCAAACGCGGCAAGAAGTTGGTATCGGATAATCAAAAAATCGTTCTTTTGTTCCCTTTGACGAAAAGGCAGGAGAAAGCCGTCCTGCCCCTTTTCAAGGAGTGGATGCGTTCGCATCTTCGGGCCTTGATCTCAGTCGAGTGCGGCCTTCCTCGTCTCAAGGGAGTTGCGCAGGCGCGCGGCAAGGGGCAGCAACAGCAGTGTTTCGATTTCGGCTTCACTCAATGACCTGGTTTCTGTCTGCATGAGGCTTGCAAGCGTTCTGCGCTCGCCGGGAAAGGGAATGAAGCTGACCTCATCGCCCTGCCGCACCGTTCCCCCTCCCAGCACGCGGGCATAGGCGCCGGGGCGTGCTGCCCGCCGGTATCGGCTGACGAGATGCGGTTGCCCGAGCGCGGCGGCGAAAGTCGAGCAGGGCTCGCGCGGTGCCGTGATTTCCAGCGCAATACCATTGACCACCAGCCGGTCTCCAATGGCCAGCAGGCTGTTGTCGAGCCCACCGATCACGAGATTTTCTCCGAAGCTTCCGGGGGGCAGCGGCATGTCCAACTCCTGGCGCCACCAATCGAGGCTGATTTCGCCCTCAAGGCAGATGGCCTGATCCACTCCACCATGGTATTTTTGGTTCAATACGGCGTCTCCGGGCAAGCCGTTCTGGTCGATTGCGATCTCACCCGACACCTCCTGCTTGAAAAAGCCGGTCAATCTGGATCTCCCAGGGACAGCGCGGGGCTGTCCAATCGCGATGCTGAGAATTTTCATGAATTCCGCTCCTTGCTGAGATTCCGTCCTTCCCCGATTTGGGGTAGAAGCGCGCATGGCAAAACGAGTCACCGGTCACGAAATCGAAAAACTCATTCAACTTCTCGCCAAGGTGCCGGGTCTGGGACCGCGCTCGGCCCGGCGCGCTGCACTGCACCTAATCAAGAAACGTGACCAATTGATGGGCCCCCTGGCGACCGCCATGGCCGAAGCGCATCAGAAGGTCAAGATTTGCTCCTGTTGCGGCAATATCGACACGGCCGACCCTTGCACCGTTTGCACGGATGAGCGCCGCGATCACGCTGTCATCATCGTGGTCGAGGACGTTTCCGACCTCTGGGCGCTGGAGCGGGCCGCGGCCATGAATACGGCCTATCATGTGCTTGGGGGCGTTTTGTCGCCGCTGAACGGGGTGGGGCCGGATGACCTCAATATCAAAGGCCTTATCGACCGCGTGGCGCGTGGCGGCATTCGTGAAGTCATTCTGGCGGTCAATGCCACGGTGGAAGGCCAGACCACGGCGCATTATATCACCGATCACCTTGCCGGTCTGGAGGTGAAAATTACCCGTCTGGCCCATGGCGTGCCGGTGGGGGGGGAGCTGGATTATCTGGACGAGGGCACGTTGTCGGCAGCCTTGCGCGCCCGCACCACCATCTGAAAAACCATAGGAGGCCTCGCCGATGACGAAAGAGACCATGTCTGGCACATTGATCCGATTGGCAACGGCCCTGCTTTTCGGCCTCCTCATATCCCTGCCGCAGGCGCGGGCCGAGCCGTCGCGAGCCGAGGTTGAAGGGCAGTTCAGAAACTGGGTGAACACCGCCCTTTGGCCGCAGGCCGAAAAGGCCGGCATTTCGGCGGCAACCTTCAAGACCGTCATGGCACAGGCAAGGCTTGTCTGGTCACTGCCCGATCTTGCGCCGCCTGGTTTTCCGCCGGTTCGGGAACGGCCGCAAACGCAGGCCGAGTTTTCCTCGCCCGGTCCCTATTTCAACGAGGCGCGGCTTTCGGCGCTGGCGGCCAGCGGCCGCGCGCTGGCCGTCCAACATGCCGCAACACTCAGGAAAATCGAGGCGACCTATGGCGTGCCGGGGCCCATTCTTCTGGCCATCTGGGCGCGGGAAACCGGCTATGGCAAGGCGAAACTTCCCTATCCGGCAATCGATGTTCTGGCTACCAGCGCTTTCATGTCCACGCGCAAGGAGCTGTTCACGCGCGAATTGATCGACGCGCTGCATATTATCGATGGCGGCGATATTGCCGCAAGCTCCATGGCCGGTTCGAGTGCCGGCGCCCTTGGCCAGCCCCAATTCATGCCATCGAGCTTTCTGAAATATGCGGTGGATTTCGACGGCGACGGCCACCGCGACATCTGGACCTCCGTGCCCGACAGCCTCGCCTCCATGGCGCGCTTCCTTGCCGAAAAAGGCTGGCAGCGCGGGCGCGACTGGGGTTTCGAGGTGACGATACCGGAAAAGCTTTCCTGCGCGCAGGAAGGGCCGGACCGCGCCCGGCCGCTTTCGGCATGGGCTGCCAGCGGCATTACCCGCATCTCGAACAAGCCATTTCCGAAGGACGAGCTTTCCGCTTCCGCCATGATGCTTGTGCCAGCGGGCCGCCACGGCCCGGAATTTCTGGTAACGCCGAACTTCTATGTGCTGAAGGAATATAACAATTCCGACCTTTATGCGCTGTTCATCGGCAATCTTGCCGACCGCATCGCAGGCACGGGCGGGGCTTTCGTATCTGCCTGGGGCAATGTCGGTCACATGCTGCGCTCGGACGTGCTGGCCATGCAGAAAAGCCTTGAGGCTCAGGGCTACGACATCGGCAAGGCCGACGGTCTCGCAGGCTTCAAGACCCGCCGCTCACTGGGGGAATGGCAGGCGAAAAACGGTCTCGCCCCCACCTGCTTTCCGGATGAGAGCCTGAAGGCAAGGCTCGGAAAATAGCCCTACGCCGCCCATTGTTTCAATGATGGTCGATATGCGGTTTGTGAAACACGTCGTCGGCGGGCGGAATTGTCTGGCGTTCGATCATGCGGTGCACGCGGGGCGGGTTTGTGCCCTTGTGCAGTTCCAGCAGGCGGTCGGTGATTTCGGCGTCGGCTCTTGTGCGGCGGTGGTTGTGGCGCACGTAATCGACCCAGGTCGGGGTATGATACGTTTCCGTCCAGAAGTCCGGGTTTTCCAGATCGCGCATCAGCGCCCAGTTCTGCGCGCCGTCGCGAATGCGGATACGCCGTCTTTCCACCATGACCCGCAAAAACTCCGGTACGTCGCGATCGTCGATCTCGAAATCGATCTGCACCACGATAGGACCGCTGCGGGGGCGGATTTCAAGGCTGAGCGGCGGTTCGTTGAAGCGGTTCAAGGGGTTGAGATCGAGCGTGGCGAAGGCTGGCATGGGCAGAAGAAAGCCGATGCCCACGCCCAGAACCATGACCAGACCTGACATGGCAAGCGCATGGCCGGAAGAACTGTTCTCAGCAACCAGACCCCATACCCAGCTGCCGCCCGCCATGCCGCCAAAGGTGGCGGTCTGGTAAAGTGAAAGGGCGCGGCCCACCACCCAGCGCGGCGTGGAGAGCTGCACGACCGTGTTGAACAACGACAGCGACAGAACCCAGCACATTCCCGCCAGCGCCAGCGCCGGCGCGGTGAGCCAGAAATGATGGCTGATGCCTGTCACCGCCGAGGCAAAGGCAAAACCCGCGAAGGAGCAGCGCACAATATCTTCGCTGGACAGTTTCTCGCGAATACGGGCATTGGAAAGCGCCCCACCGATCGCACCGACCCCGAAGGCACCCAGCAGACCGCCATAGACCAGTGGCCCGCCGCCCAGATGATCGCGGGCAATGAGGGGAAGAAGCGACAGGATCGCCGTTGCCGAAAAACCGAAGAAGAAGCCGCGAAACAGAACCTTCATCAGATTGGGCGACATGGACATGTAGCGCAGGCCAGCGGCAATGGCGGTGCCAAGGTTTTCGCGCGGCAATGCGGCCTTCGGGTAAGCCGGTTTCCACCGGAACAGCGCGTAGATCATGGCAAGATAGCTGAAGGCGTTGACGAGGAAGGCCATGGCCGCCCCCGCCAGCGCCACGATGATGCCGCCAATGGCAGGCCCGACGCTGCGGGTGATGTTGAAGCCCATGCTGTTGAGCGAAACGGCCGAGGGAAGGTCCTCCCGCGAGACAATATCGCCGACCGAAGCCTGCCAGGAGGGGCTGTTCATGGCCGTGCCGCAGCCGATGAGAAAGGTGAACGCCAGAAGCGACCACGGCGTGAGCAGCCCCAGATAGGTGAAGACGGAAAGGAGCGCCGACACCAGGAGCAGAAAGATCTGCGCGGTGAGCATGAGCTTGCGCCGGTCGAAACTGTCGGCCATGGCGCCCGCCACCAGCGAAAACAGCATGATGGGCGCGGTGTTCGATGCCTGCACCAGCGCAACCATATCCTTGGAGGTGGAAATCGAGGTCATCATCCATGCCGCGCCGACATCCTGGATGAGCCCGCCGAAATTGGAGGCGATGCTGGCGCACCAGATCGTCAGGAAAACCTGGTTCTTGAAGGGCGCCAGCGGCGATTTTTTCTCGGGCACGGGAGATCCGGTGATGTGATTCGAAGGAGAGACCATCAGTATAGGGCGGGTCAAAGGCCCTGCCACCATGAAGAACAGCCAAAACAGAAGATTGTGGCGTTTTACGTGCATGGTGACGGACGAAAGGCTGACGTGACGGCGAATTTCCCTTCATGCCAAAAAGCTTGCATTTGCGCGGCAAAGGGCGTATGTACGGCTCAAATTCTTGATCGTCAGATGAAGAGTGGGCCGCAAGGACCCGCTCTTTTTTATTTGGCGGTTGCTTGCTTGCTGACACCCGGGAGGACAGTTTTGTCCGAAGATTTGCTCGCCGAAGCCCTTTCAGAACCACGCCTGATCACGGAAACCGGCCTTGACCGCCGCATTGCCGAGATCATCGAGCCGGTGATGACCGATCTTGGCTACAAGTTGGTGCGCGTGCGCATGATGAACCAGAACGGCCTGACCATGCAGATCATGGCCGAGCGCGCCGATGGAACCATGACCGTGGAAGACTGCGAGACGGTTTCCATGGCTGTTTCTCCCGTTCTGGATGTGGAAGATCCCGTCGATAAGGCGTATCATCTGGAAGTGTCGTCGCCGGGGATCGATCGGCCCATGGTGCGCAAGTCCGATTTCCAGCGCTGGAACGGGCATCTCCTGAAGTGTGAAACGTCGGTCCTGCTCGATGGTCGCAAGCGCTTCCGCGGCAAGCTCGTCGAGGTTTCGCAGGATGGCTTCACGCTGGAGCGTGACCAGGTGGGCTATGGCGAGGAGTTGCGCGTGAGCGTGCCGTTCAGCGCCCTTGCCGAGGCAAAGCTGATCCTGACGGATGACCTTATTCGCGATGCCCTGCGCGCCGACAAGCTGGCCAAGGCCGAGGCCGCCAACCAGAACGACGCCGAAGACGGCGACGACGAAGAATAAGCAAGAGGGATTGAGGTCAGGCGTCTGCCGGACTTCTCAGACAACCGAAAACGCGCCAGCCGGGAGGGTTCCCGTGGCAGGAAGACGGAGACAGTAAGACAATGGCAGTCAGTGCTAACCGGCTTGAGCTGTTGCAGATCGCGGATGCGGTCGCGCGCGAAAAGGTCATCGACCGCGAGATCGTGCTTGCCGCCATGGCGGATGCGATCCAGAAGGCCGCCCGTTCGCGTTACGGCACAGAGACGAATATCCGCGCCGACATCAATTCCAAGACCGGTGAAATCCGCCTCCAGCGCCTGCTGGAAGTTGTCGAGAAGGTCGAGGATTATTCCACCCAGATCGCGCTGGAACTGGCTCGTGACCGCAATGTTGACGCCAAGCTCGGCGATTTCATCGCCGATCCGCTGCCACCCATGGATTTTGGCCGCATTGCCGCCCAGTCCGCCAAGCAGGTCATCGTGCAGAAGGTGCGCGAGGCCGAGCGCGACCGGCAGTTCGATGAATTCAAGGATCGCGTCGGCGAAATCATCAACGGCACGGTCAAGCGCGTCGAATATGGCAATGTCATCGTCGATCTCGGCCGTGGCGAAGGCATTATCCGCCGCGACGAGATGATCCCGCGCGAAACCATGCGCTACGGCGACCGCGTGCGCGCCTTCGTTTACGACGTGCGCCGCGAGCAGCGCGGTCCGCAGATTTTCCTGTCGCGTACCCATCCGCAGTTCATGGTGAAGCTCTTCACCATGGAAGTGCCGGAAATCTATGACGGCATCATCCAGATCAAGTCCGTAGCCCGCGATCCGGGTTCCCGCGCCAAGATCGCCGTGATCTCCAATGACAGCTCGATCGATCCGGTCGGTGCCTGCGTCGGTATGCGCGGCTCCCGCGTTCAGGCCGTCGTGGCGGAGCTTCAGGGCGAAAAAATCGACATCATTCCGTGGTCGGCTGATCCGGCATCCTTCATCGTCAACGCCCTCCAGCCCGCCGAAGTGGCCAAGGTCGTTCTCGATGAAGATGCGGAGCGCATCGAAGTGGTCGTTCCGGACGAGCAGCTTTCGCTGGCCATCGGCCGCCGCGGCCAGAACGTTCGCCTCGCCTCGCAGCTCACCGGCTGGGACATCGACATCATGACGGAGCAGGAGGAATCCGAGCGCCGTCAGAAGGAATTCAACGAGCGCACCAACCTGTTCATGGATGCTCTCGACGTGGACGAAATGGTCGGTCAGGTGCTGGCTTCCGAGGGCTTTGCCCAGGTGGAAGAGCTGGCCTATGTCGATCTCGACGAAATCGCCTCTATCGACGGTTTCGATTCCGACACGGCCGAGGAAATCCAGAACCGTGCCCGCGATTATCTGGACAAGATCGAGGCGGAAATGGATGCCAAGCGCAAGACGCTCGGCGTGTCCGACGACCTGCGCCAGATCGAAGGCCTGAATTCGCGGATGCTGGTTGCGCTGGGTGAAGACGGCATCAAGACGGTCGAGGACTTTGCCGGTTGCGCCGCCGACGATCTGGTTGGCTGGAGCGAGCGTAAGAACGGCGAAACCAAGAAGTTCGAAGGCCTGTTCTCGAAGTTTGACGTTTCACGGGCGGATGCCGAGCAGATGGTCGTTCAGGCCCGCCTGCTGGCTGGCTGGATCACCGAAGAGGATCTGGCGACCGCCGAGACCGAAGAAGGCGAGCAGGAGGAGGCCGGTGAGGCTGACGAGGCGTGATGGCCTCGCAACAGCCTTCCGATTCCGCTTCGCCCTCACCGGCTGAAGCTGCCGAACGTCCCCCGCGGGAAAAGGGCAAGGGTGGTCAGAGTGATCGTACCTGCATCGTCACCCGCGAGGAGGGCACGCCGGAAACGTTGATCCGCTTCGTGGCGGGTCCCGATGGGTCCGTCGTTCCCGACCTCAAGCGGCAATTGCCGGGACGAGGCTGCTGGGTGTCCTTGTCGCGCCAGGCCGTGGACAAGGCGGTGGCCAAGAATCTTTTTGCCCGCGCCCTCAAGGCGGGGGTGAAGCCCGACGGGGAGCTTGGTGCCCTGGTGGACAGGCTGCTGGTTGAGCAGCTTGCCGGAATGATGCATCTGGCGCGCAAGGCCGGGCAGTTCGTCACCGGATCCGCCAAGGTGGACATCGCCATTCGTTCGGGCGAGGCGCTGATGGTGTTTCATGCGGCCCAGGCCGCTGCCGATGGCGTCAGGAAATTGGACCAGGCCCGCAAGGCCTGGCACCTTGGAATGGAAACGGAGGCCGAGATTCCGGCGCTTCGGCCCTTTTCCGAAGGTGAAATGGACGAGTTGATGAGCGAGAATGCGTTTATCCATGCTTGCGCGCTTGCAGGGCAGGCCGGTGAGGGTGTAGTGAAACGCGCAACTTTGCTCGAAACCTATCGTGGCCAGATGCCTCGCCCTCAGGGCGGCGCTGGTCGCACGCAGCAATGACGCGGGCACCGGCGCAGGCCGGCCATCGTGGTTTGAGACAGTATGTGAACGGCGCGGTCTGATGCTTTCATCCGGCCCCGCTCGAAGGAACGGGAACGGAATGACCGACAGCAAAGACGACAAGACACTCAGCGTAACGGGCAAGAAGACACTCACGCTCAAGCCGACGGGAGTGAACCAGGGTACCGTGCGCCAGGATATGGGTCGCGGTCGAACGAAGGCCGTTGTGGTCGAGACGCGCAAGCGTCGCCCGGCCCGTCCCGAAGACGAGCGCCCGCCGATCACGCCCGCAGCTCCGCGTGCGCCGGAACAGCCGGCTGCTCCGCAGCCCGTTGCCGCCGCACCTGCGCCCGTGCAGCCGCCGGCACCCCGCCCGGCGCCGCAGCAGCCTGCGCGCGCCCCGCAGCAGCCTGCGCGCGCCCCGCAGCAGCCTTCCGGCAATCATAACAACAACCAGCATCGCCATTCGGGCCAGCCTTCGCGCCAGCAGCCCTCCTACGGGCAGAACCGCAATAACGATCGCAACAATGATCGTCCGCGCGGTGCCGTGCTGCACGATCTCTCCGCTGGCGAAATGGAAGCCCGCCGCCGCGCGCTGATGGAAGCCCAGGCCCGCGAGGTCGAGGACGCCAAGCGCCGCGCCGAGGAAGAGGTGCGCCGCGCCGCTGAAGCGGCTGAGCGTCAGCGCCAGGCCGAAGAAGAGGCACGCCGTGCCGCAGAAGAGGAAAAGGCCCGCGCCGTGGCGGAAGCTGCCGCGCCGCAGCCAGTCGCGCCTGCCGAACCGGCTGCCGCCGCTCCGGTGCGCACTGCCGCACCTGCCGGGCGTCCGGCACCCTCTGCCCGTCCGGCAAATTCCGCTCCGGCCCGTCCGGCGCCGGCAGCCCCGGCTCCTGCTCCGGCCGCACCGGGCTTTGCCCGCGGCCGCAGGGCAGACGAAGACGAAGACGATCGTGGCGCCAACCGTGGCAGCCCCGCGCGTGGCAAGGTTGTGCGTCCGGAACCCGCGAAGGTTCCCGCCCGCACCAAGGGCGAGGATGACCGTCGCCGCGGCAAGCTGACCGTGACGAGCGCTGCCGTGGACGATGACGGCACCGCACGCGGCCGTTCGCTCGCCTCCATGCGCCGCCGCCAGGAAAAATTCCGCCGCAGCCAGATGCAGGAAACCCGCGAAAAGATTTCCCGCGAAGTCGTCCTGCCGGAAACCATCACCATTCAGGAACTGTCGCAGCGCATGTCCGAACGCGCCGTGGATGTCATCAAGTACCTGATGAAGGAAGGCCAGATGATGAAGCCCGGCGACGTGATCGACGCCGATCTGGCGGAAATCATTGCCACGGAATTCGGCCACACCGTCAAGCGCGTATCGGAATCCGACGTTGAAGACGGCATCTTCGACGTTGCCGACGAGGCTGGCGAACTCCTGCCGCGTCCGCCGGTCGTCACCATCATGGGTCACGTAGACCACGGCAAGACCTCGCTGCTCGACGCCATCCGCAAGGCCAATGTCGTGGCTGGCGAAGCCGGCGGCATTACCCAGCATATCGGCGCCTATCAGGTTGAGCAGAGCGGTCAGAAGATCACCTTCATCGACACGCCCGGCCACGCAGCCTTTACCGCCATGCGTGCCCGTGGTGCGCAGGTAACGGATATTGCCATTCTGGTCGTGGCCGCCGACGACAGCGTCATGCCGCAGACCATCGAATCCATCAACCATGCCAAGGCGGCAGGTGTGCCGATCATCGTGGCGATCAACAAGATCGACAAGCCCACGGCCGATCCGCAGCGTGTGCGCACGGCGCTTCTCCAGCACGAAGTTTTCGTGGAATCCATGGGCGGTGAAACGCTGGACGTGGAAGTTTCGGCCAAGAACGGCCTGAACCTCGACAAGCTGCTCGAAGCCATTCTGTTGCAGGCCGAAGTTCTCGACCTCAAGGCCAACCCGAACCGTACGGCGGAAGGCTCGGTCATCGAAGCTCAGCTCGACCGTGGTCGCGGTGCGGTTGCCACCGTGCTGATCCAGAAGGGTACGCTGCGCCCCGGCCAGATCATCGTGGCTGGCGACCAGTGGGGACGTGTGCGCGCGCTGGTCAACGACAAGGGCGAACACGTCAAGGAAGCTGGTCCGGCCATGCCGGTCGAAGTGCTGGGCCTCTCCGGTACGCCGGCTGCCGGTGACAAGTTCGCCGTCGTCGAAAACGAAGCCCGCGCCCGCGAAATTTCCGAATATCGCCAGCGTCTGGCCCGTGACAAGGCAGCCGCCCGCCAATCCGGTTCGCGCGGTTCGCTGGAACAGATGATGAGCCAGCTCCAGACCTCCGGCATGAAGGAGTTCCCGCTGGTCATCAAGGGCGACGTGCAGGGCTCCATCGAAGCCATTGCCGGGGCGCTGGAAAAGCTTGGCACCGACGAAGTGCGCGCCCGGATCGTTCACTCCGGCGTGGGTGGCGTGACGGAATCGGATATTTCGCTGGCCGAAGCCTCGAATGCCGCCATCATCGGCTTCAACGTTCGCGCCAATGCCCAGGCCCGTACGCTGGCTGAACGCGAAGGTATCGAGATCCGCTACTACAACATCATCTACGATCTGGTGGATGACGTGAAGGCAGCGATGTCGGGCCTGCTGTCGCCGGAGCGCCGCGAGACCTTCCTCGGCAATGCCGAGATCCTCGAGGTGTTCAACATCACGAAGGTCGGCAAGGTGGCCGGTTGCCGCGTCATCGAAGGCAAGGTCGAAAGAGGCGCTGGCGTGCGTCTGGTGCGCGACAACGTGGTTATCCACGAAGGCAAGCTCAAGACGCTCAAGCGCTTCAAGGACGAAGTCTCGGAAGTGCCGGTCGGTCAGGAATGCGGCATGGCCTTCGAAAACTACGAAGACATTCGCGCTGGCGACACCATCGAGTGCTTCCGCGTCGAACACGTTACCCGCACGCTCTGATCGGTTGTGCAGAAACAGGGAAAATCGCCGCGAAAGCGGCGGTTTTCGTTTATGTGGACGAGGGCAAATCTGCCTTCCTGGGTCCGATTCCCATCCGCCTTGCAGGGTTGAGCGGTATGACACTCGCCTGCCAGAGGCCTTGAACGAGACGAGATATGAGCAAAGCTACTTCCTCTGCGCCTTCGCAGCGCATGTTGCGCGTTGGCGAACAGGTCCGCGCCGCTGTTACCCAGATCCTGCAAAGGGGCGAGGTGCGGGACGACCTCATCGAAAAAACCGTGATTTCCATCAGTGAAGTGCGGATGTCGCCGGATCTGAAGATTGCCACTGCCTATGTGACGCCGCTTGGCATGAAAGATCACGACGTGGTGATTGCAGCGCTGAACCGCCACGCGAAATTTATTCGTGGCCGCCTGGCCGGGCATCTGCGGCAGATGAAATATATGCCGGAAGTCCGCTTCCGCGACGATACCAGCTTCGACAATTACAAGAAGATCGACGAACTTCTCCGTTCGCCGGAAGTCGCCCGCGATCTTGCCACTGACGATAGCCAGGAAGACTAAGCCCCATGTCCAAACCGAGAAAACCCAAGGGCCGCCCGATTTCCGGCTGGCTGATCCTCGACAAGCCGGTGGATTTCGGCTCCACGGAAGCTGTTGGCAAGATCAAGTGGCTGTTCAATGCGCAGAAAGCCGGTCACGCCGGAACGCTCGATCCGTTGGCCTCCGGCATGTTGCCTATTGCATTGGGCGATGCCACCAAGACCGTGCCTTACGTGATGGATGGCCGCAAGATCTATGAATTTACCGTGACCTGGGGCGAAGAACGCTCGACCGACGATCTCGAAGGCGAGGTGACGCAAACCTCCGCCAACCGTCCGGGGGAAGAGGCGATCCGAGCGCTTCTGCCTGCCTATACCGGCATTATACAGCAGATTCCGCCGCAATTCTCCGCCATCAAGATTGCTGGAGAGCGCGCCTATGATCTTGCCCGCGATGGCGAGACGGTGGAGATTCCATCCCGCGAGGTCGAGATTCACCGACTTACCCTGCTCAAGGCCGAAGAAGATCGTGCTTTCTTTGAGGTGGAGTGCGGCAAGGGCACCTATGTCCGCTCGCTGGCGCGCGATTTTGGCCGGGAGCTGGGCTGCTACGGCCATATTTCCGACCTGCGCCGCTCCTTCGTGGCCCCCTTTGCCGAAGATATGATGGTGCCGCTGGAAGAGCTGGTGGAGCTGGAAAAGATCGAGGATCGCGATGAGCGCTTGGCTGCGCTTGATGTGTTTCTGGTCGATACGGGCGAGGCGCTTTCCTCCTTGCCGCAAATCCGCATCAGTGAGGATCAGGCCCACCGGCTTCGCATGGGCAATCCCATCATCCTGCGTGGCAGGGATGCCCCGGTGAGCGAGCCGGAGGCCGTCGCCTTTGCCGCCGGACGGCTGGTTGCCATCGGTGAGGTTGGCGAAGGTGAGTTCCGCCCCAAGCGTGTCTTCAACTGAGGTTTCGCAGGGCGCGAACCTTCGCCTTTGAAAAGGCTGCAAGCGAAGTTTCGGCGCTTGCAGCAGTTCTGCGTCGTAAGGCACGTTTCTCGCCATTTTGGGGAAACCGGTTTTCATTTTGGCAGGATATTGCTTGCCCAAAGCATTGTCCCGAGAACAGTGCCGCGCTGGTTTTCCGTCTGGAAATGAGCAAAAACAAATATTTACTGCATAATTCCTTAAATCGGAATCGATTTAAGGTGAAAATTATGCAGCAAATTTAAAGCGTTACAGCGTCCTTTGTGCGTTTGATAAAACGCACGGCGCTGTAATGCGGCTCAATGTTTCTGTTAAACATTGAGCCGCTCTATGGCGTTTAGTTGGCATTCGCCGGGCGCGACTGTGCCATATTGCGGCAGTCATTCCACAATTACTAACGGATTTTAACCATAAACGGCGAATCGCTTGTCGTGATACCAGCCTGTAATTGACTCTTGTCGCCTGGGATCTTAACGTTTTGTTAAGAATTTAAGGGACGGGTCATGACCATCAGGTTGCTTGCGTCGGCATTGTTTCTGACGCTCCCCATTGTGTTCGCTGCCAAGGCTGGCGCCGTCGATGCGCCGCGTTCTTCTGCGTCCATGGTGACAGGCGCGGTCACGTCCCAGCCCATCGGGCATTATGAATTCTGTCAGCGTTACAGGGCCGAATGCCAAATCCGCAGCCGCCCCGCGCCGGCCATGCAGGTCACGGCGCATGGCTGGGACGTGGTTCGCGATGTGAACGCTGCCGTCAACAAGGCAATCACCCCCATGACGGATATGGAAGTCTATGGCCGCGAGGAGTGGTGGGATTATCCGGTGGATGCAGGCGATTGCGAAGATTTTGTGCTGTTGAAGCGCAAGCGCCTGATCGAAGCCGGGTTCAATGTTTCCGACCTGCTGATCACCGTGGTGCGCAAGCCGGATGGCGAGGGGCACGCCGTGCTGACCCTGCGCAGTGCAGAAGGCGATTTCATACTTGATAACCTCAATGACGAGGTCAAGCTCTGGACCGATACGCCCTATACCTATCTGAAGCGTCAGGCGAGCTTCGATACGGGCCGTTGGGTCACGATCGAGAATGGCAAGGATCTTCCGGTCGCGGCTCTGCGGTAGAGCATTTCCAGCAAGAATCTATCCGGTTTTGCGTCTGGAAATGCTCAGCCACTTCCGATGAGAATGCCTGCCGCCAGGACCAGTGAGCCGCCCAGCACCACCTGCAAGACGGCGCGGAAGAACGGCGTTTCCATGAAGCGGTTCTGGATGAAGGCGATGGCCCACAATTCCACAAAGACAATGATTGCCGCCGTGACCGTTGCTGTCCAGAAATGCGGAATGAGATAGGGCAGGGCGTGACCCAGACCACCCAGCGTGGTCATGATGCCACAGGCGAGGCCACGCTTGAGGGGGGAGCCTCTCCCTGAAATCTTGCCGTCATCATGCGAGGCTTCGGTAAAGCCCATGGAAATGCCAGCTCCCACCGAGGCCGAGAGCCCAACCAGAAAGGTTTGCCAGGTGTCACCGGTGGCAAAGGCGGCAGCAAAAATTGGCGCAAGCGTTGAAACGGATCCGTCCATCAACCCGGCAAGACCGGGTTGAACATAGGTCAGAATGAACTGCCGCCGGGCGGTTGCGTCCTCCTCCTCCCGCTCTTGCGAGGAAAGATGCTTTTCGGTCAATTGCTTCACCACATCTTCATGCCCCTGTTCGGCAAGCGCAAGATCGCCCAGCAGGCGCCGCGTGGCGGCATCTGTCACCAGCTTTTGCGCCTGAAGATAAAATTCGGCGGCACTTTTTTCCATGCTGGCCGCCTCCGCACGAAGGTCCTCCAGTGACAGTGTCTGGCTAAGCCATAAAGGTTTTCGGGGCAGAAAGCCGCGCACATGTTCGCGGCGGATCAAGGGTATGGTGTCGCCAAAGCGTTGCCTGTGCATGTCTATCAGCATGTTGCGGTGGGCCTGTTCCACTTGCGCCATATCGGCAAACAGGCTGGCGGAATGGGGAAAGTCCGATTTGAGACGTGCAGCATAGCTGGCATAAATCCGGGCATCGTCCTCCTCGCTCGAAATGGCAAGCGCCAGAATTTCCTGCTCATTCAGGCTGTCAAGCCTGCGCCGGGCAGGAAGGGCAAAAAGAGAAACCATTGAAGCTGCTCCAGTTTAGAATTATTCTAATAATATGCCTTTTTCTCATTCCTGGCAAGATGTGGCCGCAGGCAAGAAAGCCGATCTGCGGTGAAGGGCCACGGTCCGCGCGGTCATCCGGAGCTGCGATTTCAAAGCGCCCGCTCCGGAATCATGCTACAGCGCCGTGCGTTTTCTCAAACGCACAAAGGACGCTGTAACACTTTAAAAATGCTGCATAATTCTCACCTTAAATCGATTCCGATTTAAGGAATTATGCAGTAGAGTTTCATTAATGGACGCAAACAGGGTTGCGCTTTTGTCGCGCAAAAACGCTCAATGCCCGAAAGAGAATAATGACCATCAACTCGGAAGCGAAAACACCTCTGGAAACTGCCATGCCTGATGAAAGACTGATTGCACGCGCCGCCCATACTGAGGCGATTCAGGAAAGGGCACGCCAGGAGATGCAGGCCCTTGGTATCGATGCCGGGATCATTTCACGGCTGGTGGATGAGTTTTACGCTCGCATTGCTGGTCATGCCGCTCTGGGACCGGTCTTTGCGCAGCGATTACATTCCCAACACCCGGATGCCGCAGATTTCAATGCCACCGCCGCCGCAGGTGGCTGGGACGCGCATCTGGCAAAAATGAAGAGCTTCTGGTCTGCCATCGCCTTCAAGACTGGCGCCTATGGCGGTAAGCCGGTGCAGGCGCATATGGGTGTCGAGGGAATGAGCCCGGAGCTTTTCCCGCAATGGCTCGGGCTTTTTGCCGAGACACTTGACGACCTCGAACTCTCAAACGAGGCGAAGGCCTGGTTCATGGCGACAGCAGAACGCATTGCCCGCAGCCTGACACTGGCGCTTTTTTACGATCCGGCACGGGATGCGCCTGGCTAGAGCGGTTCATTGTTTCACGGAAACATTGAACCGCTCTAACTATTTGTTTTTACGCACGTCTTAAAACAGCCGTCCCTGATTGTCGGGGTCCTGCTCTGTCTTGCGGGCTGCGGCCTTTGGCGAGGGCTTTGCCGGCGCGGTCGTGGCGGTGTCGCCGGTGACGGCCTGCACGCGGCCATCGGCGAACTGGATGGCAATTGCCTCGCCTGTGCCCAGACCTTCGGCCCGTGAAACGGGACGGTCCTGCCCGTCGCGGATCACGGCATAGCCGCGTTTGAGAACATTCATGTAGGAAAGCGATTGCAGCACGCGGTCCTGTGCGGCAATGGCGGCGCGGGCGCGGCGCAGGTCGCTGACAACAGCGCCGTCGGCGCGGCGACCGAGGCTTTCCAGCCTGTCGCGGGCGCGTTCGGTCTGGCCCTTGAGGCGGGCGGGAATGGCGGTGAGGCTTGCATCGAAACGGCCAAGACGGGCTTTTTGCCGCTCCAGCAACCGCTCCACGATCCGTTCGGCGAGCATCATACGTTCGCCGATGCGCTGGCGGCGCTCCATCAGGCGTCTTGCCAGCATATCCGGTGAAAGCCGCGCTGCTGCCCGCTCGAAGTGGCGGCGCTTGGCCATGGTGTTCATTTCAAGGCCACGACCGAGACCTGCGGCGGCCTCGTCGAACCGGCGGCGCGGCAGGGCAAGAAGCTGGTCCAGCGAAGGGAGTGCCCGTGTCAGGGCGCGCAAGCCCTGACGGCGATTGTCCATCTGGCGGCTGATGGCGCCTTGCAGGCGGGCAGACAGGCCCGCCACCTGCGCCTGCAACTCGGCCTTGACCGGCACGGCCATTTCGGCAGCCCCGGTGGGCGTGGGTGCGCGCATATCGGCGGCGTAATCGATCAGCGTCCAGTCCGTTTCATGGCCGACGGCGGAGATCAGCGGAATGTCGCTTTCGGCGGCGGCGCGTACCACGGCCTCGTCGTTGAAACTCCACAGGTCTTCGAGGCTGCCGCCGCCACGGGCGACGATCAGCACGTCCGGACGTGGAATATTGCCCGCCAGGGGCAGGGCATTGAAGCCGCGAATGGCATTGGCCACGTCGTCGCCGGACCCTTCCCCCTGCACCTTGACCGGCCAGACCAGCACATGCACGGGAAAACGATCGGAAATGCGGTGCAGAATATCGCGAATGACGGCGCCGGTCGGCGATGTCACCACGCCGATTACCTTCGGCATGAAGGGCAGCAACTGCTTGGCGGCGGGATCGAACAGGCCCTCCGCCGCAAACCGGCGCTTGCGCTCCTCCAGCATGGCCATGAGCGCGCCCGCACCGGCCGGCTCCATCTGCTCGATGACGATCTGGTATTTCGATGAGCCGGGAAAGGTGGTGATGCGGCCGGTGGCAATCACTTCCATGCCCTCTTCCGGCCGGTATTTGAGCTTGGAAAAGGAGCCTTTCCATACCACGGCATCGATCCGGGCCTTGTCGTCCTTCAGGGCGAAATAGGCATGGCCCGAGGAATGCGGGCCGCGATAGCCGGATATTTCGCCGCGCACCCGCACATGGTCGAAGGCGGTTTCGATGGTGCGCTTGATCGACCCCGAAAGCTCGGAGACGGTAAATTCCGACAGATTGGACGGCGAAGCGGAATCGCTGAAAAAATTGCTCATGCGCGGGTTTTAAACCAGGCTGTAGCCGGACGCAAAGCCGGATCAGCTATGGGCGAAAATATCGGTCTCTTCCCAGCCGAGAAGATCGAGGCGGGCGCGCGTCGGCAGGAATTCGAAGCAGGCACGGGCGTGGTCCATGCGGCCATCGCGCAGCAGGCGTTGGGTGAGCTTGTCACGCAGGGCATGGAGATGCAGCACATCGGAAGCGGCATATTCGAGCTGCGCCTGCGACAGCGTTTCCGCTGCCCAATCGGAGGATTGCTGCGCCTTGGAAATATCCACTTCCAGCATTTCCTTGAGATTGTCCTTCAACCCGTGCCGGTCGGTATAGGTGCGGGAAAGCCTTGAAGCGATCTTGGTACAGAAAACCGGGTTCGTCACCACGCCAAAGGTGTGAAACAGCACGGCAATGTCGAAACGGCCATAGTGGAAAATCTTCTCCCGCGCCGGGTCGGATAACATGGCAATGAGATTGGGCGCTTGCCTCTGCCCTGCGGCGATGCGAATGACATCGGCGGACCCATCGCCTGGCGAAAGCTGCACCACGCAGAGCCGGTCCCGGCGCGGCACCAGCCCCAGCGTTTCCGTATCGATGGCAATGGCGCCAGTGTAACGCGCCGCGTCTTCGGCGCTGATGTCTCCCTCATGGGTGCGGATGATGGGCGGCATGGTGTCACTCCGAATATCAGGTGGGCCGCGGCTTCCGGTCAGCCGGGTTTTCCTCCGATTATGCTCTTATGCCGCCTGCGGCAACTCTTTTCATCTCTCGTGCCGGGGGCGGCTGAGCGGGCCTTCGGGTGTCAATTCGCTAAAGGCCAGCGTCTGGTCGAGATGCTCGGCGCGAAGGGCCAGCAGCTTTTCGGCATAGCGCAGGCGTATGGCAAGATAGGCCGGATCCTCAGCCACATTGGTCAACTCGCCGGGATCTGCGGCAAGATCGAAAAGCAGGGGCGGCAGTGCGGGAAAATGCACATATTTGAAGTCATGGTCGCGGATAACGGCCATATTGCATTGTGCCGATTGCAGGCCCATCGCCTCTTCGATGCGGTTTGATACGACGTCGCGGAAATCGAATTCGAAGAAGGCATGATCCCGCCAGCCCTGTGGTGCGCGGCCCGCCAGAAACGGCCGGAGCGAGCGTCCGTCCTGATGATTGCGGGCGCTCACCCCCATGCGCTCGATCAGCGTCGGCATGAGATCTGCGGCAGAGGTGAAGGCATCGACGGTCTTCCCGCCCCGCTCTGCGGGATCGCGGATGACCAGCGGAATGTGATAGGATCCGTCGTGGAACCCGCCCTTGCCGAACATCCAGTGATCGCCCAGCATTTCCGCATGGTCGGAAGTGAAAATAATCACTGTATCATCCCAGTCGCCCGCCGCCTTCAGGGCTTGCAGGATGCGGCCGAACTGCGCATCCACTTCCGAGATCATGCCGTAATAGGTGGCGCGCAGCAGGGCGATGTCGGCTTCGTTCCAATCCTTTACCTTCCCCTCCGCGCCATGCAGGAAGGCCGATTGCGGCAGAAGCGGCAGGAAAAGCGCCAGCAGCGGATGCACCGCCATTTCCTCTTCCAGCGTTGCATGGCGCAGGGGCCTTGCGGTGGCCGCAGGATCATAGAGCCGGTTGAACGGCTCGGGCACGGAAAAAGGCGGATGCGGTCGCAGGAAGGAAATATGCGCAAACCAAGGGGCCGTCTGCTCCTGCCGCCATGAAAGAAAGCGGTCCACCAGAAAGGCCGTTGGTGTTTCATCTGCCGTATAGGCGGGCGCGGTTTGGCCGGGACGTGAGCCGGTGAAGTGAATGTCGCGCGAAGGCCGCGTGCCGCCGCGCCTTTCCTGGAGCCAGCTTAGCCATTGCCGGTCGTCTTCCAGCAGCAATTGCCCGGTTGTGAAGCCTGGCAACACGCCCTCATAGCTCTTGAGGTGCGGATCCTGCGGGTCGTGGCGGCGAGGATCGGGCGAAACATCGGTGTAGCCGAACAGCGTGGGATCGTAACCGGCCCGACGTGCCGCAAGCGCAATCGTATCGAAGCGCGCATCGAGCGGCGAACCATTGCGGCAAACGCGATGGTTCATCTGGTAAAGCCCCGTATAGATCGAGGCGCGCGCCGGAGAGCAAGGGGCGGCACCGGCATAATGACGGCGGAACAAGACCCCCTCTTGCGCAAGACTATCGATATTGGGTGTCTTCACCAGTCCGTGGCCAGCCGCCGAAAGGCAATCTCCCCGCCATTGATCGGCAGTCACCAGCAAAATATTCGGCCGCATCTGTCTTTTCCCGTTCCAAATCACCCCGTGGCAACTATCACGACTTCGCATGTCAAAAGTCAAAACCTGCATAAGGATTAATCATAATAGGAGCAAAAAAGGTCAGCCTGTCTCTCCAGTTGCGATAACTGCGGCAGACTGCCGCAGGAAAGGGGGGCTTTACCCCCATGATATGCAGGGATTGCATTGCTGCGATGCGGTAATGGCGCTATTCACAAGCGTCAAATCGTTTATATTACAAATCATCGAAGCGACGCACTCCTCCTCCCAGTGTCGCTTGGATAGGATCGGCAACACTCCTCCTCCTCCCAATTGCCGATCAAGTTCAAGAGCCCGACGCACCTCCTCCCGCGTCGGGCTCTTTTACATTTCGGCCTTTGCCGTCTTTCCATCTCCTTCGCATTATGGGAAATATCCGCCGTCTCACAGGCCATTGCCTGCGCCGTTTCTGGCGCACGTCTTTGTGGGATATTCGTGTCAGGCGACTGGGCCGGCACGGCAAAGGTCAAGGGTAGGTGCGTGGCGGCAAAATTCGGAACAAGTGGCCTGCGTGGCCTTTCCACGGAACTGGTCGGCAGCGTTTCTGCGCTGCATGTCACGGCTTTTTTGAGAATGCTGGTGCAGAAAGGATGTGCCGCTCCGGGCGATCTTTTGCTTGTGGGGCAGGATTTCAGGCCTTCCAGCCCGGAAATTGCGGCAACGGCCATGGCCGCGGCGCAAAGGGCGGGCTTTCGTCCTGTCGATTGCGGGGCGGTGCCAACGCCGGCCCTTGCCTTTTATGGCCAAAGCATCAGCGCCGCTTCCATCATGATTACCGGCTCGCATATCCCCGCCGATCGCAATGGCATCAAGTTTTACCGCCCCGACGGTGAAATCGACAAGCAGGACGAGGCGGCAATCGTGGCGCTCGTCACCGAACTGGCGCAGGATGAACAGGCAGGGCTGGTGGCGCGGGCCAGCGGCGAGAACCGGCAGATGCAGGTGGAACGTCTGTTTCTGGACCGTTATCGCCAGCTGTTGCCCGGCAATATCCTCAACGGGCTTTGCATTGGCCTTTACCAGCACAGCAGCGTGGCTCGTGACCTGCTGGTGGACATTCTGGAGGGTTTTGGTGCGCAAGTCGTGCCCCTCGGTCGCTCCGAACACTTCATTCCCGTCGATACCGAAGCGGTCTCGGCGCAAACGCGCGCCAGTCTGGCGGGGTGGGCGGCGGCTGAAAAGCTGTTTGCCATCGTGTCAACGGATGGCGATGCCGATAGGCCGCTGGTGGCCGACGAGAAGGGCCAGCCGTTGCGGGGGGATCTTCTGGGGCTGCTGACAGCGCAATTTCTCAAGGCCGAGGTCATTGCAACGCCGGTTACGTCGAATTCGGGCATTGAGGCTGCAATCGGCGTGCCGGTGGTGCGCACGCGGGTGGGCTCGCCCTTTGTCATCGCCGCCATGCAGGAGGCTCTTGCCCAAGGACGGCAGCGGGTCATGGGGTTCGAAGCGAATGGCGGGGTGATGCTGGCCTCCGATTTCACCCTCGCCAATATCCGGCTTGCCGCACTGCCGACCCGTGACTGTGTTCTGCCCATTCTCGCGGCGCTGGGGCTCGCGGCGGGCGTGGGCGCCAGCCTTTCGGAGATGGCGGCGGGCATGGATCTGCCGATTGCGCTTTCCGACCGGCTTGAGCATTACGCGCTGGAGCGCAGCGCCAGCCTCATGGCTCATCTCAGGGCGGGTGATAGCCAACTCGCCGCCTTTCTCGCTCCGCTGGGCGCCATCCGTGACAAGAGCGATCTCGATGGCCTGCGGATAAGGCTCGACGATGACAGCATCATCCATTTCCGCCCATCGGGGAATGCGCCGGAAATGCGCTGCTATGTGGAAGCAAAGGGTGAACAGAAGGCAGCAGGCCTGCTTGCGGCCGGACTTGCCAAGCTGGCCAACTGGCAGGCCTGATGAGGAGAGGGGAAGCGGAGCGCTTGACGCCCCCGATACAGCATTGTTTTCCGCCTGTTGCCGTTACTGCATAATTCCTTAAATCGGAATCGATTTAAGGTGAAAATTATGCAGCAGATTTAAAGTGTTACAGCGCCGTGCGATAAAACGCACGGCGCTGTAAGGAGATGGGGGGGCTGCCGTGGCCTTATTTCTGAGCGAGTTTCAGCCGCCCGCCTTCTGCCTTGTAGCTGCCCAGTTTGCCAAGAAAACTCATGCCGATCAGCGTGCCGGACAGGGCATTGTCCCGTAGAACGAGGGCCTTGACATCTGTCACCCTCAGACTGCCAAGTTCCACGCGATCAAGGGTGACTGCTGCGGCATCGGTCTGGCCATTTGCCGTATTAACCCGATATTTGAAATCAAGCGTGGCGGCGGTGAAGCCCAGACGCCTCGCCGTGCTTTCATTGATTGCCACGCTCGAGGCGCCGGTATCCACCATCGCCTCCACGGTCTTGCCATTCAGCCGGAAGTTCGCGACGAAGTGTCCGCGCTCGTCCGCATCGATGACCGCCTGCCCGTAGCCGGCGGACGGCGTGGGGGCGGCAGGCGCAACGGAGAGCGTTTGCGGTGGCGGCGGGCTGGCGGACCTGTCCGGGGTCTCGATCAGCTGCGGAACCTGCGTGGCCGCCACGACAGCGAGACTTGCAAAGATCGCAACGCGCATCAACATCCGTCAGCCCCGTCTTTCTCGTGCGCCCCTTCAAACTGGCCCAGCATTCATCGAGAGTCATTGAAAATGACTCCCGAGATTTGTTTTCGAATATCTCAGGCCATTGAAGATTTTGCGATATTTGCAATTTTTTCTACTGCATAATTCCTTAAATCGGAATTGATTTAAGGTGAAAATTATGCAGCAGATTTAACGTGTTACAGCGTCCTTTGTGCGTTTGTTAAAACGCACGGCGCTGTAGGCGGGAATGCGTCGGCATCTTCGCGCCCTGGTATTACTTGGTGCCGTACATGCGGTCGCCCGCATCGCCAAGGCCCGGCACGATATAGCCCTTCTCGTTCAGGTGGCTATCCAGCGAGGCGGTGTAGACCTGCACATCCGGATGCGCTTCCACGAAGTTTTTCACGCCTTCCGGTGCGGCCAGCAGGCAGACGAAGCGGATATTGCGGGCGCCGCGCTCCTTCAGCTTGTCCACGGCGGCAATGGAGGAGTTGCCGGTGGCAAGCATGGGATCGACAACGATCACCAGGCGTTCGTCGAGGCTTTCGGGTGCTTTGAAGTAATATTCCACCGCCTGCAACGTGTCGTGATCGCGGTAGACGCCGACATGCGAAACGCGCGCCGAAGGCACCAGATCCAGCATTCCTTCCAAAAGTCCGTTACCTGCGCGCAGGATGGACGCGAATACCAGTTTCTTTCCCTCAAGCACGGGGGCCTGCATTTCGGTGAGCGGCGTTTCGATGGTTTCCATCGTCAGTTCGAGATCGCGTGTGACTTCGTAACAGAGCAGGGTGGAAATTTCCCGCAGCAAACGCCGGAAGCTGGCCGTGGAGGTCTCCTTGCGGCGCATGATGGTAAGCTTGTGCTGCACGAGCGGATGATCGATGACTGTAACGCCGTTCATGATAGCCTTCTCTTCTTGTTTTGCTTCATGGCGTTTCTTTCACTGAAACCACCCTGACGGCAAGCGAAACGTTCCACTTTTTTCATGGATCTTCGCGTGGGCCGGACGCTCTGGTGGCCTCGCAAAGCGTTTTGAACCGTGCCAGCAACGCGCTACGGCTATCCTCGTCCACGAAAGCAGCTTCGAGTGCCGTCTCGGTCATGCGATTGATGGCGGCATCGTCGAAGCCCATGGCGGCAGCCAAGGCGTAATCCTTGGCCAGCGAGGTGTGGAAGAATGGCGGATCGTCGGAATTGATGCAGACCTTGACGCCTGCCTTCACAAGGGCGGGCAGGGCGTGGCTTTCGTAATCGGGAAACACCTTGAGGGCGATATTGGAGGCCGGGCAGACCTCCAGAACCACGCCCTCTTGCGCCAGACGGCGCAGCAGATCCTCATCCTCCACGGCGCGCACTCCGTGGCCAATGCGGCTTGGCTGCACATGATCCAGCGCATCGGCCACGCTGAATGTGCCGCAAAGCTCACCGGCATGAATGGTGATGCCATAGCCCGCGCCGCGGGCGATCTCGAAGGCAGGCGCATAATCCTCCACGCGGTTCATGCGCTCGTCGCCCGCCATGTTGAAGCCCGTAACCAGCGGATGATGAAAGCGCTCCAGCCAGCGGGCGCGGGCCAGAACGTTTTCCGGCCCCAAATGGCGCTCGCCGATGATGACCATGCGCGATTCGATGCCGGTTTCTTCCTTTGCCGCCATCATGCCCGCGGCCAGTCCGTCGATATAGGCCTCTGCCGAAAGCCCCACCGCCTCGCCATGGTCGGGAGATACGAAGAGTTCGGCATAAAGGGTGTTCATGCCTGCAAGTTCGCTCAGATAGGCGTGGGCCAGTGCGGCATAATCCTCCTCTGTGCGGAAGACCGACGCCACGAAATCATAGGCCCGGATGAAACTGGTGAAGTCTTCCCAGACATAGGCGCCATCCCTGATGAAGCCTTCTGTTGAAAGCCCGTAGCGTGCCGCCTGACGGGCGGTGAGGGCAGGTGGCGCCGCACCTTCGATATGGCAATGCAGTTCAGCCTTTGGCAGATGACGGGTCACAGAAAACTCCTGCCGTGACGGCCAGGTTCGATGCCGAGATGAGCGGCGATGGTTTCGCCAATATCGGCAAAGGTCTCGCGAATGCCGATGGTGCGGGAGCCAATAGATGGGCCGAAGGCCATGACCGGCACGCGCTCGCGCGTGTGGTCCGTGCCGCGCCAGGTGGGGTCGCAGCCGTGGTCGGCAGTGAGAATGACCAGATCGTCGGGCGCAAGCCTGCGATAGACATCCGGCAGGAACATGTCGAAGCGCTCCAGCGCCGCGGCATAGCCTGCCACATCGCGGCGATGGCCATATTCCATGTCGAAGTCAACGAAGTTGGTGAAGAGCAGATCGCCCTCTGCCACATCTGCCATGGCGGCAAGGGTGGTTGCCATCAATGCGGCATTGCCGCTGGCCTTCAATTCGCGTGTCGTGCCCTGATGGGCGAAAATATCGCCGATCTTGCCGACGGCATGGATGCCACGGCCAGCGCTTTTGAGCCGGTCCAGCAGCGTAGGCTCTGGTGGCGGCACGGCGTAATCACGGCGATTGCCGGTGCGCTGGAAGCCCCCCGGCCTCTCCCCCGTGAAGGGCCGCGCAATGACCCGGCCGATATTGAGGGGATCGAGCAGCTCCCGCAGAATTTCACAAAGCGCGTAAAGCCTGCCGAGACCAAAATGGGTTTCATGGGCAGCCACTTGAAAAACGGAATCGGAAGAGGTGTAGCAAATTGGTTTGCCGGTGCGGATATGATCCTCGCCCAGCCGGTCGATAATTTCGGTGCCGGAGGCATGGCAATTGCCGAGAATGCCGGGAAGGCCGGTTCTTGCCAGCATGGTCTCGATCAGTTGCGCGGGGAAAGCCTCGCCCTCCCTGGGAAAATAGCCCCAATCGAAGGAAACCGGCACGCCAGCAATTTCCCAGTGACCGGAGGGCGTGTCCTTGCCGCGCGATTTCTCCGTTGCCGTACCATAAAGGCCGAACAGCTTTTGCGGCAGCGGCATTCCGGCGGGATAGGCGCCATTTGCCATGCGGGCGATTTCCAAGAGGCCAAGCGCCGACATATTGGGCAGGTTCAGCGGCCCCTGCCGCAGGCCGGGCCTGTCGGCAGCACCTGCGGCGCAGAATTCGGCAATATGACCGAGCGTATCGGCCCCTTCGTCACCATAAATGGCCGCATCCGGTGCGCCGCCTACGCCGAAGGAGTCGAGAACGAAGAGAAATGCGCGCGCCATGTCCGATCCATGTCCAGTCGATACCGAAACACACGTCGTCCGGTTTAATCAGGATGAATAGCCCTTCAGGAAAGGCTTGGCAAACCACATGGCAGGATCGCGGTGGCAGATCCTGTCCGGATGCCGGCTTCGATGTCGCGCACTTCTGTCCAATCCACTCAGCAATCTGAACAGGTTATGGAGTCATTCTGGCGCTGGCGGTAGTAATAATCGTCGCTGATTGAAATCGTGGTGGTGGTCGAACCGGCAAGACCGGGCAGATAGGTGACAAGCTCGTGCGGGACAGTCACTTCCGCATGGACGAAGAAGGAACTTGCCACGGCAAGACCGCTGGGCATGGTCACGGTGTTGCCGACCGTGTAGGGACGGCTTCCGTCCTGCGCCCATGACCAGGCCACGGTGGCCTTTGCGTTCGAATCCAGTGTGATGCCAGTGAGCTTTATGGAATAGCCCGTGGTTTTGTAGGGAACGAAGAGCGCGCCCAGCAAATCCGCCGATGTGGCGAGGTAGGACTTCGTGACCGTGGATTGACGCGCCACCATATCGGCAATTGCACCCGCGCTGACCGTCGTGCGCTTGGACACGCTGAGCGCCATGGTGAGTTCGAAGGCGGAAAGATAAAGAACCAGCAGCAAAGGCACCAGAATGGCGAATTCCACCGCGCCCATGCCGCGCCGGTCCTGCCAGAAAAGCCGCAGCAGGCGGAAAGATCCGCCGAATTTGCTCCTCCGGGTTTTGAACCTATGAAAGCTCACGGGTAATCCTCGTTCTGAAAAGCCGTCGTTGCAATGATCAGGTAATCGGATGTGGTGGTCGTGCCGGGCAGCTTGATGTTGGAAATGTAGGGCCGCACCAGATCAACCGTGACGGGCCAGTAGTAATAGAAGCGCACCATATTGATGGTGCTGGCGCCGCCCGGCGTGAAGGCGAAGGAGGACGTGTCGAGACTGCCGGACGAGGTGGATATGGTGGTGGGAATGGCGCTGAAGGCGGAAAAACTGCGCACGTCGATCCAAAGACGGGTCGGCGTTGAAACCTCGGTGGCGTTGCAGCTCAGCAGAATGGAAATTTCATCGCATACCAGCTGCCGGAAGCCTGCGGCGGTCTGGTCGGTGCTGCGGCTGAGGTTATAGGTGATGTTGCCGGTGCGGATCTCGCGGCCCAGCTTGTCCACCGCCGCATACACGACCTGTTCGGCGATGAAGGCGACGAAGGTTTCGAGAATCGCGAAAACGATCATCAGATAGGGAATGGCCAGAATGGCAAACTCGATGGCCGCCGCCCCATCTCTCGACCGCCTGAACAGACGCAACCTTCGTGAAAGATAATTCCAGGAAAAGCGGGAGCGGGTCTTCCGCTCGGCCAGTCGCGTCTGCGGCCCGCATGACCCCCTGGATGCATGAGGGGCACTTTCGAGCACTTCTGAAGGGCCGCTGGCCCTGTTTTGCAGGTAAGGGCTGGTCATGGGAAACGCAATCATTGAAACAATGATCCGACACTAAGGCTCGATCTGTTTAATTTTCGTTTCGCTGTTTGCGGTGTTTTGAACAATCTCGCGACAGGTCGCAGGCAAGGTCAGACACAATGCCATGTGCAAGGCGCTTACTGACCCGCTGTCGTGGACGAGGCGGAAGAGGAGGCTTCCGTTCCCGCCGTTGCGTGCTGTTCGCAATTGGGCGTGCAGGACAGCACGGTGCGGGAGGTCTGCTTGTACATGCGCACGGTGTTGCCCTCGTCGATGGACACGAGAATTCGCTCATCGACAATGGCGTGACCGCTTTCATCCAGCAGAATGAGATTGGTGGTGCCGAAGCTGCGCCCTGTCAGCACGATGGTTCTGGAATCGGCGACCGTGGCGTCGGCAACCTTGTCATTGCCGATAATGACCTTGCTGACGGGGCGATCGAGCTTCAGCACGCGAGCCTGATTCATGAAAACGCGCAGCAGGCCGTCATCGGCATGGGCGCCCGATGCAAGGCCCAGAATGAGCGCGGTAACGGCCGAGCCGAAACGGAACAGGTCAAGCATCGCCATAACGGGTGAACTTCCTTCATCGAAACATTCGAATGATGGACGAAATTGGTGAATGATTATTTAAAGAACTGTCTCAGGACGCGGCAGGATTATGGCGCAAAGAGGGCAAAAAGCGTTAAATAATTCGCACGACCTAAAACAGAACGTTAAGAAAAGTTCAGAATTTCCGGCGTGAAACGTGTATCTGGCATTTTAATTACTGCGCATTCAAAGCATTTACCATGGAAAAACTCCTGGGCCATTCATCATTTATTAAGGGGAAATATTAAGCCGATGGCAATCTGCGGCCCTGTAGCTTGCAGTCAAGCCGAGCAACGGGAACAGTTGACGGACACTGATCAACCTTAGGAGCAGGATAGAAAATGACCAAGCTTTTCGCACGTTTCTTCAAGAACGAATCCGGTGCAACGGCAATCGAATACGGCCTGATCGCCGCGCTGATTTCCGTGGCCCTCATCACGGGTGCCCAGACCCTCGGCACCAACCTGAATACCGCCTTCGGCAATATCGCCACCAAGGTGTCCAACAACACCAAGTAATCTGCGTTGCGACGCTTCGCGAAGAAAGCCGCCTCCCAGGGCGGCTTTCTTCTTTTCTGCCTCATTTCTCTTACTGTTTTACGCATTTCCGGACGGAAAACCGGTCCCCACTTTTCCTGGAAATGCTCTTACTGTTTTACGCATTTCCGGACGGAAAACCGGTCCCCACTTTTCCTGGAAATGCTCTTACTGTTTTACGCATTTTCGAACGGAAAACCGGTTTCCACTTTTCCTGAAAATCGCTCTAACATATTATTTTTGAAGCGTAATCTTATCGATCCTCGTTTCACTACGGTCGGATTATGCTCTAAAACCGGTCCGAGACACGAATGCCCGCCGGCCCCAGGATAACCGCCACCAGCACGGGCAGGAAAAACAGGATCATCGGCACGGTCAGCTTTGGCGGCAGGGCGGCGGCCTTTTTCTCGGCGGCATTCATCCGCTCGTCGCGGCCTTCCTGCGCCAGCACCCGCAGGGCCTGACCGATCGGCGTACCGTAGCGTTCCGCCTGAATGAGCGCCTGGCACACAGACCTTACGATATCGAGCTGGGTGCGGTTGCCCAGATTTTCATAGGCCACGCGGCGATCCTGCAAGAAGGAAAGCTCGGCGGTGGTCAGCACCATTTCCTCGGCCAGTTCCGGCGATTGCGCGCCCATTTCGTCAGCCACGCGGCGCATGGCCGCTTCCATGGACATGCCGGATTCCACGCAGATCAGCATCAGGTCCAGCGCATCCGGCCAGGCGCGGCGAATGGAATGCTGGCGCTTCTGCACGCGGTTGGAGACATAGATATTCGGCAGGTAGAAGCCGATATAACCTGCCACGATGGCAGCGAGCAGACGGATGCCGAAAGGCTTGTTCTGAAGATTGCCCAGTACGAAGATCCAGATCGTTGCCAGTGCCAGAAAAATGAAAGGCAGGATAAAGCGCGCCGCCAGAAATATGTTGAGCGCATTTTGCGACCGCAGGCCCGCCGCCTTCAACCTGTCCTGCGTCTTGTCGTCCACCAGGGCCTGCTTCAGGTTGAAGCGCTCCACGATGCGGCTGGCGGACTGGTTGTTCTTGTTCTTCAGGCTGCCACGGCTGGTTTCCGCATTCAGGCGCGCGCGCTCGCGGGCACGGATCATGTCGCGCTCCGTCGATACCGCCTTCATCCGCTTGCCGAGATCCTTGCGTTCGAGCAACGGCATGAGAATGGTATAAAGCGTCGCGAAAACCGCAAGCCCGACAAGAAGGCCGATCAACAGGTCGGGATTGGTGAGGCGGGTTGCCAGGTCCATGTCTGAGCCTCAGATGTCGAAGTTGATCATGTTGCGCATGATGAAGATGCCGATCGACATCCAGAAGCCGGAGACACCGAGAATGAGATGGCCGCGCGGATCGTGGAACAGCACCATGATGTAATCGGGCGAGGTCAGGTAGACCAGAAAGGCCACCACGAAGGGCAGCGAGCCGATGATCACGGCTGAAGCCTTGGCTTCCATGGAAAGCGCGCTCACCTTTGCCTTCATCTTGCGCCGGTCACGCAAGACCTTCGAAAGATTGGAGAGGGCTTCCGAGAGGTTGCCGCCCGCCTGCGACTGGATGGCGATGACGATGGCGAAGAAGCTGACTTCCTGAAGCGGCATGGTGTTGACCATGCGGGCGCAGGCCTCCGGCACGCTGATGCCAAGCTGCTGCGAATCCACCACCCGGCGAAACTCGCCTCTCACCGGCTCTTGCGAATCATTGGCAATGAGGCGCAATGCATCGTTGAGCGGCAGGCCGGATTTGATGGAGCGCACCATCACGTCGAGCGCATTGGGAAATTCGTTGAGAAACTTGTTCTGGCGGCGCTTGATCAGAAAGCCGACGATCCAGCGCGGCAGGCCCGCCCCCGCCGCAAAGGCCAGCCCGAAGGAAGGAAGCGGCGCCATACCGGTCAGAAAAGTCAGAAACAGCACCATGGCGCCCAATCCCGCACTGACCGCCACAAAACGGCCCATGGTGATGTTGAAGCCGGTCTGGCCCAGCCTTTGCCTGAGGGTCTGGCTGCTGGTCTTCTTCGATTTCTCGCTCTGCTTGCGCTCCATATCCTTGAGCGTGTCCTGCACCGATTTGCGGCGCTTGGACATTTCCTGAACACGGTCGCGCGAGGCTTTGGCCGCCCCGCTATCGGCATCGGCGGATTTGATGCGGGTGAGCCGCGAGGTGGCCTTCTTCTCGGTCTCTATCCGCCCGAAGAGAAAGACATAAGCCACCGATGCCGCAGCGATGGCGGCAAGCGCGACGACGGCAACCACTCTCAGATCCATCAGAGCCCCCCGCCTTGCTGTTCCATGGCATCGAGCGCTGCCGCCAGCCGTCTTTCCTCGTTGTAATAGCGGGCGCGATCCCAGAATTGCGGCTTGCCGATGCCCGTGGACATATGCCGCCCGATAATGCGGCCGGTCAGATCCTCGCCCTCGATTTCGTAGCGTACGAGATCCTGCGTGATGATGACGTCGCCTTCCATGCCCACCACTTCGGTAATGTGGGTGATGCGGCGCGAACCGTCGCGCAGGCGGGCGGCCTGCACGATGACATCCACCGATCCGGCGATGATTTCCCGCACCGTCTTGGCCGGCAGCGTATAGCCGCCCATGGCGATCATCGATTCCATGCGGTTCAGGCATTCACGCGGGCTGTTGGCGTGGATCGTGCCCATGGAGCCGTCATGGCCGGTATTCATCGCCTGCAACAGGTCGAAAACCTCCGGTCCGCGCACTTCGCCGACGATGATGCGTTCAGGGCGCATACGCAGGCAGTTCTTGACGAGGTCGCGCATGGTGATTTCGCCCTCGCCTTCGATATTCGGCGGGCGGGTTTCAAGGCGCACCACATGCGGCTGCTGCAATTGCAGCTCGGCCGTATCCTCGCAGGTGATGATGCGCTCGTCGGTATCGATATAGCGCGTCAGGCAGTTGAGAAGCGTGGTCTTGCCCGAGCCGGTGCCGCCGGAAATCACCACATTGCAACGCACGCGGCCAATGATTTGCAGCACCTGCGCGCCTTCGGGCGTGATGGCCCCGAAGCGCACGAGTTGCTCGAGGGTCAGCTTGTCCTTCTTGAATTTGCGGATGGTCAGCGCCGGGCCGTCGATGGACAGCGGCGGGGCGATGACGTTGACGCGCGAGCCGTCCGGCAGGCGGGCGTCGCAAATGGGGCTCGATTCATCGACGCGGCGGCCGACCTGCCCGACGATGCGCTGGCAGATGGACAGGAGCTGTGCGTTGTCGCGAAAACGGATGTCGGATTCGATCGTCTTGCCGCCGACTTCGATGAAGGTCTGGCCTGAACCGTTGACCATGATGTCGGCAATGTCGTCACGCGCCAGAAGCGGCTCCAGCGGGCCGTAGCCCAGAACGTCGTTGCAGATGTCGTCGAGCAGTTCCTCCTGCTCGGAAATCGACATCGCGAAATTCTTGATGGAGATGATGTCGTTGACGATATCGCGAATTTCCTCGCGCGCGCTTTCCTGGTCGAGCTTGGCAAGCTGGGAAAGATCGATAGTGTCGATCAGCGCCGAAAAGACCTGGCTTTTCGTATCGTAATATTCTTCGGTGCGGGTGGTGCGGCGGCGGGCGGGCTCGGCCGCGCCTGGCTGGCCCATGGGAGAGGCCTGCGGCACGAAGGCGGGCGCGCTGCGGGCGCCATCAACCCCGGCCTCCGCCAGAACGGGCTGGACCGTCGGCATACCACGCGCCTGCGGCGGGGTGGCCTGTCCGCTACCCTTTCCTGATGCATCGCCGCCGCGTTTACCGAACATCGCCTGTCCTCACCCCCGGCCCAGCAGGCCAAGCAGCCTGTCCAGTCCGTTCTTTCTGTTCTTCCTGATAGACGTGCGGCCCGTGATGGCATGGGCAATCTGCGAGAAGCTTTCCGCCGCAGGCCCCTTGCCATCGATTTCGGCAATCATCCGGCCGCTATTGGCGGCATTGCCGAAAAGCTGCGCGTCGAAGGGTATGATCGCCAGCGGCGTCATCTCCAGCGGCTCCAGAAAATCGGCGGGCGTGATTTCCGGCCGTTTCGGCATTCCGACCTGATTGAGAATGAGATGCGGCGGCTTGTCGTTGGGCCGCAGCTTCTTCAAGGCATCCAGCAGGTTCTTGACGTTGCGCAGATTGGCAAGATCGGGAACCGCCGTCAGCACGATCTCATCCACCTCGGCCAGCAGGGCGCGTGTCCAGTCGCCCCAGCCATGCGGCACATCCAGCACGGTCACAGGGGCAGACCGTTGCAGCACTTCCAGCACCGGCAGGAAGGCGCCGCGCTCGAAATCATAGGCGCGATCCAGAATGGAGGGGGCGGCCAGCAGTGAAAGGTTCTGCGAGCACGAGGTCAGCAGGCGGTCGAGAAACACCTCGTCCAGACGCTCCGGCGCAAACACCGCCTCGGCGATGCCCTGGGCCGGATCCTGATCGAAATCGATATTGGCGGTGCCGTAAGGCAGATCCAGATCGGCCAGAATGGTCTGCGAGGAAAACAGGCTGGCGATGGAAAAGGCGGCATTGTGGGCGATGGTCGAGGAACCCGCCCCGCCCTTGGCGCCGATGAAGGCGATGGAGCGGCCAAGCGGCTCGGCGTCGGGATCCACGAAAATACCGGCAATGGCCGAAATGACCTCGACCATCGAGACGGGCGCGACGATATATTCCGAAATCCCGTTGCGGATCAGTTCGCGATAAAGGGCAATATCGTTGTAACGCCCGATAATCACCACCCGCGTGGAGGGATCGCAGACTTCCGCCAAAGGCTGAAGCTCGACCAGAAGCTCCTGCGGGCGCGCGTCCGTTTCCAGAATGATGAGATTGGGCGTCGGCGCGGCGGCAAACATGTTGATGGCTGCCGAGACCCCCCCTTGCGTGATGCGCAGGCTGGCCTTGGTCATGCGCCGGTCGTGGCTGCAATCGTCCATCACCGCCAGCAGGCTGTCGCTGATGCAGAAGGCGTGGATCGAAATGCGAGGAAGCGGACGGAAATGGTCGAGGTCGCCGGGCGTGACCTTGTCTTCGGTCCCAGACAGCGGCTCGTCTCCACCGGGAATATCGTAGGAAACAGTACTCATGACACCCTCCTCAATCGCTCGAACTGGACGAACTGGTGGTGGAGGTATCCGTGCCGGAGCGATAATCGCTGATTACCGTCGAGCGGCGCTCGGCATCGATGGGGGTCATGCCGCGCGGGCGGATGAGGTCGGTGGGGCTTGCCACCTGCGCGGCCAGATTGGCCTGGCTGGAGCAGCCGAAATTATGCCAGTTGCGGTTGTCGCTCGTGTCGTTGGACAGATCTTCCGGCCATTGCCCGCACGGGCCTGCAACGGCTGTCGTGGCGGTATAGCTCAGCCGGATGGGGGCGGCATCGCCCGAGGGGCCTGCCTGATAATAACGTTCGATGATCTTGGGCGAGGGCACGCCCTTGGCAGCCAGATGGCTGCGGATCTGACGCGCAAGCGTGGCTGCGGCCTGGGTGTTTGGCGCGCCGCGCGGCAGCATCATCTGTACATAGCCGGTGGAGGCGTTGCGGTAATCCTGGGCAAAGCCGGTCAGCGTGTCGGCCATGCCGATGGTGAGCTTCGATTCGCCCGGCGCCACCGGCAGGTCGAGATTATGCTCCACATCCGTCACCACGATGGGGTGGCGGGCACGGTAATCATCCGAAATCGAGCCGGTTGCCATGGTGTCGCGGTTGGCGCAGCCGGCAAGGGCAAATGTCAGCCCGGCAAGGCCGGCAAGGGCGGCGGTTTTGAAGAGCTGTTCAGGAAGCGGCAGAATACGCATCGCGGGCCTCACTTGTAGATAAAGCCGACCGTGCCGTGATAGGCCCCCGTGGCAGGGGTATCCTTGCGGCCGTAGACCTTGTTGACGCGGTTGAGAAAATAAAGGGCGCCGTCATTCGTCGGGCTGAAATTGTCATCCGGCTTGGCAAGCTGGTTGCGCGCCACCGGGCGCACCAGATAGGGCGTGGCGATGATGACCAGTTCGGTCTCGTTGCGCACGAAGTCCTTGCTGCGGAACAGCGTGCCGAAGATCGGGATTTTCGAAATCCCCGGCAGGCCGGACATGGCCTGGCGAACATTGTCCTGCACCAGACCGGCAATCACGATGGACCCGCCGGAGGGAAGCTCTACCGTCGTGGAGGCTTCGCGCTTGCGGATCGACATATAGGTCTGGCCGGGAATGGAGGCCTTGGTATTGCCGGTGACGACGGACCCCTCATAGGTCGGCTCCGAGACATCGGTTTCAATGGCAAGGCTGATGCGGCCCGGCGAAAGGACCACAGGGCGGAAATTGAGCTGGATGCCGTAATCCACCGTGGAGGTGGTGCGGTTCACGGTGGTTTCGCCGGTGGTGCTGTCCGTGGATATTTCCTGGCCAGCCGCCAGCCGGTATTCGCCTCCGACATAGAATTTTGCCTGTTCGCCGGAAATGGCCGTCAGGCTCGGTTCGGCCAGCGTGCGCATCACGCCCGCCTGTTCCATGGCGTTGACATAGGCGGAAATGCCGAAATTGCCGAAGGATTTGGAAATCGCCGCCGTGCCGCCCACATCCACGGCATTGCCGAGATTGGAAGGGTTGGCGTAGGAAATACCGCTTGTGCCATCGCTGGCGGAGGCGGAAAAGCCAAGCTGTTTCAGCACCTGACGGCTGACTTCGGCCACAGTGACCTTCAGCGTCACCTGATCCTCGCCCTCGATGGTCAGCATGTTGACGATCTGCGAGGTCTGGCGGGTTTCGGCATAGATGGCGACGGCACCGTCGCCGCTGCTGGAACTGGTGGCGGTTTCGCCGCGCGTGGTGGCTTCACCGCCTTGCAGGAAGGCCTTGGCAAGGCTGACGGCGCGGGAGGAATCCTGCGGGGTGCGCACGGTGCCGCTCAGCACCACGTTATCCGAGATGATTTCCACCTTGATGTCGCTATCGGGAATGAAACGCTTGAGATTGTCCTGCAAGCCTTCGATGTCGCGTTCGATCTGAAGGTCGAGGCTGACGATCTCGCGGCCATCTTCGCCGAAGATGAAAATATTCGTCTGCCCCACCTTCTTGCCGAAGAGATAGATCCGGCGCGATGTACGGGTAACGCCATCGGCAATTTCGGGATCGGCCACCAGAATGTCGTGGGCGTCCTGCGGCAGGTCTACCACCACGGCCTTGTTGAGGCCGAGCTTGACGGAGCGGCGGGCGCCCGGCCCGCTTTGGCTGATGCGGATAAGGCTTTCGCTGGCGGCCTCGGCCCGGCCCGCTTCCGGCGAAAAGGCGGGATTTGCACCGGGAATCCCGGCGGCGGCAAGGCAGACCGACAAGAGCAGGCGCGCCACGGTCCGTCCGATCCCGGCAGGATGGCGGCCGGTGGCAGACTGGCTGGCGGATTGGGGCGCGGGCATGGCAGGCTCCGTTTTCATTGCTTGCTTTCTCCGGAGGCTTTGACGATCTGACCGGCCTTGATAACCTGGACCTGAGCGCCACCCACCTCGCCGGACAGCAGGTGTTCGGCGGCGCGGGTATCCTGTTCCTGGGCGTCCGCCACCGATCTCAGCGCCAGCGAAAGACGTTCCGCCACCTGCTGGGCCGCAGCCAGCACCTTGGCCTGTTCGGGGGTGAGTTCCAGCGTGGCAGTGGTGCCAAGCACCGTCTTGGTCCCGTCGTTCTTTTCCTCGATCTGCTGGTCGATTGCCAGCACGCGGATATTGGCGAGGATCGTGTCGGTCTGGTGAATATCGCTGCTGTTGCCGCCCTTGCGCACCATGATGACATCCACCCGGTCATTGGGCAGGATGAAGCCGCCCGCACCTGTGGCCACGGTGATTTCGGTCGAAACCGCCCGCTTGCCCGAAGGCAGAAGAGCGGAAAGAATACGGCTGGAAGAATCGGCGATCTTCTCAAGCCGCAGCGGCTCGCCTTCGAAAATCGGCATTCTGACGATGGCGCCGTCAAGCTCCTTGATCGCATCGGGGCGGTCGGGTTCGGTAATCAGGCCCTGGACAAGATCGCTCTTGGGCCATTCCATCCAGCGCACGGTCTTTTCATTGAGTCTTGAGCCCACCGGCAGGCTTGAGCCCGCCACCAGAACCTTGACCGATGGGGCTTTTTCCACCACGGGCTCGCTTTGCTGCACCACGACCTGCGAAGGCGTGCGCATACTCGTGGCCAGAAGACCGGCAAGACCGGCAGCAGCCACGGCAACGACGAGAACAAGGACTCGCGCGGGTTTCATTCTTCTTCCCCGGATGAACAGGATTCGTCCGCGAAGAAGAACAGAAATTGGTGTAATTATAGTTAACGTGGCGCTTACGAGTTTGGTTAACAAAGACTAACATGCTGAAATTCCGGCGAAAGCTCGCAGCCTTGCCTGAGAATGGATTCCTTGAGATGGCACAAGATTCGTAAAAGCCGAAGACCGGCATGGTGCGCGGGCCTTGCTCTTCGCGTAGGCCTGAACGTGCTACTGCATAATTCCTTACATCGGAATCGATTTAAGGTGAAAATTATGCGGCAGATTCGGAGTGTTACAGCGTCCTTTGTGCGTTTGTTAAAACGCACGGCGCTGTATGTTCACACCGGAAGCGCGTCGATCACGCTGATGTGTCGCAGGCTTAAAAGCCCGGCGGCGGCGATGGCAATGCCATAGGGAACCTTGTTTTCATGCAGCAGCGAATGCGGCAGGCGCAGGCCGGATGCAGCAATACGCGCCTTCTGGCTGCGCAGCACGAGAAGAAGCAGCGTCAGCACGCCGCCGCACAGCGCAACATTTATCAGAAAGGCGAAAAGACCCGCGCCAAAGCCAAACCAGGGGGCGGCCGCGGCAAGCAGCTTCGCATCTCCGCCGCCCATGGCATTGAGAATGAACAGGAGAAAACACCCGGCCAGCACGGCAAGGCCCGCGGCGAGCGCAAGGCCGATCTGCGAAAGTCCGAGCCCCTGATAAAGAGCGGCTGCGAAGAAGCCCGCCAGCACGATGGCGGGAATGGTGTTGGGAATTTTCATCCCGGCAAGATCGGTGAAAGCCGCCACCACGAGGCAGAGGGGAAAAATCGCAAACAGCGCCAGCGACATGAGTGTCCGGACCTCCGCTATCAATTGGCGGCAGGCTTGGCGCTGTCGCGGGCGGCCAATTGCTTCCAGCTATTCTGCTGGCCCATCATGGCGCGCAGATAGGCGAGGTTTGCGGCGGCCTGCTGCGGCGAAAGCTCTTGTGCGGCAATGCGTTCGGCCTCGTCATACCGGCCCTGAAGGCCCACCACCAGCGCCAGATTCTGCCGTACGCGGCTTTCGGCAGCAGGTTGCGCAAGGGCGCTGCGCAGATAGGTTTCAGCCGTCTTCAGGTCGCCCGTCAGCACATAGGACATGCCGAGATTGGACAGGACGGAAGGCTCGTTAGGCTGCAATTGCAGCGCCTGCTGGTAGGCGGCGCGGGCCTCGCCGCTGCGGCCCATCTGGTCCAGCACGGCGCCCTGCGCGGAATAGAGTTTCCAGTCCGGCCGGTCGGGCGTTTGCGCCCGTGTAATGGTGGTGAGGGCCTGATCGAGCTGCCCGGCTGCGGCCTGGGCCTTGCCATAGGCGGCAAGGACCTGCCGGTCGGTGGGATTGGCAATGGCGATCTGCTGCATGACCGCCAGTGCCTGACTGCTTCGACCGTTCATTTGCAGCACATTGGCATAGGCCATGCCGATGGCGGGATTTTTCGGGCTTTTCTCATAGGCGCGGCCCATGCTTTCCATGCTGGCGGAAAGCTCGGCAGCACTCATCTGCTCCAGCGGCCGTGTGCCTGCCGAGGGAATGGAGCCGGTGGCCATGCGGTCGGTGCGGGCGGTGGTATTGCAGCCGGCAAGCGTAAGCGCGGCTGCCGCCAGCAAGGCAGCGCCAAGCAGGCGATGCCCCGTGGTCCGGGACGGTCGCAACGCGGCACCGCACCGCTGAGCGCCTTTCGATCCCGTTGAATGAAACCGGCGCTCGAGGGGGCTCTTCTTGAGCCATGCTCCCGGCCACAGTCGCAAAGCGGTCGAATTAGGCCCTGAATGCCCGAGAAAAGAAATGCCTGCCATGCCGATCCCCGAATCGCCGGGATTGCGCGCGCAATCCGTATGACTCAGCAATATTCTGTTAACCCTAACGGATCGTTAACGATCTATTTCAGCACGCCTGCTCCACGGTTTGGACTTCCTTCAGGAACAGAAGGTAAAGTGCGCTCAAACACTTTCCACAACCGGCATCTGCCGGACTTCCGAGGTCAGGACAAAAGACGATCATGGCGCAGTATGAATATTTCCAGAGATCCTCTCCCTTTTTCACCAAGGGCGGCAAGAGCCTGCCTATCTTTGCCGTAACGCCTGCCCATATCGAAACGGCCACCATCGATCCCGTCGCGCTGGATTGGGCGCGCAAGGCGGGATACAAGGCCGAAACCGGATCGATGCTGCTCATCCCCACCAGCGACGGCCATCTTGGCGGTGCGCTTTTCGGGCTTGGCGCGCATCCGGCGGAAAATCCCTTCCTGACGGGCAAGCTTGCCCGCAGCCTGCCCGCGGGCGACTGGCACATTGAGACGGCGCCGCTGACGGCCAACCGTCTCATCCTGGGCTTTGGTCTGGGAAGTTATCGGTTCGACCGTTACAAGAGCGACAAGGGCGACATGCCTCGCCTGCTCATTCCCGCTGATGCCGATGCAAACGAGATGAAGCGGCAACTGGCCGGGGTTTTTCTGGCCCGCGACCTCATCAACACCCCGACCAACGACATGGGACCGGACAATCTGGAAAAGGCCTTCCGGGCGCTGGCCGACCACTACAAGGCAGAGGTCTCGGTCATAACGGGCGAAAACCTGTTGACCCATAATTTCCCGCTCGTGCATACGGTTGGCCGCGCCAGCAGCCAGGCGCCGCGCCTGATGGAGCTGCGCTGGGGCAAGAAAGGCCATAAAAAGGTAACGCTGGTCGGCAAGGGCGTGTGCTTCGATACCGGCGGACTGGACATCAAGCCATCTTCCTCCATGGCGCTGATGAAAAAGGACATGGGGGGCGCCGCCAATGTCATGGGGCTTGCGCTGATGATCATGGACGCCAAGCTGAAGGTGGATCTGCGGGTCATCATCCCCACGGTGGAGAATTCCATCGCTGGCAATGCTTTCCGTCCCGGTGACATTTACCCCAGCCGCAAGGGGCTGACGGTGCAGATCGACAATACCGATGCGGAGGGACGCCTGATTCTGGCCGATGCCCTGACCTATGCCGACGAAGACCAGCCGGACCTCCTCATCGACATGGCCACATTGACCGGGGCGGCGCGCGTGGCGCTTGGCCCGGATCTGCCCGCCTTCTTCAGCAATGACGACGAACTGGCCTACGAGATTTCCGAGGCAAGCCTTGAAACCGACGACCCGGTCTGGCGGCTGCCTTTGTTCGCTGGCTATGAAAAAATGCTGAAAACCCAGATTGCCGACCTCACCAACGCCCCATCCGGCGGCATGGCGGGGGCGATCACGGCAGCGCTGTTCCTCAAGCGCTTCGTGACCAATACCACCAACTGGGCGCATTTCGATATTTTCGGCTGGTCATCGCAGGAGCGTCCGCACGCCCCGGTCGGTGGCGAGGCCCAGGCCATCCGCGCCCTTTACCGGCATATTTCGAATTTGGGGTAAAAGCATTTTCAGGAAAAGTGGCCGCCGGTTTTCCGTCCGGAAATGCGTGAAGGAAATGCATTTTCAGGAAAAGTGGCCGCCGGTTTTCCGTCCGGAAATGCGTGAAGGAAATGCATTTCCAGGAAAAGTGGTTGCCGGTTTTCCGTTCGAAAATGCCCGTGCTGCGTCAGCCGATGAAAATGAGAGGCGGTTCCAAATGTCTGGAGCCGCCTTTTTCCTTGGTGGGGCAGAACGGCATTTCCAAGGGGTGCGGCTTCGAAACCGGCTTTGACAGTCTGTTCTCTGATTATTGACAGTGGTCTCTCCGCGGTGCGGCGCAGCATCCGGCTTGCAACCGCCTCCGGGACTATAGCCGGCTTCGCATACGGCTCCGGTTGCCGGAGCATGGCGCAAAACCCTTATAATGCAGGGTAGATGAGAAGACATTGAATAATAGAAATTCTGACCATTCTCCTTTTGCGCGCGTCAATTTCAAGACCACTATAAATGTTATAATTATCAATCGTTTCACCTTCGACGCCGCGAGGGGTTCCCGTTCAATTTTTCTTCAGTTTACAGTGAGCTTTTCATTTCCAATCTATTTCGAGCAACAGCAATTGGAGCGATATATTTATGCGTAATATTCGAAATATTGTCCTCTCCTGCGCCGCCCTTGTTGGCGTTTGCGGATTGACATTACCTTCTGCCGCCATGGCCGAGGATGCCAAGGCCGCCGCAGGCGTTTACAAGCTGGATCCGACGCATACCGCCCTTTTGTGGTCGGTCCGGCATAATGGCATATCGAATTACACGGCCCGCTTCGGCAAGGTCGAGGCCACCTTGAAGCTCGACCCCGCCCGCATTGAAAGCTCGAAGATCGAGGTCAGCATCGATCCGACCTCCGTCGATGTGCCTTATCCGGCTGACTACAAGGGCAGCCATGCCAATTCGCCCTATGCCAGCTGGCCCGAGGAAATCAGCCGCAACGAAAAAATGCTGAATAGCGACAAATTTCCCAAGATCACCTTCACCTCCACGTCCGTGAAGCGCACCGGCGACAACACCGCCGATGTCACGGGCGACCTGACCTTTCTGGGTGTCACCAAGCCCGTCACACTGAAGGCAAAGCTGGAAGGCGCGCTGGACAGCCACCCCTTCGCCGGCGTGCCGGCCGTGGCCTTCGCAGCCGAAGGAACCTTCGACCGGACCACCTTCGGTCAGCCGGTGGGCTTTGTCGGAAAGGATGTCACGATCCGCTTCGACGGTGAATTCATTCAGGATCCGCAGGCCAAGTAATATCCTGACCGAGCCACTCGAAAAGGGAAGCGGCGGCAATTTCTTCCGCTCTTCTTCTTCATTGCGAATGCAGTTGCATTTTCTACTCCCTTGAAAAATGCGGCGGCTTGAGCGCGCGCCCCCGAAGCACTCCCGTTTCGGGGGCGCGCAGTCGTTCCTGCCGCAATGCCCCCACCTGAAACGCTGCCCCGGAAGGCCCGATCATGAACATGCAGCATCGCCCCGCACTTTCCCGTCCGGACCGCGCCACCCGCTACAGCCTGGTGGCCATTGCCCTGCACTGGACCATTGCGCTCCTGATCGTTTCCATGATCCCGATGGGATGGTGGATGGTCCGGGCCATTTCCCGCCCTGAAAGCCAGCAGCTTGCCTACCAGCTTTTCCAGCTGCACAAATCCATCGGCTTCGCAATTCTGGCGCTGACACTGCTGCGCATCCTGTGGCGGCTTACCCACCGTCCACCGCCCATGCCCGACGGCATGAAACCATGGGAACGCTTTCTGGCCCATGCCACGCATATGGCCTTTTATGCCTTCATGCTGGCCTTGCCGCTGACGGGCTGGCTTTATGTCTCCTCAGGCTGGGCAATTGCCACCGACAAGCCTCTGGAGGTCGCCACATCCTGGTTTGGCCTCTTCACCATTCCGCACCTGCCCGGCCTTGAGGGCAATCGCGCCGTGGCCTTTGGCGCCATGGGCGCCCATGCCTGGATGGCCTATGGCGGGACGGTGCTGATCTGTCTTCATGCCGGTGCCGCGCTCAAGCATCATTTCATCGAGCGCGACGGTGTGCTGGCGCAGATGCTGCCATTGCTGCGGCAAAAAATGATAGCCAGCAGCGCTGGTCAGCACGGCCGCCCTGCGGTCATTGCCGGTTTCGCCGCCATTCTCTGTCTGGGGCTTGCCGGCGGCCTGAGCAATCGTCCCGGCCCCCTGTCGCTGCTTGAAAGCGAAGCATTGGCGCCTGCCACCACGGACGCTCCCGTCAATGCACCGGCAACGCCGGTTTCTGCCTCTCATGCTTCGGCGACCGCTCCGCTCTGGACCGTGGTCAAGGCGCAATCCAGCATCGGTTTCAGCGGCACTCATGCAGGCAAGGCCTTTACCGGCCGCTTCGACGACTGGAGCGCTGAAATCCATTTCGACCCCGCCCGCCTCGATGCCTCCGGCGCTACGGTGACGGTGAAGACCCTCTCGGCCAGGACGGGCGATCCGACGCAGGAAGGTTCTCTCAAAAATGGCGAATGGTTCAATTCCGCCCGCTTCCCGGATGCGGTCTTCACCACCACTGCCATTCGCTCCCTCGGTCAGGACCGCTATGAGGCCGAGGGAACGCTGAGCGTGAAGAACAAGCCCGTGCCGGTGCTGCTGCCGTTCAGTTTGCGCATGACCGGTGGGAAGGCGCATATGGAAGGCAGGCTCCAGCTTTCGCGAGAGGCGCTCAATCTGGGCATGTTCTCCGACCCCGCCGCCGAATGGGTGTCGAAGCTGATCGATGTGAGCATTACCGTCGAGGCCGAGCGCGCCGGTTGATGATGCGGGCCTCTTATACCAAGGGTCATGTTCAATAACCCTTGATATTGCCGCTTGCTTGCTGCTGCGCAAAACCCTTGCGCCGCGGCCTTGCGTGGGTCACTATGAAACGGATACGAAACGACGAAAGCGTTGCGATGATCCGGTCAGATCATGCCTCTTGATCCCACCCCTACGGCAGCACTTGGGCTATGGCACCATGTGACGCTGTTGCAGGTCAAGGACGATGCACGCGACCTGACGCTGCGCCAGCTCGCTATTCTGCTGCATGTTTACCTCGTGCCACCACCGCATACGGTGCGCGGCCTTGCGGGCACGCTGAACGTCACCAAGCCGGTCATTACCCGCGCCCTCAACACCATGGGCGAGATGGGGCTGGTGGACCGGGTTCGTGACGATCTGGATCGCCGCAATGTACTGGTCAAGCGCACGGTTGCCGGTGCATTATATCTTGAAAAGCTGGGCGATCTGATTATCCAGCAGGCCCGGATGATGAGAGGCTGAGATGACGATAACCCTAGACCGGCGGCTGAATGCCTTTCGCCCGGACCTTGCCGAATGTGCCCTTGAGGGTCTGGTCGAGGCCAAGCAATTCACGGCGGGAACGGCGGCGCGGATGGCTGCGCCCGTAACACCCCTGCGCCGCCGGCCAGACCGCGATGCCGGGATCGATACCGAAATCCTGATGGGGGAGGCTGTGACGGTGCTTGACCGCGCCGATGGCTGGGCCTGGGTCAAGGCAGCATCGGACGGCTATGTCGGCTATGTGCCGGAGGCCACAATTTCGGCGGCCCCACTGGCGGCGGCCCCACTGGCGGCGGAAAGCGCCCCCACCCATATTCTCGCCGTGCCGCGCAGTTTTCTTTATACCGGGCCGGATCTTCGCTTTCCCAATTCCACTGCAATCTCCATGGGCAGCCGTTTTGCCGTGGTCGGCGAGGCAGAAACGCGCGGCACGCGCTATTTTGCGCTATCCGATGGCTCATTCGTCATTGCCGCCCATTGCCAGCCAGTGGACCAGCCGGTGGAAACCGATTTCGTGGCGCTTGCCGCACGGTTTCTGGAAACGCCTTATCTCTGGGGCGGGCGTTCCGGCTTTGGCATCGATTGTTCCGGCCTCGTCCAGCTTTGTCTGCTGATGACCGGCAAACACGCGCCACGCGACACCGACATGCAATATGCGAGCCTCGGAGAGCCCATCGCCCGCGAGGCTCTTTGCCGGGGAGACCTTGTATTCTGGAAGGGTCATGTGGCGATCATGGAAGATGAGGACACCATTCTTCATGCCAATGGCCACACCATGACGGTCGCCCGCGAGGGTTTTGAAGACGCCGTTAGCCGCATAGGCTGGCTTTACGATCAGCCGACCGGCTATCGCAGGCTTCGGGCATCATAGTGTCGCCTTTCGCATAAGCCCTGCCCTTCCGCTTCACCTTTTCAATCCCCATATGGGAGTGAGGAGATTGACGATGCAAAAAACAATCCTGACCCTGACCGTTCTGCTGCTTGGTGCCGGAATGCCGCTTGCCGCAAGCGCAACGGACGCCGCCACACCGAAGGTAAAAAGCTGGGCCGTGCCCTCCACGCCCTATCAGGACTTGCCGGGCGTGCGCTCGCAGGATGAGGTCAACCGGCAAAAGCTGCGATCCAGCTATAATTGCAGCAGCGAGACACAGCTTATGCAAGGCAGGGGTACGCGGGATTTTCACTATCTCGGCTCCGGTATGCCGCGCACCGTCTATAGCTGCACCACCGAGGACGGCGTGACCTTCAGCGGCACGGCCACGCCCAATGTGACCGGCGAATGGATCCCCGGCATCAACCCTCGTGACGATGTGGGCCGGTAAGCCAATTGTCTTGCGTCTGACGGCTTTTCAGACGGAATGATATTTGCACGGTTTGCCCGCAAATGCGGGCTTTCCTTTTTCGCTTTCCCACGGAAAACCGCTTCACACTTTTCCTGGAAATGCGGGCTTTCTTTTTTCGCTTTCCTACGGAAAACCGCTTCACACTTTTCCTGGAAATGCTCTATATGCCCAATCATGAGCACACAAAATCGCACGCCGCTTGACCATATCCGCAATTTTTCCATCGTGGCCCATATCGACCACGGGAAATCGACGCTGGCCGATCGCCTGATTCAGACATGCGGCGGCCTGGCCGAGCGTGAGATGAGCGAGCAGGTGCTTGATAGCATGGATATCGAGCGCGAGCGCGGCATCACCATCAAGGCCCAGACCGTGCGTCTGCACTATAAGGCCAATGATGGCGACACTTATGTGCTGAACCTCATCGATACGCCCGGCCATGTTGACTTTGCCTATGAAGTGTCGCGCTCGCTTTCAGCTTGCGAAGGCTCGCTTCTGGTGGTGGATGCCTCGCAGGGCGTGGAAGCGCAGACGCTGGCTAATGTCTATCAGGCTATCGACAACAATCACGAGTTGGTGACGGTCCTCAACAAGGTGGATTTGCCCGCCGCCGAACCGGACCGGATCAAGGAGCAGATCGAAGAGGTCATCGGCATCGATGCCTCGGACGCGGTGCTGATTTCGGCCAAGACCGGCCTCGGCATCCCGGATGTGCTGGAAGCCATCGTGCAGAAGTTGCCCGCTCCGAAGACCGGCGATGAGAAAGCCCCCTTGAAGGCCCTTCTCGTCGATAGCTGGTACGATACCTATCTCGGCGTCATGGTTCTGGTGCGCGTCATCGACGGCGTGCTGTCCAAGGGCCAGCAGATCCGCATGATGGGCACCGGCGCCCGTTACGGTGTGGAGCGCGTCGGCATTCTCACGCCGAAAATGGTCAATGTCGATAGCCTGGGCCCCGGCGAAATCGGTTTCATCACCGCCTCCATCAAGGAAGTGGCCGATACGCGCGTCGGCGATACCATTACCGATGACAAGCGCCCGACGGAAAAGGCGCTGCCCGGCTTCAAGCCTGCCCAGCCCGTGGTGTTCTGCGGCCTGTTCCCCGTCGATGCCGCCGATTTCGAGGATTTGCGCGCCGCCATGGGCAAGCTGCGCCTCAACGACGCCAGCTTCTCCTTCGAGATGGAATCGTCTGCCGCGCTCGGCTTCGGCTTCCGTTGCGGCTTCCTTGGTCTTCTGCATCTGGAAATCATTCAGGAGCGGCTGGAGCGGGAGTTCAATCTCGATCTCGTCGCCACCGCGCCCTCCGTCGTCTATCAGATGACCCTCACCGACGGCACGGAAAAAGAACTGCACAACCCCGCCGACATGCCCGACGTGGTGAAGATCGAGGAAATCCGCGAGCCCTGGATCAAGGCCACGATCATGACGCCGGATGAATATCTCGGTGGCATTCTCAAGCTCTGCCAGGACCGCCGCGGCATCCAGACGGAACTGACCTATGTCGGCAATCGCGCGATGATTACCTATGAGCTGCCGCTCAACGAGGTGGTCTTCGACTTTTATGACCGCCTGAAGTCGATTTCCAAGGGCTATGCCTCCTTCGACTACAACATCATGGATTACCGCGAGGGCGATCTCGTCAAGATGTCGATCCTCGTCAACGGCGATCCGGTGGATGCGCTGTCCATGCTTGTTCACCGCTCCGCAGCCGACCGCCGTGGCCGTGGCATGTGCGAAAAGCTGAAGGAACTGATTCCGCCGCACATGTTCCAGATCCCGATCCAGGCGGCCATCGGCGGCAAGGTCATTGCGCGCGAAACCGTGCGCGCCCTGCGCAAGGACGTGACCGCCAAGTGCTATGGCGGTGACGCCACCCGCAAGCGCAAGCTGCTGGACAAGCAGAAGGAAGGCAAGAAGCGGATGCGTCAATTCGGCAAGGTGGAGATCCCGCAGGAAGCCTTCATCGCCGCATTGAAGATGAACGACGAATAACACCAAGGGTCATTGAAAATAACCCCTGGTAATCCCCCTTCGAATAACTCAAGCCTCTGCGGCAGGTGAGATATTCATTCCTTCAAGGTGAGGATGCGTTCGCATCTTCGAGCCTTGGTATAATCCGCCGCGATGACGATCCAGTCAGCGTGATCCACGTTCGGAAATGCGGGAACCTAAAAGCTTGGAGCCTGTCCCGTGAAGCACTTCACCGGACAGGCTCTGAAAGCCCCTCGATTGCTCTACAGCGCCGTGCGTTTTATCAAACGCACAAAGGACGCTGTAACACTTTAAATCTGCTGCATAATTTTCACCTTAAATCGATTCCGATTTAAGGAATTATGCAGCAGATCTCAGTCTGCCGCGCTCGGGCTCTTGAGTTCGGCATGGCGCGCTTCGATCTCCTGACGCAATGCGCGTCTTGCCTGCGCTGCCTGGGCGCGTCGCTGCTTGGCGGCGGTGTCCAGAATCAATTCCGGAACGGCGATGGGCTTGCCCGCCTCATCCACCGCCACCATGGTGAAATAACAGCTATTGGTGTGGCGCCTTGCGCCGGTGCGAATATCTTCCGCCTCGACGCGAATGCCAATTTCCATTGACGTCCGTCCGGCATGGTTGACGCTGGCGCGGAAGGTGACAAGTTCACCCACATGGATCGGCTGCCGGAACATCACCTGATCGACGGAAAGCGTTACGGCGTAATGCTGCGAAAATCGGGAGGCGCAGGAATAGGCCACGCGGTCCAATATGTTCAACAGCGCGCCGCCATGAACCTTCCCGGAGAAATTCGCCATGTCAGGTGTCATCAACACCACCATTTCGAGCTGGCTGGGGTCATGAGCGCGGTCCATCTGCCATCCTTTCCGGGAATTCAAAGCGGGTTTACCGGCTTATACATCCCATGTGATGAGAAATTGCAAACCGCTATCGGGAAAGTCTGAACGATCGGAGTAAGCACAGAGAGTAAGCTTCACTCTTCACAGCCCGCCGCCTGTAAAGACAGACATGTCCGGTGGATACGCATCGCGTTTGCTTTTACGCAATTCCTGACCAAAAACCGGTCTCCACGTTTACTGAACATGCTTTTGCGTGATTCTATCAAGCACACGACGCTGTCAGAAATTATGCAGTAGACCCGGACTTTTTCCGGGATTGCGTGGCGGAATAGTTTCGCTAACTTGTCTGTGAAAGCTTCAGTTGGCCCGTGAAACACGGATGCGCATTCTGTTGGAGGACAGCGATCGTGCATCCGTGTTTCCGGAGAGCGGACAAAGCTTCAAACCCACAATACAAAACTTGAAATGCCGCGCGATTTCCAGAGCATAATCCGACCGGAGTGAAACGAGGATCGGCAAGATTATACTTCAAAAAGAAAGTTTTAGAGCGCTGATCTGATTCAATCAGATCGAAATGCGCTCTTAAACCACGCGGCACGGTTCGAGTCACTCAGGGCGAGAAGAGGTCAGTCCGCATCCGAATTCAGCAAGACCTCGAGCGTCGGCAGCGAGGTGATGTTGTAGCCGCCATCGACGTAATGCACCTCGCCCGTCACGCCTGCCGAAAGGTCGGACAGCAGATAGAGCGCGGAGCCGCCAATGTCGCTGATGGTCGGCGTGCGACGCAGCGGTGCGTTCTTCTGGTTCCAGGTGAAGATGGCGCGGGCATCGGAAATTCCGGCTCCCGCCAGCGTCCGCACCGGTCCAGCCGAAATCGCATTGACCCGGATACCGCGCGGACCGTAATCGGCTGCGAGATAGCGCATGGAGGATTCGAGCGCAGCCTTGGCGACACCCATGACGTTGTAATTCGGAATGACCCGCATGGAGCCGCCATAGGTCAGCGTCAGCACCGAGCCGCCGTCATTCATCAGCTCTGCCGCGCGCTTGGTGATTTCCGTGAACGAGAAGCAGGAAATGACCATGGTACGGGTGAAATTGTCCCGCGTGGTCTCGGCATAAAGGCCCTTCAGCTCGTTCTTGTCGGAAAAGCCAATGGCGTGGACCACGAAATCCAGAGAGCCCCACCGCTCCTTGATCGCAGCAAAGGTAGCGTCTACCGAAGCCAGATCCTCGACGTCACAGGGCACCACGAAATCAGACCCGACCTCGGCCGCAAGCGGCTTTACCCGCTTGCCCAGCGCTTCGCCCTGATAGGTGAAGGCGAGTTCAGCGCCCGCATCGGCAAGGGCCTTTGAAATTCCCCAGGCGATGGAGTGATTGTTCGCGACCCCCATGATGAGGCCGCGCTTTCCTTGCATGGAAACGACCATGGAATTTTATCCGTTGTAGCGCTGGAAAACCAGCGTGGCGTTCGTACCGCCAAAGCCGAAGGAATTGGACAGGACGGTATCGATCCTGGCATTGTCGATGCGGCTGCGCACGACCGGAACGCCCTCGAATTCGGGATCGAGTTCCGTGATATGCGCGCTTTCACCGATAAAGCCCGCCTGCATCATCAGCAGACCGTAGATCGATTCCTGCACGCCGGCCGCACCGAGCGAGTGACCCGTGAGCGACTTGGTAGACTGGATATGCGGGATCCTGTCGCCGAAAACCGCGCGGATCGCGCCGATTTCCTTGCTATCGCCAACGGGCGTCGATGTGCCATGCGTGTTGATGTAGTCCACGTCGCCCTTTACGGTCGAAAGCGCCTGGCGCATACAGCGGATGGCACCTTCGCCGGACGGGGCAACCATGTCATAGCCGTCGGACGTCGCGCCATAGCCGACGACTTCGGCATAGATTTTCGCCCCGCGCGCCTTGGCATGTTCCAGCTCTTCCAGAACCAGAACCCCTGCGCCACCGGCAATCACGAAGCCGTCGCGATTTACATCATAGGCGCGCGACGCCGAAGAGGGCGTGTCGTTATACTTGGTGCTCATCGCGCCCATGGCGTCGAAGAGGTCGGACATGGTCCAGTCGAGATCCTCGTGACCGCCTGCAAACATCATGTCCTGCTTGCCCCACTGGATCATTTCCACGGCATTGCCGATGCAATGGGCAGAGGTGGAGCAGGCCGACGAGATGGAATAGTTGACGCCGTGCAGCTTGAACCAGGTGGCCAGCGTGGCGGACGCCGTGGACGACATGGCCTTCGGTACGGCAAAGGGGCCAATGCGCTTCGGGCTATTGTTCTGGCGCACGATGTCGGCGGCCTCGACGATCTGCTTTGTGGAAGCACCGCCCGATCCCATGATGATGCCGACACGCTCGTTGGCGGCATAATCCTTCTCTTCAAGTCCGGCATCGGCGATGGCCTGCTTCATGGCCACGTGGTTCCAGGCGCCGCCTTCGGAAAGGAAACGCATGGCGCGGCGATCGACCAGTTCCGTCGGGTCGAGCGAGGGCCGGCCCCAGACCTGGCATTTGAAGCCGTGTTCGGCGAAATCCGGCGACGCGGTGATGCCGGATTTGGCATGACGCAGCGATTCAGTGACTTCAGCCGCGTCGCTGCCAATGGAGGACACGATGCCAAGACCTGTTACGACAACCCGTCTCATAGTAATCGACCTTTGTTCTGACCTGGAATAAGCGTTTTACTCTGGCTTTTGCTGGAAAAGCCCGACGCGCAGATCGCTTGCCTTGTAAATAACTTCGCCATCCGCCTTCATCCAGCCATCGGCAATGCCCAGCACCAGACGGCCGCGCATGACGCGCTTGAAATCGATGCCATATTCGACAAGCTTGGTGGAGGGCGTGACCATGCCGGTAAACTTCACCTCACCGGTGGAGATGGCGCGGCCCTTGCCGGGCTCACCCAGCCAGCCGAGGAAAAAGCCCGTCAGCTGCCACATGGCGTCGAGACCAAGGCAGCCCGGCATGACGGGATCGCCGAGGAAGTGGCAGGGAAAGAACCACAGGTCCGGCTTGATGTCGAATTCGGCGCGAATGAAGCCCTTGTCATGCGGGCCGCCGGTTTCGGAAATCTCGGTGATGCGATCGAACATCAGCATGGGCGGCATGGGCAGCTGGGCATTGCCTTGCCCGAACATCTCGCCGCGTGCGCAGGTGAGGATTTCCTCGTAGTTGTAGCTGGACTGTCTTTGGCTCATCGAACTTTCAATTCTCCCCATCAGGCTCGTGGGTAAAGGAGACTTAAATCAATATCGCGGCAAAGAGAAGCCGACAGTCTTAAACCTGTCTGCACCCGCTGAATGCGGGCGCGCCACTTTCGCCACGCGCTGTTCGTCGCATTACAGGAACCATACCGCCATCACCAGAGGCAAAATGGTCTCAAACATCAAATCCAGAGGCTTTCTCTAGGTCATATGCCCTCGGGGCCTATTGAAACTCGATTGCGCAACAGATATATCGGTTGTGTGGTATCAGGTTTTCAAGAGTAAGCACGGAGATCGTGGCAAATGATGGCGCAAGCCGGCAGGGATGTGGAAGACAAGCTCAGACGTTCGGGTCTTCGCCCGACACGGCAGAGAATTGCGCTTGCCAGCCTGCTCTTTGCCAAGGGAGACCGGCACCTTACGGTTGAAGAGCTGCACGAAGAAGCGCTCGAGGCTGATTTTCCAGTCTCTCTCGCCACGGTCTACAATACCCTTCATCAGTTCACGGAAGCGGGCATGATCCGCGTTCTGGCGGTGGAAGGTTCGCGCACCTATTTCGACACCAACGTCTCCGACCACCATCATTTCTTCGTGGAAGGCAAGAACGAGGTGCTGGACATTCCGGTCAACAATATCTCCATCGGCAACCTGCCGGAGCCGCCGGAAGGCATGGAAATCGCCCATGTGGACGTGGTGATCCGCCTGCGTGAAAAGCGGAACTGACCGCCTACCCCGCTCATTGCCGGGAAATCAGATATTTTTTGCGGGTTTGAAAAGGTGTCGTCCCTGAGGCGATTCTTTCCGTGCTGAAATGCGGCAGAGCCCTGCATATCTGCCTTACGCATGTCTCTGCAAAGCAAAAACGGCACGTGGTGTTCGTGCCGTTCGGAGATTTCTTGCGGCTTCGCTCAAGATCACCCTTGCGGGTTTTCACCCAATCCCGTGGCGACGACCGAGACGCGGAAAGTGCCGTCGAGTTCCTGGTCGAAGATGGCGCCCACCACAATGTCGGCTTCATCATAGACTTCATCGCGAATGCGCGTCGCAGCCTCGTCCACTTCGAAGAGCGTCATGTCCATGCCGCCGGAAATGGAGATCAGCACACCGCGGGCGCCGCGCATGGAAACTTCGTCCAGGAGCGGGTTGGCGATGGCTGCTTCCGCCGCCTTCATGGCGCGGCCGTCGCCGGTGGCTTCGCCCGTTCCCATCATGGCGCGGCCCATGCCCTTCATCACCGATTTCACGTCGGCGAAATCGAGATTGATGAGGCCTTCCTTGACGATCAGGTCGGTGATGCAGGACACGCCCGAGAACAGCACCTTGTCAGCGATGACGAAAGCGTCGGAGAAGGTCGTCTTGGCATCGGCAATGCGGAAAAGGTTCTGGTTGGGAATGACGATAACCGTATCGGCGGCCTCGCGCAGCTTTTCAATGCCCTCTTCCGCCGACATCATCCGGCGGCGGCCCTCGAAGCTGAAAGGCTTGGTGACAACGCCAACCGTCAGAATGCCCGCTTCGCGCGCCGCCCGCGCAATAACGGGGGCCGCACCCGTGCCGGTGCCGCCGCCCATGCCCGCGGTGACGAAGCACATATGGGTGCCCGCAAGATGATCCATCACCTCGTGCAGGCTTTCCTCTGCCGCCATGCGGCCGGTTTCGGGAATGGAGCCGGCGCCTAGGCCCTGCGTCATCTCCGCGCCAAGCTGAATGAGGCGCGGCGCCTTGGACATGGTCAGCGCCTGTGCATCGGTATTGGCGGCAATGAAGTCCACGCCTTCAAGGCCCTGCGTAATCATGTTGTTGACGGCATTGCCGCCGCCGCCGCCCACCCCGATCACGGTAATCTTCGGCCGCATTTCCTCGATTTGCGGTTTTCTGATTTCGATCACGTCTGTCTCCTTGGGGTTCTGGCGCCACGAACCGGCGGCGCGAATCACACTTTCTCTTGCCACGGGAAAAAGGCCGTGAGTGGGGCAAGTTTCAAGAGCGTTGTTGATAAAAGCGCTTTTGCCTTGAGCGAAGGTGACTTTCCGGAGCCTTGACTCCACGATAGGATCAATGAAATGATCTTATAATGGAAAATTCGCTTGATCATGACATCGCCCTTCGGCTGAAGCGGCTGCGAAAGGCCAGGCGGCTGACGCTGGAGGCGCTGGCTGAACAGTCAGGCGTCAGTCGCGCGATGATTTCCCGGATCGAGCGGGGCGAGGCAAGCCCGACGGCCGCGCTGCTGGCACGCCTTTGCTCGGCACTCGGCCAGTCTCTGTCTGTGTTCTTTGCCGATACCGGAGAGGCCCCGCCCTTGACGCGGCGCGCCGAGCAGCCGGTGTGGCGCGATCCTGAAAGCGGCTATCTGCGCCGTGCTGTCTCGCCCGGCCACTGCCGCGCCCGCATGGACCTTGTGGAAGTGGAGTTTCCGCCCGGTGCGACCGTATCCTTCCCGCCGCCCAATCCCGGCCGCGGACAATGGCAATATCTCTGGCTGTTCGAGGGCTGCATGGAGTTGCAGGTGGCAGACGACCTGTTTCGCCTGGAGGCCGGAGATTGTCTTTACATGAATGTCGCCGATGTTCGGCGCTTTCATAATCCCGGTGCGCAGGTGGCGCGCTATGCAGTGGTGATCGATCTTGGTGGAGTTGGCAATGCAACATGACATTGAAATCATGACGCTCGGCGCAGAAGAATTGGAGAGCCATTTGCCGGCGCTTGCCGCGATCCTGCATGATTGCGTCACGGGCGGGGCATCGGTCGGCTTCATGCAGCCCTTCACCCTGGAGGAGGCAGGGGCTTACTGGCGGACGGTGCAGCGGGCCGTGGCCTGCGGCGAGAGCATCCTGCTTGTGGCGAGGCTGCGGGATGAGGTCGTCGGCACGGTGCAACTCGGCCTGTCCACGCCGCCCAACCAGCCGCATCGGGCCGATGTCAAGAAACTGCTGGTCCACGGGGCCGCACGCGGAAAGGGCGTGGCGGGCCGATTGATGGCTGCGGTGGAAGCGGCGGCCATGCAGGCAGGCAAACGCCTGCTGGTGCTGGACACGGCCACCGGCGAGCCCGCCGAGGCTCTTTATGACCACTGGGGCTGGCATCGTGCCGGAGTGGTGCCGGATGACGCCCTGTTTCCCGATGGACGCTTCTGCTCGACCACAATCTTTTACAAGACGGTAGATCGGTTCGTTGAGTCACGAAAACAGTGAGGTGATCTGATTCAATCAGATCGAAAAGCGCAAACTAGAGCCTTTCACTGTTTCACGGAAACGGTGAAAGGCTCTAACTGTTTGTTTTTACGCATTTCCGGACGGAAAACCGGTTTCCACTTTTCCTGAAAATGCTCTAGCCTCAATGAATGCCGTGACGATCCCAGACCTGAGAAAGGAAGCACCTGATGAGCGACAAGCCCAAAATCACGATTGTTTATTGCACACAGTGCAACTGGCTTTTGCGGGCGGGCTGGATGGCCCAGGAATTGTTGCAGACCTTTGGCGAGAGCCTTGGGGAGGTTGGCCTTGTTCCCGGAACCGGGGGAAATTTCGAAATCCGGTTGAATGGCGACCTCATCTGGGAACGCAAGCGCGATGGGGGCTTTCCCGGACCCAAGGAGTTGAAGCAGCGTGTTCGCGACGTCATCGATCCGGAGCGCGATCTCGGCCATGTGGATCGCGCTGGAAAACCTGAAAGCTGAAAGGCCCGCTGGTGGCGGGCCTTGAGATCCTGTCAGTCGAAGGGGGAACGGCAAATGCGCGGACGCCCATATGCATCGATGTAGCGGTTGGTATCCGGGTTATAGGAGCGATAGCGGTCCAGGCACCATTCCACGTGGCGGCGCCAGCCGCGACCGGGAGGCGGGGGCGCCGGACGATAATAACCGGGCGGCGGCGGGGCCGGGCGGTAATAATCCGGCGGCGGCGGCGGCCTGTAGGCGCGTGGCGGCGGAAAGTCCGGGCGGTCATAGCAGCCATAGGCATCGCAGACATAGCGAATATCGGTGACGGGCGCGGTATCCCCGTTCTGGCCTGCCAGCGGCTGGGCCGTGGCAGGGCTGAAGGGCATGGCGGCCAGCGCAACATCCGGCACGATAACCGACGCCGTCATGGCCAATCCCAGAAGGGCATTACGAATTGCAAACATCCTGGCCTCCTCGAAAATGCGCAAGCAACGGAAATCCTCGATAAAAGGTTCCTGAATCGATCCTGCCTTTTCCGTCATCCCCCGAAAAAAAACAAGGCTCTGGTTTTAGCGCCTTTGAAATCGCCGTTTTGAGGCTCGCGGGCGCAATTTTTCAATTTACCGCCAAGCACCTGAATATGTTATATTTTAACTTCATTCATGCATCAACATACCCGGCAAATCCGGGCTTTTTCGAGGGTTCTCGGCACGCTTTGACACGAAAGCTTCAAAAACCGAGTTGACAGAAATGGGGAGGCCCTTTAAACGGCTCCTCGTCGCCCAGATGGCGGAATTGGTAGACGCGCAGGTTTCAGGTACCTGTGTCGCAAGACGTGGAGGTTCGAGTCCTCTTCTGGGCACCAAATTCCGGTTTCCGAACCTTGCACAAGGTTTGTGGAACATCAAAAAAAGCCCGGCATTGCCGGGCTTTTTTGCATTTTGGGTTTTGATCATTCTGGCCGACTTTACCTGTTTTGAAAGATGGGCAGGACCCGAAAGGCGATGTCTGTCGCCTTTCCTGTAAGCCATGTCGGACAAGGCTCCGATAAAGGGTTAAGGTTGCCTTGCCGCAGGCCTCACTCCTTCCAGGCGGCATTGTCTGGAATGGAATAGCGGTCCACCACGACCTGAATGATCGATGGAGCGCCGCGATTGGCTTTTGCCTCCTCCACGGCCTGTTTCAGCTCGCCATAGGTTTCCACCTTCCAGCCTTTGCAACCGAAGACGTCGGCAAGCTTGCTGTAGTTCCAGCGATGCAGCACGCAGGCATCGAAGACCGGCTTCTTCGTATTGAACACGGATGCATCGGCCAGCCATTGTTCCACGCCGTAAATGCCATTGTCGATGATGAAGATGATGGGGTCGAGGCCGAAGCGGGTCTGGGTGGACAGCGCCTGTGCGGTCATCTGGAAGCCGCCATCGCCGGAAAACACCATGAGACGCTGGTTTTCAGCCTTGGCGAGGCAAACGCCGGTGGCGGCGGCGGTCATATAGCCGATGGAGGAATAAGAGGACTGGATGATGAAGCCGGACGGCGCGCTGACCTTGAGCGCCATGCCGCCGAAATAATTGAGGCTGGCATCGGCGCCCACCAGTGTATTTTCGTCGATATGGTTTTGAATGCTCTGATAAAAGCCCTGATAGGTCACTTTGTCGGCGTCGCTGGCCGCTGGCGATGGCAGCGGGGCGGCTGGGGTGAAATCCGGGATTTTCGGCATGAGCTGTGCTGCCAGCAGGCCATCGATGAGGTCGCTCAACGCCACTTCGGTATCGAAGTTCGTGCCGAATTTCAGCGTCTGCCATGAGGCGAAGGCGGTGTTGTTTTCATCGAGCGCCCAGCCAAGATCGTTGATGTCGGTGAGCCAGACCCCGAGCGCCAGCACGAAATCGGCGTCCCTCATCTGCTTTTGCACCTGTGCGGAGGAGGATTGCCCATCGAAAACCCCGACGAACTGGCCATCGCTTTCCGGCAGGACGGATTTGCTCATCAATTCGGTAACAAAGGGAAGCTTGAGCTGGTGCAGCAGGGCTGTTGCCTTGTCATGCAGGCCGTAGCGGTCGATTTCCGGTCCAAGCCAGATCAACGGATGCTGGGCGCACTGCAATCTCTGGCCGATCGTGTCTATGGCCTGTTGCAGGCTGGCGGCATTGGAAAGGCAGGGCGCGGGTGAAAGCAGGCCCACGGGGGCGGCACAGGGCATGTCCACCATGTCTTCCAGCAATTCGATGTAGACCGGCTGGCGCGCGCTGATGCATTGGGTCAGGGCATAATCGATCAGCATGGGCGCCATATGCGGGCTGTCGATGCGCACGGCTGCTGCGGTGATATACTGAAAGACTTGAAGGTCGGTCTGCTTGCTGCTGATGAAGTGGTGCGAGCTATAGCCCGTCTGCTCGAAATTCAGCGTGCGCTGAATGCTCGGCGCGCCATTGACCAGCACGACGGGAACGCGCTCCACAAAAGCGCCCGCAATGGCATTGGTGGCCGAAAGCGCGCCTGCGGAATAGGTGGTGCAAAGTGCGCCGATGCGGTTGATGCGCGCATATCCGTCCGCGGCATAGCCGGCGTTCAGCTCGTTGACTTCTTGCATAACCTGAATGCCGCCGGGGGCAACGTAATTCGTGACCCAGTCGATCGAATAGTCTCCGGCAATGGAAAACAGGTGCTTGAGGCCAAGCTGCTTCAGCCGGTCCACAAGGTAGCGGCCAACGGTATAGCTATCGGTCATGGCATGGTCCTTTCATGGCTGCTGCCGGTCTTGCGGCGCAGGCTCGTCACGTCGGGTTGGGAGGAAAGCGAGCGGCAGAGGCTCAGAACTCGCTGGCATTGTCGAAGAGGCGGGGCATATAGATTTTGAAAATCCCCGCGCATTTGCGTTCGGGAAAGCTTTCCATCATGAAGCGCTGGAAGGCATCGTTGGTCAGGCCGCGTTCCACCGCTTCCATGGCAATGGTCAGATACTGGATGTTGCGGGCCACCTCGTCCTTGTCGGCAGGCAGGCCGTGGCCGGGCAGAAACAACTCGTCTTCCGAAGCCAGCATCCTGCCCAGAATATCGATCCAGTGGTTCATGTATTTGGTGAGGTAAAGATGCGTGCCGCTATAGATGAGGTCCTGCGCGATGAAGACGCGCTGGTCCGGCAGGCGAATGGTCAGGAGATAGTCGATTTCCGTATCGACTATCTTGTCGAACACATAGGTCACGCCGTCGATGACCTCCGTCGTGCCAGCCTCCACGGCGTGTTGGGGGATCAGAACGTCGTTCGGCGCCAGGTTGCCCATTTTCCAGTGGTCCTGAAGGGAAGTCTGGCCATCGGTTTTCAGGAAATCGATGGTTTCCTGAAGAGCATAGACCGGCACATTGGCAAAGGCTGCGTAAAGACCGAACCAGTGATCGGGATGGCGATGGGAAAGGTAGAGGCGGTTGATGGGCTTTTTCAATCCGTTGGCATAGGCGCGAAACTGTTCGGCATAGGGAACGAGGAATTGCCCGTCGATCAGCACCAGTTCCTTTTCGCTTTCGATGATATGCGTGGCATTGGCGATATTGTCTTCGGTATAGGCCGAGATGAAGGTGTGAATCCGCACCTTGTCCAGATGCCGGACGGTAACGATGGGCGGCGGTAATTGCAAAACCATGGGGGTCTCCTGAAACGTGAAGAGGCGTTGGACAGGTCTGATGGCAGGCTCTGCCTGACGTCAGGCGCGCTGGCGGGCCTTTGAGGCATGGGCGTCCAGTTCGCGGCGAAGCGTTTTCAGCGCTGCCTCGGCCACCTGATAGGCACTTTCGACGCCTGCCACCGGCGCATCCTCGCCCGGACGCCAGAAGCGCCGCCGGGTCATGCGCATGGAGCTTTCGAAGGGTTCGATGGCATTGAACACCTCCACCAGATATGGGCCGGAATAAACCGGCTCGATCTCGCCCAGCATGATGTCCCAGGGGATCCAGCAATCGGCGATCGCGCCGCGGTCGGGTGCGGAAACGTGGAAGTAATGGAGCCGGTTCTGCGCGACGGCGCGCGCCACATTCTGCCGGAATACCGCCGGGCCCTGACTTTCCATCACCACCTGCGCACTGTCGATGGTTACGCCGCAGGCGCCAGCTTGCGCCCCGTCCAGAAAGTCGAGCGCCTCAGACACCATGGTCGGGCCGGGGGTCTCCCAGTTTTTCACCGGCTCGATGGCCAGCTTCACCTTCTTTGTGGCGGCATAGTCGGCCAGTTCGCGAAAAATGTCGCGCGCCGCCGCATAGCGTGGCTGCATCCAGGCGTGAAGCGCGTCGCTCCAGATTCCCTGCCCGTCGTCGGTGGTGGGAAAGACGCCGTAGGGATAGAGGAAGGGGCCGGACATGATGGTGTTTTCGCCGCCGAGGATCGAGGTAATGTCCACCCGCGATTTCAGATAGCGCAGCGCCTGATGGCGCTGTTCGGCATAAGGCGAGGTCGGATCGAAAGTGCGGGTGGTGCCGACATTGGTTGTGAAGGGAATTTCGGCAAAGCCCGCCGCATCGAAGGCGTGGCGCAGCCGCCGGTAACTTTCCACTTGCGCCTGAAGATCGCCGCCCGGATCGCCCGGTGCGATGTGAGCGTCGAAGCCATGATAGCCCATGGCCGTCAGGGCCTTGAGATGGCTTACCAGAATGGCGGTATAGGCGCTGTCGGTGGGGCGCAGGTCCGCCGTGAACATGAAGAAGCTGAAATAGATCTTTCGCGTGCCGGAATGAGGCATGATCGTCACTCCCGCTGGCCGGGCCAGCGTCTTGAGGGTGGATTGTGCGGAAAAAGGGTGCAGGGCCTACCAGCCAAGGAGCTGGCGTATGTAAGCGCGGCCCATCAGCGCGTATTCCAGCGGATCGGCCTTGGCCGGATCCTGTTCGGCCTCGACGCAGATCCAGCCTGCAAAGTCCGCTGCCGCCAGCGTATCGAGGATTTGCGGGAAGGTGCTGATCGAGCCATTGCCGGGAACGGTAAAAATGCCTGCCTCAATGCCCTGCTGGAAGGACAGGCCCTTCTCATGGATGGTTTTCACCACATCGGCGCGAATGTCCTTCAGGTGAACATGCTTGATGCGGGGCGCATAGGCCTTGGCAAGCGCCAGCGGATCGACGCCTGCCGCCGCCTGATGGGCCGTATCCAGCAGCATGTGCACGAGCGTGGGATCGGTTTCGTCCATCAGCCGGTGGATGGCCTCGGTCTTCATGACGCCGGTGCCCAGATGCGGGTGATAGCAAAGGCGGCGATTGCGGGCCTTGGCCTTTTCCCCGGCCAGATGCAGACCTTCGATAAGATGTTTCCACTGCTCCCCGGAAAATTCCGGGCAATTGGGAAAAAGCGCCACGGGCAGCGGATTGACCGCACCGCCGAATTCCGACACCACCAGATCGGCGCGGCGCGGGTCGTCGCTGCCGCCTTCCATGGCTTCCAGAAAATCGAGCTGCTTGTCCACATTGGCCAGCGTCTGCTGCTTCATGGCCTTGATGGTGAAATAGGTGCTGACCCAGGGCTCGGAAATGCGCAGGTTGCGCAGTTCGAGCTGCGGACGCAGCACGGCAGGATCGGTGGGGTATTTGTGGCCGACACCGCAGCCGACATAGCCGGCCAGCGCCATTTCGCTGAGCGCCTGCTCATAGGGAATGCCGATATCGATATTGATGAAGTCGTCGTTCCACCACAGCGTCGGAATGACGCCGATCCAGACCTTGTCGGGGGTGAGGCGGGAAAGATGTGAGGTCATGACAGAATCCGTTTCAAAAGGAAGAGTGGCTGGAGCATTTCTGGAGAAAGCCGCAGGGCGGCTTCCCGTCGGCGGGCCTTCCAAAGCAAAGCGCGGCAGCGCTCACGCCGGAATGGGCGGTATTGACGGCGGAAGTTTCCATGAGCCGTAGCCGGGCGCCTTGGCGCCCGCCGGATGGGCGCCGATGGCCTTCCACAACAGGCCTTCCACATAGGCTTCGGGAGACACCACGAAGGTCGTGTCGTTCGGGTGGGGGCCAAAGCGTTCGCTCCAATCGGTGGGAAGCTGGAACCAGGTGCCGGAATACCAGAGCTTGATCAGCGCGCGCGCCACATCGCCCAGAAGCTCGTCGCCGAGAATGGCGAGACGCAGGGCCCGGACCCGCTCCTGCGCCGGGGATGGCGGCAGGCCTTCAAAGGCACCGAGCAGACGGTCGGTGATTGTCTGCCCCACGACCTTTTCCAGCGTGGCGAAATAAAGCTCCGCAAGCCCGGTTCCGAGGAGATCGAAGCGGGTAAAGGCGGTGAGTTCGGCCGAAAGGGAAAGGAAGAGTTCGAAACGGGCACTCATGCCACGGCCTCCTTCGGGCTTGGCGCGGTCTTTTGGCTCGCCGTTCCGATTTCATAGGTCGGCCCGCCATTGCGCCCCGGTTTTCCCGGCAGGGGATTGCGGATCAGCTCCTGCATGATGTTGCGGAATTCGAACATCAGCGGCACGGCGGCATCCGTCAGCAATTGCGGCTCGCCATTATAGGCCCGCGTCAAAAGGGCCAGAAACGCGCCGTAACGGTCGTTGAAAGCGCGCGTTGCATCGTAAAGCTCGCTTCCCTGCTGAATGTCGGCCAGCTTCACATTGGGCTGCATGGGATAGGCGCCCTGCCAGTCCACCTGCAAATGCGGACCGCTGGGATGACCGGGGCGGTCGCCCTTGCGGTAGTAGCGGCCCAGAAACAGTTCCTGAAAGCGATAGTAATGGGCCAGCTCATGCTCGTCATCGTCATAGATGCCGCCGCCATCGCCTTCACCCTGTTCGATAATCAGGTCGATGGCCTCAAGCGCGCTGTCCAGATCCGTCACGGCGATGAGGTTGCCGCCGCCGGAATAATAATATTCCGGCGTGATTTGCAGGGCGGGATCGCCGGTAAAGATCGTGGTCTTTGCCTTGCGGGCCTCTTCCTCCAGAAAGCGGATGCCCTCGGAAATCACGGTATAGAATTCGCCGATGCTGTAGAAATGCAGGTCCGGCTGGCCGGGCGGCGTGGCAAGCCGCTGTTTGCCAGGTTCCGTCTTGCGCCGGATCAGCCCCTTGCCGATCAGGTGATGCGGCCGGCGGGCGGGCCGCTCGATCTTGAGAAAGCTTTCCACCGCTTCCCGGCTGAAGGGCTGGATGGAAACGAGGAAATCCGTTTCCCCATCCGGCAGGGCGCTCGGATAGGTTGGCACAAAGCCGGGCTGTGTCAGATCGGGTTTTCCGCCAACTGCGTTCAGGATGTTGGCCGCCAGCGTCAGATGCAGCATTTCCTCCACCGCGATGACGCGCAGGATCTGCACCGCATCGGCATTTGTGCCCGGCTTGATCGAGTAAAGCGCCGTCAGATAGGGCGGTATGGTGGCATGTTCGAGCTGCATGGCCCGTTGCAGCATGTCCCGCAGGTCGTGCAGGCTCTCAATCTTGTAGGATGGCATGGTGATGCTCCGTGAAATGGAATTTGGGAGATGCCGCCGTCAGTGCAGGCTGCGCAGAATGTCGCGGCTGGTGCGGTAGCAGAGTGCGGCAAGCGTCAGCGTCACATTGGCGGTGCCGATGGTCGGCATACTGCCGCCGCCCACGAGGTAGAGGTTCTCGTGATCCCAGCTCCGCTGGTTGCGGTCCACGACCGAATTGCTCTTCGACGTGCCCATGATATGCGTGCCTGCCAGATGGTTGCCGCCGCGAATGGCATAGCCCTGGCCCTCATAGGCGACATAGCCGAAATCGGCGGGGTCGTAAGTGGTGTAATCCTCCGCGCCCAGCCGCTGGAACACGGTGCGGGCGAATTGCCGCCCGTAAGCTGCGCCGCGCATGGTGTAATCCGGCACGGTGAAGGACAGGATCGGGCGCATATTGCCAAGCGGATCGGTGTAGTTCGGCTCCACGGTGATGCGGTTGCTTTCCTCCGGCATCACCTCGATCATGAAGGCCAGCAGCAATTGCCGGGACACACGGTCGATCACGCCGCGCCGCAGCGCCGGGCCGTGCAGGTTTTTGTCGTCCACCAGCTCCAGAAGGTCGGAGGTCGGTGCGCCGGTGGCCCAGCCCCAGCCGTCATTGTGGATGTCGATGGCGAAGGCGGCCTGATTGCGGCGGAAGGAGCCGTCGCGCAGATCGACGATGCCGCCGGTGGAGCTTGTGCCGCGCATGGTGCCGCAAATCTCAGGCATCAGCGCCCAGTTCAGCAGATAGGCGTGGTCCATGAGGTTGCGGCCCATCAGACCGCTGGTGCTGCGCAGGCCGGAGGCCAGCATCAGCCTTGCGGTTTCGATGGCGCCTGCCGCCAGAACAAAGACCTTGCCGCGCACCGTGACGGTTTCATGTTCGGGCGAGCCGGGGCTTTTGTAGATCTTCACCTCCAGCGAGGCGACCTTGCCGCTGTTGGGATCGATATTGACCTTAGACGCCACCGCCTGCGACAGAAGCTCGATATGACCGTGGCCGCCGGGCCGCGCATTGACCTGAAAGGCCTTGGCTAAGGTCTTGCCGGAATGATAGCGGGCCTGCACGGGACAGAGCGGCACGCAATTGGTGTTGCCCTGGCAGCGCCCGCCTTCCTCCACCTGATGCGTATCCACCGCACCCACCGGGCGAAAGCCCTTGCCGTCATCATAGGCGGGGTTGGGAATGCCGTTGCGTCCCTGCGGATAGGGCCGCACCTTCAGCGGATAGGAGGCTCCGTCCAGCTCCACGCTCGAGCCGGCAATGCCCTTGTCAACCTGCTGGTCGAGATAGGAGAGCGGCAGGCCGCGCATGGGAAAGACATAGCCTTCCGGGAAGGTCTGGTTGAGATATTGCTGGTCCTCGACATCGGCTGAAACGCCGATTTCCCGCTCGGCGCGCTCATAGTCTTCCTGCAAATCGGCAAGGGTCAGGGGCCAGTCCAGTCCCTGTCCGAAGCGGGTTCTGGTGTCGAAATCCGATTCCAGCATTCGCGGCGTCTTGGCCTCCCAATGCATGGTGGTGCCGCCGAAAATGCGGGTATAGGTGGTGTCGCTCACATAGGGGCCGGACTGGACGATATAGGTGGAACTGTCGGTTTCGCCCGGCGCCAGCTTGCGTAGCAGCGGGCTGCGGGGCATGGCGGCATTGGCATTGATCGGGAAGGGCGACTGGTTGTCCTTGCTGGCGGCGGCGTAGAAATTGGTGAGAAGATCGTCATAGCCGGCAAGGCTGCGGTTGGCGCCGCTTCCGGCTTCGAGAACCAGAACACGCTTGCCCGCCTCCACCGCCTCGCGGGCGATGATGGCGCCGGAAATGCCGGTGCCGACAATAACGACGTCGTAATCCCTGGCTGCGGCAGCCTTGTGGGCATCGGCCTTCAGCGCCGATTCGTGGGGAAAAAGCACAATGAACCTCCATGGGCCTGCGGCGCTGGTGCGCCCGGCAGGCGGAAAAAGGGGAAGGGTGCGGGTGTTTCAGGCCTTGCGGGCGGCGGTGCGCTTTGCGCTTGCGGCGGACGCTGCGGGGCTTGCCGTACCGCGGGCTCGCACGGCGGAAAGGAAAGCCGCATAGCTCCAGGTGAGATTGCTGACGCTTTTCTCATAGCCGCTCGCGCCGTCGAACTGTTCGCTCAGCTCATAATGGTCGCTGTGATAGATCACGGCGCGCAGCATGGCATCGGACGAGGCCCGCAAGGCTGCTGCCGCCGTGACAACGTCGCTGGATGCGCCAAGCCCGAGCGCGGCGAAGAAGGGCGCGGAAAGATCGTCATAGGGAAGTTTTCCGGCCGCTTCGATGGCGGTTGCGAGGCGATACTGGAATTCCGCGTAATTTGCGGTGCAAAGCGCCCAGGGGTGGCCGCCCTCCACGGGGGCTGCGACATCGCCGTCATAATGATCGCCGGGATAGCGGCCGAAAAGCGGGCCGTACCCCTTTTCCTTATCGGCTCCGTTGATGGGGTAGTAGCTTGGCGAAGCCGGATCGGCCCATTGGCGGCGCAAAATGGCAGCCGTTGCCAGAAGCCGCGTATCCATGGGATCGACGGCGCCGTAGCAGACCGACGAGACAATATCGATATTGGCATCGTAGCCCGGCTGGACCGGGGCATCGAGAACGCTGACGTAAAGTTCGCCGTTCCAGTGCTGCTCCAGCGCCTGCGTGAGCCAGGAAATGGCATCCGCCACGCCAGCGGGCACGGCAATCCCCAGACTGTTGGTGGAAATTTCCTTGAAAAAACGCAGTTGTACGGCGCGGGCAAAGAAGGAATAGCCCGCATATTCCTCCCAGAGATTGGTGGTCTTGTTCTGGTAGACGTCGAGCAGGTAGGAGAGGTTCGTCTCGATCACCTGGCGGGCCAGTGCCTGTGTCGGCTGATCGAGCTGGCTGAACAGGGTCATCAGCGCAATGGACTGAATGGCGGGGCCGTCATTCTGCTCAGACCACGGCCGCACCGCCCCGCCAATGGTGAAGCAGGCATGGCCCAGCGTCACATCGTTCGAAGCCTCGGCGTTTTTTTGACAGAGGGCCGCAAAGCTTACGTAATCGGCAAGCGTGGGCACTGCCCCGCCCGGATAGGCCGGGAGATCGGCAAGAGCGATCTCGATGGCGGTAATTGCCCCGTCGCGCACCCAGTTGAAAACGTAATCCTGATCCACGCCGGGCGTATTGGCGGGGTAGGAGGGTGCCGCCAAGACGCAGCCGGGACGGGAAAACTGTCCCGGCGAGACAGGATCTTCGATGACGTAGCCGTCGCTGGTGACATTGCGCAGCATCAACATTGTCATATAGCGCGCCAATGAGACCAGATCGGTCTGGCCGGTCGCATGATTGGGAGCAAGTTGCGGCACAGCGGTGCCGGTCGCCGGACCCGTCGGGGCCAGGTTGCTGTCGGACATGGATGGAACTCCGGATATTGATGAGGGGAGCCGGGAGCAACCCGGCCCGGATTGGCAAAGGTCGGCCTCTCGCATGTCATTCGTGATGAGAGCGAGCGGGAATCTGGTTTCGAATCGGGATAATCAGGCAGGATGCAATTGCAACCTGGAAATGTTCTGACTGTTTCGATCTCTCCGAGGGTCCGAAGAGATTTTGCTGCGTCAAAAATAATTCATAGAACCATCATCTTCGGGAGAGGTGATGGTATGAATTTATCTTCGGATTCGCATCTCCATGATGTTCAATTCCTCTGACTTTGTCTGCGGGAATCAATAGTTTTAATTCTGGAAGGAAAACTATACGGATATTTACACACGTTGTGCAAAAATTATCCGTAATATACTTGTAGGATTCATTATGTGTCCGTTGCAGGACGGCATTATCGGTAGCTTATATTCTGATATGATGCAATGCCAAATTGCGTCATCGATAAATAATTTTCGCGAAATAAATTTCAGGTTGTATCTCTCCGGCACGACTGGCCCTTGGCTGTTGTCGCGGGCTGGGACATGATGCGCACGGCGCGGCAGGTTCGCTTCGCCCTTCAGGATGGATGATGTTGCTCATGGCCGGTTTGCCTTTTATTCAGGAATGCGATGTTGAAGCCCACTTGTCCTGGCAGCAGGTGGTCGAGGCGATTTCCCTGGGCCACCGGCAGGCGCGGGCGCGTATCGGCGATCTTTTTCTGACGCGCGAGGCCGATACGCTGCTCAATCGCGCCGCCTGGATCGACGGGCTCGGCATCGGGTTGAAGACGGTGACGGTCATGTCCGCAAATCCGGCGCAGGGCCTGCCCACGGTGCAGGGCTTGATGATCGTTTTCGATGCTGTGACCGGCACGCCCGCCGCGCTGATCGATAGCCAGCTGGTGACGAAATGGAAGACCGCCGCTGATTCGCTGTTGGGGGCGCTGAAACTCGCGCGTCCCGACAGCCGCAAGCTGCTCATTCTCGGGGCAGGCGAGGTGTCCTATTCGCTGGCGCTTGCCTATAGCGCCCTTTTTCCCGGCATTGACCGCGTGATGATCTGGAACCGGACCGCCGCCAATGCGCAAAAACTCGTGGACCGGCTGGCCACGGATGGCATTCGCGCCGACTGCGTGCAGGATTTGCCGCAGGCGGTGGCCGAGGCCGACATTGTTTCCAGCGCCACCATGTCCCACAGCCCGATTCTGAAAGGGGAATGGTTGCGGCCCGGAACCCATGTGGACCTGATCGGCGCCTTCCGCCCCGACATGCGCGAGGCCGATGACGAAGTGCTGCTGAAGGCGCGGATCTTCGTCGATTGCCGGGAAACCACGCTGGACCATATCGGCGAATTGAAGACCCCGCTGGCCGAAGGCATCTTGCGGCGAGAGGATATTCTGGGCGATCTCTACGATCTGGAAGCCGGCGCCAATGGCCGGACGGGCCCGGATGATATAACGGTTTTCAAGAATGGCGGCGGCGCGCATCTGGATCTGATGACCGCGGGCGCCATCTTGAAGGCCTATGCCGGACGTCAGGGAAAATGACTCCGGGTCTTCTGTCGCGGGACCGCTCGGCCTCGAAAACCGATCCGCCCTGCCACGCGGACAAGAGGTAAGATATGCTTCGATTTGGAATTCTTTCAACGGCGCGAATCGGGCGCGAGCTGGTTATTCCCGCCATTCAGGATGCCGAACATGCCGTCGTCACGGCCATTGCCAGCCGGGATGCGGCAAAGGCGCGGGCCTTGGCGGATCGGTTTTCCGTGCCCCATGCCTTTGGCTCCTACGAGGAATTGCTGGCCTCCGACCTGATCGACGCCGTTTACATTCCCCTGCCCACGGCCCAGCATGTGGAGTGGGCGATCAAGGCGGCGGATGCGGGCAAGCATGTGTTGTGCGAAAAGCCGCTGGCGCTGCGCGCCGACGCAATCGATGCGGTGATGGAGGCGCGTGACCGGAATGGCGTTCTGGTGTCGGAAGCCTACATGGTCACATATACGCCTGTCTGGCAAAAGGTCCGGGCGCTCGTCGCCGAAGGCGCAATCGGGAGGCTGCGGCATGTGCAGGGCAGTTTTGCCTATTTCAACCGCGATCCGGCCAATATGCGCAATATTCCCGAACTCGGCGGCGGCGTCCTGCCGGACATCGGCGTTTATCCCACCATGACCACCCGCTTCGTCACCGGCATGGAACCGGAGCGCGTGCAGGCCGTCGTGGAACGGGACCCGGATTTCGGCACGGATATTTATTCCAGCGTCAAGGCCGATTTCGGCGCGTTCGAATTGAGCTTTTACGTCTCCACCCAGATGGCCAACCGGCAATCCATGGTGTTTCATGGAACGGAGGGCTTTATCGAGGTGAAGTCACCTTTCAACGCCGATCGCTGGGGTGCGGAGGAGGTGGAATGGAGCAACCGGGCTCACACGGAATCCCGGATTTTCCGTTTTCAGGACAGCCGCCAATACCGTCTGGAGGTGGAGGCCTTTGCGCGGGCAGCCGCAGGCGAGGCGGTGGAAATCGTGACGCTGGAGAATTCCAGGGCCAACCAGCGCTTCATGGATGCCATTTTCCGTGCCGCCGGGCATGACCGCTGGGAGGCGGTATGACGCGAAACGGCTTGCTTCCTGCCTTTACCTGCGGAACACGAAGCGCGAATAGCCGAAAAAGCTGAAGGCCATGGCGGCCATCGAGGCCAGCACCAGCGCCGCCAGCGGTTTCAGCAATGGCATGGTCAGAAGCAATCCGCAGTAAACGGCATAATTGACCACGGCCGAAACCAATCCGACCGAGCCATAGCGGAAACCTTCAACCAGCATGGAGCGGCGCGAGGCGCCGAACGTGAAAAGCCGGTTGCATTGCCAGGTAACGAGCATAGCCACGGCCATGGCAATGGCGCGGGCGCTCAAGGGGCCAAGGGGTGTCAGCGCCAGAAGAAGCAAGAGCCCCGCCGCATCCACGGCAAAGCCGAGGCTCCCCACGAGGGCAAAACGGATGAGCTTTTTCATGCTGCATCCGCATGTCCGGGTCTGGCGCTCGCCGCCTTGCGGGGCTGAACTTCGGCGGGGCCAAGCGGCAGGTTCATGTAATGCAGCCGCAAATGTTCCGCCCTTGCGCGGGCAAGGGAATCCAGAATGAGCCCGGCGGTCAAAAGCAGCAGTCCAATCATCAACAGGGCCAGGGAGAAAATCCAGGTCGGTAGCCGGCTTACGAGGCCGGTCTGGAAATATTCCAGCAGCACCGGGGTCATGAAGCCCAGGCTTGCCGCCAGCATGAGGCTTGCAAAAACCCCGAACACGGCAAAGGGCCGCGTTTCCTTGGCCAGCATCGCGAACATCCAGAGAATTCTGGCGCCGTCACGAAAGGTGGAAAGTTTTGAAACCGAACCTTCCGGCCTGCGTCCGTAATGCAGTTCCAGCTCCGCCACCGGCAGCTTCAGCCGGGCAGCATGAACCGACATTTCCGTCTCGATCTCGAAGCCGGGAGAAACGGCGGGAAAACTCTTGGCGAAACGGCGCGAAAAGGCGCGGTAGCCGGAGAAAATATCGGTAAAGCCGGTGCCGAAGAGAAAGCGGTAAAGCGCGTTGAACAGCCGGTTGCCGAAGGCGTGGCCGTTTCGCCCGGCATCGTGGTGCACGCCGCGGCGCGTGCCCACCACCATGTCGGCGCGCTCGCTCAGCAGGGTGCGGATCAGCTCCTCGGCATCTTCGGGGGCATAGGTTCCGTCGCCATCGGCCATGATGTAGATGTCGGCATCGACATCGGCAAACATGCGGCGCACCACATGCCCCTTGCCCTGGCGTCTTTCCCGCTGCACCTGTGCCCCTGCCAGCATGGCCTGAAGGGCGGTACCGTCGGTGGAGTTGTTGTCGTAGACGTAAATCGTGGCGTCCGGCAGCGCCTCGCGAAAGCCGCGCACCACGCCGGCAATCGTTGCCGCTTCGTTATAGCAGGGAAGCAGCACCGCAACGCGATGACCGGCACTATCACTCATGGTTTTACTCGATACACAAAGAGGAGAGGCTGCCACGCCGGCAGCCACGCTTTACTATTTCTAGAGAAAGTTAAGGCTAGGTTTCGGCGTTTGCGGCTTTTTGCCTCAAGCTTGAGAAATCCGTTGAAACCCCTGCCATGAAAGGGGCGCCTCCGCGCCGCTCCCTTTCCGGATGCCGCGATGACCAGCCACGCTCCTCGCCCCCTGTTTTCAAGCCTGACCCGGCGGGTCTTGGTTTACGCCCTGCTGACCATCGGGCTTATCTGCCTCGTGACCCTGCCTTCGCAACGGGACTATGTGGGCGGCGACAATGACGACGCCATGCGGCTTGTGGAGGTGCGCGATTATCTTGCCGGGCAGGGCTGGTTCGACCTCATGCAATATAGGCTTGGGCTGCCGCCGGGGATCCTGATGCATTGGTCGCGGCTGATCGACTGGCCGATTGCCACGCTGATCCGGCTTTGCGGCCTGTTCTTTCGCGGTGAGCAGGCAGAAGCCGTGGCGCTTGCCCTCTGGCCCCTGCTTTTGACCCTGCCGGTGCTGGCGACCTTCGCCTATGCCGGAGAGCGGCTGGGCGGGCGGGTGACGAGCCATGTCATGCTGCTATTGACCTTGCTCTACCTTGTCAGCTCCAACCGTTTCCTGCCGGGGGCAATCGACCATCACAATGCACAGATCGGTCTGGTGGCGATCATGGCAGCCGTAGTGGTGACGAGGCCGGGCTGGATGGCCTATGGCGTGGCGGGCGTGGCGGCGGCACTGGCGCTGGGCATCGGTGCGGAAACAACGCCCCTTGTTGCCGTTGTCTGCGCGCTGGTGGCGCTGCAATGGGCGCTGGCGGGACGGGCAATGCAGGGGCAGGCCATGGCATTTTCGCTGGCGCTCAGCCTTGGCGTTACGGCAGTCTTTATCGGCACCATCCCGGCAGAGCGCTACATGACCGTGACCTGCGATGCCTTGTCCTTCGGCTTTTATGGTCTGGCCACGCTGGGGGCGGGCCTGCTTTTTCTTGGCGTTCTTGCCACAAGCGGCCTGTCGCGCGGCCTGCGGCTTGCCGTGCTGGCATTGATCGGGCTTGCCTGTGCCGCTGCTGCGAAGCTGATTGCGCCGCAATGCCTCGGCAATCCGCTGGCAGAGCTTGATCCCATGCTGGTGAAGCTGTGGCTGGACAAGGTGGGCGAGGCCCGCTCGTTCTGGGTGGTTGCCCAAAGCGAGCCCGAAGCGCTGGCGGCCTTTTATGCCTCCGGTCTGCTGGCCCTTTGCGCCACAGCGTTCAACCTTTGGCGGGGCGGGGACCGGGAGCGGCAGGCCACGATGGGGCTTCTGGTGCTTGCCAGTTTTGCCGTGGCCCTGGTTCAGGTGCGCGGCACGATGTTTTCCAACCTTCTCGCCATTTTGCCGCTCGGTATGCTGATTGCCGATCTGCGCCAACGTCACCGGCTGGCTCCGCAAAGGCCGGGACCGGCACTTGCCTTCGTGCTGGCGACGCTGACAGCCCCTTCGGCAGGCTGGGCCATGATGGGCAGCCTGTGGAGCAATGGCTGGCCCACATTGCAAAGCTTCCGGGCCGCCGAAAATGCCAGCCCCGCCGCCTCCCGCGAAAGCTGTTTCAGCCGCGAAGCGCTGGCACCGCTGGCCGCACTTGCGCCAACGACGGTGGTTGCCGATATAGATGGCGGCTCGCCGATCCTCCGCTTCACCCCTCACAGGGTGCTGGCCGCGCCCTATCATCGCAACCAGCGCGGAATGCTCACCGAACTCTATATCGGCCTTTCGACGCCCGACGATGCCAGAGCGTTGTTGCGGGGCGCTGACGTGGGGATCATCGCCTTCTGTCACACATCCGTTCTGACAGAGGATCTGGCTGCCCTCAAGCCCGACGGGCTCTATGCGCAACTGACGAAGGGGAATGTGCCCGACTACCTCCAGCCCCTGCCATCGGCCGAGGGATTAAAACTCTATGCGGTCAAGACAGGGCAATAGAGCATGGACAGGAAGCACGGAACCCGGCTTTTCGTTCTGCCGCGCGCTTTGCCGATCCGGGAAGCTCTGGCGAAATAAATCCGGATTTAAGGATTTATGTTATCCTATGGCCTTGAGAGTTCAAATCATTCCAGACCGGCGCGGTGCCGGTATTGCCTCAAACAGCCGGTGAGCCAGCATGAGCCGAGTCAATCCCATTCTCAACACCGACAGTTACAAGCTGGGGCATTTTCTGCAATATCCGCCAGGCGTGCAGGCCGTCAGCGCCTATATCACCACGCGCGGAACCTCCGTGATGCCGGAAATCGTGTTTTTCGGCTTGCAGATCTTTCTGAAGGATTATCTGAGCCAGCCGGTGACGGCAGCCGATATTGACGAGGCGGAGGAGGTGGCGGCGCTGCATGGCCAACCTTTCGACAAGGCCGGATGGCAGCATATTCTCAGCAAGCATGGCGGCTTCCTGCCGCTCAGCATCGAAGCCCTGCCGGAGGGCATGGTGGTGCGGCGCGGCCTGCCGCTGGTGCAGGTGGTAAACACCGATCCCGCCTGCTTTTGGCTGCCGGGCTATGTGGAAACCGCGCTATTGCGGGCGGTCTGGTATCCGTCCACGGTGGCAAGCGCACTTCGCCATGTGAAGCGCACTTTGATGCCTTTTCTGGAAAAGAGCTGCGACGATCCCGAAGAACTCATGCCAACGCGGCTTGCCGAATATGGCGCGCGGGGCGCCACCAGCCTCGAACAGGCCGGTATTGGCGGGGCGGCCAATCTTCTGCTGTTTGAAAACACCGATACGCTGGCGGCGGTCATGTGCGCGCGGCGCTATTACGGGGCGAAGATGGCGGGTTTTTCCATGCCCGCTTCCGAACATACCACCATGATTGCCTGGGGACAGGAGCGCGAGGCGCAATCCTTTGCCCATATGATCGATCAGTTTGGCGATTATCCGGCCTATTCCGTCGTTTCGGACAGTTACGACATTCACCACGCCCTTTCGGAACTGTGGGGCAAGCTGTTGCAGCCGCGCGTGCGCGCCAAGCCCGGCCTGCTGATCGTGCGGCCCGATAGCGGCGACCCCATCGATACGCCCGTTCAGGCCGTTTCGCAGCTTGCCTATCATTTCGGGACAAGGCTCAACGGCAAGGGTTACAAGGTGCTGGACGACAAGGTTCGCGTCCTTCAGGCCGATGGCGTTTCCCTGCGTGACATTACCATGATCCTGGGGCGATTGGAGGGCATGGGCTTTTCCGCCGAAAACATTTCCTTCGGCATCGGGGCATCGCAATTGCAGAAGGTAAGCCGCGACACCTATTCCTTCACCATGAAGGGCAGCGCGATTCAGGATGGTGACGGCAGTTGGCGCGACATGTCGCGGCGTCCCGTAAACATGCATGAAAAACTGCCCCGCGCGGGACGTCAGGCGGTGGTGGAGGAGGAGGCTGAGTTGGTCGCCATTCGCCGGGAAGAATTGGGTGGCCGTCAAAATTTTCTTCAGCCCGTCTGGGAAAATGGCCGCCTTTTGAAGGAATGGAGCTTTGATGAGGTACGCGCCCGCGCACGCCAGAGGCATCGGCTCTACGGCTGAAAAGCAGGCCGCGCCAACCATGGCAGGCAGTTGCGATCGCCGCAAACAGGCATCAACCGATGGCCGGATCGCGCCTCCTGCCGTGAAGCTACCCGTCGGGCCGCGCCATGTTGCGGCTGACCTTCGTGATGGGGCATCGTTAAGGTTGATACTTGCCGAATTTCCTCGGTTGGAAGTAATTTTGGAAGGCCTTTATTAAAGATTTGAGCCTAGCCTCACGGAGCGAAAGGGCGCTTTTTTCCGCAATGACAGCGGAAGGTGTGCCCTGCGAAATTGCCTGACATCTGTTGAGGGACGTCAGTCGAAAATGTGAATTTCGATTTGTAATCAACGGCATAGACTTGCTCAGCATGTATCCCCGGCCGCTTTGCACGGTCTGGAGTGGTATTGCTGTGTCTTTTATATGCCTTTGCGAACGGAAACGATGTGCCTGCGCAATGTTGATCCGCAGGATAAAGAGTAACCATGACGGATTTCAGCGTGAGTTCAGACATGCCTACATCCCCAATCGGTGCCAATGCAGCCGAGCGTACTCTCCGCCTCGGTGCCGCCCATGACGACGGCCAGCTCATCGGCTCCTTTTTCTCCCGTCCGCGCATTGAAATGCGTGAACCCTTTGCAGAGACTCTGCCGCAAGCAATGGACGAAGAACAAGCCGCATCCTATCCGCCTGCAAACTGGCTGGACGCCCTTGCGGGGGACGCCGCCAATCGCGGCACTGCCGAAGCCTCCACCGTCTTCAACCCGGACGATAACGGGCTTTATCGCATGTTCGTGGCCGAAATGGCCTGAAAGGTCATGGATGCTGCACGAAAATTGACTGGACAGCGTGAAGCAACGTCTACGACCAAGGTTTTAAAGCAATTCCGGTGAACACGAGTTCACCTGCATTGCTCTAACGTCTTGTTTCGGCGCATTTCCGGACGCAAAACCGACAACACTTTTGCTGGAAATGCTCTACTGCATAATTCCTTAAATCGGAATCGATTTAAGGTGAAAATTATGCAGCAGATTTAAAGTTTTACAGCGTCCTTTGTGCGTTTGATAAAACGCACGGCGCTGTAGTTCTACTCTCACAACACTTCCCGCCGACAATGTTCGTTAAGACTCTTCCGCTAAGAGTGTTGAATAGTGTTGCGTAGAGCGGATCAAGCCGATGACCTTTCTGATAGCGATGATGATTGGCGTTGCCACGGGCGCAACCAGAAGCCTTATGGCACTCATCACGGTGTCGCTTTTGCTGGTGGCCTCATTCTCGGCCGCCGCTGTTTTCAGTGTCGGGTCGGTCGCGATCATCGATCTTCTTCTGGCGCTGGCAGGTTACAATGTCGGCCTTATCAATTGCCTGCTTGTCGTGGCGGCCTTCCGGTCTCGCAAGGCAGCCTGACCGCATCCAGGCGAGGATGCTTTGGCATTTTCGAGCCTTTGAATAATGTGCCGACGGACCCTTGTCCCGAAAAAAGGGGATACCGGTTTTCTGTCCGCAAATACGTAAAATAAAGCGCTCTGACGGATGCAGGGAAAAAGCGGGACCATTTGCAATGGCCCCGCTTTCAAGAATATCTCGCCGCCTCTTCGACGGCGAAACGGCGTCAGGCTCTCAGAGCGCCGCCTGTGGTTTTCTCGACATTGCCGACGATCTTTTTCGTCAGCGCATCGAAATCCTCGTCCGTCAGGGTTTTGTCTACCGGCTGGATCAGCACTTCGATGGCGATGGACTTCTTGCCCTCGCCAAGGCTTGCGCCCTCGAACACGTCGAAGACATTCACGCCGGTAATCAGCTTGCGGTCGGCGCTGCTGGCGGCCTTGATCAGACTGCCTGCCTCCACCTTGCTATCGACGACGAAAGCAAAGTCGCGCTTCACCATCTGGAAGGGCGAAAGTTCCAGCGCCGGCTTGGTGCGGGTGGCCTTCTTCTTCGGCTCCTGCATGGCATCGAGATAGATCTCGAAGCCGCAAAGTGCGCCTGAAACATCCAGCGCCGAAAGCGTCTTGGGATGGAATTCTCCGAAATGACCCAGCACCACCTTCGGCCCCATCTTGATCGTGCCGGAACGACCGGGATGATACCAGTCCGGTCCACCCTGTTCGATCTGCACATTGGCCATCGGCAATCCGCAGGCCTCCAGCACGGCAAGCGCATCGGCCTTGGCGTCGTAGACATCCACAGGCTTGCCGCCGCCCTTGGCGGTGTTGGACCACATGCGGCCAGACCCGGCCACCGAAGCCGTGCCGCGGCGAATGCCGCCTGCCACGCGACGCTGGCCTTCCGGCGTGTCGCCCTCATAGGTGCCGGACACCTCGAAGATCGCCACATCGCCAAAACCACGATCGGCATTACGCTGGGCAGCGGCCAGCAGGCCCGGCAATAGCGATGGGCGCATGTCCGACATATCGGCGGCAATCGGGTTAGCAAGCTTGAGTGCCGCGCTGCCGCCGCCGAACAGCTTCGCCTGATCTTCCGGAATGAAGGACCAGGTGACGGCCTCCAGCATTCCGCGCGAGGCCAGCGCACGGCGTGCGGTGCGGGTGCGGATTTGCAAGGTGGTGAGGATGCGGCCATTGACACTACCGGTTGGCGGCAGCGGCTCGGGCTTGATCTTGTCCACGCCGTGAATGCGCATGACCTCTTCCACGAGATCGGCCTTGCCATCCACGTCCGGCCGCCAGGAGGGAACGGCAACAGTCACCACCTCGCCATCGCCCTCAACCTCGAAGCCGAGGCCGGTCAGGATGGCGCGGGCTTCCGCATTGGAGACGGTGAGGCCGGTCAGGCGCTTCACTTCCGAGAAGGGGAAGCTGACAAGCTTCTTCTCATGGCCCTTATAGCCCACCACCCTGGAAGCCGCCGCGGTGCCGCCGCACATTTCGACGATCAGTTGCGTGGTGCGGTCCAGTCCGGGAATCATGTATTCCGGGTCCACGCCACGCTCGAAACGGTAGCGCGCATCGGTGATGATGCCGAGGCTGCGGCCGCTTTTGGCAATGTTGATCGGGTCCCACAGCGCCGATTCCACCAGCACGTTGACGGTGTTTTCATCGCAGCCGGAATGCTCGCCGCCCATGATGCCCCCGATGGATTCGACGCCATTGTCATCGGCAATCACCACCGTATTGGGGCTGAGCTTGTAGGTGCGGGTATCGAGCGCCAGAATTTCTTCGCCTTGCGTTGCGCGGCGCACGGTGAGCGTGCCCTTCACCTTGTCCGCATCGAAGACATGCATCGGGCGGCCCTGATCGAAGGTCATGTAATTGGTCACATCCACAAGCACCGAAATCGGGCGCAGGCCGATGGATTTCAGCCGCTGCTGCATCCATTTCGGGCTGGGCCCATTCTTCACGCCGCGCACGAGACGGTAGGCAAAGCCGGGGCAGAGGCGGGCATCGTCCAGCTCGATGCGGACATCCTGCGCTGTCTCGCCTTCCACGGCGAAGGACGGCGCCTTCGGCGCTTTCAGCTTGCCGAGACCGGAGGCGGCAAGATCGCGGGCAATGCCGTAAATGCTGGTGCAATCCGGGCGGTTCGGCGTCAGGTTGATCTCGATGACCGGGTCATCCAGGCCGATATAGGAGGCAAACGATGTCCCGACCGGCGCATCCTCCGGCAGGTCGATGATGCCGTTATGATCCTCGGAGATGTTCAGCTCTTTTTCAGAGCACATCATGCCATGGCTCTCAACGCCCCGGATCTTACCGACCGAAAGCGTCACATCGATGCCCGGAACATAGGTGCCGGGCCGGGCAAGCGCCCCGACCAGCCCCGCACGCGCATTCGGCGCGCCGCAGACGATCTGGACTGGTTTGCCATCGCCAGCATCGACGCTCAGAACCTTCAAACGGTCCGCTTCCGGGTGCTTTTCGGCCGTCAGGATTTTCGCGATAGTGAAGGGCTTATAGGCCGCACGGTCATCGACATCCTCGACCTCAAGGCCGATGGCGGTCAAGCGCTCGCAGATTTCGTCTAGAGTCGCATCTGTTTCCAGATGATCCTTCAGCCAGGAGAGTGTGAATTTCATCGTGCTATTCTCATATTACGCTATCGGCACGAGTGCCTGGATTTCATCGATCGACAAACGGGATGCTTCAAAGCAATCCGCACGCATGGCTTTACAAATCTCCGCTACTAGCCGCCGAACCTCGGATGCATCGCGATTCCAGCGATCTGAATTAGTGGCAGCATAAAAGCTGGAGAGCTTTCCTATCTTCTGTATTACGGCATCTGATCCAACGACAAGAAGCTCAACTTCACTTTGATAGAAGCTACGGAGGATCTCTTCTACCCTTTCTGGGCTATCAGACATTGCCATAAAGGCACTGAGGTAATTCCGATATGCAGTTCGCCGTGTTTCTATCAAAGCATGTTTTCGGTCAATTTTCTTGTTCCATGCGTATCCTGTAAACGCAGCAAGTGCAGTCAGACATGCTACGACCAAAGGCATCCACGGCGTCAATTCAGCAATGGTCACTTCCCATCCGCCTTCACATACCCCGCCAGCACATCATTGATCCGGCTTTGCCAGCCCGGGCCCATCTTGCGAAAATGCTCGACAATGTCGTGGTCGAGCCGAAGGCCGATGCGTTCTTTCACCGGGGCTTTCTGCTGGCCCCGCTGGCCACGGGCGCGTTCAAACATGGCTTTCAATTCGGGGACGTCCGACACAAATACGGCGTTCTTTGCTGCGGCTTCGGTCAGTTCGGCACCGTCTTCGCCATGGGCAATCTCGTAATCGTCCAACGAGATCAAGCCCTTGTCCACGTCCTCAAGCGTGGGAAGATCATTCCGTCGCTTTCCTGCGTTCTTCGTAGATTTTTCTTTCGCGGTCATTGATTTTCCTCAGCGAAATAATCCGAATGCGTCCGTTTCTGGGTGTCCAGCAAAAGCAGCATGGCACACCACGCAGTAAGCCATAGGAGTTGAAGCGCGGCTCACCGTAATCCGCTCTCTCATCCCGAAGCGTAATCACACTTTCCGGTTCGAACCACGCAACGTCAGCGAAATCCAATCCACGCTGCTTCAGATTTCGCTGACGTTTTTCCTCGTCCCATTCCAGATCCATGCATACCACATATATTTATTTGTGGCCACAAATAAATCAAACGCTCAGACCGCCGAACAGCGTCGGTACGTCCAGCGGGCGGAAGCCGTAATGGCTCATCCAGCGCACATCGGCGTTGAAGAAGTCGCGCAGGTCCGGCATGCCGTATTTCAGCATGGCGATGCGGTCGAGGCCCATGCCCCAGGCAAAGCCCTGATATTCATCGGGATCGAGCCCGCCGGCGCGCAGCACGTTGGGGTGGACCATGCCGCAGCCGAGGATTTCCATCCAGTCCTTGCCTTCGCCGAACTTGACGATCGGGCCGGAGGAGCGGTCGCATTGGATATCCACCTCGAAGCTCGGCTCCGTGAAGGGGAAGAAGGACGGGCGGAAGCGCATGGTGACGTTATCGACCTCGAAGAAGGCCTTGCAGAATTCTTCCAGAATCCAGCGCATATGGCCGACATTGGCGGTCTTGTCGATCACGAGGCCCTCGACCTGATGGAACATCGGCGAGTGCGTGGCATCGGAGTCCTGGCGATAGGTTTTGCCGGGAATGACGATGCGGATCGGCGGCTTTTGCGCTTCCATGGTGCGCACCTGTACCGGCGAGGTGTGGGTGCGCAGCACCTTGCGCTCGCCGTTTTCGTCAGGTTGCAGGAAGAAGGTATCGTGCATTTCCCGTGCCGGGTGTCCTTCCGGGAAATTCAGCGCCGTGAAGTTATAATAGTCGGTTTCGATATCCGGGCCTTCGGCAATGGAAAAACCCATATCGGCAAAGATCGCGGTGATCTCGTCAATGATCTGGCTGATGGGGTGAATGCGGCCACGCTCGGCAGGAGAGGAGCGCACCGGCAGCGATACGTCCAGTGTTTCCGCCGCAAGGCGGGCGTTGATGGCGGCATCCTTGAGCGCCGTCTTCCTGGTATTCAGCGCCTCGGTGATCTCGTTTTTGAGCGCATTGATGGCTGCGCCCCGCGTCTGGCGCTCTTCCGGGCTCATGGCGCCCAGCGTTTTCAACAGCTCGGAAACCGAGCCCTTCTTGCCCATGGCGGCCACGCGCACCGCTTCGATAGAGGCCTCGTCGCCTGCGGCGGCAATATCGGCCAGAAGCGTGGTTTTCAAACTGTCGAGATCGGACATCTTCCGTTTTCCTGCCTAAATGTCGGCGAACCTTACAGCGCCGTGCGTTTTATCAAACGCACAAAGGACGCTGTAACACTTTAAAGCTGCTGCATAATTCTGACCTTAAATCGATTCCGATTTCAGGAATTATGCAGTAGCCGCACCGCATGATTGTCAAAGAAAAACCCGCGCCAGCCCTGCCAGCGCGGGTTTCCCAATACCAAATTCAGTCTGGGAAGCGCTGGTTAGTTAACCGCGCTTTCAAACTCGTTGGCCGTACCGGCTTCCTTGAGGTATTCGAGAGCCTTCTTGGAAGCGTCAACCAGCTTTGCGAAGGCCGCCGGCTCATGGATGGCCATGTCGGACAGAACCTTGCGGTCCACTTCGATGCCAGCCTTGTTCAGGCCATCGATGAAGCGGCCATAGGTCAGGCCGAATTCGCGGACGGCAGCATTGATACGCTGGATCCAGAGGGCGCGGAAGTTGCGCTTGTTTACCTTGCGGTCGCGATAGGCGTACTGCTTGGAGCGGTCAACCGCAGCCTTGGCAGCGCGGATGGTGTTCTTGCGGCGGCCGTAGAAACCCTTGGCCTGCTTCAGAACCTTCTTGTGCTTGGCGTGAGCGGCAACGCCGCGTTTTACGCGAGACATGTCATGATCTCCTTAAAATGATCCGAGGGGCTTCAGGTCTCAGAGACCGTTCGGCAGGTAGTTCTTGATGACCTTCTTGCCGTCAGCTTCGGCGAGGATCATCGTGCCGCGTGCATCGCGGATGAACTTGTTGGACCGCTTGATCATGCCATGGCGCTTGCCGGCGGCAGCTGCGACAACCTTGCCGGTTGCCGTAACCTTGAACCGCTTCTTGGCGGCAGACTTCGTCTTCATCTTGGGCATTTTGCTACTCCATTATTCTTGTATCGAGGCCAATTGACGAGATCAGCCTCAAGCATAGAAACGGCCACGGCATGCCCTGCCGGACCGTTCGGACGCGCGCTTATAACCGCGAAGGCAGAAAAGTGCAACGGGCAAAGCCGTGGCAAGGGCGGGAATCTTGCGGTGGCTTCAAACGGGGTGGGGCGGGATGCGCCGCCCGCCCTGACGCGGCAGCTCCAGCGTCACGGCCAGCCCGCCGAGGCTGGCCTTCGACAGGCCGATGCTGCCGCCATAGGCGGTGACGATATCGGAGCAGATGGCAAGCCCGAGGCCCGAGCCCGCCTGCTCCGAACCCAGATGCTCGCCGCGGCGCAAAACCTTTTCCCGGTTGGCGGGATCGACGCCCGGTCCGTCATCGGCGATGGTGATGATGGCGCAGCCGTCACGCCCTGCGGCTTTGACGGCAATTTCAGCCTTTGCCCATTTCACGGCATTGTCCAGCAGGTTGCCAATGGCTTCCGCCAGATCGGCGGGGTCGGCCTCCACCGTCAGCGCCTCCTCCACCGTAACGCTCCAGGAGATGTTGCGGCTCTGGGCGACGGGATCGAGGACGCCGACGAGCTTTCGGATCAGCTGATCGGCATCGGTGGTCTGCATCTGCTCCACGCCCAGCCGGGCTGCCTGCAATTGCCGGTCGGCGCGCTGGCGGATGAGATCAATCTGCTCGAAGGCCGTTCGCCGGTCGGAGGCGGGCAGGTTGGGCACGAGTTGCGACAAGACGGTCAGCGGTGTCTTCAGTCCGTGCGCCAGATCGCTTGCGCGGGCGCGGGCCTTTTCAAGGGCGGCTTCCCGCTCGGCAAGGAGAAGATTAATCTCCTTGACCAGCGGTCGCACTTCCGAAGGCACATTCTCGTTGAGGTGCTGCACCGTTCCGCCCCGCACCCGTGCCACCTGGTCACGCAAGCGGGAGAGCGGGCTGAGGCCGACGCCCGTTTGCAGCAGGGCCGAACCGAACAGCAGGATGGCCGCCACCGCCATCACGAGTTGCGACCGGTCGCGATGCTGGTCGAGCGCCAGAAGCAGTTCCTCTTCGGGAAAGCCGCTGAGAATGGTGACGGGGTAGGTCCTGCCATCTTCGCTGACCTCCATGCTTGACTGAAGAAACAGCAGCGCCTTGCCATCCGGGCCGTCGGTGCGGGCAAAACCAAGCGGCGGAATGACGGGCAGGTCGGCGGGCACTTCCACATCCCACAGGGAGCGGGAGCGAAAGACGCGCCCGTCCGGCGTCATCACCTGCCAGTAACGGCCACCGCTGGGCGAGGCAAAGCTTGGATCCGAGGGCCAGGAGACCAGCTCCAGCCTGTTTTCGCGAACTTTCAGCCTTGCCGCGATGGCATCGGCGATTCGGGTCATTTCGGTGCGGTATTGCTGCTCCACGTAATCGATGAACAGATAGCCGGTGGAGAGCCAGAGAACCAGCAGCGCAAGGGCAATGGCGATGACCGAGCCGACGGCAAGGCGCAATCTCAGGGAAGACAGCATCAGCCTGAGATCGGTCAGTCGCGCCATGAACACTCCCATGCCGGTTTACCGGCGAAATCGCTTCAATCGGAAAGGCGGTAGCCGAAACCGCGCCGTGTCTCGATGGCGTCGCTGCACGTCTTCTTGCGAATGCGGGCGATCATGGCCTCCACGGCATTCTTGGAGGCGTCGTCATCGCGCCCCTGAACATAGGAGGCAATTTCATAAGGAGAAAGCACGCGGCCGCGGTTTTCCACCAGAAGCTGGATCAGCCGGAATTCGGATGGGCTCACCTCCAGCGGCTGGCCGTCGAATGTCACGCGGAAACCGGCTTCGTCCACCTGAAAGCGCCCGGCCTGGCGCGGGGCCTCGCCGCGTTTTCCCGCGCGTCTGAGAAGCGCGCGCAGCCTTGCCAGCAATTCCTCGGCGCGAAACGGCTTGGGAAGGTAATCATCGGCGCCGGCGTCGAAACCGTCCACCCGCTCCATCCAGGAGCCGCGTGCGGTGAGAACGAGAACGGGCGTATCGATATTCTCCTTGCGCCAGCGGCGCAGAATGGAAAGGCCATCGAGCCCCGGCAGGCCGAGATCGAGAATGATGGCGTCGTAGCCTTCCTCTTCGCCAGCCTCCCACACGGCGGGACCATCCGTGAGGACAGTCACCTGATAACCGTCCTCCTTGAGGGTCGCGGCCACGTGCGCGCCGATGTTTTCGTCGTCTTCAGCCAGCAGAATGCGCAATGCCTGGTTCCCGGTCCCTGTCGTCTTTGTCTCGAGACAAACTATACGGGCAAATTGTTCTTCGCCATATCAATCTTAATGCTTGCACATCCCCGCGGCCCGCACGGCAGAATCGGCTTCCCTTCCATTCGGCAATCCTGTATAGCAGCGCCAGCATTCAAGGTATTTTGGTGCTTTCATGGCCGATGCTGGACGACATCCCGGCTTGCGGCGTCCCATTTCTCCATTCGATAGAAAGGATCATCCGATGTCGATCACCGCAGAGCGTAAGGCCGCCCTCATCCAGGAATATGCAACCAAGCAGGGCGACACGGGTTCGCCGGAAGTTCAGGTTGCCATTCTGACCGAGCGGATCAACAACCTGACGGAACACTTCAAGGGCCACAAGAAGGATAACCATTCCCGCCGTGGCCTGCTGACGCTGGTTTCCAGCCGCCGTTCGCTTCTCGACTATCTGAAGAAGAAGGACGAAGGCCGTTACACCACGCTGATCGGCCGTCTGGGCATTCGCCGCTAATTTCCTTCCGGCGGACTTTCCGAAGGGAAGGTCCGCCGGTCGGCTTTCCGGGCCAGGTTCGGTCCGGACCCTGTTTTCGCCGGAGGGCGCAAACATCCCGGCAGGCCGGATGGGCCGGATCTGCCGAATGAAACCGATGACCTGTCATGGGGCAGGATTGTCGGAGACTTCCGGCCAAGCGTCCGTTGAGGAAGTCTCCTGCTGTCTTGCCCGTGATGTGTCAGCATCAGGATCAGCATCTTGCGCTTCGCCCGTCGCCGGGCGCGGAGGTGCTGTCCATAAAGGAACAAGACATGTTCGATACGCATAGCGTCGAAATCGAGTGGGCAGGCCGCCCGCTCAAGCTGGAAACCGGCAAGGTTGCCCGTCAGGCAGACGGCGCCGTCATCGCCACCTATGGCGAAACCGTCGTTCTCGCCACCGTGGTTTCCGCCAAGGAGCCCAAGCCCGGCCAGGATTTCTTCCCGCTGACCGTCAATTACCAGGAGAAGACCTATGCCGCCGGCAAGATTCCGGGCGGTTATTTCAAGCGTGAAGGCCGTCCGAGCGAAAACGAAACCCTCGTTTCCCGCCTGATCGATCGCCCGATCCGCCCGCTCTTCCCGGAAGGCTACAAGAACGACACGCAGGTTGTCGTCACTGTCATCCAGCATGATCTGGAAAACAATCCGGACATTCTGTCCATGGTGGCCACCTCTGCTGCGCTGACGCTTTCGGGCATTCCCTTCATGGGCCCGATCGGCGGCGCGCGCGTTGGCTATATCAACGGCGAATATGTGCTGAACCCGCATCTCGACGAAATGGACGAATCCAGCCTCGACCTCGTCGTTGCCGGCACCACCGATGCCGTTCTGATGGTTGAGTCCGAAGCCAAGGAACTCAATGAAGACGTGATGCTCGGCGCCGTGATGTTCGGTCACAAGGGCTTCCAGCCGGTCATCGACGCCATCATCAAGCTGGCGGAAGTTGCTGCCAAGGAGCCACGCGAATTCGAGCCGGAAGATCATTCCGAACTCGAAGCCGAAATGCTGAAGATCGCCGAAACCGAACTGCGCGCTGCCTACAAGATCACCCAGAAGGCTGATCGCTACGCCGCCGTCGATGCCGTCAAGGCCAAGGTCAAGGCACATTTCCTGCCCGCAGAAGGCGAGGCGAAGTATACGGCAGAGGTTGTTGGCGCGGTGTTCAAGCACCTCCAGGCCAAGATCGTTCGCTGGAACATTCTCGACACCAAGAGCCGCATCGACGGCCGTGATCTGGAAACGGTTCGCCCGATCGTTGCCGAAGTTGGCCTTCTGCCGCGCACGCACGGTTCGGCTCTCTTCACCCGCGGCGAAACCCAGGCCATCGTGGTTGCCACGCTCGGCACCGGCGAAGACGAGCAGTATGTCGATTCCTTGACGGGCATGTACAAGGAAAACTTCATGCTGCACTACAACTTCCCGCCCTACTCGGTCGGTGAGACGGGCCGCATGGGCTCTCCGGGCCGCCGTGAAATCGGCCATGGCAAGCTGGCATGGCGCGCCATCCACCCGATGCTGCCGACGGCCGAACAGTTCCCCTACACGCTGCGCGTCGTGTCGGAAATCACCGAGTCCAACGGTTCGTCCTCCATGGCTACAGTCTGCGGCACCTCGCTGGCGCTGATGGATGCCGGTGTGCCGCTGGCCAAGCCGGTTGCCGGTATCGCCATGGGTCTGATCCTCGAGGGTGAGCGTTTTGCGGTTCTCTCCGACATTCTCGGTGACGAAGACCATCTCGGCGACATGGACTTCAAGGTTGCCGGAACGGATGCAGGCATCACCTCGCTTCAGATGGACATCAAGATCGCCGGTATCACCGAGGAGATCATGAAGGTCGCGCTCAGCCAGGCGCAGGGTGGGCGCAAGCATATTCTCGGCGAAATGTCCAAGGCCATCACCGAGAGCCGCTCGCAGCTCGGCGAATTTGCACCGCGCATCGAAGTCATGAACATCCCGGTCGATAAGATCCGGGAAGTCATCGGCTCCGGCGGCAAGGTCATTCGCGAAATCGTCGAAAAGACCGGCGCCAAGATCAACATCGAAGACGACGGCACCGTGAAGATCGCCTCTTCGTCCGGCAAGGAAATCGAAGCCGCCCGCAAGTGGATCCACTCCATCGTGGCAGAGCCGGAAGTCGGCGCGATCTACGAAGGCACCGTGGTGAAGACTGCCGACTTCGGCGCTTTCGTCAACTTCTTCGGTTCGCGTGACGGCCTCGTCCACATTTCCCAGCTTGCCTCCGAGCGCGTTGCCAAGACCACCGATGTGGTCAAGGAAGGCGACAAGGTCTGGGTCAAGCTCATGGGCTTCGACGAGCGCGGCAAGGTTCGCCTCTCCATGAAGGTTGTCGATCAGGCAACCGGCAAGGAGCTGGAAAAGAAGCAGGAAGGCGAAGCTGCCGCTGAATAAGCTGCGTTTCGTCTCGCGACAGGGCGCGGAAGTCATTCCGCGCCTTTTTTATATCGCCTTTGCATTTACGCATCGTCCAGAGAAAAGTGCCGCGCAATTTCCCGCGGACAATGCTCGAGAAAGATCAAGACCATGAGCCGTGAAACGCTGAAGACCCTGTTTCATCCCTATGTGACCGAAACCATCGCCTTGCCGCAGGCGGGAGAGCGTATCCTGTTTCTTGGCGCGGAAGCGGGCTTTGTGACGCCGGAAGGCTTCGGAGCGGATCTGGTTCTGGTTCAGGGCTTCCGACCGGATTTCCGGCGCCTCGAAAATGCCCGTCATGCGCCGCTTGCCGTGGTGGAAGGCGATGAGTACGACGCCGCGCTGATTCTGGCCACCAAGCACAAGGGCCTGAACGAAACCCGCATCGCCGAGGCGCTGAAGCGCGTCAGAACCGGCGGCATGGTGGTAATCGCCGGCTCCAAGGAAGATGGCATCCAGTCGCTGCGCAAGCAGCTTGACCGTCTGGGACTTCAGCCGGAGTCCATGCCGAAATATCACGGCGTGGCCGTGTGGTTTGCCGTACCGGAAGAAACCGCGTCTGCCATCGCTGCGCTTGCGTCCAGGCCGGTGATGATCGAAGACAGGTTCGAAACCTTTGCCGGTCAGTTTTCCCACGCGCATGTCGATCCCGGCTCCGAGCTTCTGGCAAGCCGCCTGCCGCAGGGTTTCGATGGCAATGCAGCCGATTTCGGCGCTGGCTGGGGCTATCTCTCGGTGATGCTGAAGGAAAAGGCGCCGCGCACCAACCGCATCGATCTTTTCGAGGCCAATTACGAGGCGCTTGAGCAGGCGAAGATCAACGTCGCCCGCAACTGCCCGGATCTGACGGCGAGGTTCTTCTGGCAGGATCTGACGGCGGAGGCGCCGAAGGAAAAATACGACCTGATCGTCATGAACCCGCCCTTCCATGAAGGACATGCCGCCGAGCCCTCCATCGGCGAGGCGATGATCAAGACCGCTGCGGCGGCCTTGAGCCAGGGCGGCGAACTGCTGCTGGTGGCCAATCGCGGTCTTCCCTATGAGACGGTACTGGCCACGCATTTCCGCCAGCACGGCGAAACCTGCCGCAATGCCCGCTTCAAGGTGCTGTGGGCCAAGAAGTAAGTCTTGGCCGTCGGGCCTACAGCATGTCGCGCAAAAGTGTGAAACGGTTTTGCGATAAACGACATGCGACAAAACAATGAAACGCTCTACAGCACGTCGTCCGGATGCCGCCCGGGCTTGTGCCTGTAGGTCGGGAAGGTCCAGCCGAAATAGAGCGCGCCGCCGCGAACGGCAAAGGCGGCAAGCGCTCCTCCCGCTGAGGCCCAATAAAGCGGCGCGCCGAGAAGGGTGGCGGCGGTAAAAATGCTGGCGCCAATCAGCGCTGCGGTGATGTAGACTTCCGGCCGCAGCAGGACGGAAGGTTCGTTGGCGATGAGGTCGCGCAGCACGCCGCCAAGGGTTGCGGTCATGGTTCCGGTGACGATGGCAATGGTGGCAGAGCCCGTGGCCGCCAAACCCTTGGCCGCTCCCATGACGCAATAGGCGGCAAGCCCGACGGCATCCAGCCAGATCAGCAATCTGTAGCGCGATTCCACCAGATGCGCGGTGAAGAACACCACGACACCCATGACGCAGCAGACGACGATATAGCCGGGATTGAGAACCCAAAACACCGGCAGGCGTCCCAGAATGATGTCGCGCACCGTGCCGCCGCCCGTTCCCGTGATAATGGCGAAAAACAGAAAACCGATGAGGTCGAGCTGCTTGCGGGACGCTGCGAGCGCTCCTGTTGCGGCAAAAAGCGCCACGCCGGCATAATCGAGATAGAGAAGAAGCGACATGAGTTTCCGCGCCTGTTTGCGTTGTGAAGTAAGAAAGCTGCAACGGATCGGCACTATAAGGGATTATCCGTTTATTTACCGTGGATGCAGCCCGTGAAGCCGATCCTTTCCCTGCTTTGTGCCCTGATGCTTGCCTTCTCGGCGCCCGTTGCCTTTGCCCAGCAGCAGCTCGTCAGCGATCCGGAAATCTATGAAAAGGATCATTTTCGCAAACGCTGCACCATTGCCCAGTTCAACGCCGACTTCATCAACCGGATCGACATCAACAATGACGGCATTATCGATGCCGTCGTCAATGAAGGTGCCCTGGATTGCGACGGTCAGCGTGGCCCCGATTGCGATGCCGATGGCTGCCCCTATAACTTCTATGTGCAGGTGAAGGAAGGCGGCTACCTGCTGATCGCCACGGCCCGCATCTACGGCTATGATTTCATCAAGCGCTTCGGCAATATGGTTTTCGTGCTGAAAATGCATCCCCGCTTCTGCGACCGCACCGATTCGGCGCCCTGCGAGATGACCGTGCGCGTGCGCGGTGTCACCTTCGTTACCATCTCCAAAAAGTAGTCAGGGCGCGGGAAAAAGCGCAGAGATCCTGCCGCCGAAATAATATCCGAGCAGACCAAGCCATTCACGTAGGGCAGTAGAGGTCTGCTGCGCATTGAGGGTGGGCTGCGTGAAGTCCAGTCTGAGCGCTTGCGTGCCGCTCGTGCGATAATCCGTCGGCCAGGCCGTGACCGCCAACCCAGCCTTGCGCATCAACCCCATGGCGCGCGGCATGTGAAAGGCCGAGGTAATCAGCAGGCAGTCGCGAAGGCCCGCTTGCTCCAGCAGGCTTTTGCTGTTGCGAATATTCTCGAAGGTGTTGCGGGAAGCCGCTTCCTCGATCAGCCGATCGGCCCCTATGCCGAAACTTTCAAAAAAGCGTCGCGATACCACGGCATCGCCCTCACGCTGGCCGCTGAGGGAACCATCGCCGCCGGACACAAGAATTTTCATGCCCGGAAAGGCGCGCGCAAGCCGCAGCGCCTCCACGAAACGGTCCGCGGCCTGATTAAGCTCAATGCCGCCGCGCGTGGTGGTGACGTCCGTATCGAATGCACCGCCCAGCACGATCGCGCAGGCCGGATTGGCAGGATCCTGTGAGGGTTTGGGAAAACGAGCCTCCAGCACCTGCAACGCCACCGGCCCCGCTGTGGTGTAAAGCGTGACAAACAGCACGAGACAACCAAGGCCACCCGCCAGCCCCTGAACCCGCGCCAGCCGAAACAGGCCCGCCAGCAGGGCAGATACGCCAAGAACGAAAGCCAGCGACAGCGGCTGCGCCAGCAACCAGAAGAGCTTGGATAAAACGAACATGCCTCAAGGCCTCATCAATGTCGTGCGGATCAAAGCCAAGCACAGGAAAACAGATGAAGCAAAAGAACTCAAAATAACCATCAGGGAAAATTGGTGGAGCTAAGCGGGATCGAACCGCTGACCTCTTGCATGCCATGCAAGCGCTCTCCCAGCTGAGCTATAGCCCCATAAGGGTGCCGATTTTTTCGGCCCGGGCACCGTGTGAAGCAGTGCTTCCGTTGGTGTGGCGGCTTATTACTGCGGCCTTGGCGGGATGACAAGAGAAAAAAGCGGCATGATGAAATTATTTTGTCAATCGCGCGCCAAAGTGTTGATTTACCAGCAAAAAGAAAAGCCGTGGCACGGGGTGCCACGGCTTTTGGATTGGGCTGGTCTCAGGTTCAGACTTCGTCTTCGTCGCCCGTCACGCCGATGATGCCGGACATGTCGTCGTCGCCGTCGTCTTCGTCGGCTTCCAGGAAGGTGTCGTCGTCATCGTCGCCGATTTCCACGTCGTCGTCGCCCATGTCGGGAATGTCGTCGCCAGCGGCGCCGTCATCGGCGTCTTCGAGCGAGACCAGCTCGATGTCGGTGTTTTCGGTATCGACTTCGGCGACATCGTCCTCCTCAGCCTTCTCCATGACCGATGCTGCCGAGGTTTCCTCGAAATAGGAAAGCGGCCAGGACTTGTTCGTGTAGGGGGAGACGATCGGGTCCTTGTTCAGGTCGTAGAATTTCTTGCCGGTGTCGGGGCAAGTGCGTTTTGTTCCAAGTTCTGCCTTCGCCACTGTCAAAGCCTCTTGAATGCGTGAAGATAAATGGGCATGTGCCAACGATCCGGCCTTTGCGGCCGGTCCAACTGTAGTCGGTCCCTTAATCGCAATGCAGGGCGCTGTCAAAGGCAAACTGGGCTTTCAGCGCCTGTGCGGGGATGACCTGACCGTGACACTATGATAGGGGCGGGCCTGAAAGCGCAAGCCGGATGAGCAATGCCGGAGGCAAACAGGGAGCAGGCCGTGGTGAAAGAGGGCAAAAAGAGCTTTACGATTGCGATCGACGGGCCTGCCGCAGCCGGAAAAGGAACGCTTTCGCGCAGGATTGCCGCGGAATACGGTTTTCATCACCTCGATACCGGCCTGACCTATCGCGCCACCGCTCATGCGCTTCTAAAGCAGGGCCTGCCGCTCGACGATGAAGCCCTGGCCGAGAAGGTGGCGCTTGCGCTCGATCTTTCCGGGCTCGACCGCGAGGTGCTTTCCAGCCATGAGATCGGCGATGCCGCCTCAAGGGTCGCCGCCATGCCTGCCGTTCGCCGGGCGCTTGTGGTGGCGCAGCGGCGTTTTGCCGGGAAGCGGCCGGGAACCGTGCTGGATGGCCGCGACATCGGCACCGTCGTCTGCCCCGATGCGCCCGTCAAACTCTATGTGACGGCCTCTCCAGAGGTACGCGCCCGCCGCCGCTTCGACGAAATCCTGCAACGGGGCGGCAGCGCCGATTATGCGGTCGTGTTCGACGACGTGAAACGCCGCGATGAGCGTGACATGGGCAGGGCGGACAGCCCCCTGAAGCCTGCTGAAGACGCGCACTTGCTAGATACCTCGGAAATGAGTATAGAGGCGGCGTTTCAGGCTGCGCGATCCTTGATCGATGCGGCTTTGAAAACCATATGAACTGCTCTCGGTCCCGGTCTTCCGGTTCCGAACCTGCCGATCCCCTGTCCTTGCGCCGGAATGCCCTTTTTGTAGGGCGGGCAGCCCGATCGGCATTGTCAACTCTAACCCACCGGCGCGATGGCGCTCCCTGAGGGAGCGTGTTTCAGGAGATTTCATGTCTGTTTCTACTCCCACGCGGGACGATTTTGCTGCCCTGCTCGAAGAGTCCTTTGCCAAGTCCGACCTGGCAGAAGGCTATGTTGCCAAGGGCATCATCACGGCCATCGAGAAGGACGTCGCAATTGTTGACGTCGGCCTCAAGGTCGAAGGCCGCGTTCCGCTGAAGGAATTCGGCGCCCGCGCCAAGGACGGCTCGCTCAAGGTTGGCGACGAAGTCGAAGTTTACGTCGAGCGTATCGAAAACGCCCTCGGCGAAGCCGTTCTGTCGCGCGAGAAGGCCCGCCGCGAAGAAAGCTGGATCAAGCTCGAAGCCAAGTTCGAAGCTGGCGAGCGCGTTGAAGGCGTTATCTTCAACCAGGTCAAGGGTGGCTTCACGGTCGATCTCGACGGCGCCGTTGCCTTCCTGCCGCGTTCGCAGGTGGACATTCGTCCGATCCGCGACGTCACGCCGCTGATGCACAACCCGCAGCCCTTCGAAATCCTCAAGATGGACAAGCGTCGCGGCAACATCGTGGTTTCGCGCCGTACGGTTCTGGAAGAGTCCCGCGCCGAGCAGCGTTCTGAAATCGTTCAGAACCTCGAAGAAGGCCAGGTTGTTGACGGCGTCGTCAAGAACATCACCGATTACGGTGCGTTCGTTGACCTCGGCGGCATTGACGGCCTGCTGCACGTGACCGACATGGCATGGCGCCGCGTCAATCATCCGTCGGAAATCCTGTCCATTGGCCAGCAGGTCAAGGTTCAGATCATCCGCATCAACCAGGAAACCCACCGCATCTCGCTCGGCATGAAGCAGCTCGAGTCCGATCCGTGGGACGGCATTGCCGCCAAGTATCCGGTTGGCAAGAAGATCTCCGGTACCGTCACCAACATCACCGACTACGGTGCATTCGTTGAGCTGGAGCCGGGCATCGAAGGCCTCATCCACATCTCCGAAATGTCCTGGACGAAGAAGAACGTTCACCCCGGCAAGATCCTGTCCACGAGCCAGGAAGTTGACGTGGTCGTTCTCGAAGTCGATCCGTCCAAGCGTCGTATCTCGCTTGGCCTGAAGCAGACCCTCGAAAACCCGTGGCAGGCCTTTGCCTACAGCCATCCGGCTGGCACCGAAGTTGAAGGCGAAGTCAAGAACAAGACCGAATTCGGCCTGTTCATTGGCCTCGAAGGCGATGTTGACGGCATGGTTCACCTGTCGGATCTCGACTGGAACCGTCCGGGCGAGCAGGTCATCGAAGAGTTCAACAAGGGCGATGTCGTCAAGGCTGTCGTTCTGGACGTTGACGTCGAGAAGGAGCGCATCTCGCTCGGCATCAAGCAGCTCGGCCGCGACACCGTCGGTGAAGCTGCCCAGTCCGGCGATCTTCGCAAGAACGCTGTCGTTTCTTGCGAAGTCATCGGTGTGAACGATGGCGGCGTCGAAGTGAAGCTCGTTGCTCACGAAGACATCACCTCCTTCATCCGCCGTGCCGATCTGGCCCGCGACCGCGACGAACAGCGCCCTGAGCGTTTTGCCGTCGGTCAGGTCTTCGACGCCCGCGTCGTCAACTTCTCCAAGAAGGACCGCAAGGTCATGCTGTCGATCAAGGCTCTCGAGATCGCAGAAGAGAAGGAAGCCGTTGCCCAGTTCGGTTCGTCCGACTCTGGCGCCTCGCTCGGCGACATTCTGGGTGCAGCCCTGAAGAACCGTTCGGGCGAATAATTCGCCTGATCTGTGAATGGAAGACCGCCGGGTGGCAACGCCCGGCGGTTTTTTGTTAAGCGCATACCGGCTATGTTAACTTTTTATTAACTATACTCGGCAAGACTGGCGGGAAGGCAGCGATTCGCAGATGACGGGTTGCGTTCAGCATCGGGGTGAGGTTAAGACCCTTTCGGTTCCCGGTGATGCACCAGCAAATTCCCGTTCCATCATGCCGCTTCCGGTTCAAGACGAGATGTGAAACACATGTGCATCTCGGTGTCAGCGGCCGCATGAGCGGTTGAAATGCCCTCTGCCCGTAAGCTGCCGTGATGAAGGGGTTGCCAATGCTGCCTCCCGTACAAGCTTTTTCCCGTTCCCTGGCCGGTTTTCAGGATGCCTCCCTCGACGCTTCGGCCGCAAGCGCCGGAATGGCGGGGGCAGTCGAGCCGAATATCCGTGTCGATGAGGATGCAAGTGCCGCCATAGCGGGCCGGATCAACATGTTGATGAGCGGGCGGGATTCGTTGCAGGCGGATCTGGTGGCTATTGTCACCCTCATCGGGGCCGCCATCGGGATCGAAAGACAGCCGGGGGAGGGCGACGCATCGCTTGTTCAGCGTTTCGTCACGGCCTTGAGCCGGATGAGCGAGGGACAACAGCAGGCTCTGCAATCGCAATTGTCCGATCTGTTCAAGGGGCTGCAACTCCAGACGCTGTTGAACGCCCTTTCCGAGTCAAGCGGCCCGGAAGCTGCATTGCTGACGGCCTATATGGAAATTCGCCGCGCCAACCAGCAGGATCTGAATGCGCTTTCGGCGGTCTCTTCTTATAGCCAGAATGAGGCCTCGCAGCCGCAGCAAACCACGCTCACTGTCAGTCAACCGGTTGCTGCTGAAGGGCAGCAAGGCGCCCAGGGCTCTGTTGCAAGTCAGCCCGCCCTCGCAACTGAGGCAATGGCGGCCACCGCCCAACGCGCCGGAGATGGACTGGAAGCCGCCAGAACCGGGGTTACAACGCCACCTGCTGCTCCTGCCGTGCAAACCATCGGCACAAGCTGGGAGGGCGATGTCGCTTTACAAGGCCCATCCGCTGGCGCCACGGCGCTCCTTGCCGCCCCCATGGAAGAGACATTGGAGCGAGGCGCTGGCGCAGCGCTTCCGCAATCGCTGGCCGCAGCCGCAACCGTCGGCGAAGCGGAAACCACGCAAGCGCTTCCCGTAAAGGCTGTTTCCGCTGGCATGAGCGATGGGGCGAATGCCCTGCCGCTGGCGCAGACGGCCCAAGGTGAAAAAGCGCCCCTCTTTGCACAGCAGGTTGCAAGGTCCGCCGATCCTGCGGCAAGCAGTTTCCAGGACGAAGCGGGACTTTATACCCATCAGCTTGCGCAGTCCGTCTCGTCGGCCTCGTCTGGGTCGGGCAGCGTGCCGCTCAACGCTCCGACGGTTCTGGCCGCAAGCGTTGACGGTGAAGCGGGGCAAGGCCAGACATCTGCCGCGCAGCCACGATCCGGCGATGCCCGCGCGCTTCAGACCTTCCTGCAACAGGAGCTTTCGCCCGATGCCGCCCGCCGGCTTGCCGAAGCCATGCGGCAAACGGAAGCGGCAAGGGCACAGGAAGAGAACGCTGATTTTACCGGCATTTTTGCGATGAAGGGTTGGACAGAGGCCGCTCACCAGCCCTCGGCGCTGGTGATGGCGGTGACGGAAGAAGGGGATGAGGCGCTGCTGCGGCAAATGCTCTTCAGCGCGGGCCAGCGGGACGAGGCCACGCCATCGGGCCCTTCATCGCAAGCGGCCCGCTTGGGCGAGCTTTTTGCAGAGAGCGCGGTTGCGCGCGACGCTGCGGGCGCGGAACTGTCGCGGTCGGCGTCTTCGCCCGCGCAGGCGGAAGGGCGTGTTGACGCATCGCCGCGCAACGCCACCCAGGCAGCCGCATCCACCATGCTGTCGCAGGCCTTGATGCAGGGCATGGCCCATATGATGCCCGCAACCTTGCCGCAGGCGGTGCCATTGCCGGTGGTCAGCTATCTTTCGATGCAGGAGGAATTCGGCTTCGAGGAGAGCGAGGACGGCATTGAAGCGGTCGAATCGCTTTCGGATGAGGAGAAGGGCCGTGGTCGTTCCCGCCATGGCGGACGGGACGATGACGAGGCGGCAGACCGCGACGCTGAGGATGAACGGTCCGAAGAAGGCGACGAAATCGCACAGGACAATGCCTTCCTCTCCACCGTGGCGCTGGAACAGGCGGCAAGCGGGGAGCAGATCACCCGGCTGGAGATTGCGGCCATGGGAACGCCTGTTTCCGGGCCTCCGGCAATCGCCGCCATGGTCGATCTTTCCCAGCCGGAACAGCTTTACTGGCGCATTGCCGATCTCGCCTGAACCCGCTGCGGCAAGATGCCTTGCGTGCGCTGGTGTTTTTGGTAGAGCATCGGGAGCGATCAGGGAGATGGCGATGACCACGGTGATTTACGGCATCAAGAATTGCGACACGATGAAGAAGGCCCGCCTCTGGCTGGATGAGCAGGGCATTGCGCATGACTTTCACGATTACAAGGCCAAGGGCATCGATCGCGCCAGCCTTGAGGATTGGCAGGCCAAGGTTGGCTGGGAGGTTTTGCTGAACCGCGCCGGAACGACCTTCAAGAAGCTGCCCGAACAAGAGCGGGCAGGCGTGGACGCCGCAAGGGCGCTGCAATTGATGGAAGCGCAGCCTTCCATGATCAAACGTCCGGTTCTGGTGCGCGACGGCAAGGTTCTCGTGGGCTTCAAGCCAGAGAGCTATGCCGCCTTTTTCAAGGGTTGAGCCATGTCCAGATCCACCCGCGCCACGCAGATGCTGGACAAGCTGGGCGTGGCCTTCACCACCGTTACCTATGATTACGACCCCAATGCCGAACGCATCGGCTTGCAGGCGGCACAGGCCATTGGCGAGCCGCCGCATCGCGTGCTGAAGACCCTGATGGCCGAACTCGATGGCAAGCCGGTCTGCGTCGTGCTGCCGTCGGATCGCGAGGTCAGCATGAAAAAACTGGCCGCTGCCCTTGGCGGCAAGCACGCCGAGATGATGAAGCCTGCCGCGGCGGAGAAGCTGACCGGCTTCGTGGTGGGTGGCATCAGCCCCTTCGGTCAGAAAAAGCCGGTGCCGACGGTGATCGAGCTTTCTGCGATGGATGAGGATTATGTCTATATGAATGGCGGCCAGCGGGGATTGCAGATAAGGCTTTCGCCGCTTGCCGCACGCGAGGCCCTGAACGCTGTTGCGGCCGCCATTGTGGCTTGATGCCGCCGCTTTTTGTACCCATGTGTCAGTAGTGATTCTGAAAAGAGGATTTTGTCGATGACCCTGCCTGATTTCTCCGCCGCCATCGATCCGGTAAAGCTCGACAAGCTGGCCGAAGTTGCTGTGAAGGTCGGCCTCGGTCTTTCGGGCAATCAGGAGCTGGTGATCACCGCGCCGGTTCTGGCCTTGCCGCTGGTGCGCCTCATCACCAGACATGCCTATCAGGCCGGGGCGGGTCTTGTGACCACCTTTTATTCCGACGAGGAGACGACGCTTGCGCGTTATGCCCATGGTCCGGATGTGAGTTTCGATCGCGCCTCCGGCTGGCTTTACGAGGGCATGGCCAAGGCCTATGCCGGAGGTGCGGCGCGTCTGGCGATTTCAGGCGACAATCCCATGCTTCTGTCCGGCCAGGATCCCGCCAGGGTGGCGCGCGCCAACAAGGCCAATTCCTTCGCTTACAAGCCCGCGCTGGAGCCGATTTCGAATTTCGACATCAACTGGAACATCTGCTCCTATCCCAATCCTTCCTGGGCGCGGCTGGTCTTCCCGGATCTGCCGGTGGAGGAAGCTGTGCGCAAGCTGGCGGATGCTATTTTTGCGGCCTCCCGCGTCGATCGCGACGATCCTGTTGCCGCCTGGGCCAGCCACAACGCGGAACTCGCCAAGCGTTCTGCCTGGCTGAATGGACAGCGCTTCGCCGCCCTGCATTTTACAGGTCCCGGCACTGACCTGACAGTGGGCCTTGCCGATGGCCACGAATGGCATGGCGGGGCGTCCACCGCCAAGAACGGCATTACCTGCAATCCGAATATTCCCACCGAAGAGGTCTTCACCACGCCGCACGCGCTGAAGGTGGAGGGCACGGTTTCCTCCACCAAGCCGCTGTCGCATCAGGGCACGCTGATCGATAATATTCAGGTTCGCTTCGAAGCGGGGCGTATCGTCGAGGCGCGTGCTTCGAAGGGCGAGGAGGTCTTGAACAAGGTGCTGGACACGGATGAAGGTGCAAGACGCCTTGGCGAGGTGGCGCTGGTGCCGCATTCCTCGCCCATTTCGGCATCCGGTATTCTGTTTTACAATACCCTCTTCGATGAAAACGCCTCCTGCCATATCGCGCTTGGCCAGTGCTATTCCAAGTGCTTCCTCGACGGGGCCTCGCTGAGTGCCGACCAGATCAAGGCGCAGGGCGGCAATTCCAGCATGATCCATATCGACTGGATGATCGGCTCCGATCAGGTGGATATCGACGGCATCGGCGCTGATGGCGCGCGCGTGCCCGTCATGCGCAAGGGCGAATGGGCCTGAACACCTCTCTCCGCTGCGGGCCGGAAAGCGTCCGTATTACAGCTAAAGCGTCTCGCGATCTTTCAGATTCGCTCCCGACGCTTTACCTCATTGTTTTGTTGCATGTCGTTATCGCAAAACCGCTGCACAATTTTGCGCGACATGCTTTATAGCCCCGGTCCCGTGCGGCCGGAGTGAAGACGGGACATGTCACGATGGATGCAGACGGCGAAGATGCCATAGATCGCATTCTTGCCCAATGGGGAAGGGAACGCCCGGAACTCGATGTCGCGGCCATGGGCCTGTTCGGCAGGCTTGGGCGTGTCGGCAGCCATGTCGCCCGCGAGATCGAAACAGTCCTGACATCCTGCGGGGTCAATAGTTCCAGTTTCGACGTTCTCGCGACGTTGCGCCGGGCGGGTGCGCCTTATCGTCTGTCGCCGTCCGCCTTGCTGGCGACGATGATGGTCACGTCCGGCACGATGACCAACCGCATCGATCAGCTTGAAAAACAGGGTCTGGTGGCACGTGTCGCCAACCCCGAAGACCGCCGCAGCCTGCTGATTGCCTTGACGCAAAAGGGGCTTGCCGTCGCCGATAGGGCTGTGAATGCCCATAATGACAATCTGGCCCGGCTGGCGGATCCGCTTTTGCCGGAAGAGCGGGCGCGGCTGGATGAATTGCTGAAAAAGTTTCTCCGGTCGTTCGAAGGGTGACGTCAATCCGATGCACAATGTTGCAACATCGACAGGGCCTGTGACGGAGCCTGTTCATCCATATTGTGGCGCCGGGTTCGAGAGAAGGGCCGCCGGATGGCCGGGTGGAAACCAGGCGAGGTGAAGCATCGGCATCTGTTCGCGAATCACCTGAAATCCCAGCCGCTGGTAGAGCGGAAAGCTGGTGGAGCCGAATATGGGCGTAGAGAGCGTCAAGGGCATATTGCCTCTTGCCGCCGCTGCCTGAAGGCCTTTGATGACGTTTGACCCTATTCCTATCCCGCGCGCCTTCTTGAGAACCTGGATTTCGGATATTCGCCAGTCCGCATATCCGAGATCCACGATGATCCGGCCTGCCGCTGTGCCGCAATTCTCGATGATGAAGTCGAGATGATCCGGATAGACGCTTTCAACGCCAGCCCGCATCGCCCGGAACTGCTGTTCATAGAGATCGCGAATGAAATCCGAGCTGGCATCCGCCCATGCCAGCCACGGACGGCTTTCCATGAAGAGCTGGAAGATCAGCTCCTGATCGTTTTGGCTGGCGAGCCGCAGGTTCAAGCCTGCGCCCAGCATGAAAGAGCCGGTAAATCCGCTCATCGCCGTTTGTCCAGTCTCAGTTGAAAGCCGCTTCAAGGCGGATTTCATCGGGCCGAGAGCCAAGGACCCGCTCGATATAAACCCCTGCAATCGCCTTGAGATCGGCATGTTCGATTGTAAAATGTCCGCTTTCGATCCGGCATGTCTCACGTTCCGGCGCGCTGAAGAACAGGCTGAACGCCGTTCTTGCCGACCCCGGCATGGTGCTGGCTGGATGTTCGACAATCCTGTCAAGCCTGACCCTGCTGCTGCCGCTTTCATTGGTCAGCGTGAATGACGCCCCGACGAAAGGCCTGAAACGGTCTGCATCGAGAACCGCGATACTCATGACCGCACCGGATAAAGGCCCTGAACGCAGAAAATAAAATTGATGGCGAGGAAGGGCGGCCTCGTATCGATGGCGGCATTGCCGCCGGCCTGCTGAATTGTCACCGCTCCGCCGGTGATTGCATTGGTGGTAATCGTCTGCGCCGGCGTGGGGGCATTCCCGGAGATCGAGACGCTGCTGCCATCCAGAGTGACGGGAGTGCTTGAAGGAGCGCCATAGATTTTCGTTGCGGCGCTGCCGCCTGCTGCAAGGCTCATTCCGGTTGCAGGAACCTGCGCCGTTCCCGGCGCCGGGCTTGCCTTCAAAGTTGCAGTTTGTGTTCCTGTCTGTCCCGGTATGTTGATGGTTGCATGACCCGTGGGGGTAAAGTCGGCTCCATGCGTGTGTGCGGGCATCTGGCTTTGGGTCAACGTCACCGAATCCTGGCCGCCCTTGGCGCCAATGCCGTAAACGACAGGGGAGGTCGGCCTCTGCCCATATCCGACGGGCATGGTGCCGCGCAGATCGGGAAGATTGAAGGCGGTTGTGGTGTTTCCCCCGTATATATTTGAAATCAAGGAGAAAACGGCTGTATATTGACTGATCGCCAATTGCTGGCCCCAGCACATTTGCCAGCCTTCGGGTGCAAAATTGAAACCGACCGGCAAAATTGTCGCGAGAAAAGCATCCATCCAAAACTCCTCCATTTGGAAAACAGGCGCACCGGACATTCGCAACCCGTCAGGTTGATGCGGCAGGCTCGAGTTGCAATTATTGAGTAGTAATTAGTAATATTACAATCAAAAGAGGTGTTCGCAAGGCCAGTTTCGACAATTTTTTGCTGGCAACGGTGATGCCGTCTGCTGTTGCAAATGCGGATCATCGTATGATGATGTGGCGCGTTTCAAATCAAGATATTGTTTCTACGATATAATGTTGCTCAGGCTCCGCCTTTTTCGTCGTGTGGTGCATCAAGGCGAGGTGTTTTGGTCACACGCGGGGGAAAACCTTGAGTAGTGCAGACTATCGGAACATGAGAATATTGCCATTCAATCGATACTGGAATAATGCTCGATTAACGGGCGCTTCGTGGGCAGTGCCCGCTTTAGGGGTGGAGTTCTGTGGGTGTTGGATAAGCACCCGCGCGCCGCCGCCTTGCAGCGATCAGGGGCAATACCGGGAATGCAGTTCAGCAGGATGTTTGGCAACAAGGCTTCTCACGTTAGCGCATTTTTTGATCTGATCAAATCAGATCGGCGCTCCAGGATTTTCTTTTCGAAGCATGATCTTGTCGATCCTCGTTTCACTCCGGCCGGATTATGCTCCAAGGCGCCGGGCGGAGAAAATTATGTCTCCACCTTTTGGGAAAGTTCTCCAGCATCATCCAGGAAAAGATCCGCCGCTGTGTTGCGCCGGGCAGGTATTGCGCTTTCTCTGACCATGATGGGCCTTTTTTCCGCCCCTCAGGCCGCCCAAGCCGCCCTGTCAGACACCTGTGCGCTTATCAATTCCGACCTCGGCTCGGCGCTTAACCTGACAAATACGGCACATGAGGAGTATCAATACCAAGGGCTCAGCGCGGGAGAGGTCGTCACGTGGACATTCTCGACAACCGGAACGGCAAATGAAGGGTCTTCTTCGGCCGTGGTTATCTATAGCAATAACGATAATGACATGCTTGTTGATGAAAGCAATCTGGATGGCAATAAAAGCATAAGCGACAGCTTCACCGCGTCGGCATCGGTCAATGACCTCCATATCATTCTCGATGTCACCCAGGGTAACAGTGCCGCAGCGTCGGATTACAATACCCTGACATTCAGCGCCACCTGCGCCGCTTCAACATCGGCCTCCTTACCCACCGTGACTGCGGTATCGCCCACATCGGGCACGACAGCCGGAGGCACGACGCTCACCATTACGGGAACGGATTTTACCGGCGCGACGGCTGTGACGATCGGCGGTCAAGCCGCCACCAGCTACACGGTCAACTCCGCAACGCAAATCACTGCGGTAACACCGGCTGGCACCGCAGGTGCAAAGAACGTCTCCGTGACAACCTCCTCCGGGTCCGGCACGCTAACCAGCGCCTACACCTATGTCACCCCGACCATTACCTTCAGCCCCACGGCTGGGGCTTTGACGGGGGCAACGGTGGGCACGTCCTACAGCCAGACGGTTGCGGCCAGCAGCGGCACATCGCCCTATAGCTATGCCGTCACCTCCGGC
>NZ_JHXQ01000009.1 GCF_000621665.1 Allorhizobium undicola ORS 992 = ATCC 700741
GGTAGCTCGTCAGGCTCATAACCTGAAGGCCGCAGGTTCAAATCCTGCCCCCGCAACCAAATCACAGCCCCGTAGGTCAATCCTGCGGGGCTTTTTGCGTACCCACAACCTCACAGGTCTTTCGACAGGCGGCAAGCCGTCGTAAATAGCGTGAGCGTCCGGGGAGCTGTTTTGTAAGCGGCAAGCTATGGGCGACGCTGCACCGATCGTGTTCTGTGTTCGGTCCGATTGCGTTTGACGGTGAAAGGCCTATATCCTGTGATCAGCTCGATGGCTACGGTTATTGAGTGCAGGCAAGAGCATTCACAGGAAAAGCGGAGAACGATTTTCCGTCGAGTGTACGAAGAAACAATCAATCACCGTCGTCCCTTGTTCCCGTGAAACGAGGAGCGGCTCCGGGGCAGGGCAATCAAGGGCGATGTTGCAGACGTTTGACGTTGACCGGACGATCGGCTGTAACAGCGTGGACGGCCTGGGCTGTCCCGGTCGGTGGTGGCGCTAGAAAAGTACGATGGAAAAAAACCTTCTCCGCTATATTTGGCGCCATACGCGCAAGCAGCAGGTTTTCGTGCTGTCCATCGTGCTTATCTCGATGGTACCCTATTTCCTTGCGTTTGATTTGCCGAAGCGGATCATCAACGGCCCAATTCAGGGAAGCGGCTTCGAGACGCCAGACGCCACTGCGCGGTTCATGGCCTTCCATTACGATATTCCATTCATTGGCGGTTCTATTGGTTTCGCCGGGCTGGAACTGGACCGCATGGCCATGTTGATGGCCTTGAGCGGTGTGTTTCTGTTGCTGGTCATCGTCAACGGATTGTTCAAATTCTACATCAACACCTATAAGGGCAGGCTGGGAGAGAGATTGCTTCGGCGTATCCGCTACGAGCTGGTGGATCGTGTGCTTCGGTTTCCGCCGAGCTACGTCAAGCAGGTGCATTCCTCGGAAGTCTCCACGATGGTGAAGGATGAGGTGGAGCCCTTTGGGGGCTTTACCGGCGATGCCTTCGTCCAGCCCGCCATGCTGGGTGGGCAAGCGATTGCCGCGCTCTGCTTCATTTTCCTGCAAAGCTTCTGGCTCGGCATGATTGCCGGGGTCATGGTGGGAATGCAGGTCGGCATCATTCCCAAGATGCGCCGGCGTCTGATCACGCTAGGGCGGCAGCGTCAGATCACGGCGCGTCATCTGGCCGGGAAGGTCGGAGAAATTGTCGAGGGTATCGGCACAATTCACGCCTATGATACCTCCAATTATGAGCGCGCCGATGTGGCGCAGCGGCTTGGACATATCTACAAGATCCGCTTCGACCTTTATCAGTGGAAGTTTTTCGTCAAATTCTTCAACAACTTCCTCTCGCAGCTCACGCCGTTTCTGTTCTATTCGATTGGCGGATATTTTGCGTTGCGGGGCAGTCTCGATGTCGGTCAGCTTGTTGCTGTCATCAATGCGTATAAGGACCTTCCCGGGCCGCTGAAGGAGCTGATCGATTGGGATCAGTCCCGCCAGGACGTGCAGGTGAAATACGAGCAGGTGCTTGAGCAGTTCGAGCCGCCGCAAATGCTGGAGCCGGGCTTGCAGGCTTTGGTCGTGGCCACGGTTTGCGGGCAGGGCGAGGCGCTGGCGGCCCAGAACGTGACGCTGCTGGATGGCAGCGGAGCAAAGGTTGCCGAAGCGCTCTCGGTGAAAATCGAAGCCGGTCAGACCGTCGCCTTCATCGATAATCATGGCAACGGCGCCGAGATGCTGGCAGAGTCCTTCGGACGCCTTGTCTGGCCAGCCGCAGGCAAGGTCACGCTTGGTGAGAACGATCTTCTGGAGTTGCCGGAATCGGTCACTGGCCGTAGGATTTCCTACGTTTCCGCCGATGGTTATTTCTTTCACGGCAGCCTGAAGGACAATCTTGTTTATGGCCTGAAACATGCGCCCACGAACAGCGTGCATTATTCCGGCAAACAGGCCGTGCATCGGCGGTGGGAAGTCAGGGAGGCGCAACTTGCGGACAATTGCGACTTCGATCTCAATGCCGACTGGATTGATCGTGGCAGCACATCCGTTTTGACGGGTGGGCCGGATGACCTGAAGAATTCGGTGATCGGGGCGCTGAATGCGGTGCAGCTCACCCAGGATGTGATCGATATGGCGTTGCACACGATCATCGATCCGGCGGAATATCCGGACCTGACCGAGAAGGTGGTCGAGCTTCGTCTGGCGTTGCGTGATCAGTTGGAAAAGGAAGGTCTTTCCAACCTCGTCGTGCATTTCGATCCCAGCCGCTACAATGTGGAGGCAACAGTCGGCGAAAACCTGCTTTTCGGTGCGATGCGCCCGCTTGAAGGGGCGGTCGTGGGGGTTCATGAGAGCGATCACTTCTTTGATGCCCTCCGCAGCGCCGGATTGCTCGGGCTGCTCTACGACATGGGCGTCATGATCGCGGAAAACCTGGTGGAGATCTTTGCCGGCCTGCCTGCGGACCATCCGTTCTTTCAGCAGCTTGAAATTTTGACGGCCGAAGATGTGCAGGCCTATCAACAGATCCTGCAACGTCTCAAGGGCCGCAATCGTCCTGCTCCCGGCGAAAAGGAGCAGCGCGCCATGATCCGGCTGAGTTTCCGTTATATCGAACCGCGTTACCGCCTTGGTATCCTGACGACCTCCGCGATGGATGAGCTGGTGCGCGCGCGTGATCGCTTCCACGAACATCTGCCGCTTGAGTTGCGTGACAGGATCGAGCGCTACGATCCCCATCGTTATATCTCAGCCGCCACCCTTCGGGAAAACATCGTTTTCGGCAAGCTGGTCAACCGGAACGCGGATGCGCCCGCGAAATTCCGCAGGTTGGCGGTGCGGTTGTCGAAGGAAAAGGGGCTTCATGAGCGTTTGCTCGCCTTGGGGCTCGAATTCGATATTGGCAGTGGTGGCCGCCGCCTGACGATCGTGCAGCGCCACAAGCTCAATCTGGCTCGCGCTTTGGCACGGCGGTCGGATTTTTACGTCTTCAACAAGCCGCTTCCCGGTCTCGATCGGCGCGCTCAGGAGGAAATCGTCAAGGATGTGCTTGCATTTCTGCGCGAGCAAGACAATTATCCATCAATTATCTGGGTGCTTTCGAACACATCCTTGTCAAAAATGTTTGATAGAGTGGTGGTATTCGACCGAGGCTCGGTAGTCGCGGATGGTTCTTTCGAGACACTGGGCAATGAAAATGGTATCTTCAAAGCGTTGGTGGCCTGAAAAGGATCCGCCAGCATAGAGGAGCTGAGTTGCAGCCATGCTTTTGAATGACGAAGTCCAGCTGTTGAGAAAAGTGCCCTTCTTCGAGCGCGTGGATCCGTGCAAGCTGAAGCTGCTGGCCTTTGCCTCTCAGCGTGTCAGCTACAGCCGCGGCGACCTGGTTTTCGAGCAGGGCGATGGCGGAGATGCCGCCTATATCATCATTGAAGGGCAGGTTGATCTTATTGCCCATTCGCCTGCGGGCGATATAAAGATCGGCGAAGCCTCCTGCAATTCCATAATCGGCGAGATGGCCCTTCTCTGTGACGGTCCGCGCACCTCATCTGCCCGCGCCGCGACAGATGTTGAGGTTCTTCGTATTTCCAAGGATTGCCTTTCCAAGGTCATGGCCAACAATCCTCGTGTCAGCGTGGAAATAAGCCGGGCCCTTGCAGAACGCCTTCGAGTTGCGACCAGCGAACTCGACAGCAATCGTATTCGCCAAGCCGTTTTTGCGGAGTGATGCTTCCTTTTATTTCATGACCGAAATGCGGCGTCGGTGTCACATCCTCTGTTGGATGACATTGCTGTGATTGCGTGTGATGAAGACGTCACGGACAGCGAGCGTCGTTTAAAGCGCTTTTCGATCTGATTGAATGAGATCGGCGCTCTAACATGTTTTTATTGAAGCATAATCCTATCGATCCTCACAGCTACTGCATAATTCCTTAAATCGGAATCGATTTAAGGTGAAAATTATGCAGCAGATTTAAAGTGTTACAGCATCCTTCGTGCATTTGATAAAACGCACGGCGCTGTAAAGCACCACCGAAAGGTTGGGCGCTGCATATGCCTCATAAGATTTTTCGGTAGAAAAAATAACGATCCGGCTCGATATGTGGCAGGACCGGCAAAGGCTGCAATTGCGCGTTATCCAGCGGCAGCCCGCTTAGTGCATAGCCGCCGGGCAGCAACATGGCGGCGACCATGGACGGCAGCCAGGTGAGGGTGACAGCGTCCTTTTCGGGATAGCCTGTGCCGATATCGGCATGAACGAACGCAGCCTCCCCGGTCATGAAGGGCTTGCCCGCGCGATCGATTTCCCCAAGAACGAGATTGCCGTCGTCGGGAATGGAGCTTTTATGCGCGCCGAGCTGGCGATCAAAGGCCACGATGCGGCGGTGAGGGAAATTTTCCCGAATGTGGTTGAAGGTTCGGCCATTGCCCAGGCCAATTTCAAGAATGGTGCTCTCCGGCGGCAGCTCGCAATGATCGCGAATGTGATTGAGCATGTCGCGCTGGGCGCTCATGCGGTTTATGAAACTGTCCAGACGGCTCATGGTCAGGCCTTGATAATGGTGTCCGCGGCAATCAGGCGGCGGGCAAAGGCGTTGCGTGTATCGATGACGAGCGATGCATGGCGGGCAATGGCGTCGTAATCGACAGGATCGTGATCGGTTGCAATCAGTACGGCATCAAAGTCCGAAAGGGCTTGCGGGTTCCATTCGAGGCTTTTGCGGCCCCTCAGATGGCCGTATTCGCGGGTGCGGGGAATTTCGGGAATGAAAGGATCGAAATAGCTGACCTCGGCACCGCGCTCCAGCACCAGTTCCATCAGCTTCAGCGAGGGGCTTTCGCGAATGTCCGGCACGTTTTTCTTATAGGCCAGTCCGACAATCAGCACGCGGGAGCGGCTGAGCGCCTTGCCGAGGCGCCTGTCCAGGCCCTCGGCCAGCTTCTCCACCACATAATGCGGCATGGCCGTATTGATCTCGCCCGCCAGTTCGATGAAGCGGGTGGGCTGGTCGAATTCCCGCGATTTCCAGGTGAGGTAAAAGGGGTCGATGGGAATGCAATGGCCGCCAAGACCGGGGCCGGGATAGAAGGGCATATAGCCGAAGGGCTTGGTCTTCGCCGCATCGATCACCTCCCAGACATCGATGCCCATGGCGTCATAGACCAGCTTCAACTCGTTGACGAGGGCGATATTGACGGCACGGAAGATGTTTTCCGTCAGCTTTACCGCCTCTGCCGTGGCGGTGGAGGAAACCGGCACCACCGTTTTGACCACGGCTCCATAGAAGGCTTCCATCATTTTCGATGCCTCCGGCCCGTCGCCTGCGATGACTTTGGGAATGGTTGAGGTTTCGAAATCGCGGTTGCCGGGATCTTCCCGTTCCGGTGAAAAGCCGATGAAGAATTCTTCACCTGCGCGCAATTCGGAATTTTCGAGAATGGGCTTCACCACCTCTTCGGTGGTGCCGGGATAGGTCGTGGATTCCAGAACGATCAATTGGCCGGGTCTCAAGGCCCGGGCGATCTGGCGGCAGGTGTTTTCCACGAAGGAAAGATCGGGATCGCGATGGCGGGTGAGGGGGGTCGGCACGCAGATGGCGATGACATCACAATCCGACAATTGCAGGAAATCCGTGGTGGCGCTGAAACGGCCCGCTGCGGTCATCTCGCCAAGTACCGCGTCCGAAACGGCTTCGATGTAGCTTTTTCCCGCCTCGATGGCATCGATCTTCGAAGGATCGATATCGAAACCGAGAACGGAAAAGCCTGCCCTGGCAATGCTCATGGCCAAAGGCAGACCGACATAGCCCAGGCCAATAACGCCTGCCTTTGCGCGTTTGCTGGTGATGGCGGAGAGAAGCGCTTCGGCGTGGCGGGATTGCGACATGATGGAGGGCCTGCGTGATGTGAGAGAGGCCTTTCAGTTGCGGAGCCTTGCCGGGAAAGTCAAGCTTTGCAAGACATCGCAAGTGCGTGAATACGCATGAAAGGCGCAAAACCACTTGCATGACCACCCGGCGCTGACGCATGACATGGGCATGAAGATTGCTTTTTACGCGCCATTGAAATCACCAGACCATCCCGTTCCCTCGGGTGACAGGCTGATGGCGCGGCAACTGATGGCAGCCTTGCGGCTTGCCGGGCACGAGGTGGAACTGGCCTCGTCGCTGCGGGCCTTCCATGCCACGCCCGATACGCGGCTGGAAGGGTTTGAAGCTGCCGTTGAAGCTGAGGCTGAAAGGCTTCGGGTGCTTTGGCGTGTCGGGGGCAAGCCTGATCTCTGGTTTTGCTACCACCCCTATTACAAGGCCCCCGACCGTCTCGGCCCCATGCTGTCGCGTGAATTCGGGCTTGCCTATGTTACGGCGGAGGCCTCCTATTCCCATCGCCGCAACCTTGGCATCTGGGGAGAGTTTCAGGTGGAATTGCGCGAGACTGTGGCGCAGGCCGACGCCAACCTGCATTTCACCAACCGCGATGCGCGCGGGCTTGCGGAGGCCGTGCCGCAGGCCCGTCTTGAGCCCTTCTTTCCTTTCATCGACGCTGATCCCTTCCTGCGGAGAATGCCGCAGCCTGAAGATGGCCGGCTGGTGACGGTGGCCATGATGCGTCCGGGCGACAAGCTTAGCAGCTACCGGGCCCTGGCGGCAGCACTCCGGCACCTGCCGCCGACCGGCTGGACGTTGACGGTGATCGGCGATGGCTCGGCGCGGGCCGAGGTGGAAGCCTGTTTTGCCGGTCTCGATGACGGCCGGCTGGACTGGCGCGGACAAATGTCTGGCGAGGAGGTGGCGCAGGAGCTATCGCGGGCCAGTCTTTTTGTCTGGCCGGGCCATGGCGAGGCCTACGGGCTTTCCTATCTTGAAGCGCAGGCGGCGGGGTTGCCCGTGATTGCGGAGGCTGTGGCGGGCGTTCCGGAGGTGGTGGTTCATGGCGAGACGGGTTGGCTTGTACCGCCTGATGACGCGGTTGCCTTTGCCGACGCCATTGCCGCCTTGCTCGGCAACGCCGCGCGGCGGCAGTCGATGGGCCAGGCGGCGCGACGCTTTGTCATGGAAAAGCGTTCGCTTGGCGCGGCCGCACTGCGGCTGGAGGAAATCTTGAGACGGGTGCGGAATGGGTGAGAAAAGATTTCGGCAGGCGCTGGCAAGGGCGCAGGAGCAGGGCAAGCAGGTGCGCTTCTGGTGGCGCGATGACGATGCTGTCGCGCCCGGTCCGGCGCTGGACGAGCTTATCGAACTTGCCCGAAAATATCGCGTGCCGGTGACGCTTGCCGTCATACCGGCGCCAGCGGGCGAGGCTCTGGCTGAACGGGTGCGCAATGAGCCGATGGTTGGCTGTGCCCTGCATGGCTGGTCGCATGAAAATCATGCGGGTGCAGGGGAAAAAAAGCAGGAACTTGGTGCACATCGGGCCGCCAGCGACGTGCTGGGTGAACTTTCCATCGGGCTGACCAAGCTGGAAAGCCTGTTTGGGCCTTCCTTCCATCCCATGCTGGTGCCGCCATGGAACCGCATTTCACCGGCGCTGGTGCCGCATCTGTCCGGGATCGGCATCCGGGCCCTTTCGGTGTTCGGGGCCGAGCGGCCGGATGCGGCTTTGCCGCTGTTCAATACCCATGTGGATGTCATGGACTGGCACGGCACGCGCGGCGGGCGCGATGCCGCTATGCTCTTCGATGAACTGGCTGACTGGATGGAGCGGGACTGGCCGCTCATCGGCCTTCTCACCCATCATCTCGTGCATGACGATGCGGCTTGGCAATTTCTGGACCGGCTTTTTTGTCTGACCGGCGAACATCCGGCCTGCATCTGGCTGGGCTGTGAAGATCTGATGACGGCTTGCGAGGGGTAGGCAGGGTGCAAGGGCTTTCGGCGCGCTACCAGGATTTCCATCCGATCAGAAATCCCCGCGCCACACGGTCTGCCTGTTTGCGGGCTTCTTCGACGGCGCTGAAGGGTGCGCGGCGTGGCAGGTTGGCGGCCACCAGCGTGCAATCGGGCAAGGTAACAGTGGTGGAACGCAGGATCAGCGTGAAAAGAAGCGGACCGGTAGACCACCATGCCGGGGCATCCGGCAGTCGCGCCATGGCCTGCGGCATGGCCTCCAGCAGGCGGGTGAAGACGAGATGGCCGGGCGGGCTGGCAATGAAGGAATTGGTGAGCAGAAGCGGGCCGAAACCTGTCAGCCGGGGCGTGTCCTCCGGCAGGGCCGAGAGGCCGATCAGCGGGTGGCAGTCGGCAAGACTTGCCCCGTCGCGGGCCGGATACCAGTCGCAATCGAGATAAACACCGCCTTGTTGCGACAGAATGAGATAGCGCGCCACGTCCACCGCGCCCGGATAATCGCCCCGTGCCAGCATGGCCTGAAAGCTCGGATGGCGGTCGAAGCCTTGCCGGGCGAGGTCAGCTTCACGCCACAGGCGCCATTCGAAGCCATGGCTCTTGCAATGGGCCTGCCATGCCGCGGTGGCGGGAGGCAGGGGCAGATCGCCGAGCCAGATCTGATGGACAACCCTTGGAACGGGCTGCCGGTTGATGTCCGTCATGGCATTGCGGCTGCCTTCGTGGAAGGTGGCCAGATCGGCCAGAACGGCTGGATGCGGCACAAGCAGATATTGCAGGGCGGCGATCTCGCGCATGTCCCGCCGCAGCTTGGCCAGTTTCAGCCGGGTGGAGTGCAGCTTGCGCGGCTCGCCAAGGGCCGTCAGCGGCCCTGGTTCGCCTTTTTCCAAAAGCTCGCGATCGGCCGCCAGCCTTTCCAGTAAGGCAAGTGCATCGCCATGCTGACCAGCCTGTGCAAGCCCAACCGCCTGCTCCAGAATGGCGCGGAGTTTTTCGCGCGGTTTTTGCATATCGTTCATGAAGCTGGCCTAATGATTTGCAGCGGCTCGAGGCGTTTTGCGCATTGAGAGCGTTAGAGCATTTTCAGGAAAAGTGGAAACCGGTTTTCCGTTTGAAAATGCGTTAAAGGGAAAGACCGAGCATTTTCAGGAAAAGTGGAAACCGGTTTTCCGTTTGAAAATGCGTTGAAAGAAAAAGTGGTTTGGCAAGACGGCCTGAAGATTGACGCGAAGGGTCATTGTTTCAGTCATGGACAGTCCGTAAAGGGTCATATAGCCTGCTTGATAAAATATGGAAAAAGCCTTCAGGCCTCAGGCCGGGGGCAGGGGGCTGAACAGTAACATATGGTGGAAAGCTCAGATCTGCTGTCCGTTGATCGTCTTGCCGTGCGCTTTCCCTTGATCGGGGGCAGTCTGGAGGCGGTCCGTTCTTTCAGCATGAGGGTGCGGCCCGGCAGGGTCACGGCGCTGGTGGGGGAATCGGGATCGGGAAAATCCGTGATCGGCCGCTCGATCATGGGCATAGAGACCCCGATGGCCGAGCTTGGCGGGCGTGTCCTGTTTTGCGATCCTGACGGTGAGGGCCCGGTCGATCTTCTCGGCTTGAAGCGCGATGGCCGGCAGTTCCGCGCCATTCGCGGCAATCGCATCGGCATGATCTTCCAGGAGCCGATGACCTCGTTTTCGCCGGTTCACACCATCGGCAACCAGATTGAGGAAGTGTTGAAGGTCCACCGCGTGATGACGCCCGCCGAGCGGCGTGCGGCGGTGGAGGACATGCTTGGCCTTGTCGGCTTCGAAAAGCCGGGCCGCGTCTTCGACATGTATCCATTTGAACTCTCGGGCGGAATGCGCCAGCGCGCCATGATCGCCATGGCGTTGATCTGCCGTCCCGCACTTCTGATTGCCGACGAGCCGACGACAGCCCTGGACGTGACCATCCAGGCGCAGATTCTGAAACTCCTGAAGGAGTTGCAGGAAAAGCTGAACATGGCTGTCCTGCTCATTACCCACGATCTTGGCGTGGTTGCCTCCATGGCCGATGAGGTTGTGGTGATCTATCGCGGCGAGGTGATGGAATCGGGGCCGGTGGAGGCGATTTTCCGCAATCCGCAGCACGCCTACACAAAAGGTCTGATGGCAGCCGTGCCGCATTTCGAGATGCAGCCGGAAGAGAGGCTGAAGCCGCTTCGCGAGATCCGCACGGATGCCCGCAACCTGCTTGCCTGCGAAAGCCGCGCTGTTTCGCAAAGCGAGGTGCTGTTAACGGTGCGCAACGTTACAAAGAGCTTTGTGCCGAAAGGCGCAAGCGGGCTGTTTTCCGCGCCCGGCGAGCGGGTGCTGGCGGTCAATGACGTTTCCTTCGACATCAGGCGTGGCGAGACGCTGGGTTTGGTGGGGGAGAGCGGCTGCGGCAAGACGACGCTTTCGAAGATATTGATGCGTGGCCTTGGCGCCGATTCCGGCGAAATCACCTTTCATGGTGGTGATGGCGACATCGATGTGCTCCATGCAAAAGCCACGGCGTTGAAGACGCTGCGCAAGCGTATCCAGATGGTGTTTCAGGATCCTGTGTCTTCGCTTTCGCCGCGCATGACGGTGCGCGGCATTGTCGGCGAGCCGTTGGAAATCCATCACCGCGCCAAGGGACCGGAAAGGCTGGAGGCGGTGCGCCGGTTGATTGCCGCCATCGGTCTGCCAGAAACGGCGCTGGGGCGTTACCCGCACAGTTTTTCCGGCGGCCAGCGCCAGCGTATCGGCATTGCGCGTGCGCTGGCGCTCAGGCCCGACCTTGTTATTTGCGACGAGCCGGTCTCGGCGCTCGATGTTTCGGTGCAGGCGCAGATCCTCAACCTGATGAAGGATCTGAAAAGCGAACTTGGCCTGACCTACCTCTTCATTTCCCACAATCTCGCGGTGGTCAATTACATGGCAGACCGCGTGGCGGTGATGTATGCCGGGCGCATCGTGGAGATTGCGCCTTGCGAGGTCATCATGCGCCGTCCGGTGCATCCCTATACAAAAAAGCTTCTGGCGGCCGTGCCGATGGCCGACCTTGAGCATCCCCTCGACTTTTCGCTGATTGGCGAACCTTCTGCCGCAGCCCGCAAGAAATGGGCAAGGCAATTCCATGATGAGGGCGATCCGGCCAATCTTGCCCATGCCGATCTCGGCGGCGGCCATCTGGTGCTGGCCCGCCGCAATGTCGATGCAGGGGAGCTGATGCCGTGATCACCCGCCGCCAGAGCCTTGCCCTTTTGGGGGCCGCAGCCCTTCACCCGAAATTGGCATTGTCCGCGCCCGAGACGGCGTTGCGCGAGCCGGAGATTCTGCGCGATGCGGTGGCGGCCGGAAAGCTTCCGCCGATGACCGAGCGTCTGCCGCGTCTGCCGCGTGTTGTCACGCTGTCCGATCCCGACCGGCAACCCGGCAAATATGGCGGCACGCTCCGGCGCCTGATCGGCGGGCCACGTGATATTCGCTACATGCCCATCGACAGCTATTGCAGGCTCGTCGGCTATGACCGGCAATTCCGTTTCGTGCCCGATATTCTGGCTGCTTTCGAAGTGGAAGAGGAGCGTGTCTTTACCTTCCACCTGCGCCCCGGACACCGCTGGTCGGATGGCAGTCCCTTCACGACGGAGGATTTCCGTTATGTCTGGGAGGATATGTTCCACGAAAAGAAACTGCACAAGGGTGGCACCCCGACGGTGCTGAAGGTGCGTGACAAGGAGCCGCGTTTCGAACTCATCGACGACGTGACCCTGCGTTATAGCTGGGACGATCCCAATCCGGATTTTCTGGCGGAACTGGCCTCTCCGGTAGCAACCCGGTTGATGATGCCCTCCGCCTATCTCAAGCAGTTTCACCGGAAGTACCAGAGCAAGGAAAAGCTGGAGGAACTGGCGCTTGCCAATGGCGTGGAGGACTGGGTGGCGCTGCACCAGAAGATGTCGCGTGCCGTGCGGCCGGAAAATCCCGATCTGCCGACGCTTGATCCCTGGATGCCCCGCACGGCCCCGCCCGCGCAGCAATTCGTCTTCGACCGCAACCCCTATTTCCACCGTATCGATGAAAACGGCCTGCAATTGCCTTATCTGGACCGGGTCGTCATGAATGTGGGCTCGGGCGATCTCGTTTCCGCCAAGACGGGCACGGGCGAAAGCGACCTGCAAATCACCAATATCGATTTCGGCGATTATACCTTCCTGAAAAGCGCCGAAAAGCGTTATCCGATCAAGGTGGAGTTGTGGAAGCGCACGCAAGGCTCCCGCGTGGCGCTCATTCCTAATCTGAATTGCAAGGATCTTATCTGGCGGCAGGTGCTGTGGGATGCGCGGGTGCGCCGGGCGCTGTCGATTGCCGTCAATCGCGACGAGATCAACAAGGCGGTGTTTTTCGGCCTTGGGCAGCCCAGCGCCAACACGGTGCTGCCGGAAAGTCCGTTGTTTCGCGAGGAGTATCGCAAGGCCTGGACGAATTTCGATCCTGACGAGGCCAATCGCCTGCTGGACGAGGCGGGGCTCACGCGCGATGGCCGCCACGGGCTTCGCTACCTCAGTGACGGCAGGCCCTGCCATCTGATTATCGAGACCACCAGCGAGGCGGGTTTCGAAGCCGATGTGCTGGAGCTGATTACCGATCACTGGCGTCGCATCGGTTTTCGGGTGTTTGTGCATGTCTCGCATCGCGAACTCTTCCGCCGCCGCATCGTCAATGGCGAAACGGTCATGGCCGTGTGGTGGGGTCTGGATAATGGCGTGCCGACCGCCGACATGTCGCCGCGCGAACTGGCGCCCACGGCGGACGATCAGCTTCACTGGCCGCTCTGGGGCCTGCATTTTCTCTCAGGGGGCGGCGATGGGCGCCCGCCGGAACTGCCGGAGGCGCAGAAGCTGCTGGAGCTTTATCATGGCTGGCGGCGTGCGGCGGCGGGTCAGGAGCGCGAGGCCATCTGGCATGAAATGCTGGCGCTTTTCACCGATCAGGTCTTCACCATCGGTCTGATAAACGGCACGGTGCAGCCGGTGGTGCGCGCCAGCAGATTGCGCAACCTGCCGCAGCACGGCCTGTTCGGTTTCGATCCCACCTCCTATCTCGGCGTCTATATGCCGGATACCTTCTGGTATGAGGGAGACGCCTGATGCTGCGATATATCCTCTGGCGCATCGCGGTGATGATCCCGACCCTGATCATGATCTCCATGCTGATCTTCACCATCATCGAATTGCCCCCCGGCGATTATTTCGAAAGCTATGTGGAGGAAATGCGGGCCATCGGCGAAAAGGCCGATATGCAGGAAATCGAGGAATTGCGCGCCCGCTATGGCTTCGACAAGCCCGCGCCAGTCCGCTATTTCAACTGGATCACCGGCTTTGCGCAGGGCGATTTCGGCTATTCCTTCGAATACCGGATGCCGGTGGCCTCTGTGGTGGGAGACAGGGTGTGGCTGACCATTGTGGTTTCCACCGTGACAATCGCGCTCACCTGGCTGATTGCCTTTCCCATCGGCATCTATTCCGCCACCCATCAATATAGCTGGGGCGATTACGGCCTGACCTTGCTCGGGCTGATCGGCATTGCAGTGCCGAATTTCATTCTGGCGCTGGTGATGATGTATTTCGCCAATATCTGGTTCGGCATTTCCATCGGCCATTTGATGGACCCGGAATATCTGATGAAGCCGATGAGCTGGGCCAAGGCCCAGTCCATTCTCGAACATATCTGGATTCCGGTCATCATCATCGGCACGGCGGGAACGGCGGGCATGGTGCGGCGGGTGCGCGCCAACCTTCTGGACGAGCTGAACAAGCAATATGTCATGACCGCGCGCGCCAAGGGCCTGCATCCCTTCAAGGTGCTGATGAAATATCCGCTGCGGCTGTCGTTGAACTTCTTCATTTCCGACATCGGTTCAATACTTCCTGCCATCATTTCCGGGGCGGAAATCACCGCCGTCGTGCTGTCGCTGGAAACCACCGGCCCCATGCTGATCCGCGCCTTGCAAAATCAGGACATGTATCTGGCAGGCTCCTTCCTGATGTTTCTGGCGGTGCTGACGGTGGTGGGTGTTCTGGTGTCGGACATTGCACTTGCGCTGCTCGATCCGCGCATCCGCTTGCAGGGAGGCAGGACCCGATGACCGGCGCCCCGATCAAACAGACCGCCATGGAGCATTATGTTTCCTCCGCTCCTTTCGATCCGGACGCCGAAGAAAGCCGGGAGCTGACGCGGGGATCGCGGCTCGATCAGGCCTCGCAGCTCAAGCTGACCTGGTGGCGTTTCCGCCGTCACCGGATTGCCTATTACTCCGGCCTGCTTTTGCTGGCCGCCTATTTCATGATCGCCTTCGTGGAATTCATTGCGCCCTACAATGTGCATTCCCGGCATGTGGATTTCATCTATGCGCCGCCGCAGCAGGTGCATTTCTTCGACAAGGGCCGCTTCGTCGGGCCATTCGTCTATGGCCGCAGCATGGCGCTGGATATGGATACGCTTCAGCGAAACTATCGCGATGAGCCGGATCAGGTGCAGAAACTGCGGTTTTTCTGCGCGGGCGATCCCTATCTCTTCTGGGGGTTCATCGAAGGCAATCGCCATCTCGTCTGCCCGGCAGAGGGCGGGCAGCTTTTCCTGATGGGCACCGACCGGCTCGGCCGCGACGTTCTTTCCCGCATCATTTACGGGGCGCGGGTTTCGCTGACCATCGGCCTTCTCGGCGTCATGACCAGCTTCGTTCTCGGCGTCGTGATTGGCGGGCTTGCCGGATATTGGGGCGGCTGGTTCGATCTTGTCGTGCAGCGCATCACCGAAGTCCTGCAATCCATTCCCAGCATTCCGTTGTGGCTGGCCATGGCAGCCATCATGCCGCCGGACTGGAGCCCTTTCTTGGTCTATCTGGGCATCACCTTCATTCTGGGACTTCTGGATTGGACGGGGCTTGCACGCGCCGTCCGCTCCAAACTTCTGGCGCTGCGCGAGGAGGATTACGTGATGGCCGCGCAAATGATGGGGGCCGGCACCCGGCGCATCATCGGGCGCCATCTCATTCCCGGCTTCATGTCGCACCTCATTGCCAGCGCCACGCTGACGGTGCCGGGCATGATTCTCGGAGAAACGACGCTGAGCTTCCTGGGGCTTGGCCTTCGCGCGCCCATCACCAGTTGGGGCGTGCTGTTGACGGAGGCCCGCTCCGTCAATGTCATAGCGCTTTATCCCTGGCTGCTCTGGCCGGTGGTTCCCGTGATCGTGATCATTCTTGCCTTTAATTTTCTGGGAGACGGGCTCAGGGATGCGGCCGATCCTTACAAGTAATGTCAGGGCATTTTAACTGAACCTGATGTATGGACACAGACAAAACGCCGGTGGCAAAAGGACATGCGCCCTCTCCAGGGGCGCTGATAAAACGGAAGGAACCGAAAGGCCGCCGGTGCGTTTGCCGGTTCTGCCGTGCGGCTCCCGCCTTCCGAAAGCGACGCAACGAAGATCACCGGCCTTTGCGCAACAAGCGCGAAGGCTTCCGAATTTTAGGAAAGCGACCAATGTCGAGACGCCTGGCAAACGCTCGTATCCTCATGTACAGCCACGATACTTTCGGACTTGGCCATTTGCGCCGATGTCGCACCATTGCCCATGCGCTGGTGGAAGAATATCGCGGGCTTCAGGTTCTCATCATTTCCGGAGCCACGATTGCCGGAGCCTTCGATTATCGCGCGCGGGTTGATTTCGTAAAAATCCCCAGCGTCATCAAGCTGCGCAATGGCGATTACACCTCCATGGACGGGCATATCGACATCCAGGAAACGCTGCGGATGCGCCAGTCGATCATTCGCTCCACGGCGGAAACCTTTCAGCCGGACATGTTCATCATCGACAAGGAACCACTTGGCCTTCGCGGCGAGGTGGAAGAGACGCTTGCCTATCTGAAGACGCGCGGCGCCTCGCTGGTGCTGGGTCTGCGCGATGTCATGGATGCGCCCCACCTTCTCGATGCGGAATGGAAGCGCAAGGATGTCATGGGCCGCATTGGCCAGCTCTATGACGATATATGGGTTTACGGGCCGCCGGATTTCTACGATCCGCTGACGGGTCTGGATGTTCCCGCCTCGGTGCGCGGCAAGATGCAGTTCGTGGGTTTTCTGCAACGCAAATGTTCTCCGGCGCGGCGGGCGCGCAATAGCCGCGAGGATTATCTGCTGGTGACAACGGGTGGCGGCGGTGACGGTGCCGATCTCGTGCGCAATGTCATTGCCGCCTATGATGCCGATCAGACGCTGACCCAGAAGGCGCTCGTCGTGCTTGGTCCCTATATGCCCGCCGAGCAACGGCGCGAGTTCATGCAGGCCGCGGCAGGGAACGAGCGCCTGCACCTGATCGAATTCGACAATCGCATGGAGGATCTCATCGCGGGCGCAAAGGCGGTGGTGGCCATGGGAGGCTACAACACTTATTGCGAAATTCTTTCCTTCGACAAACCCGCCCTGATCGTACCACGCACCGCACCGCGTCAGGAGCAGTTGATCCGGGCCTTGCGGGCTACCGAACTGGGGCTGGTCGGCATGGCCGATGATGAAGAGGCGGCCGATCCGCAGCGCTTTGCCGCCGCCCTTCGCGAGGTGCTGAAACGGCCCCCGCCCTCGGTGACGGCTCCGGACTTGCATCTGGAAGGGCTAACCCATATTTCCCGTATCGTGGCAGAGCGCCTGAAGGCGCGGCAGGCTCAGCATCTGAGCCTTGTACGGGGTTAGGCGTGCAGGACAAGAAAACGATACTGGTTCTTTTGAAAGGTTATCCGCGCCTTTCCGAAACCTTCATTGCCCAGGAATTGCTGGGGCTTGAGCAGGCGGGACACCGGCTGGTGCTGGTGGCCATGCGACGCCCGACAGACAAGAAGCGTCACCCGGTGCATGATGAAATTCAGGCGCCGGTGCATTACCTGCCCGAATATCTGCATGAGGAGCCGCTGCGGGTTTTGAAAGCGATGTGGAAGGTCATGCGGATGCCGGGCAGGACGGCGGCTCTTTCGCAGTTTTTGCGGGATCTGCCGCGTGATGTCAGCCGCAATCGCTTTCGCCGGTTCGGTCAGGCCGCCGTTCTGGCGGCGGAATGGCCGGGCGATGCAGGCTGGCTGCACGCGCATTTCATCCACACGCCGGCTTCCGTGGCGCTTTATGCCAGTCTGTTGCGGGGCATGGGGTGGTCTGTTTCGGCCCACGCCAAGGACATATGGACCTCTGCCGATTGGGACATTGCCGAAAAGCTTGACCGCGCCGATTGGGCGGTGACGTGTACGCAGGCCGGTTTCACGCGGCTGAACGCGCTTTCGGGCGCGCGGCAAAACGTGCATCTCTCCTATCACGGGCTCGATCTTAAGCGTTTTCCGGCCTTCGACGCCCCCCGCAGCCAGCGCGACGGCAGCGATAGGTCAGAGCCGGTGCGCCTGCTCAGCGTTGGCCGCGCGGTGCGCAAAAAGGGGTATGACGTGTTGCTGCGGGCGCTTTCGAGCCTGCCGCGCGACCTCAACTGGCGCTTCACCCATATCGGGGGTGGCGAGGAACTGGTTCGCCTCAAGGCATTGGCAGACGAACTCGGCCTTGCGGAACGGATCGACTGGAAAGGGGCCATGGACCAGCGGGACGTGCTTTCGCATTACCGTGAAAGCGATCTTTTCTGCCTTGCCTGCCGCATTACCGAAGACGGCGACCGCGACGGCCTGCCCAATGTGCTGGTGGAGGCGGCAAGCCAGGGGTTGATGGCGGTGAGTACGACGGTTTCAGGCATTTCCGAATTGTTTTCGGATGGCGAGAATGCCCTGCTCGTTGCTTCAGAAGATCCTGCCGCGCTGGCTCTTGCCTTGGAAAATGCCATGCGTCACCCTGAGCGCCGTCACGCTTTGGGCAGCGCGGCGGCGGCGCGGGTGCGCCGTGATTTCGATTATCGCAACAGCATTCGCGATCTCACGCGGCTGTTTGCCGAAAGCTGGAGCCGACGGGCATGAAGGGCGAAGTGCGCCGGGTGTTTTTCTATGTGCAGCATCTGCTGGGAATAGGCCATCTGGCCCGCGCCAGCCGGATTGCCGCCGCCATGGTGGAAGAGGGCATGGCCGTGACCATGGTTACAGGCGGCGCGCCCGTGAAGGGTTTTCCCGGTCCCGGCATCGAACATGTGCAACTGCCCGCTATCCTCAGTGCCGATGGCGGCTTTTCCGGGCTTGTCGATGAGCGTGGCCAACCGGTCGATACGGCCTTCGAGGCGGCGCGCGCCAAGCTGCTGCTGGCCGCCTTCGAGGGCGTGCAGCCGGACGCCGTGATCATCGAGGCCTTTCCCTTCGGGCGCCGGCAGGTGCGCTTCGAATTGCTGCCGCTTCTTGAGGCTATTGGCAAGGCAGGCAAGAGACCGCTGTTGTTTGCATCCATTCGCGACATTCTTCAGGAAAACCGCAAAGCCGGACGCGACCGGGAAACGGTAGATCTGGTTCAGGCGCATTTCGATGGCGTTCTCGTGCATGGCGATCCTGATTTCATCCGGCTCGAGGAGACCTTCCCGCTGGCGAGCGAAATTCGCGACAAGGTGCTTTACACCGGGCTTGTGACGCCACCGCCACCCGAAGCTTCGGATGAGCATTTCGATTTCATCGTTTCGGCAGGCGGCGGGGCCGTTGGCGGCAGGTTGATTGCCGCAGCGCTTGAGGCCTCCGCGCTTCTGGGCGGCGATGAACGCTGGTGCGTCATTACCGGGCCCAATCTGCCGGAAGCCGAATTCCAGCGCTTTCAGGCCGAAAGCCAGGGCCGTGTGGCGCTTTACCGCTTCCGCCCGGATTTTCCAGGCCTTTTGCCCAATGCGAAACTGTCCATTTCGCAGGCAGGCTATAACACGGTCTGCGATCTTCTGCGGGCGCGCTGCCCCGGCCTTCTCATTCCCTTTGCGGCAGGTGGCGAGACGGAGCAGACATTAAGGGCGGAAAAACTGAAGGCGCTGGGCCTTGCCGATGTGCTGCAAGAAGACGGGCTGACCGGCGAGGCCATGGCATTGGCCATTTCACGGGCGCGAAAGCTGCGCTTTCCCGCAAATCTCAGCATATCGCTGGATGGCGCCGCCACCACGGCCCGTCTTGTTCGTGGCTTCAACACCAATCACCCGCAGCCGACACCCGTGACGGCCTGATGGCAGGTTACGCGGGCACTTTCCGGCGGCGCCTTTCCGAAAACCTAAAAAGCTAACTCTCTGTTTTTACGCATTTCCGGGCGCAAGACCGAATGCACTTTTTCTGGAAATGCCCCTAGATCGGTTCATTGTTTCACGGAAACATTGAACCGATCTAACTATTTGTTTTTACGCATTTTCAGACGGAAAACCGGCTTCCACTTTTCCTGAAAATGCTCTAAAGCTTCAACTCCTGCGCATGGTCGCGATACCAGCGGACGGTGGCTTTTACGCCGTCGATCAGCGCGGTGGAGGGCTTTTGCCCGGTCAGCGCCAGCAGCAGATCGGGGCTGGCGAAGGTGCGCGGCACGTCACCCTTCTGCATGGGCAGCAGCGTGCGTTTGGCCTTTTGCCCCATCACATTTTCCAGCGTCTCGATAAAGTCCATCAGCGCCACGGGCTCGCCGCCGCCGATATTGACGATGCGGAAGGGGGCATTGTGCGACAGGGTGTCGATGTTTGCCGGGGCGGTGATGCGGTTTTCTTCCGCGGGTGCGATGGCGGAAAGGCCGATGATCGCGCTCACCAGATCATCGATATAGGTGAAATCGCGGCTCATCCGGCCTTCGCCGTAAATCTCGATGGCCTCATCGGCCAGCATGGCCTTCATGAATTTGAACAGCGCCATGTCCGGCCTGCCCCAGGGGCCATAGACGGTGAAAAAGCGGAAGGCGGTGGTGGGCACCCGGTAGAGATGGGCGTAGCTGTGCGCCATCAGTTCCATGCCCTTCTTGCTGGCGGCATAGAAGGTCATCGGTTCATCGGCGCGGTCGGTTTCCCGAAAAGGGATGGCGGGATTTGCGCCGTAGATCGATGAGGTGGAGGCCAGCATCAGGTGCTGCACGCCGATTTCGCGGGCAATGTCGATGACGTTCCACGAACCGACGAGGTTGGAACTGAGATAGGCCTGCGGATTTTCAAGGCTGTAGCGCACGCCGGCCTGGGCAGCCAAGTGAATGACGACATCGGGCGCGGCGGTGCGGATCGCCTGCTCCAGCCTTTCCCGGTCCTCCAGCATGGCGGTTATGCCTGTAAAACCGGGAAATTGTATAAGACCGGCAAGGCGGGCTTCCTTGAGGCGCAGATTGTAATAGGCGGTCATGCCGTCATAGCCCACCACCTCGTGACCGTCCTGCAACAGCCTGCGGGCGAGATGAAAGCCGATAAAGCCTGCTGTTCCGGTAATGAAATAGCGCACGGGCATGATCCTGACAGGTGAGAAGCGCCGCTGCATCTTTCATGCAGCGGCGCTTCTTATCGTTTTTTCATGGCAACGGAAAAGCCTTTTCCCTGAATGGCGCGGAAAAACTCAGGCCGCCATGGACCCTGCGCGGCGCTGGTCCTCCGGCTTGAGCTTGAACTGGTTGACAAGGTTCATCAGTTCGTCGGCCTCGTCGGCCAATTGGCGGGTGGCCGCATTGGTCTCTTCCACCATGGCGGCGTTGCGCTGGGTCATCTGGTCCATGCCGTTGACGGAGGAGTTGATTTCACCAAGCGCCACGGCCTGATCGCGGCTGCCGGAGACGATGGCTTCGACGCGCTGGGAAACCGTAACGATCTTGGCGGAAATTTCGCCCAGTACCGTGCCGGTGCGCTGCACCAGCTCCGAACCGGAGGCAACTTCCGTCGAGGATTTGTGAATGAGATCCTTGATCTGCTGGGCGGCGCCGGCAGAACGCTGGGCAAGTTCACGCACTTCCTGCGCCACCACCGCAAAGCCCTTGCCCGCTTCGCCCGCACGGGCGGCCTCGATGCCGGCATTGAGGGCCAGAAGGTTGGTCTGGAAGGCGATCTCATCGATCACGTCGATGATCTGCACGATCTGGCCCGAGGCCTCCTCGATACGTGTCATGGCGTTGATGGCATCCGTTACCACGCGGGAGGAGGTGTCGGCTGCGGTCTTGGTTTCGGTCACGATGCGGTTGGCGTCTTCAGCCTGTGCGGCGGAGGTCTTCACCGTCGAGGTGATTTCAGCGACGGCGGCGGCGGTTTCTTCCAACGAGGCGGCCTGCTGTTCGGTGCGCTTGGCAAGATCGTCTGCGGCCGAGCTCATTTCAGCGGCATTGCGCTGGATCATGAAGGTGTTGGAGCGAATGTTCGTCATCGTTTCCTGAAGACGCATGAGCGAACTGTTGAAGTCGGTGCGCAACTGCTCCAGGCGGCCATGGAATGGCGTATCGATCGTGGATGAGATGTCGCCATTCGCCAGACGGCCAAGGCCCGAGGCGAGCGCGCCGACGGCAAACTCGATCTGCCGGTCGGTTTCCTGTTTTTCCGCATCGTTGCGGCGGCGTTCGGCTTCGGCTTCGGCACGTTCGGCCGCGCTTTGCTTTTCGATCTCGATCTTGGAAAGGGCGTTCTGTTTGAAGACACCGAGCGCACGGGCCATCTCACCGATTTCATCGATGCGGGCTTCGCCGTTGATGCGAATATCCAGCACGCCTTCCGCCAGCCGCCGCATGGCGGCGGTGATCTGCCCGATCGGACCCTTGAAGGTCAGCACAAGGCCGATGCCTGCGAAAATCGAGATGAGGATGCCAAGGACCATCGCCCCGATGGAGATCGAATTGGCGTCCTGACGCTCTTCGCCCGCGCTGATTTTCTGCAATTCGGCGAAGCTGGTCAGCTGCTTCCAGATCTTGTCGAGGTCCGCCTTTGCCGTGGCGAAATTCTGCTGCCGGTCGAGGCTGGTCTTCACCAATGCGGCGCTGGCCTTGTCCATGCCGTCGATGGCGCCAAGCAGCTTGTCGCGGATCGGCTGGTAGAAATCCATCGTACCGGCGCTGCCATCCAGCGAGGTCAGCGTCTTGCGCATGGAAAGGAATTCCTGGGCGATGCGCTTGAGGTTCTCGTCCGTCGGCGCAAGCATGAAGCGTGCGGTGGTGATCTGAAGCGCATAGCCGGAATTGATAACGTTGCGGCCGTCATTCACCACGGCCTGCGCCTGTTCCATCGGCTTGTCCAGCGTGCCGAATTTCAGCGTCGCATCCTTCATCTTCTGCTGTGCGGCAAGGTTGAGATAGGCCGAAAGCTGCGTGAAATTGCGAAGCTTGACGGCCATGGCGTCAATGACCTCTTGCGACTTGTCACCCGCTGTCACGAGATCGGTAAGATCCTTGACCAGCGTTTCCACCGTCTTGGCGGCGGATTTGTTCTGGTCGGGCAGAGCTACGGCCAGAACACGCTGCTTGCTTTTCAGGTCTGGCATACTTGCCGCGACCAAAGCGAATTTTTCGTCGATGCTTTCGAGCTTGCCGAATTTCGAGTTGAGCTCGCTGAGGGCCGCGCTGGTGGACATGATGCGGTCGGCATCGCGGAGCATCTGCTTGGCCTGCGCTTCATCGTCATTGACGGTGCGCTGTAGCTTCTTCATGGCTTCGTTGAGGTTCACGCTGGTATTGACGACAGTCGCGAGGCCTTTCTGCATTTCCTTGATAAGGCCGGTTTCGGTTTCATGGATAGACCAGAGCGTGCCTATGCGATTGGTAATGCCATCGACGGCGTCGGCGGCATTTTCCAGCTCGGTGCGTCCTTCGGCCTCAGGCGTCAGGCGATCCAGCGTATCGCGCAGAACCTGCTGCTGCTCCTTGAGCTTGCCCGTAACCGCATCGCGCGTGGCGGGCGTGGTCTGGTCCAGAAAGTCGCTCATCGCGGCAGAGACGTCGCGGAAACCACTGAGAGACTGCAACACGCTGTTCGATAGCTCCATGCGCCCTTGCAGAAGTCCGGAAGCGTAAAGCCCGGTCAGGCCAACGGCGCTAATGGAGACAACGAAAGGCAGAATGAAGATCAGCACTTTGGTCTGGATGCGGAAACGCGACAGCACTCGATCAATCAACATCAATTTTGCTCCTCCAGTCCGCCCGCGATCATGTTCGCGGCAGGCTGCCGATTCGTTAAGGCCAGCCGTGGGGAAAGGAAACGCCCTTCGCCTGGCTGGTTCGATCCTGCAAGATGTGCGGCTCCTCCTCATGGAGCGCAGACCTTGCCGTTGTCTTCCCGGCGGGCATTCATCGCCCGTGGAAGCCACCCGCGGATTCATCAGCTGCAAGTTATGAGCTTCCAATGTTAAGATGTACTTAAATGGAGCGGCGCGTGGCGGGATTTCGCTGATCTTCGCCGCTTTCAACCCCCTTTTTCGCAGGGCATTTCGCTTTGCTTGCAGATGCTGTATAGCGGGCGGCGTTCTGGTTGCAGCATGATGGAGCCTTGCTTGCCGTCTGATTTTTTTCGTCGCCGCATCGCGCTTGGCGGTCCGGCCATCATGCTGCTTGGCATGTTGATGTTTGCCCTGAACGACGCAATGGCCAAGGCGCTGGTTGCAGATTACGGATTGGGGCAGGTGGTGGTACTGCGCAGTCTGGCGGCGCTTGTCCTGCTGTTGCCTTTTCTGGCCGGTGGCGGATGGCGCATGGTGCGCCATGTCGAGCAGCCCCGGATGCAGCTTGCCCGCGTTCTGGCGTCAACGGTTGAGATCATCACCTTTTACTTCGCCGTCAAGGCCCTGCCACTTGCCGATGTGATGACCTACTGGCTGGCTGCGCCGATCTATGTGGCCGCGGCCTCGCCCTTTCTGCTTGGGGAGCGGCTGGGGTGGCGGCGGATCAGCGCCATTCTGGTGGGATTTATTGGTGTGCTTATTACGCTGGAGCCCTCCAGCCAGATGTTCACGCCCGCAGCAACGGTCTCGATTGCAGGGAGTGCTGCCTTTGCCTTCATGATGCTGTCCGGCCGCTCGCTTCGCGGCACGCCGGACAGGATGCTGGTGCTGTTTCAGGTGGTGGCGGCCCTGATCGGCGGCCTTTTCTTCGCGCCTTTCGATTGGGCGCCGATTGCCTCCACCGGCCATTTCCTCATGCTTTCCATGCTTGGGGTCGTTTCCATGGGCGCGCATATGCTGGTCAACAGGGCTTTGAAAATGGCTGATGCGGCGGCGGTCGCGCCCTTGCAATATACATTGTTGCTATGGGCGGTCATTTTCGGCTGGCTGTTCTTCGGCGATGTTCCTCGCCCCAGCATGATTGTCGGCGCCTCGCTCATCATCGCGTCCGGCCTGTTCATTTTCTTCCGTGAAAGGCAATTGAAGAAACGCGACTGCATTTTGCCTGCCGTGCCCGAGTAAGGGTGTTCTATCTCTTCGGATCCGGCCTGCTCACCACGAAGGCAGCGCTGCCGAGGAGAATAAGACCCGTGATTGCCTTGAGGGCCGTCGATGCATTCGAGGTCAGCGCCATGGCCGCAAAGCTGACCGCCATGACGATGACGGCGAGGAGCTTTGCCTTTCTTGAAATCGCACCCTGCTTTCGCCAATCGAGGAGGGGCTGGCCGAAGCGTGGATGATCCAGCAGCCATTGTTCAAAGCGCGGTGAGGAACGGGCAAACAGGGCGGCGGCCAGGATCATGAAGGGGGTAGTGGGCAAAAGAGGCACGAAAATGCCGATAATTCCAAGGCCGACGAAAAACCACCCCAGGGCCATCAGGATCAGTCGCATCAGTTTCTCCCGGCATTTTCTTCTGTCAGGGCGCAAGCCATGGCAGATTTCCGGAGGGGAAAACGGTTATACACTTTTCGCAGGTCAATGCGCAAAAGGCCATGATCGGCAGCGATCATGGCCTTTTTCCCGATCTTTTTCCAGAGGCGGTCTGTCAGCTTTTATGGGCCGCCACGGCGGCGTCATAGGCGGCTACCAGCGCATTTGCCTTGGCCTTGACGCCATCGGCCTTGTCGCCAGGCTTGTAGAGGCTGGTGCCAATCCCGAATGCGCGGGCGCCTGCCTTGAGGTAATCGCCGAAATTATGCTCTCCCACCCCGCCAACTGCGCCAAGCGGAATATGGGGCGGCATGATGGCCTTGATCGCGGCAATGCCGCTTGGGCCAAGAACGCTTGCAGGAAAGAACTTGATGGCCGAGGCGCCTGCCTTGACGGCTGCCAGCGCCTCCGTGGGGGTGAAGGCGCCGGGCATGGACACCATGCCGAGCCGCGCGGCAAGCCCGATGACTGCCGGGTCGGTATTGGGGGTGACGAGCAGATTGCCGCCAACGCCATGCAGGCGTTCCACATCGGCGACATCCAGAACCGTTCCTGCGCCGATCAGCACCGAGGAGGGCGCCAGCTTGCGCGCCTTTTCGATAGACAGGAAGGGATCGGGCGAATTGAGCGGCACTTCTATGGCTTCGAAGCCCTCTTCCAGCAGAACGGTGACAACGCTCTCAATGTCCTGAGGCGTGATGCCGCGCAAAATGGCAACCAGTTCCCGCTTCAATTGCGGCCAGACGACGCTTTGAGATGTCATGGGCGAATATCCTGATCTTGAACGATAAGCTTGCGGGCCGCGGCAAACAGGCCGTGGCGCACGAGAGCGCTGCCATCCAGCGGGTGCGAGACAACGCCTGCCAGATGCAGCGCACGGGCATAAAGGGCCGAAAGCCTGGCGGAAGCGACGATATGCACGGTTTTTCCGCCTTCGAAGAAGGCGCGCATCCCGGCAATCTCGGCCCCGATCAGCAAACCGGAAAGGCGGCTTGCCGCTTCGTTTTCCGCCGGTGCGGTCAAAAGTGCGGCGGCGCGAATGGAAAACAGGCCGGTTGGCAGGGAAAATGCCGGGCTCAAGGCTTCGCTCACGGCTTGATCGAAGGCCTCTCCGTTCAATTCCGTCGCCTCGGCGGGAATGGAAAGCCTCAGGATCGACTGCTTGCCGATGAGATCGAAGAGTTCGCCCGTCATGGCGGTGCGGAAGCGTTTGACGATGCCCTGTTCGAGATCCACCCATTTGCAGTGCGTGCCCGGCATGGCGATGATGCCGGTTTCAATGCCACCGGCAATGACGCCGGCAAGCTGGGTTTCCTCGCCGCGCATCACGTCGAAGGGGCCGGTCTGTTTCTGGCAGAGACCGGGAAGGATATGCACCTTGCGCGCTGCCTGCGGGCAGACGGTATGAAGGTGCAGATCGGTCAGTGCCGTCGGTGTTTCCACATAGGGCGCCTCCAGCCATCCGGCGCGTGCGCCTGCCATGCCCGCAATCACGACCGGCAGGAATGGAGGCGCATTCAGCGCCTCCAGATGTTCCTCCAGCACGGCAGCAAAGCGGTTTTGCGCCGCCGTGGCCGACATGCCATCCGCAGACTGGCCTTCGCCAAGGACAATGCCCTCGCTATCCACCAGCCAGATGCGGAAATTGCTTGTGCCCCAGTCCACCAGCGCCGCAAATGGGCCTGCCTCAGGGGAGGCTGCTGCCGTCATCTGTCAGCCCTCGCTTACTGCAAATCTTCCGGCAGCAGGGCGACCGGCAGGTTTTGATAGGAAACGGGGCGCAGGAAGCGGCGGATCGCCATGGTGCCCACCGAGGTCGCGCCGAAATTCGTGGTGGCCGGATAGGGCCCGCCATGCACCATGGCATCGCAGACCTCGACGCCGGTGGGGAAGCCATTGGCCAGCACGCGGCCCGCCTTGCGCTCCAGGATCGGCAGCAGGCGCCGGGCGATGGGGGCGTCCGCCTCATCCATTTGCAGGGTTGCGGTCAGCTGGCCCTCGAAGTTGCGCGCCAGCGTCACCATCTCGTCCTCATCCTTCACAGTGACGAGAATACCGAGCGGGCCGAACACTTCCTCACCCAGAACGTGCTGCGCCAGGAAGTTTTCGCCCGTCGTGGCGAAAAGATAAGGTGTCGCATTGCGCCGCTCGCAGCTGGTGGTCAGCACCGGACGTACGCCATCGGCCGCCTCGACGCGGGCAGCGCCGTCGCGGAAGGCATTGGCCATTCCGTCGGTCAGCATTGTCTGGGCGTTGACCGCGGCAAGGGCGGTTTTGGCTGTTTCGAGGAAGGCTTCGGCCTCCGCGCCCTCCTGCATGATGGCAATGCCCGGATTGGTGCAGAATTGTCCAGCCCCCATGGTCAGCGAGCCTGCCCAGCCCTTGGCAATCGTCTCGCCGCGTGCCGTCACGGCGGCAGGCAGCAGAAACATGGGATTGACCGAACCCAGTTCGCCGAAGAAGGGGATTGGCTCTTCGCGGCGCACGCAAATATCGAACAGGGCGCGGCCTCCGCGCAGCGATCCGGTGAAGCCGACGGCACGTGTCAGCTTGTGCAGGCAGATGGCTTCACCCGTTTCGCGGTTGCCGCCCTGCACCAGCGAGAAAACGCCGGCGGGCATGTTGCAGCGCCGGATGGCCGCATCGATTGCCTGTGCGACAATTTCCGACGTGCCGGGATGGGCCTCATGGCCCTTGACGACGACGGGGCATCCGGCGGCAAGCGCAGAGGCCGTATCGCCGCCCGCCGTTGAAAAGGCCAGCGGGAAGTTGGAGGCGCCGAACACGCCGACCGGGCCGATCGGACGCTGGATCAGGCGAATATCCGGACGTGGCAGCGGCTGGCGGTCCGGCAGGGCCTCGTCGTGGCGGCGGTCGAGATAATCACCCTTGCGGATATGGCTGGCAAACAGCTTCAACTGGCCGGTCGTGCGGCCGCGCTCACCCACAAGCCGGGCTTCCGGCAGGCCGGTTTCCTGCATGGCGATCTGCGTGATCTCCGCGCCGCGGGCATCGAGTTCCTCTGCGATGGCTTCCAGAAAGCTGGCGCGCTCTTCGCGGGAAGAATAGCCGAAGCTTTCGAATGCCTGTTCGGCGGCCTGCATGGCGCGGTCCACCAGGGCGGCGGAACCCTTTTGGAAGACATGGCTGTCACCCGTGGCGGGGGTAGAGGTGAAGGTTTCGCTGCCATCGACCCATTCGCCGGCAATCAGGTGTTTTCCGGTGAGGTTCAGCGTCATCCTGCTATCCTTTCAAAATCTTTTCATGGAATGCCCGCCCTTGTGGGGGCGGGCGGACGTGGTGAGCAAAGCCCCACCTTAATCGATAAAGGCCTCGACCGTGTGACGTTCGCCGGTCAGGAAGGCATCGGCCACCAGCCTGAGCGGCTGGAAGTCGGCGTCGCTGCGGCGGGACCGGATCAGGTCTGCAAAGCGGCTATAGATGCGCGCATATTCGCGATCGGGGCCTTCGACCTGAAGTGTCCCATCGATATAGAGTTCCGCGCCGCCCTTTGCGAGCCTCAGCGTGCCGGATTCGGTTTCCACCACGATGTCCCAGGTTTGTGGACCTTCCTGACGCCAGTCGAATTCGGCGTTTATCGGTGCGCCTGCCGCACTTCTCATGGAAAGGCTGGCGGCAATCGGTTGCTGGCGGTTTTCCGGGAAGGCAAGCGAGGCCTTTTCCACGATGGTCTGGCCGGGAATGATGGCGGTGAGAATGGAAAGGGCGTTGATGCCGGGATCGAAAACGCCGAAACCACCGGCTTCCCAGATCCAGGCCTGGCCAGGATGCCAGCGGCGAACGTCTTCCTTCCAGGTGATCTCCACATTGCGAATGGTCTTGTCCGAAAGCCATTGGCGAGCGGGCTCCACACCATTGGCAAAACGCGAATGCCAGGTGGCAAACAGCACCACGCCCGCCTGTTCGGCCAGTTCGCGCAGCGCTTGCGCCTCGCCGATCGTGGCGGCGGGCGGCTTTTCCATCAAAACGTCAAGACCGCTGGCAAGGGCTTTTTTGGCCATGGCGAAACGCACATCCGGCGGCGTGCAGAGGGAAATGGCGCGAATATCGGGGCGCTTCTCAAGAAATTCGTCATAGCTGGTAAAGTTTTCCGCGCCGTCGATCTTGCCGTTGCGGCTGATGGCGACGGTAATGTCGAAATCGGCACTATCGGCACAGGAGGGAATATGCTGGTCGCGAGCGATCTTGCCAACGCCGGCCAAAGCAAGGGCGATCCGGGAAGAGGTGGTCATGGGCTTTCCTGACAAACGGCTCATTATAAAAAAGGGCGCGCTGTCGGGCGCGCCCCGTTTGTTTGTTAGAGCGTTTCATGGAAACGCTCTAACGTTTTTTACGCATTTCCGGACGGAAAACCGGTTTCCACTTTTCCTGGAAATGCTTTAGTGCGAATCCTTGCCGACAGGCGCGCCACGGCAGCCCTTGAGGAAGTCGAAATCCGCACCGGTATCGGCCCCTTCCACGTGGTCGTGGAACAGCTTGGCGTAGCCGCTGGCGGGCGCTTCCACGGAGGGGCGCCAATCAGCCAGACGATGCTGCAATTCCTCCTCGGAAATATCGAGATGGACCTTGCGGGCATCGACGTCGATCTCGATGAAATCGCCGTCACGCACGATGGCCAGCGGCCCGCCGCGGGCGGCTTCCGGCGAGGTGTGCAGGAGAACGGTGCCGTAAGCCGTGCCGGACATGCGGGCATCGGAAATGCGCACCATGTCGGTGATGCCCTTGCGCAGCACCTTGGGCGGCAGGCCCATATTGCCCACTTCCGCCATGCCCGGATAACCGCGTGGACCGCAGTTTTTCAGCACCATGACGCAGGTTTCGTCGATGTCGAGAGCCTCGTCATTGATCTTGGCCTTATAGTCGTCGATGTCTTCGAAGACGACGGCGCGTCCGCGATGCTTCATCAGATGCGCCGAGGCGGCTGACGGCTTCAGAACGCAGCCCTTGGGCGCCAGATTGCCGCGCAGGACCACGATGCCGCCATGCTGGGTCAGCGCCTTCTCGACCGGCAGGATCACATCCTCGTTCCAGTTGCGGACATCCTTGACCTCATCCCAGATCGTTTCCCCGGAAACGGTCAGCGCATCCTTGTGGAGCTTGCCAGCCTCACCCAGACGCTTGATCACCACCGGCAGGCCGCCCGCATAGAAGAATTCTTCCATCAGATATTTACCGGATGGCATGAGATTGACGATGGTGGGAATGTCGCGGCCAAGCCTGTCCCAGTCATCCAGTGTCAGATCGATGCCGACACGACCCGCCATGGCCAGAAGATGCACGACGGCATTGGTGGAGCCGCCGATGGCACCGTTGACGCGAATGGCGTTTTCGAAGGCGGCCTTGGTCATGATGTCGGAGGGCTTCAGGTCGTCCTTGACCATCTGCACGATGCGGCGGCCGGAAAGCTGGGCCATGACGCGGCGGCGGCTGTCAACGGCGGGGATCGCGGCATTGCCGGACAGCGCCATGCCAAGCGCCTCGACCATGGAGGCCATGGTGGAGGCCGTGCCCATGGTGTTGCAGGTGCCGGTGGAGCGCGACATGGAGGCTTCGGCTTCCAGGAACTCTTCCTGGGTCATTTCTCCGGCCTTGACGGCTTCCGAAAACTTCCACAAATGCGTGCCGGAACCGACGCGCTCGCCACGGAAATAGCCGTTCAGCATCGGGCCGCCGGTGACGACGATCGAGGGCAGGTCGGTGGAAGCGGCGGCCATGACAAGCGATGGGGTGGTCTTGTCGCAGCCGACCAGCAGCACGGCGCCATCGATGGGCTGGCCGCGCATGGCTTCTTCCACCGCCAGTGCCGCAAGGTTGCGATACATCATCGCGGTGGGGCGGAAGGTGTTTTCCGAGGCCGAGAAAACCGGGATCTCGACCGGAAAGCCACCGGCTTCCCATACGCCTGCCTTCACCTTCTCCGCCAGTTCGCGCAGATGGCCGTTGCAGGGGGTCATGTCCGACCAGGTGTTCAGAATGCCGATAACCGGGCGGCCATCGAAAAGATCATGCGGATAGCCCTGATTCTTCATCCAGCCGCGATGGTAGATGGTATCGCGCGAATTCCCGCCATACCAGGACTGGGAGCGGAGCGTGCGGGGCCAGGGCTTTGGTGTGAAACCACTCATGGCGTTTCTTTCCCATTCTTTATTGAAGCAGCCAATGCTGCTGCTGCTTAAAGCGTCTTGATGGTGAGCGGCTGTTCAGCCGCGATTTTCAGCGGATTTTGCAAGGGCAGGCCGAATTCGGGGGCGCTGACTTCGAAAACATCGCCTTCTTGTGTTTTGAAGCCATCGGCGAAGGAGAGCGTAGCCGTGCCGAACATATGGGCGTGGAGATCGCCCGGCTGGCAGAACAGCCCATATTTGAAGTGATGGTATTCGAGATTGGCGATGGTATGCGACATATTGTTTTCGCCGGACAGGAAGGGCTTTTCCCAGACCGTCTTGCCGCCGCGCAGGATTTTCGAGGCGCCCCCGATATGGTCGGGCATCGGGCCGATCAGCATTTCCGGGCCGAAGGAGGCCGGACGCAGCTTGGAATGGGCAAGGTAGAGATAGTTGATCTTCTCCGTCACATGGTCGGAGAACTCGTTGGCCAGCGAAAAGCCGAGACGAACCGGATTGCCGTTCGGGTCGATCACGTAAAAGCCTGCAATTTCCGGCTCTTCGCCACCGTCAAGCGCGAAAGAGGGCGAAATCAGTGCCTCACCCGGCGCAATGGCGTTGACGCCGGTGCCCTTGTAGAACCATTCAGGCTGCACGCCCGTTTCGCCGGGCTTCGGCTTGCCGCCTTCGAGCCCCATGCGGAACATCTTCATGCTGTCGCTCATGCCGGCGGAATCGGCGTGCATACTGTCGCGGGCAGAGGCCGAGCCGGTATGGGTGAGGCCCGTGCCGGTAAGGAACATGTGGGCGGGATCGGGGTGACGGATGGGGCAGTCCAGCTTGCCGGAGGCGGCAAGGGCGTTCAGATCCACCGTTTCGGCAAAGCCGCGCCCGGCCACGAAATCCTTCAGGCTCTGGCCTGCGGCGATAGCGGCCATCGCCAGATCGTAGGTGGTGGATGAACCCTGAATCAGGCGCGCATCTTCCCCGTGCCGGCAGATGACGCCGCCAGCCTTGAGCTGTGACAGATACATGTTTCCATTCCTCATAGGCTGCTTCGCGATCCAGAAGCGGAGAAGCATCCTTGCTTTGTTTTTGCAGTGGCGCCTGTGGGCCGCTTCGCCCGGCAGTCGCGACTGGTTTCTTTCTGCGGCGGCGATGAACGCATGTTTCGCGCCTGGAAGAAGTCGAAAGCGGCGATGACCCTGTGCGGAGCGCCCCGCCGCTTTCCTGGTCGTCGGCCCGCCAGCTGTGGCAGGCGGGCCGCAACAGGCTGCCTCAGGCAGCCTTGTTCTTGTTGTAGACGTCGAAGAACACGGCGGCGAGCAGCACCAGACCCTTGACCATCTGCTGATAGTCGATCCCGAGGCCGATGATCGACATGCCGTTGTTCATGACGCCCATGATGAACGCGCCGATGACCGCGCCGGTGATCTTGCCAACGCCGCCGGAGGCCGAAGCGCCGCCGATAAAGCAGGCGGCAATGACGTCCAGTTCGAAACCCACACCGGCCTTCGGCGTGGCCGAATTCAGGCGGGCGGCAACGATCATGCCTGCAAGACCGGCCAGAACGCCCATGTTCACGAAGGTCAGGAAGGTGAGGCGCTCGGTATTGATGCCGGAAAGCTTGGTCGCCTTTTCATTTCCGCCCATGGCGTAAATGCGGCGGCCAATGGTGGTGCGGCGCGTGACGAAGGAATAGAAAATGATCAGCGCCAGCATGACCACCAGAACGTTCGGCATTCCGCGATAGGTGGAAAGCAGGTAGCCGAGCAGCAGGATGGCGCCCGAAACGATCACGTTCTGCACCACGAAGAAGGAGAAGGGCTCCACATCGATGCCGTGTGCCACATTCTTCTGGCGGCGGCGCCAGGCCAGCACGAACAGCGTCAGCGCACCGATCACCGTCAGGATGATCGAGGTTGAATGCAGTTCGCCCATATCGAAGATGTCGGGAATGAAGCCGGTGCTGATGAGCTGGAAATCAGCCGGGAAGGGGCCGACATTCTTGTTGCCGAGCACGATATAGGTAAGGCCGCGGAAGACCAGCATTCCGGCCAGCGTGACGATAAAGGCCGGAATGCGGTGATAGGCGACCCAGTAGCCTTGCGCAGCACCGATCAGCCCGCCGACGATCAGGCTGATGAACAGGGCGGGCAAAAAGCCCATGCCGAGCTGCACCGTCAGCACGGCCGAAACCGCGCCGATAAAGCCGACGATCGAACCGACCGACAGGTCGATATGGCCCGCCACGATGACCAGCAGCATCCCCAGCGCCATGACGACGATGAAGGAGTTTTGCAGCACGAGGTTGGTCAGGTTGACCGGCTTGAACAGAATGCCGCCCGTATAGAACTGGAAGAAGACCATGATCGCGACGAGCGCGATCAACATGCCATATTCGCGGATGTTGGAGCGGATATAGGAGCCGATCGACACCACGTTCTGCTCTTCGGTGGGATGATTGACCGAATTCATTATTTCTTCTCCCCTGAGCGCATGATAGCGCGCATGATGCTTTCCTGGCTTGCTTCTTCCTTCGACAGTTCGGCGACGATGCGCCCTTCGTTCATGACGTAGATGCGGTCGCAGGTGCCGAGAAGTTCCGGCATCTCCGACGAGATCATCAGAACGCCTTTTCCGTCGGCGGCAAGCTGGTTGATGATGCTGTAGATTTCATATTTCGCGCCGACATCGATGCCGCGCGTCGGCTCGTCGAGAATCAGCACCTCCGGATCGGAGAACAGCCATTTCGACAGCACGACCTTCTGCTGGTTGCCGCCCGAAAGATTGACGGCCTCCTGATAGATGCCGTGCGAACGGATGCGCAGGCGCGAGCGATAATCTGTGGCGACCTTGGCTTCCTTGATGTCGTCGATCACCGTGCCGTTCGCCACGCCCTGGAGATTGGCAAGCGAGGTATTGTGCAGGATATTGTCGCCGAGGATCAGGCCAAGATGCTTGCGGTCTTCCGTAACATAGGCAAGACCGGCATCGATGGCCTTGCGAACAGTGCTCACATCCACCGGCTTGCCGTGAACGAGCGCCTCGCCGGTGATCTTGTGGCCATAGGAGCGGCCGAACAGGCTCATGGCGAATTCGGTGCGTCCCGCGCCCATCAGGCCGGCAATGCCGACCACTTCGCCGCGACGCACATGGATGTTGATGTCGTGCAGCACCTGACGGTCGCGATGCTGGTGGTGGAAGGCGTTCCAGTTCTTCACATCCAGCACGACATCGCTGATCGGCACGGAGCGGGGTGGATAGCGGTCTTCGAGGTCGCGTCCCACCATGTTGCGGATGATCACGTCCTCGCTGACTTCTTCCTCGCGACAGTCCAGTGTTTTTACAGTCTGGCCGTCGCGCAAAACCGTGATCTGGTCGGCGACCTTGCGCACTTCGTTGAGCTTGTGGGTGATGATGATGGAGGTGATGCCCTGGTTTCTGAACTCCATCAAAAGGTTCAGCAGCGCATCGGAATCGGTCTCGTTCAACGAGGCGGTCGGCTCGTCGAGGATGAGCAGCTTCACGCTCTTTGAAAGAGCCTTGGCGATTTCAGTCAATTGCTGCTTGCCCACGCCAATATCCGTCACCAGCGTCGAGGGCGACTCCTTCAAGCCAACCTTGGCGAGGAGCTGCTTGGTGCGCCGGTAGGTTTCTTCCCAGCTGATCACGCCCTTCGAGGCGATTTCATTGCCGAGAAAGATGTTTTCGGCAATCGAAAGCTGGGGAACCAGGGCAAGTTCCTGGTGGATGATGACGATGCCGATTTCCTCACTGTCCTTGAGGACCTTGAAATTGCGGACTTCGCCATCGAAAAAGATCTCGCCGTCATAGGTTCCAGCCGGATAGACGCCGGACAGAACCTTCATCAGGGTCGATTTTCCGGCCCCGTTTTCGCCGACCAATGCATGAATCTCACCGGGACGAACCTTCAGGTTCACGTTCGAGAGCGCTTTCACGCCCGGAAACGTCTTGGTGATGTTCCGCATTTCGAGAATTGTATCGGTCATCATGAAAATCCCACGCCACGGCCATTCGAGCTTTCGGACGGTCTTGCCGTCTCCACGTTTGTCAACGGGTGGAAGCTTAAGGCCAAAGTGACAGTTTTCTGCGCTTTTGCGGCAAGGGACATTGCGCCTTGCGCGAGCGCTTTCGCTTCAAAAAGCCGGGGCGGACGCATGGCCCGCCCCGGCCCATGCATTATTTCAGCTGATCGGCCTTGTAGTAGCCGCTCTTGACGAGCACTTCGTCAACATTGGCCTTCGTGACCGTAACCGGCTTAAGCAGGTAGGACGGAACGACCTTTACGCCGTTGTCATAGGTCTTGGTGTCGTTGACTTCAGGCTGCTTGCCTTCCATCAGAGCGTTGACCATGGAAACCGTGACCTTTGCCAGTTCGCGCGTATCCTTGAAGATGGTGGAATACTGTTCGCCAGCCAGAATGGACTTGACGGACGGCACTTCCGCATCCTGACCGGAGATCACCGGCAGCGGCATGTCCTTGGAACCGTAGCCTACGCCCTTGAGCGAGGAGATGATGCCGATGGAGATACCGTCATAGGGAGACAGGACGGCATTGACCTTGGCATCGGTGTAGTAGGCCGAAAGCAGGTTGTCCATGCGGGCCTGGGCGGTTGCCGCATCCCAGCGCAGCGTGCCAACCTTGTCCATGCCTTCCTGGCCGGACTTGATCACCAGCTTCTTGCTGTCGATATAGGGCTTCAGGACCGACATCGCGCCATTATAGAAGAAGAAGGCGTTGTTGTCGTCCGGGGAGCCGCCGAACAGCTCGATGTTGAACGGACCCTTGCCGTCCTTCAGGCCAAGACCGTCTACCAGGGTGGATGCCTGGAGAACGCCGACCTGGAAGTTGTCGAAGGTGGCGTAGTAATCGACATTGCCGCTGTCGCGGATCAGGCGGTCGTAAGCGATGACCTTGATGCCGGCGTCATGGGCCTTCTTCAGAACGTCGGACAGCGTCGTTCCGTCGATGGCGGCAATAACGAGAACCTTTACACCCTTCGTGACCATGTTCTCGATCTGCGAGAGCTGGTTTGGAATATCGTCATCGGCATACTGAAGGTCGGTGGAGTAACCGGCTTCCTTCAGCTGCTTCACGATATTGTTGCCATCGTCGATCCAGCGGGCGGACGACTTGGTCGGCATGGCAATGCCGACGGCGCCCTTGTCTGCCGCCATTGCAGAGGATGACAGGATGGCAGCGCCCATGGCGATGGACGCAAAAAGACTGACGAGTTTCTTCACGAGGAACCTCCCTTGGTTTCCGTGCGGCCCCAGCTCCTTCTGTTCGCCGCTAAGAATCCGGCAGGCCGCAAACAGCCTGCATGATCCAATGCCGGACTCTTATCGTCCCTTATATATCATTCAAATGATTTATTTGACAAAGACCATATCAATAATGGTATATGAACTATGTCCGATATTCTCTCACAGCGCTTGCAGCCGCGCCACTTCAGCCTCATCAAGGCCATTGCAGATCTGGGCCAGCTCAGTCTGGCTGCGGCAAGCCTCTCCATGACACAGCCCGCCGCTTCACGGATGCTGGCGGAAATAGAAAAAATCGTCGGTGCGACCGTGTTCGTGAGAACGCCCAAGGGAATGGAGGCGACCGAGATCGGCAATGCGCTGGCGCGGCGCGCCGAAACCCTTCTTGAGGAGATCCGCGAGGCGATGCGCGAGGTGGATGCCATCAAGCGCGGCGCCTCCGGCACGGTGCGGGTGGGAGCTGTCACGGGCGGGGCGCTCGGCTATATCGTTCCGGCGATCCGTGCGCTGAAGGCGGAATCACGCATGGCGGAAATTCATGTGGACGTTGCCCCCAGCGGGGCGCTGGTCAGCAATCTCATGTCCGGGCAGTTCGATTTCGTGCTGGGGCGCATTCCCTTCGGCATCGATGCGCGGCAGTTCGATATTCGCCACGCGCTGGCGGAGGAGGTGGACCTCGTGGTGCATCAGCGTCATCCGCTTGCCGGTGTCGGCCGGTTGCATATGGGCGACCTTCAGCATTTTCCCTGGGCCATGCAGGGGCCGGGTGCGCCCATGCGCCAGGCCGTGGAGCACGCCTTTGTCGAGGCGGGCGCCAACCTGCCCGGCGATGTGGTCAATACGACCTCGCTTCTGGTGATGATCGCCATGATCGCCAGTTCCAACGCCATTGCGCCGGTGTCGCGCGAGGTGTCGGATCTGCTTTGTCATCCGGGAACCGGAGCGGGGCTGAGGCGGCTCGATCTCTCCTTGCCCATCAATGTCCTGCCCTACCACATGATCACCTTGAAAAGCCGCAGAATGTCCGCCCTGGCCAGCCGGTTGCAGGATCTGGTGCTTCAGCAGTTTATCAATCGTTAAAACCTGGGGGAAGCCAGGGGGGAAGCGTACCGGAATTGCTGATAAAGGCTTGTTTTCTGCGGTGCAGGGCTTCTACAGTCATCGGCGATCAACATGCCGCGTGGGGGATGCTGCGCGGTGGGAGTGATGGTTCCCGAGGAGGGGCTTTGAATGCCTGGGTGCTTGCTGGAAGCGCGCAGGAGTTCAAGCGTTTGTTGTAACGCATTTCCGGACGGAAAACCGTTTTCCATGTTTCCTGGAAATGCTCTAGGGTCAGGAGGTTGCTGTGAGTATCAAGATTGGCTCGCCGCGCGAGATATTTGCGGGTGAAGCGCGCGTGGCGATGACGCCCGACAGCGCGGTTCAGCTGCAAAAGCTGGGTTATGAATGCGTGATTGAAGCGGGCGCCGGCAAGGCTGCCGGTTTTTCCGACGAGGCTTATCAAAAAGTTGGTGTTTCGGTTGTGGAAGGGGCTGCCGCCCTTTATGCCGCCGCCGACGTCATTGCCAAGGTGCGCCCGCCGGAAAGCTCCGAAGTGCAGCTGCTTGCACCCGGCAAGACGCTGATTTCCTTCTTCTATCCCGCCCAGAACAAGGAGCTTCTGGAACAGGCGAAGGACAAGGGCGCCAATGTCATCGCCATGGATATGGTGCCGCGCATCTCGCGCGCCCAGAAGATGGACGCGCTTTCCTCCATGGCCAATATTGCCGGTTATCGCGCCGTTATCGAGGCGGGTAACAATTTCGGCCGCTTCTTCACCGGTCAGGTGACGGCGGCGGGCAAGATCCCGCCTGCCAAGGTGCTGGTCATCGGCGCAGGCGTTGCCGGTCTTGCTGCCGTCGGCACCAGCGTGTCGCTGGGTGCGATTACCTATGCCTTCGACGTGCGCCCGGAAGTGGCCGAGCAGATCGAAAGCATGGGCGCGGAATTCGTCTTTCTCGATTTCAAGGAACAGCAGCAGGATGGTGCCGCCACCGGCGGCTATGCAGCTCCTTCCTCGCCGGAATTCCGCGAGGCACAGCTCAAGAAATTCCGCGAACTGGCGCCGGAGATCGACATCGTCATTTCCACCGCCCTCATTCCGGGCCGCGATGCGCCGAAGCTGTGGCTGGCAGACATGGTTGCCGCCATGAAGCCGGGCTCGGTAATCGTGGACCTCGCCGCCGAGCGCGGCGGCAATTGCGATCTGACGGTGGCCGACCAGCGCATCGTTTCGGAAAACGGCGTCACCGTCATCGGTTACACCGATTTCCCAAGCCGCATGGCCACCCAGGCCTCGACGCTCTATTCCACCAATATTCGCCATATGATGACCGATCTGACGCCCGGCAAGGACGGCAAGCTCGTTCACAACATGGAAGACGATGTCATTCGCGGCGCAACCGTGACCTTCGAGGGGGCGATTACCTATCCGCCGCCGCCGCCCAAGGTGCAGGCCATTGCCGCCGCCAAGCCGAAGGAAAAGGTGAAGGAGCCGACGCCGGAGGAAAAGCGCGCCAGGGAACTGGCCGATTTCAAGGCCCAGACCAAGAGCCAGGTTCTGCTGCTCGGTATCGGCACGCTGTTGATGCTGATCGTCGGCGCCTATGCGCCGGTCAGCTTCATGAGCCACTTCATCGTGTTCGTGCTGGCCTGCTTCGTCGGCTTCCAGGTGATCTGGAATGTCAGCCATTCTCTGCACACGCCGCTGATGGCGGTGACGAATGCCATTTCCGGCATCGTCATCCTTGGGGCCTTGTTGCAGATCGGCTCCAGCAACTGGCTGGTGGTGATCCTGGCGGCACTGTCGGTTCTGATCGCCACGATCAATATCGTCGGCGGCTTCCTCGTGACACGGCGTATGCTCGCCATGTTCCAGAAGTCTTGAGCCGGGGAGGGGAATTGACATGACTATCGGTATCGTTTCGGCAGCCTATATCGCTGCTGCCGTTCTCTTCATCCTCTCGCTCGGCGGTCTTTCCGGCCAGGAAAGCGCCAAGCGCGCCGTGTGGTATGGCATTGTCGGCATGGGGCTGGCGGTTGTCGCCACGGTCTTCGGTCCGGGCGTCGGCCACTGGTTCATCATTTTGCTGATGCTGGCGGGCGGCGCGGTGCTGGGGCACTTCGTGGCAAGCCGCGTGCAGATGACGGAAATGCCGCAGCTCGTGGCGGCGCTGCACAGCTTCGTCGGTCTGGCTGCCGTGTTCATCGGCTATAATGCCCATATCGAGGAAGCCCATGTGGCGCGCCTCGATGAGGCGGCGCGCAGCGAACTCACCGGCTTTGCGGCCATTCTGGCGCACAAGCTGCCGGTGGAACTGGCCATCATGAAGGTGGAAGTCTTCCTTGGCGTCTTCATCGGCGCTGTCACCTTCACCGGCTCGGTCGTCGCCTTCGGCAAGCTTGCCGGCAAGGTGGATGGCAAGGCCAAGAAGCTGCCGGGCGGCCATTATCTCAATGCCAGCGCGGCGATCCTCTCCTTCCTGCTGCTGCTGCTTTACTGCAACACCGGCACGGTCTGGGCGCTGATCCTGATGACGCTGCTTGCCTTCTTCATCGGCTATCACCTGATCATGGGCATTGGCGGCGCGGACATGCCGGTCGTCGTCTCCATGCTGAATTCCTATTCGGGCTGGGCGGCTGCGGCCATCGGCTTCTCGCTGGGCAATGACCTCTTGATCGTCACCGGCGCGCTGGTCGGCTCTTCGGGCGCGATCCTCTCCTACATCATGTGCAAGGCGATGAACCGCTCCTTCATCTCGGTCATCCTCGGCGGCTTCGGCACGACGACAGGCCCGGCCATGGAGATCACCGGCGAACAGATCGCCATCGATGCCGAAGGCGTGGCCAATGCGCTGAACGACGCCGACAGCATCATCTTCGTGCCGGGCTACGGCATGGCGGTGGCGCAGGCGCAAGGGGCGGTGTCCGAACTCACCCGCAAGCTGCGCGCGGCTGGCAAGAACGTGCGTTTCGCCATCCATCCGGTCGCAGGCCGTCTTCCCGGCCACATGAACGTGCTCCTGGCCGAAGCCAAGGTGCCCTATGACATCGTGATGGAAATGGACGAGATCAATGACGACTTCCCCGAAACGGATGTTGTCATCGTCATCGGCTCCAACGACATCGTAAACCCCGCCGCCGAAGAAGACCCCAACAGCCCGATCGCGGGTATGCCGGTGCTTCAGGTCTGGAAGGCCAAGCAGGTCTTCGTCTCCAAGCGCGGCCAGGGCACCGGCTATTCCGGCATCGAAAACCCGCTGTTCTATAAGGAAAACACGCGGATGTTCTATGGCGATGCCAAGAAGTCGATCAACGAATTGTTGCCGATGATCAAGTGAGATTTGGCGAGTTTGAGAGATGGAAAGCCGGGTGGAAACGCCCGGCTTTTTTGCTTTCCCCTTGCTTTTCAAGGGTAGACGTCGCGCGCCGATGGCGCCTATAAACTATCAAGAACTAAGGTGAGCTAAGGACTTTCTTTTAGTTTTGCCTAGCATTTGTTAGTCTTCGCAGGAGCACGCTATGGATCCGCTTAGAAATCCGTTCTCGCCTGGTGCGGGGTCTCGACCGCCTGAGCTGGCAGGTCGAGAGGATATTGTTTCGGCGGCAAACGTGGCTCTTGGAAGAGTGGTAATGGGCCGGAGTGCGCAGAGCCAGATTTTCCTGGGCCTGCGCGGTACCGGAAAGACGGTATTGCTGAATGAGGTTTTGGAAATTGCTGAACGAACCAATTACGTGACGTCGTTCATCGAAACCCCCGAGAATAAGTCGTTGACGGAAATGCTCTATCCGCAGATGCGCCAAGTTCTGCGTAAGCTATCCAACCTTGAGGCCGCAAAACAAAGCGCCCGGTCCGCATTTCGCGTGCTCCGCAGCTTTGCAGCGACGTTCAAGATCGCAATCGGTGACGTGGAAATTGGCGTCGATCCAGAGGTGGGAACAGCAGACAGCGGAAACCTTGAAATCGACCTTGCCGAAATTTTTGAAGCCGTTGGCAATGCCGCGAAATCGGCGGGAAAAGGTTGGGCATTGCTTATCGACGAGGTGCAATATCTGGACAATGAAGAATTATCTGCGGTCATCGTTGCAGTTCATCGGATGTCGCAGCGAAATTTGCCTGTCATGGTTTTTGCAGGAGGGCTGCCGCAGGTTGCCAAATTATCCGGAGATGCCAAAAGCTATGCGGAACGTCTTTTCGTCTATCCTGAAATAGGGGCATTGGATGCCGATGCTGCGAGAGAAGCCATTCAGAAGCCTCTTCGGAGCGAGGGAGTGGATATCCAGGCGGAAGCGCTGGAGGTCATCATCAATAAGACTGGCGGGTATCCGTTTTTCTTACAGGAATGGGGGCATCATGCCTGGAACACCGCGTCCGACAGCCCAATCACATTAGAGGACGTGCTTAAGGCAAGCCAGAAGGCCTTGGACCGGCTAGACTCCGGATTTTTCCGGGTGAGGCTCGACAGGCTGACGCGAGCAGAAATCGACTATGTCAAAGCCATGGCAGCGCTGGGGAGAGGTCCATATAAGGTCAATGATGTTGCGCAGGCCCTTGGTATGGAGCCTAAAGCACTGGGGCCGAGGCGAGCGAGCATTATAAAAAAAGGGATGATTTATGCGCCTTCCTACGGTGACATAGATTTCACTGTTCCGCTGTTTGATGACTTTTTGCGCCGGACACGATTTTAGAGCAAACACAAAGGCGGGCACCGGACGTTTACGGTGCCACATGTGTGAAGCAAAACGATGAGTGGCATCAATTTTCCATCAAATTCTGACCATCGGCTTCACATCACCGCCCCAACCTGCCAAGGCACAAACTCATTATCCCCCAGCCCCAAAAGCTCTGACTTGGTCTTCTGCCCGGAGGCAGACGCCAGCACGAGGTCGAGGATCTCGCGGCCCTTGTCTTCCACGGAAACGCCGTGGCTGATGATGTCGCCGCAATTTAAGTCCATGTCGTCGGGCATGTCGGCGAAGAGGCGGCTATTGGTGGCGAGTTTGATGGTCGGCGTTGGTTTCGAGCCGAAGGCGGAGCCGCGGCCGGTGGTGAAGACCAGCATTTGCGCGCCGCCGGCGATCTGGCCGGTGGCGGATACCGGATCGTAGCCCGGCGTGTCCATGAAGACGAAGCCGGGCGTGGTGATGCACTCGCCATAGGCCAGCACATCGGTGAGCGGCGTGCTGCCGGCTTTGGCGGATGCGCCGAGCGATTTTTCGAGAATGGTGGTCAGCCCGCCCAGCTTGTTGCCGGGGCTTGGGTTGTTGTCCATCGAGCCGCCATTCATCCGCGTATAGTCTTCCCACCAGCGGATGCGGGCAATCAGTTTGTCACCGACGTCGCGGGAAGCGGCGCGGCGCAGCAGCAATTGTTCGGCGCCGTATATTTCCGGGGTTTCTGACAGGATGACTGTTCCGCCCATGCCCACCAGCAGGTCGGAAGCCACGCCCAGCGCCGGATTGGCGGTAATGCCGGAAAACCCGTCCGAGCCGCCGCATTGCAGGGCAAGCTTCAGTTCCGATGCCGGGATCGGCTCGCGATGCACGGCGTTGACCTCCGGCAGCAGGTTTTGGATATGCTTGACGATCTGGGCAATGGTGGCGGCTGTGCCGCCGCTTTCCTGAATGGTGAGACCGAAGAAGCGGCCTTCATCGGCATTGCCGTAAAGCGCTTTCATCCGGGCAAGCTGCATGACCTCGCAGCCGAGCCCGACAAAGACGGTAGCCCCGACATTCGGATGGGTCGCATAGCCCCACAGCACCCGCTGCAAAAGATCAGCACCTTCACCGCCCGCATCCATGCCGCAGCCGGTGCCATGGGCAAAGGCGGCAACGCCATCCACATTGGGATAATCGGCCAATATGCCGGAGCGGTTGATCTCCTCGGCTGCGCGGCGAATGACGGTGGCGGAACAGTTGACCGTGGCGCAGATGGCGATGAAATTGCGGGTTCCCGCCTGCCCGTTGGCGCGGCGATAGCCCATGAAATGCCGTGGCGCCACCTTGGGAACGGAGGCCAGCGCCTTTTCATAATCGGCGCCCACCTCATAGGTCTGGTCATGGATGCCGAAGGCGCAGTTGTCCACATGCACATGCTCGCCCGCCGCAATCGGGCGGCTGGCATAACCGATCACCTGCCCGAATTTGACGATCGCGCCGCCTGGCGGCACATCGTGAAGCGCGATCTTGTGACCGCGCGCCACCGGATGGTCGAGCGTGACACCAAAACCGAGCGGCTGGCTTCCTGCGGGAGCAGGGCCGGTGAGAATGGCCACGCTGTCCTCAGGATGCAGTCGCAGGGTTTGGGCTGGATCAGGCATGATGGGTGTTTTCGTGGCTAAGCGCGCGGATGACACCGCGCAGTTCGGCCAGGCCACGCAACCGGCCGATCAGCGGATAGCCGGGATGGGTGCCGCTGCCAATATCGCTCAGCAGTTCATGGCCGTGGTCGGGGCGGAAGGGAATATCGGCGTCTTCGCGGCCTTCGTCGCGGCGGCGCTTTTCTTCCGCAAGCAGGGCCGCAATCACCGCCACCATATCCGTGTCGCCATCGAGATGTGCGGCTTCCTGGAAGGAGCCGTCGGCATCCTTGGTAACATTGCGCAGATGGGCGAAATGCACGCGGTCGGCAAAGCGCAGGGCAATGGCGGGAATATCATTCCTGCGGTTTGCGCCGAGCGAGCCGGAGCAAAGCGTCAACCCGTTGGAGCGAGCTTCCTGCTGGCCCATGATCCAGGCAATATCCTCTTCGCAGGACACAATGCGCGGCAGGCCGAGAATGTCGCGCGGCGGATCGTCCGGATGCACGCACATCCTCATGCCGAGGTCTTCTGCGGCGGGAATGATTTCCGCCAGAAAGCGGGCATAATTGGCGCGGATTTCTGCCCGGCCAATGCCGTCATAGCGCTTCAGCGCCTCGCGCAGACCGTTGATGTCGTAACGGTCGAAGGCGCCGGGCAGGCCGGACATGATGCTGTTCAACAGCTTTTGCCGATCGGCCTCCTGCGAGGCATCGAACCAGTCTTTTGCTGCGGCGCGAACCTCGGGCGCATAATCGGCTTCTGCCCCTTCGCGCTCCAGCATGTGGATTTCGAAGGCGGCCATATGCGGCTCGGAAAAGCGCAGCGCCGTGCCGCCGCGTTTTACCGGCGCATCAAGTTGCGTGCGCGTCCAGTCCAGAAGCGGCATGAAATTATAGCAGATCGTCCTGATGCCCGCGGAAGCGAGGTTCTGCATCGACTGCCGGTAGTTGGCAAACAACGTGGATAGGTCGCCTTCGCCGCGCTTGATGTTTTCATGGATCGGCAGGCTTTCCACAACCACCCATTCGAGGTCGAGCCCGGCATTGGCAATCTCGTTGCGCCGCGCAAGGATCGCTTCCTTGCTCCACACTTCGCCATAGGGCACCTCGTGCAGGGCATTGACAATGCCGGTTGCGCCCGTCTGGGCTATTTCGGGCAGGGTGATGCGGTCAAAGGGGCCGTACCAGCGCCAGCTTTCCTTCATGATGGCAGGTCCTTGATGGTATTGAGAGCGCCTTTGTCCTGAAGGCTCTGGTAATGGCGGACGAGAAGGTCTTGCAGCACGGCATTGCCTGCCAGCGCTTCGGGAAAGATTTCCCGCACGGACAGCAGGTTCTTTACCTTGTCGTGGGCGGTTACGCCCGCATCGCTCAACTCTTTCAGCCGGGTGGCCAGCGGGTCGCGCACGTCGATGGCATTGCCCTTTTCATCGACGCCGCCAACATAGCGCATCCAGGCCGCGACAGCCAATGCAAGCCCGGAGATCGGGCGTCCCGCGGCAAGATTTTCGGCGATGGTGCCGAGAATACGTTGCGGCAGCTTTTGCGATCCGTCCATGGCAATCTGCCAGGTGCGGTGGCGAATGGCGGGGTTGCAATAGCGCGTCATCAAGGCGGCGGTGTAATCTGCAAGGCTGACGCCGGGCGGCGCTTTCAGGCCGGGGGTGATTTCCTCGTCCCACAGCCGCCGGCAATAGCGATGGAGAGCGGGATCGGCCACGGTTTCGGCAATGGTTTCCTTGCCGGCGAGATAACCGAGATAGGCAAGCGCGGAATGCGTGCCGTTCAGGCAGCGCAGCTTCATATGTTCGTAGGGCGTGACATTTTCGACCAGCTCCACACCCACCGCGCCGAAATCGGGCCGCAGGCCATCGACGAAGCGATCCTCGACCACCCACTGCCGGAATGGCTCGTGCATGACCGGCGAGAGATCGAGCGCGCCGATCAACGGCACCAGCTTTTCAATGTCTTCCGGCTTGGTTGCGGGCACGATACGATCCACCATTGTGGAGGGAAAGCTGCATTCCGCCTCGATCCAGCGGGCAAGATCCGGGGAAACAGTTTCGGCGAATTCCCGCACGACGCCGCCAACAACCTTGCCGTTTTCCGGCAGGTTGTCGCAGCACAGCACCGTAAAGGGCCGATGTCCGGCGGCGCGGCGGCGTTCCAGCGCCCAGACGAGAAAGCCGATGGCCGAGACCGGCGAACCGGGATGGGAAAGATCGTGGCGAATATCGGCATGGTCGCGGTTGAGCCTGCCGGTTGCCGGTGCGTGGCAATAGCCCTTTTCCGTCACCGTCAGGCTGACGATTTTCACCTTCGGATCGCAGAGCGCCTTCAGCACGGCCTCGGGATTTTCCCGCGCCACCAGCACGCCGTTCAGCACGGTAACGAGGCGTGGTGTTTCGCCTTCCGGGCCAAGCTCCACGGCGGTATAGGCAAAATCCTGCGGGGCCAGCGCGTCGCGCTGGTCGGGCCGCATCAGGCTGACGCCGGTAATGCCCCAGTCTCCGCCGGAGGCCTTCATGGCTTCTTCGATGTAGAGAGCGCCATGGGCGCGAAAGAAAGCGCCAAGCCCAAGGTGAACGATGCCTGTTTGCGCCCGCGCCGTTCCTTGCGGCTTCCGCAGCCGTTGCGCAATGGCGCCCGCCCCGGCGGGTTGCATGGGATCAGCGGGCAAGCCAGCCTCCATCGACATTCAAAATCGCCCCGTGGATATATTTTGCCGCCCTGGAGGCAAGGAACACCGCCGCACCGCCAATATCCTCCGCATCACCCCAGCGCCCGGCGGGAATGCGCTCCAGAATGGCCTTGCTGCGGGCTTCGTCATTGCGCAGGGCTTCGGTATTATTGGTGGAAATATAGCCTGGCGCAATGGCATTGACATTGATGCCTTTGGCGGCCCATTCGTTGGCGAGCAGCTTGGTCAGGCCCGCCACGCCGCTTTTCGAGGCGGTGTAGGACGGCACGCGAATGCCGCCCTGGAAGGATAGCATGGAGGCGATATTGACGATCTTGCCTTCGCCGCTGCGGGCCAGCACGGCCCTGGCAAAAGCCTGGGAGAGAAAGAACACCGCCTTGAGATTGACATCCATGACGGCATCCCAGTCCTCTTCGGTGAAATCCACCGCATCGGCCCGGCGAATGATCCCGGCATTGTTGACCAGAATGTCCACGGGGCCGCGCGATTGAAACACCTCGCGGCCTGCCATGGGATCGGAGAGATCCAGCGTCAACCCCTCGGCCTTGCCGCCTGCCGCGGCAATCAGGGCAAGTGTTTCATCGACGGGCGAGCGCCCTGCGGCGATGATGCTGGCGCCTGCCTTGGCCAGCGACAGGGCAATGGCCTGACCGATGCCGGTATTGGCGCCCGTGACCAGCGCTGTCTTGCCGGTAAGGGAGAAAAGCTCGCTCACTTCAGCATCTCCATCGAAACCATTTCCACGTCCTTGTAATCCACATTATCCCCGGCCATGGCCCAGATGAAGGTGTAGGACGAGGTGCCCGCTCCCGAATGGATGGACCAGGGGGGCGAGATCGCGCCTTCCTCATTGGCGATGACCAGATGGCGGGTTTCGCTCGGCTCGCCCATCAGATGCATGACACGCTGACCTTCGGCGAGATCGAAATAGAGATAGGCCTCCATGCGCCGGTCATGCACATGGGCAGGCATGGTGTTCCAGATCGAGCCCTTGGCAAGCTTGGTCATGCCGACGACAAGCTGGCAGGATTTCATAACGTCCGGATGGACGAACTGATAGATGGTGCGCTCGTTGGAGGTTTCCTGCGCGCCGAGTTTTACCTGCGCGGCGTCATCGATCTTGATCAGGCGCGAAGGATAGGTGTGATGGGCCGGGGCGGAGAGAATGTAGAAGCGGCCCTCGCCGGAAAAGCTGACCTTGCCTGCTCCCATGCCGAGATAGAGCATGTCGCCCTTGCCCATGGCGTAATCGGCATCCGCCGTGACGGTGCCATTGCCGCCGATATTGACGATGACCATTTCGCGCCGGTCGAGAATGGAGGCCGTGCCGCATTCCTTCACCTGGTCAAGCGTCAGCGTGGCGCCCGCCGGAACCGCGCCGCCCACGATCATGCGGTCGTAATGGGTATAGATCAGCCGGATCTCGCCATCGGCAAAAATGCCGCCGACGTGAAAGTGCTTGCGAAGCGCCGTGGTATCGAAACCCTTTGCGGTTTGCGGGTCGATGGCGTGGCGGGTTTCGACGGTCAACATGGTCTGCTCCTGAAAGGTCTGGAAATTTAAAGAAAATCGTCACGGCGCGGCGTGAAGCTGTCGATCAGCACGCCCGCCTGGAGTGCCCGGCAGCCGTGAAAGGCACGCGAGGGAACAACAGCGCTTTTCGACCTGATTGAATCAGATCGGCGCTCTAACATCTTATTTTTGAAGCATAATCTTATCGATCCTCGTTTCGTTCCGGTGGGATTATGCCGTAGATTTAAAGTGTTACAGCGTCCTTTGTGCGTTTGATAAAACGCACGGCGCTGTAGGATGGCCTCGATGGAGGAAAAGCGTCTCTGCTGAATTCCGGTCAATTGCTTTTCTCCCCGGTCAAAGCCTGTAGGCCCGCTTGGCAAGGCCATAGGCAAGCTCCTGGGCAAGGTCGGCCGCCTCGTCCTCCTCGAGGCGGCCGGTGGCGACGAGGGTGGCCAGATAGGCGGCATCCACACGTCGCGCAACGTCGTGACGGGCCGGAATGGAGCAGAAGGCGCGCGTATCGTCGTTGAAGCCAACGGTGTTGTAAAAGCCCGCCGTCTCCGTGGTCTGCTCGCGAAAGCGGCGCATTCCTTCCGGACTGTCGAAGAACCACCAGGCGGGACCGAGTTTCAGGCAGGGATAGGCGCCTGCCAGCGGCGCAAGCTCGCGCGAATAGCTGGTTTCGTCCAGCGTGAAGACAATGACGGAAAGGTCGCGCTCCATGCCCACCGCATCCAGCAGGGGTTTCAGCGCCCGCACGTAATCTGTGCGGGTGGGAATGTCGAAGCCCTTGTCACGCCCATGGCGGGCCATGACGGATGCCGAGTGATTGCGCATCGAGCCGGGGTGGATTTGCAGAACCAGCCCGTCATCCAGGCTCATGCGGGCCATTTCCGTCAGCATATGGCCGCGAAAGGCATCGGCCTCTTCGGGCGTAATGCGGCCCGTCAGCGCCTTGTCGAACAGCAGGCTGGCCTGATCGGGCCTTAGATTTTCGGTGCGCGCGCTGGCATGGCCATGGTCAGAGCTGGTCGCGCCATAGGTTTTGAAAAAGGCGCGGCGGTTGCGGTGCGCGGCGAGATAGCCGGTCCATGTGGTCGCATCCTCGCCCGCAAGCGCGCCGAAGCGTTCGATATTGTCCGCGAAGCCTTCGAATTCTGGATCGACGACCGGATCGGGCCTGTAGGCGGTGATGACGCGGCCCTGCCAGCCGGATTGGCGGATCATCTCATGCCAGTCGAGCGGATCGAGCGGGCTTTCGGTGGTGGCGATGACTTCGATGTTGAAGCGCTCGAACAGCGCGCGCGGCAGAAATTCCGGCTTTTGCAGGCTGTCGGCGATCTGGTCGTAAATCTCGTCCGCCGTCTGGGCCGAAAGACGCTTTTCAATGCCGAAGACATGTTCGAAGGCATGGTCCAGCCACATGCGGCTGGGCGTGGCGCGAAACAGATGAAAGTTTTCGGCAAAGAGCCGCCAGATCGTGCGGCCGTCGGCCTCTGTCTCGCCGCCATCCGCCCTTGGAACGCCAAGCGCTGCCAGATCTATGCCCTGCGAGCAGAGCATCCGGAAAACATAATGATCCGGCACCACGAAAAGCCGGGCGGGATCGGGAAAGGGCTGGTTTTCGGCAAACCAGCGCGGGTCGGTATGGCCGTGCGGGCTGACGATGGGCAGGGCCTTGATGCCGTCATAAAGCGAGCGGGAGAGGGCGCGCAGTCCGGGATCGGCGGGAAAGAGCCTGTCCGGGTGAAGCATGATGGGAGGCCTCCTGCACCTTGATGCCGAAATCATCGGCTCACTCGCTCCCGCCTTTCGGCATGGGTGCGAAACGCTTGCCGATCGTATAGACTGCTCCGTCAGCCGGAGGTGCGAAAATTGCATCCCGCTTTTCGGCACGGCAGGGGATCAGGCTATTCCCAAACGGCTGATAACCTAATATGTTAGTATGCAAAGCAAGTCAACGGAGCTTTCATGGTTGAACCGGCAAGTCTCAAAACCTTCGAGATCGAGCGCCAGCCCTCGGTCACGGATCAGGTTTTCGAGCTTCTCTATCGTCAGGTGGTGGAGTTGCAGCTCCTGCCGGGCTCCAAGCTTTCGGAGGTGGAGGTGGCGCGGCAAATGGGTGTGTCGCGCCAGCCGGTGCGCGATGCCTTTTACCGTCTGTCGCAGCAGGGCTTTCTGCTGATCCGCCCGCAGCGGGCAACGGTGGTCACGCATATTTCCGAGCAGGGCGTTTTGCAGGCGCGCTTCATTCGCACCGCGCTTGAAATGGAAACCGTGCGGGCTGCCGCCGGGCGGCTGACCGAGCAGCAGATCGGCCAGTTGCGCCATCTCGCCGAACGTCAGTCCGAGGCGCTCGATGCGGGCGACAAGATGCGCTTTCACGAGCTGGACGATGAATTTCATCGGCAAATCTGTGTGTTTTCCGGGCATGAATTCGCCTGGACGCTGATCCGCGAAAGCAAGGCGCATATGGATCGGGTGCGTTATCTCAGCCTGTCCTTCGGGGCGCGGTCTGCCTTTGACGACCATCTGGACATCATGGCGGCGCTTGAGGCGGGCGACGGTGAAAAGGCGGCCGCCCACATGCGCCATCACCTGTCGCGCCTGTTGTCGATCATCAGCCGGGTTCGGGAAACGCACGGCCAGTATTTCGCATCGGAATGATCTTTGACCGGAATGATGTCATGACACAAACGCGCATACTCTGCCTTGGCGAATGCATGGTAGAAATGGCCCCCCGCGAGGACGGCGCCTATCTTCGCAATTTCGCAGGCGACAGTTTCAACACCGCCTGGTATCTGCGCCGCCTTCTGCCCGCCGGTTTTTCGGTGGACTATGGCAGCGCGGTCGGCACGGATGCAATCTCGCAGTCCATGCTTGCCTTCATGCAGGCGGCGGGCATCGGCACGGACCATGTGCGCCGCATCGCGGAGCGCACGGTCGGGCTCTACATGATCGAGTTGAAGGATGGCGAGCGCTCCTTCAGCTACTGGCGCGGCCAATCGGCGGCGAAGCTTTTGGCCGAGGACGAGGCGTCGCTCTTGCGAATGATGGAAGGCGCGGGGCTTATCCTGTTTTCCGGCATTACCCTTGCCATTCTCTCTGCCGATCATCGCGGCAATCTTTTGCGGGCACTTGCGCGCGCGCGCGCGGACGGCGCCACCATCGCCTTCGATCCCAATATGCGCCTGAGGCTCTGGGCCGATGCGCGGGAAATGTGCGATGCGGTGATGCGGGCGGCAGCCCATGCCGATGTCGTCCTGCCCTCCTTTGACGAGGATGGCCCGAATTACGGCGATGCCACACCGGAGGAAACCATTGCCCGCTATGCAAAAGGCGGGGCCACGACCGTGGTGGTCAAGAACGGCGCGGGGCGCATCCATGCCTTCGATCTGCGCGAAGGCCATGCCGTTTTCGATCCGGTGCCGGTGACGGCGGTGGTGGATACCACGGCTGCCGGTGACAGTTTCAATGCCGGCTTCCTGTCCGCCCGGCTTGCCGGAAAGGGGCTTGTGGAAAGTCTTTCGGCGGGGGCGGCCCTTTCTGCCTGTGTGATTGCAGCACGCGGTGCGCTCGTGCCCTGATGCTGGCCTGATCCTGCCGTGATCCTGGCCTGTCCGGCTGGCTTCTCCCGAACTTGTGTTGCAGCGCAAATCTTTTTTCTTGAACCGGCCCCGAATTTGGTTCTACGATCTTTCCAAATGGTCAAAAGAGCTTAATTTTCTTCAATGTCAGTGGCTTGTGAATCGTCGCAGCGCTCCCGGAGAGGATGAGCCTTCTTCCAGGCGGCAGCCGTCTGGAGAGGGTGTTACGAGCCATGGAAGCATATCGATCCGGCCAAGGCCGGATTTTTCGGGGTGATGAAGAATGCAACTGGTTTTTGACGGGCATAACGATGTGTTGCTGCGGCTGTGGCGGGCACATGCATCGGGCATCGACCCTGTCCGGCAATTCATCGATGGAACGCGCGACGGCCATATAGATGCCAACCGCGCACGCGCAGGCGGGCTGGCCGGTGGATTGTGCGCCATCTACATTCCCTCCATGCATGATTTCGTGCTGAACGAGCCCGATTCCAGGGGGCATTATGTGACCCCGGTGGACAAGCAGCTCGAACGGGCGCCGTCGCTGGATATTGCCAACCAGATGGCGGCCATTGCGCTGCGCGTGGAGCGGGCGGGCGGATGGCGGCTGTGCCGCAGCACCGCCGATATTCGCGCGGCCTTTGCCGATGACGTTTTTGCCGCCGTTTTGCACATGGAAGGCTGTGAGGCCATCGATGCCGATCTTGCCGCGCTTGAGGTCTTCCATCAGGCGGGACTGCGTTCGCTGGGGCCGGTGTGGAGCCGCCCGAATATTTTCGGCCATGGCGTGCCTTTCGCCTTTCCCATGTCGCCGGATACCGGGCCGGGACTGACGCCGCTTGGCTTTGAACTGGTCAAGGCCTGCGACAGGCTGGGCATTCTGATCGATCTGGCCCACATTACCGAGAAGGGTTTCTGGGATGTGGCCAAGGCCTCTGCCGCGCCGCTGGTGGCCAGCCATTCCAATGCGCACGCGCTGACGCCCGTGGCGCGCAATCTGACCGATCGGCAGCTGGACGCCATTGCCGAGCGCAAGGGCCTTGTCGGGCTGAATTACGCCGTGACCATGCTGCGGCCGGACGGGCGCGATTTTGCCGATACGCCGCTTTCCGATATGGTGCGCCATGTGGATTATCTGGTGAACCGCATGGGCATGGAATGCGTTGCGCTGGGGTCGGATTTCGACGGTTGCACGGTGCCCGCCGCCATCAAGGATGCCAGTGGCAATCAGGCGCTGGTGGAAGCCTTGCGGCAGGCGGGATATGGCGAGGACGACCTTGCCCTGATTTGCCGGGAAAACTGGCTGCGCGTGCTGGGCAATGCCTGGCACGAGCAGGCCGATCGATAAAAACAGTTTACATTGAGGGGAACGAGCATGACCACGACCATTACCCGCCGCACGTTGATGACCACGGCAAGCGCCGTGGCGGCCCTTTCCTTTACCGGACTTCCCAAGGCCTTTGCCGCCACGCCGAAGGATACGCTGGTGGAAGCCTGGGCTTTTGATGACATCATCAGCCTGGATCCGGGCGAGGCTTTCGAGATCTCCGCTGCCGAAGTTACCGGCAATACCTATGATACGCTGGTGAAGCTCAACGTGGCCGATACGTCCACCGTGGCGCCGGGCATTGCCGAAAGCTGGCAGGCATCGGAAGATGGCCTCACCTATACCTTCAAGCTCAAGTCCGGCCTGAAATTCGCCTCAGGCAATCCGATCACGGCCGAGGACGTGGCCTATTCCTTCGAGCGCGCCGTCAAGCTCAACAAGAACCCGGCCTTCATTCTCCAGCAATTCGGCCTGACGGGTGAAAATACTGCGGAAAACGCCAGGGCTGTCGATGCGTCTACCTTCCAGTTCAAGGTGGACAAGCCCTATGCCACCAGCTTCGTGCTGAATTGCCTGACGGCAACGGTTGGCGCCATCGTGGACAAGAAGCTTGTGGCAAGCCATGTGGCCGCCACCACGCCGTCCAAGGACTATCCCTACGACAATGATTTCGGCAATGGCTGGCTGAAAACCAATTATGCCGGTTCCGGACCCTTCAAGCTGCGGGAATGGCGGGCAAACGAGCTGATCGTCCTGGAGCGCAACGACAATTACTATGGCGAAAAGGCCAGGTTGAAGCGCGTTATCTATCGCTTCCTCAAGGAAAGTGCAGGCCAGCGTCTGGCGCTGGAGGCAGGCGATGTCGATGTGGCGCGCAATCTTTCGCCCAATGATTATGCCGCCATCCTCAACGCTAAAAACATCAAGACGGATGCTGCCCAGAAGGGCACGGTCTATTATCTCGGCCTGAACCAGAAGAACCAGTATCTTTCCAAACCGGAAGTGCGCGAAGCCATCAAATATCTGGTGGATTACGATGGTATCGGCGCAACCCTCATCAAGGGCGTTGGCACCATTCACCAGTCCTTTCTGCCCGCCCGTATTCTCGGCTCCGTGGATGACCAGCCCTACAAGCTGAACGTGGCCAAGGCCAAGGAGCTTCTGGAAAAGGCCGGGCTGAAGGACGGCTTCAGCGTGACCATGGATGTGCGCTCCCTTGAGCCGATCACCAGCGTTGCCCAGTCCTTGCAGCAAAGCTTTGCGCAGGCGGGCATCAAGCTGGAGCTCATTCCCGGCGACGGCAAGCAGGTGCTGACCAAATATCGCGCCCGCAATCACGACATTTATATCGGTGACTGGGGCGCGGATTATTGGGATCCCAACTCCAATTCCGAGACCTTCACCAGCAATCCGGACAATTCCGAGACGCCGAAATCCAAGACGCTTGCCTGGCGCAATGCCTGGAACGTGCCGGAACTGACGAAAGAAACGGCTGAGGCGCTGCTGGAACGCGACACGCCGAAGCGCAAGGCGATGTATGAAGACCTGCAACGCAAGGTGCTGGCCGAAGGGCCTTTCGTGGTGCTGTGGCAGAAGACGGAAATTGCCGCCTACCGTGACAACCTCCAGAACTACAAGCTGGGGCCGACCTTCGACAGCAACTTCAAGGCCGGTATTTCCAAGGCGTAAGCGGGAGCGAGCCCTTGGCTTCGACCATGCAGACATCCGGCGGTCGCAGGCGCGGCCGCCAGTCGCGGCGTTTGAAAGCGGTGGCGGGATTTCTCGTCACCGTCGTCACCACTTTTCTTGGCCTTCTGGCCATCACCTTCTTCATCGGCCGGGTCATTCCCATCGATCCGGCGCTGGCCATTCTGGGTGACAGGGCGCCGCAGTCCGTGGTGGAGCAGACGCGCCGCGCCCTCGGCCTTGACCAGCCGCTGTGGTATCAGTTCTGGCTCTATCTGAAGCAGGCGGTTTCAGGGGATTTCGGTGTTTCCGTGCTGACCACCAATCCGGTGATGACGGATATTGCCCGCTTCTTTCCCGCCACCATCGAGCTTGCCACCATCGGCACGCTGATCGGCGCGGCGCTGGGCATTCCGCTCGGGGTGCTGGCGGCGGTCAAGCGCGGCAGCCTTGCCGACCAGTTCGTACGCCTGATCGGTCTCGTCGGCTATTCGGTGCCGATTTTCTGGCTGGGACTTCTGGGCCTGCTGGTATTTTACGCAAAGCTGCAATGGGTGGCCTATCCCGGACGGCTCGATGTCGTCTATGAATATGATCTGGTGCCGGTCACGGGCTTTTATCTCATCGACGCGGCCATGGCGGGGCAGTGGGAGATCCTTTGGGACCTTCTGCGCCACATCATCCTGCCTGCGGCGCTGCTCGGTTATTTTTCGCTTGCCTATATCAGCCGCATGACACGCTCCTTCATGCTGAACGAAATGGCGCAGGAATATGTGGTGGCCGCCCGCGCCAAAGGGCTTTCGGAAACGCGGATCATCTGGTTTCACGCGCTGCGCAATGCCGCCGTGCCGCTGGTGACGGTGGTTGTGCTGTCCTATGCCAGCCTGCTGGAAGGCTCCGTGCTGACGGAGACGATTTTTTCCTGGCCCGGCATCGGCCTTTATCTCACCAATTCCTTGCAGAATGCGGATATGAACGCGGTGCTGGGCTGTACCATCGTGATCGGCTCGGTTTTCATCGCCTTCAATCTTCTGTCCGATCTGCTTTACCGGCTTCTTGATCCAAGGACGCGCCGATGACGAGGTCTTCCGGTCAAACCCTTCGCCAATGGCTGCTGTCGGATCGCCCGCAATCGCGCCGTCAGGCCCGGCTTGGCCGCGCCTATGTGGTCTGGCGGCAGTTTTCCGCAAACCGGCTGGCGCTGGCGGGGCTGGCCATCATCCTGCTTCTGGTGCTTGTGGCGGCCCTGGCCGATGCCATCGCGCTTCACGATCCGCTTCAGGGCAATCTGGCGCAGGCGCGGCTCCTGCCGCCGGGCAGCGATGGCTACTGGCTGGGAACAGACGATCAGGGACGGGATATTTTTGCCCGCCTCGTTCACGGTTCCCGGCTGACCCTGCTGGTAGTGGTGCTGGTGGGCATTATTGCTGCCCCCATCGGGCTCATTGTCGGCACGGTCGCGGGCTATGCGGGGGGCTGGCTCGATGCGGTGCTGATGCGCATCACCGATATTTTCCTCGCTTTTCCCAAGCTCGTCCTGGCGCTGGCGCTGGTTGCAGCGCTCGGTCCCGGCATTGAAAACGCCATTCTTGCCATTGCCGTCACATCCTGGCCGCCCTATGCGCGCATTGCGCGGGCGGAAACGCTGACCTTCCGCAAATCCGACTATATTGCCGCCGTGCAATTGATGGGGGCATCCCCCATGCGCATCGTGCTGCGCCACATCATGCCGCTCTGTCTGTCCTCGGTCATCGTGCGGGTGACGCTGGATATGGCGGGCATCATTCTGACTGCGGCAGGCCTTGGCTTTCTGGGGCTCGGCGCCCAGCCGCCTTTGCCGGAATGGGGCGCGATGATCGCCGACGGGCGGCGGTTCATTCTCGACCAATGGTGGGTGGCGGCCATGCCGGGCATTGCCATTCTCGTCGTCAGCCTTGGTTTCAACCTTTTGGGCGACGGCTTGCGCGATGCGCTGGACCCGAAGGAGGCCGGACAATGACGCCGCTGCTGTCTGTCGAAAACCTCAAGGTTTCCTTTCCCACCCGCACGGGGCTGGTGGAGGCGGTGCGCGGCGTGACCTTCACGCTTGGCCGCGAGCGGCTTGGCATTGTCGGCGAATCCGGGTCCGGCAAATCCCAGACCGGCCGCGCCATCATGGGGCTTACCCCGCCACAGGCCGTGATTTCCGCCGGGCACTTGCGCTTTGGTGAAACCGATCTTCTGGCGCTTTCGCCGCGCGAGCGCCGCAAGCTGCGCGGCAAGCGGCTGGCCATGATCCTTCAGGATCCGAAATATTCCCTCAATCCGGTGATGACCATTGGCCGCCAGATCGTGGAAACGCTTCTGACGCATGAAAGGCTTTCGGGCCGGGAGGCTCGCGCAAGGGCGCTTGCCATGCTGGAGGCGGTGAAAATCCGTGATCCGGAGCGGGTGTTCGGCCTTTATCCGCACGAGGTTTCCGGCGGCATGGGCCAGCGCGTGATGATTGCCATGATGCTGGTGTGCGGGCCGGAACTTCTGATTGCCGACGAGCCGACCTCGGCGCTGGATGTGACGGTGCAGCTGGAAGTGCTGGACATTCTGAACGGTCTGGTGCGGGAAAGGGGCATGGGGCTGATCTTCATTTCCCATGATCTGCGGCTGGTGTCGTCCTTTTGCGACCGGGTTCTGGTGATGTATGCGGGCCGGGTGGTGGAGGAACTGGCCGCGGCCAATCTCGCCGAGGCCCGGCACCCTTATACGCAGGGCCTGCTGCATTGCCTGCCGAGCCTTGAAAGCGACCGGCATCCCCTGCCGGTGCTGATGCGCCGCAAGGAGTGGTCGCTATGACGCCTATTCTGACAGTGGACGGCATTTCGGTGTGGTTCGATGATTTCGCCGCACTCAAGCAGGTGAGCCTGAGCGTTGCAGCGGGCGAGAGCTTTGGTCTGGTCGGGGAATCGGGTTCGGGAAAATCCACCCTGCTGCGCGCCATTGCCGGGCTGAACGCCTTCGAAAGCGGCCTGTTGAGCGTCGATGGTCTGGCCTATTCCGACGCAAGCCGCACCAAGGCGTTTTACCGCAAAGTGCAGATGGTGTTTCAGGACCCTTACGGTTCGCTGCACCCGCGCCAGACTGTAGACCGCCTGCTGCTGGAACCGTTGCTGATCCACGGCTTCGACGATGTGGACCGCCGCATTTCCCGCGCGCTCGACGAGGTGGGGCTGGGCAGCGGATTCCGGTTTCGCTATTCGCACCAGCTTTCCGGCGGCCAGCGCCAGCGCGTGGCGATTGCGCGCGCCCTGATCTTGGAGCCGAAAATCCTGTTGCTCGATGAGCCGACGTCGGCGCTCGATGCCTCGATCCAGGCCGAAATCCTCAACCTTCTGGAAGAGATGCGCAAGCAGCGCGGCCTGACCTTTCTGATGGTCAGCCACGACCTTGCCGTCATCAGCCATATGTGCGACCGGCTGGCCGTGATGCGCGGCGGCGAAGTGGTGGAAACGCTGACGGTGGAGCAATTGCGCCACCGCGAGGTCAGCGCCGATTATACCCGCCAGCTCATGGTGGCAAGCGAAGGGTTCCGCAGGGCTTGATCCCTCACTGTCGCCTGAAAATATCGCGCCAGGCGGCTTGCGCATCCGCATAAGGCAAGCGCGTGGCTTCATAAACGCCGCGTGCCACGGCGCGCGCCATGGTCTGGGTGGCGAGGTGGCAAATTTCCATGAAGTCCGTGGGCTCACGCTGCGGCTTTTCGCCGGTCGCGGCCGCAAAGATCGTATCGCCATCGGCGGCAAGATGGGCCGGAAGCACGGCGCGGGCAAGCCCGTCATGGGCCAGAAGCGATAGCCGGTGCGCCTCGGCCTTGGTGAGGACGGCATCGGTGACGATGGCGCCGATCGTGGTTGCGGTGAGCGTCACGCCCTTGGCGCGCAGGGCCAGATGGCCGGAGGAGAATTTCTGCGGCAGGCCAAGCCCGCCAAATTCCGCCTGCTGCTCGAAGGGGGCCGCCCAGAAATGCGGGGTGTCACCCACCGTGGCAGACCCCATGGCATTGACGGCAACGAGGGCTGCCACGATATGGCCGTTGCGGGTCACGGCGCTGGCAGAGCCAAGCCCGCCTTTCACGGTTGCGGTGGTGGCGCCCGTGCCTGCTCCCACACTGCCCAGCGCAAAGCCGCCCTTTTCAGCGGCCGTGAAAGCCTGATAGCCCAAATCCCGATAGGGCGAATGCAGGCCCCAATCCTTGTTGCCGCCATTGAGAAGATCCATCAGGATCGCCTGTGGCACGATGGGCACGCGCGCCGCTCCCACCGCCAGTCCGCGTCCTTTTTCCCGCAATCCGGCCTGCACGCCGCCCGCGGCATCCAGCCCGAAGGCCGAACCGCCGGAAAGCACCAGCGCATCCACCCGTTGAACCGTCATGGCCGGATCGAGAAGGGCAGTATCGCGCCCGCCCGGCGCGCCGCCCAGAACGGTGCCGGAAGCAATCGCCGGTTCGTCGAAGACGATGACGGTGACGCCTGAGCCCAGCGCAAGATCGGTGGCATGGCCCACGGCAAGTCCGGCAATGTCGGTGAGCAGGTTGAGCCCGCGCATCTTTGATCCCTTTGCGTGTTGCTCGTTTGCAAGTTTGACTCATGTCAAGGCGAGAGGCGGCCTGCTGGCGGAAACTCGCCTCTGCCCATTCCTTCCACTATCTTTCAGGCCTGAATTTCATGCGCAAGATTTTCTTTATTCTTCCTGTCCTTCTTGTCGCGGCGGGTGGGGCCACTGCCTATCTCAAATTCCATAAGCGCGATGTGTTGCCGCCTGGGATTGCCATGGGCAATGGCCGCATCGAGGCAACGGAAGTGGATGTGGCGACGAAATTTGCCGGTCGGGTGCTGTCCGTCGAGGTGGGAGAGGGCGATCTGGTCAAAAAGGGGCAGATTCTGGCGCGTATCGATGCCGCCGACATCGAGAGCCAGTTGCGTGCGGCGCGCGCCAAGGTCAATGAGGCCGAACAGAGCCGGGATGCGGCGGCCTACAAGCTGGCGCAGGCTGAAAGCCAGTATGTGCTGGCCGACAAGGATCTCGAGCGCCAGCTCGTGCTTTTGGGCAAGGGCTTCGTGTCCGAGCAGACTGTCGATAGTCAGCGCATGACGCGCGATAGCGCCAGAGCGGCCATGTCGGCGGCCGAGAGCGGGCTTAACAGCGTGAAGGCAACGGTGGAAAGCGCCAGCGCCGATGCCGAGCGCATCGCCCGGACCTTGGCGGATGCCACGCTGACGGCGCCCAAGGATGGCCGGGTTCTCTATCGTCTGGCCGAACCGGGGGAAGTGTTGGCGGCGGGCGGCAAGGTGCTGACGCTGCTTGATCTTTCCGATGTCTATATGACCGTTTTCCTGCCATCGGCAGAGGCGGGGCGCACCGCGCTTGGCGCTGAGGGACGCATCGTGCTGGATATGGCGCCAGACCATACGGTGCCGGGAACCGTCTCCTTCGTCTCGCCGCAGGCGCAATATACGCCCAAGCAGGTGGAGTTGCGCAGCGAGCGCGACCGGCTGATGTTCCGCGTGAAGATTTCGGTGCCGCAGGATCTCGTGCGCAAATATCTGCCGCTGGTCAAAACCGGCGTGACGGGGGTGGGCTATATCAAGACCGATCCCGCCACGATCTGGCCGGAAAGGCTGGAATCCGATCTGACGCGCCCGGCGCAGCCATAGGTGCGCCATGGCGGTGGAAACGGGTTTCGCAGTCGAGCTGGAGAATGTCGGGCATGTTTTTGGCAAAACGGTTGCGCTGCGGCCGCTGACCCTTTCTCTGGCGGCTGGCAGGCGGCTGGCAATCGTCGGTCCGGACGGGGTGGGGAAATCGACCCTGCTGGCGCTGATTGCCGGGGTGAAAAGGCTTCAGACCGGCAGGCTTTCCGTGCTTTCGGCCAATATGGCCTTGCCGCGAAGCCGCAGTCTGGTGCAGCCGCGCATTGCCTATATGCCGCAGGGGCTGGGCAAAAACCTGTATCCCAACCTGACGGTCGCTGAAAATATCGATTTCTTCGGCAGGCTGTTCGGGCACGGCGCTGCGGAGCGGGCGCGGCGCAGCGCCGTGCTGATGCAGGCAACGGGACTTTCTCCCTTCGCGGACAGGCTGATGGGCAAGCTTTCCGGCGGCATGAAGCAGAAGCTCGGCCTTTGCTGCGCGCTGGTGCATGACCCGGACCTGCTGCTGCTGGATGAGCCGACCACCGGCGTCGATCCGCTCTCGCGGCGGCAGTTCTGGGATCTGGTCGAGACAATCCATTCGGCGCGTCCGGGGTTGACCGTCATCACCGCAACCTCCGACATGCAGGAGGCGGAACGTTTCGAGCGTGTGGTGATGATCGATGACGGCGCCATTCTTGCCGATGGCACGCCGGAAATGCTGAAGGAAAGGACGGCAGCGGCAAGCCTGGAGGCGGCCTTCATCTCACTTCTGCCGGAGGAAAAGCGACAGGGCTATCAGCCGGACAGGCCGCGACCCGCTCTTTCCCCTTCGGCCGAGATTGCCATCGAGGCCCATGGGCTCACCCGGACATTCGGTGCCTTCACCGCTGTCGATCATGTCGATCTTTCCATCGCGAAGGGCGAGATTTTCGGCTTTCTCGGCTCGAATGGCAGCGGCAAATCGACAACGATGAAAATGCTGACCGGGCTTTTGCCGATGAGTGAAGGCCAGGCACGGCTCTTTGGTGCGCCGGTCGATCCCAGGGACATCGAAGCACGGCGGCGGGTGGGCTATATGTCCCAGGGCTTTTCGCTTTATGGCGAATTGACCGTCCGGCAGAATCTCGACCTTCATGCCGCTATTTTCGACCTGACGGGCGAGGTGGCGAAGGCGCGCATTGAGGATCTGGTCGCGCGTTTCGGACTTCGGCCCTATCTCGATCAGGTTTCCGAGGCTCTGCTGCTGGGGGTGCGCCAGCGGCTGCAATTGGCCGTGGCGCTCATACATGCGCCCGATATTCTGATTCTGGACGAACCCACCTCCGGCGTCGATCCCATTGCGCGGGACGTGTTCTGGAACGATCTCGTCCGGCTCTCACGCGAAAGCGGCGTGACGATCTTCATCTCCACGCATTTCATGGCCGAGGCCGAGCGCTGCGATCGCATCGCTTTCATGCATGGCGGCAGGGTAATTGCTACGGGCGCACCCGATATGCTGAAGGCGCAGACGCGAACCGGGAGCCTCGACGATGCCTTCATCACCTTCATGCACCGGGGTGGCCGGGATGTGGGTGACAGCACCGATACCGCGGGCTTTTCGCCGGAATCCGGTCCTGCCAAGACGCCATCGCCCTTGTTTACTGGCTTCTCACCGGGGCGGCTTCTTGCCTATAGCCGCCGGGAGGCCATGGAATTGATGCGGGACCGGATCCGTCTCGGTTTCGCCCTTCTCGGCACGGCCTTTCTGATGCTGATCTTCAGCTATGGGCTGACGCTCGATGTCGATCATCTGAAATTTTCTGTGCTGGACAGGGATCGCAGCACGGAAAGCCGGACCTATATCGATGCCTATGCCGCATCCTCTGCCTTTACGGCGGCAGGCCGGGTTGACGATGAGGCGCAACTCATCGCCGCATTGAGGGGCAACCACGCCATGCTGGCGCTGGACATTCCGCAAAACTTCGGCGCGGATCTTCGTGCCGGGCGAACGCCGACAGTGATGGTGACGCTGGATGGTGCCATGCCCTTTCGCGCGGAAACGGCATTGGGCTATGTTTCCGGGGTGCATCAACGCTACCTTCAGGAACAGGCGTTGCTGGCCGGGCGAGAGGTGAAGGCCGCCGCATCGGTGGAGATGCGTTATCGCTACAATCAGGCCTTTTTGTCCATAGAGGCCATGGTGCCCGCGGTGATCGGGCTGTTGCTGGTTTTCATTCCCTCGATCCTGACCGCACTTGGCGTGGTGTCGGAGAAGGAAATGGGCTCGATCAGCAATCTCTATGTCACGCCGGTGACGAAGCTGGAATTCCTGCTGGGCAAGCAATTGCCCTATGTGGCGGTGGGACTTGTCAACTTCGTCATTCTGGTCGCAATGGCGGTCTGGTTGTTCGGCGTGCCGCTCAAGGGTTCCTTCCTCGGGCTGTCGCTGGTGGCCTTTGTTTATGTTCTGGCAACCACGGCCATTGGCATTTTCAGTTCCACCTTCACGTCAACACAGGTGGCCGCCCTTTTCGTCACGGCCATTGGCGTGATGATGCCGGCCACGCAGTTTTCCGGTCTGTTGCAGCCGGTCTCTACGCTGGAAGGCGCAGGCCGCGCAATCGGCATTGTCTTTCCCACCACCTATTTCATGCGCGCCAGCGTTGGCGGTTTTACCAAGGGGCTGGGCTTTGCCGATCTTGCGGCCTTCATCTGGCCGCTTGCCCTTTGCTGGGTGGTCACGCTTTCGGCGGGCTGGCTCTTTCTTCGCAAGCAGGAGGCCTGAGACATGGCGGGTTTCGATACGCGAACCGTTTTTGCCCTGCTGAAAAAGGAACTGATCGGCCTTTTGCGCGACAGGGTGCTGATGGGCGTGGTGATCTATGCCTTTTCGCTGGCGATCTATGCGCAGGCCACCGGCCTTTCTCACGATCTCAGAAATGCAACGATTGCAGTGGTGGACCGGGACGTTTCCCAGCTTTCGACGGCCATTGTCGCGGGGCTGTTGCCGCCGCGCTTTCAATCCGCCGTGGCGATTGCGCCTCAGGATGTGGACGGCGCCATGGACCGGGGGCAATTTACCTTCGTGATGGACATTCCCGAACATTTCCAGGCGGATGTTCTGGAAGGGCGCAGCCCACGGCTTCAGCTTCTCATCGATGCCACGGCCCTGATGCAGGCGGGCATCGGCTCCGGTTACATCCAGCAGGTCGTGGCGCAGGAGGTTGCCGCCTATGGCAGGCGGGCCGGAATTTCCACCGCCCAGCCCGTCGGTGTCGTCACAAGGCTTGCCTTCAATCAGGGGCTCAATTCCGAATGGTTTACCGGAACCATGGGGCTTATCAATAATGTCACAATGCTGGCCATCCTGCTGGCTGGCGCTGCACTTGTGCGTGAGCGCGAGCATGGCACGCTGGAGCATCTGCTGGTCATGCCGGTGCGGCCGCTGGAAATCATGGTCAGCAAGCTTATTGCCAATGGTCTTGTCATTCTGCTCATGACTCTGCTTGCCATCATGCTGGTGCTGGTGAAGATTTTGGGCATGGAGATTTCCGGCTCCCTCGTTCTTTATGCAGCGGGGGTGGTGCTTTATCTGTTCTTTGCCACCTCGCTTGGCCTGTTTCTCGGCACCATCTCGCGCAGTATGCCGCAAATGGCGCTGCTGTTCATTCTGACCGCCCTGCCAATGAACATTCTCTCGGGCGGCTTCACCCCCATCGAAAGCCAGCCGCAATGGCTGCAAAATGCCATGCAGCTTTCGCCCTCCACCCATTTCGTCGGGTTTTCGCAGGCCATTCTCTATCGCGGCGCGGGCTTTGATGTGGTGTGGCCGCAATTTGCGGCCACCTTCGCCATAGGGCTCGTATTCTTCCTGTTCAGCCTTACCCGCTTCAGACGCTTTATTGCCGCCCAGCAGTAGTTCGAACCAGTTTTTGTCCAAAAATCTGTAAAAAACAGTTGGAGCGATTCATCGTTTGAGCGAGCGCGGATCGAGCGCGTCGCGAATGCCGTCGCCAATATAGTTCACGCTGAGGACGGTAAGGGAAATGGCCAGCCCCGGCCAGATCACCCGTGAAGGGGTAATTTGCAGAAAGCTTACGCCATCATAGAGCAGACGTCCCCAGGTGGGAAAATCGGAAGGAAAGCCGAGCCCGAGAAAGCTCAATGCCGATTCCGTGATGATGGCCGAGGCAATGCCGAGTGTGGCCGAAACCATGATCGAACTCAGCACATTGGGCAGGATATGCTTGAGGACGATGCGATAGTCCCGCATTCCGGAGGATTTTGCGGCGAGAATGAATTCCTGGGATTTGACCGTCAGAACGTCGCCGCGCACGATGCGGGCCGTGTGCATCCAGCTTGTGATGCCGATCACGGTGACGATCAGGATGAAGATGCCGGTTTCCGGCCCGAAGGCGGCGCGCAGCGGATCGCGGAAAAGCATGGTGATGACCAGCAGCAGCGGCAGAATGGGCAGCGCCAGGAAAAGATCCGTCAAGCGCATCAGCGGTCCGTCGATCCGGCGGAAATAGCCCGCCAGCACACCCACCAGCGTGCCGACGAAAAGCGAGATCAACATGGCGGTGATGCCGACGGCAAGCGAGATCTGCCCACCTGCCATAACCTGGGCGAACAGGTCGTGGCCCAGATTGTCGGTGCCGAAGGGATGCGCGAGAGACGGCCCTTGGTTTTTCTCGCGAATATTGATCTTGTTTGGGTCAACCGTGTGGAGCAGCGGCCCGATATAGACGGAAAGCACGATGAAAAGAAAAACGATCAAGCCTATGAGGCCGCCTGTATGGCGTCGAAACTGGCCCCAGAGCTGGCCGCGAAGGGATTGAGGGCGCGGCATTTCGCTTGCGTGGCTGAGGGCGGCGTCAGTCATAGCGGATCCTCGGGTCGAGAATGCCGTAAAGTACATCGGCAATCAGGTTGAACAGCACGATCAGCACGGCGAAAATGAAGGTCAGTGTCTGCACCAGCGGCAGGTCGCCCGCCTGAATGGCGGTGATCAGCAGTTGACCAAGCCCGTTCACCCGGAAGATCTGTTCGGTAATGATGGCACCGGAAAAAATGGTCGGCACGCCAAGCGCAATCACCGTCACCACCGGGATCAGGCTGTTGCGCAGCACATGCACGAGCAGCACGGTCTTTTCCTTCACGCCTTTGGCGCGGGCGGTGCGCACATAATCCTGATGCAGGTTGTCCAGCATCGAGGCGCGCACGAAGCGGCTGATCTGCGAGGTGTTATAAAGCGTCAGCACCAGCACCGGCAGGAACATCTGCTTCACTTGAAGCACGAAGCTGTCCCAGTCGCGCACCACGAGATTGGTATCATAGACGGACGGGAACCAGTGGAGGGTGGAGGAAAAGATAACGATCAGCACCACGCCGGTGAAGAAGGTGGGCACGGAATAACCGACCATGGAGATGAAGGTGCCGATCTGGTCGAAAATCGAATATTGCCGGTAAGCGGATATGACGCCGATGGGGATGGAGAGCAGCACGCCGAACAGATAGGCGAGCCCTACCACCCAGAGCGTCTGCGGCAGGCGCTGCACGATGAGGTCCACGACCGGGCTGCGGGTTGTCCAGGAGAGAATGCGCAGCCGGTTGGGATCGCCTATGGTGATGCCGGTCGTCTGTTGCAGGATGTTCAGCGGCTCGTTGATGCAAAACTGGTAGAGCCATTTGGAGAACTGGATCAGCAGCGGTTGGTCAAGGCCAAGGGCGGCGCGCATTTCCGCCCGCACGTCCGGCGGGATGGTCAAGGGTAACTCACCGAGCGGATTGCTGGGTGCCATGGCCAGCAGCGCGAAGATAATGAAACTGATGGCAAGCAGGGTCGGGATCGCAAACAGCAATCGCCGGAGCGTGTAGGTAAACATTGAAAACCTTTTCCGGCTTTACACCGCCTCACGTTTTTGACGCAAACAATGAGGCGGTCTGACTATCTGTTTCAAGAAGCTTTCAGGAAAAGCGGAAACCGGGTTTCCGCTTGTAAATACTGAGGCGCCGGGAGCATTATTTTTTGCGCGCCCAGTCCTGGATGTTCCACGTTTCGGCGTCCCAGCCCGTTGCCTTGATGTTGTCGAGGCTTGTGGCATAGGCGGATGGCTGGCCGCGATAGACCAGTGGAATGTGAACGAAATCCTCGGTGAGCATGTCGTTCAGCTTTTTGACCAATGCGGCGCGCTCTTCCAGCTTCACCGTTCGCGTCAGCTCCGTGGCCAGCTTGTCATAGTCGGGATTGCAGTAGCGCGGCATGTTCTCTCCCTGCCAGCCATTAGCCGGGGCAGGGATCTTGTCGCACATCCATTGCACCAGATAAGGTTCGGGATCGGTGCCGTCGAAATTGTTGGTATACATTTCCAGGTCGGCATAGAATTTCTGGAAGGTGTCGGGGCTGGCAGGGTCGCCGCCGAAGAAGACGGAAGCCGCGATATTGCGCAGTTCGACATTCACGCCGATTTGCGCCCACATGTCCTTGATCAGTGCCTGAGTGGCCTGGCGCACCGAATTTGTCGAAGTCTGGTAGAGGAAGGAAAGCTTGACGCCGCCCTTGGCGCGAATGCCATCCGCACCTTTCTTCCAGCCTGCGTCGTCCAGCAGCTTGTTGGCGCCTTCAATGTCCTGCTTCAGGCACCAGCTATCGTTTTTCGTGGAGACATAGGCATCGGGACCAGGAATGATATTACAGGTGGGCTTGCCTGCCGCGCCATAGCCGGCCTCCACGATAATGTCACGGTCGATGGCCAGCGCCAGCGCCTTGCGCACGGCAGGATCGGCAAAGGCCGGATGCGCACCGCCTTCGCGAGTGGAACGCTTTGCGCCCAGTGCCGGATCCGGGTTGGTAAAGTTGATATTGATGCGCTCCACCTGGCTGCCGAAGGCGGTGTGGATCGTGCCCTTGCCCGCTGCCAGCAGGGTTTGCAGCACTTCAGGTTCCACCTGCATGTTCCAGGCATAGTCATATTCGCCGGTTTCCAGCACGGCGCGGGCCGCAGAAAGGGCGTCGCCGCCGCCTTTGAGTGTTGCGCTGGCGAAATGCGGTTTGGACGGATCGCGGTAGTTTTCGTTGGCCACAAAGGTGATCACGTCATTCGGCTTGAACTCCTTGACCTTGAAGGGGCCGGTGCCGATGGGGGCAAAATTGGCGCTGGTGCATTCCGGCGCCTTGGGGCCGAGGCAGTCCTTGAACTGCGCCTGCTGCAATATCGGCGAAAGTACGCCGACAAAAGCCGTGTAAGGATAGGGCTTGGGTGCGGTGAAGCTGATCTTGACGGTGAGCGGGTCGGGGGCTTCGACGGTTTTTATGCCTTCGAACTTGGATTTCTGGGCGCAGCCACCGCCTTCGGCCGTGCAATATTTCCATGTGAAGACCGCGTCCTCTGCCGAAAAGGCCGTGCCGTCCGACCATTTCAGGCCCGGTTTGATCTTCCAGGTGATCGTCGTGAGGTCGGGTGAAATGCCGCCGTTTTCTACAGTGGGAATGGTCTCCGCCAGTCTTGGATAGATAGTGCCCTTTTCATCGAATCCCGCCAGCGGCTCGACGACCATCGCGGTGGCATATTGCTCCTTGGTGCCGCCGGAAAGATAGACGTTCATGGTGGAAACGGCCTGCCAGAACAGGATCTTCAAATTTCCATCCGATCCCCGTTCAGCGCTGGCTGGCGCACTGGCTGCCATGAAGGCGGCCACGGACCCTGCCAGTAATATCCCGATCTTACGCATGTCCTGCTGTTCCCCTTTTGGTGTTTTTTCAAGAACGTGACCGTGGCTGCGGCAATGCGAGCCTATCGCGCCAATACGCCACATGGTTGTATTTATTGCACGGGTGAGGAGCGGCCGACCGCAGCCGGTCGGCGAAAAATACAACCCTGAATTCCTTCTTGACTTGGTCTGTGCATAAAATTTGAGCTATGAAAGCATACGATTATTTTTCGTTCAAGATGAAAAATAACGTCTTGCAAAACTTGTCCGGAAGAGATCAGTATTGCGCAAAACCGGTATGGGGACCAGCAAAAGAGGTGTGAAATGCCCATTTTGAACCGCGCGGAAGAACTCCAGCCAGAGGTGGCGGCGTGGCGGCGCCATTTGCATGAACGGCCGGAACTCCTCTTCGACGTGCATGAAACGGCTGATTTCGTGGCGCAGAAGTTGCGGGAATTCGGTTGTGACGTTGTTACAACCGGAATTGGCCGAACGGGTGTAGTCGGCCTCATACGCGGGGCAAAGGGCGCGGGGCCTGTTCTGGGAATGCGGGCCGATATGGATGCACTGCCCATTGCCGAAATCAGCGGCCTGCCCTGGGCCTCGAAGGTTGCGGGAAAAATGCACGCCTGCGGACATGATGGCCATACCGCCATGTTGCTGGGAGCGGCCAAATACCTGTGCGAGACACGCAATTTCGCCGGTTCCGTCGCGGTGATCTTCCAGCCCGCCGAAGAGGGCGGCGGTGGAGGTCTTGCCATGGTGGAGGATGGCATGATGGAGACCTTCGGCATTGGCGAGGTCTATGGAATGCACAACGCGCCCGGCGTGCCGCTTGGCAATTTCGCCATTCGCAAGGGCTCGCTGATGGCGGCCTCCGATACGTTTGAGATCGTGGTGTCCGGCAAGGGCAGCCATGCCGCCCAGCCGCATCTTTCGGTCGATCCGGTACTGGCCGCCGCCCATGTGGTTATTGCCCTGCAATCCATCGTCTCGCGGGAAATCGACCCGTTAAAGTCGCTGGTGATCAGTGTGACCACGGCGCATGGCGGCGATGCCTACAATGTCATCCCCATGGACGTGAAGCTGACGGGAACCGTAAGGACGCTCCTGCCGGAGATCCGCGATTTCGCCGAGCGGCGGCTTGGCGAGGTGGCGCGGGCCACCGCCATGGCACATGGCGCGGTGGCCGAGGTTTCCTATCATCGCGGCTATCCCGTCACCTTCAATCACGCAGATGAAACGGATTTCGCCGCCTCCATTGCCGCAGGCGTATCGGGGCAGGGGCGGGTGGAAACCGATATGGCGCCCAAGATGGGGGCGGAGGATTTTTCCTATATGCTGGAAGCGCGGCCCGGTGCCTTTATCTTTCTGGGCGTGGGCGATACAGCCAATCTTCACCACCCCGCCTATGATTTCAATGACGAGGCCATTCCCTACGGAATCAGCTACTGGATTTCGCTGGCGGAATCGCGACTGGCCGCGTGAGCCTTTCCTCTTCGTCCGGGCAGCGCATAAGCCGCGCTGCCGATGCAGGCAATAGTGCAAAAGGGGAAATCAGGCATGATGTTCACGGGTGATGACAGCGCAGGCAAGCCGGTGCTTTCGGTCAGGAACCTGACCACGTCCTTCAAGGTCGCAAACGGATGGAAGCCGGTCGTGCGCGACCTCAATTTCGATGTCGGTGCGCGAGAAACCGTTGCGATCGTCGGGGAATCCGGCTCTGGCAAAAGCGTCACATCGCTTTCGATCATGCAATTGCTGCCAAGGGGACAAAGCCGCGTCGAGGGCTCGATTCGCCTTGAGGGGCGCGAATTGCTGGGGCTTGGGGCCGAAGACATGCGGCGGGTGCGCGGCAACGAGATCGCCATGATCTTTCAGGAGCCGATGACCAGCCTCAATCCGATCTTTCCCATTGGTCGTCAGATTGCCGAGGCCATTCTGTGCCATCGTGACATGTCGCGGTCCGAGGCGAAGGAGGAAGTGCTGCGCCTGCTCGACAAGGTCCGCATTCCCAATGCCAGGAGCCGTTTCGATGAATATCCGCATCAGTTTTCGGGTGGGATGCGCCAGCGGGTGATGATTGCCATGGCGCTTGCCTCGCGGCCCAAACTGCTGATCGCCGATGAACCGACCACCGCGCTTGACGTGACCATCCAGGGGCAGATCCTCGATCTCATCAAAACGCTTCAGGAAGAGGACGGCATGTCGGTGCTGTTCATCACCCATGACATGGGGGTGGTGGCGGAAGTATCGGATCGGACCATCGTGATGTTTCGTGGCGATATGGTGGAAGACGGCAGCACGGACGATGTGTTCAATCGCGGGCGCCATCCCTATACGCGCTCGCTGCTCTCGGCGGTTCCCCGGCTTGGTTCCATGGATGGCAGACAAAATCCCGTGCGCTTTCCCGTGATCGACATCAAGACCGGCACCGAGGTCGTGCAGGAGCGGGAAATGGATACCCCACCCGCCCGGCGGCCTATTCTGGAGGTGCGCAACCTCACCACGCGCTTCGATATTCGGTCCGGTCTGTTCGCTCGCCGGTCCGGCGCGGTCCATGCGGTGGAAAATGTGAGTTTCAGCCTCCTGCCGGGTGAAACGCTTTCGCTGGTGGGCGAATCGGGCTGCGGCAAGTCCACCACGGGCCGCTCCATCACCCGTCTCGTGCAGCCCACTTCCGGCAATATTGAAATGGATGGCTATAATGTCATGGCGCTGGATGATGCGAGCCTCAGAAAGATGCGCCTTGGCATCCAGATGGTGTTTCAGGATCCCTTTGCCAGCCTCGACCCGCGCATGACGGTGGGATCGGCGGTGATGGAGCCCTTTCTGGAACACGGCCTCGGCACGCGCGCCGCCGCCCGTGAAAAAGCTGCCGCGCTTCTCGAGCGGGTGGGCCTTGGCGCGGATATGATGGGGCGTTACCCGCATGAATTTTCCGGCGGCCAGAGGCAGCGTGTCGCGATTGCGCGTGCCTTGATGCTCGATCCCAAGGTGATCGTGGCCGACGAGGCGGTCTCGGCGCTGGACGTGTCGATAAAGGCGCAGGTCTGCAATCTTCTGCTGGATTTGCAGCAAAGCTTCAATCTTGCCTATCTGTTCATTTCCCACGATATGGCGGTGGTGGAGCGGGTCAGCCATCGTGTAGCGGTGATGTATCTGGGCGAAATCGTTGAAATCGGGCCGCGTCACGCCGTGTTCGGCAATCCGCAGCATTCCTATACGAAAAGACTTTTGTCGGCTGTTCCGGTGCCGGACCCTTCGCGGCGCAATCTCACCAGACGCATTGGCGAAGACGAGCTGAAAAGCCCCATCCGCCCCCTCGGCTACGAGCCGCCGCCCCGCCGCTATGTCGAGGTAGCGGAAGGCCATCTGGTGCAGGTCGCGGCCTGATCGTTGCCGTCACTACGGACATATGCGCACGGTCTTCTTGCGCAAGCCGATCGCGCTTCCCACTTTCGCATCGGCGCAGGACTTGGCTGCAAGGGTGCAATGGCGATCTGCGGCGTGGAATGCCGTTGGCGGGGTGTGGGGTGAGCATGGAAGAACGGGTGAGGGGGGAACGAGACGCGCCGATACGCGAACAAGGGGAAGACTCTCGTCTCTCCGGCATTTTGCGGAGGCTTGCCGGCGATGAGAGCCGCGAGCGTATTTCCATAGGCGACCTGTTCGACGCAATGGGTGACAGGGCCTTCGGGGCGCTGATCCTGATTTTTGCACTTCCCAACATTATTCCAACACCGCCGGGAACCTCTGCCGTGACCGGCGCGCCGCTGGTGTTCCTGCTGGCGCAGCTTATGCTGGGGCTGAAGCCGTGGCTGCCGCGTATCATTGCGGCGCGCTCGCTGGCGCGGGCCGATTTCGCCGCCCTCGTTCAACGCATGGTGCCTTGGCTGGAGCGCGGCGAGAGGCTTCTCAGGCCACGGCTTTCCTTTCTGGTGGAACGTCCGGCCGAACATCTGCTCGGCGCCATCGGCCTCGTCCTTGCCGTCATTCTTGCCCTGCCCATTCCGCTTGGCAATATTTTGCCCGCCATCGCGCTCACCTTGTTTGCCTTTGCCCTTCTGGAAAAGGACGGCGTCTATGCGCTTGCCGGGATGATCGTGGCAATTCTGTCGCTTGCCGTGGTCGCTGGCGTGATTTTCGCCCTGGCCAAGGCCGCCCTGCTGGTCTTTGCCGCGGCCTTTTCCTGATCCGCAAGCTTCGCGAAAGCTTGTCATCGCAATCTATGGCTGGATCGCGGTGATGAATGTGTCTGATTGCTTGTTTCATGGCAGGAAGGCACTGCGACCCGCCAGATGATTTGCCATGAGGGGCGAGCAATGGTCGATAAAAAGCGGATTTTGGTCACTGGCGGCGCTGGTTTCCTCGGATCGTTCCTGTGCGGCCGCCTTCTTGGCGAAGGCCACCACGTGCTGTGCCTGGATAATCTTTATACCGGCTCGATCGACAATGTGCGCGGCTTTCTCGATAATCCCCGCTTTCAATTGATGCAGGCTGACGTGGCGGAGCCCGTTTCGGCATCGGTCGATCAGATCTACAATCTGGCCTGTGCCGCCTCTCCCGTTCACTATCAGTCCGATCCCATCGCAACCATGCGGACAAATGTGCTGGGCGCGCTGAACCTGCTGGATCTGGCCGTCAAGTGCAATGCAAGGATCCTTCAGGCTTCGACTTCCGAGGTTTATGGCGATCCGCTCGTGCACCCGCAGCGGGAAGACTATCGCGGCAATGTGTCGATCACCGGCATCCGCGCCTGCTATGACGAAGGCAAGCGCGCGGCCGAAACCCTGTTTTACGATTATAACCGCATGTATGGCACGCAGGTGCGCATTGCCCGCATTTTCAACACCTATGGTCCCGGTATGCGGGCCGATGACGGCCGTGTCGTTTCGAATTTCGTCGTTCAGGCCCTGCGCGGTGAAGACCTTACCGTTTATGGCGATGGTCTTCAGACCCGCTCCTTCTGCTATCGCGACGATCTTGTCCGCGGCCTGATGGCGCTGATGAATTGCGAAGAGGCCAATGCCTTGCCGGTCAATCTCGGCAATCCGGGCGAGTTCACCATGCTGGAGCTGGCAAGCCTCGTGCTGGACATGACGGGTTCAACCTCGGGCCTGTGCTTCCAGCCGCTGCCGCAGGACGATCCCGTCCAGCGCCGTCCCGATATTGGCCGGGCAACCTCTCTGCTTGGCTGGCGCCCGGAAATCGGCCTGCGCGACGGCCTTTCTCCCACGATCCGCTATTTCACCGAAAAGCTTGGCCGTCTCGCGGTTGCCGCCTGACATAAAGCATTGTCCCGAGAAAAGTGTCGTCACGTTTTTCCGTTCGGAAATGCCCATAAGGCCGGGCTGAAGGTTTCATTGCCATTTCCCGCCACGCGGTTGTGCTTTGGCGCAATTTTTCCGGAATGCTTTGTTTTTCAAGGATTGTCAGAGGTTTCTTTCTAATCCTGTGGCTGCAATCACGTGTGGAAAATTGCAATCACGCAAGCCTCACAACAGCTTCATTGCCTAGTTTTGCGATGATTATGTCGCAAAAGTATTCGGCCTTTTAGCGTCGCCGGCCTTTTTATTGACGCCTTACAAACGGGGATTTGCCGTGGCTACCAGCGCAAAGACAACGACAGCATCATCGATTGCCAGCGTAAGCGGAACCTCTTCCGCCGATACCGTCATCCTGACGGCTGCCGTGAGCGGTCAATCGCTGAACCTGGGCGCGGGCTATGACCGGTTGACCCTGGGCAATTACTACAATGAATTGACCCTGCTGAACGTCGAATCGGTGCTTGGCGGCAGCAGTACGGACATCATAACCTATGATAGCGCGCTCACGTCCGGTACAATCAATCTTGGCGCGGGCAGCGACAGCGTCACCTTCTCCGATTATGGCGCGACGGCCACCATTGCCAATGTCGAAACGATCACCGGCGGCGCCACGAACGATTACATCACCTTTTCCGCACAGGCGCTTGGCACCTATATCGATATGGGTGACGGCAGTGACCGCGTTCTCCTGGGCAAATACGATAACCGGGTGACGGTTCTCAATGCCGAAACGGTGGTCGGCGCGACGAAAATCGACATTGTCTACATGGAAAACGAGGACAGTGAGACAACGCGCCGCGTCGATCTGGGAACGGGCAATGACTATGTCAATCTCGGCGACAGTGGTGGCACGGTTTACGTGTCCAATACGGAGACGATCGTGTCGGGCGATGGCGATGACAAGATCGTCATCAGCACCTCCACCTCCAATGTTTCCGTCAATGTAGGCGATGGCGATGATATCGTCTCGCTTTCCTCCTATACGAACAAATTGACGATCAGCAATGCCGAGACGATCATTGGCGGCAAAAGCGCCGATTACGTTACGCTGGGCAGTGCGTTTACGGGTGGCTATATCTCGCTCGGTACAGGCAATGATACGCTGGTGCTCGGCAATTACGCCAATACCGTAAGCCTCTATGGTACCGAAACCATCTATGGTGGCACGGGTAGCGATACGATCTATCTTCAGGAAGCGCAGTCAGGCGGCTTGATCGATCTGGGTTCGGGCGCCGATACCCTTGTGTTCAGCAACAAGGGCGGCACGGCCACGATCAAGAATATCGAAACGGTGATCGGCGGATCGTCCAAGGAATATCTCGTCTATTCGACACAGATCACTGGCGGCCTTATCGATCTCGGCGACGAGGGCGACCGGGTAACGCTGGCGAAATACAACAACACCGTCACCTTTGCCGATGTCGAAACCATCACCGGCAATGTCTCGAATGACATTGTCACCCTTTCGACGGAACTGACCAAGGGCTCCATCAACCTTTCCACGGGGCTCGACAAGCTGACATTGGCCGATGGCGACAATTCGCTGGTTCTGAGCGGTGTCGAAACGCTGATCGGCGGCGATGGCGATGAGATCATCAGCTTCACTGCGTCAAGTTCCGGCACCTATATCGATATGGGCGATGGTGACGACAAGCTTACCATCACCGGCACTGGCAAGACGATGACCATTCTCAACACGGAGACGATCCTGGGAACGTCTTCGAGCGAGATCATTCTTTACAAGTCGCAATTGACCGGGGGCCTGATTTCGCTCGGCTCCGGCAATGACAAGCTGATGCTGTCGGCCTATAGCAACACGCTCTCTTACGCTTCAATCGAGACGGTGATCGGCAATACGGGCTCGGATGAGGTCTATATCACCAGCGCCCTTGCGGGCGGTTTCGTCGATCTCGATTCCGGCAACGACACGCTCACCATCCTGAAGGGTGGAACGCTGACCGTGCGCAATACCGAGACGATCCTGGGCGACGATGCAACCGATGTCATCAAGTTCGACCGGGCGGCCCAGGGCGTCTATATCGATCTTGGCGAAGGGTCCGATAGCGTTACCTTTACCGATTACGTCAATACGGCCACCATTCTAAACGCGGAAACGATCACGGCAGGCTCGTCCAGTGACGTCATCACGCTTGGCACCGCCATTACGGCCGGAACCATCGATCTCGGCAAGGGTCTGGACAAGCTGACCATCGGGGATGACGGAGGCACGCTGACGGCCGTCAATATCGAAACCGTGATCGGCGGCTCCTCTGACGATTCCGTCACACTGTCCGGCACGGTCACGATCGGCACCGTGGATCTCAAGGATGGCGACGATATTCTGACCATGAGCGGTACGGGCACGATTTCGGTTGCCAATGTCGAGACGCTTGTGGGTGGAACTGGCACGCAGAAGATCATTCTGACGAGCGCCTTTGCTGGAGACATCGATCTTCTCGACGGCACCGACGCCATTACCATGGCCAATGTCGCCAGTGGCAGCCAGAACCTGATTACCGTGTCGAATGTCGAAACGATCACCGGCGGTACCGGCAGCGATGTCGTGGTTGTCAACTCGCTCAGCGCCGCCGCGCAGATCGACCTCGGCTCTGGCAGCGACAAGTTGCAGTTCCTGGATACGGGCGGAACCGTAACGGCGGTGAATATCGAAACCATCATCGGCGGCATCAGTTCGGAAACGATCATTTTCAACGCATCCGTAACCGGTGTCACCATCGATCTGGGTGACGGCACCGATGTCGTCACCTTCGCCAACTATGCCAATACCGCGACCATTTCGGATGTGGAAACCATCACCGGCGGCACCAATATAGACGTTGTCACGCTGGGATCCGGCACGACGGGCATGACCATCAACCTCGGCAATGGTCTGGATTCGCTGACATTGTCTTCGGAGGGCGGCACGGTCACGATTGCCAATATCGAAACGCTGACGGGTTCGGCGGTTGACGATATCGTCACGCTGTCCTCCTACATGACCGGCGGCACCATTTCGCTGGGCGACGGCAATGACCAGCTCATCATCGGCGATGTCGGCGGTACGGCGACGATTTCCGGCGTGGAGACCGTTACGGGCGGCACGTCGAAGGATCTCATTACCCTTGCCGCGGGGGCTTCCGCCTATATCGCGCTTGGCGATGGCGCCGATGGCGTGATCCTGTCCAGTTCCGGCAACTCGGTGACAGTCTCTGGTGTCGAAACCATCACCGGCGGCGCGGGCAATGATTATGTGGAATTTGCCGATGCCGTCACCGGCGGCATTCTCAACATGGGCGCGGGCACCGACAAGCTGAAGCTTGCCGCTGCCGGCGGAACGCTGACGGTCTACTCGACCGAATCCATTCTGGGCGATGTCGGCTCCGACGTCATTACGCTCGGTGAACAGATTACCGGCGGCTTCATCGACCTGAATTCGGGCAACGACGCGCTGGTCCTGTCCTCGTCGAACAATACGGTGACGGTGCAGAACCTGGAGACGGTGACGGGCGGCTCGCTGCAAGACAGCATCTATCTCTCCGGCACCTATACGGGCGGCGTCCTCGATCTTGGCAGCGGCACCGATATTCTGACCTTCGGCTCCAGCGCGGCAACCGTGACGGTTGCCAATACCGAAAGCATTACCGGCTCTACGGGCGATGACCGGCTGACCATCAGCGGCTCGCTGGGCGGTGCGAATATCGATCTGGGCAGCGGACAGGATACGCTGATCTGGAGTTCGGGTCTGACGGCAACCATTTCCAATATCGAGACCGTTTCGGGCGGTTCGAATGCCGACATGATCACGCTGGCGACCCAATGGGTCAGCGGCTACATCGATCTTGGTGACGGAACCGACAAGCTGACGCTTGCCGATGCGGCCAATACCGTGACGGTGGCCGGAGCCGAGACCATTATCGGCCAGTCCTATGCCGATTACATCGCCATAAACAGCGATACCTATTCCGGTTATCTTTCGCTTGGTTCCGGCACCGATGAGGTCAAGCTCGCCAGCTCGTCCAGCACGGTGACGATCCTGGGGGTCGAGACGATCACCGGCGGTTCGGGTGCCGACCGCGTGACGATCGGCGAGGCCGCGACGGGCATGGAACTCAACCTTGGCGACGGGACGGATGTGGTGGTGCTGGGCAACTACACCAATACGATCAGCATCTACAACACCGAGTCCGTGACCGGCGGCACCAATTCCGATACGGTCTATGTCAAGGATACCGAGATCTCCAACGGCCAGTTCTTCATGGGCACCGGTTCGGATTATCTGAGTTTCGAAAAGGCCGCGACCGCAACCGTGTCCAGCGTGGAAACGCTGGTGGGATCGTCTTATGACGACGCCATCACCATTTCGGGCCAGTATACCGGCGTCGCCATCGACCTTGGCAGCGGCGAAGACCACCTGACGCTGGGATCGGCCTCCACCCTGACCACGGTGAATATCGAATATGTGACGGGCAGCACCGGCGCCGATTATATCGTGCTTTCCGGCAGCACCAACACAACCGTCGATCTGGGGACTGGCAACGATACGCTGTTCATGTCCACCGGCTCGGATACGGTGACGGGCGGATCGGGTTCGGACCTCTTCACCTTCACCTCCACCAGCCAGTCCAGCACGTCGAGCCCGGACAAGATCACCGATTTCGTGAACGGCGAGGACAAGCTTGTCTTCTCCGGTCTGCTGAGCGGCACCTTCACCTATCTGGGCACGTCCACGACGCTTTCGGCCACCGGCAATTCGCAGGCCTATTTCGTCAACGATACCGCAACCCTCTATGTGGACACCAATGGCGACGGCACGGTGGACATGCAGATGACATTGTCGGGGAAAACCGCCGACAACATGTCCGCAAGTGACTTCCGCTGGAGTTGATGGCGCGCTTGCGGCCATCTACTTTCAGTCCAGACGAATCGGAGAACTGCAATGATTGAGGTTCCGGTCTCTTGGGGTGAGTTGATCGACAAGATCACCATCCTTCAGATCAAGGCGGATCGTATTGCCGATGCGGGCAAGCGCGCCAATGTTGAGCGCGAGCTTGCGCTGCTTACCGAGAAACTTCAGCCTGTGGCCACCCACGAAGCGGTGGGCGCGGTGATGAAGGACCTGCGGGAGGTGAATACGGCCCTGTGGGTTATCGAGGATGACATCCGCGATTGCGAACGCGAGGGCGATTTCGGCAGCCGCTTCATCGAGCTTGCGCGCTCGGTCTACATCACCAACGACCGGCGCGCCGAGCTGAAGCGGGACATCAACGTGGCGCTCGGCTCTGGCATCATCGAGGAAAAGTCCTACAAGCCCTATGCCGCGACGGGCACTTGAGGGCTGACGCGAGAGGCTCTCGACCTTTTTGCGGCGGTTGCAAGCATTGGCACCGCCGCGCATAAAGATCAGGGGTGCCTGGGAACAGGCGCCGGGAAAGCAAACCAAGGCTTTGCCGGTGAACATGCGGCGGCAGGATGATCCGGTGCCGCCATGGGTTTGGGGGTAAGGCGTTATGACGACGCAAATGGTTTCGCACTGCCGCTCGCTGATGGCCGAGGGGCGGGTGGACGAGGCCCTGAAGGCGCTTTTGCAGCTTCACGCGGCAGCCTCCGGCGACCCGGAGATCAGCCATCTCACGGGGCTTGCCCTGCATTTGGCCGGACGCTCGGGCGAGGCGCTGGCATTTTTCGAACAATCGCTGGAAGCCGATCCCGCGCGGGCGGGCGTGCATCAGAATTTCGCTCTGGCGCTTCTGGCGGCAGGCGAGGCGCAAAGGGCCGAGGCCCATGCCCGCAAAGCCATCGATCTCGATCCGGACAGCCTTGGCGGGCGCTCCAATCTCGTGCTGGCGCTTGTCGCGCTTGGCCGTTGGGCGGAGGCGGAAGCGGTTTGCGCGGAAATTCTTTCGGCACGGGCTGACGATCCGGTTGCACTCGCCCAGATGGGGGTAATCCGTCTGGAACTTGGCGATGCCGCCGCCGCCGAGATGCTGCTGGAGCGTTCGCTTGCCCTGCGGCCGGATGCCGAGGCCTTCTACAATCTCGGCGTCGTCCACCATCAGAGCGCCCGTCTGGAGGCGGCCATTGCCGCCTACCGGCAGGCCTTGCAGCTTGACCCGCAGCATGAGCGCGCCGCCAATAACCTTGCCGCCTGCTATCGGCTGGAAGGCGACCTGATGCGGGCCGCCAAGGTTCAGGATGCGCTCGTCAGCCTCAATCCTTCGCCCTTGCACCGCTTCAACCGAGCCTGCCTGAAATTGCTTGCCGGAGATTGGGCGGCAAGCTGGGAGGATTATGAGTTGCGCAGTCTTGCCGCGCCCGATACCTTTCCCGCCTCGCTGGCTGAAAAGCCCCGCTGGCAGGGTGAGGAGCTGGGCGAGGCGGATTTGCTGGTCGTGTGCGAGCAGGGGCTTGGCGACAGTCTGCAATTCATCCGGTTTCTGCCGCGTCTGGCCGGGCGGGCGGGCCGCATCGTTCTGGCCTGCCAGCCGCAGCTTTTCCGGTTGCTTTCCAGCTTTGCGCCGTTTCGGGAGGAGGGTGGCCGCTTCCGGCTGCATCCGCCGCAGGAGCCCTTTCCCGAATGCGCCGCCTGGGTGCCGCTCCTGTCCCTGCCGCTTATCCTTGGCCTTCAGCCGGATCAGGTGGGTGTTCGCGTTCCCTATCTGGCAGCCGAGCCGGAAAAATCTGCGCAATGGCGTGACTGGCTTGCAGGACGTGAAGCGTCGGATGGCCGCAAGGCACTGACGATCGGCCTCAACTGGCAGGGCAATCCGAAAGCCTATGGCGAGCCGGGCCGCTCGCTGCCGCTTGCCGCCTTCGCGCCCTTGGCGCAAACGGCCGGGCCGCTGCGTTTCGTGGCCTTGCAAAAGGGCGAAGCGCTTCAGGAAAATCCGCCCGAAGGGTTGGAGCTTCTCGTGCCGGAAGGGCTGGATAGCAGTGACGACGCTTTCCTTGATACGGCTGCGTTGATTATATCACTCGATCTCGTCATCACCTCCGATACGGCGGTGGCGCATCTGGCGGGCGCGCTTGGCAAGCCGGTCTGGCTGCTGCTGAAAAAGGGGCCGGACTGGCGCTGGGGCATGGAGGGGATGCTGACCGACTGGTATCCCACCATGCGGCTGTTCCGGCAGCGGCAGGCGGGCGACTGGGATGGCGTGATGCGCGAGGTGCAGCAGGAGTTGAAGCTGCTGCTGACTGCGCCGCGCGCGCTGGATGAGGGCCGCCCGGAGCCCGTGACGCTCGATCAGGCCATTCAGTGCCATCAGCAACGGGATTTTGCCCGCGCCGTCCGCCTTTACCGGCATCTTTTGGCGCAGGGCGTGGAACCGGCACGGGTGCTGAACCTTCTCGGCATGGCGTTGATGGAAGCGGGTCAGCGGGGTGCAGCTGCGGCACGTCAGGGCCTGCCTTACTCGGCCCGCTCCGTTGCCCTGCAACCGAATATTCCCGATTTCTGGAGCAATTTTGCCATTGCGCTCGATGCCTGCGGCCAGCCTGCCGATGGCTTGCGGGCCTTGCGCCATGCCCTGACCTTCAATCCCGATCACGTCACCTCGCATCTGGCGCTGGCGCGGCGGGAAACCGCGCAAGGGCGTCCGGAGGCGGCGCTTGCCAGGGCGGGGCGTGTCGTCAAGGCTTACCCCAATCTCACCCACGGCCTTGCCGCCTATGCTGCCGCCGCCCTTGCGGCCGGCCATCTCGACGAGGCGGAAGAGGCCATGCGCCGCGCCTGCCGGCTTGAGCCGAAGGTGGCTTCGCATCTGGTGCAGCTTGGCGCGATCCTCCTGAAGAAGAACCAGCCGAGGGATGCTGCCCGTGCCTGGGAGCGGGCGCTGGCGGCCCAACCGGACAATGCCGATGCCTGGAGCAATCTCGGCGTGGCCGAGCGCAACCATGGCTCAGCCGAAATTGCCGCATGGTTCCAGAGCCGCGGCACGCAAATGCAGCCGCAACACGCCGAAGCCTGGAGCAATTGCGGCATCAGCCTTCTGGATGCAGGCCGTGAAGAGCCCGCGCGCGCCGCTTTCCTGAAGGCCATCGAATGCCGCCCCGGCTATGCCGATGCCGAGATGGCGCTGGGCATGATGCTGCTGAACGAGGGCGAGTATGGTCAGGGGCTCGACCTTTACGAGCGGCGCTTTCAGGTCGAGGTGCTGGGCATTGATCGCAGCCGCGTGCGCCTGCCGGAATGGCAGGGCGAGGATCTGGCGGGCAAATCCATTCTGGTTCTGGCCGAGCAGGGGTTCGGCGATGCCTTTCAGTTCGTGCGCTATGTCGCGCTGCTGAAGGCGCGGGGGGCTGAACGGGTTCTGGTGGGCTGCCGCCAGAAGATTGCCGCTTTGCTGGGAACCATGCCCGGCGTGGATGGCGTGATCTGCGAAAACGATACGATCCCCCGGCTCGACTATCATATTTTCATGATGAGCCTGCCGCATCGCTTTTCCACCACGGTGGACACCATTCCGGCTTTTCCCGCCTATCTCTTTGCCGAGCCGCAGCGTGTCACGCAGTTCGCGGAATGGCTGGGCGAGCGTCCGGGGTTTCGCGTCGGGCTTGTCTGGCAGGGCAATCCCGATCCGCAGGTGGACAAGGGCCGCTCCTTTCCCCTGCGGGTGCTGGAGCCGCTGGCAGGCCTTGATGGCGTGCGGTTGATCGCCCTGCAAAAAGGCGCGGGCGAGGAGCAGATCGACAGCGTCGATTTTGCCGTGGAAAGGCCACCTCAGGGTTTCGACGAGGGGCCGGATGCCTTTCTCGATACGGCGGCGCTGATCATGAACCTCGATCTCGTCATTACCTCCGATACGGCGGTGGCGCATCTGGCGGGCGCGCTTGGAAAGCCTGCCTGGGTCATCCTGAAATCGCGGGCGGAATGGCGCTGGCTGCGCGGGCGAAGCGATAGTCCGTGGTATCCGCGCACCCGGCTTTTCCGCCGGGTTGAGGGCGAGGTGGAGGCGGAAGCCTTTGCGGGTGTGGCGGGCCGCGTGGCCGAGGCGCTGGCGCTTCTGGTTGCCGGGGATCGCGGGCAATTGTTCGAAAGCCGCGAGCCGGAGATTGCGGTACCTGCCCCGCTTGCGCCAAAGCTGCGGCTGGCGCAGGCGATAGAGGCCCATATTGCCGGGCGCAAGGACGAGGCGGAAGCCGCCTATGGCGCGTTGATCCACGAGCCGGAGGTCAGCGCCGAGGCGCTGCATATGCTGGGCGGGCTTGCCATCGAAGCGCAGAATTATCCGCGTGCCCTGCTGTTTCTGGAAGGGGCGCTGGCGCTTGGTCTCGAGACGCCTGCCTTCCGGACCAATTATTCCATTGCGCTGCGCCACATGGGCCGCGTGGACGAGGCCGAAGCCCTGCTGCGGCAGGGGGTGAAGGAAGAGGCCAGCGCCGAAGCGCTGATGACGCTCGGCAATTTGCTGCGCGATACGGACCGCCATCCAGAGGCGCTGGAGGCCTATGATGCCTCGCTGGCGCTGAGGCCGGATCTTGCCAAGACCCATCGCGGCAAGGGCAATGCGCTGCGCGAAATGGGCAGGCCGGAAGAAGCGGTTTCAGCCTTCGACGACGCTTTGCAACTGGAGCCGGAGGATGCGGAAACCCTGATCGACCGGGCTCATGCCCATCTGATGGCCGGAAACCTGGAACAGGGATTTGCCGATTACGAGGCCCGCTGGCGTGGTGCCGAAATGGTGGCCCGCAGCCTGCCCATGCCACGATGGACCGGGGATTTTCGTCCCGATGCAACGCTCCTTGTGCATGGGGAGCAGGGACTTGGCGACCAGATCCAGTTTGCCCGCTTCCTGCGGCCTGCAAGCGCCCGGGTCGGGCGGCTCGTGCTGGAAGTGCGCGAGCCGCTGATCGGCCTGTTTTCGCTGCTGGTGAAGGGTTGGCCAAATGTGGAAATCCGCCGCCAGGGCGTGGATGCGGTGGAGGATGCCGATCTTCACATTCCCATGATGAGCCTGCCGCTGGTGCTTGGCGCCACGCTGGAAAGCCTGCCGGAACCGGCCTTTTTCCGGGCCGATCCACGGCGCGTGGCCGGTTGGGAGGCAAGGTTCGGGCACAGGGAGAGCTTGCGCGTCGGGCTGGTCTGGCAGGGCAATCCCAATGCGCGTGCCGACAAGGGCCGCTCGCCGCCGCTCAAGGCGCTGAAGCCGCTTTTCGACGTGGCGGATGTGCATTTCGTCAGCCTGCAATTCAAGGACGGGCTGGAGCAGATGAAATCCCTCGACTTTGCCGGGGATATGGCGGTTCCCGCCAGCGACCTTGGCGATTTTGCCGAAACGGCGGCGGCGATCTCCGCGCTCGATCTGGTGATTTCCTCCTGCACGTCCACGCTGCATCTGGCGGCCTCGCTGCGTGTGCCGTGTTTTGCGCTGCTGAAATATGCAGCCGACTGGCGCTGGATGGCGCATCGGTCGGACAGCCCCTGGTATCCCGGCCTGAAGCTGTTCCGGCAGCCGCAGGCGGGCGATTGGGACAGTGTTGCCCGCGCCGTCGCGTCGGAGCTTGCGTATTTACGGGACGAACGGATTGCGGCCACCGGTCTTGCGACCGGACAGGCAAAGCCCGCGCAGGCGAAGACGGAGGCACGATAATGGCCGATACCATGCTGCTGGAGGCTTTCGAAAAACACCGCGCCGGAGATCTTGCCGCCGCCGTGGCGCTTTATCTTGCCCTGCTCGAAACCCATCCCGACGATGTGGATGCCTTGCGGCTGCTGGCCTCCGCACGGCGTTCGCAGGGCAACCTTGCCGAAGCGCTTTCGCTTTATGCGCGGGCGCTGCGGCTGGCGCCCGATCATGCCGATATCTGGTTCAATCTTGGCAATGCGCTTTCCGAAGCGGGGCGAAATGGCGAGGCGCTCGATTCCTACCGCCGTGCCGCCGAGCTTCAACCCGCCAATGCCCCGGTTCATGCCAGCATCGGCGTCTGTCTTGCCCATCTAGGCGAGATCGACGCGGCGGGCGAGGCCTATCGTCAGGCGCTGGCGCTCGATCCGTCCAACCGTATCGCCCTGCATAATCTCGGCAATATTCTGGCCGAGCAGGGGGACACGGCGGCAGCCATCGCGCAATTGCGGGCCGCCTTGAAGATCTATCCCGATCTTGCCGAGGCCCATTACAATCTCGGTCTCAACCTGCTGCGCAGCGGCGATTTCGCAGGCGGTTTCGCGGAATATGAATGGCGCTGGCTGGCGGAGGATTTTCCAGCCCGGCCCCGCCATGGCGCGATCGCCGACTGGAAGGGGCTGCCCTTCAAAGGCAAGCGCCTGCTGATCCATGCCGAACAGGGGCTGGGTGATACGATCCAGTTCGTCAAGCTGTTGCCGCTGGTCAAATCACTGGGTGGTGAGGTGATCTTGCAGGTGCCGGACAAGCTGCTGCGGCTGCTTGGCAATGTGCAGGGTGCCGATCAGGTGATTTCAGCCGATCCCGATCCGTCAGGCATCGATTACCAGTCGCCGCTACTTGGCCTGCCGCATCGCCTGCAATTGACGGGGGGCAGTATTCCGGGCGCAAGGCATTATCTTGCGCCTGATGCTGAAAATGCAGCCCGGTGGCGCGCGCGATTGAAGCTCGACGAGGGCAGGCAGGTCGTTGGTTTCGTCTGGCATGGCAATCCGCTGTCGCCCTCCGACAGGGGAAGAAGCCTTCCCGGCCCGCAGGCCTTGAAGCCCTTCGGCGCGCTTGCCGAAACCCGGCTGCTGGCCTTGCAGAAGCTGGAAGCGCAGCAACTGGAGCCCGCCGATACGCCGTCCGGCTTCCGGGTTGCCGGTCTCGATTTCACGCTGGAACATCCCGGTCCCGATTTCGATGCCGGGCCGGATGCTTTTCTCGACACGGCCGCCGTTCTGCCCGCCCTTTCCGGCTTCGTGTCGGTCTGCACGGCACCTTTGCATCTGGCGGGTGCGCTGGGTGTCGGCTGCATCGGCATTCTCAAGGCCGTGCCCGACTGGCGCTGGGGATTGAAGGGGCCGGTGACGCCCTGGTATCCCTCCATGCGCCTGTGCCGTCAGCCCGTTCCCGGCGATTTTGCCTCAGCACTGGACGAGGCTATCGGGATGCTGCGCGGCGACTGATCGCCGCGCTTTATTTCTACAAATGCTTTATATCCGGCCAGCCTCCCAGCCCAGCATGGCGCGTTTGCGCGTCAGGCCCCAGTGATAGCCGGTGAGTGCGCCGTTCTTGCCCAATGCCCGGTGGCAGGGCACGACGAAGGAAATGGGGTTTCGCCCGACCGCCGCGCCCACGGCGCGGCTTGCCTGCGGCTGGCCAATCCGGTTGGCAATCTCGGAATAGGTCACGGCGCGGCCCATGGGAATGGTCAGCAATTGCTGCCAGACGCGGATCTGGAAATCCGAGCCGATCAAAACGACATTGAGCTTTTGTTCGGCCTGCCATTGCGAGGGGTCGAAAATCCGCTGCATGAAGGGGGTGCTTGCCTGCGGGTCTTCGATCAGGCTGGCCCTTGGCCAGCGCTTTGCCATATCCTCGAAACAGGCCTGTTCTTCGCCCGCATCGCAAAAGGCAAGGCCCGCAAGGCCGCGCTCCGTCACCATCGCCAGCGCCTGTCCGAAGGGCGAGGGATGGTAGCCATAGCGCAGGATCAGGCCCTCGCCGCGTGCCTTCCATTCCCCCGGTGACATGGCCTCGTGGCTGACGAAAAGATCATGCAGGCGGCCGGGGCCTGAAAGCCCCAGTTCCATGGCGGTTTCCAGCAGCGGCAGGCCTTCCCGGCCAAGCAGCCGCTTGGCGTGGTCCAGCGTTACCGCCTGAAGAAAGGCCTTTGGGCTCAAGCCTGCCCAGCGGGTGAAGACCTTCTGCAATTGCGTGGGCGACTGGTTCAATTGCCGGGCAAGATCCTCCAGCGAGGGTTGCTGGCGGTAGTCCAGCGTCATGCATTCAATGACGCGGCACACCGTTTCATAGTCCTGCCCTTCCGGCGTGATGTCGCAGGCGGGGCGGTCAAGAGTGCAGGCAAGCGACATGGAAAACTCTCCTGTGGTCATGGACATGCCGCCGGTCGTCGGGTCGAGATCAGCAAGCCCCCGCAGCGCGGGCGGCGTCATCCGGCACGTATTCAGCAAAGCACCTTCCGGTCAGTGTTGCCACCCGATTCTTGCCGCTCAAAGCCTTTGGGTTGCCGTGGCCAGCGCCTGGCGAAAGGCCTTGGCAAAGCTTTCGCGGTCTTCCGGGTTGAGGAAGGAGCCGATCTCGGTCTGGCGTCCCTGACCGTGGACGGTCATCGATAGAATGCCGAATTCCTCGTGGCGGCGCACGAAAAACCGCGCCCAGAAGGGGTTCCACAGAAACTCCGTCATCCTGCCCGAGGGGGTATATTTGCGCACGCTCAATTGCTGGCGCGACAGGGTGACTTCCTCCCGCGCTTTTGCGGCCCGGTAATTCAGCCGAAAGGCGCCATAAAGCAGCAGGAAATCCAGACCGAAGAAAAAGCCTATGGGCCATGCGCCGGTGGTCAGGAAGAATAGGCCGTAAAGCAGGCAGACGAGGCCGCAAAGCGTCAGCAGGATGCGGAACCCCTTTCGCCCGAGCGAGCGATAGGGTACCAGTTCGGCAGCAAAGATCGGCTGATCGGCGGTCTCATTCATGGCGTTATGCCTCAAGAACTGCGTGAACCAGAAATTATTTGATGCATTTCCGGCGGGGAAAACAGGTTTCCACCTGTCCGGCTTATGCTTAGTTTGACAAGTATCAAGATGAAATCCACCACCTCAACCGTCAAGACGTCAAATGGCGCGGCAAGGAAAAAGCCGCCCTTTCGCAGCCTCTATTCCAAACCGGAACTGGAGGAGATGTTTCGCCGCTTTTCCATCCAGCGGCCCGAACCCAAGGGGGAACTGGAACATGTGAACCCCTTTACGCTGGTGGTAGCGGTGGCGCTTTCGGCGCAGGCCACCGATGCAGGGGTGAACAAGGCCACGCGGGCGCTGTTCAAGGTGGCCGATACGCCGGAGAAAATGCTGGCGCTGGGCGAGGAAAAGGTCCGCGATTACATCAAGACCATCGGGCTTTACCGCAACAAGGCGAAAAACGTGATCGCGCTCAGCCAGATGCTGGTGGACAGGTTTGGCGGCGAAGTGCCCAGGACCCGCGAGGAGCTGGTGCTGTTGCCGGGTGTCGGGCGCAAGACGGCCAATGTCGTCATGTCCATGGCCTTCGGCATTCCCACCATGGCCGTCGATACGCATATTTTTCGCATCGGCAACCGCATTCGCCTTGCACCCGGCAAGACGCCGGACGAGGTGGAGGACAAGCTGATGCGCATCATCCCGGCGCATTATCTGTTCCACGCTCATCACTGGCTCATTCTGCATGGCCGCTATTGCTGCAAGGCCCGCAAGCCGGAATGCGAGCGCTGCGTGATTGCCGATCTCTGTCGCTCGCCGGAAAAGACCTGCGACATACCCGCTCCACTGGTGGAGTTACCCCCGCAGCAGATCGGAGAATGACGGATCGCGCCGCGTGAGCGCCTTGTGCAGATGCACCATCAACCCGGCGGCAAACAGCGGTGTCAGCAGGTTGACGATGGGAATGGCCAGAAAGCCCGCAATCACCAGTCCGCCGAGAAACACCGTGCCGGAATGCTTGCGGCGGAAATCCAGCGCCTCGGCGCGGGGCCGCAGGCGCATGGCGGCAAATTCGAAGAATTCCCGGCCCAGCAGATAGCCATTGACCAGAAAGAAGGCCATGAGATTGATGCCGGGCAGCGCCAGCAGCATCAGCGCCACGAGATTGCCGAGAATGACCACCCCGAAGAATTTGACGGAGGAGACAATCGCGGCAAGCATGGGCATGGCCTCGCCCGCGGGATCGGCCGGATAGTCGCGCTTTTCGATCAGTTCGGCGACGTCATCCAGGAAAAGACCGGCAATGATGGCAGTGATCGGCGCGATCAGAAGGGCGAGCGCCAACGCAAGACCAATGCTGGCAAGAATGCCGAAGATCAGCGTCAACCAGCCCGCCCATTCCGGCGTGGCGGGAAAGAAGGCGGCAAACCACGGCCAGACATACAGAATGAACCCTTCCCGCAGCGCGAGCCAAAGTCCGATCAGCGCCAGAATGGAAAGACCGAGCGTCTTCCAGAACACACCCCTCGTTTCCGGAGCGAGGAGATTGCGAAGGGAAAGTGCGGCGGCATCGAGGATCAACTCACACCTCTTTCGGGGCGAAATCTGGAAGGAGGGCGATTTTCGACCTCCTTCCAGAAGGAATGGCTTGCCCGCTATATGGGGTGTCGGCGTGGCGGGCGCAATATCTGCCGTCTGTTCAGGCTCAGGCCACGTCTGCAACGTCGGTTCTGTCCAGCCTGCGCAGAATGTCGATGCAGACGGCATCGCCAGCCTCGACGCCCTTGGCCAGCACCGCACGGGCGGCCTGCGGATCGGGGGGATCGGCATGGAAGGCGATATATTCGCCCAGAACCGGCGAGGCTGCAAGCTCTCCGGCATCGAGGGCGCTTTCCAGTATCTCGCGGGCGCCGTTCAGATCGACCGGGCCGCCCATGCCTTTCATGCGGAAGCGCCCGAGATTGACCATGGCGATGGCGTGTCCGTTGCCTGCGGCCATATCGAACCACATGCGGGCCTGGGCAAGATCGGGCTCGCTGTTTCCGCCTCCCGTGGCCGTGACCACCGCCATCTGAAACTGGGCCGCGACGTCGCCCTTGAGGGCGGCCTTTTCCAGCCATAGCAGGGCTTGCGTCACATCCTGTTCTACATCCACGCCGTGGCGGTAGCGCTGCTCCAGCTCGCGGCAGGCGCGTCTTTCGCCCATGCGGGCAAGGGCTGTCAGCCATCGGATGCCCTTGGCACGGTCACGGTCGGCATGGGCGGGATCGAGGTAATATCGGGCCAGTTCTTCGGTGGAGGCGCGGTAGCCCTTGGCGGCAGCCGCCGTCAGAAGCTTGATCGCCTTTTCCTCGTTTTTCTCGATGCCGAGCCCCTTGAGATATTGCAGGGCGAGATAATGGCGCGCTGTGCGGTTGCCAGCGGCGGCGGCGAATTTGAAATAGTGAAAAGCAGCGGCATGGTCGCTTTCACCCAGATGCCCGCCTGCCAGAAGGGTGCCAATGCCCAGATGCGCCCGCACGCTGCCGGAAGCGACGGCCGTTTCATATGCGGCACGGGCGGCAAGGGCATCGGGCTTGCCGCCAATGCCGGAGGCCAGCATATAGCCCGCAAGCGCTGCGCCTTCGGCATGGCCATGCTCGCTTGCCATCAGGGCAAAGCTTCGCGCCAGTTCCGGCTCGCTTTCCACGGCAAGGGCTGCGCCGTAAAGCCGCCGCGTGGCGGGCGTTGGGGAAAAATCCGGGCGCCCGGAGGACAGATAGAGACGAGCCAAAAGCGCCATGGCATCCACATGGCCAATGTCGGCGGCCTGACGCGCATAGCGGCGGGCTTCGGCAAGGTCGGCGATCACGCCCTTTCCCGCCTCGAACAGAAGCGCCATCTCGAAGGCGGCGTCCGGATGCCCCCGGTCGGCGGCCTTTTTCAGAAGGGCGGCGGCACGGGGCAGCCGGTTCAGGGCCAGTTGCCTTTTGCCCTGCCGGTAGAGCTGATGGCGGAAGGCCTCGCGCGCAAGGCCGGTGATGGAAATCATGGTTCGCGCAGCCCTTCGCGGACAGAGGGAAGGGCGCGGTCGAAGAGATAGGCCGCGACGGTCTGGTCGCCCACGACAATATCCGTGGTAAGCGTCATGCCGGGCACCAGCCGGAAATCGGGAGGTGAGGTCTTCAGGCGCGGATCGGCGATGCGCACCTTGGCGATATAGACATTGCGCCCTTCGCCCTCGCTGTCGCGCGAGACGGTGAGACTGTCGGCGCTGATGGCGCGCACCTCGCCCTTCAGTCCGCCATAGCGGCCGAAGGGCCATGCGTCCAGCTTGACCTCGACCGGCTGGCCGACCTTGATGAAGCCTTGATCCTGGGTGGAAATCTGCGCTTCCACCTCCAGCCGGGCCGATTGCGGCACGAGAACGAACATTTTCTGCGCGGTTTGCGCCACGGAGCCAATGGAGATTTCACCGACCTGCAACACCACGGCATCTTCCGGGGCTTTCAGTTCGATCAGGTCGTGCCGCTTGTCGGCCTTGTTCAATTGCTCGACGGCGCCGTTCAGTTCTCCCTGCTGCTTGACCAGCTGCGCCATGGCATCGGAACGCCATTGCTGGCGCTGGTTTTCAAGCTGCGAGTTCAGGGACTGAATGTCGTGATTGTTGGTTTCCAGCCGTCCTTCCAGCTCGCGCAGCGTGCCGGTGACTTCCAGTGTCCAGTCCCGCGCCTTGAGCGCATCGGCGCGGCTGGCGAATTTCTGCTGAACGAGCGCGCCCTTCATCGCTTCGCTTTCCTGGCTGAGTTTCAGCCGTTCGCGATTGACGTCGATTTCCGATTGCAGCTGGGTGCGGGTTGTTTCCAGCGAGGAGATCTTGGCCTGATAGGCGCTGATGGAGGCCTGATATTGCGCCCGCCGGGCCTCGAAGAAGCGCCGTTGCAGCAGGCCGAAACTGTCGCCGGATGCCGGCTGGTAATCGCGGCTGTCGATTTCGGCCTTCAGCCGTTCGACCTCGGCGGCAAGGCTGGCCACCTGACGGCTTACCGATGTCTGGTCGGCCTGCGAAAAGGTGGGATCGAGCGTGGCCAGCAATTGACCGGCCTTCACCTCCTGGCCCTCTCGCACCAGAATTTCACGCACGATCGAGGTTTCGATGGGCTGCACGACGATATGCGGGGTTTCCGAAGCAATGCGCCCCTTGGCCGTCACCACCCGTTCCACCGGCATGACGACGGCAATGGCGATGGCGCTGGCAATCAACCCGGCCACGGCGGCAATGGTGAGGCGCGCGGAGCGCGGCGGGCGCCGGTTGAGGATCGCGGCGCTTTCGGAGAGAAATTCCGCCGTCGTGCGAACCGCATAGCGGTGTTCGTCAGGCGACAGCGTCAAGGTTTTCGTCATGGCTCTTTCCGGGATTCGATGGGCCAGAATGAAGGTGGCGGTTTTGCTGGTTCCACAGATGGCGATAATCGGCAGAGCGTTGCATCAGCTCATGGTGGGTGCCGCTATCCTTCAACTGGCCGCGATCCATCACGAGGATCTGGTCGCAATCCACCAGTGAGGACAGCCGGTGCGAGATCATCAGCACGGTGCGGCCTTTGGCGATGCGCTTGAGGTTGCGCATGATGATCGCCTCGCTGTCGGGATCGAGCGCGCTGGTGGCCTCGTCGAAGATCAGCACGGGGGGATCGACGATCAGCGCCCGCGCAATGGCAAGCCGCTGGCGCTGACCGCCCGAAAGATTGGCGGCATGTTCTTCCAGCATGGTGTCGTAGCCGCGCGGCAGGCGTTCGATGAATTCGTCGGCACCGGCAAGCTGCGCGGCCTCGATCATTTCCTCCGCCGTGGCGTCGGGCCGGGCGATGGTGATGTTTTCACGGATCGTGCCGCGAAACAGGAAGCTGTCCTGAAGCACCACGCCGATCTGCGTGCGCAGGTGATAAAGATCTATTTCCTTCATTTCGACGCCATCGAGGCGGATCAGGCCGGAATAGTTTTGATGCAGGCCCTGCAAAAGCCGCGTCACGGTGGTCTTGCCCGATCCGCTGCGGCCCATGATGCCGACAAGACTTCCCGGGCGGATGCTGAAATTCACGGCGTTGAGCGCAGGTATCGGTGAACCGGGATAGGCAAAGCGCACCTCCTCGAAGTCGATGCGCCCCGACAATTGCGGGCGTACGCCGTTTTCGCGGCGCGGTTCCGGCTCGGCGTTGATGACGGATGCAACCTGTTTCAGCGCCCCTCGGGCCTCTTCCATCTGCTGCATCATGCCGGCCATCTGCACCAGCGGCTGGGTGGCGCGCATGGCGATCATGGTAAAGGCGACCAGCGTTCCCGTCATGACGGTATGCTCGTCAACGATGACCAGATAGGCGCCGATCAGCAGCGAGCCCGCATAGATCAGCTTTTCAAGCGGCGCCAGCAGGGTTTGCGGCTGGTTGGCCAGCAGCATCAGGTCCGTCTGCCGGTTCACGGCCTCGGCGACCTTCTGGTCCCATTCGCGCCGCTTGCGCCCTTCCAGCGCCAGCGACTTGACGGTGCGCATCCCGTTGATCGTTTCGATCAGCATGGAGGTGCGGCGGTGTTCGCTGCCCATCACCTCGGCATAGGCGCGGCGCACCGGCCCCATATAGGCGAAAAGAACCAGTGCCATCAGGCCAGCCAGTCCGAGAACCCAGAAGGTAAGACCCGGGCTGAGGATGAACATGGCGGGGATCAGCACCAGAAGGGAAAGCATGTCCAGCACCGAGCCGAACAACTGGCCGGTGATGAAACCGCGCAGCCTGCGCGCCTCGCCCAGCCGGTGGACGATACCGCCCGTGGCATTCTGCTCGAAGAACTCGATGGGAAGACGCGAGAGGCGATCGAAAATCAGCAGATTGAGGCGCACATCCATACGCGCCGAAACGACGGCCGTGACCGATCGGCGCAGATAGGCAAGCGTCATGTCGAACACCAGCACCACGGCAATGGCAAGCGCCATGACGGTGAGGGTGGAGAGCCGGTGATGCACCATGACCCGGTCGATCACAACCATGTAGAAAAAGGAGGGCACGAGAGCCAGCACGCCGAGCGAAAGGGCGGCGATCACGATGTCGCGCACCAGCCGGCCATCCTGGCGCACCTGCTGGAACAGCCAGGGAAAGCCGAATTCGTCGCCCTGCCTCTGCTCTGCCGTCTGCCTTTTGAGCAGGAGAACATGACCGTTCCAGTTTTCGCCGAGACGCAATTCGTCCAGCACGAGACGGGCAGCTTTGGGATCGGCCGGATCGCGGAACACCATGCGTGGCGTGGAAGGGTCGTCGATGAATTTTTCAAAGACAAGATAGGAGCCGTCGGCAAGCTCGATCAGCGCCGAGACGCCGTCCTCCATCCGGGAAAGGATTTTCCAGTTCAACCGGATGGGCTTGGCCTTCATGCCCTGCTGGTGGGAAATTTCGGCAAGCTGGTGCAGAGAGAGCGATGCTTCATCGCCATAATCGCGACGCAGCTCATCAAGGGAGAGGGAAAGCCCGAGGCGCCGGGCGGCAAGGGTCAGGGCAGCCAGCGCGGCTCCGGCATGGCTTTCCTCGCCCAGATCACCGTCGTCCATACGCATCCACGCACCTCATCATTTCCGCCAATGCCCCGGCGTTTTCACGGCAGGCCTTCTCGTCTGTCATGGACAGCCTGATCACCCATTCCAGCCGACCGTAAGGCGCGAAGCTTTCGCGATGCTGGACAAATGGTTGTTCCCGCAGGTCGTGCCGCTTGCGGGAAAGGTGAAGCCAGACACGCGGTTTCCACAGATGAAAGGTGAAGCGGCGCTGAAAGCGGCGTTGAGGCGCAGTAAATTCACAACCACCGAATCAGCGGAAGGAATGCGCGTGAGTACTGTACAAAGGCGGCCTGTCATCATTCACTGGGGCATTTCCAGCTTTTTCGGCTGGGGCATTTATGGCCTCAACCTTGCGCTCAACTGGGCGCAGGACCGGGATCTCGAACCCTTGACGTCATTTCCGCTCCAGCCTGAGCAGATTGTCGTCGATCCGCTCAGGCGGCGCGCGCTTGCCGGGTTTTTCAAGGCGTCCGGCGATCTTGTCGGCCGGATGGAGCAGCAGGAGGCGCGCAATCTGGTGGTCAACACCCCGCTTCTGGCGGGCTTGGGCAATGACTTTTCCATGTCGCCCGGCCCGAAGGGGATAGCGCTTTCCGGAACGCCGACGCTCGGGGTGGTGTTTTTCGAATTGCCGCAGCTTTCAGAGGAGGCCAAGGCCCGCGCCCGCGCCCTGCCGCTGGTGATTGCTGGATCGAGCTGGAATGAAAAGATCATGCGTGCGCATGGCCTGACGAATGTCACCACGGTCATTCAGGGCGTGGACCAGACGCTGTTTCATCCCGCTCCAAGGCAGGGTGTGCTGACGGATCGCTTCCTGGTGTTTTCAGGGGGCAAGCTGGAACTGCGCAAGGGGCAGGATCTTGTGGTTGCAGCCTTTTCGCGCTTTGCCAGACGCCATCCCGATGCCGTGCTGGTTTCGGCCTGGCACAGTCCCTGGCCGCAATTTGCGCTGACGCTGAACCGCTCCGGCAAGGCTGCCGAGATCGGCACCAATGACAAGGGCACCATCGATCAGGTGGCGTGGATTGCCGCCAATGGTATTGCCGCCCATCAGTTCATCGATCTGGGCAGCGTGCCGAATGCGCTGATGCCGCCTATCCTCAGGGAAATGGATGTGGCCGTTTTTCCCAATCGCAGCGAAGGCGGCACCAATCTCGTGGCCATGGAATGCATGGCCTGCGGCGTGCCGACCATCCTTTCGGCCAATACCGGCCATCTCGATCTCATCGACGGGCGCAATTGCTATGCGCTGGAGGCTCAGGCCCCGGTGGCCGGCGAGGGCGAGGGTGTTGGCGATGTGGCCGGCTGGGGCGAAAGCAGCGTCGAGGAAATCGAGGATGCGCTGGAACGCGCCTATCGCGACCGCAACGAGGCAAGACGGCGCGGCGAGCGCGGCGCGGCAAAGCTTGCGGGCTTCACATGGTCGCGCACGGCCGACCAGATGAAGGCAATCGTCCGTTCCTTCACGTAACGTCGAAGCGAGCAGGCACAGACCCCGGTGCGGCAGGCGCCATGGCCAGCAACTGGCGCGCCGCCGCCTCGTCTGTGATCAGCGTGTTGCAGCCGATACGCTTGAGGGTGGCGGCAATGGCCACCGCCCGGTGCGCCCCGCCGGAGGCGATCACGATGTGGCGCGCCTTTTTCAGCGTGTCGAGATCGACAGACATCACGCGCTGATTGATGGGGTGGTCCACCGAGCGGCCCTCGGCATCGAGAAAGTTGAACATGGTGTCGCAGACGCAGCCTGCCGCCACCAGCTCCTCCAGCGTCTGGCGGCTGATGAAACCTTCCGAAAGCGAGGTGGAGTGAAGCCCGATGTCGCCGCAGGACACAACGGCCAGATCGAGATTTTCGGCCAGATCGTAGATTGTCTTCAGGCCGCATTGTTCGATCAGCGCCCGCTTCGTCTCAACGGAATCGACCAGCAGCGGCGCAAGGAACATATAGCATTCCGCGCCAAGCTGGCTGGCCAGCCGCCAGCTGTAATCGATGGGATTGGTCTGGTGGACGGCGACGACACCGCCGAGAAGCGAAACGACCTTGCAGTTTTCCCGCCGTGGCGAACGGAAACCGGAGAGCGACGCCGTCATGGTGCGGCCCCAGCCGACGCCGATCGTGGCATTGTCGCTGACCACTTCGGTGAGAAACTGGCCAAGCGCCTGCCCGACGCCCCTGGCAATGGCGCCTGCGTCCTGCCCGCTGGCTGAGGGAACGACCACGGCCTCGTCCAGCGCGAAGGCCTTTTCCAGCCGCACGGCCAGCTCCACGCAATCATCCATGCCATCGGCAATCCAGATTTGCACCTCGGAACGTTTCAAGGCCTCGTCCAGCATCCGGATCACCGTGGAGCGGCTGATTCCGAGCCGCTCGGCCACGTCTTTCTGGGTCAGTCCCTGATTGTAATAGAGCCACGCCGCCTTGAGCCGCAGCGAGGCGGCTTCGGAATAGGCCATATGGGTTTCCCGTCGCAGTCTGACCACTGTGGCTTGCTCCTCTTTCTCGTGAAACTATCGCGCAGCGTGAAACATATGTCAAATGAACTAGGCAAATGTCTTGACTTTGTCCGTGTGCGTCGTGATATTTGAACCACAAGGGCCGATAGCCGTTAGGGGAAGAGCACGTGCGAGCTTTCTTTCTCTTTCTGGACAAGCCGCAGAATTGAACCGTAGGATCAAAGGAATTTACGGATGACCTCGAAACTCGAACAGCTTCGCGCCATGACCACCGTGGTTGCCGATACCGGCGACATTGAAGCTGTGGCGCGCCTCAAGCCGGTAGATTGCACCACCAATCCCACCATCGTTCTGAAAGCCCTTGGCACGGAGATGTTTGCCGATGCCTTCGAAGAGGCTATCCAGTGGGGCAAGGCAAAGGGGGGGGCGTCCTCCGACGCCACCGTTGCGGCCGTGGCTGACCGGCTGGCCATTTCGGTGGGTGCGGCACTGGCAAAGCTCGTTCCGGGCCGGGTCTCCACCGAGGTCGATGCCGATCTTTCCTTCGATACGCAGGGATCGCTCAACAAGGCGCGCGAGATCATCGCCTCTTACAAGGAGCGCGGTATCGAGCGGGATCGCATCCTCATCAAGCTCGCCTCGACCTGGGAAGGTATCCGTGCCGCCGAAGTTTTGCAGAAGGAGGGCATCGACTGCAATCTGACGCTGCTCTTCTCCAAGGCACAGGCTGTTGCCTGCGCTGAAGCGAAGGTGTTCCTCATCTCGCCCTTCGTTGGACGCATTCTTGACTGGTACAAGAAGTCCACCGGCGAGGACTATACGTCCGAGACCGATCCGGGCGTCGTTTCCGTGCGTTCGATCTACAATTATTACAAGGTCAACGGCATCGAAACCATCGTCATGGGCGCATCCTTCCGCAATGCCGGGGAAATCGAGGCGCTGGCCGGTTGCGACCGCCTGACCATCAGCCCGGCCCTGCTGGATGAACTGGACAAGGCCGAGGGCGATCTGCCCCGCAAGCTTTCGGCGGAAAAGACCACGCCGGATCCGTGGGTGTCCATGGATGAAAAGGCCTTCCGCTGGGCGCTGAACGAAGACCCGATGGCAACCGAAAAGCTGTCGGAAGGCATCCGTTCTTTCTCCAAGGATCTTGCCACGCTGCGCGGAATGGTCGCCAGGAAACTTTCTGCCTGAGCATCCAATCGAATAGTGGGGGCGGCCATGCGATGGCCGCCCCTTTTTTGTTTTACTCGCCGGTATCGCCAGCGCTATCGTCCGGGGTCATGCCGTTTTGCTGTCTGGCCGTTCCCTGCCGTTGACCGCTTTGCTTCTTGCCGAACGGATCAATGATGATTTCCGCCGGAACCCCGCCTATCGTGCCAGCCTGCGGCGGTGGACCGCCATGTTTTTCGACAAAACGCCCATCCACCCAGCCGCTGATGCGCGGTCGCTCAAAGGTGGCAATCCGGCACCAGTAACCGCCCCGGCTTTCCATGCAGTTCTGCATATCCACCGCCATTCCCTCCGGCAGCGTGGCTATGATGCGGAAAGCCGGTCCGGCACCGGAGCGGACATCCAGCGTTGTACCTTCCGGCAGTCCTGCCACATGCCAGAGATAGGGGTCTGGCGCGTGGTGACGCGGTGGCGGACTGGCCGGCTGGCCGGTGACAGGATCGATTGGCGCAGGCGCGGTGATGACGGTCTGCCCATACGAGGGCGTGGCTGCTGCCATGGCAAGCACAAGGCCGATCAGTGCGAATGCAGATCCGGCCCTTTGATGCCCGGTTTTGCGGGCCCTCAAAAACAAGGCCGCCAATCCCCGCTGTTCACGGGGTGGATGATACTGTGTGCTGGCCATGCCTTGTCTCTCCGGAGGATTTGCGGGTTGCCCGATCAAAAGTAGAATCCAGATTTGCCGCCCTGACAAGCGCAAAGCGTGGCGGAAGTCGGAATGCGACCCTCCTTGCTGAGACCCAAGGCCGGCGAATTTGCATTATATTAGACAAACTGTTGAATTGCCATGGTTTTCAGATAAGCTGACAGTGACTTCCCGGTGCAACTCGAAAAATAGCAGAAGCCATATGTGGGACGGAGTTTTGAAAAGCGGCGATACCGGACCTTTCGGGTTCCGGTTGTCCAGTCTGGCGCGGCTTTGGCGCAGACGGGTGGAGGAACACCTCGCCGCTGCGGGCTTTACCGATGCAAGCTGGCGGCCGCTGGTTTACCTTTATCATCACGGCGACGGCGTGACGCAAAAGGAGCTGGCGGGGATTGTCGGGTTGGATGGTTCGACGCTGGTCCGCCTTCTGGATATTCTGGAAAAGCAGAGCCTTATCGAGCGGCGCAATGATGTGCAGGACCGGCGGGTAAACCGTATTTTCCTGACGGAGCAAGGCTTTGCCGCCATAAACGACATCCGCGCTCGTGTGGAGCCACTGGAGACGGCGCTGCTCGCAGACGTGCCCCCCGATGAGTTGAAGGCGGTTTTGCGGATGTTCGATGACCTGGAGAAGAAGCTTTCGCCGGACGCATCCGGCTGATGGCATTTTGAGAAGGCGGCTTTCGCACAGCCTGCCTCCCACCGTCCTTTATGCGTTTTATAAAACCCATGGCGCTGTATTGGGGCGCTTGCGGTCTTCGCCATCCTGCTTGGAAGCGCCACGCCGCGCGGGCGGATGAGGGCCAATAACTCTCATGACGGGAAGCTGTAAGGATTTCGGACTTCCTCAGGTTGAATTTCTTTCCATGACGTTAACTGTGCTGAACAATGGCCGGATTTGTGACGCCTCTTGCCGAATGCATTAAATAATCGGCAATAACGCCACCCTAAAGTAGCAGTATATAAAGTTAACGACAGTCTTTTCGGCTGAAATGACGGTCGAAAATTCTTATTGTCGTAATATCGCAAGGGCTGGAGGCAGGGGCTTCCGGTGATTGCGAAGGGCGGCTAACAGGTTGAACGGGCAGGTCGCGCAGGGCCGCAGCGCGCTGCGGCAACGATCTGGGCTCGAAAAGAAAATGGAGCGTCGCGCCGCCTTCCTTTGCGGTTCGATGCTGCGGACATGAGGGACGTGCGCGATGAAGGGTCTTTTGGGAAAGGTCCGGTTTTCCCGCAAGATGGTCATCATCTTGGGCGGCGTCCTTGTGGCGTGCGGCGCCTCCGGTTCCGTGGCTGTCTATATTGGCCGGGACCAGTTGCTGGGGGCCTCCAAGACCACGCTGAACGGACTGGAATGCACGCAGGTGCAGGCCGTGAAACTTCACCGCAAGGAGCGGGTCTGGGTGCGCAAATATGTCACGACAGAACCCGGCGACGGCCTGTCGCGGATCAGAACGGCGCTGCGTGTGGCAAAAGCGACTGCCGAGGCCGAAAAGGCCGATCTCGTTCAGGTCGTTGTTCTCGATAAGAACGGCCCCAAGGACCGGGCCGAAATTCGCGGCCGCGCCGTGGGTGCCGAGGTTGTGTATGTGCCGGTTCCCGCGCATATCGACGATGAGCAGGATGTGGTGCCGCTGACGGCGCGTTATGTGGACCGGCCCGCCAATGGCGATGGCGATTTCTATGGCGAACGCATCGACATGGCATCGGACGAGGCGGCGGCCCTGATGGCCAGCCTTACCGAAAAAAATGATTGCGTCATTCCCGCGCCCCCTGCCGACAAGGAAGGCGATGGTCACGGCAAGGCCAGCGGCCATGGCAAGACCGAGAAGGCGACGGGCGAGCATGGTCAGCCCGAGCATGGAAAAACCGAGCCCGACAAGAAAGAACATGGTGCCGATGGGCATGGGGCCGATGGGCATGGGGCGGAGGCAAAGAAGGACGGCGAAGCCGCCGGTTCAGGCGATGCGGCCCATGGGGGTGAACCGCCAGCGGCAGACGCAAAGCCCGGCCTGATTTCCTCCATCAAGGGCATGATTTTTGGAAGCGAAAAGCCCGCCGGAACGGAAACGGCCTTGCACACCGTATCCGGCGAGGCGGCACCCACCGCCCCCGCCCATGATACCGCCCCCGCTCATGATGCGGCAAGCGCGGAGAAGGTTGGGGGGGACGCAGAAAAGCCTGCCGACGGGCCTGCCCCGGCTGGCTGGTTTGCTTCGCTGAAATCACGCATTCTGGGAAGCGACAGGCCCGCCGATCCCGGCAAGCCTGCCGAGCAGGCCGATGCCTCGAAACCTGCTACTGAGCCTGAAAAAGAAGAACCGGCCAGCGTGCTGCCAAAAGGCATTTCGCTTCGGTGAGGCCGCAGGACATGCCGTCGCGGGAAACGCGCTATCCCGGCTTTGCCTGCGCAAAGCCGGGACATGGACCCTGCTGACGTCTCCCTGCCTTGAAGGCGTCTCGAATATCTCAACTGTGTCAGAGGCTTGAGATATTCGAAAAGGAAAATGCCAAGTTCATTTTCAATGGTGCTTGGTATCAATCCGCCTTGGCGCGGCGCGCCGGGAAGAGGATGATGTCGCGGATCGACGGGGCGTTGGTCAACAGCATGATCAGACGATCGACCCCGATGCCGAGACCACCAGCCGGCGGCATACCCTGATCCATGGCGTCGAGGAATTCGTCGTCGAGCTGCTTGTCTTTTTCGCCGCGGGCATGGGCCTGTTCAAGCTGTTCCACCATGCGGCGGCGCTGTTCTTCCGGATCGTTGAGTTCCGAGAAGGCGTTGCCGATTTCCCAGGCATTGCAATAGGTTTCGAAACGCTCCACCAGACGCGGCTCGCCCGGCACTTCCTTGGCGAAGGGCGAAATATCCTTCGGAAAATGCGTGACATGGGCGGGCTGGATCAGCGTGCCTTCCACTTTTTCTTCAAAGATGAAGGCCAGGCATTCGCCCCAGGTCCAGTCTTTTTCCACGGCAAAACCGGCAGCCTTGGCGGCGCTACGGGCTTCTTCGTCGGTCTTGATGCTCATGAAGTCGATGCCGGTGGCTTCCTTGACGGCTTCGGGCATCGGCACGCGGCGGAACGGGCCCTTGAAGGAGAGCTCCTTGTCGCCGAAGGCAAATTCCGTCGAGCCATGAATGCGGACCGCGAGATCGGCAAACAGCCGCTCCACGAGATCCATCATGTCCTCGTAATCGGCATAGGCCCAATAGCACTCCATCATGGTGAATTCGGGATTGTGCCGGGTGGAAACGCCTTCATTGCGGAAGTTGCGGTTCACTTCGAAGATCTTGTCGGCAAGGCCGGAAACCAGCGTGCGCTTCAGGAAGAGTTCCGGCGCGATACGCAGATACATGTCCTGCTTCAGCGTGTTGTGGTGCGTCTTGAAAGGGTCTGCCGATGCGCCGCCATAGATGGATTGCAGCATGGGCGTTTCCACTTCCATGAAGCCATCGGCCTCCATGAAACGGCGCACGCCGGAAATGATCTTCGAGCGTTGCAGGAAGCGCAGCTTGGATTCTTCATTGGTCATGATGTCGAGATGGCGCTTGCGATAGCGCACTTCGATATCGGTCACGCCATGCCATTTTTCCGGCATGGGCAGCAGCGTCTTGGTGAGCATGGTGATTTCATGCGCATTGATGGTCAGCTCACCGCGCTTGGTGCGGCGAATCTGCCCCTTCACGCCGATAATGTCGCCCAGGTCGATCATCGGCAGAAGGTTGCGGGCCTCTTCCGGGGTCGTATCCTTGTGGGAGAAAATCTGGATCTTGCCGGTTGCGTCATGCAGGTCCATGAACATGCCGGAATTGCGCGAGGAATAGACGCGGCCAGCCACCGTCACCACATCGGCGGATTCGGTGTCGGGCTCCAGCTTCGCATATTTTTCCGAAAGCTCGGCATTGGTGATCGAGCGGTGGAAATGCGCCGGGTAAACGTCGCCGATTTTCTCGCGCAGCATAGCCAGTTTCTGGCGGCGCACTTCGGAAGCGTCGGAGGAGAGGGCAGTTTCGGTCTTGGTGTCGGTCATGTCTTTATCCTGTCTCTCGGCCTTACTTTGCGCCAACCATGGAGGTCAGAACCTGGCTTGCCACCTTCAGACGCTGGCGCACCACCGAACGTCCCAGCAGCGCCATGGAATCGAACAAGGGCAGCGAGCGCTGGTTGCCTGAAACGGCAACGAAGAGCGGCGGTGTCACCACGCGCAGCTTCTTGCCCATGCGATCGGAAATGGCGCGCAACTCTGCTTCGATCGTCTCGACATTCCATTCCAGGATCTTTTCGAGATCGGCCTGCACGGTGGACACGATCTCCAGCGTCTCTTCCGGGCTGGTTTTCAACCCGGCAAAGGAGGCGGGCGTCAGGCCGACATCGGAGGCCAGCATGAAGCCTGCCAGTTGCGGCAATTCGCCAAGCTTGGAAATACGGCTCTGGGCAAGTTTCAGCCCCTCCGTCAGGCGGCCGTTTTCAGAAGCCCAGGTGAGGATACGGTCGAGGAAGTCTTCCGAGGTCAGCTTTTCGCGCAGCCAGCGGCCATTCAGCCAGTCCAGCTTCTGCACGTCGAAAATGGCGCCTGCCTTGGACAGGTTTTCCGGGTCGAACTTCTCGGCCAGCTCTTCCATGGTCAAAAGCTCTTCGCCTTCGGCGATCTGGATGAAGAACAGGCCAAGGAAGTTCATCAGCGCTTCCGGCAGATAGCCGAGCGCGGAGTAATAGGAGATCGAAGTGGGGTTCTTGCGCTTGGAAAGCTTGGACTTGTCGTGATTGCGCATCAGCGACAGGTGCATGAATTTCGGCGGCTCGAGGCCCAGATATTTGTAAATGAGGATGTGCTTCGGCACCGAGGCCAGCCATTCCTCGCCGCGCGCCACATGGGTAATCTTCATCAGATGGTCGTCCACCACATTGGCCATATGGTAGGTGGGCATACCGTCGGCCTTGAGCAGAACCTGCATATCGACGCTTTCCCACGGGATCGAGACATCGCCATAAACGCCATCGTGGAATTCGCAGGCCCCCTCGGTCGGGATCTTCATGCGCACGACATGCGGCTCACCGGCGGCAACGCGGGCGGTGACTTCCTCGGCCTTGAGATGCAGGCAAAGCCCGTCGTAACCCGGCGGCTTGCCCGCGGCGCGCTGCGCCTCGCGCATCTGCTCCAGCCGTTCCGGCGTGCAGAAACAGCGGAAGGCATTGCCTTCATTGACCATTTTCTCCACGAAGGGACGATAGGTATCCTTACGCTCCGACTGGCGATAGGGGCCGTAAGGACCGCCGACATCGGGACCTTCGGACCATTCCAGGCCGCACCATTTCAGCGCGTCCAGCACCTTCTGCTCAAATTCCGCCGTGGAGCGGGTGGCATCGGTGTCTTCGATGCGCAGGATGAACTCGCCGCCATGTTTTTTGGCGAAGAGATAGTTGAACAGCGCGATATAGGCGGTGCCGACATGCGGCTCGCCGGTGGGAGATGGTGCAATGCGGACGCGAACGCCGGAAGTGGTCATGATCGTGCTCGTGGGTGCGACAGAACCGTAAAGAGCCGGTTCCACAGTTAACGGATCGATCTTGTCCCAAGGCGCGGGTTTGCGCGGCCATCGGGTCAACTCGTTGCTGGCCTTAGGCCATATTCAGGGGCAAGCGTCAAGAACCACCCCGGCACAGGCCATTTTCCGGCTTGCGAAAAAATCTGAAAAAAATCTGCATTCGGCTGGAACCCGAACGGGACTTGCCCGTTATGACAGCAGAATAAAGGTCGTGCCAACCGGACGCGACGGGAAAGGGGAATACGGAGATTTTTCCGGTTTCTCTCCGTAGCCAACGAAACGGCAGACGAGCCCCTTACCCGTCCGGCCTTTGTTCTGAGCAACCCCGTCCCCCGCCCGAAAGCCTGCGTCTGCCCGACGCAGGCTTTCACCGTTTCAGGCTAGAGCATAATTCCTTAAATCGGAATCGATTTAAGGAATTATGCAGCAGATTTAACGTGTTACAGCGTCCTTCGTGGGTTTGATAAAACGCACGGCGCTGTAGGCCGCCCGATTGGGCCAGACCATGCCCTTCCGGTTGATGGCGATGCATCACGGATAAAGGTTTACTTTACCGGCCAGACAAGCAGCAGCATCGGCACGGAAACCAGCACGATGAGAATAGACAGCGGCAGGCCAAGGCGGGGATAATCGCTGAAACGATAGCCGCCTGGACCCATGACGAGTGTATTGCACTGATGGCCGATGGGGGTGAGAAAGTCCGAGCCTGCGCCGATGGCGACCGCCATCAGGAAGGCATCCGGACGAAAGCCGAGATTGTGGGCAAAGCTTGCGGCGATCGGCGCCATGACCAGAACCGTGGCCGCATTATTGAGGAAGGGCGTGACCGCCATGGCGGTGAGAAGAATGAGTCCAAGGGCGCCATAGGCGGGAAGGCCATGGGCGATATTGCCCAGCCACGCGGCGATCACATCGCTGCCGCCTGTGGTTCTCAGACTGTCGCTGACGGGAATGAGGGCGGCCAGCATGACGAGGATCGGTCCGTCCACGGCGCGGTAGACATCATTGAGCGGAACGACCTTGAAGACCACCATGGCCAGTGCCGCGGCAAAAAAAGCCACCGGAACCGGCGCCAGGCCAAGCGCCGTGGAGCCCATGGCCAGAATAAGGATGATGACGGGAATGAGCGCGCTGCGGTTCGTTCCAAGCAGAATTTCCCGTTCGGCCAGCGGCAGGCAGCCCAGTTCCCTCAGCGCTGAGGGCAGGGCGGTACGCTTGCCTTGCAGCACCACGACGTCGCCATCCGCCAATACCAGTTCCGAAAGGCGCTCGCGAATGCGCTTTCCCTGACGGCTGACGGCGAGAAGATTGATGCCATAGGTGTTGAACAGCGAGATATTGCGGGCCGAAAGGCCGATCAGCGGTGAATTCGGCGCGATCACCGCCTCTGCCGCGGTGATTTCCCCGCTCTGGATCTCGCCGCCCGACAGTTTCAGGTCGTTTTGCGAGATGATCCTGTCGAGCGCGTCGGATGGCCCTTCCAAAAGCACGGTGTCGCCAGCCTTGATCTGCATGTCGGGAAAGGGGGAAATGCGCCGGTGCCCGCGCAGGATGGCGGTGGCGATCACTTCGCCGGAGCCCGCCTTGAGCAGGGTGCTGAGCGATTGTCCGGCAAGGCTCGATTCCGGCGTAATCATTGCTTCGGTCGAAAAATGCGAGGTGCCGAGCGCTTCCTGCAAGCTGGTATTCTGGTTCTCGCGTTTGGGAACCAGCCAGTAGAAAAACATGAGAAAGATCACGCCGACGGCGGCAAGCGTTGCGCCGACCGGGGTGAAATCGAACATGGTGAAGGGCGTGCCCGTCAGTTCGCCGCGCAGGCGCGATACGACGATATTCGGCGAGGTGCCGATCTGCGTCATCAGGCCGCCCAGAAGGGCGCCGAAGGCCATGGGCATCAAAAAAACGGAAGGGGAGGCGCCGGAGCGGCGGGCAAATTGAAAGGCCACCGGCATCATGATGGCCAGTGCCCCGATATTCTTGATGAAGGCCGACATGACGGTGACGGACACCACCAGCAGCAGCATCTGGCCACGCAGCGAGGAGAGGTTCGGGAAAAAGCGCTTGATGGCGGCATCCACAAGCCCGGAGCGCGCAACCCCGGCGCTGACCACCAGCGCACTCCCGACGATTATGACAATGTCGTCGCTGAAGCCGGAAAAGGCCTTGTCCGGCGGTACGATGCCGATGGCAACGGCCACCATGAGTGTTAGCCCCGCCACCACGTCATAGCGGATGCGATCGACGATGAAGAGAAGCATCATGCCGGCAATGACGGCGAAAGACAGGATTTGAGCGCTGGTCATGCTGATCCGGAGGCTGGGGCGGGGTCAGGCTATAATTCCTGACGCCGCCGCTTGTTCCGGATCGTGCCTGTTTCGCTACATTCCTGTCAGTGCAGGGTAGTTTGCGCCTTGCGCTCACGCTCCAGCCGCTTTTTACGGCGCGCCAGCATGTTGAGCCCTTCCACCAGCGCGGAAAAGGCCATGGCCGCATAGATATAACCCTTCGGGACATGGAACCCCATGCCGTCGGCAATCAGCGTCATGCCGATCATCAGCAGGAAGCCGAGCGCCAGCATGACGACGGTGGGATTTTTCTCGATGAAGCGCCCGAGCGGATTGGCAGCCAGCAGCATGACGGCCACGGCAAAGAGAACGGCGATGACCATGATGATGACATGTTCGGTCATGCCGACCGCCGTGATGATGCTGTCCACCGAGAAAACAAGATCAAGAAGCAGGATCTGGCCAATGGCGGCGCCCATCGTCGTCGTGGCGGCTGAGGAAATGATGTCCTCCTGCCTGTCTTCCGGATCGACGCTGTGATGGATTTCCTTCGTGGCCTTCCAGACAAGGAAAAGACCGCCGGCAACGAGGATCATGTCCTTCCAGGAAAATCCGTGGCCGAAAAGGGTGAAGACGGGATTGGTCAGCTTGACGATCCAGGCAACCGTGCCGAGAAGGCCGAGCCGCATGACCAGCGCCAGGCCGATGCCGATGCGGCGGGCCTTTTCGCGCTGGTTTTCCGGCAGTTTGTTGGAAAGGATCGAAATGAACACGAGGTTGTCGATGCCCAGCACGACTTCCATGGCGACGAGGGTGACAAGGGCTATCCAGGCTGCGGGGTCCTGGATAAGAAGCGCGATGTCTTGCATTGGCTAGCCTTTTTCTGACGGTGTGGTGTTCTCACTGCCTGAAAATGCTGGAAAGTCAAGGCGCTGCGGCCATCATGCGGCCCGGCGCCGTCCATGGAAGCGCCTTTCGGCTTCCCGCGCAAGGCTCATGGACGCCCGGCCTTTGCGCCATAGGCGGCCAGGAAGACGGCAATGCCGCTGTCAACGCAGGCGATAATCTCTTCCTCAGGGGGGCGGGTCGCCATTTCCCCGAAAAGTTTCAGCTTGAAATAGGCTCCCGTTGACAATTCGATGAACTGCCGCGAGGCAATTTCGAGATCGTCGATGACGAGCAGGCCGAGCGCGCATTGACGCGCCAGAAATTCGATGAGGACGGTGCGGGCATTGGCGGGACTGCTGGCGAAAAAGCTCTGACAGAGTCCGGGCATCCGGTCCACCACCCCCAGCACCGTGCGAAGGGCCAGGATGAAATCGGTATCGACGATCTGGTGCACGAAAGCGACGCCATAGTCGTGCAGGGCGGCCGCCGTGTCGGTGCGACCGGCCATAATATCGCGCAGCGAACTGGCAAACAGACCTTTCTCCCGCTCGATCAATGCGCTGAACAGGTCTTCCTTATTTTGAAAGTAGACATAGATAGTCCCTTTGGAAACGCCGGCCTCGCGCGTGATGTCGTTCATGCTCGCGGCGTCGAAGCCGAATTTCATGAAAGCGCGTTTGGCGCCGTCGATGATCTGCTCGCGCTTGGCCGGATCCTCGCCTGCGGCAAAGCGACCGGCGGTGCTGCGGAAGGTGTCGTCGGTGCAGTGTGGTTTTTGGGTATCGCTTTTCATGCGTGATCCGAAAATTAACCGTCGCGGGTGCAATGCATCATTTGAGGCTTGATATGCGACATGAAAGGGCCTATGTCAAATCGAACCGAACGGTTCCGTTCGATAAGCTCCAATTTCAAGGTCATGGGAAGGCAAAATGTCTGTCTCGCCACGCAAGGGCGCGATCCGCGCCGTAGATACAACGGAAGAGCCCTCCATGGCTGAGGATGCAGTCTCGAACCTGCGCACCGGCGACGCCGCCGAGGGGCGCACGCAGCAGGCTGAAGCCAAGGCCGAGGGCAAGACGGGTGCGGTTGGCCGCCCCGCATCCGGCGCAAAGAAGCGTCGTGGTCTGGTGCTGCCCATCATCGGCCTCCTCGTTCTGGCCGGTGGCGGCTATTACGGCTATAACTGGTGGACGGAAGGTCGCTTCCTCGTTTCCACCGACGATGCCTATATCGGTGGCGATATTGCCGTGATCTCGCCGAAGGTCACAGGCTATGTCAGCGCGGTGCCGGTCAAGGAAAACCAGGAGGTCAAGGCTGGCGACGTGCTGGTGACGCTGGATGACGGCGATTATCGCATTGCGCTGGATCAGGCCCGCAGCGAGCTTGCCACGCAAAAGCTGACGGTCAGCCGCATCGATGCCCAGATCAAGGGCGGCGAAGCCTCGCTGGAGCAGGCACGCGCCCAGAAGCTGGCCTATGACGCCACGCTGCAACAGGCAGAGCTGAACTTCAAGCGTATCACCGATCTTCAGGCGCAATCGGTTGTGTCGCGCGCTGAACTGGATACAGCAACCTCGACGCTTGCCACCTCCAAGGCCAATGTCGCGGCCTCCATTGCCTCCATTGCCTCCGCGCAGGCTGCGGTGGATGTCTTGCGTGCCCAGCGCGACGAGGCAGAATCCGGCATCCGCACCTCCGAAATTGCCGTGCAGAAGGCAGAGCGCGACCTGAGCTTCACCGTGCTGCGGGCGCCCTATGATGGCGTTGTCGGCAATCTTGGCGTTCAGGTGGGCGATCTCGTTTCCAGCGGCAAGCGTCTGGCAGCGCTTGTGCCGGTGCACGATCTTTATATCGATGCCAATTTCAAGGAAACGCAGATCGCCGATATCAAACCCGGCGCCAAGGCCCGGCTGCATGTCGATGCCTATGGCGATAAACCGCTGGAAGGCACGGTGGTGTCTCTGGCTCCGGGTTCGGGTGCGGTCTTCTCCGTGCTGCCGCCGGAAAATGCCACGGGCAATTTCACCAAGGTCATCCAGCGCCTGCCGGTGCGTATCGCCATTCCGGCAGACGCGCTGAAGGAAGGGCATCTGCGCGCCGGCCTGAGCGTGGTCGTCGATGTGGATACCCGCTCCGGTAACGACGCGGCCCGATAATGCGCGGGCCGGAGCTTCCGCTCCGGCTTTGCGCTCTGCATCGGTCCACGCGCAGGCATTTGCCGCCACTGGGTCCGATGCGCCCCTTTTCAGGTGGCGACCCCTTTTACGGCGCCACGAATGGATGCTGCATCCTCCCGCCGAGGCCTCCGATTGCCCGGCGGGCTGCGCGTCCGGTTTGCGAAAATCATGGTTTCGCCTCGCAGGAGCGCGAATTTCAACAGACCCAAAGGCCCGATGCCGTTATGGCAGGCGGGGAAGGACGAGAGGCACCGTCATGGCCGCCACCGCAACAGACGCCGCAGATGCGGCACCCGACAGCATCAGCCCCCGCCGGATGATTGCCTTCATGGCAATGGTCTTCGGCATGTTCATGGCCATTCTCGACATTCAGATCGTTTCCGCCTCGCTTTCTGAAATTCAGGCGGGTCTTGGGGCCGGGTCGGAAGAGGTTGCCTGGGTGCAGACGGCCTATCTCATCGCCGAGGTTATCATGATCCCGCTTTCCGGGATCCTGGCGCGCATTCTCTCGACGCGGGTGCTGTTTGCCTGTGCGGCGGCGGGCTTCACCATGTCCAGCGCGCTTGCCGCGACCGCCGCCAATATCGAGCAGATGATCGTTTACCGCGCCATTCAGGGCTTCATTGGCGGCGGCATGATCCCTTCGGTCTTTGCCGCGGCGTTCACGATCTTTCCGCCCTCCAAGCGGTCCATGGTGTCGCCGCTGATCGGGCTGGTGGCCACCCTTGCGCCCACCATCGGCCCGACCATCGGTGGCTATCTCAGTCATGCCATGTCCTGGCACTGGCTGTTTCTGGTCAATGTCGGGCCGGGCATCGTGGTAACGATCCTGACCTGGACCTATATCGATTTCGACAAGCCGGACCGCTCGCTGATCGATACCTTCGACTGGACCGGGCTGATCTCCATGGCCGTTTTTCTCGGCTCGATGGAATATGTGCTGGAAGAAGGCAACAACAAGGACTGGTTCAGCGACGAGCGGATCGTCTACGGCGCCATTGCCATGGTGATCGGCGGGGTGATCTTTTTCTGGCGGGCCTTTAGCGCCAAGGTGCCGGTGGTGGATCTCAGGGCCTTTGCCAACCGCAACTTTGCCTTCGGCTCGCTGTTTTCCTTCGTCATGGGCATTGGCCTTTATGGTCTCACCTATCTCTACCCGCTCTATCTTTCGCGGGTGCGCGGCTATGACAGCCTGATGATCGGCGAAACCATGTTCGTGTCGGGCCTTGCCATGTTTCTGACCGCGCCCGTGGCCGGGCGGCTTTCGGCAAAGGTCGATCCGCGCATGATGATGGCCGCAGGCTTCATTGGTTTCGGGGTTGGCACCTACATGATCTCCGGCCTCAATCAGGATTGGGATTTCTGGGAACTGCTGGTGCCGCAGATCCTGCGCGGCTGCTCGCTGATGATCTGCATGGTGCCGATCAACAACATCGCGCTTGGCACCCTGCCGCCGGAGCGTATCAAGAATGCCTCCGGCCTTTACAACCTGACGCGAAATCTGGGCGGTGCCGTGGGTCTGGCGATCATCAACACGCTTCTGACGCAGCGCACCGACAATCACTACGCCCGCATTGTCGAACATGTCACCTGGAGCAATCCCAAGGCGCTGGATTGGCTGGACACGGTCGGCTCCGCCTATACTGCCGCCGGGTTTGATGGCGAAGCGGTCGCCCTGAAAAAGATGGCGGGCATTGTTTCGCAACAGGCCTGGATCATGTCCTTCATCGATGTGTTCATGGGCTTGACCGTGCTGTTCGGCATTCTGGCGCTGATGACGGTGATGATCAAAAAGCCGCAGGCCGTGGCACCCGCCGATGCGGGCCACTGATTAGCGCCACTGTTTCCGTCGGGTGGCTTCCGCCACCCTCTCGATAAACCTTCCGGGCCGTCACGTTCCTCCAGGCGTGGCGGCTTTTTCGTATTGCGCAAAAATTTGAGGTACGTACATCAAATTTCGGTTTACCCGGTGCGGGTCTCGGGCTAAAAGCAGGGCGCAGGAGGATGCATGAAGCCCACCGTTCACGATATTGCCGCGCAGGCAGGCGTTAGCCTTGCAACGGTTGATCGCGTTTTGAACGCCCGCCCAGGCGTGCGCGCCGCCACCCGAGAAAAGGTGGAGAAGGCTATTGCGGCGCTGGGGTATGTTCGGGATGTGTCCGCCGCCAATCTCGCAAAGGGCAGGGTCTATCGTTTCGTGTTTCTCCTGCCCGACAATGACAACAGCTTCATGCGGCTTTTGCGGGCGGAAGTTTCGGAGGCTGCGGCGCGTGCCGCCCGCGAGCGTATCCAGATCGAATGCCGGACCCTGCCGCCCTTCGACGCGCAGGCGCTGGTTGCGGCGCTGACGCGGCTTGGCGCAGAAAAGCCGGATGGTGTGGCGCTGGTGGCCGTGGACGATCCATGCGTCGGGCTGGCTGTGGCGGAGCTGGCCGAGGCGGGGATTGCCGTCGTGACGCTGGTCTCGGACCTGCCGGGGTCACGCCGCAACCATTTTGCGGGGATCGACAATCATGCCGCCGGGCGAACGGCGGCGAGCCTGCTGGGGCGCTTTCTGGAAACAGGACCTGGCGAGATCGCCATCATCGCGGGTTCGCTGCTGGTGCGGGACCATCGCGAGCGGGCCGAAGGCTTTCAGGCGGTAATGCGGGCTGACTTTCCGCATCTTTCCCTGCGGCCCGTGCTGGAAGGCCGCGACGAGCCCGAACGGGTGGCGGCGCTGGTGACGGCGCTGCTTGCCGAGCGGCCAGCGCTTGCCGGAATTTACAGTCTGGGCGCGGGCAATCGCGGTCTGTTGCGCGCCCTTGGCAGCGGCGTGCGGCCGGCAATCATCGTTCACGAGCTGACGCCGACGAGCCGCGAAGCCCTGCAAGCCGGGCTGATCGACGCGGTTCTCAACCAGGATGCCGGGCATGAGGTGCGCAGCGCCATCCGGGTTTTGAAGGCGCTGGCCGATGGCGCTGCCGTGGTGGCGGGGCAGGAGCGCATCCGTATTGAAATTTTCCTGAAGGACAACCTGCCCTGAAGCGGCATGGAGGAGCTTTATGTATCTAGGGATTGATCTTGGCACATCCGGGGTAAAGGCCATGCTGATCGATGACGATCAACAGGTGATCGGCTCCGGCCACGGCGCGCTCACCGTCGAGCGCCCGTATTCCGGCTGGTCGGAGCAGAAGCCGGATGACTGGATTGCCGCGACCGGCAAGGCCATCGCCGCGCTCAAGGCGAATTTCCCGCGCGAGCTTGCCGCCGTCAAGGGCATTGGCCTTTCCGGCCACATGCATGGCGCAACGCTGATCGATGCCGGCGACAAGGTGCTGCGGCCCTGCATTTTATGGAACGATACCCGCGCGCATCGCGAGGCCGCCCAACTCGATGCCGATCCGCGCTTTCGCAGCCTCACTGGCAATATCGTCTTTCCGGGCTTTACCGCGCCCAAGCTTCTGTGGGTCAGGAACAACGAGCCGGAGATTTTTGCGAAGATCGGCAAGGTTCTGTTGCCCAAGGATTATCTCAGGCTCTGGCTGACGGGTGACTATCTCTCCGACATGTCGGATGCGGCCGGCACATCGTGGCTGGATACAGGCAAGCGGGCATGGTCTGCGGACCTTCTGGCCGCAACCGATCTCGGCGAAAACCAGATGCCGGGGCTGGTGGAAGGCACGCAGCAGGCCGGAAAACTGCGCCCCGCCCTTGCCGCCGAATGGGGCATGGGTGATGTGGTTGTGGCCGGTGGGGCGGGCGACAACGCGGCATCGGCCTGCGGCATGGGCACGGTGCGGCAAGGTTCGGCCTTCGTTTCGCTCGGCACGTCGGGTGTTCTGTTTGCCGCCAATGACGCCTATCTGCCAAAGCCGGAAAGTGCCGTTCACGCCTTCTGCCATGCGCTGCCCGCCACCTGGCACCAGATGGGCGTCATTCTCTCGGCCACCGACGCGCTGAACTGGCTTTGCGGCGTGACCGGCAAGACGGCGGGAGAGTTGACCGGCGAATTGGGCGATGATCTCAAATCCCCGAGCGGCGTCACCTTCCTGCCCTATCTCTCCGGCGAGCGCACGCCGCATAACGATGCCGCCATTCGCGGCGCCTTCATCGGCCTTGGCCACGATTCGAACCGGGCGGTGCTGACGCAGGCCGTGCTGGAGGGCGTGGCTTTCGCCATTCGCGACAGTCTTGAAGCGCTGAAGGCGGCGGGCACCACGCTGTCACGGGTCACGGCAATCGGCGGCGGCTCGCGGTCGCGCTACTGGCTGTCTTCCATTGCCACGGCGCTTGGCATTGCGGTGGATATTCCAGCCGACGGCGATTTCGGCGCAGCCTTCGGGGCGGCCCGACTTGGCCTGATTGCCGCAACGGGAGCCGATCCGCATTCCGTTTTGACCGCCCCGCAGACCGAAGCCGTGGTGGAGCCGCAGGCCGCCCATGCCGAGGCCTATGAAGCGGCCTATCAGCGCTACCGGGCGCTCTATCCAGCCATCCGATCCCTTTGAACGAGTATTTTACGGAGGAACCATTCCCATGACGACAGGCTTTTTCGGCAATCTTTCCAAAATCCGCTATGAAGGCGCCGATAGCGACAATCCGCTTGCCTTCCGCCACTACAATCCCGACGAAGTGGTTCTGGGCAAACGCATGGAAGATCACCTGCGTTTTGCCGTGGCCTATTGGCACAGCTTCGTATGGCCCGGCACAGACCCCTTCGGCGGCAATACCTTCGAGCGCCCATGGTTCCGGGACGACATGGCCGCGGCCCGGCTGAAGGCCGATGTGGCCTTCGAATTCTTCCAGCTTCTCGGCGTGCCCTATTATTGCTTCCACGATGCCGATGTGCGGCCGGAAGGAGCAAGCTTTGCCGAAAACACGAAGAACCTGAACGAGATCGTCGATTACTTCGCCGACAAGCAGGCGCAGACCGGCGTCAAGCTGCTGTGGGGCACGGCCAATCTCTTCTCGCATCGCCGCTATATGTCGGGCGCAGCCACCAATCCGGACCCGGATGTCTTTGCCTTTGCCGCAGCCACGGTCAAAACCTGCATGGACGCCACCCACCGGCTGGGCGGTGAAAACTACGTGCTGTGGGGCGGGCGCGAAGGCTATGAAACCCTGCTCAACACCGATCTGAAAAAGGAAATGGACCAGATGGGCCGCTTCCTGAACATGGTGGTGGAATACAAGCACAAGATCGGCTTCAAGGGCACGATCCTCATCGAACCGAAGCCGCAGGAACCTTCCAAGCACCAGTATGATTACGATGTCGCCACCGTCTACGGCTTCCTCAAATCCTATGGGCTGGAAAAGGAAGTGAAGGTGAATATCGAGCAGGGCCACGCCATTCTTGCCGGGCATACCTTCGAGCATGAGCTGGCGCTGGCCAATGCGCTGGGCATTTTCGGCTCCATCGACATGAACCGCAACGATTACCAGTCCGGCTGGGATACCGACCAGTTCCCCAACAATGTGCCGGAAATGGCGCTGGCCTACTATCAGGTGCTTTCGGGCGGCGGCTTCACCACCGGCGGCACCAATTTCGATGCCAAGCTGCGCCGTCAGTCGCTGGATGCGGAAGATCTGCTGATCGGCCATATCGGCGGCATGGATTGCTGCGCCCGTGGCCTGAAGGCCGCCGCCCGAATGATCGAGGACAAGGCGCTTTCCGCCCCGCTGGATGCCCGCTATGCCGGCTGGCAGAGCGACACGGCCAAGGCCATGCTGACGGGCGAGACCCTGGAAAGCATTGCCGCGCGCGTGGAGAAGGAAAACATCAATCCGCAGCCGAAATCCGGCAAGCAGGAGTTGCTGGAAAACATCGTCAACAAATACGTCTGATCGGATTTTTGTCAGAAAAAATTCGTGGACCCCAACTCTCTCAAGAGTTCGGGCGGCGGGGTGCTTTTCCTCGCCGCCTGTTCTTGCTACACCACCTGTAACGTTTCAGTATCTTTGGGAGGAGATAACCATGAAGACGATCAAGGGGCCGGGCATTTTCCTCGGACAGTTCGCAGGCGATGCCGCGCCTTTCAATTCCTGGGATGGCATTACGAAATGGGCGGCGGAAAAGGGCTATCTGGGCGTGCAGGTGCCAAGCTGGGCCAGCCAGTTGATCGATCTTGAGCGGGCGGCAGGCTCGAAGGATTATTGCGATGAGTTGGCGGGCATTGCCCGGCAGAATGGCGTGGAGATCACCGAGCTTTCCACCCATCTTCAAGGCCAGCTCGTGGCGGTGCATCCCGCCTATGACGAAGCCTTTGACGGTTTTGCGGCACCGCATGTGCGCGGCAATCCGAGGGCGCGGCAGGAATGGGCGGTCGATCAGGTGAAATACGCGCTCAAGGCCTCGCGTCATCTGGGCCTTGCCGCCCATGCCACCTTTTCGGGCGCGCTGGCTTGGCCCTTCATCTATCCCTGGCCGCAGCGTCCGGCGGGTCTTGTGGAAACGGCCTTCGACGAGCTGGCGCGGCGCTGGCAGCCCATTCTCGATTGCGCCGAGGAGCAGGGCGTGGACATCGCCTATGAAATCCATCCCGGCGAGGACCTGCATGACGGCGTGACTTTCGAGATGTTTCTGGAGCGCGTCCGGAACCATCCCCGCGCCAACATGCTCTACGATCCGTCCCATTACGTGCTGCAATGCCTGGATTATCTCGATCATCTGGATATTTACAAGGATCGTATCCGCATGTTCCACGTTAAGGATGCGGAGTTCAACCCCACGGGACGGCAGGGCGTTTATGGCGGCTATCAGGGCTGGGTAAACCGGGCGGGCCGTTTTCGCTCGCCGGGTGATGGACAGGTGGATTTCGGTGCGATCTTCTCGAAGCTCGCTGCCAATGACTTCGACGGCTGGGCCGTGGTGGAATGGGAATGTGCGCTGAAACATCCGGAGGATGGCGCAAGGGAAGGGGCGGAGTTCGTGAAGGCGCATATCATTCGGGTGACGGATCATGCCTTCGATGATTTCGCCGCAAGCGGCACGGACGAGGCGGCCAACCGCCGGATGCTGGGTCTTTGAGGACGTGGCCCGCCATTGGCGGGCCGCAATGCGCATGACGAATTCAGGGAGAGCTTTTCATGACGAATGAAACCAGCAGACAGGATGGACGCCCGGCCAAAATCCGCCTGGGCATGGTTGGTGGCGGGCAGGGCGCCTTTATCGGCGCCGTCCACCGCATGGCCGCCCGGCTGGACGATCATTACGCGCTTTTGGCAGGGGCGCTATCGTCCACGCCGGAAAAATCCCGCGCATCCGGCGTGGCGCTTGGTCTCGATCCGGCCCGCTGCTACGGCTCCTTCGCGGAGATGGCCGAAAGCGAGGCAGCCCGTCCGGACGGCATAGAGGCGGTTTCCATCGTCACCCCCAACCATGTGCATTTTCCCGCTGCAAAGGCTTTTCTGGAGCGCGGCATCCATGTGATCTGCGACAAGCCGGTGACGTCGAACCTGCAAGACGCCATGGCCTTGCAGGCGGTGGCGCAAAAAGCCAGCGCGCTTTTCATCCTCACGCATAATTATTCCGGCTATCCCATGGTGCGCCATGCCCGCGAACTGGTGGCCAGTGGCGAACTGGGGGAAATCCGGCTGGTGCAGATGGAATATGCACAGGACTGGCTGGCCGAGCCGGTGGAGCAGTCCGGGGCCAAGCAGGCCGTGTGGCGCACCGATCCGGCGCAATCGGGCATTGGCGGCTCCACGGGCGACATAGGCACGCACGCCTTTCATCTCGGCAGCTTCATCTCCGGCCTTGAGCCGGAAGAGCTGGCCGCCGATGTCCATACCTTCGTCGAAGGGCGGCGGCTGGATGACAACGCCCATGTCATGCTGCGTTTCAAGGGCGGCGCCAAAGGCCTGCTCTGGTGCAGCCAGGTGGCGACCGGCAATGAAAATGGCCTGAAGGTCAGGGTTTATGGCACGCGCGCCGGGGTGGAATGGTCGCAGGCCGATCCCAATTATCTCTGGTTTACCCGGCTGGGCGAGCCCAAACAGTTGATCACGCGCGGCGGCGCGGGCGCAGGCCCGGCGGCAGCACGGGTGACACGCACGCCCTCCGGCCACCCGGAAGGCTATCTCGAAGCCTTCGCCACCATCTATAGCGAAGCGGCGGCCGCCATTCATGCAGCAAGGCGCGGTGCCGATGCCGATCCCGCCGTGCTTTACCCGACCGTGAGCGACGGGGTAAAGGGCGTTGCCTTCGTTGAGGCCTGCGTGGCGTCTTCCCGGCAAAACGGCGCCTGGGTCAGGTTCTAAGACCAAGGAGTTTTCCATTATGGATCCCAAACAGTTCGCGGCCCGCTTTCCTCAAGATTTTTTGTTCGGCGTTGCCACGGCCTCCTATCAGATCGAGGGGGCAACAAGGGCGGATGGCCGCAAGCCCTGCATATGGGATGCGTTTTCCAATATGCCGGGCCGGGTGTTCGCGCGTCATAACGGCGACATGGCCTGCGACCATTACAATCGCTGGGAGGAGGACCTCGACCTGATGAAGGAGATGGGCGTTTCGGCCTATCGTTTCTCCATCGCCTGGCCGCGCATTCTTCCCGATGGCACGGGGCGTGTGAATGAAAAGGGGCTGGACTTTTATGACCGGCTGCTGGACGGTTTGAAAGATCGCGGCATCAAGGCCTTCGCCACGCTTTATCACTGGGATCTGCCGCTGGCCTTGATGGGCGATGGCGGCTGGACGGCTCGCTCCACGGCCTATGCCTTTCAGCGTTATGCCAAGGTGGCGATGGCGCGGCTTGCCGACCGGCTGGATGCCGTGGCAACCTTCAACGAGCCCTGGTGTTCGGTCTGGCTATCGCATCTTTATGGTGTTCATGCGCCGGGAGAGCGCAGCATGGAGGCCGCCCTTCATGCCCTGCATTACACCAATCTTGCCCATGGGCTCGGTGTCGATGCCGTGCGGCAGGTGGCGGGAAATCTGCCGGTCGGGTTAGTCCTGAATGCCCATTCCGTTGTTCCCGGCTCTGACAGCGAGGCAGACAGGGCAGCGGCCGAGCGGGCGCATCAGTTCCACAATGGCGCCTTTTTCGATCCGGTTTTCCGGGGAAAATATCCCGAAGCCTTCATGGCGGCGCTTGGCGATCGAATGCCGAAAATCGAGGATGGCGACCTTGAGATCATTGCGCAAAAGCTCGACTGGTGGGGCCTGAATTATTACACCCCCATGCGCATTGCCGATGATCGCGCCGAAGCGGCGGAATTTCCCGCGACGGTTCCCGCGCCGCCCGTTTCGCAGACCAAGACCGATATTGGCTGGGAGGTTTATTCGCCCGCTCTCGGCTCGCTGGTGAAGGAACTTTATGCCCGCTATGATCTTCCGCCCTGCTACATCACCGAAAACGGCGCCTGCTACAATATGGAGCCCGTGGCCGGTGAGGTGGATGACCAGCCCCGGCTGGATTACTATATCGATCATCTCGGCGTGGTGGCCGGTCTTGCCGCTGAAGGCCTGCCGATGAAGGGCTATTTCGCCTGGAGCCTCATGGACAATTTCGAATGGGCGGAAGGCTATCGAATGCGCTTCGGGCTTGTGCATGTCGATTATCAAACCCAGAAGCGGACCCTGAAAAAAAGCGGCAAATGGTATGCCGCGCTGGCGCAGGCCTTTGCGCAGAAGACATGATTTATAGCAAAAGTCATCGGAAGTGACCCTTGGTGTTGCGATCGTGTCGCGGCTGCGATTTTCTGTCGTTTTTGCGACACCATGCAGGATTGCCTTAATTATTTAATTATTTGGTACGGACTCATCCACTAGAGCTTGTAGCCCACCGGAGGCATGGGATCCTGCGACCTAACCGGTTTGCAGGATGTTCGGCCCTGCAAAGGAGAACAGCATGAGTTGCAAAGGATGCCGCGAGGGCCAGGAGTTCGAAATCCCGTTTTCGATGGCCTTCCAGCCCATCGTCGATATGCGGGCCGGGCAGGTTTTTGGCTACGAGGCGCTGGTGCGGGGCGTAAACGGCGAGGGGGCTGGCAGCGTGCTGTCGCAGGTAACAGAGAAAAACCGCTATGCCTTCGATCAGCAATGCCGGGTGAGGGCGCTGGAGCTGGCTTCTCATTTGCGGGCCGCCGCACCCGAGGCGCTGCTGTCGATCAACTTCATGCCCAACGCCGTATACGAGCCGCGTGCCTGCATTCGCCTGACACTGGCCACCGCCATGCGGCTCGGCTTTCCGCTGCATAATATCATTTTCGAATTCACCGAAAACGAGGCGATGGACACCGTCCATCTGCTCAACATTTTGCGCACCTACAAGGATATGGGGTTCAAAACCGCGATAGACGATTTTGGCGCGGGGCATTCCGGCTTGAACCTTCTGGCGAAATTCCAGCCCGATATCGTCAAGCTCGATATGGATCTGGTGCGCGATATAGACCGCGATGTCGCCCGGCAGAAGGTGATGCGCCATACCGTGGCCATGCTGAAGGATCTGGGCGTCTTGCCGCTGTGCGAGGGCGTGGAGACGGAAGCCGAAATGCACACTCTATGCGACCTTGGCGTGGACCATCTTCAGGGCTATCTTCTGGCCCGTCCCGCTTTCGAAGCCTTCGAAATGCCAAAGCAGGCAAGCCGCACGGCGGCCTGAGGCAAGGGCAAGGTCGTTTTCCCGGAGCGTTGCAAATGAACCCGACATTGCCGGACGGGCTTCAGCTCCCCAGATGTTTCTCGCCGCGCTTTCTGGCCAGCGCAATCTGGCGCTGGCGTTGGCGGTAGCGCTCCCGGTCGTCTTCGCTACGGCTTTCGTGGCAATGCGGGCAGGAGACGCCTTCCTCGTAAAGCGGCGAGGTCATCTCCTCGGCGGTCAGCGGGTAGCGGCAGGCATGGCATAGATGATGCTCGCCCTGCTTCAGCCCATGCTTGATGGAAACGCGCTCGTCGAAGACGAAGCAGGCGCCATCCCACAGGCTTTCCTGCTCGGGCACCTCTTCAAGATATTTCAGGATGCCGCCCTTGAGGTGGTAGACCTCCTCGAAACCCTGCTGCTTCATATAGGCCGTGGCCTTTTCGCAGCGAATGCCGCCAGTGCAATACATGGCGATCTTCGGCTTGTTGTGCAGGCCGGGATTGTTCTTCACCCAATCGGGAAACTCCCGGAAGGTCTTGGTATTGGGGTCCACCGCACCGCGGAAAATGCCGATGGCCGTCTCGTAATCGTTGCGCGTGTCGATGACGATGGTTTCCGGGTCGGAGATCAGCGCGTTCCAGTCCTTCGGATCGACATAGGTGCCGACAATCTGGTTGGGGTCGATGTTTTCGACGCCCATGGTGACGATTTCCTTCTTCAGCCGCACCTTCATGCGCAGAAAGGGCATTTTGCGAGCCCGGCTTTCCTTGTGTTGCAGGGCGGCAAATTCCGGCTGGGCGCGCAGGAAGGCAAGAAGCGTGGCAATCGCTTCATCCGATCCGGCCACGGTGCCGTTGATGCCCTCATCAGCCAGAAGCAGCGTGCCCTTGATGCCGTTTTCCTGACAAAGCGCGTAAAGGGGCGCGCGGAAGCTTTCGAACCGTGCAAAGGCGGCGAAGTGATAGAGGGCGGCCACGCAAAATGCGCCACCTTCTTCATGGGCGGGAATTGTTTCCTGGGCGGAAAAGGAAAGATCGTCTGTCATGACTTGCGAGATAATCCTTCGGAGCCGGTGAATCAACGGATTTCGCGGCCAGTTCTGCGCTTTGCCTTTCGTCAAGCCGCAAGTGTTCAGGCGGTGGCCGCCCGCAGCCACAGGCTCCTGACGATGGAGGCTTCCGGCTCCGGACCGTCGCGGAACAGCGCTTCGGCTGCATCCAGCGCGGCTTTACGCAGCAATTGCTGTTGACGGATGATGAGGCCAAGAAGCCGGGAAAGCGTTTCGGTGTCCGGCACCAGCGCCGGTTCGCCATCCAGCGTTGCCGCCAGCACGGTCAGGTCGTGTTCATGGCCCAGCATATCGGCCAGCGCCTTGGCCTCCTTTCGCTTCGCGGCCATGGCGGTTGGCCAGAGCTGGCGCAGAAGCGAAAGCTGCATCCAGTAGGTCTGTGTTGCCTTGCGCAAATCGTGATAGCTCTCGGCCTGCGGGTGGTTGCGGCATTCCTCAAGTGCGGCTTCAGCGCGCCTGAGCGTCTTTTTCCAGCCCTTGTGCACAATTCTGGCGGTGCGCTGCGGGCTGCCCGGCAGATCGGCGGCGCAAAAGGCATCTATCGCCTCGCGGCAGGAATGCGCCGCCTTGCGGGCTTCTGCCGCCAGATCGCCGCACTCGGCTTCGATCCGGCCGCGCCGCTGCTCAAGCGCTCCGGCGGCCAGGGCGGTGGCGGACCGCTCATGCTCGTCATTGGCAAAGCCGGAGAGGTAAGCGGCCGTTTCCATCAGGGCGGTGGCATCGCGCACGGCAGACAGCGAACGGGCAACGCTTGCCAGCCTCGTATTTTCGCGCTTGCGCAGATCCGGCACGGCACTTGCGATCAGCCGGTAGAGCGCGCGCGCTCTTTTCATGCGCCGCCTTGCTTCGTGTATCGCGGAATGGATACCTTCCGGTGCCGTTTCCAGAAGATCGGCAGCCTGCGAAAGCTGATCGCCAAGCACGGTCTCGACGGCTTTGTGAAAGTGGATGTCCGGGCTCAGCCAGTAGGGCATTTCCGTTTTTCTCCGGACGTGCCTGACGTGGCCAGCCATTGGTTGGAATAATGCCTGTCACCCGTTACCTCCCGGCCGATCCATGGCGGCAGGGGCGGGTCGTCGCTGACGCAGTCCAGCTCGACCTCGGCAACGACGAGCCCGGCATGGTCGCCATCGAATACGTCCACTTCCCAGAGATAGCCGCCATATTCCACGTTGTAGCGGGTCTTTGCGATGACGATGCCTTGCGCCTTGTCGATGAGTTCCAGCCCATCGGCGATGGGCACGTCATATTCGAACTCGTCCCGGCTCAGGCCGACATGGCCGATCTTGATGGTCAGGGTCGCCGTCTTGCGATCCTTCACCCGGACCCTGAGGGAGCGGTCCTCGGCAGAGATGATGTAGCCCTGCAAAAATTCCGAGGCTTTGGAAACATGCTGCTTCCAGGCATCGTTGCGGACCAGAAACTTTCGCTCGATTTCCTTTGCCATGTCAGCGCTCCACGCCTTTTCGCCAGGCCTGCTCCACGGGAGCCTGCACAATGGGAGAATGTCGGGCTTTTGACAAGACAGACATTCCCCACCTGTGCGCATTTGTCCCGATTGCGACAGTGTGCCGGACGTGCGGCAAAAGTGGCTTTCCCTTTTCGAGAAGCTGATCTAGAACGGACGGCAGAATTTCAATCGTTTGAAGAGGAGGGGCCGCCATGGCTTCCAGAACCGAAAAGCTGCTTGCCACGCTCAAGCTTCAGCCTGTCGTGCCGGTGCTGATCGTGGACGATGCCAAGGATGCCGTGCCGCTCGCCAGGGCGCTGGTTGCCGGTGGGCTGAAGGCAATCGAGATCACCATGCGCACGCCTGCCGCCCTTGAGGCGGTCAAGCGCGTGGCGGGTGAAGTGGAGGGGGCTGTTGCCGGGGCGGGCACCATTCTCAACCCCGCGCATTTCGAGGCAGCGGTTGCCGCCGGATCGCAGTTCATCGTCAGCCCCGGCACCACGCCCTCCTTGCTCAAGGCTGCGGCTGAATCGGATATTCCGCTTTTGCCGGGCGCTGCAACCGCCAGCGAGGTGATGACGCTGCGCGAGGCGGGCTATGAGGTGCTGAAATTCTTTCCCGCCGAGCAGGCGGGCGGGGCGGCCTACTTGAAATCGCTGTCTTCGCCTTTGGCCGGTACGTTGTTTTGCCCCACGGGCGGCATTTCACTGAAGAATGCCCGCGATTATCTTTCGCTGCCGAATGTGGTGTGCGTGGGTGGTTCCTGGGTTGCGCCAAAAGAGATGGTGGCCGCAGGCGACTGGGCGGGAATTACCCGTCTTGCATCGGAAGCCTTTGCGCTGAAGGGCTGATTTCACGCCTTTTTTACCGCCGATCCTTGGGTTTTGCGATTTTGCTTCCTACCTTCCGGTCATGATGTTTGACCGGGAGAAAAACATGTTCGACGCCAGAAAGCTGCTTGACCAGTTCCTCGCAGGCCAGATGCAGGGCTCGGGCGCAAGCCTTCGCCAGAAAGGGGAAGGGGCGTTGAAAATGGCCCGCAACAATCCCTGGAAGACCGGTGCCTTGCTTTCCGTGCTGCTCGGCAGCAAGACGGGCCGGTCGGTTGCCACCGGCGCGCTGAAGGCGGGCGGGTTGGCGCTGATTGCCGGCCTTGGCTACAGCGCTTACCGCAATTACAAATCCGGCAAGGCGCCGGAGGATATTCCCGCCCTGCCGGAATTGCCCGCCGTGCCGGATAGCTCGCCCTTCAGCCCCGCTGTCGCGCTTGGCAATGATTTTGCCCTGACGCTGGTGAAGGCGATGATCGCGGCCGCCAAGGCCGATGGCCATATCGATGACGAGGAGCGGGTGCGGATCCTTGAAAAAATCCATGCGGTCGATCTTGGCGACGAGGCGGAGGCCTTTCTGGCCGAGGAGCTTGCCAATCCGACCAACATGGACGCGCTCGTGGCGGCGGCGAGAAGCGAAGAGCAGAAGGTGGAGCTTTATACCGCCTCCCGCCTGACGATCGATCCGGACACGCGCGCCGAACGCGGCTATCTCGATCTTCTTGCCGGGCGGCTTGGTCTGCCTGAAGATCTGCTTGCCCATATCGAGGCCACGGTGCGGCAGGCCAAATCTTCTCACTTGGAGCAAAGCCCTTCCTCTTTTGCCGGAAACGGGTCATAGCTGGGCAAAGCTGCACTGGCATGAGGGGGCGCCGATGAAGGATCTTCGAAGCTACAAGGGGGCCGATGTCGTGCCGGTCCATCTCGAGGGCAGGCTTGTCAGCATCGATCCGCTGCGGGGCGAGTCCGACATGGTCGCGCTTTGGGAGGCTTTTGGCGGTCTGGAGATCAACCCGGCGTTGCAATATTTCAGCCAGCCCTATTTTTCCGGTTTCGAGGATTTCGTCCGCTGGCTGAATTCCGTGGCGAAGAGCGGCTGGGTCACGCATCTGTTCCGGGAAAAAGCCACCGGCGAGGTCGTCGGAATGGCAAGCTTCATGCGCACCGATGCGGCAAACGGGGTGACGGAAGTTGGCGGTGTGGCGCATGGCCCGCTCATGAAGCGCTCGCCGCTTGCCACTGAAGCCCATTATCTGATGGCGCGCCATGTATTCGACGATTTGAACTATCGCCGATATGAGTGGAAATGCGACAATCGCAACGAGCCGAGCAAGCAGGCCGCCAGACGCTACGGCTTTACCTTCGAAGGTATTTTCCGCCAGCACATGATCAGCAAGGGCGAAAACCGGGATACGGCCTGGTTTTCCATGATCGATGCAGAATGGCCATTGCTGAAGGCGGGTTTCGAGGCCTGGCTTTCGCCGGGGAATTTCGACGCGCAAGGCAATCAGAAACGGCGGCTCGAAGATATTCGCGCCGCGCTTTTGCCGGAGGCGGACCGCTGATGAAGAAGGAAGATCGCCGCTCTGCCATTGCCGCAGCCACGATCCTGCTGGCTTTTGGCCTCTCGGTTTTTCTGATGCCGAAGCTGGTGCTCTGGATCGGCAATTATTCTCCCACGCTTGCCGCTCTTGCGGGGGCGGCGGTGCTGCTGTCTTTCTTCGCGGTGCTTTGGGTGCGGGCGCGGTATCAGCGCGTCGGACCGAAAAGTGGGGACCGGTTTTCGGGCAAATCCGATGCGGGGAATTAAGCGTCGGACCGAAAAGTGGGAACCGGTTTTCGGATAAATCCGACGCGGAAAGGTGATTTTCACAGTTGCATCAGGCGCCGGTATAGCCGCCTTGCAGGGAGGCGGCGAGCAGAAGGCTGCCGAGCAGGATGATGAACAGCGCGCCGCCGATTTCGATCGTGCTGCCGATGGCGCGGGACAGTCTCGACCCTGGCCCGCTGAGGCGAAGCGCCAGATCTTTTGCGCCGACAGCCAGCATGGCCAGCAGGGAGACGGTGATGGCGGTGCCAAGCGCCATGGCAAGCACAGACAGGACGCCGCCGAGATAAAGGCCGTTCAGCAGCGAAAAACTCATGACCAGCAGCGCGCCGGAGCATGGGCGCAGGCCGACGGCCAGAATGGCGGACCAGGCCTCGCGCAGGCTGAAGGTTTCGGATTTCAGCAAGGTGGGATCAGGAAGATGGCTGCGGCCGCAATCGGCGCAGATGTCGCCGGGGCGCAGGGCGCGGTGATCGTGATCGAGTTCCTCGGCCCGGAAGCTGAGGCCGGTTGCCGGGCGGGGAACGAGGCTTGGGGCAGGATCGCCAAACAGCGTGGCCGTGACGCCGGATGCCTCTGAACGGCTGTGGGTGCGAAGGCGCCAATCTGTGAAAATATCGCGCAGTTTTCGCATGAGAAGCCAGACACCAAAGGCAATGACAAGGGCGAAGCTGGCAATTTCCAGAGCGTTGGTGGCTGCGGTCATGGTGATGCCGGTGCCGCGAAGCATGAGATAGGTGGCGCCGACGACGGCGATGGCGACAGCGCCTTGCAAAAGCGATGACACCAGTGCGATGACGATGCCGCGCTTCAGTTCCAGCTCGTTGGCGACCATGTAGGAGGAAATCACCGCCTTGCCATGTCCGGGACCGGCGGCATGGAAGACACCATAGGCAAAGGAAAGCCCGACCAGCGTCCAGAGCGCCTGCCAGTTGTCGCGCATGGCGATCAGCGATTGCGTCAGCGATCGGTAAAAGGCCTGCTGATGCGTATTGATCCACAGCATGACGCCCCCGAACGGCCCCGTCATGTCGAAAGAGGGTTCAGAGCTGCCTATGCCCAGCGGCGAGGCAGCATGGGCCATGAGCGGCGCAAGCAGCAGCAAGACAAGGGCCGGAACAGTCAGCTGGCGAAATATGCGTTGCATCAAGCCATGGCCTTCCTTCAAGCGGCGCGCCTTCTCCTGAATGCTCACCTCTAAAGCACGTTGCGGCTTATCAGCCTCAGGCAACGTGCTTTAAGTTCTTTTTTAACTATCTGTTTTTACGCATTTTCAGACGGAAAACCGGCTTCCACTTTTCCTGAAAATGCTCTAGCAGGCCAGTTCCAGCCGCACGGCGAACAGTTTACCGTAATCGGTGCCGCTGGGATCGCTGAAAAACGCCTCTGTCAGCATGTTCTGGTTCTGCTTCAGGACTTCGTCGGGATTGGGGCGGACCACGGTGCGTTTGCAATCCTTCCAGCCGGTGCCGCTTTGCACGAGATCGCTGTCGCTCTTGAAGTCGATGGAGGTATAAAGTGTCGGATCGTGAACGCCAAAGCTCAGATTGCCCGTGAGGGGAATGGGCTTTTCCGGCTTGACGATGAAAAACACCAGAAGGCGGTTTTCCTTGAAATCGGCATTAAACACCTCCGGCTTCTTCACCTTTACCGTGGCGCCGGAGGCGGTAATGAAGGTGAAATAGCCATAATCGCCGAGCGAAGAGCGAATGGTGTTGGCAATATCCTGCAATTCGCTGTGATCGAGCTTCAGGTCGCCGTTCTTGTCGAAGTCCATGAGGACGCTGGAAGAAAAAACCTCATCGAAACGCCAGACATTGCGCAGCTCCGTAACGGCATGGTCGGCACCTGCCACAACCTCCAGTCTTGCCTCGGCAAAGACATGCGGGTGGGCAGAGGCCGACGGCGGAGAGAGAAGCGAGATAAGGACTGCGGCACCGGCAATAGCAGGCAGAAAACTCTTCATGACATGCGCCTTATGAGGAAGTTGGTGTTTTCTGGGCTTTGATTCGGACGGAAATACGGCCCGTCAGGCTCCGCCGCGCCGAAACCAGCCGTGCAGGAAGTCCACGAAGGCCCGCACCTTGGCAGGCAGATAACGCCGGTGCGGATAAATGGCATAAATGCCGCGATCGGTGGGGAAGTGTGCTTCCAGCACCGAAATCAGCAGTCCCTCTTCCAGATGCCTGCGGGCAATGAAATCAGGCAGCATGGCAACGCCAAGACCTTTCAATGCCGCACGCAGCGTTGCCTGCGGGCTGTTGACCTCGATGGGGCCGCTGACGGTCACTGTCACGGGCTGGCTGTCGGCACCGATCATGCGCAGCGTGGTGTGGCTGCGGCTGTTGGTGTCGATGATCACGGGCACGCGGGCGAGATCCAGCGGTTGGGAAAGTGCGCCATGCTTTTCGAGAAATGCGGGGCTGGCGCAGGCGAAAATGCGAAAATCGGCCAGCTTGCGGGCGATCAGTCCCGAATCATCGAGCTTCGTGACCCGGATGGCCAGATCGAAATTTTCCTCGATGAGATCGACAAACCGGTCTTCGGCGACGATTTCCAGTGTCAGGTCGGGATGTTCGGCGGCAAAATCGATCAGCGACTGCCCGACATCGGCATCGATGAAGCTGCGTGGCACCGAAACGCGCAGGCGACCGCGTATGTCGGCATTGTTCTCGCGCACCAGATCGGCAAGGTTGTCGATCTCCTTCAGAATATCGGCGGCGCTGCGAAAATAAGTGTGCCCGGCTTCTGTCAGGGAAAACTGGCGGGTGGTCCGGTTGAGCAGGAGTGCGCCCAGCTCATCCTCCAGCTCCCTGACATATTTGGATAAAAGCGCTTTTGAACGGCCGGTGCGGCGGCTGGCCGCGGAAAAGCCCTCTGCTTCGACGACATCGATGAAGGCGCGGATGCGGGTCAGCGTATCCATGGTGTTCTCCGGTTGGTGCAAGACTGGTGCCCAATTGTTCCGCAAGGTTCAACCGCTCCTGCCCAAAAAAATGATGGGGAGCGCAAAAACCGCTTGATTATGACGGCAGCTTTTCTTATTTCCTCCCTTGCCCAAAGTCGCACGTGCCTGTGGGTGTCCGCCGACCCTCGATGTGGTGAGGAAATCGGTAAGGTACCTGGAACTAACCCCTCCAGTCGTATTTCCGGCCAACCGGACATGCGAGGACATCTTGAAGCAACGACGGTGCGGGCCTTTCTGGTCTCTGCCGGCTTTCCATCAGCCGGGGTCACTGAAGAGGCACACCATCATTGCCGGAAGTGCGGTCGGGTTTTCCCCTCCAATCCATGGCAGACAAAGCGGACCCATGCCGGCGTTCATGCGTTGGCCTGGGTCCACCGTTTTGCGGTTCAGATGATCGCGCATACCAGTGTTTCCACCTGCTGGTCTTGCCGGGCGCTGTGCCGACCTTTGTCCTTTCGGAATCCGTGGCGGATTCCGGAACCTTTGGCTTATGGAAGGGATTCACCGATGACCACCGCCCGCATCCTCGACTTCATCAATACCCGTCGTCCGGAAGGTCCGTGCCTCGTCGTGGATCTCGACGTGGTTCGCGGCAATTTCCAGGCTTTCCGCCACGCCCTGCCGGATAGCGCCATCTACTATGCCGTCAAGGCCAATCCCGCGCCGGAAATCCTGTCGCTGCTCGCCTCGCTGGGCTCGAGCTTCGATTGCGCCTCGGTGGCGGAAGTGCAGATGGCGCTCGATGCCGGTGCTACGGCCGAGCGTATCTCCTTCGGCAACACCATCAAGAAGGAGCGCGACATTGCCCGCGCGCACGCGCTCGGCGTCGATCTTTTCGCTGTGGACAGCCACGAGGAAGTGGAAAAGATTGCCCGTGCCGCCCCCGGTGCGCGCGTATTCTGCCGCGTCCTGACCGATGGCGAAGGTGCCGAATGGCCGCTGAGCCGCAAGTTCGGCTGCGTGCCGCAAATGGCTGTTGACGTTCTGGTCTATGCCCACCAGATGGGTCTGGAATCCTACGGCGTTTCCTTCCATGTCGGTTCGCAGATGACCAAGGTCGATGCCTGGGACAGCGCGCTGGCGGATGCCAAGCGGGTGTTCGCCCAGCTTGCCAAGCAGGGCATCCATCTGCAAATGGTCAATATGGGCGGCGGTTTTCCGACGCGCTACCTGCGCGACATTCCGACGGCCGAGGCCTATGGCCAGGCGATTTCCGCATCCTTGAAGAAGCATTTCGGCAACAATATTCCGCGCACCATCATCGAGCCCGGCCGCGGCATGGTGGGCAATGCCGGTGTCATCAAGGCCGAGGTCGTGCTGATCTCCAAGAAGTCGGACAATGACGCGCATCGCTGGGTGTTCCTCGACATCGGCAAGTTCGGCGGTCTGGCCGAAACCATGGACGAGGCCATTCGTTATCCGATCCGCACGCCGCGTGACGGTGACGAGATGGAGCCTTGCGTGCTGGCTGGCCCGACCTGCGACAGCGCCGATGTTCTTTATGAAAAGAACATGTACCCGCTGCCGCTGTCGCTCAGCATCGGCGATGAGGTGCTGATCGAAGGCACGGGCGCCTATACCACCACCTATTCGGCGGTGGCGTTCAACGGCTTCGAGCCGCTGAAGTCCTACGTCATCTGACGATCCTGCCGTGCCGCCTTTGCGGCGCGGCCTTTTCCCAAGGCGCGGGTTTTGGAGCGGGCGGTAGCGCCTGCCGGTCTGCGCTTGTTCGTCACCTTCTTTCCGGATGGGAGGCCGCCATGGCCGCTGTTCTCGATCATATCCATGTTCTGCCCGAATCCAAACGGCTGGCTGCGCTGCCTGGCCGCGCCTTTCAGGCCGTGCGTGCGCTGTTTTCTCAGCCCTCCTTTACGCTGGAGGGTGAAAGACCGGCGGATGTGGTGGCGCGTGAGGCGCTTCTGGATCGGGCCATGGGGCCGGACCGGCGCAAGAAATCGTCCGAGCAGATCCGTCGCGGACGTTTGCCCGCCGAGGGGCTGGCGCTTGTGGCGCGCAATCGCAAGGGGCAACTGGTTGGAACGGTGCGGCTGTGGAATGTCGAGGCTGGCGTGGATGCCTTGGGCCAGCCGATTCCGGCACTGCTTCTCGGTCCGCTTGCCGTGGATGCAAGCGAGGAGGGCAAGGGCATCGGTTCGGCGCTGATGCGCAGCGCAATCGAGCAGGCTGCAAAGCGCGGCCACGGCGCCATTCTTCTGGTGGGCGATGCCGCCTATTACAACCGCTTCGGCTTTTATGCCGACAAGACCGCGCATCTCCTGATGCCCGGACCCTTTCAGCGCGAGCGCTTTCTGGCGCTGGAACTCAAGCCCCGCTGGCTGGAAGAGGCCGCCGGGCTTGTGGTTGGTTGTGGCCGCAAGCTTGCCCGTCCGGGGGTGTTGCGCCTGGTAAGAGACTGATGGAAAGGGCTTCGGCCCTTTCTTTTTGTGGTAAAACGGCAACATGCCGCTGGATTGATGTCTGATTGATTTAGCTGCGAATGATGTGTTGATCCTGATCAACAGCGCTCTTTGCAGCCCATGCTTTTCTCCTTGCGAAAAGGCGGCGGGGCGACCGCGGCGGAATTGCAAGGAGAGATGACATGTCGAAAATGCGGATGATGGGCCTTCTGGCCGGTGTGGCTGTGATGGTTGGAGCCGGCAGCATGGCGATGGCGGCGGATCTGACCCAGCCGGTTGCGCCCGCGCCGGAAGCGGAATCCTCGCTGACGCCCTATAGCCCGTGGCAGGTGCGCGCCCGTGCCCTTGGCGTGATCCCGATGGATTCTGGCTCGGTCAACGGCATTGCCGGTTCGGATCTTTCCTTCAACAACAGCATCACGCCGGAAGTGGATTTCAGCTATTTCTTCACCAAGAATATCGCTGCTGAACTCATTCTCGGCACAACCTCGGCCAATGTGAACGGTTCGGGTTCCATCGCCGGTCTTGGCAAGCTCGGCAAGGTCTGGATCCTGCCGCCCACCGTTACGTTGCAATATCACTTTACCGATTTCGGTGCCTTCCAGCCCTATGTCGGCGCTGGCGTGAACTACACGATGTTCTACGACCAGAAGGCAACCGGTTCGGCCACCAAGCTCGACGTCAACAACACCTTTGGCGCAGCCCTTCAGGTTGGCTTCGATTACATGCTCAACGAGCATTGGGGCCTGAACGTTGACGTGAAGAAATATTATCTGCGCCCCGACTTCGAAGCCACCGTTGGCGGCACCAAGGTCAAGGGCACGGCCAAGCTCGATCCCTGGCTGGTCGGCGCTGGCGTGACCTATCGCTTCTGATGACGTCAGGGCGGTTGCGTATGTTGCGGAGCCGCTCGGACATTTCGTTTTGCGAATTCCCGGACGGAAACGCGGTACGCCTTTCCTGGAAAATGCTCCAAAAGCAAAGCCTGCGGGATGCCGCAGGCTTTGTCGTTTCGGGGCAGTGCGTGAGCGTGTCAGCCGCTGATGTCAACCACGCCGCAATCGCCAGCCGCAGAGGCGAAGGCCAGCAGCTTGCCGTCGGCGCTCCAGCCCATGCCGGTGATGGCGCCCTTGCCGGGACGGCGCAGCAGGGCTTCCTTGCCGTCGGCCATGCGCACGGCGATAATCATGCCGTCAATAAAGCCTATGGCCAGCACGTCTTCTGCCGGATGGAAGGAAACCTGCGTGACGAGAATGTTGGCGCGGGTGCCAAGTTCCTGCGGCGCCTTGCCCATCGGGCCGTCTTTGGAAGCGAAGGGCCAGACGATGGCGGCTGGCGCACCCGAAGAGGCCAGCCACTTGCCCTTGGCCGACCAGGAGAAGGATTTGACCTTGGAGGGATAGCCGGTCATGCGCATGTGGCGGGTTTCGCCTGTCCCATCCAGCTTCCAGCCATGCAGGGCATTTTCCTGCATGGTGGTGACGAGAAAGCGGCCATCCGGGGAAAAGCTGACACCGGTATGGGCGCCCTTCCATTCCAGGTCCACGGGCTTTCCTTCGGCTGCGGCAAAACGCAGCGTCACGCCGTTATAGCGGGCGATGGCCAGCCGCAGCCCCTTGGGCGCGAAGGCAAGGCCTTCGACGGTACGCTCCTCGGCATATTCATGGGTCCTGCCATCGGCCATGCGCACGAAGGCTTGCTTGCCCACGCCATAGGCGATGGCGCCTTGCGGGCCGGGTGCGACGACCGAAATCCACTTGCGCGGCATGGAGGCCAGTTCCGTCACGCTGCCGTCATGGGCAATGCGCAGCACCTTGCCGTCTTCGCCGCCGGTCAGCAGGGTCTGGTTGTTGTCGTCCTTGACGGCGGTCAACAGGCCCTGATGTGCCTGTGTTACCTTTTCGCCGCCATCCAGCCGGTGGATAGAGCCGGCGGACGTGGCAAAAACCGGGATATTGCCAAGAAAGGCCGCGCCGAGCACGTGGCCTTCCAGATCGAGCGGAGCAACCGTCGGCATCAGGCTTTTGCCTCGCAGGCCTTGAAGCTGGTTTCCAGCTTTTCGCGGTCAAGATCACGACCGATGAAGACAAGGCGCGTTTCACGCTTTTCGCTGTCCTTCCACGGACGCTGGTGATCACCCTCGATAATCATGTGGACACCCTGCACGACATAGCGCTCGGGATCGTTCTTGAAGGCGATGATACCCTTGAGGCGCAGAATGTTCGGCCCCTGGCTCTGCGTGACCTTCTGAATCCACGGGAAGAACCGCTCCGGATTCATCTCGGCCCCCCGCAGCGAAATCGACGTGACCGTCACATCGTGAATGGGTGAGGGCGCATGGTGGTGGTGATCGCCGTGACCATGGCCATGATCGTGCCCGTGCTCATGACCGTGGTCGTGATGGCCGTGGTCGTGATGGTGGTGCCCGTGGTCATGATGGTGATGGTCGTGATTGCAATCCGGGCCGCAGACGTGATCGTGCTCGTCGTGATCGAGGAAATGCGGATCGTTTTCCAGGGCACGCTCAAGGTTGAAGGCGCCCTGATCCAGCACCTTGGCAAGATCCACGCCCGAACGGGTGGTGGAATAGATGCGGGCCGAGGGGTTGATGGCGCGCACGATGTCTTCGATGCGGTGCAGTTCCTCGTGGGTGACGAGATCGGTCTTGTTGATGACGACGACATCGGCAAAGGCGATCTGGTCTTCGGCCTCGCGGCTGTCCTTCAGGCGAAGCGGCAGGTGCTTTGCATCCACCAGCGCCACCACAGCATCGAGTTCGGTCTTGGCGCGCACGTCGTCGTCCATGAAGAAGGTCTGCGCCACCGGTACGGGATCGGCAAGGCCAGTGGTTTCCACGATGATGCCGTCGAAACGGTCGGGACGGCGCATCAGGCCTTCCACCACGCGGATCAGGTCGCCGCGCACCGTGCAGCAGACGCAGCCATTGTTCATTTCATAGATTTCTTCGTCCGACTCGACGATCAGGTCGTTGTCGATGCCGATCTCGCCGAATTCATTGACGATGACGGCATATTTCCTGCCGTGGTTTTCCGAGAGTATCCGATTGAGAAGCGTGGTCTTGCCAGCGCCGAGATAGCCGGTAAGCACGGTGACGGGGGTGGGTTTTACGGCGGCTTCGCTCATGGGAACCTCGATGGTTGAAGGCCGGACGGAATGGGCGGCCTGTAATGTTGTTACCCATATAGGCTGCCGCGCGTCCTGTTTCAAAGCTTTTTCAGGGGTCGGGCATTTCGAAAATGTGAAGATCGAAGCGATGCACATCCTCGAGCAGGGCGGCAAGGCCCTCGGTTGCGTGGGTCAATAGCTTTTCTCCGAGTGCTGCGGAGGCGGCAGCGGCATTTCCGGCAACGCCCTGCCTGTTGAGATCGCGCATCATCCAGCCGAAGGCATGGGGACCGTAGGCCCGCAAGTGCGTGAAATCGCGGGCAAAATCCCGTTGGCGGGAGGAAAAGTCGCGCGCCTTGTCCATGCGCACCAGATCGGGGCGCAAGGCCAGCATCACGGATGTTTCGATCAACCCGCCGTGAATGTCGATCGCCTTGTCGTCGGGTGAAATCACACCCTCAGGCACCCCGAAACGGGTCCAGCTCGTGGCAACGGCCAGCATGGAAAGGCGGACGCGGGCCTCTGTTGCCACGATGGTCATCAGGGGCGAATTGCCGCCATGGGCATTCAGCATCACCAGCTTTGAAATGCCCAGCGCCTTGAGCTGACGGGCCATGTCCAGCCAGCGGGCAATGGCCGCTTCGGCGCTCAGTGTTCTGGTGCCGGCAACATCCATGTGTTCGATGGAATAGCCGGTTTTCTCGACCGGCAGAAAGGTCACGGGCAAACCTTCAGGCAAGCTCGCCTTCAGCCGGTTCACCACGCCTTCGGCAATGATGCTGTCTGTCTCGAAAGGCAGATGAGGTCCATGCTGCTCATGGGCGCCAAGCGGCAGCACGGCAATCCAGTCCCGCCGCGTGGCGGCGGGCAGGCTCAAGGGGTTTTCGGCGAAATCTCGGTGTGGTGCAGGCATCTGGTCGCAGGCTGTTTTTTTGGCTATTCATCCGCTGTAGCGCAGCGGAGGCGATATGTCCAAGAAGGCGAAGTCAGACAAAAAGAAAAAGGCCGAAAGGCTCAAGCAGGCGAAGGCGCTCGCATCGGGCTCTTCCCCTGTTGCTTCGTCTCTTGCGGGCACGCTCGTGCAGGCCGCCCGCAGCCTGCGCACCGTGCAAAGCAGGCTGCTTGCCGAATGCGGGCTCTATGCCGGGCAGGAGGGCGTTATCATGCTGCTTTCGGCCGAGGATGGATTGACCCCCGGTCAGCTTGCGCAGAAGCTTGGCGTCAAGGCGCCCACCATGACCCGCACCATAGGCCGCATGGAGGTGCAAGGCTTTGTCGAGCGCCGCGCCAGCCAGGAGGATGCGCGATTGACGAAAGTATTCCTGACCGAGGCGGGCCGGGCCACGCTTCTGGCCATCGAAGCCGCCAATGCCGGGCTTGAGCGGCAGGCCACGCGGGGGCTGAGCGGCAAGGAAATCAAAGGCCTTTTCAAGCTTCTGGAGGTTCTGGAAGTCAACCTGCAAGCAACCGCAGGCGCGCAAGACGAAGAAAAGGACGATTTGTAAGCCTCGCCTTGCCACGGCGCGAAATTCATTTTAAACTCTTTTAAATTCCGGGGAGGAATTTAAAACGGGGGCGAGGAATGCGCTGCCTGCCGTTTCTAGGGGGGAATATGGCGCAGAAGATCAAACTGTCCACCATTGCCGAAAGTCTCGGCCTGTCCACCGCGACCATTTCTCTCGCCTTGCGTGACAGCCCGCTGGTGGCAGCCGATACCCGTGAGAAGATCAAGGAACAGGCGCGTCTTCTGGGGTATATCTACAACCGTCGCGCCGCAAGTCTGCGCACCTCGCGCTCCGGCATTATCGGGGTTGTCGTTCACGACATCATGAACCCGTTTTACGGCGAAATTCTGAAAGCCATCGAGAGCGAGCTCGATCGCAGCCGGCAGACTTTCATTCTCTCCAACCATTACGACTCGGTGGAAAAGCAGCGCAGCTTCCTTGAAACCCTGCTGCAACTGGGTGGAGACGGCGTGATCATGTCGCCTGCCATCGGCTCGCCGCCGGAAGACATCATGCTGGCCGAAGACAACGGGATGCCCGCCATTCTCGTGGCCCGCTCCATGGACGGGCTGGCGCTGCCGACCTATCGCGGCGATGACAGCTACGGGATTTCGCTGGCCACCAACCACCTGATCGGGCTTGGCCATCGCAGTATCGCGATGATCGGCGGTACCGACCAGACTTCGACAGGGCGCGATCGTTACCAGGGTTATGTGAATGCGCTTCGCAAGGCCGGTATCGACGTCGATCCGGAATTGCGTATTCCCGGCCCGCGCACCAAGCAGGGCGGCTTCGAGGCTGCGGTGAATTTTCTGTCGCTGCCGCAAAAGCCAACGGCTGCCGTGTGCTGGAACGATCTGGTGGCTATCGGCCTGATGAACGGCATTTCCCGCGCAGGTCTCGTGCCGGGGCGCGACATCTCCGTTACCGGTTACGACGATCTGGAAGAGGCCTCCATTGCTACGCCCTCCCTGACGACGGTGTGGAACGGACAAGCCGAGGTTGGAAGACTTGCGGCGCGCGCACTTCTGGATAGACTGTCCGGCAGCCACGAGCCGGATGGCATCCATCTGATCAAACCTGAAATGCGCATTCGCCAATCGACCGGCCCGATCAGAAAGCGCGATTGACTGTTTTCAAAGGAAATTTCATGACGCTGGAAAAACCGCTGGTTCTCGTGCCCGGCAAGATCCACCCGCGTGTCGTCGAGCGCCTCAAGGCCGTTCACGAGGTTTTGCAAATCCCGGCGGAAGATGTCGCTGCGCTGGACGCAGCCACCCGCGGTCGCATCCGCACAATGGCCTTTGCCTATGCCAGCGCCAAGTCCGGTGAATTGATCGGTCAATTGCCGGCGCTGGAGCTGATTGCCAATTTCGGCGTTGGTTACGATGGTGTCGATGTGAAGGCGGCTGCCGCGCGCGGCATCATCGTCACCAACACGCCGGATGTGCTGGATGACGAGGTTGCCGATACCACGATTGCCTTGCTGCTGAATACGGCGCGGCAATTCTATCAGGCCGAAAGCTGGCTGCGGGCTGGCCGCTGGGAAAATGAAGGCCCCTTTGCCAATTCGCCCTTGTCGCTCAGGGGCCGCCATGTCGGCCTTTATGGACTTGGCCGGATTGGCCGCGAAATCGCCAGCCGCCTCGAGCCGTTCAAGGTCAAGATCAGCTATCATACCCGCACGCCACGTCAGGACGTGACCTATGGTTACGCCGCCAGCCTGCTGGAACTGGCAGAACAGGTCGATACGCTGATCTCGATCGTGCCGAAAACGGCGCAAACGCATAAGGCCATCAATGCGCCGGTTCTGAAGGCATTGGGCGCGCGCGGCATTTTCATCAGCGTGGGCCGTGGCTGGAGTGTGGACGAGGATGACCTGATCGCCGCGCTGAAGGACGGCACCATTGCCGGCGCGGGGCTCGATGTTTTCTACAACGAACCCAAGGTTCCGCCGGCCCTTCTGGATATGCCGAACGTATCCCTGTTGCCGCATGTCGCCTCGGCTTCGGTGGATACGCGCAATGCCATGGCCGATCTGGTGGTGGATAATATCCTGAACTGGCTGGACCATCGCAAGGTGTTGACGCCCGTGCCGGAAACGCCGGTCAAGGCGTGAACGCCTCAAACCGTCAGCGTCTGGCGGCTGCGTAATCGCGGAGCGCTTTTCCATAGGCTTCGAACAGGGCGCGGGACGGTGCATCCGTCTCGGCCCAATATTCCGGATGCCACTGCACGCCGATGGCAAAGCCCTTCGCGTCAATGACCGAAACGGCCTCGATGGTGCCGTCATCGGCCAATGCCTCTACCTGCAAGCGCGGGGCAATGTCGGAAATAGCCTGCCTGTGCAGCGAATTGACCTGAATGGTGCCCGCGCTGCCCAGAAAACGGGCCATGCAGGAACCCTCCCTGATGTTGACGGTCTGGCGGATTGCGAAGGCTTCGTCCCAGTCGGTGGTTTCGGGCATCCGGTGGTCCCACATGCCCGGCTGTTCCTGGATTTCGGATGCCAGCGTGCCGCCCAGCGCCACATTCAGTTCCTGAATGCCGCGGCAAATGGCCAGAAGCGGAATGCCTCTTTCGATGGCGCGGCGAATGAGCGGCAGGGACACACCGTCGCGGCCCGGATCGAAAGGACCGTCCTTTTCACCAGCCGGGCGGCCGTAAAGTTCGGGATACACATTGGATACCGATCCCGAGATCAAGACGCCGTCCACGCGCTCCAGCACCGCATCCACGTCGGCCTCGGCGCCGAGGGCCGGCACCAGAAGCGGCATGGCGCGGGCGACTTTCAGCGCCGCGTCGATATATTGCCCCTTCACGGCGTGCCAGACAGTGCCCTCCGCAATGCGCGTATCGGCAGGAATGGCAATGATGGGCAGCGGCATGACAGGCTCCGGCAAAGGGTTGAATTTGCTATTTTCTTGCGCCATTGCGTGGCCAAGTCAACCGGCAAGCATCACTCTTGCCGGAGGAAGCAGGAAAAGACGGGCAGGCTTGCCTTCCTTGCTCTGTCTGTTGCCGGTTCTGCTTGAAAGCGCTGGTGCAACATGGTTTGCTGACCACGTTGCGCCCGCAGGCAGGTCTCGCAGGAAGCTGGAATGCGACGGGATTTTCGACAGAATGGCAGCGGCCCTGCCACGCAGACCGCTTCAAAAGGGAGGCTTGGATGGATCGTCGCCAATTTTTCAGGAAAGCGGCAAGTGCAGGTCTGGGCGCCACGGCCGCTACGGCGCTGGCGGCACCGGCGCTTGCACAGCAGGCACCGAAGATCACATGGCGCATGACGTCTTCCTTTCCGAAAGCGCTGGACACCATTTTCGGCGGCGCGGAAGATATTGCCAGCCGCGTTGCCGCCGCCACCGATGGAAACTTCGTCATTCAGCCCTTCGCCGCTGGTGAAATCGTGCCCGGCCTTGAGGCCGCCGATGCGGTGGGCGCGGGCACGGTGGAAATGTGCCATACCTGCTCCTACTATTATGCAGCAAAGGATCCGACGTTTGCCATAGGTACGGCCATTCCTTTCGGCCTCAATGCGCGGCTGACCAATGCCTGGTTCTATCAGGGCGACGGCAACACGCTTCTCAATGCGTTTTATGCCAGGCATAATCTCTACGGCATGATCGCGGGCAATACCGGCGCGCAGATGGGCGGCTGGTTCCGCAAGGAAATCAATACGGTAGATGACCTCAAGGGCGTGAAAATGCGCATTGCGGGTCTGGCGGGCAAGGTCCTGGAAAAACTGGGCGCCCTGCCGCAGCAGATTGCGGGCGGCGACATCTACCCGGCGCTGGAACAGGGCAAGATCGACGCGGCCGAATGGATCGGCCCTTATGACGATCACAAGCTTGGCTTCTACAAGGTGGCGAAATATTATTATTATCCGGCCTTCTGGGAGGGGGGAGCGTCCATCCACGCCTTCGTCAATCTCGCCAGATGGAACGAGCTGCCCAAGGCCTATCAGGCGGTTCTTCAGGACGCCTGCGCCTTTGCCAATACCAATATGATGGCAAAATACGACCTGAAAAACCCGGTGGCGATCAAGCAGATCGTTTCGGAAGGAACGGTGCTGAAGCCCTTCAGCCAGGATATTCTCGATGCCTGCTTCAAGGCGGCGACCGATGTGTTTACGGGCATTTGCGCTTCCAATGCCGATTTCAAGAAGATTTACGAGGATCAGATGGCGTTCCGCAAGGAGGCCTATCTGTGGATGCAGCTTTCGGAATACACTTACGACACCTTCATGATGATCCAGCAGCGCGGCGGGAAATTATGATCTGACCTGCGGTTTTTCGCTGAGCGTGGCGGCCGCCTGTCTTTTGTTCCGTATGAGGGAGCCGAGCCGCAGGCAGTTGACTATTGCAATCCTGACGTCATTATCAGGACAGTTATGGGTGATTGCTTGAGGGAGACGAGCATGAGTGAGGAGCATCACGGTCCGGTCGAAACGGGAGCAAGAATGGATTATGCCGCCCATGAAAAGACCTATGAGAATTTTATAGCATTTTCCAAATACGGCTCCGTGCTGTTGTCTGCCCTGGTCATCGCCATGGCGGCGGGCTTCTTTACGGCCGGTGGATTTCTGGGTGGGATTCTCACCTTCGTCATTCTGTCGATTGCCGGTATTTTCCTGTTTCGCTGACGGGCACGCAGTGCCTGATTACGCAAATCGGGGAGTAAGCCGGCATGGTCACTCAACCGGGCTCGCATTCTGCGACGCCCTTTCATGACATGTCGGGAGTTTCATGCCGCGCGAAATCCGTCTTGCCGAAATCATGGGTCTGATTGGTCAGGAAGTGGGCGTCTCTCGCTGGATCACCGTCGATCAGTCGATGATAGACACCTTTGCAACCGCCACGGACGATCATCAGTTCATCCACACCGATCCTGAGCGGGCAGCACGGGAAACGCCCTATGGCGGCACCATTGCGCACGGATTTCTAACGCTTTCGCTGCTTTCCACCATGAATTTCGATGCCGTGCCCGCCATCCGCGAAAGCACGATGGGCATGAATTATGGTTTCGACAGCGTCAGGTTCATGTCGCCGGTGCGTTGTGGCAAGCGGGTGCGCGGGCATTTTTTGCTGGCCGATGCCCGTTTTCGCGGCGGCGCAATGGTCACAACGACCTTCGACGTCTCCGTGGAGATCGAGGACGAAAAGAAACCGGCCCTGACGGCGAGATGGATCACCATCACCCAGTTCGACCCAAAGGACCGGCCCGAAGATGCGGGGTAAGGGAAGAGGGCACGCGCCGAAGGCTTTTTAAAACAAAATTGAGGCGCGCCATTGCAAAATTTCAAATTGCGCTTATATTGACCTCATCGACCATTGCTTGTGACGTCAGTCCAGAGCTTCTGCTCCCATCGGATTTCCTCTCAAATAATCGATCTATTCCTGCAAGGTATCGCAGGACACACAACGATTGCTACGAAAGGAAATCGTTATGAATACGGGTACAGTCAAGTGGTTCAACGCCACCAAGGGTTTTGGTTTCATTCAGCCGGATAACGGCGGCGCGGACGTGTTCGTGCATATTTCTGCTGTAGAGCGCGCAGGCCTTCGCTCGCTGTCGGATGGTCAGAAGATCAGCTTCGACATCGTGCAGGACCGCCGGTCCGGCAAAAGCTCCGCCGACAATCTTCAGGCGGCTTGAATTTGACACCCGGTTCGGCTGACCACGGATGTACTGGCAGCCAACTGAGTGACGGTGAGAGGTCGGGTTTGCGCCCGGCCTTTTGTTTTTCTATGGGCTTGCATGGCAGGCCAATGGCATTGAGGACGTAAACCTGCCGTCGAAACCCGGTTTGCGGTACAGGCTTTAAGGCGTCCTTTGTGGGTTTGATAAAACGCCCGGCGCTGTAGAGCAGCAACAGCATTTTCGGATCGGGGAACTATTTTCGGGTTCGTGAATTGCCAAAAAGAGGCTCGGCTCCGGGTTTGCCGTCCGTCTCCTTCCGGTGATCGGATAGCGTGACGGCTGCAAGCGACGTCGAATTTAACGCTTGAAATTCTGTCATTCGTCGTGCCGGCGAGCGCAGCAAAGCGCTGCTCATTCAACCGTAACGAAGCGGCAAAGCCGCGTCAGGAGTTATTTTGCAGGTTATCGTCAGGGACAATAATGTCGAACAGGCCCTTCGTGTTCTAAAGAAGAAAATGCAGCGTGAAGGCCTTTTCCGCGAAATGCGGGCCAGAAGCGCTTATGAAAAGCCTTCGGAGAAGCGCGTTCGCGAGCAGGCCGAGGCCGTGCGCCGCCACCGCAAGCTTGCCCGAAAGAAGTTGCAGCGTGAAGGTTTGTTGCCAGCCCCGAAAAAGGCCGCGCGCACACGCTAGGTCTTGTGGACTCTTGGGATTCCCAAGGCTGAGCAAATCAGATTCAAGACTGTCTTTTGGAGGCAGTCATGGGCGTATTGGACCGGTTGATCCTTCGGGACGAGCAGTGGGCGCGGATATCGACGCACATCATTGGTGACGAACGGACACGGGGGTCGTCGGGCCGCGACAACCGGATGTTCGTGGAAGCCGTGCTTTGGATCGTGCGCACGGGCTCGCCCTGGCGTGACTTGCCAGAGGTCTTCGGCGAGTGGAATAGCGTCTTCCGGCGCTTCAGCCGCTGGAGCAAAAAGGGCGTCTGGTGGCGTATGTTCGCTGC
>NZ_JHXQ01000010.1 GCF_000621665.1 Allorhizobium undicola ORS 992 = ATCC 700741
CCTTGAGGGGGAGATGCCTGGCAAGGCAGAGGGGGGTAGGCCACGCCACATGCCTCAGCGTCGCGTACTGTGGCGTTTGATAAAACGCACGGCGCTGTAAAACCGACATTGCCGCGATCAGGCCGACTGGATTGCCGAGATGACCCAGCCAGCACCCGGACGGCGGACGAAAGTCCAGACTTCGACACTCTCCTGCGGATGCTCGCTTTCACCCTCCACCAGCGCGCCCGTGGTTCGATTGCGCATCACATCCACCGCCTCGTAGCGCATGGCGACGGTGGCATAGTCCACATTGCCTTCGCGCCAGGCTTCGGCAAGGTCGCCTTGCAGCAGGCGCACGTCCTTAACCTCATTGCGAAGGCCGCGCGTGGCGTGATCGCCCAGTTCCTCCGCCAGATAGGACATGGCCTCCGGTGTGGTGATGCGGCGAAGCGCCGAATAATCCTCGGCACCATAGGCGCGCTGCATTTCCTTCAACAGCTCCTCGAAGGTGTCGAGATCGGCGGGCTTGATGCCCACGCCATCGCTGCCCGCCTTGGCGCGGCTTGCCCCCGCCATGGACCCCATGCCCGGAAAGCCAAAGCCCGCGCCCGGCTGCGGGGGAGCAGCCCCCATGCGGGCCGACGGCCCGGAATAGGCGGAGGCTTCGTGCTTGCGGCCGAAGAAACGCATGGCCAGCATGATCGCGCCGCCAATCAGCAACATCTGGAAGAGAAAGCCCAACATGCCTGCCCCGCCGCCAAAACCGCTGCCGAGCAACATGCCGAACAGACCGCCCATCAGCAGACCGCCCATCAGCGAGCCGCCAAAACCGCCGAACAAGCCGCCGCGTTGCGGCTGGCCATAGGGCTGGCTATAACCCGATTGCGGCGTGTTGGGCGTCATGCTGCGCTGGATGGGGGCAGCCGTCGTCGGTGCGGTGGAGGTGACAGGCGGCGCGGAATAGGTGCGCGTGCCGCGGCTGCCAAAACTACCGGAGCTGCCTGCGCGACGCGCCTCGGCGTAATCGACGGCGGCAAGGCTCACGGCCATGCCCAGCGCTGCAATACTCAATAGTTTCGTCATACGTGACATGATGTCGTTCTTCCTCCGAATGCCCCTGAATAGGCGGCATATGGGGAGAGCGACCGGCCATTTGAAGGGCGCTAGGGCATTTCAGGCCGAAATTCTCAGGCTCCTAACGAGAGTTTGATCGACAGCGCCACCATGCCCACCACGCCAACCCCCGCAAGCCAGAACAGCACGAACCAGCCAAGCCTGACGCCCAGGCCTTTTCGTTCCGTTCCAGTCCGATCTGCCTGTTGCTCGCTCAATGATAGCCCTCCTCCGGATCGATTTTCCCGCGAAAGACCCAATAGGCATAAGCGGTATAGACAAGAATGATCGGCACGAGCACGACGGCCCCTACCAGCAGGAATTTCAGGCTGGCATCGGGCGCCGCCGCCTCCCAGATCGTCAGGGCCGTCGGCACGATATAGGGATAGAAGCTGATGCCGATCCCGACATAGCCCAGAACGAAGAGTGCCAGCGACGCAACGAAGGGCAGCCAGTCACGCGAACCTTGCAGCCCGCGAAACACGCCGTAGAGGCAGGCCAGCACCATAAGCGGCACCAGAACGGTGAAAAGCGCCGTAGGATAGCCGAACCACCGATCCAGATATTGCGGTTTGAGCCATGGCGTCCAAAGGCTGAAAACCGCCATGGAAGCGACGGTGGCAATCGCCAGCGGCAGCGCATAGCGCCGCGCGCGCTCCTGAATGGGACCGAGAGTGCGGAAAACAAGCCAGGTTGCCCCAAGCAGGCCGTAGCCACACACGAGAGCCACGCCGGTTGCCAGTGAAAACGGCGTCAGCCAATCCCACCATCCGCCGGAATAGGCGCGGTTTTCGACGGGAATGCCCTGTACCAACGCCCCCAGTGCAATGCCCTGGCACAAACCCGCCAGGGCGGAACCACCGGCAAAGCCGACATCCCACACCCGCTTCCAGCGTTTTGTGCGCCAGCGGTATTCGAAGGCGACCCCCCGGAAAATCAGCCCGAGCAGCATGAGGATGATGGGCATGTAAAGCGCTGGCAGGATCGTGGCATAGGCCAGGGGAAACACCGCCAGCAAGCCGCCACCGCCCAGAACCAGCCAGGTTTCATTGCCATCCCAGACGGGTGCGACGGAATTCACCATCAGGTCACGCTCATGCTCGTCCTTGAAGAAGGGGAAGAGAATGCCGATGCCGAGATCGAAACCGTCGAGCACCACATAGGCCAGTACGGCAAAGGCGATGATTGCGGCCCAGATGAAGGGATAATCAATGGGCATGGGAACCTCCATGATGTGCCTGCGTGACCGGGCCGGGTGCAATGCCTGCCGTACGAAGGGGTGCCTCGCCCAGTTCCGGCGTGGGATCGCGCGGCAGCCGCGCCATGAGCCTCAGGATGTAGAAGGTGCCAGCGCCGAACACGAAGAAATAGACCAGAATGAACAGCACCAGCGACGTCGCCACGGCAGGTGCGGCCAGCGGCGAATGCGACTGCGCGGTCAGCAAATGCCCATAAACCGTGAAGGGCTGGCGCCCCACTTCCGTGGTGATCCATCCGGCCAGCACCGCCACAAAGCCCGTCGGCCCCATGGCCACCGCCGCGCGGTGCAGCCAGGGGGCGGCCTTCAGCGTCCCGCGATAGCGACACCACAGGCTCCACAATCCAAGGCCCAGCATGGCAAAGCCAAGCCCCACCATGACCCGGAACGACCAGAAGATCACGCCAACCGGCGGCTGCAATTCGCGTGGAATGGTATCGAGCCCTGCCAGCGGCGCATTGAGGTCATGCTTGAGGATGAGGCTGGAAAGCTTGGGAATCTGGATTGCATAATCCATGCGCTGTTCGGCCTGATTGGGAATGCCAAACAGAATGAGCGGTGCACCTTCCGCATGGCTCTGGAAATGCCCTTCCATGCCCATGACCTTTGCAGGCTGGTGTTCCAGCGTATTGAGGCCGTGCATGTCACCGGCAAAAATCTGGATGGGCGCCACCACCGCAACCATGCCCATGGCCATGGAAAACATTCTTCCCGCCCGGCGCGGCGCCGTTCCCCGCAACAGGTGCCAGCCGCCGCAGGCGCCCACCACCAGCGCCGTGGTGAGATAGGCCGCCAGCACCATATGCACCAACCGATAGGGGAAGGACGGATTGAAGATGATCTGCCACCAGTCGAGCGGGATGAACTGGCCCTTGTCGTTGAAACCGAAGCCTGCCGGTGTCTGCATCCATGAATTCACCGCCAGAATCCATGTTGCCGAAATCAACGTTCCGAAGGCCACCATGCAGGTGGCGAAAAAATGCAGGCCCGGCCCGACCCGCTTCAGCCCGAACAGCATGACCCCCAGAAAGCCTGCTTCGAGAAAGAAGGCCGTCAGCACCTCATAGCCCATCAGGGGGCCGATAACCGGGCCTGCCTTATCGGAAAACACCGACCAATTGGTGCCGAACTGGTAGGACATGACGATGCCCGACACCACGCCCATGCCGAAGGCAACCGCGAAAATCGTCTTCCAGAAATTGAACAACTCCAGATAGACGTCATCCTTCTTCCAGAGATAGAGCCCGTTCAAAACGGCAAGATAGCTCGCAAGCCCGATGGAAAAGGCCGGAAAGATGATGTGGAAGGAAACCGTGAAGGCAAACTGGATCCGCGCCAGCAACACCGCGTCGAGCGTGTCGAACATGCTCCTGCCCTTTCCAAATATGTGCAGCGCCCACAGGATGACCTGACGGGCAACGCCTCTTCCCTGACGAAAGAGTGACGCATCTCTTGATCAAAGGCAAACTAGAACGGAAATAAAAAGGTTCAATGCGACATCCCGCCCTGCGACAGTTTGCCAAATGCAAAAAGCCCGCCTGTCCGAAAGGACGGGCGGGCTGCATCAGCAGAGCGCAGGCAGGCTTACTCCACCGCAAACGTCAGGAGCTTGGCCTGCTTGATGGCGGCATTGGCGGTGAGCTTGTCGAGAACGGCCTGCTCTACCGGACCATCGACATAAAGAAGCGCGATGGCGTCGCCGCCTTCCTTTTCGCGACCGAGCTGGAAGTTGGCGATGTTGACCTTGGCGTCACCCAGCGTCGTCCCCATGAAGCCGATCATGCCCGGAACGTCGGTGTTGGTGATGTAGATCATGTGGCTGCCGACATCGGCATCCATGTTGATGCCCTTGATCTGGATGAAGCGCGGCTTGCCATCCGAGAAGACCGTTCCGGCAACGGAGCGCACCTGCTTGTCGGTCTTCACCGTCAGCTTGATGAAGCCGTCGTAAACGCCGGTCTTGTCGCGCTTGACTTCCGAAAGCACGATGCCCTTTTCCTTCACCATGATCGGCGCGGACACCATGTTGACATCGGCAACCTGCGGACGGATCAGGCCAGCCAGCAGCGCAGAGGTCAGCGCGCGGGTGTTCATCCTGGCGGTGTCACCGTCGTAAAGGATTTCGATTTCCTTGATCGGGCTGTCGTTCACCTGACCCACAAAGGCGCCCAGCACATCGGCAAGCTTGATGAAGGGCTTGAGGATCGGCGCTTCTTCCGCCGTGATCGACGGCATGTTGATGGCGTTGGAGACGGCACCCTTCATCAGATAGTCCGACATCTGCTCGGCCACCTGAAGGGCGACATTTTCCTGGGCTTCCGTGGTGGAGGCGCCAAGATGCGGCGTGCAAACCACGTTGGGCAGGCCAAACAGCGGGCTTTCGGTGGCGGGCTCGACTTCGAACACGTCGAAACCGGCGCCTGCGACATGGCCGGACTTGATGGCATCGGCAAGAGCTGCCTCATCCACAAGGCCGCCACGGGCGCAGTTGATGATGCGAACGCCCGGCTTGGTCTTGGCAAGGGCTTGCGCGTTGATGATGCCGCGCGTCTTGTCGGTCATCGGCACATGCAGGGTGATGAAATCGGCCTGGGCCAGCAGCTCGTCCAGTTCCACCTTGGTCACGCCCATTTCCTGGGCGCGTTCGGCCGACAGGAAGGGGTCATAGGCGATGACATGCATTTTCAGGCCAATGGCGCGCGAGCAGACGATGGAGCCGATATTGCCGGCACCGATCACGCCCAGCGTCTTGCCGGTGATTTCAACGCCCATGAACTTGGACTTTTCCCACTTGCCCGCCTGGGTGGAGGTGTCGGCGGCGGGAAGCTGGCGGGCCACGGCAAACATCAGCGCGATAGCGTGTTCAGCAGTGGTGATGGAGTTGCCGAAGGGCGTGTTCATCACGATGATGCCGCGCTTGGAGGCGGCCGGAATATCGACATTGTCCACGCCGATACCGGCGCGGCCGATAACCTTGAGATTGGTGGCGGCGGCAATCAGCTTTTCCGTGGCCTTGGTGGCCGAACGGATGGCCAGACCATCGTAATTGCCGATGATTTCAGCCAGCTTGTCCTTGTCCTTGCCGAGTTTCGGCTGGAAATCCACTTCAACGCCGCGATCGCGGAAAATCTGGACGGCGGTTTCCGACAATTCATCGGATACGAGAACGCGAGGTGCCATGACGAGGCCTCCGATAGAGTTCGTTTGTAACGATCAACACTGAGAAGAAAGGTCCCGCTTCAGCGCGGGACCGGAAAACAATCAGGCCGCAGCCTTGGCAAGGGCTGCCTTCTGCGTCTGGAAGGCCCAGGCCAGCCAGGGCATCAGCGCTTCCATATCGGCCTTTTCAATCGTGGCGCCAGCCCAGATGCGAAGACCGGCAGGCGCATCGCGATAAGCGCCGATGTCATGGGCAACGCCCTGCTTTTCCAAGAGCGAAACCATGCCCTTGGCAAAAGCGGCCTGCGCATCGGCGGGCAGCGCCAGCACGTCCTTGTCGGAGATGGTCAGGCAGACGGAGGTGTTGGAGCGGGTTTCTTCAACCTTGGCCAGATTGGCGATCCAGTCATTGGCGGCCACGAAATCGAAAATCACCTGCGCATTGGCATTGGCGCGACCAATCAGCGCCTTGAGACCGCCAATATCCTTGGCCCACTTCAACGCATCGATATAATCCTCGACGCAGAGCATGGAGGGCGTATTGATGGTTTCGCCGGTGAAAATGCCCTCGATCAGCTTGCCGCCCTTGGTCATGCGGAAAATCTTCGGCAGCGGCCAAGCGGGCGCATAGCTTTCCAGCCGGGCAACGGCACGCGGGCTGAGGATCAGCACGCCATGACCACCCTCGCCGCCGAGAACCTTCTGCCAGGAGAAGGTGACGACATCGAGCTTGGTGAAGTCCATGTCCTGCGCGAAGGCGGCGGAGGTCGCATCGCAAATGGTCAGACCCTTGCGGTCGGCGGGAATGAAATCGGCATTGGGAACGCGCACGCCGGAGGTCGTACCATTCCAGGTGAAGACGACATCGCGGTCGAAGTCCACTTCGGCAAGGTTGGGCAGGTCGCCGTAATCGGCTTCGAACTTGCGCACATCCTTGAGCTTGAGCTGCTTGACAACATCCGTCACCCAGCCAGCGCCGAAGCTTTCCCAGGACAACATGTCCACGCCACGCTCACCGAGCAGCGACCACAGGGCCATTTCCACCGCGCCCGTATCGGAGGCGGGAACGATGCCAACGCGGTAATCGGCGGGAACATTGAGGATTTCACGGGTCAGGTCGATGGCCAGTTTCAGCTTTTCCTTGCCAACCTTGGCGCGGTGCGAACGACCGAGCGGGGCATCGGAAAGCGCTTCGAGCGACCAACCGGGACGCTTCGAGCAGGGGCCAGACGAAAAATGAGTGTTTGCCGGACGAACGGCGGGGGCGAGAATCTCAGCCATATGAGTACCCTTCCAGGTAATTAGCCTCTCGTTGGGGAGAGGTGTCCCGCCGGTGTTGCTATAGAACTTGCCGCTTTTCGTCAAGCGCCTTTTCCCGGCCTGACTGCGACAAAAAGCGCAAGACCGACCGAAAAAGCCGGGGCGCGAACGCAAAAGACCCCGGAAAATTCCGGGGCCCGAGACGAAAAACGCCGATTACAGCGCCGTGCGTTTTATCAAACGCACGGCGCTGTAACACTATAAATCTGCTGCATAATTTTCACCTTAAATCGATTCCGATTTAAGGAATTATGCAGTAAGAGGATGCGCAGACTTACTTGTAAACGATAGGCTGCGGCGGCGGTTCGTAGGCCACGGGCTGCTCGCAGCCGCCAAACTGGTAGCGCGCACCGGCATAGAGCTGGTGGCTGTAGAAACCCTTGTCGCTGCCGGGGCCGCCATTGTCCTTATAGCCGAACATGTCGCCGGACAGTGTATGGCGGAAACGATAGCCGAAATCGCCCTTGAGGTTGCAGGTGACATCCACGGAGGCGCCCACCATGAGCTGATAGGCAAGGCGCCAGCTTCCCTTGCCGTCATGCGTCACGGTGCCGTCGCAGCCGCTGCCGTCATCGGCGCAGGAGGTGTTCTTGAGCTTGTTCCACTTGACGTAGGAACCGCCCACGCCGCCGCCCACGTAAGGCGTGAACGAGGCATAGGTGCCAAGATCCACATAGGCATTCGCCATCAGCGTATAGGCCTGAAGCGAGGAAATATCCGAGGAGGTACAGGCCGTGGAAACGCCGCAGGAGCCCTTGGTCGAGCCGTGGAAATCCGCCTTGCCCAGATAATCGAAGGTCAGATCCGTGCGCAAATGGCTGTTGACCTGATAGCCCACGCCGCCACCCAGACTATAGCTGTCCTTGATGCTGGCCGTGGTGAAATCCACGTCATTGGAATTGGACCCCTGGAAGAAATGCGCCCCCCGGAGCTTGTTGAAGGAATAGGCCGCATCTCCGCGAAGATACCAGCCTGAAACCGTATCGGCCACACGCACTTCCGGCGCATCCACCGGCTGGGGTTCCGGCTGGTAGAGATCGGCCGCGCCAGCAGCTCCCGCCATCGTCAGCCCCAGCATCACACCCGCAATCAACTTCATCATGGAATGGCTCCCACCTTCGGGCGTGCATCGATGCCCATCTTCGGCAGGGATAATGAAGTCTAAAGGTTAAGACCCCATTAAGCTTGAGCATTAACCAAGCTACCGGCGCAAACACCGCCATCACGCCACATTCATCAACCCTTCTCCAAGGCTGGAAAACAGCGCAAGCGACTTGATCCTGGCGCCGATGTCATGGATCGGCATGGAGACGATGACCTCATCCACTCCGGTTTCGGCGAGAAAGGCGCCAAGCCGTGCCCGCGCCGTGGCAGGCGAGCCCACGATGGCATAGCGCAGGCTGTGTTCCACGCCGAATTGTTCCATCTGGCTCCACAATCCCTCCATGCTTGCCACGGGCCGTGGAAAAGGCGCCCGCACATTGCGCCGGAGATTGACGAATTGCTGCTGGGCGGAGGTAAACAGCATCCGCGCCTCGTCGTCGCTGTCGGCCACAGCCGCCATGATCCCCGCGGCCATATAGGGCCGGTCCAAAGCCGCGGAAGGCTGGAAGCGATCGCGATAAATTGAGATCGCCTCGATAAGTTGATCGGGCGCAAAATGCGAGGCGAAGGCATAAGGCAGACCAAGGGCTGCTGCCAGATGCGCGCTGTAGAGGCTGGAGCCAAGCAGCCAGACGGCAACGTCGCTTCCCGCACCGGGCACGGCCATGATCGCGCCCTCCTGCTGCTCAGGGCCGAGAAAATACTGCAATTCCTGAATATCCTGCGGAAAGCTTTCTGCGCCCGCCTCCAGATTGCGCCGCAGGGCGCGGGCCGTGCGCATATCCGTTCCCGGCGCGCGCCCAAGGCCCAGATCGACACGGCCTGGAAACAGCGCCGCCAGCGTTCCAAACTGCTCGGCAATCACCATCGGCGCGTGATTGGGCAGCATGATGCCGCCGGAGCCGATGCGGATTGTTCTGGTCGCCGCGCCCACATGCGCAATGACGATGGAGGTCGCGGCACTGGCAACGCCCGGCATTCCGTGATGCTCCGCAAGCCAGAAACGGCGATAGCCATGCGCCTCGGCCGCCATGGCCATGCGGCGGGAATTTTCCAGCGCATCGGCCACGGATTGTCCCTCGCCCACCGGCGAAAGGTCGAGAACGGAAAAGGGAATGGAGGCCATGGGTATAACTTTCTTTGCAGCAAATATGGCCTCTATTTAAGAAGCCCGGCCGCGATTGCCAAAAGTCTTTCAGGAAAACAGGGGAAATGTTTTTGTTTTGTTCACATTTTGCTGGCAGTTCAGGGGAATGAGACGGTAAGGATTGGGCATGACACAGACGATTCGAATCATTGGCATCGATCCGGGCCTGCGCCGTACCGGTTGGGGCGTGATCGAAACTCTGGGCAACAGCCTGCGGTTCATCGGTTCCGGCACTGTCACCTCGGATGGCGAGATGGATCTTGCCTCCAGGCTTTGCCAGTTGCATGACGGGCTGGCGGCGGTGATCCATGATTACCAGCCCGACGAGGCAGCGGTCGAGCAGACCTTCGTCAACAAGGATGCCGTGGCCACGCTGAAGCTTGGACAGGCCCGCGGCGTTGCCATGCTGGCCCCGGCGCGCGCCGGGCTGCCGGTGGCGGAATATGCGCCGAATGCGGTGAAGAAATCGGTGATCGGCGTTGGTCACGGGGAAAAGCAGCAGATTCACATGATGCTGAAAATCCTGATGCCAAAGGCCGAATTCAAGGGCAACGACGCCGCAGATGCGCTGGCAATCGCCATTTGTCACGCGCATAATCGCGGCGGCGAGCGGCTCAGAAAAATCATGGCGGGTTGAGACTATGATCGGCAAGCTCAAGGGTACCATAGACGAGATCGGCGAAGACCACGTTCTGGTCGATGTGCATGGCGTCTGCTACGAGGTGTTCTGCGCCTCGCGCACGCTTTCGCGCATCGGCACTGCGGGGGAAGCGGTGGTGTTGTTCATCGAAACCTATGTGCGGGAAGACCAGCTCAAGCTGTTCGGCTTCATGAGCAGGCTGGAACGGGAATGGTTCCTGCTGCTGCAAAGTGTGCAGGGCGTGGGCGCCAAGGTGGCGCTGGCGCTTTTATCCACGCTTGCGCCATCGGATCTGGCCAATGCCATAGCCTTGCAGGACAAGGCGGCGATTTCGCGCGCGCCGGGCGTTGGCCCGAAAGTGGCGCTGCGCATCGTCACCGAACTCAAAAACAAGGCTCCCGCCTTTGCCGGAGAAGCCGCCGCCGGTATTGGCCTCAAGCAGGACATCGGCGAAGGTCTTGCCTCAGCCCCGGTGGCCGATGCGGTTTCGGCGCTCACCAATCTCGGCTATTCTCGCGAGCAGGCCGCCAATGCGGTGGCGGCTGCGCTGAAAAATGCAGGCGAGGATGCCGATAGCGCAAGGCTGATCCGTCTGGGCCTGAAGGAATTGTCGCGCTGAACCGGCCCGCTATCCTCGGCTTGCGACCGGATTTTGGCCCGAAAGAGCGTTTGAAACACCGCGCCGGAAAATGAAAGACTGCGATAAGGGTTTCGGCGCCGGGCCGCAGGCGCCGTCCGGGCGCCAGTGTCTTTACAGCGCCGTGCGTTTTATCAAACGCACAAAGGACGCTGTAACACTTTAAATCTGCTGCATAATTTTCACCTTAAACCGATTCCGATTTAAGGAATTATGCAGTAGGCTCTGGCTGCTGCACCCGCACAGGAAAGTTTGGCATGATGAACCACAACCCCGTTCTCACCCCCGAAAAGCGCGGCGAGGATCTCGATGCGGCGCTGCGCCCGCAAACGCTTGAGGATTTTACCGGCCAGGCAGAGGCCCGCGCCAATCTGAAGATCTTCATCGAAGCGGCGAAAAACCGGGGCGAGGCGCTGGATCACGTGCTGTTCGTCGGCCCGCCGGGACTGGGCAAGACGACGCTGGCGCAAATCATGGCCAAGGAACTGGGCGTCAATTTCCGCTCCACCTCCGGCCCCGTCATCGCCAAGGCGGGCGATCTTGCAGCCCTTCTCACCAATCTCGAAGAGCGCGACGTGCTGTTCATCGATGAAATCCATAGGCTCAATCCGGCGGTGGAGGAAATTCTCTATCCGGCCATGGAGGATTTCCAGCTCGACCTCATCATCGGCGAAGGTCCGGCGGCACGCTCGGTGAAGATCGATCTGTCCAAATTCACGCTGGTTGCCGCCACCACGCGCCTTGGTCTTTTGACCACGCCGCTGCGCGACCGTTTCGGCATTCCGGTCAGGCTCAATTTCTACACCGTCGATGAGCTGGAGCTGATCGTGCGGCGCGGCGCTCGCCTTCTCGGCCTGCCAATGACCGATGAGGGCGCGCGTGAAGTGGCCCGGCGCGCCCGTGGTACGCCGCGCATCGCCGGACGGCTGTTGCGCCGCGTGCGCGATTTTGCCGAAGTGGCCCGCGCCGAAGCCGTGACGAAGGAAATCGCCGATGAGGCGCTGACACGGCTGCATGTGGACAATATGGGCCTCGACCAGCTCGACAATCGCTATCTTTCGATGATTGCGGTCAATTTCGGCGGCGGGCCGGTTGGCATCGAAACCATTGCCGCAGGCCTTTCGGAGCCCCGCGACGCCATCGAGGATATTATCGAGCCTTACATGATCCAGCAGGGCTTCATCCAGCGCACGCCGCGTGGACGGGTGCTGACCGCCAATGCCTGGAAACATCTGGGCATGGTGCCGCCCAAGGACCTTGAGGCGGCGCAATTTCGCCTGACGCTCGAGGATGAATGAGTGATCAGCCGCCGCGCCTTTTTCAAGATTCTGGCGGGATCGGCCGTCGGGCTCCTCACGCTTGCCGGCTATGCCGGGGGCGTGGAGCCGCTGCTGCGCCTCAACACCACCCATTATAGCCTTTCACCGCGCAATTGGCGGCGCGGGCAAAAGCTGCGCATCGTGGCGCTTGCCGATTTTCACGCCTGCGAACCCTGGATGCCCGCCGCGCGCATTGCCGAAATCTGCGACCATGCCAACACGCTGGGCGGCGACATCATTCTGCTGCTGGGCGATTACATGTCCGGCATGAAGCTGGTGACGGGAAGCGTCGCACCGAAGGACTGGGCCGCAAGCCTTGCGCGGCTCAAGGCGCCGCTCGGCGTTCACGCCGTCTGCGGCAATCACGACTGGTGGCAGGATACGGAGGCCCAGATGCAGCGCCTGCCGGAAACCGTGGCGCACCGGGCGCTACGCGATGCGGGAATCGAAGTCTATTCCAACCGCGCCGCCCGGATCGGCCCTGCGGATGCCCCCTTCTGGATCGCCGGTCTTGAGGATCAATGGGCCTATCTCACCGGCTATCGCCGCATGAGGGGCCTCGACAACCTGCCCGCGACCCTTGCCGCGATCACAGACGATGCGCCCGTTATTCTGCTTGCCCATGAACCGGACATCTTTCCAAGCGTACCGGAGCGCGTGGCGCTCACGCTTTCGGGCCACACCCATGGCGGGCAGGTCAACCTGTTCGGCTGGACGCCGGTGGTGCCGTCCCGCTTCGGCTCGCGCTATGTCTATGGCGTGAAGGAAGAGGATGGCCGTCATCTTGTCGTCTCCGGTGGCCTCGGCTGCTCGATTGCGCCGATCCGCTTCGGTTCCCCGCCGGAAATCGTGGTGATCGATCTTGCCTGAAGCGGAAGGAAAATCCACTCGATGACCAGGGATATGCGCATCCGCATCAAACAACCGGGCCGCATCTGGCAGATGCGTGTGGCGGGGCTTGCCTTTCGCAACGGCCACGTTCTGGTTCACCGCGCCGCCCATGAACGCTTCTGGACCTTTCCCGGCGGACGGGCCGAAATCGGCGAGACCACAGCCGAAACGCTGAAGCGGGAAATGATGGAAGAACTCGGCGTTGAAGCGCGCATCGACCGATTGCTGTGGAGCGTCGAGAATTTCTTTCATTACGAGGGCAAGCACTGGCAGGAATACGGGCTCTATTATCTCATGCATCTGCCCGAAACACTGCCTTTTCACGAAAGCGACATCGTCCATCGCATTCAAGATGGCAAGAATGCGCTGGAGTTCCGCTGGGCGCGTGCCACACGGGCGGCGCTTGCCGCACTGCCTATCCCGCCGCTCTTCATTGCCGATGACATCGAGACCCTTCCCGAAACCCCGCGCCATCTCGTCTGGGACGATGGCGATCTGGACGCCTTATGATAACGGACCGCCACATGATCCGGCTTGATCGCAAGCCGCAGCTCTTTTCCTTTCGCGTTGCCGCGCTGATCTTTCAGAACGGCCATTTTCTACTGCATAATTCCTTAAATCGGGATCGATTTAAGGTGAAAATTATGCAGCAGATTTAAAGTGTTACAGCGTCCTTTGTGCGTTTGATAAAACGCACGGCGCTGTAGTGCAGCGCGCCGTGAAAGACGATTTCTGGGCGCTACCCGGCGGGCGGGCGGAAATCGGCGAAACCTCGCAGGAAACCATCCTGCGGGAAATGCACGAGGAACTGGGCTGTGACATGCAGGTGGACCGGCTGTTGCTGACCATGGAAAATTTCTTTTCCTATGAGGGCTATCAGGCGCATGAGCTGGGTTTTTATTATCTCCTTCACAGCCTCGCCCCGCTGCCCTTTCATGAAAGCGAGATCGTGCATCGCGTGCAGGATGGACCGACGGAGGTTGAATTTCGCTGGGTGCCAGCCCTTGCCGAAAGCTTCGAACGCCATGACATTCACCCACGCCCTCTGGCGGCATTCGTGGAAAGCCCGCCGCAAGCGAGCCGCCATATCATTAATCGCGAGGGCGCTTCCCCAAAAACATCCTGAACGTGCAGCCCGTGCCCGACAAAAACCATTGCTGTTTCTTTCAGCCGTAAGGCACGGGCGGGATTGCGAAGCTCATCGCTTTCTGCAAAAGCGTTCCTATGGATCGATGACCGGACAACGGAAATGGCTCACATTCACTTTCTGGCACGCCGCCTCGCATGGCCCGGCTTTCTGCTGCTTGGCCTCAGCGGCAGCGCGCTGGCCTTTCAAAGCGCCTCACCCATTATCAATTTCGTTCTGGTCTATCTCGGCACTTTCGCGCTGATTGCGCTGGCCGAGCGGTTGCTGCCCTTCGAGCAATCGTGGCTGGAAAGCGATGGCGAGACCCTGAACGACATTGGCCATACGCTCCTGACCAAAGGCGTGGTGGAAGTTCTGTCCGGGCTGGGCGTGGTTTTTCCGATGCTGGCGGCCAAGGTATTCGCGGCCTCGCAGTTTCTCAGGATCGGCGGCTGGCCTGTGCATGTGCCGCTGCCGCTACAGGTGGTGCTGGCGCTCATCATCGCCGAATTCGGGCTCTATTGGGCGCACAGGCTGGCGCATGAACATCTGAACCTCTGGCGCTTCCATGCCCTTCACCATTCCGTGGAGCGGCTCTGGGTGGTCAATACCGGACGCTTCCATGTGGTCGATTCGGTTTTCAAGATCACGCTCAGCCAGGTGCCGCTCTATCTTCTCGGTGCGCCAGTGGAGGTTTTTCTCTGGGTGGGCGCCGTCACGGCCTTTATCGGCATCCTCACCCATTGCAATCTGGATGTGGTGACGGGACCGCTGGATTATGTTTTCTCCACGCCGCGCCTGCATCGCTGGCACCATTCCCTGAATCTGCGGGAAGGCAACAGCAATTACGGCGAAAATCTCGTGCTGTTCGACCAGCTCTTCGGCACCTATTTCAACCCGGACCGCCAGCCGGGCACCCATATCGGCATTACCGGCCGGATCGCGAAGGGTTTTTTCGCGCAACTGGCCCAGCCTTTCAGCCAGAAGGGCCGCAAGCAAATTCTCGGCGCCAAGCCCAAGGCCTATTACGAGGCGCAGATTGCCGCCGAGCTGGAAAAGGAACGTCTGGAGCATTTTCAGGAAAAGCGGAGGCCGGTTTTCCGTCTGAAAATGCCACGAACAAAATAGTTACAGCGCCGTGCGTTTTATCAAACGCACGGCGCTGTAACGCTCACCGGAACCGTCCATGACGCTGCAAGACCTCGATCTTGTAGCCATCCGGATCGGTAATGAAGAAAAAACGCGCCAGCAGCGCGCCCTCGCGGTGGAAATCCACGATCTTGCCCGGTTCAAGCCCAAGCGCGCTCAGCCGGGCGTGTTCTTTGTCGAGATCGGCCACCGAAACCGCGAAATGGCCGTAACCATCGCCCGGCGCATAAGGCTCCTGCCGGCCCTTGTTGATCGTCAGCTCAAGCTCGAAATCGCTCTCGCCATTGCTGAGATAGACCAGCGTGAAGGTCTCGAAATCAAGCCTCTCGGCAACAGCGAGATCAAAGGCCTTGCCATAGAAGTCTACCGCGCGGGCCTCGTCGATCACCCGGATCATGCTGTGAATTGCTTTTGCCAAAATCTCGCCCTTTCAGTACAGCAACCGTGATTTTCAACTCCGATAACAGATTCGATCCGCCATCATGACTGAACATTTCTCCATCAGCGGCCATTTGATTGACAATTGCCACCAGCTCAAGCAGCGCGTCTATTACGAGGACACGGATTTTTCCGGCCTTGTCTACCACGCCCGCTACCTGCATTTTCTCGAGCGCGGCCGTACCGATTACCTGCGTTGCCTGGGCTGCCAGCAAAGCGAACTGATCGGCATCGACGATGAAGGTCTCGTCTTCGTGGTCCATCGCATGGAAATCGACTTCAAGAGCCCGGCCCGCATGGACGATATTCTCACCATCGAAACCATGACCGAAAAGGCCGGCGGCGCCAAGATGGTGCTGCGTCAGACCATTGAAAATAGCGAGCGCCGCCTCATTGAGGCGCGTGTGACGATTGCCGTCGTCAATCGCCTTGGACGGCCGCGCCGCCTGCCCGAGGGTCTCGCCATGAAATTCCTGGGCCCTGACGCGGCGGCACATTCATCGTGATGCTAACCAATCATTAACGATAATGTAGTCTTAATCCGAGCATTGCAGATTGTGCGCTGCACGCCTTCCTTTGACCAAAATTTGCGGCAAAAAGGCAGGCTGGGTGCATGGGGTAGCGCTTGCGGTTCGTTCAAGTCCGCCTGGCACATTCTGCAAAGACAGTTTTCCGCTCACCTTCTCATCGCGTGGATGAAGATGGCAGGCGGCGGTTGAGATCGCCCGGGCGTTCAGCGCCGGGCGTTTGGTATTGGGATCGATAGAGCGATGGAACAACTAGGAGCAGTAGCTGCCACCCATGATGTGAGCCTTTGGGCTTTGTTCATGCAGGCCGGCCTCATCGTCAAGCTGGTCATGATCGGCCTGTTGGGCGCATCCGTATGGACCTGGGCGATCGTCATCGACAAGGCCATCAGCTTCAACAAGGCCCGACGCCAGTTCGATCAGTTCGAGCAGGTCTTCTGGTCCGGCCAGTCGCTGGAAGAACTGTACCGCACGCTTGCCGAGCGCAACAATTCCGGGCTCTCGGCCATTTTCGTCGCCGCCATGCGCGAATGGAAAAAGAGCTTCGAGCGCGGCGCACGTTCCCCCATCGGCCTGCAAATGCGCATCGACCGCGCCATGGACGTGACGCTTGCGCGTGAATCGGAAGCCTTCGGCTCCCGTCTCGGTTCGCTTGCCACCATCGGCTCGGCTGGCCCCTTCATCGGCCTTTTCGGTACGGTTGTCGGTATCATGACCTCGTTTCAGGCGATTGCCGGCTCCAAATCCACCAATCTTGCCGTCGTCGCCCCCGGTATTGCCGAGGCGCTTCTTGCAACGGCCATCGGCCTTGTCGCGGCTATTCCCGCCGTTATCGCCTATAACCGCTTCTCCGGCGAGGCGGGCAAGCTTTCCTCGCGCATGGAAGGCTTTGCCGACGAATTTTCCGCCATTCTCTCGCGCCAGATCGACGAGAAACTCCAGCCCCGCCAGGCCGCTGAATAAGGCCGCGTAGACAGGAAGGATCGTTCAATGGGTATGTCGGCAGGAGGAACAGGCGGTGGTGGCGGCGGACGTCGCGGCGGACGCCGTGGCGGTGGCGCAAAGCGGGCACCCGTCAGCGAAATCAACGTGACGCCGCTGGTGGACGTCATGCTCGTGCTGTTGATCATCTTCATGGTCGCCGCACCGATGATGACCGTGGGCGTGCCGATCGACCTGCCGGAAACACGCGCCAGCGCCATGAATTCCGAAACGCAGCCCATTACCATTTCGGTCAATCCGCAGGGCGCCGTCTATCTTCAGGAGCAGCCCATCGCGCTTGAGGAGGTGGTTCCCAAGCTCCAGGCAATCGCCACGACCGGCTATAATGAACGCATCTATGTGCGCGGCGATACCGCCGCAGCCTATGGCACCGTCATGAAGGTCATGGCGCAGATTTCGGCGGCCGGATACAAGAATATCGGCCTCGTCACGCTGCAAGAACAGGACAAGTGATCGTTCGCGATGAAAGGCAGTCTTGTCACATCCGCAATCCTGCACGTGACCGCGCTTGCCATGGCGCTGGTGACAATCAGTGCGCCTGAGCCCATGCAGGTCTCCGATGTGGAGGCGCTGCCGGTAGACCTCGTTCCGATTTCCGAAATCACCCAGATCCAGCAGGGCGACAAGAAGGCCCCCAAGCGCGAGAAATCCGCACCCACCCCGACCAAGAAGCCAGCAACGACACCGAACGCGGAAAACATGGGCGAAAACGACGTCGATCTGAAGACGCCGCCAACGCCTTCGAAAAAGCCGCCGACGCAGGACGTGGCCGCCGCGCCGGAAAAGGTGGACCAGGTTCAGCCGAACAAGGACACTGAAACCAATAACGTCAAGGACATTGCCAAGGAAGAGACCGCGCTTGCGCCTTCCAGGGATGCGGTACCCGTGCCGAAAAATGTTCCGACCCCCACGCCCGAGCCAAAGCCCGAACCCAAGCCCGAGCCGCCGAAGCCGGAAGCAAAGCCCGAGCCCAAGCCTGCCGACAAGCCGCAGGAAGTGGCAAAGGCCGAGGATATTCCCCTGCCCTCCGCCGTGCCGCTGCCCGCCTCCAAGCCGAAGCCGGAGCCGCCGACACCGGCCGAAACCAAGACCCCGACACCAAAGCCTGCCGAGCCCAAGCCGCAGACCGAGGCCGCGAAGGCCCCCGACGTGAAGAAGGCAGACAAGAACCAGCAGGCCGCCAAGTCCAAAACATCGCAGAACAGCGACTTCAACGCCGATGAAATCGCAGCCCTTCTCAACAAGACGGATGCAGCAGGCGGCGGGGCGAAACGTTCGACCGAACAGGCCGCCCTTGGCGGCAAGAAGACCACCGGCGGCTCCACGCTCAGCCAGAGCGAGGTGGATGCGCTGCGCGGCCAGATCCAGAACAACTGGTCGGTGCTTGCCGGGATCGCCGACGGCAAGGATGTGCGTGTGACCGCGCATTTCAAGCTGGACCAATCGGGCAATCTGGTGGGTGAACCTGAGGTGACGGCCGTTGGCGGCAGTCCCTCCGCCCAGCAGGTGCTGATTGCAGGCGCACGGCGCGCCATCATGAAATCTGCCCCGTTCAAGAACCTTCCCGCCGATAAATACGACGCCTGGTCCGAGGTTGTCGTCAACTTCGACCCAAGCGAATTCATGTAAAAGCTGAAAGGCTTGCCTTAATGAAAATATTCTCACTCCTCCGTTCCCTGCTCGTCATCGCCGGCTGTGCCGGCGCCTTTGCGACACCGGCCATGGCGGTTGTCGAGATCAACATCAACAAGGGCAATGTCGAGCCGATGCCCATCGCCATTCCCGATTTCCAGTCGGCCAATGGCATTGGTGCGCAGATCTCCGCCGTGGTCGAGGCCGATCTCAAGCGGTCTGGCCTGTTTGCCCCGGTCAATCATGCGGCCTTTATCGAAAAGCAGGTCAATCCGGATGCTGCACCCAACATGCAGAACTGGACGGTGCTGAATGCCCAGGCTTTGGTGGTGGGCCGCATTACCCAGCAGGGCGACGGGCGGTTGCGTGCCGAGTTCCGCCTGTGGGATACCTATGCGGGCCAGCAGATGATGGGCCAGCAATTCTATACCCAGCCGGAAAACTGGCGCCGCGTGGCCCATATCATCGCCGATGCCATCTACCAGCGCATCACCGGCGAAAAGGGCTATTTCGATACCCGCGTGGTCTTCGTTTCCGAAAGCGGCACCAAGACCGACCGCAAGCGCCAGCTTGCCATCATGGACCAGGACGGCGCCAATGTGAGCATGTTGACGACGGGTCGTGATCTGGTTTTGACGCCGCGCTTCTCACCGAACCGGCAGGAAGTGACCTACATGTCCTTCGAAGGCGACCAGCCGCGCGTCTATCTGCTGCATCTGGACAGCGGACAGCGCGAAGTGGTGGGCAATTTCCCCGGCATGACCTTTGCCCCGCGCTTTTCGCCCGATGGCCAGCGCGTCATCATGAGCCTTCAGCAGGAAGGCAATGCCAATATCTACACGATGGACCTGCGCTCGCGCACCACGACGCGGCTGACCAGCACGGCGGCAATCGACACCTCGCCCTCCTACGCGCCGGATGGTCGCCGGATCGTTTTCGAAAGTGACCGTGGCGGCAAGCAGCAGCTCTACGTGATGAACAGCGACGGTTCGGGCCAGACCCGCATCTCCTTCGGCGACGGCTCCTACTCCACGCCGGTCTGGTCGCCGCGCGGCGATCTCATCGCCTTCACCAAGCAGTCGGGCGGCAAATTCTCCATCGGCGTGATGAAGCCGGACGGTTCGGGCGAGCGCATCCTCACCAGCGGCTTCCACAATGAAGGTCCGACCTGGGCGCCGAATGGCCGCGTGCTGATGTTCTTCCGTCAGGCCGCAGGTTCGGGCGGGCCGCAGCTCTACTCCATCGACCTGACCGGCTATAACGAGCAGCCGATCAAGACGCCGACCTTCGCATCCGACCCCGCCTGGTCGCCGCTTCTGGAGTAATCCACAAGGCATTGGAGGGGGCGAAAGGGCCATGCGCTTTCGCCCCCTTCTTTTCTCTCGGCGCAAAAACGCCGGTTTGCATGGCGTCCACTGGCGGGATATGCCAGAATTCACTGAAAATTAACCATAGCCGTTGGTTTCTGGTTAACCAGAATTGGTTACTGTCCGGCAACCCTAATTGACAATCCAAGGAGATCGGCCATGAGCCGCAACGTGACCCTGGCAATGAGCCCCATGAAGAAGCTTGCTTCCAACCCTGCGATGATCGCGCTGACCATGGCGCTGGCGCTGGCTGGCTGCGCCTCCAAGAAGAACATGCCCAACAGCGCCGGTGAACTCGGCCTGGGCGGCGCAGGTGCTGCAACGCCCGGCTCCAAGCAGGACTTCACGGTCAATGTCGGCGACCGCATCTTCTTCGACACCGACTCCACCTCCATCCGCGCCGACGCCCAGCAGACGCTGGACCGTCAGGCCCAGTGGTTGCAGCGTTATTCGCAATATCCGATCACCGTCGAAGGTCACGCCGACGAGCGCGGCACGCGCGAATACAACCTTGCGCTCGGCGCCCGCCGTGCTGCCGCCACCAAGGACTATCTGGTGTCGCGCGGTATTCCGGCAAGCCGCATCAAGACCATTTCCTATGGCAAGGAACGCCCCGTCGCCACTTGCGACGATATTTCCTGCTGGTCGCAGAACCGCCGCGCCGTTACGGTTCTTGGCGGTCCGGGCATGTGATAAGGGTCACGGCCTGCGGGCGGTGTGAGCCACCGCCCGCAGGCCGCCCCCTTGCGATCGGAAGGGATGGGATCAGGAAGAACGCCTGACCATCCCTTTTTTGTTCATAGTTTGGCCGAAGTCGGGTTGTTTATTGGAGTTATTCCATGAAAAGTGCATCCCGGTCGATGTCCGGCATATGGAAACAGCAAAACAGGAACGAGAACAGATGAAGAGACTTGTCTTGGCCGGGATCGTAGGCGCCGCCACCATCCTCCAGCCTATGTCAAGCAGCTATGCCTTCTCCTTTTTCGGTCACTCTTCCCGCCCGCAGCCGCAGGCAAGCAACCTGCCGGTTCAGCAGGTCCAGTCCAATGACACCTACCGTATCCAGCAGTTGGAAGAGCAGAACCGCCAGCTGAACGGCCTTGTCGAGGACATGCGCTATCAGCTTCTGCAAATGCAGGAACAGATGCGCAAGACGCAGGAAGACAATGAATTCCGATTCCAGGAGCTGGAAAAAAAAAGAAGTGACGCAGGCGGCTCCACGGAGCCGGCTGTAGCGAGCCGCCAGCCCGCCGCCCCTGCCCCGCAGGGCGGCGACGGGGTTGGCCAGATCATTGCCAACTCCGGAAGCGCAAATTCCGCGTCCAGCACCCAAGGCCAGAGCGGCGCGCCCGGCGCAACCACGCTCGGCTCCATCGAGATGGACAATAGCGGAAATCCCGTGGGCGCCACCGTCAACGGCGCAGCAGGCGCCAATGCCAGCGGCAAGAGCCCGGCATCACCCGCAACTGCAACCGGAACACCCGCCAGAACGACCGCTTCCGGTGGTGAAAACGATCTTTATCAGCTTGCCTATACGCATGTTCTCTCCGGCGATTACAAGGCGGCCGAGGGCGAGTTCAAAGACTTCCTTTCCCGTTATCCGCAAAGCAGCCGCGCCGCGGATGCAAGCTTCTGGCTGGGCGAAGCGCAATATTCGCAGTCCCGCTATAAGGAAGCCGCCGAAACCTTCCTGAAATCCTATCAGGCCTATGGCAAGACCCCCAAGGCACCTGAAATGCTGCTGAAGCTCGGCATGTCGCTTGCAGCGCTCGATAACAAGGATACCGCCTGCGCCACGCTGCGCGAGGTCAACAAGCGCTACCCCACCGCCTCCAAGGCCGTGCAGACCAAGGTGGCCAGCGAGCAGAAGCGGCTTGCCTGCGGATGAGCGCTCCGCGCGCCACCGGGCCTGAGCCAGCTTTCCCGCCCATCCCCCAGCCAGACCGAAGCGATGCGCTCGCAGCCCTTGGCGGGTTTCTTGAGCGGGTCCCCGCAGGCTCGCGCCTGCTTCTTGCCGTTTCGGGGGGCAGCGATTCCCTCGGGCTGCTGCTAGGGCTTGTCCATCTGCTGCGTCAGCCACGTTTTGGCGACAAATCCATCAGCCTTGCCACCGCCACCATCGATCACGGTTTGCGGCCGGAGGCTGCCGAAGAAGCGGCCTTCGTGGGCAGGATTGCGGCCAGCCATGGCATTGCCCATTTCATCCGGCGCTGGGAGGGCGACAAGCCGCAAAGCGGCCTTTCCGCCGCAGCGCGCGAGGCGCGGTACGATCTTCTGGCTGACCTTGCCGCAGAATGCGGCGCCGATGCCATTCTCACCGGCCACACCGCGAACGACCAGGCGGAAACCATCGCCATGCGCGCCAAGCGGCTGAAGGACAGCTTGGACGTGGATGCGACCGGCCTCTCCGGCATGGCCGCCAGCCTGCTTTTTGATAGCCGCGTGTGGATCTATCGTCCGCTTCTCGCCGTGACGCGCGGCGCGATCCGCAGCCTTCTTGAACACCGGGGCCAGAATTGGGTGGAGGATCCAAGCAACAGCAATCCGGCCTATGAACGCGCCCGCCTGCGGCTGGCCGGGGCCGATCATCTCCCTCTCCCCCTTCCGGAACCGGGCCTTGGCGCGGGGCGAAGCAATGTGATGCAAGAGGCCGCCCGGCTTTGCACCGCCTTTTTCGATATGCCCTGGCCATTTCTGGGCAACGTGGCGATTGCCGCTTTTCACGACCAGCCTTCTGCCCTGCGCGCCCTGCTATCGCCACTCCTGGCCTGTTTCGGCGGGCAGGCCTACGGCCCCGGCGCGGCAGGGCTGAATGCTATTCTAACCCTTGCGGGCAAGCCGCCCGGCCAGCGCCTGACTGTTGGCGGCTGCCTCCTGCACCGGCATTCAGGCGGCATTTTTATCGTCAGGGAAAGGCGCAACCTGCCGCAGCTCAGCCTTCTGCCCGGCGAAAGGGGCCTCTGGGACGGGCGTTTCGTCGTACAGAATGAAGACAGGTTTGCCGTAACCATTGGTGCTGGCCTATTTGACGGCAATGGGAAAGCCGGTTTTCCATCCGCGACCATCCGCCAAAAGGAGCCGGAAGGGTTTTCAACTATGCCGGGGCTACGCGCCCCATCGACATCGGTCCTCCCGGAAATTTCCGGGGAAATTACGCCCCGCCTGCCCCGCTCCCTTGTGAAACTTGCGGCCGATACCTTGCCCGCCTGCGGCAAAAACCAGGTTTTCTGGCCGGTTCTCGCGCCTTATCGCCGTTTTCTGCCGGGTTTCGATCTGCCGCTTGCCAGCGCACTTGCCCGCAAATTCGGGCTCGCCCCCTTCCCGGCTGCACCTTTTTAAGTCTTGTTGACCGAAATACACGTGGCAGGAGGCCTTTGCCTTGGCAAGCCGCCCGAAGAAACCTATGTTATAGTCCGACCATAAGGCGGCACTTCCCGCCCCGCATCATTCCTGGGGAGTTCAATGAACCCAAATTTCCGAAATCTCGCGCTGTGGGCGATCATAGCCTTGTTGCTGGTCGCGCTGTTCAGCATGTTCCAGACATCACCGTCGCAGAGCAGTTCCCGCGAGATTCCCTATTCGCAGTTCCTGCGGGAGATCGATTCCGGCCGCGTGCGGGACGTGACCGTCACGGGCAATCGCGTGCTTGGCACCTATGTGGAAAACGGCGCCGCCTTCCAGACCTACGCGCCGTTGGTTGACGACAGCCTGCTCCAGAAATTGCAGACGAAAAACGTCATGATCGTCGCCCGTCCGGAATCGGATGGCTCCTCGGGCTTCCTCAACTGGCTTGGCACACTGTTGCCAATGTTCATCATTCTCGGCGTCTGGCTGTTCTTCATGCGGCAGATGCAGGGCGGCTCGCGCGGGGCAATGGGTTTTGGCAAGTCCAAGGCCAAGCTTCTCACCGAAGCGCATGGCCGCGTGACCTTCGATGACGTGGCAGGCGTGGACGAGGCCAAGCAGGATCTGGAGGAAATCGTGGAATTCCTGCGCGATCCGCAGAAATTCCAGCGCCTTGGCGGCAAAATCCCGCGCGGCGTGCTGCTGGTTGGCCCGCCCGGCACCGGCAAGACGCTTCTGGCTCGCTCCGTGGCCGGTGAAGCCAATGTGCCCTTCTTCACCATTTCCGGTTCCGACTTCGTGGAAATGTTCGTGGGGGTCGGCGCCAGCCGCGTGCGCGACATGTTCGAGCAGGCCAAGAAAAACGCGCCTTGCATCATCTTCATCGACGAAATCGACGCCGTTGGCCGTCATCGTGGCGCCGGTCTCGGCGGCGGCAATGACGAGCGCGAGCAGACGCTGAACCAGCTTCTGGTGGAAATGGACGGTTTCGAGGCCAATGAAGGCATCATCCTCATTGCCGCCACCAACCGCCCCGACGTTCTCGATCCGGCGCTGCTGCGTCCGGGCCGTTTCGACCGTCAGGTCGTGGTGCCAAACCCCGACATCGTCGGCCGTGAACGCATCCTCAAGGTTCATGCCCGCAACGTGCCGCTGGCGCCCAATGTCGATCTCAAGACGCTGGCACGCGGCACGCCGGGCTTTTCCGGCGCAGACCTGATGAACCTCGTCAACGAAGCCGCCCTCATGGCCGCCCGCCGCAACAAGCGCGTCGTCACCATGCAGGAATTCGAAGACGCCAAGGACAAGATCATGATGGGCGCGGAGCGCCGCTCCTCCGCCATGACGGAGGCGGAAAAGAAGCTGACCGCCTATCATGAGGCAGGTCACGCCATCACCGCGCTCAACGTGCCGGTGGCCGATCCGCTGCACAAGGCGACCATCATTCCGCGTGGTCGCGCCCTTGGCATGGTGATGCAGCTGCCCGAAGGTGATCGCTATTCCATGAGCTACAAGTGGATGGTATCGCGCCTCGTCATCATGATGGGCGGCCGCGTTGCCGAGGAAATCACCTTTGGCAAGGAAAACATCACCTCCGGCGCATCCTCCGATATTGAGCAGGCCACCAAGCTTGCCCGCGCCATGGTCACGCAATGGGGCTTTTCCGATGAACTCGGTCAGGTTGCCTATGGCGAAAACCAGCAGGAAGTGTTCCTTGGCCATTCGGTTTCGCAGAGCAAGAACGTGTCTGAAGCCACCGCCCAGAAGATCGACAATGAAGTGCGCCGCCTGATCGACTCCGCCTATACCGAAGCGCGGCGGATCCTGACGGAAAAGCATGACGACTTCGTTGCTCTTGCCGAAGGGCTTCTGGAATATGAAACCCTGTCTGGCGAAGAGATCAAGGCGCTGATCAAGGGCGAAAAGCCTTCCCGTGACACCGGTGAGGATGGCCCCTCCAATCGTGGCTCCGCAGTGCCCTCCGCAGGCAAGAAGGACACGCCGAAGGGCGAGGCCGAGGGTGGGCTGGAACCGCAGCCGCATTGATCGCTATTATCGCTTGCGATGCGACAAACGCCCACCCACCGGTGGGCGTTTTGCTGTCGCCACGGCAGGGCTGCCCGTTATGGTAACGGCATATAAGCAGCTTTCTTGGTAATTTAAGTGAAAAGCGGTGCGTTTCGTGCCATCAGGAACTGCCAAAGCATTTTCAGGAAACGTAGAACCCGGTTTTCCGTCCTAAAATGCGTAGAAACAGAAACATGGAGCGGTTCATTGTTTCCGTACACAGTTCACGACGCTGAGGTATGTCACGTGGCCTACCCCCCTCTGCCTTGCCAGGCATCCCCCCCTCAAGGGGGGAGATTGCAATGCCGTAAAGGCGTCATTCTCAATGAGTATTTGTGATGACAGCCTTTTCAGGAATTTAGTCAGGGCCTTGATCTTGCCGATCTCCCCCCTTGAGGGGGAGATGTCCGGCAGGACAGAGGGGGGTAAACCACACGCAAAACCGTAGCGTCGTGTATTGTGGTTTCGTAAAACAATGAACCGCTCTATTGGCACTCGTTGCGAGAGCAAGACGGCGGGCGGGATCAAGGCAGTCTTGCTTGCCCGCCAGGCTTTATGAACATTCATATCATCCGGGCTGACTACGCTTGGTCTGGACAGACGAAACCGCCAAAATCTGGCGGCATTGCAGGAGACGGCATGACACGACGTTATTTCGGTACGGATGGAATTCGCGGACAATCCAACGTGTTCCCCATGACCCCGGATCTGGCCATGAAGGTCGGCATTGCGGTCGGTACGATTTTCCGTCGCGGCCATCATCGCCACCGGGTCGTCATTGGCAAGGATACCCGCCTTTCGGGTTATATGCTGGAAAACGCTCTGGTCGCCGGGTTCACCGCCGCCGGGCTGGATGTTTTTCTGCTGGGCCCCATCCCTACCCCCGCAGTCGCCATGCTGACACGCTCGCTGCGCGCCGATATTGGCGTGATGATTTCGGCCTCTCACAATCCTTTCGCCGATAATGGCATCAAGCTGTTCGGCCCTGATGGTTACAAGCTTTCCGATGAGCTTGAGGCGGAAATCGAAGGCCTGCTGGACCAGGAAGCCCCTCTGCCACTGGCAAAGGCCGATCAGATCGGCCGCGCAAAGCGTGTGGATGGCGACATTTACCGCTATATCGAATTCGTTAAACGCACGCTTCCGCGGGATGTAACGCTGAATGGTCTGCGGATCGCCATAGACTGCGCCAATGGCGCCGCCTACAAGGTCGCACCTGCCGCCCTCTGGGAACTTGGCGCCGAGGTCGTCACCATTGGCAACGAGCCGAATGGCACCAATATCAACCTTGAATGCGGCTCCACCCACACCGCTGCCTTGCAGAAAAAAGTGCATGAAGTGCGCGCCGACATCGGCATTGCCCTCGACGGCGACGCCGACCGCGTCATCATCGTCGATGAGGCCGGCGCCATCGTCGATGGCGACCAGCTGATGGCAGTGATTGGCGAAAGCTGGGCGCAGGATCAGATTCTCAAGGGCGGCGGCATTGTCGCCACCGTCATGTCCAACCTTGGGCTGGAACGCTTTCTCAACGACAAGGGTCTTGACCTTGCCCGCACCAAGGTTGGCGACCGCTACGTGGTGGAGCATATGCGCAACCACGATTTCAATGTCGGCGGCGAGCAATCCGGCCACATCGTTCTTTCGGATTTCGGCACCACCGGCGACGGTCTCGTGGCGGCGCTGCAAATTCTGGCTGCCGTCAAGCGCACGGGCAAAACGGTCAGCGAGGTATGCCACCGCTTCGATCCGGTCCCGCAATTGCTGCGCAATGTGCGTATTTCCGGGGGAAAACCGCTGGAAAACACCCATGTGCGCGAGGCCATTCGTCAGGCAGAACATGAGCTTGCCCAAAAGGGCCGTCTCGTCATTCGCCCCTCCGGCACAGAGCCTCTCATTCGTGTGATGGCCGAAGGCGATGATCGCAGCCAGATCGAGCGGATCGTCAACGAGCTGGTCAACACTATCGCCAATTGCCGCGACGAAGCAGCGTAAGGGAAAATCGGCAGGCCTTCGAGCATTGCATGAAAAAGCCCGGCAGCCAAAAGGCGCGCCGGGCTTTTTGATTGTTCCGGTATGTTAGAGACTTTCACTGTTTCACGGAAACGGTGAAAGTCTCTAACTGTCTGCTTCGACGCATTTCCGGACGCAAAACCGAATACACTTTTGCTGGAAATGCTTTAGGCCGAAAGCTTGGCCATGACTTCTTCGGATACTTCGAAATTCGAATAGACGTTCTGGACGTCGTCATCGTCTTCAAGGCTTTCGATGAGTTTCATCAGCGATTGGGCCTTTTCCTCATCCACCGGCACGGTGTTTTGCGGCTTCCAGACAGATTTGACGGACGAGGCTTCGCCGAGCGTCGCTTCCAGAGCCTTGGAAACCTCACCCATGTCTTCAAAACCGCAAATGATGGTGTGACCGTCCTCGTCGCTGACAACATCCTCGGCACCGGCTTCGATAGCCGCTTCCATCACCTTGTCGGCGTCGCCAACCTCTGGCTTGTAGACGATTTCGCCGACGCGGTCGAAGGAGAAGGAGACCGAGCCGGTTTCACCCAACGCACCACCGGCCTTGGTGAAACTCGAGCGGACATTGGAGGCGGTCCGGTTGCGGTTGTCGGTCAGCGCCTCGACGATAACGGCCACGCCGCCGGGACCGTAGCCTTCGTAACGAACCTCGTCATAGTTTTCGCCATCACCGCCCGCTGCCTTCTTGATGGCGCGCTCGATATTATCCTTCGGCATGGACTGCGCCTTGGCATTCTGGATGGCCAGACGCAGGCGCGGGTTCATGTTGGGATCGGGCATTCCCGTCTTGGCCGCGACGGTGATTTCGCGCGCCAGCTTGGAGAACATTTTAGACCGCACGGCATCCTGACGACCCTTGCGATGCATGATGTTTTTAAACTGTGAATGGCCAGCCATGGCACCCCTGACATCATCTATTTCGTGAAGTGCGGCCCTTATAGAGTTTGTCGGGCCAAAGTGGAAGCCGGTTTTGCGCAAAAGCCGGCAGGAACCATGCGGCCTTGCCGGCGTTGCAGCCTTGACGATTTCAACAGCAACACAGGAAGGAAAATCCATGGCCAGCATGTCTGAAGCCCGCGAAGCGCCGGTCACGCAATTGTGGAAGGAAATCGGTGATATACACGCCGGAATGCTGGGTCTGGAAGGGTCCACCATGCATATGCAGCCCATGGCGCCCTATGGCGATCCGCGCACCAACACCATCTGGTTCTTCACCCGCATGGATACGGAGCTGACCTCCTCCATCCGGCCCGGCACACGGGCCATGTTCTGCGTGGTCGGCAAGGACCATGATTATCACGCCTGCATGTCGGGCGTCATCGAGGTACGGCGCGATCCAGCCAAGATCGATGAATACTGGAGCTCGGTGGTGGAAGCCTGGTTCCACGATGGCAAAAAGGATCCGGCCCTCACCATGCTTGCCTTGCATGTGGACAGCGCCGAAATCTGGGCCTCGACCGGAAATCCGATGAAATTTGGCTGGGAAATCGCCAAGGCCAATCTCGACCCTGAAAAACTGCCGCAGGTGGGTGTGCATCACCACCTGAACTTCGCCTGAGGCATATTTACAGCGCCGTGCGTTTTATCAAACGCCACAGTACAGGACGCTACGGTTTTGCGTGTGGTTTACCCCCCTCTGTCCTGCCGGACATCTCCCCCTCAAAGGGGGAGATCGGCAAGATCAAGGCCCTGACTAAATTCCTGAAAAAGACCGTCATCACAACTATTCATTGAAGAATGGCGCTTTGTCCGTATTGCAATCTCCCCCCTTGAGGGGGAGATGCCTGGCAAGGCAGAGGGGGGTAGGCCACGCCACATGCCTAAGCGTCGTGTACTGTGATCAAACGCACGAAGGACGCTGTAACACTTTAAATCTGCTGCATAACTTTCACCTTAAATCGATTCCGATTTAAGGAATTATGCAGTAGAGCCGCGCCGCAGCCGTTTGCAAGGCGAAGGGCTGGTGTCGGGTGGAGATGACCACATTGGATAATTTCTTGGACAGGGCCCGGCTCGAAACAGAAACTATTCGGTAGAATTGAAGCGTTGAAGCGGGAACGGACCGCGGCAATAGAAAAAACAGGGCCGCACGCGGCCCTGTCCTCACCAGTCATAATTCATCAGATTTTCGCCAACTGGGGCTGGAGCGCTCCAGCAACCTGAAACTTGCAAATCTGATCGCGGGCCTTCTCCGCCGCCAGTTGGCATCGACTGAGGGAGGTGTCTTTCGGGGCGGAGGCCGTCGCCACCGAAGGAAGACAAAACCGGTAATGATACCGCTATCGTCCTGTGCAGCACCTCTTTATCAGTCGCCCCCAGAATGCGCTTTCCACCGGGAGAGGTAAAGTCCCCCTCCCCACCAGCGGCAGTCACATTTCCGTTAAGTGTGACACGAGGCGTTATTTAAGTATTTGCGAAGATTGTGCTTTTTTTCGGCCACCCAGGCTCACAGCCAGAAGGGCGGGATCGTTTCGGCAAGACGCGGGCCAATCCGTAAAGGCGCGATTTTTTCTGCAAGACCGGTCGTGTCGGAAATCTCCACACCCAGTCCGCACAGCGTTGCAGGTCCGCTTGCCGCCTCGAAGCGCCCCTTCGGCATTTTGGAAATGAAGCGGTTCAGCGGCTCCTCCTTTTCCATGCCAAGGGAGGAGTCGTAATCGCCACACATGCCTGCATCCGACATGTAGGCGGTGCCGCCATTGAGAATCTGGTGGTCGGCGGTGGGCACATGCGTATGCGTGCCGACGACGAGACTGGCCCGGCCATCGACGAAGTGGCCAAAGCACTGCTTTTCACTGGTGGCCTCGGCATGGAAATCGAAGATGATCGCGTCGGCCTGCTCCTTCAGCGGACAGGCCGCCAGAATGCTCTCGGCGGATTTGAACGGGTCGTCCAGTTCGGGATGCATGAAAACGCGGCCCATGATATTGGCCACCAGCACTCTTGCGCCGTTGCGCGCATAAAACAGACCCGAGCCCTTGCCCGGCGTGCCTGCCGGATAATTTGCCGGTCGCAGAAACTGGTCGTGGCGGGTGCAGAAACTGACAGCCTCCTTCTGATCCCACACATGATTGCCGGTGGTAACAACATCGGCGCCGGCATTGACGGTTTCGAGGAAAATCTCCTCGGTAATGCCAAAGCCGCCAGCGGCATTCTCACCGTTGACGATGACGAAATCGAGTTTCAGATCGGCGATGAGACCCGGCAGCTTTTCCCAGACGGCCGTGCGTCCGGTCTTGCCTACCATGTCCCCCAGAAAAAGCAGCCGCATTCGGTGATCCCGTTGCTATTGGCTGGCGCTTTCCATGTGAACCGGCGCCTGCCCCGTTTTACGTTGGACATTCCTTAAACGCTCAGGGCACGAAGGTCAAAAGGCAGCCGCCCTTTCACCCCGGTATAACGGCGCGTCCCAGGATTGCGCTCACGCTTGCGCGAAACGCCCCTCCCGGTTTGCGCCATGCACCGTCATGTCCTGAAATCGCGGAAGCCAGTTTCGGTAATCACGCCGTCCAGGGCCATGTCGTGCGGTTCGGCCGGTGCCCGCTCCACCTCCTGGCAGGCGAAAGCCAGACCGATCAGACGAGGCCTGTGTCCCGCCGCAATCATTGCCGCAATGGCGCGATCGTAATGTCCAGCGCCGTAACCGATGCGGTTTCCCGCCGCGTCGAAGCCCGCCAGCGGCATCAAAAGCAGATCAGGCCGCATGATGGCAGCATCCGGTCCCGGCCCGCGCGTGCCAAAGCCGGTCTTCACCAGTTCCACCTCCTCCTCCCATAGACGGAAAACGATGGTTTCCCGATCCAGCACGACGGGAAGTCCGATCAACGCGCCACGGCGACGCAGGAGCGCAAGCAGCGGCAACACATCGACTTCGGAACGGATGGGATAAAAGCCCGCAATCCGCTTTCCGGACACAGGATCCAGTACGGCGACGGCGGCACTGGCAATTGCTGTGGAAAACACCGCACGCTGCTCAAGCGACAACAGGTCGCGACGCGCCAGACATGCACGCCGCAAATCCTGCTTGATGCTGGCAGCCTGTGTCATTTCCACCTCCCCCGGCCTGCGGCCGTCCAATGTGCTGGTGTAAGCAGAAGTGTATTCGGCTTTACATCCGGAACTAAGTGAAAAGAGAACGCATCTGGAATCCGCTTGTCGGCCTTGCGCCCTGCGGAGTGAAGGGACCGCATGGAAAAATCCGCGTCAAGCAGCTTACAACTTAAATTTAACGTTCATCAAATAAAACAAAAAGACCATTCGTTTTAAGGGCCGGACCGCATGAAGACTTTCTCCCGCTTCGGGCTTGTGGGCGCCATCATGGCCGCCACATCGCTCCTTCTCATTCTTTCGCTCGCCTCCGTTGCCTGGACCATCTCGTCTTTCATCGACAAGAAGATCCAGCGGCAGGCCATCGAGAGCCAGGATAGCAATCTGCGGGTTGCGGCCACCATTCTGGAAAACCAGGTTCCCGGCGTTCAGGTTACATGGGCCGCCGATGGCAATGTTGCAAAGATCACCGCAGACAGTCTGCCTGCATCTTTCGACACTACCCAGATGATCGATTCCATCGGACGCATGACCGGCCAGACCGCGACCCTGTTTTCCTGGGACGATGAAAAGCAGGGCTTCATTCGCCGGACGACCAACATCGTTGCCGCCGATGGCAAGCGCGCAGTCGGAACCCCGCTCGATCCCAAGGGAGCGGTCTATCCCGTCGTTTCAGGTGGCAAGCTCTATCGCGGCGAAGCCGTCATTCTCAACACGCCCTACTACACCATCTACCAGCCCATCGTGAATGCGGGCGGCAAGGTCATCGGCATTCTATATGCGGGCGTGCGCGTTGCAGACATTGCCAGCATAGCGCATGAATTCGCCGTAACCATCGCCATCACCGCATTCGTCGCCTTCATTGTCGCCATGTTGCTGATGATCTTCATCACGCGCCGCATCATGAGCCCCGTACCGGTGCTTACGCAGACGGCGGTTTCACTGGCCGATGGCAAGGACCTCGTCATTCCCTTTCAGGATCTCGGTAACGAAATCGGCGCCATGGCCCGTGCGCTCGAAATCTTCCGCCGCAATGCCACGGAAAAGCTGGCGCTTGAGCGCAGCTCCGCCGAAGCCCGCCGCCTTGGCGAGGAAGAGCGTCTTGCACGCGAAGCGGAGAAGGACGACGAGGCCCGCAGTCGTCGCATCTGTGCCGACGCATTGGCCGATGCCATGCATAAACTGGCAGCTGGCGACCTGACAACGCGCATCGAACAGCAATTCGTGCCGGAACTGGAGCCGTTGCGACAGGATTTCAACCATTCCGTCGCAACGCTGAGCAACGCCATGGAGAGACTGCGCCAGGAAGCGATGACCATCGAGGCAAGCGGCAACGAAATGCGCTCTGCGGCTGGCGAACTGGCAGGCCGTACCGAACAGCAGGCCGCATCGCTCGAACAGACCTCGGCGGCGCTTGAAGAAATCACCGGCACCGTCCGCAGCTCTGCGGCACGTGCGCAGGAAGCCTCCACCCTTGCCGCCGAAGCGCAGGTCAACACCGAAAGCTCAAGCCGCGTCGTTTCGGAAGCCGTGACTGCCATGGGCCGCATCGAACAGGCCTCCAGCGAGATTTCCAAGATCATCAATGTGATCGACGAGATTGCGTTCCAGACCAACCTGCTGGCCCTCAACGCAGGCGTGGAAGCGGCCCGTGCCGGCGAAGCTGGCAAGGGGTTTGCCGTCGTCGCCCAGGAAGTGCGCGAACTCGCCCAGCGCTCGGCCAACGCCGCCAAGGACATCAAGGCGCTGATCACCAAATCCGGCGAGGAAGTCGCGGGCGGCGTGAAGCTGGTGCGCGAAACAGGCGATGCGCTTGGCGCGATCTCCGAGCAGGTCTCGCGGATCAACGGCTTCATTTCGGCCATTGCCACCTCCTCGCGTGAGCAAAGCACCGGCCTTCAGGAAATCAATGCCTCGGTGAACCAGATGGACCAGTTCACCCAGAAAAACGCCGCGATGGTGGAAGAAACCACCGCCGTCACCCACAGGCTTGCCGAAAGCGCTGGAAACCTCGTCGGGCAGATCGGCCAGTTCAAGGTGCCGCAATCGGCGGGCATGGCGGCAGCAAGCCGTCCGGCGGCCCCGCAAGCCACCGGAAAATCCTTCACCCGCCCGACAAACCCCGCGCCTGCCGCAGAAGCTGCGCCCGCCGCGCCGAAGACCGGCACCTCCAGGCTCAAGGCGGCTGCGCCCACCTCGCGCCCTGTCTCCTCTCCCGCCCGCAATATCATGGGCAAGCTCGCCGGCGCCTTCGGCGGCGGCTCGACCGCCGCCTCCAGCGAGGCCAATTGGGAAGAATTTTGATCGAAACGAAAAAGGCCCGGACAACCGGGCCTTTTCAGTTGTGGCCACAGCGCCGTACGCTTCCTGACGGAAGCCCAAGCTTATACCAGGGGTCATTGAAAATGATTCTTGGTATTCCTTTTTCGAATATCGCAAGCAACTGACGCAGTTGCGATATTCGAAATTCCTTCAAGGCGAGGATGCGTTACAGCGCCGTGCGTTTTAACAAACGCCACAGTACACGACGCTTAGGCATGTGGCGTGGCCTACCCCCCTCTGCCTTGCCAGGCATCTCCCCCTCAAGGGTGGAGATTGCAATACGGACAAAGCGCCATTCTTCAATGAATAGGTGTGGTTACGGCCTTTTTCAGGAATTCAGGCAGGGCCTTGATCTTGCCGATCTCCCCACTTGAGGGGGAGATGTCCGGCAGGACAGAGGGGGGGTAAACCACACGCAAAACCGTAGCGTCGTGTACAGTGATCAAACGCACAAAGGACGCTGTAACATTTTAAAGCTGCTGCATAATTTTCACCTTAAATCGATTCCGATTTAAGGAATTATGCAGTAGCATCTTCGAGCCTTGGTATTACAGCGCGGTCCGTTTGCCCTGGCCGCGCAGATGATGGTGTGCCGGTACACTCTTTTCCCGTCCTCAATCAGCCCTGCATGAGATTGAGCATGGCAGCAGCCTCTGGAGTTTCCTCGCGTTCAAGGCCTGAAACAACGCCTTCCCGGTCGGCCGGACTGCGGTTCTGACTGGCCTTCAGCTTGCCCTCAAGCGAGGTGATTTCAATCTCTATGCCGACAATGCCCTTGAACTGCCCAGCCAAAAAGGCTTCAGGTGCATCATTGACAGCCCACGCCTCTTGCCGATGCGCCTCGTTCTGACCCGTAAGTTGCTCTACCTGTGCCAGCAACCACTCGGGATCATGATGGACGCGGGCATGGCCGCGCACCTGCACCAGTTGATAATTCCATGTGGGCACAACCTTGCCGGTTTCCCGTTTCGTGGCATACCAGCCGGGAGAGACGTAATGATTTGCCCCGGAAAAGACCACCAACACCTCCGCACCATGCGCCAATATCTGCCATTGCGGATTGGCTTTTGCCAGATGGGCGACCAGACAAGCCCCCTCTCCTTCCTCGGAACGGCGCAGGAAGAATGGCACGGGATTGGCGATGAGACCGCTTGCGCCCGACGAAATAAGCAGACCGAGCGGATGGCCTTCAATGAAGGACAACAAAGCGGCATCATCCGACATGCGAAAATGGGGAGGCTGATACATTTGATCCTCACTGCGCCAGACACCGGCATTCGGTGAATGCAAGACGGGAGGGAAAGAAGTACAGATGCAGCCAGAAGATGTAAAGAGGTGCGATCCACGGCGACCGATGGAAAGGTACGATCCTGGGAGCCTACAAAGTAGGTGGGCGCCATATGACCAAGCCCACGGGCCTGGACAGGGACAGCTCCCTCAAGATCGGGTATGGCCCCAGGGATTGTGAGATCCTGTCGGGAAGCGCAGACCGCAAACAAGATATAACGCCGACCGGTTTGAAAAACCAGAGGCGCCTGTGCAAATCCTTTTGAAATTGATGCAAGGCACAGGGATGGCGCCCGCGCTTTCACGATTGCTGCGGTTCAGGCCTTGCGGTGAGCTTGCGGGTCACGCCGTTGATACGCTCGGTCAGCTCGAGAATGGCTGTCACCAGCATTTCCTCCCGCCCTGCTGCACCCGAATGGGAGGCCTCCAGCCCGGCAAGGCGGCGGCGAAGCTCCATCATCTCATCCATGACCATAATACCTGCCATGACGGTCAGGCGCAGATCACCGATTTCGCCGAATTGCCCCTTCAAATGGCCGACATAGCGGTCGAATTGCGTGGCAAGCTCGATCAGATGGGCTTCCTGGCCCTCTTCGCAGGCCATCCGATAGGCTTTTCCGTCTATGCTGACCGTGACTTGTGCCATGTCTGTCCGATTTTGCCCTTTGCCGATCCGTCGGATCCTGATCTGGAATACATGTCTTTTCGAATTTCCGGCGACATGACCGAAATTTGCGTTTGGTGGAAAATCAGCGATCCAACACCGCGCGAATGGTTTCCATGGCCGTCACCAGCCGCCGGGATACTTCCCTGTTGACCTCTTCCAGACGGTTGGCGCGAAACTGCGACTGGTCCAGCTCCTGCGCCAGACGGGCGCGATCTGCATGAACCCGGCGAACCTCATGCTCCACCTCCACGCTTGCCCGCTGCTGGTCCATGCGCATGTCCACGGCATTTTCCAGACCGGCAAGCGCCTGTTTCAATGCGCCGAGCGCGGCTTCAGTCCTGTCCGTCGCCATCCAGTCCCCCGGCTTGCAGCCTTGTGGCAGAGACAGCAGATCCCCCCATCCTTACGGGTGGAATCACGAAAACCTGTCCCCTGTCCAATTTCGACACTAGTCGTCCATGACAAGCCTCGTCAACAAAAGCCGTGCTTTTCAGCAGTTTGCGCTTGTGGACGAAGGCGGTTTGCGCCTCTTGCAAGGCGATGCCGCCTGATCTTTTACTGACCAGCGGATGCACACTGATCAGAAATAAGGCAGAAAAAGGATTTCTTCCGATAAAGACGCTCATCCATGGAGCACTTTATTGACTTGGCCGTTCCACCTGCTAAGGATCGGTCGCTTCCCGACGTTCGCCGCGACGGCGGCCGTCTTTTTGAGACCCGGAAAAAGCGGAATAGTCATGACCTCTCCCGAAAAGCACAACCGCATGGCAAATGCGATCCGTTTCCTGTCCATGGATGCGGTTGAAAAGGCCAATTCCGGCCATCCCGGTATGCCGATGGGCATGGCGGACGTCGCCACGGTGCTGTTCACGGAGTTCCTGAACTTCGACCCGAAGGCGCCGAAATGGCCCAACCGCGACCGTTTCGTGCTGTCGGCAGGTCATGGCTCGATGCTCCTCTATTCGCTGCTCTATCTCACGGGTTATGAGGACATCACCCTCGACGACATCCGCAACTTCCGCCAGATCGGCGCCAAGACCGCCGGCCACCCGGAATATGGCCATATCGAAGGCATCGAAACCACCACCGGCCCCCTCGGTCAGGGCATTGCCACCTCGGTCGGCATGGCGCTGGCGGAAAAGAAACTCGCCGATGAATTCGGCAAGGATCTCCAGAACCATTATACCTATGTCATCGCCGGTGACGGCTGCCTCATGGAAGGCATCAGTCAGGAAGCGATTTCGCTGGCCGGGCATCTCAAGCTCAACAAGCTGATCGTGCTTTGGGACGATAACGGCATTTCCATCGACGGCGCGATCTCGCTGGCCGACAGCACCGACCAGCACGCCCGCTTCCGCGCCTCCGGCTGGAACACGCTGGCCGTGGACGGTCATGATCCGGAAGCCATTGCCGCGGCCCTTCGCGAAGCCAAGACATCCGAAAAGCCGACCATGATCGCCTGCAAGACGGTGATCGGTTTCGGCGCGCCCAACAAGGCCGGCACCCACAAGGTCCATGGCTCGCCGCTGGGTGCGGAAGAAATTGCTGCCACGCGCAAGGCGCTCGGCTGGGAAGCCGAAGCTTTCTCCGTGCCGGAAGACGTGCTGTCCGCATGGCGTGAGGCTGGCGGCCGTGGCGCAGGCCTCAGGGCGGAATGGGAAAAAGCCCTTGCCGCTTCAGACCGCAAGGCGGAATTTTCGCGCCGCTTCGATGGCAAGCTGCCGGAAGGTTTCGATGCGGTCATTGCCGATTACAAAAAGAAGCTGGCCGATACCAAGCCCACCCTTGCCACCCGCAAGGCATCCGAAGATGCGCTCGAGGTCATCAACGGCGCCGTGCCGGAAACGATCGGCGGCTCTGCCGACCTGACGGGCTCCAACAACACCAAGACCAGCCAGACGGCCTCCATCACGCCCACCAATTTCGCAGGCCGCTACATTCATTACGGTATTCGCGAACACGGCATGGCAGCGGCCATGAACGGCATTGCGCTGCATGGCGGTCTCATTCCCTATTCCGGCGGCTTCCTGATCTTCTCCGATTATTGCCGCCCCTCCATCCGTCTGGCCGCCCTGATGGGCATTCGCGTCATCCACGTGCTGACGCATGATTCCATCGGCCTTGGCGAAGATGGTCCCACCCATCAGCCGGTGGAGCAGATGGCCGCGCTGCGCGCCATCCCCAACCTGATGATGTTCCGTCCGGCGGATGCCACGGAAACGGCGGAATGCTGGCAGGTCGCCATCGAGCATACCGACCGCCCCTCCGGTCTTGCGCTGACGCGCCAGAACCTGATGCCGGTGCGCACAACCTACGTGGCGGAAAATCTTTGCGCCAAGGGCGCCTATGAGCTGATCGGCGCCGACAATGCCAAGGTCTCGATCTTCGCCTCCGGCTCGGAAGTGGAACTGGCCGTGAAGGCGCAGGAAGCGCTGGCAGCAAAGGGAATTGCCGCCCGCGTCGTTTCCGTCCCCTGCATGGATCTGTTCTTCGAACAGCCGGAGGACTATCGCAAGGCCGTGATCGGCGATGCGCCGGTGAAGATCGGCGTCGAAGCCGCCATCCGCCAGGGCTGGGATGCCATTATCGGCTCGGATGGCGCGTTCGTCGGCATGGCGTCTTTCGGCGCTTCCGGCCCTTACAAGGAACTCTACAAGCACTTCGGCATCACGGTGGAAGCCATCGTGGAAAAGGCCGAAGCTCGCCTGGCCTGAGGGAACCATCCGTCGGGTCGGGAGAACTGCACACCCGGCCCCAGAACGGCGGATAAGCCGCCAGCCGGCCACGGCCGACTGGCCATCACGGCAAATGCTGCCATCGATTTTTTTTGCAATGCCTTCCACAGGCCAATCGGGCCTAGAGGAATTGCCCTAGAGCGGGAGTGAACGCGAATGACTGTGAAAGTAGCCATCAACGGCTTTGGTCGTATTGGCCGTAACGTGCTGCGCGCCATCGTTGAATCCGGCCGGACCGACATCGAGGTCGTGGCCATCAACGATCTCGGCCCGGTTGAAACCAATGCCCACCTGCTGCGCTATGACAGCATTCACGGCCGCTTCCCGGCCGACGTCAAGGTGGAAGGCGACAGCATCGTCATCAATGGCGGCAAGCCGATCAAGGTGACGGCCGTCAAGGATCCGGCAACCCTGCCGCACAAGGAACTCGGCGTTGACATCGCCATGGAATGCACCGGTATTTTCACCGCGCGCGACAAGGCCGCAGCTCACCTGACCGCAGGCGCCAAGCGCGTCATCGTTTCGGCTCCGGCCGACGGCGCCGATCTTACCGTCGTTTACGGCGTCAACCATGACCAGCTCACCAAGGATCATCTGGTCATCTCCAACGCATCCTGCACCACCAACTGCCTCGCACCGGTGGCCAAGGTGCTTAACGATGCCGTCGGCATCGATCATGGTTTCATGACCACGATCCATTCCTACACCAATGACCAGCCTTCGCTGGACCAGATGCACAAGGATCTCTACCGCGCCCGCGCCGCGGCCCTGTCGATGATCCCCACCTCCACCGGTGCTGCCAAGGCCGTCGGCCTGGTTCTGCCGGAACTGAAGGGCAAGCTGGACGGTACCTCCGTGCGCGTTCCCACCCCCAATGTTTCCGTGGTCGATCTGAAGTTCGTGGCCAAGCGCGCCACCACCGTTCAGGAAATCAACGACGCCATCAAGGCTGCGGCCACGAACGGCCCGCTGAAGGGCGTGCTGGGCTTTACGGAAGAGCCGCTCGTCTCCCGCGACTTCAACCACGATGCCCATTCCTCGATCTTCGCGATCGATCAGACCAAGGTTCTCGAAGGCACCTTCGTGCGTATCCTCACCTGGTACGACAACGAATGGGGCTTCTCGAACCGCATGAGCGACACGGCGGTTGCCTTCGCCAAGTTCATCTGATTTCTGTTTTTCGAGATCGGAAAATCGACGGATCGGCCCTGCCGGTCCGTCTTTTTATTTGGCATTTGGCCCTACTGCCATCATAGTTCGGACAGAAGATTCGTTCGTGGCGGCCTTGCGCCATTTTCTCCCGGCTGTGACAACAGCCCTTTCCCGGAACTGCGGGAAGGGGCTCCGTCGATAGAGCGCGATTTCGTGCCGCGCCCATGGTCCGCGTGCGGAACGACAGCCATAGATTGCCGCGGGGGACGGCAGGCATAGGGGGTTGCAGCTTGGAACAGTTTTACATCGTCACACTCGTTCTGACGGCGCTTATCCTGTTTGCTGCCTTTTCCAGCCTCATTGCCTTCCGTTTCGGCGCACCTTTGCTTCTGCTTTTCCTCGGCATCGGCCTTCTGGCAGGCGTGGACGGGCTGGGCATCAATTTCTCCAACGGACAGGTCGCCTACACGATCGGTTCGCTGGCCCTGGCCGTCATTCTGTTCGATTCCGGCTATCACACACCCTTGCAGGCCTTCAAACAAGCGGCTGCCCCGGCCATCACCCTTGCCACCGGCGGCGTTCTGATCACGGCCGGCCTGTTCGGGATCATGGCCTGCTGGCTGCTTGGCTTTTCCGTGCTGGAGGGAATGTTGCTCGGCTCCATCGTCGCCTCTACCGATGCGGCGGCGGTTTTCTTCCTGCTACGCATTGGCGGCATCAATATTCGCGATCAGGTGCGCTCCTCGCTTGAGGTGGAATCGGGCACCAACGATCCCATGGCCATCTTTCTCACCATGGCGCTGGTGGAGGCGCTGAAGCAGGGCAAGGATCACACCCAGCTCGATTTGCACATGCTGCAATTGTTCATCGAGCAAATGGGCATGGGGCTGGCGCTCGGCCTGCTGGGCGGTGCGGTCATCGTGTTCATCGTCAAGAAAATCCCTATCGAGCGCGGACTTCTGCCAATTATCGTGCTGGCGCTGTCCATGGTGGTGTTTTCCTATACGGGCGCGGTCGGCGGCAGCGGCTTTCTGGCGGTTTATGTGGCCGGCATCTACGCGGGCGCCAAGAAGATCCCCGGCACTGCCGCCATCACCCGCTTCCAGGAAGGCATGACATGGCTGGCACAGATCATCATGTTCCTGGTGCTGGGGCTTTTGGCCACCCCCTCCGAATTTCCCGCCATCCTGCTGCCAGCCATGGTGCTGGGCCTGTTTCTGGTGTTCGTGGCGCGCCCTGCCGCGGTGTGGCTCTGTCTCATCCCCTTCCCCTTCACGCGGGAGGAAAAAAGCTTCGTTTCATGGGTGGGCTTGCGCGGTGCGGTTTCGATCCTGCTGGCCATCGTACCGATGCTCAACGAGTTGCCGGACGGGCGCATCTATTTCAACACGGCCTTTATCGTGGTGATGATCTCGCTCATTCTTCAGGGCTGGACCATCAAGCCGGTGGCCAAAAGCCTCGGCCTGATCGTGCCGCCGCGCATCGGCGCCATCGACAAGGTGGAACTGGACCTGCCGGGCGCGGCCCATCACGAACTGCTTTCCTACCGCGTTGTGGCGGGCAGCCCCGTGCTGCAAGGCGAGCGTATCCCGCGCTGGGCCATGCCCTCGCTGGTCATTCGCGATGGCAAATCCATGCGCTACCAATATGCCGGGCGGCTTCGCGAGAATGATCAACTCTATCTGTTCATCGCGCCGGGCTATTCCCGCCTGCTGGACCGGCTTTTTGCCTCCAAGGCGCCGGTGGAAAAGGACGATAGCGAATTTTTCGGCACCTTCATCGTCTCCCCCACCCGCCCCGCAGGCGAGGTGGATGCGGCCTATGGACCCGGTCTTTTCACCGATGCGGAGCGGCCAAGGCCGTTGGGCGAGGTCATGGAAGCCCGCCTTGGCGGGCGGGCCGATTATGCAGACCGGGTGCGCCTTGGACACATCATCCTGATCGTGCGCGACATCGATGAAAACGGCCATATCGCCTCCGTCGGCGTTTCCATGGAACAACTGGCCCCGCCACGGCCCATTCCGGTCTTTCTCAGCCTTAGGCGATTTGGCTGCTGGATCAGCCAGCAGGTGCAGGCGTTGCGGCGGCGGTGAGCGTCAACCCGGCTTGCTTCTGGCGTCGGGCGGTGTAAGGTCCGCACGCGGCGGGGCATTCGGCCCTGCCAGGGGAGAAGCGTCCGCAGCCGTCATCGGCCCAGAGGGCAGTCTTCGACTTTGTTCATCTTGCAGGGTTGGCGCGGCAATCCGCGGCCCCGGCCCTGCCTTGACGGGAAACGTGATTATGCCGGCTTTCAAAACTCTGGACGACCTTACCGACATCGCGGGCAAGCGTGTGCTTGTGCGCGTGGATCTCAACGTGCCCGTATCCGGCGGCAAGGTGACAGACGCCACCCGCATCGAGCGCGTTGCCCCGACGATCCGGGAACTGTCCGGCAAGGGCGCCAAGGTCATTCTGCTGGCGCATTTCGGCCGCCCGAAGGGCGAGCCGGTGGCCGACATGTCGCTTTCGCAAATCGTGCCTGCCGTGCAGGAAGTGCTGGATCAGGCAGTAGCCTTTGCCGCAGACTGCGTGGGCGATGCCGCAGCCTCGGCCATTGCCAGAATGAACAATGGCGACATCCTGCTTCTGGAAAACACCCGCTTCCACAAGGGTGAAGAAAAGAATACCCCGGAATTCACCGCAGAACTCGCAGAAAATGGCGACATCTACGTCAACGACGCCTTCTCCGCCGCCCACCGCGCCCATGCATCCACCGAGGGCCTTGCCCACCACCTGCCCGCCTATGCCGGCCGCACCATGCAGGAAGAGCTGGAAGCGCTGGAAAAGGGTCTTGGCAATCCCGCCCGCCCGGTCGTGGCCATCGTAGGCGGCGCCAAGGTTTCCACCAAGATCGATCTGCTGATGAACCTCGTGAAGAAGGTCGATGCGCTGGTTATCGGCGGCGGCATGGCCAATACCTTCATCGCCGCGCGCGGCGTGAATGTCGGCAAGTCGCTTTGCGAACACGACCTCGCCGAGACGGCAAAGCAGATCATGATCGAAGCCGAAAGTGCGGGCTGCGCCATCGTTCTGCCGGAAGACGGCGTGGTGGCCCGCGAATTCAAGGCTAATGCCGACAATGAAACCGTCTCCGTCACGGCCATTCCCGCCGATGCGATGATGCTGGATGTTGGCCCGAAATCGGTGGCCGCCGTCAATGAATGGATCTCCAGGGCTTCCACGCTGGTCTGGAACGGCCCGCTCGGAGCCTTTGAAATTCCGCCCTTCGACACGGCAACGGTTGCCGCTGCAAAGCACGCCGCAGAGCGCACCGAAGCTGGGAAGCTGACCTCCGTTGCCGGTGGCGGCGATACGGTCTCCGCCCTCAATCACGCGGGCGTGGCAGATGATTTCTCCTATGTTTCCACCGCAGGCGGCGCCTTTCTGGAATGGATGGAAGGCAAGGAACTGCCCGGCGTTGCCGTGCTGACCAAAATGGCCTGATGCAGCAATTGGCGGGAGGTAGGCAGTCTGCCCGCCTCCTGTCCACCCTCTCCCGCCCCGCCCGCCGCGCCAATATGGCAGGCTTGTGCAAATCTTAAAAAATTTTGAATTTTAAACCGATTGAAACAATTTCAATCGTTTCAAGTATTTAAGCCCCCATTCCCCCGATTGGAAACTTCTGTTAGGCGAAACCTGTCGTAAGGTTTTTGGGAGAATGGACATGAGTGAACGATTGGAAGACATCGCCATTGCCATGGTGGCTGATGGCAAGGGACTTCTGGCAGCGGACGAATCGACGTCCACGATCAAAAAGCGCTTCGACACGATTGGTCTGGAATCCACGGAAACGAGCCGCCGCGATTATCGCGAAATGCTGTTCCGCGCCGACGAAGCCATGAAGAAATACATCTCCGGCGTCATCCTGTTCGAGGAGACGCTGTTTCAGAAGGCTGCCGACGGCACGCCTTTCGTCGATCTCATCAAGGCTGCCGGCTCCATTCCCGGCATCAAGGTGGATGTCGGCGCCAAGCCAATGGCCGCTTTTCCGGGTGAAACCATCACCGAGGGCCTCGATGGCATGAGAGAGCGCCTTGCCAATTATTACAAGGCCGGTGCGCGTTTTGCCAAGTGGCGCGGCGTCATTGCCATTGCCGATGGCCTGCCCACCTGGGGCTCCATCAAGGCCAACTCGCAGGCTTTGGCCCGTTATGCCGCCCTGTGTCAGGAAGCCGGTATCGTGCCGATCGTCGAGCCGGAAGTGCTGATGGATGGCGCACCGGGCACGCACGACATCGCACGATGCGCCGAAGTGACCGAGTGGGTTCTGCGCACCGTCTTTACCGATCTCTATGACGCCCGCGTCAAGCTGGAAGGCATGATCCTGAAGCCGAACATGGTCATCGATGGCAAAAACGCCCGCAAGGCCTCCATCGAGCAGGTTGCCGCCGAGACCGTTCGCGTTCTCAAGGCAACCGTTCCCTCCGCCGTACCGGGCATCGCCTTCCTCTCCGGCGGCCAGTCCACGGAAGAGGCCACGGCGCATCTCTCGGCCATGAATTCCGGCTATGACCTGCCCTGGAAGCTTACCTATTCCTACGGACGCGCCCTTCAGGATACCGCGCTCAAAGCCTGGGCAGGACGGTCGGAAAATGTCGCCGCCGGTCAGCGCGCCTTCACGCATCGTTCGCGCATGAACAGCCTTGCCGCAACCGGCGCCTGGAAGCAGGATCTGGAAAAGGCTGCCTGAACAAGGCCCAACTCCCCGCAGCAATGCAGGTCTTGATAAAGGGAGGGGCAAGCACCTCCCTTTTTTCGTGCCTTTACAATGCTTTCCGAAACGCCTCCATGATCGCCCAGGCATATGCCCGGCACACCCGCCCCTTGACGCGCGGCGCAGGATTTCGCACATAGACCGGAAAGCAACGGCGCTTTTCATCTCCCCTTTTTCCTGCCTTCCCGAGACATGTTTCGGAGGCAAGCTGCTCCAGCCATTGATGGCACATGGCCAGCTCGGGAGAGATTGGACACCCTTTTGGCAGGGCCGATCCCCTCTTACCAAACGGGTCATATCCGAAAACCGGTTCCCACTTTTCGGTCCGATGGTTTCTTCCACGCATCGGATGATCCGAAAACCGGTTCCCACTTTTCGGTCCGATGGCTTTTTTTCACGCATCGGATGACCCGAAAACCGGTTCCCACTTTTCGGTCCGATGCTTTGCCCCCCTCACGCAGGAGCCTTCATGCCCGCCTCAACCTACCTGTCCTTTGTCCGCAGGCTCAAGCCAGACACCGCCCCGATCAGCTATCGGGAGCAGGCGCGTTCAGCCATAGGCGCCTTGATCGGGATTTTCGTGACGGGCATGATCGGCATCTGGCCCCTTGGCGGTGAAAGCGCCAGCCTGCCCTTTCTGATCGCGCCGATGGGCGCCTCGTCGGTGCTGCTTTTTGCCGTCCCAGCAAGTCCGCTTGCCCAACCCTGGTCCTTGCTGGCGGGCAATCTCTGCGCTGCCCTTGTGGGCGTTACCGTGGCGCGCTTTGTCGGCGATCCGGTTATCGGCGCTGCTCTTGCTGCCGGGCTGTCCATTGCCCTGATGATCTCGTTCGGCTGTCTGCACCCTCCAAGCGGCGCCGTCGCGCTCACCGCCGTGCTTGGCGGCAAGGCCGTCCATGATCTCGGCTATTTTTTCGTCCTCTGGCCCGTTGCCGCCAACTCGCTGGCCCTGCTTGCCACAGCCCTTGTCTATAATCGTCTTGTCGGGCGCCGTTATCCCCATCGACACACCACCATGGCTGCGGCGGAGATCAACGGCATTGGCTTCGAACGCAGCGACCTCGATGCTGTTCTCAGGGATTACGATGCCATTCTCGACATCGATGCGGATGATCTGGAATACATTCTGCGCCGCACGGAACTGCGCGCCCTCACCCGCCGCACCCGTCATCTGCAATGCGCCGGCCTGATGACGCCTGCGCCACCTGCACTCTCGCCCGACGCTTCGTTGACCGAGGTTCTGCGGGCCTTGCGGGCCAGCCAATTGCATGTTCTTCCCGTGACCGATGACACGGCACGCATTCTTGGCGTGGTCACGCAGGGCGATTTTCTGGGCAAGGTGAGTTGGGCAAAAGGCCGTCCGGTTATCGGTCTTGGCCGTCGCATGGCCTTGGCGCTGGATGGCGCACCAGCGCCCAATGGCACAGCCAGGGACATCATGACAACGACGGTCAGATGCGTCAGCGCGCAAACGGCCCTCAGCGAGGCAATAGCCCTTTTCGCACAAACCGGTCTGCACCACCTGCCCGTGGTCAACGACAACAACAAGCTGGTGGGAATGCTGGCGCAGAGCGATGTTCTGGCTGGCCTGCTCGACGCCGCCCAGGCTCACGGAAAACCGTAACGACCTTTTCCCTGGAAATGATCAAATACCAAGGGTCATTTTCAATGGCCCTTGGTATAAGCCCAAAATCGAATTCATGGCCGCAGCAGCAAATCCAGCGTCCAGATGACAAAGGCCACAAGCGCAAGCCTCCAGAAATCCCGCCGCGCCTGCAAACCCGGCAGGCCAAAGGGGCGGATGTGATGCGCCGCCATGGCCAGAATAAGAAAGGCAGCAACAGCCTTGGTCATGCGACCCCAATTTTTTGCGAAAGTTTCATAGGACCGCCACGATTACGCGAAACCCTGACAGCCGCAAGATCGCCTCAGGCAGGTAAACCTGTCGTTCACCTTGTTGAAATTCCGTTGCAATATGAACCGAAACACGATCCTGAGAAACGTTGAAGCGCCTTCGCCTGCGAATTCAGGACATAAAAGATTTAGAGCCTTTCAATATTTTCATGAAATGCTGAAACGCTACCGGGTGTGTGGGCATCCGCACAAAATGAAGTGGTAAGCATGACCAGAAAAATCCTGCCAGTCCTTTCCCTGCTGTTCGGCACGCTGTTTCTCTTCCTTGGCAACGGGCTGCACAGTCTGCTTTTGCCGGTGCGCGGCTCGGCGGAAGGCTATTCCAACGAAGTCCTTGGCTTTCTTGGAACAGCCTGGGCAAGCGGCTTTGTTCTGGGGTGCTTTTTTGCGCCAAAGCTGGTGATGCGCATTGGCCATGTGCGCGCCTTTTCAAGTTTCATTGCGCTGATTGCCATCATTGCGCTGTTGACGGGCATGGTCGTGGAACAGCATAGCTGGGTGGCGCTCAGGGCGCTGACCGGCTTCTGCACCGCCGGCACGTCGATGATTATCGAAAGCTGGCTGAACGAGCGCGCCAGCAATGAAAGCCGTGGGGCGATTTTTTCCTTCTACATTTCCGTCACGCTGTTCGGCGCGGTTGGCGGCCAGATGATGGTGGCCTTTGGCAATGTCCATTCCACCATCCTCTTCATGATCTGCGGCATTCTCTACTGCCTCGCCATGCTGCCCACCACGCTTTCCACGGCGGCCTCGCCGCAGCCGCTCAAATCCGTGAAACTCGATCTTCGGAAACTCTACCGCAACTCGCCGGTGTCCTGTGTCGGCATTCTGCTGATCGGCATTGCCAATGGCGCTTATGGCACCTTGGGGGCTGTGTTCGCCTCGCGTGTCGGCCTGCCCGATGCGACCATCGCCACAATGCTGTCGATCACCATTTTTGCTGGGGCCGCCGCACAATTTCCCGCAGGCCGTCTTTCGGACATGACCGACCGCCGTTACGTGCTGGCCGCGATTGCCCTCGTTGGCTTTCTCGCAGCCCTGCTGCTCATCATCTTCCGCCCGCAGGCGGCAATACTGCTCATTCCCATCGTCGCGCTTTATGGCGCTGCGGCAAACTCGCTCTATCCCATTGCAGTGGCCCACGCCAATGACTTCGCCGACAGCGGCGATTTCGTCAAAGTCTCCGGCGGGTTGTTGTTGCTGTACGGCATCGGCACCATTATCGGCCCGACGCTTGGCGGCCCGGTCATGACCTGGTTCGGGCCTCACGCCCTGTTTGCCGTCACCGCCGTGGCGCATCTCTTGCTGTTTGCCTACGCCCTGATCCGCAGCCGTATGCGCGCCTCTCGCCCGGCAGAGGCAAAGCCCAATTTCGGCCTTGCCAGCGCCGGTGTCTCGCAGATTGCCACCACGCCGCAATCGGCCAAACTCGATCCGCGCGCGCCCAAGAACGGATCTGGCGAAACAGACCGGGCAACGGGCGCAAGGTCATAAGAAAGAAAGCCGCCATGGAAGAAGAACGCCCACCCCGCAAGAGCGACCATGTCATCGGCTCCGACCTGTCGCTGCTCTCCGCCGATGAGTTGAAACTGCGAATCACCCTGGTGGAACAGGAGATCGAGCGCCTGAAAACCGCCCTTTCAACGAAGGCAGAGGGCCGGATGGCCGCCGAGGCGCTGTTTTCGCGCAAACCCTGAGAAATATGATCCAGAATATTACAGCGGCGCGTTACTGTATTGTATCGAACGCGCTTGCAGCAACGCATTTCGCCGGGGGCATCAACGTCTATTATTGTACCAGTATTAACCTTTTGTTAAGCCTTATCAGTAATTATAAAATACATCCAGTTCTTCTGGATTCAGGCAGTTTCACCGCTTGGCGAATTGGTCTGATTTTTCTCCCTGTTTTACCTTGAGAGCCGCTTCTGCGGCTCTTTTTTTGCTTTGACGCTGTTTTATGTAAAACTGTGGGAATTAACCCTTTCTTAATAAACAGCTTGCGGTTTTGCGCTAATGGTAGCATCGTGGCCTCAATGGAAAGGCGGAACAGACCCGTTGATCGCCGCCGACCTGATTTGTGATGCGTAATACCAGACATGTGATGGAACGGCCTGGCAAGGCGATCCGTTTCCCGCTCAGGAAACCAAACGCTGCCATGGCGCATTCATCACTGAGAGCGATGGTATAAGACAGGGATAATGCCGATGTCTGAACTCGGATTGAATACGGTAAGTTTTGCCGGGCGCGTTGCCTCATCGTCGCAATTCAAGGCCACTTATGCTGAAGGCATGGGCCTCGTCGAAGAGACTGCCGCCTATCTCGATGGCCCTGGCCGCGCGGCTGCAAAGGTTTTGCCGCGCATGGCCTCGGTGCTCTATGCTGCCGAATCCATGCGGCTCACCACCCGCCTGATGCAGATGGCATCCTGGCTTCTGCTGCAACGCGCCGTGAACAACGGCGAAATGTCGCGCGAGCAGGTGCTGTCGGAAAAAAGCAAGGTGCGCCTCGACGGCTTCAACGTCGATAAAAATGCGCCCGGCTGGGGTGATCTTCCCGAAGGTTTCCGGGATCTGATCGAGCGCTCGTTGCGCCTGCAAAATCGCATTGCCCTGCTGGATCGTGAGATCTATCGCCCGGCGGATCAGGAAATCGTTCCCGACAACGAAAACAGCGTTCAGGCGCAGCTCAACCTGCTGCGCACCGCCTTCAACGCGAGCTGATAGCCGTTTTCACGCCTCCTATTTGATTATCCAGCCCGGCCTGTCTTTCAGCGCCGGGCTTTTCGTTGCCGCATTGTGGGTGAAGTGTTTCGGTCAGTCGCCCGGCCGCAAGGCGTAAACACAGCAGGCATGAAAAAAGCCGGAGCAAACGCTCCGGCTTTAAAATTCCCGCCAATCAGCCGCAAGGCTGGAAAGACCGCCATCGATCTTTCCATTGCAGGCCTGAAGCGCGGATCAGAGGCCGAGGCCGCCGAAGCGCTTGTTGAACTTGGAAACGCGGCCACCGCGGTCCATGAGCTGCTGGTTGCCGCCGGTCCAGGCCGGATGTGACTTGGAATCGATTTCCAGGTTCATCACGGCACCTTCCGAACCCCAGGTGGAGTAGGTTTCGTATTCGGTACCGTCGGTCATGACGACCTTGATCTTGTGGTAGTCGGGATGAATGCTAGCCTTCATGACGTATTCCTGCTGTGCCGTTGGGGTCCAATATGCCGCAATTGCGTCAGCCGACCCTTTTTAATAAATGAAGCCGTAGTCCGATCAGGCCACGGCTTCCCAATTCGATGGGCTGCCTATACATGAAGGTGACAAAGATAACAAGGCCCCCGCCGCATCAAGCGGGCCCCTGCGGGTTCTGCCGGGCAAGGGCGGAAAGCGCTACTGCATAATTCCTTAAACCGGAATCGATTTAAGGTGGAAATCATGCAGCAGTTTTAAAGTGTTACAGCGTCTTTTGTGCGTTTGATAAAACGCACGGCGCTGTATGTGAATGTGGAGGGAAGAGAGTTGGAACAAGCCGCAGCCGAGCCTAGAAAATCCAGAAGTCTCAAGCCGCTTTCAAGGCTCAACCCTTATCTTCTTCGTTATCGCGGCATGGCGCTGGCGGCATTGTTCTTTCTGGCGCTCGCGGCTGTCACGACCCTTGCGCTGCCGCTTGCCGTTCGCCGCATGATCGATCATGGTTTTGCCTCGCAGGACGCCAGCTTTATCAACGATTATTTCGCCATGGTCATCGTGCTGGCGCTGGTCATGGCCGTCTCCAGCGCCATGCGCTATTATTATGTCATCACCATCGGCGACAGGATCGTTTCGGATCTGCGTCGCGAAGTATTTTCGCATGTGACGCGCCTCTCCCCCGCATTTTACGACATCAACCAGTCGGGGGAAATCGTCTCGCGGCTGACGGCGGATGCCACGCAAATCAGATCGGCGGTCGGCGCCAGCGCGTCCGTTGCGCTGCGCAACACCATCATGTGTCTGGGGGCTGTGGTCATGATGATCTATACCAGCCCGAAACTTTCGGTCATGGTGCTGGCCGCCATTCCGGTCATCGTGTTTCCGTTGATTGCCTTTGGCCGCTCCGTGCGCCGCCGCTCGCGCGCCGCGCAGGATTGTCTGGCAGAGGCCAGCGCCTTTGCCGGTGAAAGCATTGGCGCCAGCCGCACGGTTCAGGCTTTCAACGCCGAAGCTGCCGCAGAGGCGCGTTATGGTCGCGCCGTCGAAGATGCGTTCCAGGCGGCCCGCAAAGCGGTAAAGGCGCGTGCGGTGCTGACCGGCGTTGCCATCACGCTAGTCTTCGGCAGCATTGCGGGCGTTCTCTGGTATGGCGCGCAATCAGTGCTGAACGGCACGCTTTCGGCCGGAACGCTCAGCCAGTTCGTTCTTTATTCTGTTATTGCCGCAAGCTCGCTTGGGCAGCTTTCCGAAGTCTGGGGAGAGCTTATGCAATCGGCCGGAGCTGCCGAACGGCTCATGGAACTGATCGCCGAAATTTCACCCATCCGCTCACCGGAAACGCCGGAGCTTTTGCCGCAACCGCCGCTGGGCGAGGTCCGCTTCGAAAACCTGCATTTTGCCTATCCCAGCCGTCCGGGGCGTTCGGCGCTGAAGGGGCTCGATTTTTCCGTTCGCGGCGGCGAGACCGTGGCCATCGTTGGCCCGTCAGGGGCTGGCAAAAGCACGATCTTCTCGCTGATCCTGCGCTTTTACGATCCGGCAAGCGGCCGTATCTGCCTTGATGGCAAGGATATTCGCAACGTCGATCTTGACGCGCTGCGCCAACGCCTTGCCATCGTCCCGCAGGATGTCACGATCTTCTCAGGTACGGTGCATGAAAACATCGCCTTCAGCCGCCCGGACGCCAGCCGCGAGCAGGTGATTGCCGCAGCGCGCGCTGCGCAGGCCGCGGAATTCATCGACAAGCTGGACAAGGGCTATGACAGCCGGGTCGGCGAACGCGGCGTTACCCTTTCCGGCGGTCAGCGTCAGCGCATCGCCATTGCCAGAGCAATCCTCAAGGATGCACCGGTGCTGCTGCTGGACGAGGCGACCTCGGCGCTGGATGCCGAAAGCGAAACGCTGGTGCAAAAGGCGCTCGATGAACTGATGCAGAACCGCACCACACTGGTCATCGCCCACCGCCTTGCCACTGTCCTGAAGGCCGATCGCATTCTGGTGGTGGATGACGGCCGGGTGGTGGAACAGGGCACCCATCAAAGCCTGATCCGCGATGGCGGCCTTTATGCCAAGCTTGCCCGGCTGCAATTCCATGCCAGCGACGAGGACAGGATGGCGGGGGTGGAGTAAAAGCTTTTCCAGGAAAAGTGCTCAGCGGTTTTCCGTCAGGAAATGCGCTGGCCTGGACGGGTCAGCGCAGCACGCTCTTGCCCGCGACCCGGCCTGAGAACAGGCAGCCGCCCAGAAACGTGCCTTCCAGTGCCTTATAGCCATGCATTCCGCCGCCGCCAAAACCGGCAGCTTCACCCACGGCATGAAGGCCGGGGACGATATTGCCGTCGCTGCCCAGCACCCGCGCATCGAGATCCGTTTCGATCCCGCCCAATGTCTTGCGGGTCAGAATATGCAGGCGTACGGCAATCAGCGGCCCATGGTCGGGGTCGAGCAGCCGGTGCGGGCGGGCGGTACGCATCAGCTTGTCGCCCAGATAGTTACGGGCGCCGCGAATGGCTGTCACCTGCGCATCCTTGGCAAAGGGATTGGTCAATTGCCCATCCCGTGCTTCGATCTGCTGGCGCAGATGAGCAGCATCCAGCCGGTTTTCGCCGGTTATGGCATTCATCGCCGTCACCAGTTCCTCAAGCGTGCCGCGAACGGCAAAATCCTCGCCCTGTTCCATGAAGGCCTTGACCGGCCCCGGCGGCTCCTTGCCCAGCCGCTTCAACAGCAGGGGGATATTGCGGCCGGTGAGATCGGGATTTTGCTCCGAACCGGACAGGGCAAATTCCTTGCGGATAATGTCCTTGGTGAGAATGAACCAGCTATAGTCACTCTTGCGCTGGCGCAGGATTTTCAGCGTTTCCAGCGTATCGAAGCCCGGCATGGCAGGTGCCGGCAGCCGATGTCCATCGGCGTCGCACCAGAAGGATGAGGGTCCGGGTAAAATGCGAATGCCGTGATTGGGCCAGATAGGATCAAAATTCTTCAAGCCCTCGGTATAATGCCACATGCGGTCGGGGTTGATGATCCTGGCGCCCGCCTCCTGCGAAATCGCCATCATGCGCCCGTCCACATGCGCTGGAACGCCTGAAACCATGAAGGGTGGCGGCTCGCCCAGCCGGTCCACCGGCCAATTGCGGCGCACCAGCGCGTGATTGCCGCCGATGCCGCCGGAAGCGACGATCACCGCCTGCGCCGAATAGGCGAAATCTCCCACCACCTCGCGGCTGCTGGCCTCGCCTCGTCCCACGCCATCGATCGGCAGCAGCACACCGGAGATGCCGGTGACGTGTCCATTCGTCACCGTCAGCCGGTCCACCCGATGGCGGAAGCGCAAAACAAGTCGCCCTTCTGCCGAAAGTTTATGGGCGAGCTTGACGAAGGGTTCCAGCACCCCCGGCCCCGTTCCCCAGGTGACGTGAAAGCGCGGCACGGAATTGCCATGGCTATCGGCCAGAGCGCCGCCGCGCTCAGCCCAACCGACCACGGGAAACCAGCGCATTCCAAGGCCATGCAGCCAGGAGCGCTTTTCACCCCCGGCAAAATCCAGATAGGCTTCTGCCCATTGCCGGGGCCAGAAATCCTCCGCCCGGTCGAAACCGGCCGCGCCGAACCAGTCCTGCCGGGCCAGTTCCAGACTGTCTTTCACCCGCATTCGCCGCTGCTCGGGGCTATCGACAAAAAACAGCCCGCCGAGGGACCAGAAGGCCTGCCCCCCAAGGTTCTGCTCTCCCTCCTGATCGACGAGGCACACCTTCAGCCCCCGCGATGCAGCCTCGGTGGCCGCGACAAGACCGGCAAGCCCTGCCCCGACGACAATCACATCGAACGCGTCCATCTCTCCTCCCGGAAACGGTTTCGTTTACTCTTACGAAAACGTCAAAACTTTGCAAGGCAAAGTTGATGGCTGGATAAGGATGGCAACAGCGACCAAAGCCCGCGCCCACATCGTCTGGAAATGCCTTATTTCTCCGTCAGCTTCAGCTCGATGCGGCGGTTCTGGCTGCGGGCTTCCGGCGTGTCGCCGGGGGCGATGGGTTGGAACTCGCCAAACCCTGCCGCCGCCAGCCGGTCGGCGGGAACGCCTTTGGAAATCAGGAACTTCACCACCGAAATCGCCCGCGCCGAAGACAGCGCCCAATTGTCCGGATAGCGGCCCGTGCCGGAAAGCGGCACATTGTCCGTATGGCCATCGACCCGCAGAACCCAGTTGATGTCGGGTGGAATTTCGCGGGCAAGGTCCACCAGCGCCGTGGCAAGCTTTGCCATTTCATCCAACCCTTGCGGGTTGAGGTCCGCGCCGCCGGAGGGGAACAGAACCTCCGACTGGAAAACGAAACGGTCCCCGACGATACGGATATTCTGCCGGTCGGAAAGGATTTCCCGAAGCCGCCCGAAGAAGTCCGAGCGGTAGCGGTTCAACTCCTGCACGCGCTGCGCCAGCGCCACGTTCAACCGCCGCCCAAGATCGGCGATCTTGGTTTGCGAGGCCTGATCCTTGGCTTCCGAGGCTTGAAGCGCCTGTTCCACGGCGGCGATCTGGGCGCGCAGCGCGGCAATCTGCTGGTTCAGCAGCTCGATCTGGCTCATGGCGCGGGCGCTGACCTGCTGTTCCTCGTTCAGCTTGCCGGAAAGGTCGTTGATTTTCGCTTCCGATTGCGCCTGCGTGCCGCTGCCGCTCTCCAGCAGGCTTTGCAGGCGGGACCGCTCGGTCTCCGATTGGGCAAGCGAGGATTGCAGATTGGCAAGCATATCCTCAAGATCCTGCTTGCCGCTTTTTTCCAGCGCCAGCGCCTGGGTCAGCTCGGCAATCTGGCTGTTGAGCCGCGTCAGCACCTCGTCCTTGCCGGTGATTTCCCGGCTCAGCACGAATTGCGCCACGACAAATACGGTCAGCAGAAACATGATGGCGATCAGCAGGGTGGAGAGCGCGTCCACGAAACCCGGCCAGTAATCTCCGCCCTTTTCCCGCCTGCGATTGCGCGACAGCGCCATTACTTGCTCTCCAGCTTGTCGTTCAGCCGCTCCAGCGTCTTGCGCATGGCGCGCGCATCTTCCTGCTGCGCCTCGATCCAGTCGCGCAGCATCTGCTGCTCGCTGCGCATGTTTTTCACCAGGCCCTGAATGCTTTCCGCCAGACCGGAAATGGCCGCCGGAGAACGGTCGCCGCCCTGTTGCGACAGCCGGTTCAGCTGCTCCATCATCCGGTTGAACTGATCGGAGGAAAGTGCGCCCTTGCCGCGCTCGCCATGCTCGGGACCATCTTCCGTGACGGAGGAAAGCCAGTTTTCCAGCTCCGTGTAGAAACGGTTCTGGGCGCGCCCCGCCTGCAAATCGAGAAAGCCCAGAATAAGCGAGCCGGACAGGCCAAGCAGCGAGGAGGAAAAGGCCGTTCCCATGCCGGAAAGCGGCGCGGCCAGCCCGTTCTTCAGTGTCTGGAGAATATCCGCGCCCTCGCCGCTGCCGGGATCGAGCGACTGGATCACCGAGCTGATCGAGCCGATCGTGCCAATCAGACCCCAGAAGGTGCCGAGCAGCCCAAGAAACACCAGAAGACCGATGAGATAACGGCTGGTGTCGCGCGCTTCATCCAGCCGGGTGGCGATCGAATCCAGAATGGAGCGAAGCAGCGTGGCAGAAACGCCTATGGAGCGGCGCTTGCCCAGAAGCGCGCGCATCGGCGCCAGAAGCTTGGGCTCACGGCCCACCTTTTCGATTTCGCCGACCGCCTGAAAATGGTTGAACCAGCGCACCTCGCCGATCAGGCCGATAATGTGGACGAAGATCAGCAGGACCCCCACCGCCAGAACAGCGAGAATGAAACCGTTCAGCCCCGGATTGGTCAGAAAGGCCTGCTCGGCCTGCCGGTAGAGAATGGCGGCGATGAACCCCACGAGAATGAGGAAGATCAGCATTGTCAGAATTATCGGCGCGGGGCTGGACAATCTCGCCCCCATCCGCGCGCGCGCTTCATCCGGTGCGTCCACCCGCATCTCCGTCACATCTGCCATGGCTTCATTATCCTTTCGGCTGGCCGCACAAGGCTGCGGACCTGTCGATATTCGTGGCGACCCTACTGTATAATGTTTCAAATCGAAACCGGTTTTGCACGCAAACGCAAAAAGCCACCGGCAGGGCGGTGGCTTTTCAAACACTTGCGCAACAAACGTCCCTTGCGCAGCAAAAGTGCCTCGGGATCAGGCTTTCGGCAGCGGACGGTTGATAACCTCCAGAAGCGCTTTCTGGATGTATTCATTGCCGGCAACCACCTCGCCCGTGCCAACGGCGTCTGGACCGCCCTTGAAATCGCTCACAAAGCCGCCCGCCTCGCGGATGAGCAGCACACCGGCTGCAACGTCCCAGGCGTTCAGGCCATTTTCCCAGAAACCATCGAAACGTCCGCTGGCCACATAGGCCATATCCAGCGCGGCCGCGCCCATGCGGCGAATGCCAGCGACCTCGCCCATGACATGCCTCAGTTCGATCAGCGACTTGCCGTGATTGCCACGGCCAAGATGGGGAATGCCGCAGCCAATCACGCAATCGGACAGCACGCGGCGGGCCGCAACGCGGATACGGCGATCGTTCATGAAGGCGCCGCCGCCCTTTTCAGCCGTGTAAAGTTCATCCGTCGCCGGATTGAACACGACGCCCGCCACGATCTCGCCATTACGCTCCAGCGCGACGGAAACGGCGAATTGCGGAATGCCGTGCAGGAAATTGGTCGTGCCGTCCAGCGGATCGACGATCCAGCGATGCGCGCCATCCGTGCCCTTGATCTCCTCGCCTTCCTCGCCCAGAAAGCCGTATGTCGGGCGGGCCTTCAACAGCTCCTCGCGCACCAGACGCTCTGCCTTCATATCGGCCTGCGACACGAAATCACCCGGCCCCTTCACGGATACCTGAAGGTTCTGCACTTCACCGAAATCGCGCGTCAGGGATTTGCCCGCCTTGACCGCGGCCTGAACCATAACATTGAGAAGGGCTGAGCGGGCCATGTTTCTTTATCCTTGATGTCTCGATTTCGCCGTGGCCTGCGCCAGGGCGGGGCCAGGGCGCGGCAGAGAAGGTCGCCGATCAGCGACAGGCGGGTTCAAGACCACAAAAACAGCCGGATTTCAAGGGGTGGACGCCCCGGCCTTTGCCGTTGCCGGCTTATCGGCGGGCAAAGGCGCTTCCGGATCGGCATTGTCGGCAGCCGACGGGTCGAGCGAGACGCCGGGAAGATCCTTCACCTCGTCGGGCTTGTGGGCCGCGGATGCCGCCTTGGCCCTGTCCTGCTCGGCCGCCTGTTCACGGCTGGCCTGACGCGAGGCCCGCTGGCTGGCGCGGAATTTGTTGGCCGCGTCCATGGCCTGTTTCTGCTGCTCATCCGGCAGGCCGAGATAGAAATCCTCAAGCTCGGCATCGTTCAGGCCCGCCCGCCGCGACAAAATGAACCACTTTGCCGCCTCGACGGGATCGGGCCTTGTGCCCAGCGCCAGCACATAAGCATGGGCAAGGCGGTTTTGCGCCGCCACATTGCCACGAATAGCGGCAATGCGCAGCCAGCGGAAACCGTTTTCCAGATCCGGCGCGCCTTCAATGCCATTTATCAGCCAGATGCCCATATCCAGCTGCGCGGTATCGAAACCGGAGCGGGCTGCCCGCTCCAGATAGGAACGCGCCATGGCACGCTTGTCATCGGTCAGGCCCGGCAGACGGTGATAAATCTGCGCAACGGCATATTGCGCATCGGCAATGCCCTGGGCTGCCGATTTTTCGTAATAGGGCAAGGCCAGTCTGAGCCCCTTGTCGCCGGGATTTTTCGAAACCAGAATCTGGCCCCAGTTGAAGGCCGCCGACGCATTGCCCGCGTCGGCGGCCTTGTGCATGAAGTCTTCGGCGCGGGGGCGGTCGGCGGCGACGGCCCGTCCCTCCATCAGCATCAAGCCATATTTGAACATGGCGGCGGGATCACCTCCCTTGGCCGCCTCGCCATACCAGAAGGCCGCCGTCTTGTCGTCGCGCTTCACCGAAAGGCCCCGGCTGATCAGTTCGGCAAGCAGGGTCTGGGCCGATGCATCGCCAGCCTGCGCGCGCGGCAAGGCCTTGTCGAAGGCCGTGCCGAACAGGCCGCGCTGAAACGCGCCATAGGCCTCGTCGATCTTGCCGGTATAGGCTTTTTCCGGCGGCAGATCCGGCAGGGGCACGCCCATGCGCTCCATCAGCGTAATGCCGCCTGCCGCCTGACGTTCTCCACTGTTGGGCCGCTCCACCTTGCCCATTTCCCCCGAAGGCGGCGGAACCACGATCAGCCCGTCGGGCAAGTCCGGCCCCGGCTTTTCACCCTGCCCCGGCGCTTCGAGCGGCGTGGCATCCTGCTGCTGACCATGGGCGACGGGCGGCGCAAGACACAGCAATGCGCAAAAAACAAATCCGGGCGTTTTCAAGGGCTGACGAAGCGACATGAAAGGGTTCAATCTGCAAACCGTGGCGCTTTTTCGTCAAGCAGGGCATTTACCTCGGCAATCAGCGAGGCCGCACGCGCCGGCTCGGCAAAAATCGCCCGTGACAGGGCGGCAAACTCCGCGCCGCTCTCGGCCACCGCCAGCGCCGATTGCACATCGGTGCCGCCCATGACGATGCAGGGAATTTCGATCATGGCCGACCACCATTCGCCGAGCGCAAGATTTTTCGAATGCGCCTCCGGCTTGATGTCACCGTCCAGCTTGCCGAAGAAGATATAGTCCGGCCCGATCTCGCCAACCTCGAGAGCCTGATGCCGGTCCATGGGGCCGCTGACACCGACGATCAGCTTGGGCGTGAATTTCTCCACCATCTCGGCCAGCACATCGGCCTTTCCGGTCACATGCAGGCCATCGGCACGGGCGCGACCGGCCACGCGGCTGTTATCGACCACCAATGCAGCGGCGCCCGCCTGCTGGATGACCGGCACGACCTCTTCGGCCCGCGCCTGGAAATCATGATCGTTCAGGCCATATTGCGGCACGATCACCGAAGCCACGTCGCCGCCGCGCAACGCATCGGCAACCATGCGGGCGTAATCGGCGGGGCCATCGGGCAGGTCCGGCAGAATGAGAACGAGGCGGCAGCGATTTTCAGGCCCGGTCATGGAATATCCGTATCTTGTCTGGTGGAGGCAAGACAACTCTCGCCCCGCGCATGGAAATCCGATAGACCGGACTGACAAAAGGATCAACACCGCGAAAGGCGGGTCGCGGAGAAAAGGCTCCGATGCGACATGCTTCAGCGCTTGTTTCGTTGCATCCCCCTTATGTTTCAACGGCGGCCAACGCCAGTTCCGTGAGCCAGAATGCCCCTAGACCTGCATTTCCTTGCCGTCGCCATCCCCGCAGTCGTTCTCGTCGGCCTTTCCAAGGGCGGGCTTGGCGGCGCATTCGGCCTGATCGGCGTTCCCATTCTGGCGCTGGCCATGCCGCCCTTGCAGGCCGCCGCCATCATGCTGCCCATTCTCATCGTCATGGACTGGGTGGCGCTCTATGCCTGGCGGCACCATAACGACCGCAGCACACTGCTCCTGATGCTGCCGGGCGCGCTTTTCGGCATTTTCCTGGGCTGGGCAACCTCCGCGCTGGTGCCCGCTTCCGCCATGCGGCTGGTGCTGGGCATCATTACCATCGTCTTTGCCGGGCGCTATTTTCTCAAGCGGCTGCGAGGCGTATCTCATGACGATGGCACTGCCGCACGGCATAACGGCCTGAAGGCCAGCTTCTGGGGAAGCCTTTCCGGCTATGGCAGCTTCGTGGCCCATGCGGGCGGCCCGCCCTTTGAAATCTACGCCCTGCCGCTGAAGCTCGACCCGAAGCAATATACCGGCGCCAGCGTGCGCTTCTTTGCCATCATGAATGCCGTCAAGCTCATTCCCTATATCGCGCTTGGCCAGCTCGACCTCGGCAATGCCCGCCTTTCGCTGGCCCTTCTGCCGCTCGCCCTCGTTTCCACCATGATCGGTGCGTGGATCGTGCGCCGCCTGTCGGCCGCCACCTTCTATCCGCTTGTATACGGCCTGACGCTGCTGGCCGGGCTGAAACTCGCCTTCGACGGACTGTAACGCATGTCGCAAAGCGGCCAATCACTGCCGCAAGGCGGAAACCCGTAATTTCAGAAAAATCTCAATCACGGCAGGATTGCAATTGCTGCAACGCGGCAGTAGCTTTGCGGGAAGATTTTCTCCATTCTGGCTGCCCATGACCTCACCTGATCCTTTCGCCGCCATTGCCGATCCCAATCGCCGTCACCTGCTGGAGGAATTGCGCCGCGCGCCGCGCACGGTCAACGATCTTGCCCAGGGCCTTCCCATCAGCCGCCCGGCCGTTTCCCAGCACCTCAAGGCCTTGCTGGAGTGCAATCTGGTGACAGTGACAAACCAGGGCACAAAGCGCATCTATGCCGTGAATACGTCCGGCTTTACCGGCATGAACCTGTGGCTCGACCAGTTCTGGGCATAAAAAAGCCCCGAAGACAAAGATCTCCGGGGCTGGCTGGCAGGAAAAGATGTTTGAGACGCAATACGCGATGCTTTCCACTGATGATTTAGAGCATTTCCAGCAAAAGTGTAGTCGGTTTTGCGTCCGGAAATGCGCCGAAACAAGAAGTTAGAGCATTGCAGGTGAACCCGTGTTCACCGGAAGTGCTCTAAGAACGCTGTCTTCATCGGGAAAGCATGAAGGGAATAACCTTGAACGGTTTAATGCCGCGTCTTTTTCAAACGCTCTATTTCATCCTTGATACGCAATTTCAAACGCTTGATTTCCAGAATTTCATTGTCATCGGACGAGGGAGAGGAAAGGGCGGCATGGAGCTTCTCCTCCAGAGCACCATGCTTCTTTGCGAGTGAGTCAAGATGAGCCTGAATGGTCATTTGATCAGTCCTTCCTTCTTGTCTACCTCCAGCTTCCAATGCTGGAGCTTCTTGGTTTACGACGGGAGTGTGACATGAAGACCCCCGATTGTCTAAGGTGAAAACCGGGAAATTACGCGACATTTTGGTGTCCTTTACGAAACGTGAACAGCCTTGGCACAGGGCGTGAACGAAAGCGGGAAATTCTGTGCCGGAACCATTCAAGATTGCGCCGCCGCCACGCCGGACATTCGGCTACAGCGCCAAATGCGGCATGAAAGCGGCACAAGAGCGCTGAAAATCGCGGCTGCGCCGACTTCCCGTTATCGATGTTTGGTGATAGGAGCTTGCCGATTCCACGCAGGAACGGCATGACAAAGGCCGAGCGGCAAAAAACGGGGGACTGGTGACTATGGCGGATCAGGAACAGGCCGAAATCAGGCTGCAACTCGCGCGCTTTCGCCAGGAACACGAAGACTATGATGCCGCCATCAACGCCATGGTCCAGGTGGGCTGCGACGCGCTTCGGGTTCAGCGGATGAAAAAGAAGAAGCTGGCCATCAAGGACAAGATCACCAAGCTGGAAGATCAGGTCATTCCCGACATCATCGCCTGAGGAGGAGAGGCTGACCATGCAGGACGAAAGACCCCCCGTCGCCATCATCATGGGCAGCCAGTCCGACTGGGAAACCATGAAGAACGCCGCCGATACGCTGGATGCCCTGGGTGTGAGCTATGAGGCGCGCATCGTTTCGGCCCACCGCACACCTGACCGGATGTATGCCTTTGCCAAGGGGGCGCGCTCCGAAGGCTTCCAGGTGGTGATAGCCGGCGCGGGCGGCGCGGCCCACCTGCCGGGAATGGTCGCCTCCTTGTGCCCGCTGCCGGTATTTGGCGTGCCGGTGCAGTCCAAGACCATGTCCGGGCTCGACAGCCTCTATTCCATCGTGCAGATGCCGGCGGGCATTCCGGTGGGAACGCTGGCCATCGGCCGGGCTGGCGCGGTCAATGCCGCATTGCTGGCGGCCCGCGTTCTGGCCATTCATGACGAGGATCTGGCCGACCGGCTGGACGACTGGATCGACACCCAGGCGGCAGCCGTCGCCGAATATCCCACAGACGAAGCGTGATGACCTCCACCCAGCAAGCACATATCATTGGAATCGTCGGCGGCGGCCAGCTTGGCCGTATGCTGGCCATGGCAGCAGCCCGGCTCGGGCTGAAAACCGTGATTCTCGAGCCGCAGTCCGATTGTCCTGCCGCCCAGCTCGCATCCCGCCAGATCGTTGCAGATTATGACGATCCCGCCGCCCTTGCCGAGCTTGCCGCCTGCTGCGACGTCGTGACCTATGAATTCGAAAACGTGCCGGTGGCGGCTGCCGAAAGCCTCGCCGCGCGCGTGCCGGTTTTTCCGCCGCCCAAAGCACTGGCCGTCTCGCAGGACCGGCTGAGCGAAAAGCAGTTTCTCAACGAAAACGGCATCGCCACCGCGCCCTTCCGCGCCGTGGACAGCCAGGCGGAGCTGATCGCCGCCCTCGATGCCTTTGGCGGCGAAGGCGTGCTGAAGACACGCCGTCTTGGCTATGATGGCAAGGGCCAGCGCGTTTACCGCAAGGGCGACGACGCCACCGGCGGCTATGAGGCGCTGGGAAGCGTTCCCCTCATTCTGGAAGGCTTCATTGCCTTTGAGCGTGAGATCTCCATCATCGCCGCAAGGACTGCGGCGGGAGACATCGCCTGCTACGATCCGGCGGAAAATGTACATCTGAACGGCATTCTCCACACCTCCACCCTGCCCGCCCGCATTTCCGGCGAAACGGCGCAGGCTGCCCGGCTTGCCGCAACCCGGCTGCTCGAAGGGCTGGATTATGTCGGCGTGGTCGGCATCGAATTCTTCCTGATGGCCGATGGGCGGCTGGTTGCCAATGAAATGGCCCCGCGCGTGCATAATTCCGGCCACTGGACGGAAGCGGCCTGCGTGATTTCCCAGTTCGAGCAGCATATGCGCGCCGTGGCCGGAATGGCGCTTGGGAATCCGGCCCGCCACAGCGACTGCATCATGACCAACCTTATCGGTGACGATGTGGATGCCGTGCCGCAATGGCTTGTGACAGACAATGTCCTTGTGCATCTCTATGGCAAGAGCGAGGCCCGCCCCGGCCGGAAAATGGGGCATGTGACGCAACTTCTTCCCCGGTAAAAGCGGCAGAAAATGCCGGAAAACCCGCGATAGCGGTTGACATTCCGGCAGCTCACGGGCTATGAGCCCACCAACCCTGAAACAGTGCGCCCCAAGGCGCGCTTTTCTATGTAAGAGACACCGGTGGAACCGCATGGTTCCCTGGCAACCATGCGGATCGAAAAATGAAGATCAAGAACTCGCTGAAAGCGCTGAAGGCTCGTCACCGCGACAACCGTCTGGTTCGCCGCAAGGGCCGCGTTTACATCATCAACAAGCAGAACCCGCGTTTCAAGGCTCGCCAGGGCTGAGGCTGCTTTCACTGCCATGTCAATTGGTGGTGAATGAATGATGAGACTGTAAATTTTGGTTTGAATAAAGGCGCATGGAAGATAGGTTATCTTCCATGCGCCTTTTTCGTTTCACACCTGCCATGTGCCTCGCCCCTCTCCTGCTTTGCGGGCTTCCGACCTTTGCCGCGCACGCGCTCGACAAGCCGGCGGATATTGAAAGGATCGAGTCGTCTGATGCTGCCGCCCTGGCGCAGAAGCCGGTGGAAGAGTTACTGGACGAGCTGAAGCGCGAACGTAAACCCGACAGCGCCAAGGTCATTAGCGGCGCCATTCAGGCGGCCTGGGGTGATTCCGGCAGCGCTACGGCAAATCTTTTGATGCAATGGGCCGCAGACGCCATCAAAAAGAAGAACAATGCCGCGGCGCTGGATTTTCTTGATCAGATCATCGTCTTGAAGCCGGATTACGCCGAAGTCTGGTATCGCCGCGCCACCTTGCATTACGCCATGGACAATTATGGCAAGGCGGTCTCCGACCTGAACCATGCCCTTCAGCTTCAACCACGGCATTTCGCCGCGCTCTCCAGCCTGGCGACGATTCTCACCGACATGGGCCGGGATGCCAAGGCCCTGCAAGCCTGGCAGGATTATCTTTCCATCTATCCCGCCGACAGGGCCGCACAGGAAGCCGTCTCCACGCTTTCCGAAAAACTGTCCGGAACCCGGACGTGAGATGGATTGACTGATGCTCCTTGTGACCGTCGCGATGATCGCGAGCCTGCTGCTTGCCGCCGCCGCCGGGCTTTGGCTGCATTCGCGCCTCTTCACCCGCCTGATCGAGAAACGCTACCCTAATACGGGCCGATTGATCGATCTGGGACATCTCAAACTCAATGTCCTGCATGTTGCCGCAGGGCCAAATCCCGATCTGCCGCCCATTGTCTTCATCCACGGCGCCAGCGGCAATCTGCGGGATCAGGCGGGCGCTTTTCTTGAGCCCTTGCGGGGCCGCGCCGAGCTTCTCTTCATCGACCGGCCAGGCCACGGCTATTCCGAACGCGGCGGGCCGCAAAACGCCACCCCGGACGGACAGGCAAAGGCGCTTGCCGATGCCATGGACCGGCTGGGCATTGCCCAGGCTATCATTGTCGGGCACTCCTTCGGCGGCGCCATTGCGGCAAGCTTTGCCCTCTTCCACCCGGAAAAAACACGCGGTCTGCTATTTCTTGCACCGGCAACCCACCCATGGCCAACCGGCGTGGACTGGCATTACCGGCTGGCGGTCCGGCCGGTTCTGGGCTGGCTGTTTTCCCACCTCATCGTGCCGCTTGCCGGACGCTTGCGGCTGGACAGCGCCACCCGCGGCGTCTTTGCACCCGACCCGCGCCCGACGGATTACATCGCGACCACCGCTCCGCATCTGGTGCTGCGCCCCCGCACCTTCCGTCATAATGCCGAAGACGTGACGCGGCTTCATGCCTATGTGACCGCGACCGCGCCGCTCTATCGCGCCATCACGGCGCCAACCGTTGTCATCTCCGGCACAGAAGATCGGATCGTGCTCGCCGACATCCATTCACGGGGGCTGGCCCGTGATATTGCCGGGGCAGAGTTGATCTGGGTGGACGGCATGGGCCACAAGCCTGACTATGCCGCAAACGCTCTGGCCGTCACGGCCCTGGAACGCCTCGCCCGCCGATGACTGCAAAAGGATGCTCTCCCCTTCTGCAAGGGTGACACCGCCGATAAAATTTTCTTTACAGCTCCCCTAGGATTTTAGAGAAAATCAACTCTCAGTTGGTGTAAAAATGGCACAATCCCTTGGTTTCCTCCCCTAAAAAATGCGGGATTTTGGGGTTTGAACCGATTTAGAGTCCATTTCATTGGCACTTCAAACAGTCGGTTAAGCCATCCATAACCACGCAACATTTTTGGCACAACCAGCAATAGATCAATATTGACATTGCAAGCCAAAATTTGTATTTCGGTAATTGCAGTAACGAGAAGATTTTGAAGAAGAAATTTTCTCAACGACGTAATTATATTTTTTTCTATTTTCCTAATTTCTATATTAGAAATAGATAAAAAGCCACCAATCCGGGGGCTTTTTGTCGTTATGAGCCCGGAAATACAAGCAGGTATCTTTCACAGGATCATAACGAAGGGGCACCGCCTCCCATTTCCCGCCGGAACTGCCTTTTTACACTTGGCAAATGTCAATAAACTCCAACCTTACAGTCTTTTTACAGAGGGACCTCCCTTTCACTGAACGCCGCGATGAGGGGTTTGCATCGTCCTTTGTGCGTTAAATAGCGCGCGCTCCAGGCCTTCGTTTTCGCGCATTTCCGGGCGAAAGCCCGCAAAGACACTTTTCTCGGAACAATGCTCTCGAATGAAAAAGGGCTACCCTGAGGCAGCCCCACCTTCTCAAATAATGTCCCGGAAACGGGCAGCGCAGCCCTTCAACCGCATAAACCCGATCACGCGGCTGACGGTCCGTTTCGGGAGATGACGTGCGAAAGGCCGGGCTTCACCGCGACCGGCTCATCCCCTCCCGTACAGGCTTACACGCCGCTCAGGCCGTCAGGACCAATATAGGCGATGCGCAGCATATTGGTGGCTCCCGGCGTGCCGAGCGGCACACCAGCGGAGATAATCAACCGGTCGCCGGGCTTGCCGAATTCTTCGGAAACCACGATGCGGCAGGCGCGATTGACCATATCGTCCAGGTCCGTCGGCTCTTCGGAAACGACGCAATGCAAGCCCCAAACCACGGAAAGCCGCCTTGCCGTCTGGATAACCGGCGAAAGCGCCAGGATCGGCACCTCCGGCCGCTCGCGCGAGGCACGCAGGCCCGTGGTGCCAGAGGAGGTATAGCAGACGATCGCCGTCAGCTTCAGCGTCTCGGCAATCTGGCGGGCGGCAAGCGAAATGGCGTCGGCGCCCGTTGCTTCCGGCTGCGGGCGCTGGGCGTAGATGATGCCGGGGTAATGCGGCTCACGCTCAACGGTGCGGGCAATGGACGCCATGGTGGAAACGGCCTCCACCGGATACTGGCCGGACGCCGATTCGGCAGACAGCATGATTGCGTCGGCACCTTCGAACACCGCCGTCGCCACGTCGGAAACTTCAGCACGGGTCGGCACAGGCGCGGAGATCATCGATTCCAGCATCTGCGTAGCCACGACCACCGGCTTGCCTGCCTTGCGACATGCGCGAATCAACTGCTTTTGCAGCCCCGGCACGGCTTCCAGCGGCATTTCCACGCCCAGATCGCCGCGCGCCACCATCAGCGCATCCGACAATTCGATGATTTCATCGATGCGTTCGATGGCCTGCGGTTTTTCGATCTTGGACATCAGGCCGACACGGCCACGGGCAATCTTGCGCACTTCTGCGAGATCTTCCGGACGCTGGATGAAGGACAAGGCAACCCAATCGACTTCATTGGTGGCCAGAACCGCATCGAGGTCGGCACGGTCCTTGTCGGTCAATACGCCGGTGGCAAGGATCGTGTCCGGCAGGCTCACGCCCTTGCGGTCGGAAATCCTGGTTCCGGCGATAACCGTGCAGACGATGCTCTTGCCATCGGCCTTGTCGGCGCGAAGATGCAGCTTGCCGTCATCGATCAACAGCCGGTCGCCCGCCTTGACCGCTTCCAGGATTTCCGGATGCGGCAGGAAAACGCGGGTTTCGTCGCCCGGCTCGTCCTTGTTGTCGAGCGTGAAGGTTTGTCCCGGTTTCAGCTCAACCGTGGTATTGGCAAACTTGCCGACGCGGAGCTTCGGGCCTTGCAGGTCGGCCAGAATGCCGATGGGCCGCCCGCAGGCTGCCTCGACATTGCGGATGCGGCCAATGAGGGTTCGCATCACGTCATGGCTTGCATGACTCATGTTGATGCGGAACAGATCCGCCCCGGCCTCGTGCAGCTTGCGGATCATCGCTTCGTCCTGCGAGGCAGGCCCCAGCGTTGCGAGGATCTTTACTTTACGGTTGCGCTTCATCACTTCTGGCCTTCCCCGGTCCCTGGCGTGTCAGACAACTGAACCATCCAGCTTGCCTGGCGGCCCGTGTCATATTCCTTGAATCCCATTTGCTGATAGCCGCGCTTGAAGCAATCTTCGACGCCAACGATCTTGAACTCGTTTTCCGCCACGCACATGTTGACGTTTCCGGTCCAGCGGCCGCCGCGTGCGGCGTCCTCGGCGTAAAGATAATAGTAGCGCGACTGGAGTTCCCCTTCGATCAGGGTGGCGCAGGTAGAGGCAGGCACCTGCCACCACCCCTCGCTGACCCAGCCCGCATCGGCCCGATAACCGATCGCCACACCCACCAGATTCTGGGTGTTGTTGCAGACGCGAAACTCCGCCCGGGCCGGAGCGGCAAAGGCGAAGGAGGCAGCGATGACGCTGAACAACAGGAAAAGGCGCGATAGCCGCCCGGCTCCTGCTACGGAAGAAAGTGTTGTGAAACTGGGCACGGCTTCCGACGGAACTCCATTTTTCTGTGCTGCCTTCTTGCGATCATGAACCGAGAAAGTCAACGCAACTCTAATCGATTGTAATGAATGACGGCATCATCCGATGTGACTTTGGCACAAACTTGACCCTGGGGTAAACGGATCTGTCTCTTTCCAGCGCAAAATCACTTTGGGAGGTGGCAGGCGCAAGACCGGAATTTACCGAGGATATTTGGTGTACTGGCCGCAAAACTGCCGCAGAATTGGGTTGGAAGAGCCTCTGGATCGTTTTACCCTGTGTACATGACAGATTTTGCACCCTTCGAACGCCTGAACGGCAATCCGGCAAACGGTCTGGTTCTGCTTGCCGATCATGCGATGAACCTGCTGCCCGCCGCCTATGGCACTCTTGGCCTGCCGGAAAGTGCCTTTGCGCGCCATATCGCCTATGACATCGGCATAGAAGGCTTGACGCGCCAGCTATCGGCCCGGCTTGACGCCCCGGCCCTTCTCTGCCGCTTTTCCCGGCTGCTGATCGATCCCAATCGCGGTGAAGACGACCCGACGCTGATCATGCGCATTTCCGATGGCGCCATCGTGCCGGGCAACCACCCGATTTCCCCGCAGGAATGGCAGAACCGCATCGAGACCTATCACCGTCCCTATCATCGGGCGGTGGCGCAAATGCTGCAAAGCGTGGCGCAGGCCACGGGCAAGGCGCCGCTCGTCCTGTCGCTGCATTCCTATACGCCGGCCTGGAAGGGTGTGGCGCGGCCGTGGCACGCGGCTGTTCTATGGGATAGCGACCACCGGGCCGTGCACCCGCTTCTCGACAGGCTTCGCGCCGCGCAGGATATTCTTGTGGGCGACAACCAACCCTATGACGGCGCGCTCAAGGGCGATACGCTCTATCGCCATTGCATGAAGAGCGGAATGCCCCACGCCCTTCTGGAGGTGCGCCAGGACCTCATTGCCGATAAAGCCGGCATCACCGCCTGGGCTGACAGGCTGGAGCCGATTTTTCGTGACATGAACGCCGACCCTGCCCTGCACGAATACCGGCATTTTGCCGCCCGTGCCGATGGCAGGCGGCACCCATGAGGAAACCAATGCCGGATTTGACCCCACAACAACAAACCGAACTGGAAGCTGCCGCCTTTCGCCGCCTGCTCAAGCACCTTCGCGAACGGCCGGATGTCCAGAACATCGATCTGATGAACCTCGCGGGCTTTTGCCGTAACTGTCTGGCAAACTGGTATCAGGACGCAGCCGATGCCGCAGGCATTGAAATGGTACGGCAGGAAGCGCGCCAGCACATCTACGGTATGCCCTACGAAGAATGGAAGGCCCAGCACCAGAAGGAAGCCACCGCCGCCCAGCGGCAGGCCTTTGAAAAAAAGCAGGAATAGAGCCGCCGCCCGCCCCGCTGCCGCCTGTCCACGCAAAAGGACTTGACCTTCGCAGCACTTCAAGGCAGGTCAGCCGCACGACATTTCCGCGTCTGTCCACACCTTGTGTGGAGCGTGGGGATCAACCAGATTTCACCACCGGCGCGACATTCACCATCCCTGCGGATGCCGATGCCGCGCCCCTGCAAGGAGACATTCATGTCTGATGCTCATGGCGTCGCCCGCGACCAGTTGCGCGCTTTTGTCGAACGGATCGAGCGGCTCGAAGAAGAAAAGAAGACCATTGCCGACGACATCAAGGATGTCTACGGCGAGGCCAAGGCCATGGGCTTCGACACCAAGATCCTCAAAAAGGTGATTGCCCTGCGCAAGAAGGATGAGCAGGAGCGCATGGAAGAGGATCTTATCCTCGATACCTATCTTCATGCTCTCGGCATGATCGAAAGCCCACCGGAAGGCTGAGCCGCCCGGCGCAACCATGATGAAAAGCAAAAGCCGCGGAAGATCCTGTCTTCCGCGGCTTTTCTATGTCCGGGTTTGCAAGCGGAAAGGCGGATCCCGCCCATCCTGATTGTTTCTTATCGAATGGCTCCGAATCGGGCCGGATCGATGGCCGGAGGGGCGTTGAAGCCAACCGGCATATCCGTTTCGGCAGGGGCCGTGGTGATGGCCTTGGGCGCGACGCGGCTGGATTTACCCGGCTTTTGCGGCTGAATATCGGCCTTGTTCAGCGCCCACTGCGAAATCATCGCCCGCGTCAACTGCGTGCCACCGGCCATTCCCAGATTTGCGGCTTCCGCTTCGCTGGGGCCCGGACGACCACCCTTGACCGGCAGGCCTGCTTCGGGCTTGCGCCCGGCGGCCTTCGGCTGGTCGAAGACATCGCCATACTGGCCGGACTGGGCTTTCGGACGCGAGGGTTGCAGCGCGGCAACCTGCCGCGATGAGGCGTTGACCACCGGCGCGGAGGGCTGAACGGCAACAGGCTGGGCCGTTACGACAGGCGCCTTCTGCACAGGTGCCGGAGCGGGAACAGCGGCGGCCACGGGTGCTGCACGCAATTCAGGCTGCGGACGGGGCTGCGGAACCACCGACGGCGCGCTCATGCTTTCTTCCAGCGCCTCGGCGGCGGCAGGCGACAACATGGCCTCCTCCACTGTGGTCGGCTCTGCCTTGTCCCGCGCCATTTGCGGCTCGGTTGCGGCAATGGCATCGGCCAGCGCCGGACGACCCGCAGGCACGGGAACATGCATCACGCCGTTTTCAACGGGCGGCAGGCTTCCCGGCTGAAGCGAAGCGGTCATGATGGCCTGTTCGCCCTTGGCCGCACGCTGGTCAAGCAAGGTCGGAACCGGGATCTTGTAGGAGCCGAGATCGGCATAGCTTTCCTGCGCCGGCTGGCTCATTGGAATGGGTACGTTGCGCGGCGCAGGCGGGGCCATCTTTTGCAGCGCATCCTCCGCGGCATTGCGGCCACCAGGAGAATAGAGCGCAACGGCAAGGCTGCCCGGTCCCGGTTCCATGGCCGGACGCGACAAGGGAACAGGCGCATCGACACCCGGCTGCGGCGCAGCGGAGGCAACGGCAACGGAAGCGACGGGCGGCGTCGGGTTGGTCAGCTCAGGCTGCCGGGGCGGCAGGCCGGGCGGTGGCACGGGCTGCTGCTGGGCACGCACCGGCGGCTGCGCCGGGCCGCTATCTTCATCTTCATCCTCGTCGCCACCGCCAAACAGCATGGCCATCAGATTTCGTGGACGACTTCGGGCCCTTGGGCTGCTATCGGCCATCAGGATCTCTTCCGATCCCAATCGTCGCTTATAATCGGCAAGCGCCAGCTCATAGCCCGGCAGGGGTTTGCCATCGGCGGGAATATGCAGCGTCTTGCCATCCGGGAACAGGCGCACAAGTTCGTCGCGCGGCACGCGCGGCCAGGAGCGCACGCCCGCCACATCCATATGCACGAAGGGCGAGCCGGAATTGGGATAATAGCCGACACCGCCAGCCTGCATCTTCAATCCCACATCGCGCAGCGTTTTCAACGCCACGCCAGGAATGAAGAAGTCCATGGCGGTGCCGCGCATGTGCTGGCTTTCCTTGGCGACGCCCTTGGAGCGAGAGCGCAGCATGGCGTTGGTGGCCGGGGAACGATAGCCGGAGACGACATAGATGTAACCACTGGCGCCCGACTTCTGGTAGACGTTCCAGACGAGATCGAAGAGGCGCGGGTCCATCTTTGTGGCTTCGTTGCGCCGCCAGTCACGCAGAATGGTGTTGAGCTGTTGCAGCCCCTTGGGATCGTAACGCCCGTTGCGCTTGAAGGTGATTTCCTGCTTTTCGCCTGTGTGAACGAAGAGAATGCGCAGCGAGCGCGTCTCGGCAGAAGCCATTCCGGCACTGGCGAACAGGCCCGAAAAGGCGACCGCCATGAACAGGAATGCCATCAGCAGAAGCCTGGAGACAGCTGGCCCGTCCTTTGCCAAGCGGCAAGGCCGCCCGCGCCCGGAGGGCGATGTTGGTACATCCGTAATCCGCAAATCCGTCCCCGTCAGTATCAACACATCCCTCAGCTTGCCTGATGCCAAGAAAATGCGGTAACTACATGGCAAAACTGCCACAGCGGCGGGATTGATTCATATATGGTGAACCAATCCATAACAACCCATTGACAAGGACTAATCAAACATCCTTACCCGGAGGTTAACAGCTTACTGACGGGGCCGCCTTATCAAGCATGAGTGATCATGCCGCGTGCTTTTGCGGATTATCCGGATCGATGCCGTAATCCTTGAGCTTGCGATAGAGGGTGGAACGTCCGATTCCAAGCTTTCTTGCCACCTGACTCATCTGCCCGCGATAGAATTTCAAGGCAAAACGAATCAGCTCCTCCTCAATATCGGCAAGCCTGCGCACATTGCCATTTTCATCGATGCTGGCAATGGCATTTTCCAGGAAGGCCGGACGCGGATCTTCGACACGGGGTGCAGGCAGGCGGTCGATGAAGGCCAGCTCCTCGCGCTCCAGCCCACGGGGTGCTGCTGCATCGGCCTGCGTCTCGCCGAAAGCGGACAGGCCGGACCAGAAGCCCTCCTGCTTGAGGCCGCCGGGAATCTGCGCCATAATCTGCGGGAAATCGCTTTCGGCCAGTTCCGTTCCCTCCGCCAGAATGACGGCGCGGTAAATGGCATTTTCCAACTGCCGCACATTGCCCGGCCAGTCGAAGGCCGTCAGCAGGGCCAGCGCACCGGCGCCAAGGCTCAAGGGTCGCGGCAGGCGCTGTTCGGTTGAGAAGCGCTCGGTAAAGGCCCGCGCCAGGAAGGGAATGTCTTCCTTGCGCCGGCGCAGCGCCGGTATGGTGATCGGGAAAACGTTGAGGCGATAATAGAGGTCCTCCCGGAACCTGCCAGCCTTCACTTCTTCGATCAGATCCTTGTTCGTGGCGGAAATCAGCCGCACATTCACCTTTTGCGGTGTCCGCCCGCCAATGGTTTCAATTTCGCCATCCTGCACGGCGCGCAGCAGCTTCACCTGGATTTCCAGCGGCAATTCGCCGATTTCATCCAGAAACAGCGTGCCGCCATCGGCTTCGATGAATTTTCCGGCATGGCGGTCCGCAGCGCCGGGAAACGCGCCCTTCTCATGGCCAAACAGCAGGCTTTCCACCATGTTCGGAGCGATTGCACCGCAATTGACGGTGACGAAGGGTTTGGAAGCGCGCTCGCTTGCCGCCTGGATGGCCCGCGCCACCATTTCCTTGCCAACGCCCGATTCACCTTCCAGCACGACGGGAATGGACGATTGCGCCGCCCGCCGCGACAGCTCGATCACCCGCGCCATGGCAGGGCTTGCCGAAATGATGTCGCTGAAATGCACCGCCCCGGAGCGCGACCGGCGGGTGGGCCGATGCTGCGCATCGAGGCTGTCCACCTTCAGCGCATTGGTAATGGCGGCAATGATGCGATCCGGCGAGACCGGCTTGACCACGAAATCGAAGGCCCCGGCACGCATGGCCTGCACCACCGTTTCAATGCCCCCCTGCCCCGTCTGCACCACCACCGGCACATCGGCATTCTGGCCGCCAATGGCAATGAGGAAATCCAGCCCCGACATGCCCGGCATCATCAGATCGAGCAGGACGACGGAAATCTCTGCCTGACGCTGGCGGAAAAGCGCCAGGCCCGTCTGTCCGTCATCGGCAAGCAGCGCCACATGGCCCTGACTTTCGACCGCCGCCTTGAGAAGACGGCGCTGTACCGGATCATCGTCGATAACCAGAATATGAGCAGTCACCTTGCATCTCCATTGTTTTACGGCTTGCCATGGCCTTGTCTTCCGATGTGGAAGCGGCTGGCTTCGTTGTGGCATACGGCAATTCACAACCGCATATCGGCAAGTCCGTGGATTGCACCCATGGGCTCACCATGACACTTAAGCCTTGAACAAGCTGTTCCGGATTTTCCTAGGATTTTAGCGGTCGCACCGGAAATTGCCCGCTACGATACAGATTTGTGGCAAAAACCTGCCCCAAACCGGACGACTGTGCATCTCTGGCATGAAACAGCGCCAAAACCGGGCGCCATCCGGCAGGGCAAGGAGCAAGCGCCCCATTTCGTTAACCACGGCTCGGGTGTGGCGCATCCTTGAGAAAAATGGCAGAGAGAGGGCGCATGAAATGCGTCTGTCACGGCGCGTCCGGCCTGGCAAGGCCGACAGGAAGGAAGAGATCTATGCGTTTCCAAGGGTTCAGCGATCGCCGCCTCATGGCACAGCAAACCGCCGCAGGCGGCGCAACAGCATTGGGCGAACTGCCACAATGGCAACTGTCCGATCTCTACAGCGGCCCGGATGCGCCGGAACTCAAGGCCGATCTTGAAAAGGCAGGCCTTCTCAGCCGCGATTTCGAGGCAAAATGGAAAGGCAAGCTGGCCGATGCCGCCACGCGCAATGGCAATCAGGGGCTGGGGCAGGCCCTGAAGGAGTTCGAGGCGCTGGAGGATCTTCTGGGCAGGATCGGCTCCTATGCCGGACTTTATTATTATAGCGACATGACGGACGGCGCACGCGCCAAGTTCTTTGGCGATGTGCAATCCCGGCTCACCGATTATGCGGCGCATCTGCTGTTTCTGACGCTGGAACTGAACCGGCTCGAAGACAGTCTCCTGAATGCGGCCATCGAAGGCGATCCGGCCACCGCCCATTACGGGCCATGGCTGATCGATCTGCGCAAGGACAAGCCGCACCAGCTCGATGACCGGCTGGAACAGATTTTCCTGGAAAAATCCCAGACGGGGGCCGCCGCTTTCAACCGGCTGTTCGACGAAACGCTGGCGTCGCTGCGCTTCAGCGTGGATGGCGAGGAGCAGACACTGGAGCCGACGCTGAACCTGTTGCAGGAACCGGACCCGGCCTTGCGCGAAAAAGCGGCGGCGGCCCTTTCGAAAACCTTCCGCGAGAACCGGCGCGTCTTTACCCTGATTACCAACACGCTGGCCAAGGACAAGGAGATTTCCGACCGCTGGCGCAATTTCGACGATATTGCCGATAGCCGCCACCTTTCCAACCGGGTGGAGCGCCCCGTGGTGGATGCGCTGGCCGCGGCGGTGGAAAAGGCCTATCCGCGCCTTTCGCACCGTTATTACAAGATGAAGGCCCGCTGGCTCGGTATGGAGCAGCTGAATTTCTGGGATCGCAACGCCCCCCTGCCGGAAGCCGCCAACCGCACCATTGCCTGGAGCGAGGCGAAGGATATGGTTCTTTCCGCTTACGGGGCGTTTTCGCCGGAGATGGCGGAGATTGCCAATCGCTTCTTCGAAGGCGGCTGGATCGATGCACCGGCCCGGCCCGGCAAGGCACCCGGCGCCTTTGCCCACCCCACCGTGCCATCGGCCCATCCTTACGTTCTGGTCAACTATCTCGGCAAGCCGCGCGACGTGATGACGCTTGCCCATGAACTGGGCCATGGCGTGCATCAGGTGCTGGCGGGCCAACAGGGCGCACTGATGTGCCAGACGCCGCTGACACTGGCCGAAACCGCGTCTGTCTTCGGCGAAATGCTGACCTTCCGGGCACTGCTGGACAAGACCACCGACCGGCGCGAGCGCAAGGCCATGCTGGCGCAAAAGGTGGAGGACATGATCAATACCGTGGTGCGCCAGATTGCCTTCTACCAGTTCGAGCGCAAGGTCCACACGGCCCGCAGGCAGGGCGAGCTGACCGCCGAACAGATCGGTGAGCTTTGGCTTTCCGTGCAGGAGGCAAGCCTTGGCCCGGCCATTCGCATTTCGGAAGGCTATGAAAGCTGGTGGAGCTATATTCCCCACTTCATCCATTCGCCCTTCTATGTCTATGCCTATGCCTTTGGCGATTGCCTGGTGAACTCGCTCTACGCCGTTTACCAGAATGCGGCGGAGGGCTTTCAGCAGAAATATTTCGATCTTCTCAAGGCGGGTGGTTCGCGCCATCACTCCGAGCTTCTGGCCCCCTTCGGGCTGGATGCCACGGACCCCGCTTTCTGGGAAAAGGGACTTTCGATGATCGAGGGGCTCATCGACGAGCTGGAGGCGCTTGACCGCTCCGCATGACTGCCGCTTCGCCCTATATTCTGTTTCGTGACGACAAGAGCGGCGAGGTGCTGCTCTTCGATCAGCCACGCGACATCGTGAAAGCGGTCCGCGCCGAGGAGGTGCGGCCCGCCTTGCAGCGGCTGGAAGCGGCAAAGGCAGAAGGATACTGGCTGGCCGGCTATCTTTCCTACGAGGCGGGCTTCGTCTTCGAGGACAAGCTGCGGCCGCTGATCGAGAATGGGCGGGAGACACCGCTGCTGCTCTTCGGCATATTCGACCGGCCGCGCGGCAAGGACCATCCGCTTGCCATTCTGCCGACGCCTCGCACCGGAGAGGTCTTGTCCCGCCCCCGCGCCGGTTGGGATTTTGCCGCCTATCGGCAGGCCTTTGCCGAGCTGCACCGGCATCTGCGCCAGGGCGATTGTTATCAAGGCAACCTGACCATGCCCGTTACGGCAGAGGCGAACGGCACGGCGCGGGAGATTTTCAGCGCGCTGATCGAGCGCCAGCCAGTGCGCTACGGGGCGCTTGCCGAGCTTGGCGGACCGGCTATCGTCTCGCGCTCGCCGGAATTGTTTTTCAAGGTGGATAAGGAAGGCTTCATCGAAACCCATCCGATGAAGGGCACGGCACGGCGTGGCGCCAGCGCGCGGGAAGACGAGGCCATCAAGGCGCAATTGCTGTGCGATGAAAAGACGCAGGCCGAAAACCGCATGATCGTGGACCTGCTGCGCAACGATATTTCCCGGCTGATCGAAGTGGGCAGTCTCGATGTGCCGAAACTCTTCCACATCGAAACCTACCCGACCGTGCATCAGCTTGTCAGCCATGTTCGGGGAACGCTTTTGCCCGGCGTGACGCTGGAAACCATCATCGAGGCCCTGTTTCCCTGCGGCTCCGTCACCGGCGCGCCGAAAATGTGGGCCATGCAGATCCTGCACCGGCTGGAAAAAGGCCCACGCGACATTTACTGCGGCGCGATCGGCTTTTGCGACCCTTCCGGCCCGATGCGGTTTTCAGTGGCTATCCGCACACTGTCTCTTTTCAAGACAGGTGAGGCGGTTTTCAATGTCGGCGGGGGCATAGTATTTGATTCGACAGCCGAGGCGGAATATGAAGAATGTCTGCTCAAGGCGCGCTTTGCGGTAGGTGAACAATGGATTTCACGCTGATTGAAACGCTCCGCTTCGAACCCGGCACCGGATTTCTGCGGCTTGACCAGCATATGCGCCGTCTGGGCCGCTCGGCCGATGCGCTGGGCTTTCGCCAGCCGGTCAAGGCCGATGCCGCGCTGAAGGATGCGGTGAACGGTGCCCAAACGCCGCTGCGCGTGCGGCTGACCATGAATTTCCGCGGCCGCGTCGAGGTGACAGTCACGCCTTTCGAGCCGGTGGCGGAAAACACCATATGGCGCATCCGCATCGCGCAAAAGACAAGACTCAGATCCGACGACGCGCTTTACCGCCACAAGACATCGCGGCGGGAACCCTATGAGTCAGCACGCGCCGAATTTTCGCCCGAAGAGGCAGATGAGGTCTTGCTGCTCAACGAGCGCGGCGAAATCTGCGAAGGAAGCTTCACCAACGTTTTCGTGCAGGGCGCCGACGGCATTCTCATGACCCCGCCGCTTTCGAGCGGCCTGCTGCCCGGCATTTTGCGGGCAGACCTCATCCGGGAGCGAAAGGCCCGCGCCGAGGTGCTGAAACCGGAAAACCTGCATGGCCGCCCGCTTTTCGTGGGCAATGCGCTTCGCGGCCTGATTCGTGCCGAACTGGTGGAAGCCGTGGAAAAAGCCGTGGCATAAGGTATGATCCACCGAAGTGAAACAGCAACCACCCCGCTGGCTGAAGCGGTGGTTCGGCACTTTTATCCGCTGCTTTTGCAACAGCAGCCCCCATCAGTCGAAGAGACAGGACTTTCTGCGGCGCGTTCGCAGTGACAACATAATTGCCCACAAATTTAGCGCGGTATTTTCAAAAAAATGCCGGAATATTGGTTATCACTTCTTAGGATGATGATTGTAAAATCATTTACAGCGTCCTTCGTGCGTTTTATCAAACGCACGAAGGACGCTGTAACACTTTAAATCTGCTGCATAATTTTCACCTTAAATCGATTCCGATTTAAGGAATTATGCAGCAGGATAACAAAAAATCATGTATTTGAGCATTTCAAGACCTATCCATGCACTCTAAAGCACGTCCGGACGCAAAACCAAATACACTTTTGCTGGAAACTCTAGCGTTATCCTCGGGGAATTCATGCCCACAAGGGGTTGAATTGGCGATCGGTATTTCATCTGACGCTGCGCAACGAAAATCAGAATTTGCACATATTTCAAGCCAGTCCGTTTCAATCTTGTGATCTAGTTCATGCATGTTCACACGAAAAAGATTTGCCGCCGCCTTTTTGCCTCGTCCATCATGGCCGCCATACTGTTTCTGGGTTGTCAGGGCGTTGCCGATGCCCATGTCAAATGGTTCCAGCCCTATGATCTGACGGCGCCGCCCGCGCCGCCGGGGCGCTACATGCTGGACCCGATCTGGCTGCTGGGATTGGGACTCAGCCTGCCGGCGCTGTGGCTGTGCATTACCGCCGATACGCTGGCCGATCGTTTCTTCAAGGCTCCTGCCGCCGTGCTGCGCGCGGTGGATTTCAGCGCGGACCGGCTGATCCGACTCAGCCTCGGGCTCTGGCTGTCCTGGCTCTGGCTGTTACCGACCCCCATCTGGCTAACCCCGGAACTAACGACCGCGGACACGCGCCTGCAATGGGTGCAGCTGGTTCTGGCCGCCTTTTGCCTTTCGTCCAGGACCGCGTGGGTTGCCGGGCTCGGCATTGCCGGGCTGTGGCTTGGCGCTACACGCCAATATGGCATCTACCATCTCCTCGACTATCCGCTTTTCCTTGGCTTTGCAGCGCTTCTCATTGCCGGAAGCCTGCATGGCACGCGGCTTGGCAGACAGGGTGTCGCGGGCTGGCTGGTTGCCAACCGTCACGGCCTCCTTGTGGTGAGCATGGCCTGCACACTCATGTGGGCGGCGGTTGAAAAGTGGGCTTTCGCGGCGTGGTCCCTTCCCCTGTTGTGCAGCCGTCCGTGGCTGACCATGGGCATGGCGCCAGAAGTCTTCCTGCCGCTTTCCGGATGGCTTGAATTCGGTGCGGCCGCCATGCTGATGCTGGGCGGCACGGCGAGCAGCCGGATGAGCGCGGCTCTGCTTTTCCCCATTTTCGTCTCGGCGGTTCTGGAATTCGGGCGCGTGGATCTGGTTGGCCATTTCCCCATCATCGTCACCCTGCTGGTCACCGCCTGCCACGGAAACGGACGGATCGCCGAAACCGTCAATCTCAGGCATCTCCCCCCGCTCGAACGCGCAATATGGCTACCGCCGATCTACGGGCTTGCCCTGATCATCACCAATATCGCCTATATCGGCGGCTGGCAGTCGAGCTATGGAGCACCCGGTACGGTGCAGGGAATGGATGAATATCATCTCGCCCGTCTTCTCATGATGGCGCTCATTGTCGCCGGATTGATGCTGGCCGCAATCGGTGCTGCCCGCCTGCTCGGCACGAGGCAGCATCGTTCATTTTGAAAATCAGCTGCGCGGACCTGCCTCTCATACCAAGGCTCGAAGATGCTAACGCATCCTCGCCTTGAAGAGATTTCGAATATCTCAACCGCATCAGGGGCTTGAGATATTCGAAAATGGAATACGAAGGGTCATCTTCAATGACTCTTCGTATCAGTCTTTATTCTGTCGTTTAAATATGCTCTAGAGCAGGCTGAAAAGGCCGTCATGGACGGCCTTGACGGCAGCACAGGCGCCACAGGCCACATTCCGGCCTGCAACGCCGTGCCCCGACGACAAGTGGCGTCCACGGAGACACAACGAATGACCACCCAGACTTACCCGGTCCATGGCGAAATCACCGGTCCGATCGTGATGATCGGTTTCGGGTCGATCGGGCGCGGCACGCTGCCGCTGATCGAGCGGCACTTCAAATACGACAAAAGCCGCATGGTGGTGATCGATCCCGCCGCCGACGATCAGGGCATTCTGGCGCGCCATGGCGTGAAGCATATCCAGGCTCACGTCACGAAGGACAATTACAAAGAGCTGCTCAAGCCGCTTCTGACCGAAGGTGAAGGCCAGGGCTTCTGCGTCAATCTTTCCGTCGATACCTCCTCGCTGGACCTGATGAAATTCTGCCGCAAGCTCGACGTTCTTTATATCGACACCGTCGTCGAGCCCTGGCTCGGCTTCTATTTCGACAAGGACAAGGGCAATGCCGAGCGCACCAATTACGCGCTGCGCGAGACGGTGCGTCAGGAAAAGAAGAAGAACCCCGGCGGCACCACGGCTGTTTCCTGCTGCGGCGCCAATCCCGGCATGGTTTCGTGGTTCGTCAAGCAGGCGCTGGTGAATATTGCCCACGAACTGGGTCTGTCCTTCGAAGAGCCCGCCGCCGATGACCGTCACGGCTGGGCCAAGCTGATGAAGAAGGTTGGCGTCAAGGGTATTCACATTGCCGAGCGCGACACCCAGCGCACGAAGAACCCCAAGCCGCTTGACGTCTTCTGGAACACCTGGTCGGTCGAAGGCTTCATTTCCGAAGGTCTCCAGCCTTCCGAACTCGGCTGGGGCACGCATGAAAACTGGATGCCGAAGAACGCCAAGAAGCACAAGAAGGGCTGCAAGGCGGCCATCTATCTGGAGCAGCCCGGCGCCAATACCCGCGTGCGCACCTGGTGCCCGACGCCCGGCCCGCAATATGGCTTCCTCGTCACGCATAACGAATCCATCTCCATTGCCGATTATTTCACCGTGGAGAAGGATGGCGAGGTGAGCTACCGCCCCACCTGTCATTATGCCTACCACCCCGCCAATGATGCCGTGCTTTCGCTGCATGAAATGTTCGGCAATGGCGGCAAGGCGCAGCCGGTTCTGCATGTTCTGGACGAAAACGAGCTTGTGGACGGTATCGACGAACTGGGCGTGCTGCTCTACGGCCATGACAAGAATGCCTATTGGTACGGCTCGCGGCTCTCGGTGGAGCAAACCCGCGAACTGGCCCCCTACCAGAACGCCACGGGCTTGCAGGTCACATCCGCGGTTCTGGCCGGCATGGTCTGGGCACTGGAAAACCCCAGGGCTGGCATCGTCGAAGCCGACGAGATGGACTACAAGCGCTGCCTCGACGTGCAGATGCCCTATCTCGGCCCCGTCGAAGGCCACTATACCGACTGGACGCCGCTGACCGGCCGCCCCGGCCTCTTCCCGGAGGATCTGGACGAAAAGGATCCCTGGCAGTTCCGCAACGTACTGGTGCGCTGATTTCGTCCGCATGGAACATAAAGACCCGCTGGAACGTTTCGGCGGGTCTTTTGCTTTTCAATCAATCGCTTGTGTTCAACTGCCGGGATAACGCCGCACCGTCTTGCATTCACGGCGGCTTCGCGGCATGGTCACTATAAGCTTATCGACGGAGTCTGTGATGAAGGCCGCTCACATTGCCACCCTGCTTGCAGCAGCCCTTGCTGTATCCTCCTGCATGGGGCCGCCACCGCCGCGTCAGGTCAGCTACCAGCCCGTGCAGCCGCAGGGCGTGGAAGGCGCCTGGGTCGATCCGAACGGCATCGTCTCCACCTTCCAGGGCGGCACCTTCTCCACCCGCTCCACCGATACCAATGCGCTTCTGGCTTCCGGCACCTATACCAGCATGTCGCCGACGCTGGTGGAGATCAACATGACATCGCTGGTGCGCAAGACCCAGTCGCGCGTCAATTGCGCGCTGGTGACACCTGGCCAACTGAATTGCACGACGGATTCGGGCGCCAATTTCTCGCTGCGCCGCCAGATCTGAAACCGGCATATGGCTGACGCATGATCGCGCCTTGCCCGTCCAACCATTATATTTTCGTTTTTCAAGGCTGCGCTTTTGCGCGGCCTTTTCTTTTTCAATCTCCCGCCATTTCTGCTTGCACCGCCTTGCGTGGAATGAAACCATGCAGCTTTCGTCAATGCTGAAAAAACTGTCATCAAACCCCGGTAAATCGATTCCGATCTGAGGAATTATGCACGAGACGGGCGCAAGCCACTGAAAGATTGCGCGGGTCGCCATATTCGCAAAGGCGGGCCGCATTGAATGCCCCTACTGGCCATGGCTGCCGCATGACGGCGGCGAAGATACAAGGAGTTCACGAATGTCGAGAAGATTGAGGATTGGTCTGCTGAGCGTCTCCATGCTCGCCCTATCGTCCGGTGCAGCCTTTGCCGACTTTGAGCTGAACATCCTGCATATCAACGACTTCCATTCACGCATCGAAGCCATCAACAAATACGACGCCACCTGCTCTCAGGACGAGGAGAGCAAGAGCCAGTGCTTTGGCGGCGCCGCCCGGCTGAAAACCCTGCTGGACCAGACCCGCGCCGCCCTTGCGGGCAAGAACGTCGTGACGCTGAATGCCGGTGACAATTTCCAGGGCTCGCTGTTTTACACCACCTACAAGGGCAAGGCCGAACTGGAGGTGATGAACGCTCTGAAATTCGATGCCATGACGCTTGGCAACCACGAATTCGACGATGGCGAAACCGCAATCGCTCCCTTTGCCGAAAAGGCAGGTTTCCCGATCCTTGCCGCCAATTTCGAGGCCACGGGCAATTCCACGCTGAAGGACCGCATCAAGCCTTCCACCGTCCTCACCGTCAATGGCCAGAAGATCGGCATCGTCGGCGCGATCACCCCGGAAACCACCGAGCTTGCCTCCCCCGGCCCGAATGTGAAATTCACCGATGACGTTGCCGCCATCACCGCCGAGGTGAAAAAGCTGAAGGCCGAAGGCGTCAACAAGATCATTGCCCTGACCCATGTCGGCTATCATCGCGACATGGAGATTGCCGCCATTCCCGATGTGGACGTCGTGGTTGGCGGCCATTCGCATACGCTGCTGTCCAACACCGATCCGAAGGCCGAAGGCCCCTATCCCACGCTGGTCGATAATCCCGGCGGCTACAAGGTGCCGGTGGTGACGGCTGCTTCCTATGGCAAATATCTCGGCGATCTGACGGTCGTTTTCGACGATAATGGCGTGGTCAAGAGCGCCAAGGGTGATCCAATCCTGATCGATTCGAAGGTCCAGCCCGACGCCTCCATGGCCGCCAAGGTGGCAGAGCTGGCAGGCCCGATCCAGACGCTGCGCCAAAAGGAAATCGGCGAGGCCACCGATGCCATCGACGGCGCCTCCACCTCCTGCCGCGCGAAGGAATGCGCCATGGGCAATCTGGTGGCGGAAGCCATGCTGGATCACACCCGCAATCAGGGCATGACCATTGCCATCCAGAATGGCGGCGGCCTGCGCGCCTCCATCGGCGGCGGCAAGGTGACAATGGGTTCGGTCATTACGGTGCTGCCCTTCCAGAACACGCTGGCCACCTTCCAGCTCAAGGGGTCCGACGTGGTGGCCGCGCTGGAAAACGGCGTGAGCCAGGTGGATGACGGTGCAGGCCGCTTCCCGCAGGTGGCAGGCCTCAAATACAGCTTCGACCGCTCCAAGCCCGCAGGCAGCCGCATTGTGGACGTTCAGGTCAAGGAAGGCGACGGGTTCGCAGCGCTTGACCGCAACAAGCTCTACGGCGTCGTCACCAACAACTACATGCGCTCCGGTGGCGATGGCTACAAGATCTTCGCAACCGCCGGGCAGAACGCCTATGACTACGGCCCGGATCTGGCCGATGTCACGGCGGAATTCCTTGCCAGGCATTCACCCTACAAGCCCTTCACCGATGGCCGGGTGAATGAAGTGACGCCTGCCGGCTATGTTGCCCCCGCCGCACAGCCGAAGACGGCAACCGCCGCCCAGGCCGCAGCTCCTGCCCCGGCACCCGCTCCGGCACCGGCAGCAAGTCCGGCCCCGGCAACGGCTCCCGCCCCTGCGGCACCTGCGGTTTCCGCCCCGCCTGCGGCGGCCCAGCCCACCCAATATACAGTGGTCAAGGGCGACAGCCTGTGGAAGATCGCCGAAGCAACCTATGGCCAGGGCGATGACTGGACAAAAATTGCCAGGGCAAACAAGCTGCCGCGCCCCAACCACATCGAAATCGGCGATGTGCTGACGCTGCCCGCAAGGTAAGCGCAGGCGCCTGCGACAAAAGAACCGGCCCGCGACCACACGGGCCGGTTTTTCTGTCTGGACAGTGATCCTTTCTCCCGGCAAAAGCGTAGATGGAACATGAATTCCTGAGCAGGGCTATCCAGATATGAGCGTAGACATGAGCCACCTCCCCGCCGACCATCCCAAGGTGAATTTCGGAAAGGTGGGCGTGCTGCTCGTCAATCTCGGCACGCCGGACGGCACGGATTACAAATCCATGCGCCGTTATCTGGAGGAGTTTCTGACAGACCGCCGCGTCATCGAATGGTCGCGGCTGCTCTGGTACCCGATCCTTTACGGCATCGTGCTGAACAAGCGCCCGCAAAAAGTGGGCAAGGCCTATGAATCCATCTGGAACAACGACCTGAACGAAAGCTATCTGCGCACCTATACCCGCAGCCAGGCCGAGAAGATGGCAGCCTCCTTCAAGGATATGCCAAATGTGATCGTCGATTGGGCCATGCGCTACGGCCAGCCGTCGATCAAATCGAAAATGAATGAATTGCAGCAGCAGGGCTGCGAAAAGATCCTGCTTTTCCCGCTTTATCCGCAATATGCCGCCGCCACCACCGCAACCGTCAATGACGAGGCCTTCAAGGCCCTTCTCAAGATGCGCTGGCAGCCAGCACTGCGCACCGTGCCGCAATATGCCGACGATCCGGTCTATATCGATGCGCTGGCCAACTCCATCGAAACGCACCTGAAAACGCTGGACTGGGAACCGGAACTGGTGATCACCTCCTATCACGGCATCCCCATGTCCTATTTCAAAAAGGGCGATCCCTATCATTGTCAGTGCTACAAGACGACGCGCCTGCTGCGCGACCGTCTTGGCTGGTCCAGGGAAAAGCTGATGGTGACATTCCAGTCCCGCTTCGGACCGGAGGAATGGCTGCAACCCTATACCGACAAAACGGTCGAGAAGCTTGCCAGGGAGGGCGTAAAACGCATCGCCATCCTCAATCCCGGCTTCGTCTCAGACTGCCTGGAAACGCTGGAGGAAATCGCCGGTGAAGCAGGCGAGGACTTCCTGCACAATGGCGGCGAGAAATTCACGCATATCCCCTGCCTCAACGACAGCGATGACGGTATGCGCGTGCTGGAAAGCGTGGTGCGGCGAGAATTGCAGGGCTGGGTGTGAGCGGTGACTGGGGTGAACACCCAGCGATCTTGATGTTATGCGTAAAATGCGTATTTTACGTATAAAGGAGCATGGCTATGGCCCAATCCGCGAACGAATTTGCCCGCAGGTTCACCACCTTCCGCGAGCAGGTCCAGTCAGGCGGCGTCATTGAGGTGACGGCTCATAACCGCACCATAGGCGCTTTTCTCTCCGCCAGAGAGCATCAGCACTGTCTGGACATGAAAAAACGCGAACGCGAGGTTATCAAAACCTCCGACATGGATAATGACCCCATGGCTTTGATCATGAGCGCGGAATACAGCAAAGCCGCAGAGTGACGTACCCTGCCTTCGTCCCGGCCTCACCATCCGCTATAATTATCTTTGGCACGCGGAAGCGCTAGGGAACTGGAAAAGCAACCCAACACAGCCAGCCCTCACACGCCGCGCCGGTTTCCCCAGAGCAGCACGTGCAGTTGCGGCAGCACGCGGGCGGTGAACCAGCCGTCTTCCATAACCTTGTCCACCAGCCAGTGCATCCGGGTCATGATACCGTCCATGTCGATCACGGCGTCCTCCTCCTCCGGCGGTGGCGGGGTGTGGTTGCCGGGCTGGAGATAGACGGGGAGTGCGGGAAAGCGGGCGGCGGCGGATTTGGCATAGGCATAGTCAGCCTCATTGAAAACGATGAATTTCAGCAGGGTTTGCGGCTTCCCCCCGGCGGCCTGAACACAGTTTTCAAGCGCCGCCCAATCGGTTTCCATGCCGCTGGAAGGGGGCTTGGGAGAAAGCACCAGCACGTCGAGATCGGCAAACCAGTCCTTCGGCACCGAGCCTTGCGTTTCCAGCGCAAAGCGATAACCGCGCGCATGGCCATGGGTAATCAACGGTCCAAGCGGCTGGATCGCCGGATTGCCGCCGGAAAGCGAGACCATTAACGGCTTACCGTTCGAAAGCCTCTCCACCTCGGCCCAGATGGCGTCGACGCTCATAGGCTGCCAGTCTGCGCGAAAGCGGCTTTCCACCGCATGGAGACTATCGCACCAGGAGCAGCGGTAATCGCAGCCGCCAGTGCGCACGAAGACGGTGGGCTGGCCGATCAGCACGCCCTCGCCCTGAATGGTGGGTCCGAAGATTTCCGAGACCCGGATCGTGGCCTCGCTCATGGCCGGTATTCCGCCCAGGTCTTCGCCGTTTCGCTGACGCGCACGGCCGAGGTTTCCGGGAAGCGCTGCCTGCACCAGTCGTAAAAATGCTTCGCCAGACATTCCGCCGTGGTCTTGTCATGGCCCAGCACGTCATTGAGATGGCGGTGGTCGAAATACTCGTCGATATAGGTCTTCAGCGCCTTCAATTCGTGATAATCGCGCAGGAAACCGTGTTCGTTCAGCTCTTCCCCGGAAAGTTCTATCACCACCACATAATTGTGGCCGTGCAGGCGGGCGCATTGGTGATCGGCGGGCAGGCCCTTGAGTTGATGCGAGGCGGAAAAGTGAAATTCCTTGGAAATGCGGTACATGCTCATACCTCCTCGGCCTTGAAGCCTTGCGTGGCGGCCACCCAGAAGTCAGGGTCTTCATAGACGGTCGGGTCCGTGACACCGGCAAGATGAAAGGCCTCGCGCCGTTCCACGCAGGTGCCGCAGCGGCCGCAATGCTTTTCCCCGCCCTTGTAGCAGGACCAGGTTTCGGCAAAGGGGGTGTGGTATTTCGCGCCCTCGCGGACGATCCCGGATTTCGGCACGGTCACGAAGGGCGCCAGCAGTTTCACATCCGCATAGCCGTCCAGTGCGTGGTTTTGCATCACCTGAAAGGCATCGATAAAGCCGGGGCGACAATCGGGATAGATGAAGTGATCGCCGCCATGCACGGCAACCGCCACCGCATCGGCCTTTTTTGCCGCCGCAACGCCAAAGGCAATGGCCAGCATGATGGCATTGCGGTTCGGCACCACGGTGATTTTCATGGTTTCTTCGGCGTAATGCCCATCCGGCACATCGAGATCGTCGGTCAGCGCCGAGCCGGTCAGGCTTTTGCCGATGGCGGTGATGTCGATCACCTGATGCGGAACGCCGAGACGTTTTGCCGCAAGAGCGGCAAACTCGACTTCCTTCCTGTGACGCTGGCCATAATCGAAAGAGAGCAGGCCAATCAGTATTTGTTCCGCAGCGATCTTGTGCGCAAGCGAAACGGAGTCCAGTCCGCCAGAGCAGACGACGAGCGTTTTCATGATGTCAGTCCTTGTTTTGACCGGGTAGGCTGCGACCGGTGGTGAAAACCCGCGGCTCTCATAGAGCATTTCCGTGAAAAGTGGAAACCGATTTTCGCAAGCATGATTTTCTTCGCAGAGCGGCCATTTTGGGAAGCGCCATTGACGGCTACTGGTCAAAAGCCCCGCGACACCTTACATTTCTTTGCAAAGAGCATGATCCGGCCGGGGCAAAACGAGGTCGATCGCGCTTCTGTTTGTGAAACAAGTCTTTAGGGCACCTGCCTTACGCAGTCGGGTCGGCGCTCCATTGGGAATGTGGGGTTGCAATGAGCGGGTTCGATATTGTCGTGATTGCCCTTGTGGCGTTCGTGGTGCTGGTGCTGGTTGCCGGGATCAAGACGGTGCCGCAGGGCTATCGCTATACGGTGGAGCGTTTCGGCCGCTATACGCGCACGCTGGAGCCGGGGCTGAATATCATCACGCCCTTCATCGAAACCATCGGCGCGAAGATGAACGTCATGGAGCAGGTGCTGGATGTGCCGACCCAGGAGGTCATTACCCGCGACAATGCCAGCATTTCAGCCGATGCCGTGGCGTTTTTTCAGGTGCTGAATGCTGCCCAGGCCGCCTATCAGGTGGCCAATCTGCAAAATGCCATTCTCAACCTCACCATGACCAATATTCGCTCGGTCATGGGCTCGATGGATCTGGACGAACTGCTTTCCAACCGCGACGCCATCAACGACAAGCTGCTGCGGGTGGTGGACGAGGCCGTTGGCCCTTGGGGGGTTAAAGTCACCCGCGTCGAGATCAAGGACATTCAGCCGCCCAAGGATCTGGTGGATGCCATGGCACGGCAGATGAAGGCGGAACGCGAAAAACGCGCCCAGGTGCTGGAAGCGGAAGGAATGCGCAATGCGCAAATTCTGAAAGCCGAAGGCGCCAAGCAAGCCGCCATCTTGCAGGCGGAAGGCAAGCGCGAGGCCGCCTGGCGGGAAGCCGAGGCCCGCGAACGTCTGGCGGAGGCCGAAGCCAAGGCCACCACGCTTGTCTCACAAGCCATTGCCGCCGGTGACGTCAACGCCATCAATTATTTCGTGGCGCAAAAATATACCGAAGCCATGGCCTCGATCGGCACCGCCAGCAATGCAAAGATCGTGCTGATGCCGATGGAGGCCTCGGCGCTGATCGCCTCGCTTGGCGGCATCGGCACGCTGGCGCGCGAGGTTTTCGGCGAGGCGCAGACCGGCCAGAGACCGGCACCGGCGCGAAGCCCCTCAGCCGTGCCTCCCGTCAATCCGTCGCGGGAGTAGGTCCATGTTGCAATGGCTTGTCGATCAACTCGGGCCGTGGAGCTGGTGGATTCTGGCGCTCTCGCTTCTGGCGGCGGAACTCGTCATGCCCGGCATGTTTCTGGTCTGGTTCGGGCTTGGCGCCCTGCTCACCGGCCTGTTGTCGCTGGCGCTCTGGGGTGATTTCTTCTGGTCATGGCAAGCCCAGACCATTTGTTTCATCGCCTTTTCGCTCGTTTCGATCCTGCTGGGACGCCGCCTGCTGCGCGATGATGTGGCAAACAGCGACGAACCGCTGCTGAACCAGCGCAGCGCCAACCTCGTCGGCCGCACGGCAACGCTGGAAGAGCCGATCCGTGAGGGACGCGGCCGTATCAAGCTGGATGGAACGTGGTGGGTGGTTCAGGGTCCCGATCTCGACAGCGGCACGCGCGTCATGGTGATGAGCGCGCGCGGCCATGACCTTATGGTGGATACCGCCTGATCGAACGGCCGCAGTTTTAATGTGTTACAGCGTCCTTTGTGCGTTTTACCACAGTACACCACGCTACGGTTTTAGCCGTGGTTTACCCCCCTCTGTCCTGCCGGACATCTCCCCCTCAAGGAGGGAGATCGGCAAGATCGACGCCCTGCCTAAATTCTTGAAAAAGGCCGTCACCACAAATACTTATTGAAGAATGGCGCTTGTCTGTATTGCAATCTCCCCCCTTGAGGGGGAGATGTCCGGCAAGGCAGAGGGGGGTAGGCCACGCGGCATAACTCAGTGTCGTGTACTGTGGCGCTTTACAAAACGCACGGCGCTGTAGATCAGGCAACGCCGATGCGCAGCAGATCGTGGAAGTGGACGATGCCGCTCGGCGCGCCTTCTTCATCGGTCACGAACAGCGCGGAAATATTATACTGGTTGAGAATACCCATGGCCGTGGTGGCCAGCGTCTCGGTATTCACCGTCTTCGGATGGCGGGTCATGACCTCTTCGACAAGCCGCTCGCCAAGATTGCGGGTGAGGTTACGGGCAATATCGCCATCGGTGATGATGCCGACCAGACGTCCGGCTTCGTCGGTAACGCCGACACAGCCAAACCGCTTCTGCGACAGCATGATGATGGCTTCCGGCACAGAGGTACCAACCGGCACAACCGGCACTTCATCGCCCACATGCATCATGTCGCCGACATGCGTCAGCATGGCGCCCAGCTTGCCGCCCGGATGGAAAACCCGAAAATCGCTGGCCCCGAAGCCGCGTGCTTCCAGCAGCGCCAGCGCCAGCGCATCGCCAATGGCAAGCTGCATCATGGTGGAGGTGGTGGGCGCCAGCCCGTGCGGACAGGCCTCCTGCACCTTGGGCAGAAGCAACACGATGTCCGCTTCCCGCGCCAGAGTTGACGTTTCGCCGGAGGTGATGGCGATCAGCGGAATGGAAAAACGGCGGGTGAAGGACAGGATGCCGTGCAACTCGGTGCTTTCACCGCTCCAGGACATGGCAATCACCACGTCGTCGCGACCGATCATGCCCAGATCGCCGTGATTGGCTTCAGCCGGATGAATGAAGAAGGCAGGCGTGCCGGTGGATGCGAAGGTCGCGGCGATCTTGCCGCCGATATGCCCGCTTTTGCCGACACCTGATACGATCACCCGGCCGGAACTGCTGCCGATCACCTTGATGGCATTACAAAAGGGGCTGGCCAGCGGCCCCGCCAGCGCCTCCTCCAGCGCGGCAAGGCCGCTCTGTTCGGTGGAGATGACACGAAGCGCAGTTTCAACCGCACTGGCTTCGACGAGTTTGACAGCGAGCTTGTTCATGGGACCGTCACATATCGAAAAAGGCTGGAACTGTCCATTCACCCTTGCCAACAGCTTGTAAGAAAACACGATTTGGACGGCCCTGGTTTAATCGATTGAAACACGCCCACTTGCTTGGTCATGGTCCCCAAGAGAGAAATCAACCGTTCATTAACCAAGATTATTTACTTCTTGTGGCAATACCCGCCCTCTCGAAGGCCCGTTCTTCATGCGCAAACCATGCCAAAAGATCAAACTCCGTCTGCCGGGGCGCAAGATCGGCCCGCTTGCTCTTGTGGCAGTGGCGGTTGCGATGACGGGTGGCGCGGCCCTTGCCCAGGAGGTCAACGGGCTTTCCGCCCTTCGCGGCACGACAAACGAAACCGGCACGGACGAGACGGCCACTGCAACGGTCAGCCCGGCCAAAAGCCTCGACCGCACCGCGCAGGATGCGCTGGATGCGGCCAGCTTTCGCCGCATCACGGACGATTCCCTCGACGCTGGCCGCCAGAACCTGCGGCAGTCTCCCCTGGACGAGCGCCGCAGCCAGCCTCCGGCGGATGACGGGCTGGGCATTCGCATCGGCACCATGGTGTTGAAACCGGAGGTCAGTCAGGGCCTCGGCGTCAAGCGCGAGACCGATGGCGGCGAGAAGACCAGCACGACCTATTGGAACAATGGCCTGAAAGGCACGCTGACCTCCGACTGGTCGCAGCATGAGCTGAAAATCACCGGCGACGGTACCTGGCGGCGGAAGATCGCCGGCGACGGCGATGACGATCCGTCCGGCAAGGTAGATGCGCAATTGCGCCTCGACCTCAATGATGACATGGCGGCGCGGCTTTCGGCGGGCTATGGCTTCAGCCGCGAAAGCACCACCGATCCCAATGCTGTTCGCAACGCCTCGGTGCAGTCGGGCGTCCATCAATTCTCGACCGGCGCGGTGCTGGAGCGTGAGACAGGGCGGCTGCGTGGCTCGGTCGGCGTGAATTTCGATCGCTTCGTCTATACCGACGCGAAGCTTTCCGACGGCAGCACCCTGTCCAATTCCGATCGTAACCGCAACACGATCACCCTCAACAGCCGCCTCGGCTATGAAATCAGTCCCGCTCTCCTGCCCTTCGTGGAAATTCTGGCCGGAAGGAGCAATTATGACCAATCGCGTGACAGCGCAGGCTATGCCCGCTCCGGCAATCTCTATGGCGCCAAGACAGGCATTGCCTCCGATATGGGCGAAAAACTCAAGGGTGAACTGGCCCTTGGCTATGAACGCGCCTCTTTCGAAGACAGCCGCCTGAGCGATCTGGGCGCCATGACCGTGGACGGCTCCGTGCTTTGGTCGCCACGGCGTGGTACCAATGTCGATCTCGGCTTGAAAACCTCCATCGAACCCTCCACCACCGCTGGCGTCAGCGGCGATGTGGCCTATGCGCTGACGGCGCTTGTGACCCATGAACTGCGCGACAACCTCGTGGCGCGGCTATCCGGCGGCACTACCTGGCGCAATTATCGCGGCGCAGGCGACAATTCCACCGCCTATAACGCCGGGGCCGGGCTGACCTACACGCTGAACCGCAATGTCGATCTGACCGCCGATGTCACCTATGAATTATCGAGCGGCACCAGCACCGACAGGACGTTGACGGCGGGCATTGGCGTGAAGCTGAAACGATAGGGCATTTTCAGAAGAAAATCCGAGACGCCCAAATCGATGAAACTTTTACAGCGCCGTGCGTTTTAACAAACGCACAAAGGACGCTGTAACACTTTAAATCTGCTGCATAATTTTCACCTTAAATCGATTCCGATTTAAGGAATTATGCAGTAGCTTCACACGATAGATCCTGCAATCGGCACCCGTTTCCGTGAGGCAGGCTCGTAAACAACAAAGGCCGCCCCGGTGGAGCGGCCTTGACTATTCTGCACGAAGGCGAAGACAGCCTTACTTCAGGGCTGCGACCATGGCCTTGAGCTGGTCTTCCACGGAAGGGCGAATATCGGCCCGTTCCAGCGCGAAGGCGACATTGGCAAGGATGAAGCCATCCTTGGCGCCGCAGTCATAGGTTTCGCCCTTGAAGTGGTATCCGGCAAAATCCTGCTTGCCTGCCAGCTTCAGCATTCCATCGGTCAGCTGGATTTCATTGCCCGCGCCGCGTTCCTGCGTTTCGAGAATCTCGAAAATTTCCGGCTGGAGGATATAGCGGCCATTGATGAAGAAGTTGGAGGGTGCAGTGCCCTTGGCGGGCTTTTCGACCATTTGCGTGATACGGAAGCCGCCATCCAGCGCCTCGCCGACACCGACGATGCCATATTTATGGGCCTGATCCGGGTGACATTCCTCCACGGCAATGATGTTGCCGCCTGCCTTGTCGTAAAGCTCGACCATGCCCTTCATGCAGCCCTTTTCGCCGCGCATGATCATGTCAGGCAGAAGAAGCGCGAAGGGCTCGTCGCCCACGATGTCCCGCGCGCACCACACCGCGTGGCCAAGACCCAGCGGCTCCTGCTGGCGGGTGAAGCTTGCCGTGCCGGCCTTTGGCAGAATGCCGGACAGCAGCGTCAGTTCGGCATTCTTGTTGCGTGCCTTCAGCGTCTGCTCCAGCTCGAACTGGATGTCGAAATAATCTTCGATGACGGCCTTGCCGCGCCCGGTCACGAAAACGAAATGCTCGACACCGGCCTCTGCCGCTTCGTCCACCACATATTGGATGACCGGCTTGTCCACGACGGTCAGCATTTCCTTCGGCACCGCCTTGGTGGCGGGCAGGAAGCGCGTTCCAAGACCGGCGACAGGGAAAACGGCTTTGCGGATTTTCTTCTGGATACCCACTCATTCCTCCTGGAGGATCAACATCAATCAGGCACGGCCATGGCATGTGCCCGTTCACAACGGTTGAACATGTCCCTTGGTTCGCAAATCTCACACATTTTCACGAGGCCCGCAGACTGCGGATTTCCCTCAAAATGCTTCAATCGATTAGCAGTTTCAACATGAATGGATTCTGACTAAAATCGGGCGCATTGCCGCGGGCAAAATATATGGTGAAAATGTGAGGCCGCCAAACATTTCCAATTGGTTTCCAGATTTGGTAAATTGGTAAAGAATTTGTTGACCCTCCGGGCCTATAGTCACCTTTGGAGGGTGCCGGTGAAGCGCATGGACGTGTTCATGCCCTGCCGCGCGGGCAGGCCTTGCCTGGCTGGTACCGCCCCTGAAAATCTTGGGATGAGCCGATGACAAAAAACACTTCTGCCCCCGGAAAGCTGTTTGCGGCGCTGGTATGCGGCTGGATGGCGATAATGCCTGCCAATCTTCACGCGGAACCGCGCTTCCAGAAATGGATCAGCGACTTTTATCCTGTCGCCGCCAGCGAGGGCATTTCCGCCGACACCTACCGCCGCGCCTTTGCCGGTATCAAGGATCCCGACCCGGATGTGTTGCAAAAGGCAGCCTATCAGCCGGAATTCAAGTCGCAGGTCTGGGATTATCTCGATTCCCGCGTCAATCCCTATACCGTCAGGATTGGCCGGGAAATGCTGGCCCGCCATGGCCGCACCCTTGCCGCTCTTGAACGCTATTTCGGTGTGGACCGGCATATTCTTCTGGCGATCTGGTCGATGGAAAGCAATTACGGCGCGGTGCTGGCCAAGGACGAGCGGCTGCATTACGTGCCGCAGGCGCTGGCAACGCTGGCCTTTGCCGATCCCCGCCGCGGCGGCTATGCCCGCAAACAGTTGATTGCCGCGCTGAAAATCCTGCAAAACGGCGATGTCGCCCCCAAGGACATGACCGGCTCATGGGCGGGCGCCATGGGGCATACGCAATTCATCCCAACCAGCTATCTGCTTTATGCCGTGGATGCCGATGGCAACGGTCACAAGGACATCTGGAATTCCATTCCCGATGCGCTGGCCACATCGGCCAATCTTCTTTCCAAGAACGGCTGGGACAGCGGCAAGACCTGGGGTTATGAAACCCGCGTTCCGGCGGGAGGGGCGCGTTACGCGGGCAAGAGCATGACGCTTGCCGAATGGCAGCGGCTGGGTTTCGTGCGGCCCAACGGCAAGGCATTCTCCCGGCCGGGTGAGCGCGCCCAGCTCAAACTTCTGGCAGGCGAGGACGGGCCGGGCTTCCTGATGACCTCCAACTTCTTCACCATCAAGAAGTATAATGCAGCCGATACCTATGCGCTGGCCGTTGGCCTTCTGGCTGACGAAATTGCCGGTTATGGCGGCATGGTGCAAAAATGGCCCCGCCCGAACGGAACGCTGGACATCAAGGAAAAATTCGAATTGCAGACCCGCATGAAGTCTCTTGGCTATTATGACGGCGAGATCGACGGCAATTTCGGTTCTGGCTCCAAGGCGGCCATTGCAGCCATCCAGCAGCGGCTGGGCATGGCAAGCGACGGTGAACCTTCAAAGCCGCTTCTGGATGCATTGCGCCAGCGTTGAAGCGGCAAAACAGGATGCAGAAACGCATGATGCGCTGGCTCGTAAGATCGCCATTGCATGGGTTCATCGCCCTGATGATGACGCTTGCGATAACTGCGGCAGCCCTTCCGGCGGCAGCTCAGGATTACCCGCCGCAGCGCCGAAATCTGCTGGATCTGCTGTTTGGCCACTTCGACCATAGCCCGCCGCGCTATCGGCTTGCGCCCCGCGCGCCTTTCCCCCAAGCCCCGACGCGGCCAGTCCGCAGCCGCAAGAAACCGCCGGAGAACGCCCCCGCCAAGGCCATAACGCCGATTGCCACGCCACCGGCCGCCCCTCCGGCACCGGCCAAGCTGGACAATGCGCGAAAAATTCTCGTCGTCGGGGACTTTTTTGCCTCCGCCGTCGGCGATGGGCTGGCGGAAGCCTTCCGCGATTCCCCCGGCACCCTGATCGACATTCGCAGCAATGGTTCATCCGGTCTGGTGCGGGACGATTATTATGACTGGCAAAGGCAAGTGTCGAAATTTCTCGACGAGGTCAAACCTGCCGTCGTGGTCGTGGCCCTCGGCGCCAATGACCGCCAGCAAATGGGGGCGAGCGGACGGGACCAGCGCTTTCCCGGCGAGGCATGGGAGGAAGAATATCAAAAGCGTATCGAGGCGCTGGCGCACAAGGTGACGGACCGTCGCATCGCCCTGATCTGGACTGGCCTGCCCCCGGTGAAATCGCCGGGCATTTCCAGTGATTTCAGCCGGTTCAATACTTTCTACCGCAAGACGACCGAAAAGTTGGGCGGTGAATTCGTGGATGTCTGGGACGGCTTCGTGGACGAGGATGGTGGCTTCGTGCTGACCGGCTCGGACATCAACGGCCAGCAGGCTCGCCTGCGCGGCCCCGACGGCGTGAGCATGACGCAGGCAGGCAAGCGCAAGATGGCCTTCTTTCTGGAAAAGCCCATCCGCAAGCGCCTGGGCGACATGGCAAGCCCCGGCCTCATGCGCCTTGACCTGCAACCGGCCATGCAACTGCCAGACACCCCCCTCAATCTGGGTGATGAGGCACTACGCACGCCGCCCCTGAAGATTTCCGACCCGACGCTGGACGGCGCAAAAATCCTTCTCGGCGGCGCCCAGCCTCCGGCAAAACCCGCGCCCCCCTCCCCCCGCGACCTTCTGGTCAAAACCGGCATCCCCCCGCAAGCGCCCGCCGGCCGGCTGGACGATTACCGCCGCCCAGCCACAAGCCCCTGAAGGCTCATCACAATAATTCCAGAAAGCGGTCCACATCTTCGCTGGTGCTGGCGAAGCTGGTGACGAGGCGGATCAGCATTTCGTCTTCGCCTGCAAGATGCGGGTTTTCGCGCGGGGCAAGCCATTCGTAGAATTTTGCGCCCTTTGCTTCGGCAGCCCGGGCCCTCTCGCGCGGCACGACCGCGAAGACTTCGTTGCTCTGCGTTTCCCATGCCAGTCTGGCGCGATTGGAGGCGGCAAGTCCCAGACGCAGGCGCTCGGCCATGGCGTTGGCATGGCGGGCAAGATCGAGCCAGAGATTATCCTTCAGATAGGCTTCGAGCTGGGCGGAAACGAAACGGGTCTTGGAAAAGAGCTGGGCTGAGCGTTTGCGGATATAGGGCATCTCTTCCGCCATGTCCGGATTGAAGAAGACGATGGCTTCGGCGCACCAGCAGCCATTCTTGGTGGCGCCGAAGGAAAGAATATCGACGCCGCGCTTCCACGTCATCTCGGCGGGCGTACAATCCAGCGCCACCAGCGCATTGGCAAAGCGCGCCCCATCCATGTGCAACGGCAGGCGGCGGGATCGGGCGATAATGCCGATCTCGGCAATTTCGTCCAGCGTGTAGATCGTTCCCGCTTCCGTGGCCTGCGTCATGGTGACGGCCATGGGCCGGCCCTGATGAACCGATGGAACATCGAAACGCGAAACTGCGGTTTTCAAGGCTGCCGGATCGAGCTTGCCGTTTTCGCCCTCCACCGGATAAAGGCGGCTTGCATGGGTCAGATATTCCGGCGCGCCGCCCTCATCGGCATTCACATGCGCGTCGAAATGACAGAAAGTCACGCCGCCAGCCCGTGCAACGCTTGCCAGCGCCAGCGAGTTGGCCGCGGTGCCCGTGCCCACGAAGAAGACGGCCACCTCGCGTTCGAAGATCTCGTTGAACTGCGCTTCGATCCGCCGGTCGAGATCACTCGTCCCATAGGCGCTGGCATAGCCGCTGGCCTCGCGCGCCAGGCTTTCGGCAATAAGGGGATGGGCGCCCGCCCAGTTATCGGAAGCAAAGAACATCAGACCTTCCCGTTGCTGTGGCCCTTGCCTCGCAGCACGGATGCGCGGCGCGGATCGGGCCATGAAAATCGACATGGAGACAGGATAAAGCGGCAGACACCCGCTTTCCCTGGTGTAGGCCGTTGCAGATCCATATTCAATCGTCGCAATTTGTCTGGCAGGCAAACCGGAAAAACAGCAATTTCGCGATTTCGTCGCGGCAATCAGCGCAACAAAGCGCAATACTCGTCATTTCCCTGATAATTTTCTTGCGCATCCTGTAGAGTGAGACCGATTGTCCGCTTGCGTCCATTAACAGTTTCTGGCATACAAAAGCCGAAATTAGGTCAATCTTTCTGACCTAAATCGGCAAACAAGCCGACCTGACCGACTGGAGGGACTGAGATGATGAAGATGACGCCATCCCAGATGATGACGACGAGCGGCGAGAAATGTCCCAGCGCCCCGAAGACGGGCCTGCCTGCTCTTCCCGCCGCACAGGGCCTTTACGATCCGCGCAACGAACACGATGCCTGCGGCGTGGGCTTCATTGCCCATATGAAGGGTCAGAAGTCGCACCAGATCGTCAAGGACGGGTTGTTCATCCTGGAAAACCTCACCCATCGCGGCGCTGTCGGCGCCGACCCGCTGATGGGTGACGGCGCGGGCATTCTCGTGCAGATCCCAGATCGTTTCTTCCGCGAGGAAATGGCCAAGCAGGGCATCACCCTGCCCAAGGCCGGTGAATATGCCGTGGGTCATTTCTTCTTCCCGCAGGACGAGGAGCAGATCGCGCATTTCAAGAAGGTGATCGACGAGGTTTGCACGGCGGAAGGCCAGCATCTCATCGGCTATCGCGACGTGCCGGTCGATAATTCCTCGCTGTCCAAGGCGCCAGACATTGCCGCCACCGAGCCGCGCCACATTCAGGTCTTCATCGGCGCGGGCACCGATGCCGCCACGCAGGAAGCCTTCGAACGCCGCCTGTTCTTGCTGCGCAAGGTGATTTCCAACCGCATCTACGACGAGTTCGGCGGTCAGGAAACCGGCTTCTATCCGGTGTCGCTTTCGGCCACCACCATCGTCTACAAGGGCATGTTCCTGGCCTATCAGGTTGGCGCCTATTACAAGGATCTTGCCGATCCGCGCTTTGAAAGTGCGGTGGCGCTGGTCCACCAGCGTTTTTCCACCAACACCTTCCCCTCGTGGAAGCTGGCGCATCCCTATCGCATGGTCGCCCATAACGGTGAGATCAACACGCTGCGCGGCAATGTCAACTGGATGGCGGCGCGTCAGGCCTCGGTATCCTCGCCGCTGTTTGGCGATGACATTTCCAAGCTCTGGCCGATTTCCTATGAGGGCCAGTCCGATACCGCCTGCTTCGACAATGCGCTGGAATTCCTGCTGCGCGGCGGCTATTCCATGGCCCACGCCGTCATGATGCTGATCCCGGAAGCCTGGGCCGGCAACCAGCTGATGAGCGCCGAGCGCAAGGCCTTCTATGAATATCACGCCGCCATGATGGAGCCGTGGGATGGTCCTGCCGCCGTCTGCTTTACCGATGGCAAGCAGATCGGCGCAACGCTCGACCGCAACGGCCTGCGCCCGGCCCGCTACCTCGTGACCGACGACGACCGCGTGATCCTGGCGTCCGAAGCCGGCACCCTGCCGGTGCCGGAAGAAAAGATCGTCAAGAAGTGGCGTCTCCAGCCCGGCAAGATGCTGCTGATCGACATGCAGGAAGGGCGCATCATTTCCGACGAGGAGGTCAAGTCCGGCCTCGCCACCCAGCATCCCTATCGCGAATGGCTGGATCGCACCCAGCTCATTCTCGAAGACCTGAAGCCGGTGGAACCGCGGGCGCTGCGCCGCGACGTGTCGCTGCTCGACCGCCAGCAGGCCTTCGGCTATACCCGCGAAGACACCCATATCCTGATGTCGCCCATGGCCACCACCGGCCAGGAAGCTGTCGGTTCCATGGGCACCGATACGCCGATTTCGGCCATGTCGGAGAAGTCGAAGCTGCTTTACACCTATTTCAAGCAGAACTTCGCGCAGGTCACGAACCCGCCGATCGATCCTATCCGCGAAGAGCTGGTGATGAGCCTCGTCTCGTTTATCGGCCCGCGTCCCAATATTCTCGACCATGAGGGCATGGCCAATGCCAAGCGCATGGAAGTGCGCCAGCCCATTCTGACCAATGGCGATCTGGAAAAGATCCGCTCCATCGGCCACATGGAAGACCGTTTCGACACCAAGACGCTGGACTTCACCTATGACGTGGAGCGCGGCGCCGAAGGTATGCCGGAAATGCTGGACCGGCTGTGCGAGCGGGCGGAAGCGGCCGTGCGTGGCGGCTACAACATCATCGTGCTGTCCGACCGCCAGATCGGCCCGGACCGCATCGCCATTCCGGCGCTCTTGGCAACCGCCGCCGTGCATCACCACCTGATCCGCAAGGGACTGCGCACCTCGGTGGGCATTGTGGTGGAATCCGGCGAGCCGCGTGAAATCCACCATTTCTGCTGCCTTGCCGGTTTCGGCGCGGAAGCCATCAACCCCTATCTTGCCTTCGATACGCTGCTCGACATGCACAAGCATGGCGCCTTCCCGCCGGAGGTTTCCGAGGATGAAGTCGTTTATCGCTACATCAAGGCGGTCGGTAAGGGCATTCTCAAGGTCATGTCCAAGATGGGCATTTCCACCTATCAGTCCTATTGCGGCGCGCAGATTTTCGATGCGGTCGGCCTGTCTTCGGAACTGGTAGAGAAGTATTTCTTCGGCACCGCCACCACCATCGAAGGCGTTGGCCTTGCCGAAATTGCCGAGGAAACCGTGGGCCGTCACCGTTCGGCCTTCGGCAAGGACCCGGTTCTGGCCAATACGCTCGATATTGGCGGCGAATATGCCTATCGTATGCGCGGCGAAAACCATGCCTGGAGCCCGGACTCCATCGCAGCCCTGCAACATGCCGTGCGCGGCAACAGCCAGGACCGCTACCGCGAATTCGCGAAAATGGTCAACGAAACGGCGCTGCGCATGAACACCATTCGCGGCCTGTTCAAGATCAAGTCGGCGGAACAACTGGGCCGCACGCCCGTTTCCATCGATGCGGTCGAACCGGCAGCAGAGATCGTCAAGCGTTTCGCGACCGGCGCCATGTCCTTCGGCTCCATCAGCCGCGAGGCGCATACGACGCTGGCCATTGCCATGAACCGGATCGGCGGCAAGTCCAACACCGGCGAAGGCGGCGAGGAAAGCGATCGCTACATGCCGCTGGCCGATGGTTCGATGAACCCGGAACGCTCGGCCATCAAGCAGATTGCCTCCGGCCGTTTCGGTGTCACCACCGAATATCTGGTCAATGCCGACATGTTGCAGATCAAGGTTGCGCAGGGCGCCAAGCCCGGCGAAGGCGGCCAGTTGCCCGGCCACAAGGTGGATGCGACCGTTGCCAAGACCCGCCACTCCACGCCGGGTGTGGGCCTCATCTCGCCGCCGCCGCATCATGACATCTACTCGATCGAAGATCTCGCGCAGCTCATCTACGACCTGAAAAACGTCAACCCGGCTGCCGATATTTCGGTCAAGCTGGTCTCGGAAGTGGGCGTAGGCACGGTTGCCGCAGGCGTTGCCAAGGCCCGCGCCGACCACATCACCGTTGCCGGTTTCGATGGCGGCACGGGCGCCTCGCCGCTGACTTCGCTGAAGCACGCGGGCAGCCCCTGGGAAATCGGCCTTGCCGAAACCCAGCAGACGCTGGTGTTGAACGGCCTTCGTTCGCGCATCGCGCTTCAGGTGGATGGCGGTTTGAAAACCGGCCGTGACGTCATCATCGGCGCATTGCTGGGGGCTGACGAATTCGGCTTTGCCACCGCACCGCTGATTGCCGCTGGCTGCATCATGATGCGCAAGTGCCACCTGAACACCTGCCCCGTGGGCGTTGCCACGCAGGACCCGGTTCTGCGCAAGCGTTTCAAGGGCACGCCGGAGCATGTCATCAACTACTTCTTCTTCGTCGCCGAGGAAGTGCGCGAAATTCTGGCCTCGCTTGGCTTTACCAAGCTGGACGAAATCATCGGCGCTTCCGAAATCCTCGAAAAGGACGATATGCTGGCCCACTGGAAGGCCAAGGGTCTGGACTTTACCAAAATCTTCCACAAGGTTCCGGCTCCCAAGGCCGCAACCTACTGGACCGAGCGCCAGGAGCATCCGATCATCGATATTCTCGACCGCAAGCTGATCGAGAAGGCCATGCCTGCTCTCGAAAGCAAGCAGCCTGTGGTATTCGATGTCGATATCAAGAATGTAGACCGCTCGGCGGGCGCCATGCTGTCTGGCGAAGTGGCCAAGCGCTACGGCCACAAGGGCCTGAAGGACGACACGATCCACGTGACCCTCAAGGGCACGGCCGGCCAGTCCTTCGGGGCGTTTCTGGCCCGTGGCGTGACCTTCGATCTGGTCGGTGACGGCAATGACTATGTCGGCAAGGGGCTTTCGGGTGGCCGCATCATCGTGCGCCCGCCGGAAAATACCCGCATCGTCGCGGAAAACTCGATCATCGTCGGCAATACCGTGCTTTACGGCGCGATTTCCGGTGAATGCTATTTCCGTGGCGTGGCCGGTGAACGCTTTGCCGTGCGCAATTCCGGCGCCATCGCCGTTGTCGAAGGCGTGGGCGACCATGGCTGCGAATACATGACCGGCGGTGTCGTCGTCGTCATCGGCGAGACCGGACGCAACTTCGCAGCCGGCATGTCCGGCGGCGTGGCCTATGTTCTCGACGAGAAGGGCGATTTCGCCAAGCGCTGCAACATGGCCATGGTCGAGCTGGAGCCCGTGCCGGAAGAAGACGACATGCTGGAGAAGCTGCATCACCATGGCGGCGACATCATGCACAAGGGTCTGGTGGACGTGTCGGAAGACATGACCCGCCATGACGAGGAGCGTCTCTACCAGCTGGTTTCCAACCATCTGCATTATACGGGTTCGGCCCGCGCCAAGCAGATCCTGGACAATTGGGCGGAATATCGTCCGAAATTCCGCAAGGTCATGCCGGTGGAATATCGCCGCGCGCTGGAAGAAATGGAACGGATGCGCATGGGCGTTGCCGCCGAATAATCTTCAAGCCTCGGCATCCCGGCCTCCGGGATGCCTTCACGCACGGCAGGTCCGTGACACAGAGGTTTCAGTTTAGCAGGACGAGAAAATGGGTAAGGTAACAGGTTTCATGGAAATCGACCGGCAGGTGGCGAAGTACCAGCCTGCCTCCGATCGTATCCGTCACTACCGGGAATTCACCATTCCGATGTCGGATGCCGAAGTCACCAAGCAGGCGGCGCGCTGCATGGATTGCGGCATTCCCTATTGCCATGGTCCAACCGGCTGTCCGGTGCATAACCAGATCCCGGACTGGAACGATCTAGTCTATAACAACAAGTGGGAAGAGGCGATCCGCAACCTCCATTCCACCAACAACTTCCCGGAATTTACCGGCCGCGTCTGCCCCGCGCCTTGCGAGGAAGCCTGCACGCTGAACCTGGAAGACACGCCCGTTGCCATCAAGACCGTGGAACAGGCCATTGCCGACAAGGCCTATGAGCTGGGCTTCATCGTGCCGCAGCCCGCCACCATCAAGACCGGCAGGAAGGTCGCCATCATCGGCTCCGGGCCGTCTGGTCTGGCCGCGGCCCAGCAGCTTGGCCGCGCCGGTCACGACGTGCATGTCTATGAGCGCGAGAGCAAGCCCGGCGGCCTGCTGCGCTACGGCATTCCCGACTTCAAGATGGAGAAGAACTTCATCGACCGCCGCGTCGAGCAGATCAAGGGCGAAGGCGTTACCTTCCATTGCGGCGTCAATGTCGGCGTTGACGTGACCATGGACGCGCTGCTGGCCGAGCACGATGCCGTTCTTTATTGCGGCGGTTCCGAAACCCCGCGCGAGGCAGGCATTCCCGGCGTTGAATTCCACGGCGTCTATGATGCCATGCCCTATCTGGTGCAGCAGAACCGCCGCGTCGGCCGCGAAAACATCGACAGCGCCGGCTGGCCCTCCGAGCCCATCGTGGCGGGCGGCAAGCATGTCGTGGTGGTCGGCGGCGGCGATACGGCGTCCGACTGCGTTGGCACCGCCTTCCGTCAGGGCGCAGTGAAGGTCACGCAGCTCGACATTCGCCCGCGTCCGCCGGAAAAGGAAGACAAGCTTGCCGTCTGGCCGTTCTGGGCCACCAAGATGCGCACCTCCTCCAGCCAGGCCGAAGGCGCCGTGCGCGAGTTTCAGGTCGGCACGCTGGAATTCGTCGGCGACGAAGACGGTGTGCTGACCGGGGTGAAATGCTGCCAGGTGGATGAGCGCCGCCGCCCGGTTCCGGGCACCGAGTTCATCATCAAGGCCGATCTCGCCTTCATCGCCATCGGCTTTTCCGGCCCCTTCACCGATAGCGTCATCAAGGATCTGGGCGACCGGCTCACCCTCAACACCGACCGGCGCGGCTCCACCAATGTGGTCGCCAATGACCGCGACTACCGCACCTCGGTGGACAAGCTTTGGGCGGCAGGCGATGTGCGGCGCGGCCAGTCGCTGGTGGTCTGGGCCATTCGCGAAGGCCGCCAGGCTGCACGCGCCATCGACGAGGCGCTGATGGGATCGACCGTTCTGCCGCGGTGATGCAGCGTCGATATAAACAATAAGGGCGGCCTGCGAGCCGCCCTTTTCATGTCTGTGGCAGATGTCTTGGTGAACGCGGGTTCACCTGCATTGCTCTTACATCTTGTTTCCGCGATTTTGCTGGACGTGCTAGAGCCTTTCATTGTTTCACGGAAACGGTGAAAGGCTCTAACTATTTGTTTTTACGCATTTTCGGACGGAAAACCGGTTTCCACTTTTCCTGAAAATGCTAAAGCCGTCTCAGGCGAGCTTGGCCTCGATGGCCTTCGGCGTGCTGACGGGTTCGGCGGAAATCGCGATCCGGCGCGGCTTCATGGCTTCGGGAATATTGCGCAAGAGATCGATATGCAGCAGACCGTTTTTCAGCGAGGCAGCTGTTACCTCCACATGGTCGGCAAGCTGGAAGCGGCGCTCGAAGGCGCGCTTGGCAATGCCGCGATAGAGGAATTCGCTCTGTCCGGCGGGCTCGTCCTCGGCCTTTTCGCCTTTGACGGCCAATACATGGGCATGAGCCTCGATGCTGAGTTCGCGCTCATCGAAACCGGCCACCGCCATGGTGATGCGATAGGTATTTTCGCCGGTACGCTCGATATTGTAGGGCGGATAGCTCTGCGCCTGGTCCGGCTGGCCAAGGCTGTCCAGCATGGTGAACAGGCGGTCGAAGCCAACGGTGGAACGGTAGAGCGGGGAAAAATCAACGTGACGCATGGATGTCCTCCTGAGAAGCGACGATTGCGGTTGTGACGGACCGATACCCCTTCAGTGGCTGTAGCGGCCGCATTCGCAGGCCCTTTCGGCACCCGCAGACTTCAGATGGGAATGGCGCGCTCCCGGTTCAAGACCCTGCATTGCGCCAAGGTGGCGCTTGCCTTTTTGCGTGGCAAAGGGTCTGGTGAGATCACCCATGTCCGCGTGAGTTGAGAAGGCCCTTGCATGGATCACGTGCTGCACGACATTCCGCAAAACCCCATGCCGGAACCGCATCGTTCCGGCTATTTCACCGCCCATGACGGCGTGCGGCTGCGCTATGGCCTGTTCAAAAGCACCAGGCCCGCCAAAGGCACTGTCGTGCTGGTGCATGGCCGCAGCGAATGCATCGAGAAATATTTCGAAACCATTCGCGATCTCACCGAAGCCGGGCTTTGGGTGGCAACCTACGACCTGCGCGGCCAGGGACTTTCCGACAGACCGCTGAAGGACCGCCTGCGTGGCCATGTGCGCCGCTTCGAGGACTATGAAAAAGATCTGACAAGCTTCATCGAAAGCGTCGCCCTGCCCGATGGACGCCTGCCGCTTTACCTGCTGGCCCATTCCACCGGCGGGTTGATTGCCCTTTCGGCAGCGCCCCGGCTTGGCAACCGCATTCAACGCATGGTGCTCTCCGCACCCTTTGTCGGCCTGCACGGGGAAATCATGGCGGCACGCAAGATCTTTGCGCTGGCGCGGCTCGCATCCCTTTCTGGTTTTGGCACCATGGCCTTTTCCAAGGGCAGCCGCCCGCCGCTTTTCGACGGAAACCCGCTGACGGGAGATGAAAAGCGCTTTGCGCGCAACATCTCGATTGCCGTCAATGTTCCGGAACTCGCCCTCGGCCCGCCCTCGGCCCGCTGGCTGCACGAGTGCGACAAGGCCATTCGCCGTGTCCAGAGCCCCGCCCACCTGACCCGGATCACCATACCCACGCTGGTGATTGCGCCAATGCAGGATGGCGTCGTGCCATTTTCGGCGCAGGAACATCTGGCCCGGAATTTCCGGGCAGGCCAGATCCTGCCCATTGCCGGTGCGCGCCACGAGGTGTTTCAGGAACAGGACCGCTACCGCACGCAGGCGCTGGCGGCGCTGCACGCTTTCATTCCAGGCAGCGATGCAGACGCAAACCTGGGCGGCGAGGAAAATATCGAGGAGGCCTGACGTCGGCTCCGTGGCAGCAGATCAGTCCTGCAAAAGCGCCAGTGCCTGCCGATGCAGGCTTTGCGACCCCGCCGCGATGATGGCGCCGCCCTCTTCCGGCGAACCGCCCGTCCATGTGGTGATCACGCCACCGGCCTGGCGGATGATGGGAATGAGCGCCCCGACATCATAAGGCTTCAGGCCGGTTTCTATCACCAGATCGACAAACCCCGCCGCCAGCAATACATAGGCATAGCAATCAACGCCATAGCGCGTCAGCCGAACCTCATTGCGCACGGCATCGAAGCGATTTTTTTCCTCAGGCAGGAATATATCCGGCGACGTGGTGTAAAGCACGGCATCGCCGAGGGTCTCGCAAGCCCTGGTCTTCAACTGCCGCTCGCCATCCGGCCCGCTATACCAGGAGCGCTCGCCATCGGCGAAGTACCGCTCGCCCGTAAAGGGTTGGTCCATCAGCCCCATGACGGACTGCCCGCCCTCGCGAAAACCGATCAGCGTACCCCAGGTCGGCAGGCCGGAAATGAAGGCGCGCGTGCCATCGATCGGATCGATAACCCAGACAAAACGCCTTTCCAGCCCGATATTGCCCTGTTCTTCGCCCAAAATACCGTGATCGGGGAATTCCGCCTCGATCAAGGCGCGAATGGCACGTTCGGCAGCCTGATCGCCTTCCGTCACCGGATCGTAACCGCCCCTGTCCTTGTTGACGACATCAAGCCCCGTGCGAAAACGCGGCAAGGTCTCAAGGCGGGCCGCAGCGGCAAGGCGTTCGAAAAAGTCACGGCTGGGACGCATGAGGGCTCCTGGGACGGGGATCAGCCCGTCAGTTTAAAAGGCTATATGCTCCATAACCGGCATTGCCGAGAGTGTGAAGAGCAAGTGGCACGCAGGGATGGGAAGAAAAAATGCCTATTTCTTGAGCCTGCATAAAAAACCAACAAAACCGCTTGACATTTGTGCGGCGCAATATACAGTGAAGTCACAGTCTTCCGACTGTAAATGCCCTCCTTGGGTGTTTCCTCCCTAGACTTGACCGCGCTTCCAGCGCGGTTTTTTTTGCCTCGACATCGCGCAAAGCCGCACCTTTGCGCAAAGGGGCGCACTGCAAGCAATCGGTAAAAATGTGAGAAATGCGGCTATTCCGCCGCCCAGGCGCCTTCACCGCGCAGATCCGCGGCATAAAGCGCCATGCGCTGGATGAAGCTCGAGAGCATTTCCGCCAGAAGCGCAAAATCCGGCCTGCGTTCCAGCGTGACCTCATCGACGTAAAGAGCGCGATTGATCTCGATCTGCAAGGCGTGCAGGCCTCGGCCCGGCCGCCCATAATGCTCGGTGATGAAACCGCCGGCATAAGGCTTGTTACGCACCGCCGTGAAGCCGAAATCTCCGAGAATTTCCAGGGCGGCCTGCGTGAGTTCGGCAGAAGCGCTGGTGCCATAGCGATCGCCAATGATGAAATCCGGCCGCAGGCCCGAACCGGAAATACGAATATTGCCAGGCATCGAGTGGCAATCGATGAGAATGGCCGTGCCGAAAGCTGCATGGGTGCGCGCCACCAGCCGCCGCAGGCAGGAATGATAGGGCTTGTAGAAGCGCTCGATGCGGGAAAGACCTTCCTCCACACTCAGCCGACGTTGATAGATCTCCATGTTTTCGGCGACGATGCGGGGGATGGTGCCAAGCCCGCCCGCCACCCGCACGGAATTGCTGTTGGCATAGGAGGGCAGCGGACCGCTGAACATGCGCGGATCGAGCTCATACGGCTCGCGATTGACATCGATAAAGGCGCGCGGAAAATTCGCCTTGAGAAGCGGAGCACCCCGCAGCGGCGCATCCGCAAAAAGCTGATCGACGAAATGATCCTCGGAGCGCCGGATTTCCAGCCCGTCCAGCCGGGCGCTTTCCAGAAACTCCTGTGGATAATGACGTCCGCTATGGGGGGAGTTGTAAACGAAGGGAATTGTCTGATGCGCGGGCTCCAGCACGTCAAACAGCTCGAAATCCGTTGCCTCGGGCTGCATCATACCCCTTCTTTACCAAATCACGATGTTGCTACATGACATATGTTGCCAGCAGGCGTGTTTGAAGTCCATATGCACGCCTCACCCCTACACTTTCCGCTTTCACAGGATATTTACAGAGCGGGGAATATTTGGGAAAGCTGGCATCAGCCCAATCATCTATCGAGTAACGGTCCTTCAATGACTCAGAAAATCCTTCTCGCCGAAGACGACAACGATATGCGCCGCTTCCTGGTGAAGGCGCTGGAAAAGGCCGGCTACAAGGTCGCCTCCTATGATAATGGCGCAAGCGCCTATGACCGCCTGCGCGAAGAACCCTTCTCCCTGCTGCTGACCGACATCGTCATGCCGGAAATGGACGGCATCGAGCTTGCCCGCCGCGCCACCGAACTGGACCCGGACCTCAAGGTCATGTTCATCACCGGCTTTGCCGCCGTGGCCCTGAATGCCGACTCCAAGGCCCCCAAGGATGCAAAGGTGCTATCCAAGCCCTTCCACCTGCGCGACCTGGTGAATGAAGTGAACAAATTGCTGGCGGCATAAGCACTTAGGCGTTTATTGAAAGGCCCGTCAAAAAAGCAGTTGACGGGCAAAGGCCTTTTATGGTCTATGCCGCTCATCGGATGGGCGTGTAGCTCAGCGGGAGAGCACTACGTTGACATCGTAGGGGTCACAAGTTCGATCCTTGTCACGCCCACCATCCTTTTCAAGGGCTTAGCGAGAAATCGCTGGGCCCTTTTTCATGAGCTTAAATGGTTCGCCAAAGGATCTGCCACCTTCGTGCATCTTATCCAACGCACGACGACGAATGCGCCGCCCTTTCCAGTTCGGCGCTCTCGTGATCAGCCGTTTTTGTGGGCTGCAAGTGCTGCCTGCAATCGCTCGATTGCCTCCTCCACGGTGGCGCGCGGGCAACCGAGGTTGATGCGCATATAGCCGTGTCCCTCGACGCCGAATTTCTGGCCCTTGTCCAGCCAGAGGCGCGCCTTGGTCAGCATGAAATGTTCAAGGGCGGCCGCGTCCATGCCGAGCCCGCGGCAATCCATCCAGGTCAGGTAGAGTGCGTCGGCGGGAAGCACCTCTATCCCGGCCTTCAAGCCATTGATTGCGGTTGAAAAATGGGCGTGGTTGCTTCGGACCTGCTCCAGAAGTGCGTCCAGCCAGGGCTCGCCATGACGATAGGCCGCTTCAGCGGCGACCAGGCCCATGGCGTTGACGCGAGGATAGAGATTGCGTTCCAGCTGCCGCTGGAACTCCCCCTTGAGGCGTGGATTGGGGATGAAGGCATTGGCGCATTGCAAGCCGGGCAGGTTGAAGGTCTTGGACGGCGCAGTGCAGGTGATTGAAATGTCCGCAAGCTCCGGCGAAAGGCTGGCGAAGGGCACGTGCCGGCAAGCCGGATTGAGGATCAGATCCTGGTGAATTTCATCGGAAATCACCAGAATCCCGTGACGGGCGCAGATTTCGCCCATGCTGCGCAATTCCTCTTCGCTCCAGACATTGCCCGTGGGATTGTGTGGATTGGACAGAATGAAAATCCGGGTATTGGGACGGATAGCCGCCTCGAAAACCTCCGGATCGTAGCTATAGCCACCCTGCCGGCGCTGGAGCGGTGCAAAGGCCGGAAAACGACCGTTAAGCAGCACATCATCGTGAAAATGCGCATAGACCGGCGGCTGGATCAGCACGCTGTCACCGGGATTGGAAAAGGCCTGAATGATGGTTTTCAAGGCCGTGATGACACCCGAAACAGGAACGATCCACTCCGGCGCGACATCGAAGCCGAAGCGCCGCTTCTGCCAGCCCCGCACCGCTTCGAGATAGGACGGATTGTGGGCTGACGAATAGCCGAAAACCGCTGTTTCTGCCGCCCGCACCATGGCCTCGATAACCGGCCTCGGTGGCTTGAAATCCATATCCGCCACCCACATGGGCAAGGGATCGCAGGCCGCCGCCGCCGGCGAAAGCAACTGGCTTGCACTGTCCCATTTGAGGGAATTGGTATTTCGGCGGTTTTCAACCGCTTCCAGCAGCGGCAAAATCGAAGACGATGTCATGGCAGCCTCATTTGGAAAACATGCATATAGAGCATTTCCAGAAAAATGTAGTCACGGTTTTCCATCCGAAAATGCGCAAAAACAAAAGCTTGAAGCACGCCGGTCAGTGACGCAGGATCTGGCTGAGGAAAAGCCGCGTGCGCTCCGATTTCGGGGCGTTGAAGAAATCCTGCGGATTGTTTTCCTCGATAATCTGCCCCTGATCCATAAAGATCACCCGGTTGGCAACGGCTTGCGCAAAGCCCATTTCATGGGTCACGCACAGCATTGTCATGCCGTCTTCCGCCAGTTTGATCATGGTGTCCAGCACTTCCTTGACCATTTCGGGGTCCAGCGCCGAGGTGGGTTCATCAAACAGCATGATGCGTGGCTTCATGCACAGCGCCCGCGCAATGGCCACCCGCTGCTGCTGCCCGCCGGAAAGCTGGCCCGGATATTTATGGGCCTGATCGGGAATCTTGACCTTTTCCAGAAAATGCATGGCCAGCGCATTGGCTTCCCTGCGCGGCATTTTGCGAACCCAGATCGGCGCCAGCGTGCAGTTTTCCAGAATGGTCAGATGCGGGAAAAGATTGAAATGCTGGAAGACCATGCCCACTTCCGAACGCACCAGATCGATATTCTTCAGGTCGGACGAAAGCTCGATCCCGTCAACGACGATGCGTCCCGTCTGGTGTTCCTCCAGCCGGTTGATGCAGCGGATCATGGTGGATTTTCCAGAGCCGGATGGCCCTGCGACAACAATACGTTCCCCCCGCCGCACGGTCAGATTGACATCGCGCAGCGCATGATAGGTGCCGTACCATTTATTCATATTCTCGATGCGGATGGTGATCTCGTTGGAGATGCCCATCTGTTCGGCACCTATGCTTTCTGCCGCTAGATGTACCATGGCAATGATCCTTCGCGAATTCAGTGTGGTTCAGGAGGTGTTCAGGCCGGTCTGCTGCCGGCCTGAAAGGCAGCAAAGCGCCGGTCAGCGGTGGTCGGTTTTCAGCCTGCGCTCCAGATGCATGGAATAGCGCGACATGCCGAAGCAGAAGAGAAAGAAAAGCCCGCCGATGAAAATGAACAACTCCCAGTAAATCCCCTGCCAGTCGGTGCTGGCCCGGATGGAATTCGACAGCGCCACCGGATCGAGAAGGCCGATGAACACCACCAGGGTCGTGTCCTTGAACAGGCCGATAAAGGAATTGACGATGCCGGGAATGGAAATTTTCAACGCCTGCGGCATGATCACCAGGGCCTGTGCCTTCCAGTAATCCAGACCCAGGGCCTCGGCCGCTTCATATTGGCCCTTGGGCAGCGCCGCCAGACCGCCGCGGATGACCTCGGCCATATAGGCCGTGGCAAACAGCGTCACCATGATGATAACCCGCAGGATCAGATCGAAATTCGTGCCGGGCGGCAGGAAATAGTTCAGCAGAAGCGATGCCGTGAACAGCATGGTGATCAGCGGCACGCCCCGGATGAACTCTATGAAGATCACGCTGATGGATTTGACCAGCGGCATTTTCGAGCGCCGCCCCAGTGCCAGCACCACGCCGAGCGGCAAAGACAGCGAGATGCCGGTGACGCCAATGACGATCGACAACAGAAAACCACCCATTTCGCGGGAGGAAACCGCCGGCAGCATGAAAGGCAGCAGCGAGGCGGCGGCTGTAGAGACGGGCGATGCCGCAAAAAGCCACCAGAGAACCGCCCCCGCCAGCGCAAGCCCCGCGGCAAGCCCGCCAGCCCTGAGCCGGGATATGGCAAGCAGCAGAGCGGCGACGATGAAGCCCATATAGACCGAAACCGGCAGCCACAAAGTGCCGCCCCAGATCAGCCAGTAGGCGAGACCGGGAAACAGCGCGCTGAACCACAACATGCGCCGCGGCAAAGGCGGAAACAGCACCGGCGCCAGCGCAACGAGCATCAGGCCGAAGGCCAGGACCGGGCGCCAATAAAAGGCGGAGGGGTAAAAGCCGAAGAGAAGCTGCGTCCAGCGATCGCGCACCACGGCAAAGCAGGCGCCCTCGCTGCCTGCCAGAATCTGGCGACATTCGCTCAGCGAATGAGCGTTCCATACGGAATGGTAAAGCCATGGGCCGATGGCGCGGACCATGAGCACGAGGGCAATCAGTGACATCACGGTCAAGAGGCCACTGACCCAGTTGCCGAAAAGGCTCTTGCGCAGCAGGTTCAGCGGGCTCGTCTCGCCCGCCGGGGGCGTGCGGGCCGAAAGCATTTCGGTTCTGACGAAGGCAAGGTTGGACTGGCTCATATCACCGCTCCTTCAGCCCGATACGGGCATTAAAGACATTCATCACCCCGGAAATCGTCAGGCTGATCGCCAGATAGATCATCATCAGCAGCAGCATCCCTTCCAGCTCGCGGCCGGTCTGGTTGATGGTGATGCCGCCAAGCGTCGAGCGCAGATCCATGTAGCCCACCGCAAGACCCAGCGAGGTATTCTTGGTGATGTTCAGATATTGCGAGATCAGTGGCGGCACGATCACCCGCATCGCTTGCGGCAGCACCACCAGCCGCATGGTTTTTCCGGGTCGCAGGCCCAGGGCGTGGGCAGCTTCCGACTGGCCTTTCGAGATGGCCAGAATGCCCGCACGCACGGTCTCGGCAATGAAGGCGCCGGTATAAACGCTCAGGCCGAGCCACATGGCGATCAGTGCGTTGCGCAATTGCAGCCCGCCCTGGAAGTTGAAGCCACGCAATTCCGGATAGCCCAGATGGAAGCCGAGCACCCACAAGAGCACGATCGTCGGGGCAAAAAGAACGAACAGGCTTTTCCACCAGGTCACAGGCCGCTCGCCGGTGCGGCTCTGCACGCCCGCTGCATGTCTGAGAAGCGCACGATTGGCAAGGAAAGACGCCACAATGGTGAAAAGCACCGCCAGCGTTGCAATATCCGGCTGCACCACGCCGAGATTGAGCGTGCCAAGATCACGGACGAACAAAGGCACCGGAACGAAGACGCCGCGATTGGTGATGGCCACGGCATCGAAAATCATGCTTGCCGAGGCATTGGCGCCCTTGAAAGCGCTGGGCGCGGGTACCGCCTCGCTCATGATGGCGCCGAATACGAGGATCCACATCAGCAGGGGAATATTGCGGAACACCTCGACATAGACGGTCATGAGCCGCGCGACGATGGGATTTCCCGACAGCCGCAGCACGCCCGCCACCACGCCGATGACGGTTGCCAAGGCGCAGGACATGAGCGCCAGCACCAGCGTGTTGAGAAGTCCCACCAGCGCCGCGCGGCCATGGCTCATCTGCGTATCATAGGCAATCAGCTGCTGGTTGATGTCGTAGCCTGCCTTGGACCACAGGAAGGAAAAGGAGAAATCCTTGCCCAGCAGGGCAAGATTGCGCACGGTATTGTCCACCAGCCAGGCTATGCCGAGCATCAGCGCCATGAGGACGACGATCTGGATGGTATAGGAACGGTAGCGGCTGTCATTGAGCAACATGCTCAACCGGAAAGCCTCCTGCGGCTCCCGCGAAGGGAGAGAGATTGCGTTTGCCATTGGTGATACCCCGCCATTGCCGAGCCAGGGCTCCGGCAAGCGGCCGGAACGAAGGTCTCGCGTCAGCTCTGTCTTCTGGAAATTCGCCGGCTGCGGGAAGGCCCGGCCCCTGCCGAGCAGAGGGCTGGCCGCGCCCGCACGCCATGCTGCAAGTGCATCGGCCCGGTTATCCGGGCCTATGCGCCGGCCTTTTGTCTTTCATGCGACAGGTCGAGGCTGTCTTTCAGACTCTCACCGGAAAGGCTGCGAGTAGATCATGCCGCCCTTGGTCCACTGGGCGTTCATGCCGCGGGCCAGCTTGATCGGCGTCTCGGTACCGAGATTGGCATCGTAGATCTCGCCGTAATTGCCGCCCGCCATGATGGCGCGCTTGGCCCAATCAGCGTCGAGCCCGATCATCTTGCCGAGATTGCCATCCTTGCCAAGCAGGCGCTTGATTTCAGGATTTTCCGTGCTGGCGGCGATCTGGTCGGCATTGGCCTTGGTCACGCCCAGCTCTTCGGCGGCAAACAGCGCGTTCTGCGTCCAGTGAACAATGTCAGCCCACTGTTCGTCGCCCTGGCGAACGATCGGCCCCAGCGGTTCCTTGGAGATGACCTCCGGCAGGATGATGTGATCGGCAGGATCCTTGAAGCTTGCGCGCACCGAGGCGAGGTTCGAGCCGTCGCTGGTATAGACGTCGCAGGCGCCGGCCTGATACTGGCGCTCGCCTTCGGCGCTGGAATCCACCGGCACCGGCTCGTAGGTCATCTTGTTGAGGCGGAAATATTCGGCGAGATTGAGCTCGGTCGTGGTGCCGGACTGGATGCAGATCGTTGCGCCGTTGAGGTTGGCCGCAGAGGTCACGCCCAGTTCCTTCTTCACCATAAAGGCCTGACCGTCGTAGAAATTGGTGCCCGCAAAGGTCAGCTTCAGGTCCGTGTCACGGGAGAAGGTCCAGGTCGTGGCGCGCGACAGCACGTCGATTTCCCCGGATGCAAGCGCGGTAAAGCGGGTCTGACCGGTGGTCGGCACGAAATCGACCTTCATCGGGTCGCCGAGAACGGCTGCGGCCACGGCCCTGCAGATCGCCACGTCGAAGCCCTGCCACACGCCCTTGGCGTCGGGAGCGGAAAAGCCTGCCGTGCCTGAGCTTACGCCGCAATTCAGCTTGCCGCGCGCCTTCACGTCATCGAGCGTACCCGCCATGGCGCTGCCCGAAAGGATTGCCGCCGCGCCAAGCGTGGCCAGAAAAAGAGATGTCTTCATTTTTGTTCCCCTTGTTGGTTGTTTTGCAAACGGAGTTCCATGCCCTGCTCCTGTTCGTTTCTTCCCCCTGGATTTGCCGCAATGCTCCCACATCACGGCATTCTTTCCTTTCCCGGAGCCCAGTGCGGCCCCGATCGTTGCACCCTGCCCCCATCCAGTCAAAGGGCACGGCGATCCTTGTTTGCCTTTGGCAGGTTCAGGCGCCAATCGCTGCGCGGCGTCCATAGGTTGCCATCAGCGTTACCAGCGCCAGCACCAGCGGAATGAAGGCGAGAGCCAGAACCGTATTCCAGCCATAGGCCGTCAACAGCCCGCCAGACAGGAAGGAGCCGAAGGTCATGGTGCCGAACACGGCGAAATCGTTGAGTGATTGAACCCGCGCCTTTTCCTCCGGGCGGTGACATTCCAGCACCAGCGCCGAGGCGCCGACAAAGCCGAAATTCCAGCCAACGCCCAGCACGATCAGCGTGATCCAGAAATGCGCCACATCCGTTCCGGCAAGCCCGACGGCCGCCGCCGCGCCGGTCAGCACCAGCCCTGCCATGACGACGCGCGGTGCGCCGAAACGGGTAATCAGCCTGCCGGTGAAGAAGCTTGGGCCGTACATGGCGATCACATGCCACTGGATGGCGAGGTTGGAGGATTCCTGCGACAGGCCGCAGATCTGCATGGCCAGGGGCGCTGCCGTCATCAGGAAATTCATCAGCAGATAGGAAACGACGCCACAGGTCACGGCAGTCAGAAAGCGCGGCTGACGGGCAATTTCGCCCAGACTGCGGCCTCCGGCACTTTCCGTTTTCGTAGGCTTTGGCAGACGCACGCCGATGAGAAGCAGTGCCGAGGCCACCGCAAGCCCCGCTTGCGCAATATAGCTTGCGGCAAACATGTAGGGCATGGACAGATACATGGTGCTGTTGACGATTTGCGGCCCGATCACGCCGGCAAAAACACCGCCCGCCATTACGAAGGACAAGGCGCGCGGGCGCTTTTCCGGAGATACGCAATCGGCAGCGGCAAAACGGAACGAAAGCACCACGGCGGCATAGGCTCCGCCGAAAAACGTCGCCAGACAATAGAGCCAGAAGGATCCGGCATAAACCGCCAGCGACGCCAGAAGCCCCACCAGCACGCCACTTCCCGTTCCCACGAGAAATGCAGTGCGCCGGCCGTAGCGCTGCGCGATCATCCCGGCGGGCAAGGTAGACAAGGCCATTCCCACGACGAACATCGAAATCGGCATGGTGGCGAGCGCAGGCGTGGGCGCCAGCGAATGACCGACAATGGCGCCCGTGGAATAAACCATGGCAGAATTGGCGCCGCCAAGCGCCTGGGCAATCGTCAGCCGCGCCAGATTCCCGCGCGCGGACCGTTCGAGATCCCGATGGGCGGGCTGTATTGCTTCATGGGCTGAAATGTCGGACATGGGCACGCCTGCGCTTGAGAAAAGGGAACCGCAGCGGCCCTGCCCGCCCCGGTCGATCTTGGTCACATCGCCTCTTGAGATTGGAGGTTAACGAAAAGACAGATGGCTGTATTTCAATGGCGGGACAATCGATATAGAATAGCTGCCAAAATGGGGATCAACCTCAAATGGGGATCAAGCCATGTGGCACGCCATTCATACGCCCGAAGGCCTTTCGCCCCCGCAACCGCTGACGGTTCGGGCACAGTCCATTCCCGCGCGTCATTTCTTCCCGGAACATTCCCACACCTGGCACCAGATGGTCTACGCCGTTTCCGGGGTTTTGACCGTCTATACCGAAAGCGAGTCCTTCGTCATCACGCCCGACAAGGCCGCCTGGCTGCCTCCCGGCGTCGTGCATCGGGTCGGCTCGCTGCTGGGGGCGGTGTTCCGCAGCCTGTGGATTGCCGACGAGGCGGGCGCAAGCCTGCCCCGTGTTCCCACGATCTTCATGATGTCGCCCTTGTTGCAGGCCCTGATCCTGGAGGCCACGGAACTGGGAAAGGACAGCGACAACGGCCCGGACGATGGCTATCGTGGCCGCGTGACCACCCTGATTTTCGACCAGCTCGGCCGCGTGCAGCCGCTTCCTTCGGCTTTGCCATGGCCACGCAGCCCCGCCCTGACGAAATTGTGCGAGGCGCTTTACCTCGACCCCACCGATGACCGCAGCCCCGAGGAATGGAGCCAGACGCTCAACCTTTCGCCCCGCACGCTTGCAAGGCGGTTCAATATCGAGCTGGGCATGAGCCTGCGCTCATGGCGCCGGCGGCTGCGGTTGTTCCGCTCCATCGAGTTGCTGGGCGGCGGGCTTGGCGTGACGCAGGTCGCCATGGAACTCGGCTATGGCTCCACCTCCGCCTTCGTCTATGCCTTCCGCACGGAAATGGGCAGCAGCCCGCAGGCCTATATGCGCCGCCGCCTGCCCAACGGCGAGGACATGTCCTGATGATACCGCCGTCAGCACCGGCCCCATCCGCAACTCTTTCACGCAAGGATGTGGCACGCATCTTCAAGCGTTGCTATAGCTTACCGGCCCTGTGCCTTTTGTTTCCATGCAGTCCCGAAGGAAAAACCGCAACGGCATCCTTTTCGGGGCAATGCGCCAGTATGAGTGTGCTTCTGCCATGATCCCTCGCCTGACCGCCACCCTGCCTGCCTGCCTGCCGGATGCGCCCCTGTTCGACGCATTGGTGGAAGCGGGTTTTTCCGGCGACATGGAAAAGGGCGCGGCCAGCCGGATCGTCGCAGCCACCGACAATTCCATCTATCAGGTGCCGCCCGTGGCGGTGTTGTTTCCGCGTGCCGCCGCCGATCTTCGCATTCTGGCCGAGGTGCTGGCCAAGCCCGAATTCCGCACTGTTTCCATCACGCCCCGCGGCGGCGGCACCGGCACCAATGGCCAGTCGCTGACCTCCGGCGTCGTGGTGGATTGTTCGCGCCACATGAACACCATTCTTCATATCGATCCCGAACGCCGGGTGGCCCGCGTTCAGGCGGGCGTGGTGAAAGACCAGCTCAATCAGGCGCTGCAACCCTACGGCCTGTTCTTTGCCCCGGAATTGTCCACCTCCAACCGCGCAACGATTGGCGGCATGATCTCCACCGATGCCTGCGGCCAGGGCTCCTGCCTCTACGGCAAGACCAGCAATCACGTGCTCGGGCTTCGGGTCGTGCTGATGGACGGCACCGATTTATGGGTTCGCCCGCTGGACGAGGCCGGCCTTGCGGCGGCCACAGCCCTGCCGGGCCGCGCTGGCGACATCTACCGCACGGTGGAGCGCATCACGCGCGAAAGAAGCGAGGACATCGCCCGCATCTTTCCCAAGCTCAACCGCTATCTGACGGGTTACGATCTGGCGCATGTACGCCGCGATGACGGGCATTTCGATCTCACCGCCATTCTTTGCGGCTCGGAAGGAACGCTGGCGATGATTGCCGAGGCGGAGATCAACCTCCTGCCCATTCCCGCCTGCGCGGCACTGTTCAACATTCGCTACGACGATTTCAATACCGCCCTTGAGGATGCCCGCGCCCTGGCCGGGCTTGGCGTGGCTTCCGTGGAAACCGTGGACGAAAAGGTGCTGGGCCTGGCCAAGGGCGACATGGTGTGGAGCCGGATCGCCCCCTTCTTTCCCGAGGCCGGGGAAAGAAGCGCAAACGGCATCAACATCGTCGAGGTCCTGGCAGACGATCCCGCCACGCTGGAAGAGCATATCGCCCGCGTGGCGCAGGCTCTCGACGGCGCGGCCATGCGCCATGCGGGCTATACCATCGCGCGCAATGCGCAGGATGTGGAAACCATCTGGCTGATGCGCAAACGCGCCGTCGGCCTGCTGGGCAATGTGGATGGCCCCGTCCGCCCCGTGGCCTTCGTGGAAGACACGGCCGTGCCGCCGGAAAATCTCGCCGCCTATATTCGCGAATTCCGCGCGCTTCTGGATGCGGAAGGTCTTTCCTACGGCATGTTCGGCCATGTGGATGCAGGCGTTCTGCATGTGCGCCCGGCACTCGACCTCACACGCCCCGGCCATCAGGCCATGGTCCGGCGCATCAGCGATGCGGTGGTGCAACTCACCCGCAAATATGGAGGCGTGCTGTGGGGAGAGCATGGCAAGGGCGTGCGCTCGGAATATGTGCCGGAATTTTTCGGTTCGCTCTATCCGGCCCTTCAGGACATCAAGGCGGCCTTCGATCCGCAGAACCGGCTCAATCCGGGCAAGATCGCCACCGCTGACGGCTCGCCGCTGCTGCGCATCGACGATGTGCCGCTACGCGGCAGCTTCGATCGTACCCTCGGCGATGACATCCGCGCCGCCTTCGACAATGCCGCCTATTGCAACGGCAATGGCGCCTGCTTCGATTTCGATACGGCAAGCCCGATGTGCCCTTCCTACAAGGCCACGCGGGACAGGCGCTTTTCCCCCAAGGGCCGCGCCTCGCTGATGCGCGAATGGCTGCGCCTTCTCGCAAGCCGGAACATCGATCCCCGCCATGCCGCACAGCGCCACACCCGGCTTGCCGGGCTGCTGCGCGCCCCTGTCAGGGCCGTGAACAGCCTCAACCCCGCCAATGCCGATGATTTTTCCCATGCCGTGCGCGAGGCCATGGACACCTGCCTTGCCTGCAAGGCCTGTAGCGGCCAATGTCCGGTCAAGGTGAGTGTTCCGGCCTTCCGCTCGAAATTCCTCGAGCTTTATTATACCCGCTACCTGCGCCCGCTTCGACACCCGATCATTGCCAGCATCGAAACCACCATGCCGCTTTTGGCGCGCATCCGCCCGCTTTACAATCTGGCAACCGGCACGCCCATCGGGCGAAGCCTGCTTGCCCGCCTTGGCCTGACCGCCCTGCCCGCCTTGCCGCCACGCTCGCTGGAGGCTGAATGCAGGGCGCTGGAACTGCCGCTTGCCCGCTTGGCGGACATGCAGGCGCTTTCCCCGCACGAGCGGGCCAGATGCGTGGTTTTCGTGGCGGATGTCTTCACCGCCCGCTTCGATACCGCCGTGCTGTCAAGCGCCGTGAAGCTTGCCCGCAAGCTTGGCCTCTCGCCCTATCTTGCCGCACCCCATATCAACGGCAAACCCATGCATGTGCATGGCTATCTTGCCGCATTCCGCCGGGCGGCCATCGCAACCCGGACCTATCTCGACGGCCTGGGCTCGCTTGGCGTGACGCTGGTTGGCCTTGATCCTTCAATGACGCTGACCTTCCGCAGCGAATATGCCGCCCTGCCGGAAACCCGCCTGACGGCGCCGGTCCTGCTGCCGCAGGAATGGCTGAGCCAGCATCTGGCGGCCATTGCCGCGGCAAAGCCTGCCGCTTCCAGCCAGGCCACGCTGCTTGTTCACTGCACCGAACGCAGCAATGCAACCGCAAGCCTTGCCGCGTGGAAAGGCATCTTCGACGCAGCCGCCATAAAGCTCGACATTACCGAAACCGGCTGTTGCGGCATGGCGGGAACCTTCGGCCATGAAAGCGCCAATCGCGCGATCTCCGATCGCCTTTACGACATGAGCTGGAAAGCCGAAGTGAACAAGGACCGGCCCGGCCATGCCGTGATGGCAACCGGCTATTCCTGCCGCGCACAGGTGCGCCACATGAACGGCAAAGCCCTGCCCCACCCGCTGGCTGTTCTGGAAGCAAGGCTTGCCGGAGGCAGTGATTGAGGGAAATTCACGGCTGGCGTGAAGCGGAAACGGTGGCTTTCGTAACCCTGACGCTCCGCCCTGCCGGATGCTTCAGCCAAAGGATTGCGAGGCCAGCCCGTAGACGACCGGCTGGCCATCCCCGCCCTCGCCATAGCTGGCGGCGTCGGTCGTCACCATTGTCTTGACCGTATCATAGACGCCCAGACCCGATTGGTGAATGAAATTGGCGAAGTCACCCGTTTCGAAGCGAAGGTCGATGCGCAGGAAAGTGCCCACATGGGCCCGAATATGCGGCTCAGTGACGGCTATGGCCTGCGCGTCGCTCGCGGCCACGACCGGCCCGATCACATGCCCGCGACCGAAGCGGCGCCTCATCGCATAGGCCAGCAGCCGCTCCCCGTCATAGAGGCCATAAGAGATCGAGCGTTCGAGCAGCCGAACGAGGTGAGCGCGCCGCGCCACGCCGAAGGCGGGTGCGTCCAGCGCCGTCAGGGCGTCTATATCGCCGGGATCCATCTGTCTCAGCGTCAGCCCATCGGCAATGGCGGCCGTTTCAGGCGGCGTGACGGCCTCGCCCTGGCATTGATAGATGGTTCTTTGCGGGCGAAAACCCAGCGAGGCATAAAGGCGGCGGGCATCGCGGGTGGAGATGAGACGCAGATCCCGGCCCGCGCAATCGGCAAGAATGCGCTCCACCAGCCATCGCGCCGCGCCATTGGCCTGGAGCCGTGGCGAGGTAATCAACATGCCGAACGTGGCGAAGCTTTCTCCATGCGGAAACCACATGGACGAGGCCGATATACGCCCGATTTCATCCAGCGCCACGAAGCCGTGCCCGACCTCGCGCACATGCTGCCAATCGGCGGCCCGATGCGGCCAGCCAACGGCAATGGACAACGCCTGAAGCTGCGACAGCTCGGCCTCAGCAATGTCGGCCGTGCGCATCTCAAAGGCATCGACATGCAATATCTGTGGTATCTTCGTGTCCATCCCTCACCCAGCCGCGATAAATCCCTATGGCAGGCCCAGCAGAAAGCCCCTCTCTCCCAATGATGATGGTAGCGCGAGCCCGGCGAAACATTTCACTGCAAAGCTGCGGTTGCGCACAAGATTGCACCGTATCCGCTTCACTTTCAGCAGCCATCCCTTTGCCTGACGGCTAACCTTGGCCATCAGACCGGAAGATGGCGCCAGCTGCGTCATCCGCCCTGCCCGCGCCATGGCGCAGTCGAAACACCATTATCGAAGGGACAAGCATGTCGCTCCTCAAGACCATCGACACCAACCCGTCATTTGCGCCGCGTGAAGGCCGCCCCGCGCCGGACAGGCTGATTTCCGGCGATCCGCAATTCAAGACATGGGCGCAGGATGAAGCGCATGGCGAACTGGTCCACACCGGCGTCTGGGAGGCGACCCCCGGCCTGACCCACTCCATCAAGGGCGAGACCTTCGAATTCTGCCACATCCTGTCGGGCGTCGTGGAAATCACCCCCAGGGATGGCGAGCCGGTCGTCTACAAGGCAGGCGACAGCTTTGTCATGAAGCCGGGCTTTGTCGGCGTGTGGAAGACCATCGAAACCGTTCGCAAGATCTACGTCACCGTCACACCCTGACCCGGAGGCATGGCGATGAGCCTGAGTTTCGACCCTGACAGCCTGAGCCTGCCTGCGGGACACTTCATCGGTGGCCGGTTCGTCGCCGCCGGGGGCGAAATCCCCATGCAGCGGCCATCCGACGCAAAGACCTATGCCGACTGCCCGATAGCCGATGCCGATCTCGTCGATCAGGCAGTACAGACGGCAAAATCGGCCCTGAAATCCAGCAACTGGGGCGGAATTCGCCCGCGTGAGCGGCTCACGGTTCTCAACCGCTGGGCCGATCTCATCGAACAGGAGGCCGAAACGCTGGCCCGGCTGGAGGCGGTTTCCTCCACCCGTCCTGTCGGGCAACTGGTGGCGGGCGACATCGCCGTTTCTGCCGAACAGATCCGCTTCTTCGGCGAATTCGCCGACAAGGAAGGCGGCGATCTGGTGCCGACCGATGACGGCAATCTGGGCATGATCATGACCGAACCCTATGGGGTGGTGGGCGCCATCACGCCCTGGAATTTCCCGATCAACATGGCGGCATGGAAGCTTGGTCCAGCACTTGCCGCCGGCAATGCCGTGGTTCTCAAGCCATCGGAAATGACGCCCTTCTCCACGCTCTATCTTGCCGAGCTGGCCGTGCGGGCAGGCATCCCGGCAGGCCTTGTCAACATCGTGCTGGGCGATGGCTCGACCACCGGCACCGCCCTGACCGGCCACCCCGACATTGCCAAGATCAGCTTTACCGGCTCGACCCGCGCGGGTGCGGCAATCATGGAAAACATCGCCCGCACCGGCATCAAGCCGATGACGCTGGAACTTGGCGGCAAGAGCCCGCAAGTGGTCTTTGCCGATGCCGACATCGAAAAGGCGGCAGCGGCAATCACCGCCAGCATCACCGCCAATGCCGGACAGGCCTGTGTTGCAGGCTCCCGGCTGATCGTCGAAAAAAGCGCCGCAGCCCCCCTCGCGGAGGCCATATCGCAGCGGATGAAAACCGTTATTCCCGGCCCGACCTGGGATGCGGCAAGCCAGTATTCGCCGATCATTTCCGACAGGCAGCGCCAGCGTATCGATACCATCGTCAAGGCCGCGCTTGCCGCCGGCGCCGAATGCCTGACAGGCGGCTTCGCCATGGACGGCCCCGGCTATTTCTATGCGCCAACCCTGCTTTCCGGCATCGATCAGGCCTCGCCTGCCGTGATCGAGGAAATCTTCGGTCCCGTTCTGACCTTGCAAACCTTCGAAGACGAGGAAGAGGCGCTGACACTGGCCGACCACCCGAGCTACGGCCTTGCTGCGGGACTTTTCACCAGCGATCTCTCGCGCGCCATCCGCTTCACCCGCAGATTGCAGGCAGGCACCATCTGGGTCAACCGCTATGGCCGTTCGCGTGACCATATTCTGCCCACCGGCGGCTACAAGCAATCGGGCATCGGCAAGGATCTGGGGCGGGAAGCATTTCATTCCAACCGTAAAAGCAAAAGCGTGCTGATCGGCCTTTAAAGCATGGCGCGCAAAAGTGTGCAGCGGTTTTGCGATAACGACATGCGACAAAACAATGACTTAAAGCGTCGGAAGCGAATCTGAAAGATCGCGACACGCTTTAGACTATTTTCAAGAAAAGCGGAAAGCGGTTTTCCGTCCGGAAAGTCCTTAAAAACAGGTATTTAGAGCGATTGGGCATTTTCGTAAAACAATGAAACGGATGAAGAAGATGAAGACCCACAAGATTGCCCTTATCCCCGGAGATGGCATCGGGCAGGACGTGACCGCCGCGGCCTGGGCGGTGTTGCAAAAGGCCGCCGCGCTGCATGACTTTGTGCTGGAAGGCACGCAATTCCCCTGGTCCTGTGCTTTCTACAAGCAAACCGGCGCCATGATGCCGGAAGACGGCATCGAGATCCTGCGCGGCTTCGACGCCATTCTGCTCGGCGCTGTCGGCTGGCCCGCCGAGGTTGCGGATTCGGTTTCGCTCCACGGCCTGCTGCTGCCGATCCGCAAGAGCTTCGTGCAATATGCCAATATCCGTCCGCACCGTTTGCTGCCGAAAGTGGAAGGGCCCCTCAAGGCAACCGAATTCGACATTCTCTGCATCCGCGAGAATACCGAGGGGGAATATTCCGGCGCAGGTGGCCGCATCCACCAGGGCAGCGCCGATGAAGTTGCCGTCGAAACCTCGATCTTCACCCGTAACGGCGTGGAGCGCATCCTGCGTTTTGCCTTCGAACAGGCCCGCAGCCGCCGTGGCAAGCTTGCCTCCGTCACCAAATCGAACGCCCAGAAATATTCCATGGTGTTCTGGGACGATGTGACAAAGGCGCTTTGCGCTGACTATCCGGATGTCGAAGTCACGAGCTATCACATCGATGCCATGGCCGCGCGCATGGTCATGGCGCCTGAAAGCCTCGATGTCGTGGTGGCCTCCAACCTGTTCGGCGATATTCTCACCGACCTTGGTGCCGCCATTCAGGGCGGGCTTGGCTTTGCCGCCTCCGCCAACATCAATCCCGAGCGCACCGCCCCCTCGATGTTCGAGCCGGTGCACGGCTCAGCCCCCGATATTGCCCATCTCGGCATTGCAAACCCGATCGCCACCGTCTGGTCCGGCGCCATGATGCTGGAGCATCTGGGTGAAAGCCAGGCCGCCGCCACCGTCATGAGGGCCATAGAGGCCACGACCGCCAGCGGCATCGGCACCGTTCCCGGCAAGGATCGCACCGAAAAGATTACCAGGGCCCTGCTTGCGGCAATCTGAGGCAGCCGCCAATACCGCCCTTACAGCGCCGTGCGTTTTATCAAACGCCACTGTACACGACGCTACGGTTTTGCGTGTGGTTTACCCCCCTCTGTCCTGCCGGACATCTCCCCCTCAAGGGGGGAGATCAGCAAGATGAAGGCCCTGCCTAAATCCTTGAAAAGGCCGTCATCACAAATATTCATTGAAGAATGACGCTTTGTCCGTATTGCAATCTCCCCCCTTGAGGGGGAGATGTCCGGCAGGGCAGAGGGGGGTAGGCCACGCCAAATTCCTCAGCGTCGTGTACTGTGATCAAACGCACGAAGGACGCTGTAACACTTTAAATCTGCTGCATAATTTTCACCTTAAATCGATTGCGATTTAAGGAATTATGCAGTAGCGTCCATGTGGCGCAAGCCTATTTGATCTTGTCGAGCATCTTGAAATAGAGGCCGACGAGCGGCAGGAACCATGGCTTTCCGGTGTGTCCCGGCACGGCTGGCCAATCGAGATCCTTTAACGGGTTCCTGTCGGGCCGGCCAAGGATGGCGTCGGCCATGGTCATGCCGAGATGGGTTGAAAGCTGCGCGCCGTGGCCGGAATAGCCCATGGCATACCAAAGCCCGTCCTGATAGCCCGCCCGCGGGTAGCGATCCTTGGTGATGTCCACCAGCCCACCCCAGCAATAGTCGATATCGACGCCTGCGAGCTGCGGAAAAATCCGGCCGAGGCTTTCGCGCAGGATCTTGCCGCTGCGTTCATCGGAACGTTGGTCGGATGTGGCGGAAAACCGCGCTCTTCCACCGAATATCAGCCGGTTATCTGGCGTCAGGCGCCAGTAATTGCCAATATTCATGCTGTTCACGCAGGTGCGGTTGCCGGGCATGGTCGCCGCCACCTCCCCGTCCGTCAGCGGCCGGGTAGCGATGATGAAGCTGCCAACCGCCATGATACGGCGGCGGAAATAGCCGAAATTCGGCGTGGTATAGGCACCGGTCGCCAAAAGAACGGCATCGGCTGTGACCATGCCTTTCGATGTTTTCAGGCAATGCCGCCCGCCGGTCTGCGAATGCTCCGTCACCTCAGCCTTTTCGAAAATCACCGCCCCGCGCCGCACCGCCGCCTCTGCAAGCCCCACCACATACCGCCCCATATGCATCACGGCGCTTTTGCGCGACAGCATGGCGCCATGGAAGGGCGAAAGGACCTCCCGCTTCAGATCATCCGCAGACAACAGCGCCGTATCCGGATCGACTTCGGCATGAATGGCCTCGAAATTCCTCGCCAGCCCGTCGAAATGCTGCGGCTTGGAGGCCAGCTTCAGCTTGCCCGCACGGCGGAAATTGCAATCCATGCCTTCTTCGGCAATCAGCGTTTCCAGCGTATCGATGGAACAGTCGAAGGCCTTGTAAAGCGCGATCGCCCGCTCCTTGCCCAGTTCCTGCCGGGCGGCCAGATAGCTATGCGCCAGCCCGTTGTTCAGATGGCCGCCATTGCGGCCCGACGCACCGGAACCGACCCTGTCGCCCTCCAGCACGACGACACGGGCACCCGCCATGGCAAGCTGGCGCGCCGCGCCAAGCCCGGTAAATCCCGCACCGATGACGGCAACGTCGTAATGGCCCTCGACGGGCGCCTGAAGCCCTCCCGCAAAGCGCGGAGCCGTATCATGCCAGTAGGAGACGTATTTCATCGGCCATGGCCTTCCTGGGATCGGTCAGGGACATGCGGCAGGCGCATCTGCCTGCACACATGCGTTGAAATGGAAAGTCAGAGCCCGACAACGCCGGCAAGTCCCGAAATATCGGCGATTTCCGTATAGCCATAATAGGGGTTGGCGGGTTCATGGCCGCGATTGACCCAGACCTTGTTCTTGATGCCGAGATCATGGGCCGACATCAGATCGTAGCGGAAGGAGGACGAGCAGTGCAGAATATCCTCCGGGCCGCAACCGAGCATGTCGAACATGTATTCGAAAGCCTGAAAGCGCGGCTTGTAGGCATTGGCCTGCTCTGCCGTATAGACGGCATGGAAGGGTGCACCAAGCCTGGCGACATTGGACGGGATCTGGTCGTTCATGGCGTTGGACAGGATGACCAGCGGAATTTCGCGCGCAACCTTTGCAAGACCCGCCGGAACATCGGCATGGGGACCCCAGGTCGGAACGCGCTCATAGACCATTTGCGCATCCTCATCCCTGAAGGTCACGCCATTGCGCTTGCAGGTCCGCTCCAGGGAATTATGCACCACCTCGGCATAGGGTTTCCACGCCCCCATGATCTCGTCGAACCGATAGCCCGCGAAATTCCGGATGAATTCCAGCATGGCCGGTTCATCGAGACGGTCGCCATAAAGATCGCGCGCCGCTTCCGCCATCTGGAAGTTTATGAGTGTACCATGGCAATCGAAGGAGATGTATTTCGGGCGGAAGGTGGTCATGCGCTTCGTCCTTGAATGGGGCCTTTGGGCAGGCCTGTCTGGCCTTTCGGGTGATGATCGATAATAGAACTGCTTGCCGCCCCTCTTCCGACTGATTTCCTCCGTTTCGAAGCAGAATCTTTCGTATCCTGCCGCTGCTTTGGCATTTGCTTGCAGATTTCGGCTCCTGAAGCCCGGCCAAAACCGCTCCATAAAGCCCGGCACGGATCAGGCAACGGCATAAGATGCGGAAACAGGCCGCCGCTTTGGCGGAAGATGTCGTAACAGCCACCGCCTTCGGATAATCGTCCGGCCCATTCGCCCCGAAACTCCATATCATTCAGGGAGCATCGTCCATGCAAATGGTTGACATCGACATTACGGCCTTTGCCGCAAACCATATCGAGGCTGCCGTGCGCCTCTCGCGGGAGGCTGGCTGGCCGCATCGTGAAGAAGACTGGCAGGTCGCCTGCCAATTGAGCGAAGGGGTCGTTGCGGTGGATGACACCGGCAAGGTTGTCGGCACCGCCCTCATGACGCCCTTCGGCAGCGATTGCGCGACGATCAACATGGTCATCGTCGATGCCGCCATGCGCGGCCGCGGCCTCGGACGCCGGTTGATGGACGAGGCCATGGCTTATGCCGCCGGGCGTCCACTTCGTCTCGTCGCCACCACGGACGGCCTTCCTCTTTACGAAAAGCTCGGCTTTCGCGAAACCGGCACCATCCTTCAGCATCAGGGCGTGGTCGCGGGCGCAACGCCACCGGCCATCACCCGTGCCGCAACCGCTGGCGACCTTGAAGCAATAGCCGCACTCGACAGAGAAGCCTTTGGCGCGGATCGCACCATCCTGATGCGCAAGCTGTTTGAAATCGGCGCCTTCGCCGTTACCGGCGGCCACGACATCACCGGCTTTGCATGTCTGCGCCCCTTTGGCCGTGGCGAGGTTATCGGGCCGGTGGTGGCCCACAGTCTCGAAGACGCCAAAACGCTGATCTCGCATTTCCTGGCGCAGCGGATCGGCAGTTTCGTCCGGGTGGATATGATTGCCGCAACGGGGCTTGCGCCCTGGCTGCAAGAGCAGGGCCTTGCCCATGTGGGTGGCGGCATTGCCATGGCGCGGCCCGCGCCCCTCTCATCGGCCGCTTCGGCGGCGACGACCTTTGCCCTTGCCAATCAGGCCCTTGGCTGATCCGGAGACCATCATGCTCAGCAATTCGCTCATCGAACTCGATCGCGCCCATCTCGTCCATCCGGTCGCATCCTATCGCAGCCATGAACAGCAGGGTGTGCGCGTCCTTGCCAGCGCAAACGGCGCGACCGTCACGGATGCGCAAGGCCGCCAGTTGATCGATGGCTTTGCCGGGCTGTGGTGCGTCAATGCCGGATACGGCCATTCCTCCATCGTGGAAGCCGCCGCACGCCAGATGCGCGAACTGCCCTATGCCACGGCCTATTTCGGCCTGGGGTCCGAACCCGCAATCCGGCTGGCCGCGGAACTGGCCGAGCGTGCGCCCGGCGATCTCAAGCATATCTATTTCACCCTTGGCGGTTCCGATGCCGTGGACAGCACGATCCGCTTCATCCGCTATTACTGGATTGCCAAGGGTCAGCCGCAGCGTGACCAGTTCATTTCGATAGAACAGGGCTATCACGGCTCCTCCACGGTGGGCGCGGGCCTGACAGCCCTTCCCAATTTCCACGCGGGCTTTGGCATTCCCTTCGAATGGCAGCACAAGATCGCATCGCCCTACCCCTATCGCAACCCGGTGGGCCAGGACCCACAGGCCATCATCGATGCCTCGCTTGCCCAGTTGAAAAAGAAGATCGAGGCAATCGGCCCCGACCGCGTCGCCGCATTCTATGCCGAGCCGATCCAGGGTTCGGGCGGCGTCATCGTTCCGCCAAAGGGCTGGCTGAAGGCCATGCGCGATCTTTGCAAACATTATGGCATTCTTTTCGTCGCAGATGAGGTCATCACCGGCTTTGGCCGCACCGGACCGCTTTTCGCCTCGACGCAGGACAATATCGTTCCCGATTTCATGACCACCGCCAAAGGCCTGACCTCCGGCTATGTCCCCATGGGCGCGGTTTTCATGGCGGACCATGTCTATCAGGTTATCGCCGATGGCGCTGGCGCTTCTGCCGTCGGCCACGGCTATACCTATTCGGCCCATCCCGTCAGTGCGGCGGTGGGGCTCGAAGTTCTCAGGCTTTACGAGGAAGGCGGTCTGCTGGAAAACGGCGTCAGGGCCGGAGCCCGGCTGATGGCCGGTCTTGAAGGTCTGCGCGATCACCCGCTGGTCGGCGATGTTCGCGGTCGCGGCATGTTGGCGGCCATAGAACTCGTGACCGACAAGACGGCAAAAACCCCGCTGCCGGCAGAGGCCGCCCCGGCGCGGCGGGTTTTCGACCGCGCCTGGGAAAACGGCCTTGTCATCCGCGCCTTTGCCAATGGCGTGCTGGGCTATGCACCGCCGCTCTGCTGCACGGATAACGAGATCGACTTGATCGTCGAGCGTACGGCACGGACCCTGGATCAAACCCTGGAGGACCCAGATGTCCGCCGCGCCATGAAGGATTGAGCCGGAAGGTCCAGGCCCCGATCGGCGGGCGGGCCTTATACCGCCAACCGGCAAATTTCAGAATTTTCTGCCGCACCACCCCGCCAATTCGGAGAAAATGGCGGGGCCGAACTGTCAAACTTCTATCCGACAAAAGCCCAAAACCCCGGAAAACCTGACCATCCGGGATCATGAACCGGGCAGGGAACGGCATAGGCTTCGCAATTTCGCTACACAGCGCCAAATGCCCGGAAAGCGGGATGCGCGCGTGACGAAATCCCTTCAAGGCGAGGATGCGTCGGCATCTTCGAGCCTTGGTAAAAGGGCTTCCAGAAAAGACTGACTATCGATGCTCTTCATGACATTGGGCCAAGCCGGCTGAAGACCGACCGCCCGCCAACGGTAAAAAAAAGGGGAATGAGATGCATAACAAGATTACCAACTGGACCGCCTCGGATGATGCAATGGTGGAAAACGCCATTCGCCGCGGCGCCACACGGCGTGAATTGCTCAGCATGATGCTTGCGGGCGGCGTTGCCATGTCGGCAGGCGGCATGATCCTCGGCCGGGCCTCCAGCGCCATCGCCGCAACGCCGAAGAGCGGCGGCCACCTCAAGGCTGCGGCATGGTCGTCCTCGACCGCCGATACGCTCGATCCGGCCAAGGCGTCGCTTTCCACCGATTATGTCCGCTGCTGCGCGCTGTACAACCGCCTCACCTTCCTCGACAAGTCCGGCAACACGCAGATGGAGCTGGCCGAGAAGATCGAAAGCACCGACGCCAAGACCTGGACCGTCAAGCTGCGTTCCGGTGTTACCTTCCACGACGGCAAATCGCTGACCTCCGCCGATGTCGTCTTCTCCCTGAAGCGCCATCTCGACCCGGCCGTTGGCTCGAAGGTCAACGCAATTGCCAAGCAGATCACCGACGTCAAGGCCGTCGATCCGACAACGGTGGAAATCACCCTTGCCAACCCCAATGCCGACCTGCCGACCATTCTCGCCATGCATCATTTCATGATCGTTCAGGATGGCACGACGGATTTTTCCAAGGGCATCGGCACCGGCGCCTTCAAGATGGGAACCTTCGAACCGGGCGTGAAATCGGTTTTCACCCGGAACCCGAACTACTTCAAGTCTGGCGGCGCGCACGTGGAAACGTTCGAATTCTTCGCGATCTCCGACGACAATGCCCGTGTGAACGCGCTTCTCTCCGGCGACATCCATCTTGCCGCCTCCATCAAGCCACGCTCCATCCGGCTGGTGGAAAGCCAACCCGGCTTCGCCGTCTCGAAGACCACGTCCGGCAATTACACCGACCTTAATATCCGTCTCGACATGAGCCCAGGCGACAAGGCCGATTTCGTTCAGGGCATGAAATATATCACCAACCGCGACCAGATCCAGAAATCGGCCCTGCGCGGCCTGGCGGAGATTGCCAACGATCAGCCGATCTCGCCGGCGAGCAGATACCACAATGCGGACCTCAAGGCGAAAGCCTATGACCCCGAAAAGGCAAAGTTCCACTTCAACAAGGCTGGCGTGCTTGGCCAGAAAATCCCCGTGATCACCTCCGACGCAGCAACCTCGGGCGTGGAAATAGCAACCATCATCCAGCAATCGGCGGCAGACATCGGCATGAACCTCGATGTGCAGCGTGTTCCGAGCGACGGCTACTGGTCGAACTACTGGCTGAAGGCACCGATCCATTTCGGCGACATCAACCCGCGCCCCACGCCCGACATCCTGTTCTCCCTTCTCTATGCATCCAATGCGCCCTGGAACGAAAGCCAGTACAAGTCCGAGAAGTTCGACAAGATGCTGATCGAGGCGCGCGGACTGCTCGATGAAGCCAAGCGCAAGGAAATCTACGGGCAGATGCAGGTCATGGTTTCGGAAGAAGCCGGAACCATCATTCCTGTCTATATCTCCAATGTCGATGCGATCACCGAGAAGCTGAAGGGCCTTGAGTCCAACCCGCTCGGCGGCATGATGGGCTACGCCTTCGCCGAACATGTCTGGCTCGACGCCTGAGGTTCATGCATGATGGCAGGGGCCGCCCCTGCCATCATGGCTTATGGTCCGGCATGACCGGCTTTCCGCAAGCCCACCGGCAATCGAAACATTTCAGATAAAGGGAGCCGATCTTGAGGACATATGTACTCAATCTCATCGCCCACCGGCTTCTCATTGCAGGCATCACGCTGCTGATCGTCTCGTTCGCGGTTTTCTTCGCAACGGCCATGCTGCCGGGCGATACCGCCACCATCCTCCTGGGGCAGGCCGCCACGCCGGACGCTGTGGCCGGTCTTCGCGCCGCCATGCATCTGGACGAACCTGCCGCGATCCGCTTTTTCCGCTGGCTGGCCGGGCTGGCCCATGGCGATCTCGGCATATCCTATGTCAACAATATCGCCGTTGCGGACCTGATCGGCGGCCGCTTCGTCAACACCATGCGCCTTGCAGGCATCACGACGCTGATTGCCGTGCCGGTTGCGCTGACGCTCGGCATTACCTCCGCCATGTTTCGCGGCTCGCTCTATGACCGCATCGTCACGATCCTGACGATCGGCGTGATCTCCGTGCCTGAATTCATGATCGCCACCGCGGCGGTCCTTGTCTTTTCCGTCTATCTCAAGTGGCTGCCGGCCCTTTCCTTCGCCAATGAAGTCACATCCTTTTCGCAAATGCTGAAGGTCTACGCCATGCCGGTCATCACGCTGTCCTTCGTGGTGTCGGCCCAGATGATCCGCATGACCCGCGCTGCCGTGATCGACACGATCGACACGCCCTATGTGGAGGCCGCTCTTCTCAAGGGGGCCTCGCGCCCGCGCGCCGTTCTTTTTCATGCGCTGCCCAATGCGGTCGGCCCCATCGCCAATGCCATTGCGCTATCGCTGTCCTATCTTGTCGGCGGCGTCATCATTGTCGAGACCATCTTCAACTATCCCGGCGTTGCCAAGCTGATGGTCGATGGCGTCTCGACGCGCGACCTTCCGCTCATTCAATCCTGCGCCATCATCTTCTGCACCGGCTATCTCGCCCTCATCACGCTTGCAGATATCGTTGCCATTCTTGCCAATCCGAGGCTGCGCTGACATGATCCTGCCCTCCCCCCTGTCGAGCAAATTCCGCTACAGTTTCAGTTGGGTCGGAATGGTCGGGCTTGCAATCATCCTGTTCTGGGCCGCGGTTGCCATCGCGGCTCCGCATATCATTCCCTACCCGATCGGCGAAATCGTCGATGAGGATTATTTCGGCCCCATGAGCAGCAAGCTCTTGCTCGGCTCGGATTATCTTGGCCGTGACATGCTTTCGCGGCTGATGATGGGCGCGCGCTACACCGTGGGCATCTCGCTTGCCGCCGTTTGCATCGCCTGCTTTACCGGCACGGCACTCGGCATGGCAGCGGCTGTCATCGGCGGCTTTTTCGATACGCTTCTCAGCCGCTTTCTCGATGCGTTGAATTCCATTCCCGGCAAGCTTTCCGGTCTGGTCGTTGCCGCAGCGATCGGCTCGTCGATCAATGTCCTCATTATCATGCTGGCGGTGATCTACACCCCCGGCGCCTATCGTTTTGCCCGCGCACTTGCCGTCAACATCAACACGATGGATTACATCACCGTAGCCCGCACCCGTGGTGAAGGCATTTTTTATATCATCTTCTCGGAAATCCTGCCGAACATCATCGGCCCGCTTCTGGCGGATTTCGGCTTGCGCTTCGTCTTCATCACGCTGCTTCTGTCCGGGCTTTCCTTTCTCGGCCTTGGCGTCCAGCCTCCCTATGCAGACTGGGGTGCGCTGGTCCACGAAAACATCAGCGGCCTGCCCTTTGGCGCGCCCGCCGTCATCGTGCCCTCGCTTGCCATTGCCAGCCTCACGATCAGCGTCAACCTGCTGATCGACAATCTGCCCAAGAAGATCCGCGACCGGAGTGCGTGAATGGAAAATCTCGTTGAAATTCGCGGATTGAAGGTCGAGGCCACGACCGATTCCGGCCGTCGGCTGGAGATCATCAAGGGTGTCGATTTCGACATAGCGCCGGGCGAAATCGTGGCGCTGATCGGCGAGAGCGGCTCGGGCAAGACCACCATCGCGTTGACGCTGATGGGCTATACCCGCAGCGGCTGCCGCATATCGGGCGGCAGCATCCGGATGGCGGGCAAGGACATGGTAAGGCTTGGCGAAAGCGAGCGGGCCAAAATCCGGGGCCGGGACATATCCTATGTGCCGCAATCGGCCGCCGCAGCCTTCAATCCCACCAAGCGGATCATCGATCAGGTCATCGAGGTCACGCATATCCACCGCCTGATGGCGCCTGCGCAAGCCAGGCAAAAGGCCGTCAGCCTGTTCAAGGCGCTCTCCCTGCCCGATCCCGAACAGATCGGCCAACGCTATCCGCATCAGGTTTCCGGCGGCCAGTTGCAGCGTCTTGCCGCCGCCATGGCGCTGATCAGCGATCCGAAGCTGGTGATTTTCGACGAACCGACGACGGCACTGGACGTAACGACCCAGATCGAAGTGCTGCGGGCCTTTAAAAGCGTCATGAAGAAAAGCGGAATTGCCGGGGTCTATGTTTCGCACGATCTGGCGGTGGTTGCACAGATTGCCGACCGCATTCTCGTGCTGCGCCATGGCGAGGTGCAGGAGGCCGGCACCACGGAGGCCATTTTGAACCATGCCAGCCATCCCTATACCCGCGAGCTTCTTTCAGCCTTCGAGCCCAAGCCGCGCGGGGAAAGCACCAATACCGGAACAGAGCCGCAGCCGCTGCTTGAGATCGATGCCGTCACGGCCGGTTATGGCCCCCTCCAACCCGACGGCTTGCCGCTGGTGCGCGCCGTTCGCGATGCCAGCCTCACCGTGCAAAAGGGCCGCAATCTCGGCATTATCGGGGAATCGGGCTGCGGCAAATCCACCCTTGCCCGTTCGATTGCCGGCATTCTGCCAGCCTGTGCCGGGACGATGAGGCTGGATGGACGGCAACTGGCGGCTTCGGCCCGACACAGAAGCCGCGATGAGCTTCGCGAATTGCAAATCGTCTTCCAACATGCCGATACCTCTCTCAACCCGGCAAAATCCATCGAAGACATTCTGGGCCGTCCCCTCGCCTTCTATCACGGCATGAAAGGCAGGCAGGCCAGCGCGCGCATCGATCAATTGCTCGATATGGTGCACCTGCCAAAGACGCTGCGCGGCAGAACCCCGGCCGAACTCTCGGGCGGGCAGAAGCAGCGCATCAACTTCGCCCGCGCGCTTGCCGCCGAGCCGAAGATCATTCTCTGCGACGAGATCACCTCGGCCCTTGATACGGTCGTTGCTGCGGCCGTCATCGAGCTCATGAAGGAGTTGCAGCGTGAACTGGCGCTCTCCTATATCTTCATCAGTCACGATCTTTCGGTGGTGGAGGCCATTTGCGACGAGGTCGTGGTGATGTATCGCGGCCGCAAGGTCGAACAGATCACCCCGGCCATCTCGAAGGCTCCGCAGCATCCTTATTCGCAACTGCTGTTTTCCTCCGTCCCCAGGCTGGACCCCACCTGGCTCGACACCCTCGAACGCGATCCCGAACTGGTGAAAACCTACGGCCAGGCATGAGGGGCGCCTGCACTGAAAATTGAACCCGATGAACGGCAAGTGAACTCTCCACCGGCTAAAGCCGGCGGCTTCCGGTTACGGCTAGAAGCCGGATCGGTCGGCCCTACGGCCGGCTACACCACCTCAAAATCATCGTCCAGTTCCCGCGGCTGCTGATTCTTGATGTAGTCCTTCCAAACCTCGTCCGTAAGCGGCGAGCTGAGGCCGTTCAGCCCGTATAACTCCACGGCATGAGTGCATCGAGATTGCAGCTCGGCCAGCCGTTGGCGATGCGCTCGAGGGTCAGGGTAATCCCGCCGGAAAGTAACCGGGTTTAAAAGTAGAATTTTCTCACGAAGATTTTGGAGAAGATTCCGATGAAGACATCACGATTTAGCGACGCGCAGATCATGGCGATCCTGAAGCAGGCGGAGGACGGCATTCCTGTGGCGCAGTTGTGCCGAGAGCATGGCATGAGCGACGCCAGTTTCTACAAGTGGCGGGCGCGGCTGGGCGGCATGGACGCGTCCATGGTGGCGCAGATGAAGAGCATGGAGGACGAGAACCGGCGGCTTAAGAAGATGTATGCGGAACTGAGCATGCAGAACGATCTGCTGAAGGAGGCGCTTGGAAAAAAGCGCTGAGGCCATCTCAACGCAAGGAGATGGCCATGCAAGCCGTTCAGAACCACACCATCAGCGTGGCGCTCGCCTGCCGGACGTTCGGGGTAAGCGAGACGTGCTATCGTTATGGACGCAAGCTCGACAGTGAGAACGAGGAGATTGCCGATTGGCTGCTGCGGCTGACGACGGCACACAAGACATGGGGTTTCGGCTTGTGTTTTCTCTATCTGCGCAACGTGAAGGGCTTTGGCTGGAACCACAAGCGGGTTTACCGCATCTATCGCGAGCTGGAGCTGAATCTCAGTAAGCATCCGGTGACGGCCGCGGTTCAGGCCGCCTGAGCACTCAACGTCTTGGGTTTCCAATTCCAGGGAAGCAATTGCTCCAGCCTGCTGATCGGTGTGTCTGCAATGCTGGTGAGGACGTCGGCTAACCAGACCTGTGGATCGATGTCATTGAGCTTGGCGCTCATGATCAGTGTCGCCATGAACGCCGCACGTTCAGCACCACGATCCGATCCGGCGAAGAGCCATGACTTTCTTCCGAGTGCGAAGCCTCTGAGCGCGCGTTCGGCGGCATTATTCGTCAGGCAGATCCGGCCGTCTTCGAGGAATGACGTAAATCCATCCCAGCGCTTCAGCATGTAGTCGACCG
>NZ_KK211327.1:0-37683 GCF_000621665.1 Allorhizobium undicola ORS 992 = ATCC 700741
GCGCGCAAGCGCGATTTGCACGCGGCGCCGGCATCGTCGCCTCCATGATCGAGTAAGTTATACTCAATTGAGAAAATAAGTGGGCGCGGCCTTAGGGTCGCGCTTATTTTTTCAAGACCATGTTGACGATTCGGGCGGGACGTTGTATGCCCCGCCTCACACAAAGCGGAGGGGCTTTATTGCCCGTCTGTCTTTTGGCTCTGCTAGGTTTTGTGGCTCCCAGGAGCTGCGCGGGTAGGGCCCTGATACGGTAAAGTGACAGAGGATTGCCTCTGTGATTTTTGACAATACGGGGCCGACCAGCATTGGTAATTCACTGTCTCTGCGTATGCGGGACGCAAGAAAAGAAACAAGGACAAGTCGAATGAACGGCCAGAATATCCGCATCCGCCTCAAGGCGTTTGACCACCGGGTTCTCGATGCCTCCACGCGCGAGATCGTTTCGACCGCGAAGCGTACCGGTGCAAGCGTTCGCGGCCCGGTACCGCTTCCGACCCGTATTGAAAAATTCACCGTCAACCGTTCGCCCCACGTGGACAAGAAGAGCCGTGAACAGTTCGAGATGCGTACGCACAAGCGTCTTCTCGACATCGTAGATCCGACCCCGCAGACCGTTGATGCTCTGATGAAGCTCGACCTTGCTGCTGGCGTGGACGTCGAAATCAAGCTTTAAAAAGAATTCCGGCGAGAGCCGTAATAACAAGGAAGGTACGTGGCAAGACCTGCCAACGTCTTCTCGAAACGGGAAACCTGAAGGCCTGGAAGGGCTGGAATGGAATCCTTAAACAAAGAGGCAAGTCCGGGCTGCGAAGCCTCGACGGGACTCTCAAGAGGAATGAACCGATGCGTTCAGGTGTTATTGCACAGAAAGTAGGGATGACCCGGGTCTATAATGACGCCGGTGAGCATATCCCTGTGACAGTACTGCGCTTGGATAACTGCCAGGTGGTGGCCCAGCGTACGGTCGAGAAGCACGGCTACGTCGCCGTACAGCTCGGCGCTGGCCAGGCCAAGGTAAAGAATACATCCAAGGCGATGCGTGGCAATTTTGCCGCTGCAAATGTTGAGCCCAAGGCCAAGCTCGTTGAATTCCGTGTATCGGAAGAAAACCTCATCGATGTCGGCGCCCAGATCACTGCCGGTCACTTCGCTGCCGGCCAGCTCGTTGACGTGACGGGTACGACGATCGGTAAAGGTTTTGCCGGTGCCATGAAGCGTCACAACTTCGGTGGTCTGCGTGCGACGCACGGTGTTTCGGTTTCGCACCGTTCGCATGGTTCGACGGGTTCGAACCAGGATCCGGGCCGCGTCTGGAAGGGCAAGCGTATGGCTGGTCACATGGGTCAGACCCGCGTCACCACCCAGAATCTCGAAGTCGTTTCGACCGATGAAGATCGCGGTCTGATCCTTGTTAAGGGCGCAGTGCCCGGCTCCAAGGGTTCCTGGATCATCGTGCGCGACGCCGTCAAGTCGGCTGCGAAGTAAGGGAGCCTGTCATGGAACTCAACGTCAAGACACTCGATGGCAAGGATGCGGGCAAGGTTTCCCTCTCCGACGCCATTTTCGGCCTCGAGCCGCGTGAAGACATCATCGCCCGCATGATTCGTTGGCAGCTTGCCAAGAAGCAGCAGGGTACGCACAAGTCCAAGGGTCGGTCGGAAGTTTCCCGTACCGGTTCCAAGATGTACAAGCAGAAGGGTACGGGTCGCGCTCGTCACCATTCCGCTCGCGCTCCGCAGTTCCGCGGCGGTGGTAAGGCTCATGGTCCGGTTGTTCGCAGCCACGAAATCGACCTGCCCAAGAAGGTTCGCGCTCTCGCTCTGCGTCACGCTCTTTCTGCAAAGCTCAAGGCTGACGAACTGATCATCGTAGATCAGCTTGTTGCTTCTGAAGCCAAGACGAAGGCCCTGGTCGTTTCGTTCGAGGCTCTGGGCCTCAGCAACGCTCTGGTCATCGGTGGCACCGAACTCGACACCAATTTCCAGCTCGCAGCCCAGAACATCCCTAACGTCGATGTTCTCCCGGTTCAGGGCATCAATGTTTACGACATCCTGCGTCGTGGCAAGCTCGTGCTTTCCAAGGCTGCGGTTGAAGCTCTGGAGGAGCGGTTCAAATGACTGATCTTCGCCACTACGACGTGATCGTTTCCCCTTCGATCACGGAAAAGTCCACCACGGTGTCTGAATACAACCAGGTGGTCTTCAACGTTGCCAAGACTGCTTCCAAGCCTGAAATCAAGGCTGCTGTCGAAGCTCTCTTCGGTGTCAAGGTCACGGCCGTGAACACGCTCGTCCGCAAGGGCAAGACCAAGCGTTTCCGCGGTTTCGCCGGTAAGCAGAAGGACGTGAAGAAGGCGATCATTACGCTCGCCGAGGGTCAATCCATCGACGTCTCCACCGGTCTCTGAGGAACAATAAAATGGCATTGAAAAGCTTCAATCCCACGACCCCGAGCCAGCGTCAGCTGGTCATCGTAGACCGGTCGGGTCTTTGGAAGGGCAAGCCGGTCAAGACATTGACCGAAGGTCTTTCCAAGAGCGGCGGCCGCAACAACTTCGGTCGTATCACCGCCCGCTTCATCGGTGGTGGTCACAAGCGCAGCTACCGTCTGGTTGACTTCAAGCGTCGCAAGTTTGATGTCGAGGGCACTGTTGAGCGCCTGGAATATGACCCGAACCGTACCGCGTTCATCGCTCTGGTGACATATTCGGATGGTGAGCAGGCCTACATCCTGGCTCCGCAGCGTCTGGCTGCCGGTGACAAGGTCGTCTCCTCCGAGAAGGCTGTGGACGTAAAGCCCGGCAACACCATGCCGTTGCAGTATATTCCGGTTGGTTCGATCGTTCACAACGTCGAAATGAAGCCGGGCAAGGGCGGCCAGATCGCTCGCTCTGCTGGCACTTATGTCCAGTTGGTCGGTCGTGATGCCGGTATGGCGATCGTTCGCCTGAACTCTGGCGAACAGCGCCTCATTCCGGGCTCCTGCCTTGCAACTGTCGGCGCCGTCTCCAATCCGGACCACGGCAACATCAACGACGGTAAGGCTGGTCGTACCCGCTGGCGCGGCAAGACCCCGCATAACCGCGGTGTCGTCATGAACCCGGTCGATCACCCGCATGGTGGTGGTGAAGGCCGCACCTCCGGTGGCCGTCATCCGGTTACGCCGTGGGGCAAGCCGACCAAGGGCAAGCGCACGCGCAAGAACAAGTCCACGGACAAGTTCATCATGCGTTCTCGCCACCAGAAGAAGAAGTAAGAGAGGTAGTCAGAGATGGCTCGTTCAGTATGGAAAGGCCCGTTTGTTGACGGCTACCTTCTCAAGAAGGCTGAGAAGGTTCGTGAAAGCGGCCGCAGTGAAGTCATCAAGATGTGGAGCCGTCGCTCCACGATCTTGCCCCAGTTCGTTGGTTTGACGTTTGGCGTCTACAACGGCAGCAAGCACGTACCGGTCAGCGTCAACGAAGACATGGTTGGCCACAAGTTCGGTGAATTCGCTCCCACCCGTACCTATTACGGTCACGGTGCGGACAAGAAGGCGAAGAGGAAGTAACGATGGGTAAGGCAAAAGCCGAACGTCGGCTGAACGACAACGAGGCGCAGGCCGTTGCGCGTACGCTCCGCGTCAGCCCCCAGAAGCTCAACCTGGTTGCTGCCATGATCCGCGGCAAGAAGGTTGACCGGGCCCTGGCCGATCTGACCTTTTCGCGCAAGCGCATTGCCGATACGGTCAAGAAGACCCTCGAGTCTGCTATCGCCAACGCTGAAAACAACCATGATCTCGACGTCGATCAACTGATCGTCGCCGAGGCTTACGTCGGCAAGTCGATCGTCATGAAGCGCGTCCATGTTCGTGGCCGTGGCCGCACGGCGCGCGTCGAAAAGCCGTTCGCGCATCTGACGATCGTCGTTCGCGAAGTTGAAGCCAATGGGGAGGCCGCATAATGGGTCAGAAAATTAATCCGATCGGTTTCCGTCTGGGCATCAACCGCACCTGGGATAGCCGTTGGTTCGCTGACAACGCCGAATATGGCCAGTTGCTGCATGAAGACCTGAAGATCCGCAAGTTCGTGATGCAGGAACTCAAGCAGGCCGGTATCGCCAAGGTGGTGATCGAGCGTCCGCACAAGAAGTGCCGCGTCACGATCCACTCGGCTCGCCCCGGCCTGATCATCGGCAAGAAGGGTGCAGACATCGAGAAGCTCCGCAAGAAGCTTTCCGAAATGACCAATTCCGAAACGCACCTCAACATCGTTGAAGTGCGCAAGCCGGAGACGGATGCCACGCTCGTTGCGCAGTCTATCGCGCAGCAGCTTGAGCGCCGTATTGCATTCCGCCGCGCTATGAAGCGTGCCGTTCAGTCTGCCATGCGTCTGGGTGCCGAAGGCATCAAGATCACCTGCGCAGGCCGTCTCGGTGGCGCTGAAATCGCCCGTACGGAATGGTACCGTGAAGGTCGCGTGCCGCTGCACACGCTGCGCGCCGACATTGATTACGGTACGGCCGAAGCTGAAACCGCATACGGCATTTGCGGCATCAAGGTCTGGATCTTCAAGGGCGAAATCCTTGAGCATGATCCGATGGCCTCTGAACGTCGCGCGCTCGAAGGTGACAATCAGGCCGCCCCAAGCCGTGAACGCGGCGAGCGCCGTCGCGAAAACGCTTGATTGACGCTGGCGAAAGATAAGCTCGGAGAAGTAAGAAAATGTTGCAGCCAAAGCGTACCAAGTATCGCAAGCAGTTCAAGGGCCGCATCAAGGGCGTAGCCAAGGGCGGTTTTGAACTTGCTTTTGGCGAATTCGGCCTGAAGGCTCAGGAGCCGAACCGCGTGAATGCGCGCGAGATCGAAGCGGCCCGCCGTGCGATCACGCGTTACATGAAGCGTGCCGGCCGTGTGTGGATCCGGGTATTCCCCGATGTTCCCGTAACGGCAAAGCCCACCGAAGTCCGTATGGGTAAGGGTAAGGGTTCTGTTGAATACTGGGCATGCCGCGTGAAGCCCGGTCGTATGATGTTCGAGATCGATGGTGTCAGCGAGGAAATCGCTCGTGAGGCTCTGCGCCTTGGCGCTGCCAAGCTCTCGGTCAAAACGCGCTTCGTACAGCGCATCGCAGAGTAAGGATCAAAGCCCATGAAAGCCGCAGACGTTCGCGCCATGAGCGCCGATCAGTTGAAGGATGAGCTTGCCAAGCTGAAGAAGGAGCAGTTCAACCTGCGCTTCCAGAAAGCGACCGGCCAGCTGGAAAAGTCATCCCGCATCAACGAAGTTCGCAAGGACATCGCCCGCGTGAAAACCATTGCCCGCCAGAAGGCGGCAGAAGCCAAGGCCTAAAGGAAGAAAAATATGCCGAAACGCATTCTGCAGGGCGTAGTTGTCAGCGACAAGAACGACAAGACCGTTGTTGTCCGCGTCGAGCGCCGTTTCGCTCACCCGCTGCTTCAAAAGACCGTTCGCCGGTCGAAGAAGTACAAGGCGCATGACGAGAACAACCAGTTTAAGGTTGGTGATGTTGTTTCCATCGAGGAATGCGCACCCATCTCAAAGGACAAGCGCTGGACGGTTGTTGCCGCCCAGGCCTGATTTTCCGATATTCTGGCCAGGGCTCTTGCGTTCTGGCCAGAATTCTGTATGAAGCACCGCAACAGCGCGCGAACGCTCCAACGAGCGTTCTTTTGCTTTGAGCGCAGGGAAGGTCCCGCAGGGAAACCACCTTTGCAAGATCATCCTTCGCTCCACTATCCGCGCACTTTTCCTGTCTTTCGGGGCAGCGAATCGGTGCGCATCAAGCTATTACGGCGTCCTGCTCATCTCCGATGGGGTGACGTGGTAAGTAATCCAGAAGCTGGGTTAGGGGGCTCTGCCCAACCGGTCCAGTATAACGAGAAGGCGACCTGACATGATTCAGATGCAGACTAACCTCGACGTTGCCGACAATTCCGGCGCACGTCGTGTCATGTGCATCAAGGTGCTGGGCGGCTCCAAGCGTAAGTATGCTTCCGTTGGCGACATCATTGTCGTTTCGATCAAGGAAGCTATTCCGCGCGGCCGCGTAAAGAAGGGTGACGTGATGAAGGCGGTTGTCGTTCGCACCGCCAAGGACATCCGTCGTCCTGATGGCAGCGTCATTCGTTTCGATAACAACGCAGCCGTTCTTATCGATAACAAGAAAGAGCCGATCGGCACGCGTATCTTCGGACCGGTTCCGCGCGAACTTCGCGCCAAGAACCATATGAAGATCATCTCGCTTGCTCCGGAAGTTCTGTAAGGAGCGATGACGATGCAAAAGATTCGTAAGGGCGACAAGGTCGTCGTACTCACCGGCAAGGACAAGGGCCAGTCTGGCGAAGTCCTTCAGGTTCTGCCAAAGGAAGACCGTGCGGTCGTTCGCGGCATCAACGTAGTCAAGCGCCATCAGCGCCAGACGCAGAGCCAGGAAGCTGGTATCGTAAGCAAGGAAGCTTCGATCCATCTTTCCAATCTTTCGATCATCGACAAGGACGGAAAGCCGACCCGCGTTGGCTTCAAGGTCGTCGATGGCAAGAAGGTTCGTTTTGCCAAGCGTTCGGGAGATGTGATCGATGGCTGAGACCAAGTATGAGCCGCGGCTCAAGGTTGAATATGTAAGCCGCATCCGTAAGGCCATGCAGGAGCAGTTCTCCTATGCCAACGAGATGCAGATCCCGAAGATCGAGAAGATCGTCATCAACATGGGTGTGGGTGAGGCGACTGCCGACTCCAAGAAGCCCACGGTTGCTGCCGCCGATCTCGCTGCGATTGCCGGTCAGAAGCCGGTCATCACCCGCGCTCGCAACTCCATCGCCGGCTTCAAGGTCCGCGAAGGAATGCCGATTGGTGCGAAGGTAACGCTCCGCGGCGCGCGCATGTACGAGTTCCTGGATCGCCTGGTCAACATCGCGCTGCCGCGCGTTCGCGACTTCCGGGGTCTGAACCCGAAGAGCTTTGACGGCCGTGGCAATTTCGCCATGGGCATCAAGGAACACATTGTGTTCCCTGAGATCAACTACGACAAGGTTGATCAGATGTGGGGCATGGACATCATCGTTTGCACGACGGCGACCAAGGACGACGAAGCTCGGGCTCTTCTGAAAGAGTTCAACTTCCCGTTCCGTCAGTAACCGTAACGACGAGCGTAGAAGAGGAACTTCGATATGGCGAAGACAAGCGCAATCGAAAAGAATAAGCGCCGCCGCAAGACCGTCGCTCAGCAGGCTGAAAAGCGTGCGTCGCTGAAGGCGATCATCATGAACCAGTCTCTTCCGATTGAAGAGCGGTTCCAGGCCACCCTCAAGCTGGCAGAACTGCCGCGCGATGGCTCAAAGACCCGTATTCGCAACCGTTGCGAAGTCACCGGTCGTCCGCGTGCGTTCTATCGCAAGCTCAAGATGTCGCGTATCGCGCTTCGCGAGCTTGGCAATCTCGGCAAGGTGCCGGGTATTGTGAAGTCGAGCTGGTAAGGAGACGGGTAACATGACGATGACTGATCCGTTGGGCGATATGCTCACCCGCATCCGCAATGGTGCCGCACGCCGCAAGGCCTCGGTTTCCACGCCTGCCTCCAAGCTCCGTGCCCGCGTTCTGGACGTCCTTCAGGCTGAAGGCTACATCCGCGGTTACTCCCAGGTCGATTACGGCAATGGCAAGTCTGAGTTCACGATCGAACTGAAGTACTATGAAGGTTCTTCGGTCATTCGCGAAATCGGTCGCGTTTCCAAGCCGGGCCGCCGGGTTTATGTCTCGGTTAAGTCCATTCCGCAGGTCGCGAACGGCCTTGGTATCACCATTCTGTCCACTCCCAAGGGCGTAATGGCGGACCATCAGGCGCGCGAACAGAATGTTGGCGGCGAGGTTCTCTGCTCTGTCTTCTAAGGCAGCGCGGAGATCTCCCTAACGAACAGACAGGATTTAAAAATGTCTCGTATCGGTAAAAAGCCCGTTCAGGTTCCCGCAGGCGTGACGGCGGCTGTAGAAGGCCAGAAGGTTACGGCCAAGGGTCCTAAGGGCGAACTTTTCTTCGTCGCAAATGACGACATCTCCGTTGCTCTGGAAAACAACGCGATCGTTGTTTCTCCGATCAATGACAGCAAGGAAGCTCGTTCCAAGTGGGGCATGTCCCGCACGATGGTCGAGAACATCCTCAAGGGTGTCAAGGACGGTTACGAGCGCAAGCTCGAAATCAACGGCGTTGGTTATCGTGCTGCCATGCAGGGCAAGAACCTGCAACTGGCACTCGGTTTCTCTCATGACGTCGTTTATGAGCCGCCGCAGGGCATCACCATCGCCGTTCCGAAGCCGACGGAAATCATCGTAACCGGGATCGACAAGCAGAAGGTCGGTCAGGTTGCAGCTGAGATCCGCGAATATCGCGGCCCCGAGCCCTACAAGGGCAAGGGCGTGAAGTATGCCGAAGAGCGGATTGTCCGCAAAGAAGGCAAGAAGAAGTAAGGAACGCGCGAAATGGCAAGCAGAAAAGAAGCACTTGTTCGTCGTGCGAACCGCGTACGGCGTCAGATCAAGGCGGTGGCAAATGGCCGTCCGCGTCTGTCGGTACATCGCACTTCGAAGAACATCTATGCTCAGGTCATCGACGACGTGGCTGGCCGCACCCTGGCCGCTGCCTCGACGCTCGAATCCAGCCTGAAGTCCGGACTGAAGACGGGCGCCGACGTCGCAGCAGCTGCTGCTGTCGGCAAGCTCGTTGCCGAACGGGCTGCTGCGGCTGGTGTGAAGGAAGTCGTTTTCGACCGCGGCGCCTTTATTTATCATGGCCGCATCAAGGCTCTGGCTGAGGCAGCCCGCGAAGGCGGTCTTTCGTTCTAAGAAAATTTTGTCCGGGTCTTGTGATCCGGATGAATTTCGGGCAATAGCCCGGCGTCCCGGATTTCGCTCCCTGGCCTCGAATGAGGGCAGGGGCGGAATTTTTTTGTAAACTGCCGTTTGCACCCGGAAAAGAAAAAGGAAAAGGACAATGGCACAGGATAAGCGTGGTTCGCGCGAAGAGCGTCAGAACCGTGAAGAGCGCGATAGCGAATTTGTTGACAAGCTGGTCGCAATCAATCGCGTTGCAAAGGTTGTTAAGGGTGGCCGCCGTTTCGGTTTTGCCGCTCTCGTCGTCGTCGGCGACCAGAAGGGCCGCGTCGGTTTCGGCCATGGCAAGGCTCGCGAAGTTCCGGAAGCGATTCGCAAGGCGACCGAAGCTGCGAAGCGCGATTTGATTTTCGTGCCGCTGCGTGACGGCCGCACTCTGCACCATGATGTTCATGGTCGCCATGGCGCCGGCAAGGTTCTGCTGCGGTCTGCCAAGGCCGGTACCGGTATCATCGCTGGTGGCCCGATGCGTGCGGTTTTCGAAACGCTCGGTATGCATGATGTCGTTGCCAAGTCCACGGGTTCGTCCAATCCGTACAATATGGTTCGCGCCACGTTCGACGCGCTGAAGCATCAGGTTCATCCGAAGGACATCGCTGCACAGCGTGGTCTCAAGTATGCGACCTTGCAGGCTCGTCGTGCCGCATCCGGCAACGCTTCTGAAGAATAAGGAGCTGGATAATGGCTAAGACTGAAGCAAAGAAGACGATCACGATCGAGCAGATCGGTTCGCCCATTCGCCGCCCGGAAATCCAGCGCAAGACGCTGATCGGTCTGGGTCTCAACAAGATGCACCGGGTCCGCACGTTGGAAGATACGCCTTCGGTTCGCGGCATGATCCGTGCTGTCCAGCATCTCGTTCGCGTCGTCGAAGAGAAGTGAGACGGGGGAATTTGTCATGAAACTGAATGAAATCAAAGACAACGATGGCGCCTCCAAGGATCGTATCCGCGTAGGTCGCGGTATCGGTTCGGGTAAGGGCAAGACCGGTGGTCGCGGCGTGAAAGGTCAGAAGGCTCGTTCCGGCGTTGCCATCAACGGCTTTGAAGGCGGTCAGATGCCGATCTATCGCCGTCTGCCGAAGCGCGGCTTCAACAATATCTTCGCATCTGAATTCGTCACCGTTTCCCTCGGTCGTATTCAGGCTGCTGTCGATGCCGGCAAGCTTGACGCCTCCGTTTCGATCGACGCTGCTGCCCTGAAGGCTGCTGGCGTCATCCGCCGCGTAAAGGATGGCGTTCGCGTTCTGGCCGACGGTGAGCTGAAGGCGAAGGTTTCTCTCGAAGTCATCGGCGCCTCCAAGGCTGCCGTTGAAAAGATCGAGAAGGCCGGTGGTTCGATCAAGCTGCTTGGCGCGACCGAATCTGCTGAATAAGTAAAAGCTGGATCGCCCGGGGTGCTTCACACCGGGCGATTTTTCTCCCATATGTGTGCCTCGTGACCCATGGGCGGCTTGGTCCGTCTTCCGGGAGATTCGGAAAGCAGAGGGTGAGGCATTCGGCTGCATTGCGGCCCTGACGCCTTTCTGTTTTCTGCGAGTTAATGAAATTTCTTCCAGTGCGCCGCTTTTTCGCTTGAGCGCCTGGTTGCTGTGTCGCGGAGAATTTGATGGCTTCTGCAGCGGAACAATTGGCCTCGAACCTGAATTTTTCAACCTTTGCCAAGGCCGAGGACCTGAAAAAGAGACTGTGGTTCACGTTGGCTGCCCTTTTGGTCTATCGGCTTGGGACGCATATTCCGCTGCCTGGGCTCAATCCTGAGGCTTATGCCCAGGCTTTCCGCGGTCAGGCGGGTGGTATTCTCGGGCTTTTCAACATGTTTTCCGGTGGCGCTGTACAGCGCATGGCGATTTTCGCTCTCGGAATTATGCCTTATATTTCTGCATCGATCATCGTGCAGCTCATGACCTCTGTCGTTCCCTCGCTTGAGGCGCTCAAAAAAGAGGGCGAGCAGGGTCGCAAGATCATCAACCAGTATACACGCTATGGCACCGTGCTTCTTGGCACGCTACAGGCCTATGGCATCGCTGTTGGTCTGGAACATGGCAACGGCCTTGTTAACGATCCGGGTCTGTTCTTCAGAATTTCGACTGTCGTCACGCTTCTTGGCGGAACGATGTTCCTGATGTGGCTCGGTGAACAGATCACGTCACGTGGCATCGGCAACGGTATTTCGCTGATCATTTTCGCTGGTATCGCCGCAGGTCTCCCTTCTGCCCTTGCTGGAACGCTTGAACTCGGACGAACGGGTGCGGTTTCCACGCCTTTGATCCTGACGGTCATCATCGTCGCTATCCTCGCGATCGCCTTGATTGTTTTCTGTGAACGTGCTCAGCGCCGGCTGCTGATTCAGTACCCGAAGCGTCAGGTCGGGAACCGGATGTTCCAGGGTGACACCTCGCATCTGCCACTCAAGCTCAACACGGCGGGCGTCATTCCGGCAATCTTTGCGTCATCGCTTCTTTTGTTGCCGGCGACAGCAGCCGGTTTCACCGGCAGCCAGTCTCTGCCTGGCTGGGCTACGGCAATTATTTCTGCTTTGGGGCATGGACAGCCGGTTTACATGGCGCTTTATGCCGCGCTCATAGCGTTTTTCTCGTTCTTCTATACGGCCATCGTGTTCAATCCGAAGGATACGGCGGACAATTTGAAGAAGCATGGCGGTTTCATTCCGGGCATCCGCCCCGGGGAGCGGACCGCCGAATATATCGATTACGTGCTGACACGCATCACAGTGATCGGCGCCATCTATCTCGTCGTGGTCTGCATTCTGCCGGAAATCCTCGTCGCGAACACCGGTGTGCCCTTATCCCTTGGTGGTACATCGCTTTTGATTGTTGTCAGCGTAACACTTGATACTGTAGCACAGGTACAGGGACACCTGATTGCCCAGCAGTATGAAGGCTTGATCAAGAAATCGAAATTGCGTGGAGGAAAGAGGGGACGATGAGAATCATTCTTCTGGGCCCGCCGGGAGCGGGGAAGGGAACCCAGGCGAAGCGCCTGACGGACAAGTACGGTATTCCGCAACTGTCCACAGGGGATATGCTGCGTGCGGCAGTCGCTGCTGGTTCAGAGACGGGTCTTCGGGCGAAGGCAGTGATGGATGCCGGCGGTCTGGTTTCCGATGCGATTGTCAACCAGATCGTTGCGGATCGTATTCGCGAAGCCGACTGTAGCAAAGGGTTCATTCTCGATGGCTATCCGCGCACGGTTCCGCAGGCGGTTGCATTTGCCGAGAATATGAAAGCGAGTGGCCTTCGGCTTGATGCGGTAATCGAACTCAAGGTTGACGAGGAAGCGCTCGTTGGCCGGATGGAGCGACGTGTCGCCGAGACGGTTGCTGCCGGTGGCACCGTCCGTGCGGATGACAATCCTGAGTCATTTCGCAAGCGTCTGGCTGAGTACCGCGAAAAAACAGCGCCATTATCGGCACATTACCAGAAAGAGGGACAACTCGTCGTTCTTGATGGCATGGCAGAGATGGACGCAGTGACGGATGCAATCGGGCAGGTGCTCGAAAAAGCCTGAGCGACAATCCAGTCGGTGCTGTGTGTTGCGGCTTTTGTCAGGCATTTGCAAAGCGTGGCGGCAGAGCGAGGGGTTTGTTTCTGGTGTTGACGGCTTGTGAATGGCGGGCCGCAAATATCAGAGTTCCCGGATGAGTGTGCTGGCGGCGGCCAGCCTGTAAGAATCTTCACGGCGTCGGTTGCTTTTCTCAGCCGATTCCGTTAAAGACCGCGCCAACTCGCAACATCACTGCGACCGGCGCGATCTTCCTTGACTGGAAGACGGGTTCGGTCTTTTGACTGTTGGGAACCCAAATTGTAATTGCGGTCAATCTGACCGTGTAACGAGACACCACTTGCCTGATGGCAACTGGAACGCAAGGAGAATAGACGTGGCACGTATCGCTGGCGTCAACATCCCGACGGCAAAGCGCGTTATCATCGCTTTGACCTATATTCACGGGATCGGCCCTAAGTTCGCGCAGGAAATCATGGATAAGGTCGGCATTGCTGCCGATCGCCGCGTTCATCAGTTGACGGACGCCGAGATCCTCGCAATTCGCGAAACCATCGACCGTGACTACCAGGTTGAAGGTGATCTCCGTCGCGAAACCGCGATGAACATCAAGCGTCTTATGGACCTCGGTTGCTACCGTGGTCTGCGTCATCGCCGTGGCCTTCCGGTTCGCGGTCAGCGCACGCATACCAACGCGCGTACCCGTAAGGGTCCTGCGAAGGCTATCGCTGGTAAGAAGAAGTAATTTCCGGCTTTGTCCGGGGTGTGAGGCCGGCGCGTCAGTGCCGGCCTTTCTTGGGTTTGGAGAACCGGTGATTCGGTTCTTCGGTGGAGCCGCTGGTGCTACGGCGGTGAAGAGATCAATGAAAGGGAAATGAATGGCCAAGGAAGCCACACGCGTTCGTCGTCGCGAACGTAAGAATATTTCGTCGGGCGTTGCTCACGTCAACTCGACCTTCAACAACACCATGATTACGATCACGGATGCGCAGGGTAATGCTATTGCCTGGTCGTCTGCTGGTGCGAAGGGTTTCAAGGGTTCGCGTAAGTCCACGCCGTTTGCTGCCCAGATTGCTGCTGAAGATTGTGCCAAGAAGGCTCAGGAACACGGCATGAAGTCGCTTGAGGTTGAGGTTTGCGGTCCGGGCTCCGGTCGTGAATCGGCGCTGCGTGCCCTTCAGGCTGCCGGTTTCATGATTACTTCCATCCGTGACGTCACGCCGATCCCGCATAACGGCTGCCGTCCGCGCAAGAAGCGTCGCGTCTGATCATTCTTCATCCTGCCGGTTCCGCCTGGGCGGCGCCGGTGCTTCTCATGCTCGGTCGTCACGATTGGATGGTGACGACGAACGGAAGGTAAAAATATGATTCAGAAGAATTGGCAGGAATTGATCAAGCCGAACAAGGTGGAGTTCACCTCGTCCGGCCGCACCAAGGCGACGCTGGTTGCAGAACCGCTCGAGCGTGGCTTTGGTTTGACGCTGGGCAACGCGCTGCGCCGCGTTCTCCTGTCGTCGCTGCGCGGTGCAGCCGTAACGGCTGTCCAGATCGATGGCGTGCTGCATGAGTTCTCCTCGATTCCCGGCGTTCGCGAGGACGTGACGGATATCGTGCTGAACATCAAGGAAATCGCCATCAAGATGGATGGTGACGACGCCAAGCGTATGGTCGTGCGCAAGCAGGGCCCGGGCGTTGTTACTGCTGGCGACATCCAGACCGTTGGCGACATCGAGATTCTCAACCCCGACCACGTGATCTGCACGCTGGATGACGGCGCCGAGATCCGGATGGAGTTCACGGTAAACAACGGCAAGGGTTATGTTCCTGCCGAGCGTAATCGCGCGGAAGATGCGCCGATCGGTCTTATTCCGGTGGACAGCCTTTATTCGCCGGTCAAGAAAGTGTCCTACAAGGTGGAAAACACCCGTGAAGGACAGGTTCTCGACTACGACAAGCTGACCATGACGATCGAGACCAACGGTTCGGTTTCCGGTGAGGATGCAGTTGCTTTCGCAGCGCGCATTCTTCAGGACCAGCTTTCTGTTTTCGTCAATTTCGACGAACCGCAGAAGGAAGTCGAAGAAGAGTCCGTGACCGAGCTGGCGTTCAACCCGGCTTTGCTCAAGAAGGTGGACGAACTGGAGCTTTCTGTCCGTTCGGCCAACTGCCTCAAGAACGACAATATCGTCTATATCGGCGATTTGATCCAGAAGACCGAGGCGGAAATGCTGCGGACGCCGAATTTCGGCCGCAAGTCGCTGAACGAGATCAAGGAAGTCCTGGCTTCCATGGGCCTGCACCTCGGTATGGAAGTGCCTGCCTGGCCGCCGGAAAACATCGAAGATCTCGCCAAGCGCTACGAAGACCAGTACTGAGCCAATAAGAAAGGCAGGTTTATCTCTGCCTTTTCCAGTCAAACTGCAGGCGTATGCCTGTATGTGTCAGGAAACGGCAGGAACGCCAGTGAGCGAAACCTGCGATAAAGGAGAATAGCAATGCGCCACCAGAATGCCGGCCGCAAGCTCAATCGTACCGCCAGCCACCGCAAGGCAATGTTTGCCAACATGGCTGCTTCGCTCATCACCCATGAGCAGATCGTCACCACCCTGCCGAAGGCGAAGGACCTGCGTCCGATCGTCGAGAAGCTGGTGACGCTCGGCAAGCGTGGCGACCTGCACGCTCGTCGTCAGGCCATCTCGCAGATCCGCGATCAGGATGCTGTTCGCAAGCTCTTCGATGCCATCGCTACCCGTTATGCTTCGCGCAACGGTGGCTATCTGCGTATCATGAAGGCTGGCTACCGTCAGGGCGACAACGCTCCGTTGGCCGTCATCGAGTTCGTAGAGCGCGATGTTGATGCCAAGGGCGCGGCCGATAAGGCCCGCGTTGCCGCTGAAGCCGAAGCGGCTGAAGCTGCGTAAATTATCTTCCGGTTTCGGAGATTAAAGGCCGGGTGCGCAATCGCCCGGCCTTTTTTGTTTCCACCGCTTTACAGTGTCGTACGTTCGATAAATACACGACGCTTTATGGTATCGGCATCGGCATCGGCAGGGCAGGGGTGGCTGAACGGCTGATGCTGCGGGAGATGGCTTTTCAGGGTGCTCGCTGAGGCTTGAAAGGGCGTTTATCGTTCTTTTTGCGAAGTAGGACTGGACGTATCAGGCGATAGGCTAAAAGCGTCAACACAATGCCGGTGTAGATCGCAGGCTCCAGTGTGAAAGATTTTCGTGAGAGGATGAAATGCATCAGCGCAGCCGGTAATATGATGTAGACGGCTTTATGAAGCGTGATCCAGCGGGGGCCGAGTTTGCGGATCGACCAGCGGTTAGAGGTCAAGGCCAAAGGAATGATCAGCAGGAATGCCAACATTCCAAGCATGATATACGGGCGCTTGAAAATATCTGCGGCGATGGAGGAGAAAATCATTCCGCGGTCGAGCGTCAGGTAAACCGCAAAATGGGCCAGGACATAATAAAAGGCAATCAGGCCCAATGCCCGGCGATAGGCGATGAGGTTCAGGCGCGCGACGTCCCGCAAGGGTGTTACCAGAAGACCAAGGCAGAGAAACCGGAGCGCCCAGATGCCGAGATCATGCTCGAAACTGCGGACCGGATCGGCACCCAACTGGTTCGTCAATCCTAGATAAAAGGCGTAGAGCCCCGGAAGGAGACCGAGGCCATAAAGTGCCCAGATCGAGGGCTCGCGAATGCGGGCAGGGGGTGCGTAAGCTGCCATGGTCAGTAGTATTTCGTCAGATCCATGCCACTGTAGAGGCTTGCGACCTCATCGGCATAGCCATTGAAGGGCAGGGTGTCGATCCGCTTGCCGCCAAACAGACCGCTGCCCTCACCGATGCGCCGCTCTGTCGCCTGGCTCCAGCGCGGATGGTCTACCTTCGGGTTCACATTGGCGTAGAAGCCGTATTCGTTTGGCGCCAGAATATTCCAGGTGCAGGGCGGCTGTTTTTCCGTGAGGGTGATCTTCACGATGGATTTGATGCCTTTGAACCCGTATTTCCACGGCACGACAAGGCGAAGTGGCGCCCCGTTCTGGTTGGGGAGAGTTTCGCCATAAAGGCCCGTTGCAAGAATGGTCAGGGGGTGGCGCGCCTCATCCATGCGCAAACCGTCGAGATAGGGCCAATTGATCGATTGGAAAAAGCCGCTCTGTCCCGGCATTTCGTCAGGTCGGACCACGGTTTCAAACGCGACGTATTTTGCGCTGCCGAGCGGCTCTACCCTGTCCAAGAGCGCCGATAGCGGAAAGCCGATCCACGGAATGACCATGGACCACGCTTCCACGCACCGCATACGGTAAACCCGTTCTTCCATGGTGAACGATGAAAGGATGGTTTCGATGTCGATGGTCTGGGGCTTGGCGACGAGACCGCCGACGTCGATTGTCCATGGACGCGGTTTGAACTTGCCGGAATTGGCGGCAGGGTCGCTTTTGTCCGTGCCGAATTCATAAAAATTATTATAGGTGGTTACATCCTTTTGCGGCGTCAGCTTGTCCGCGACCTTATAGCTGCCTGGTACTGCCTTCAGTGGTGCGGCAAGCGCGTTTTCCGTCAGCCCGAGGGCCAGCGTGCCTGCCACGCCGCCAATCATGTTGCGGCGGGATAGGTAGAGATCGCGAGGCGTGATGTCACCGGACGGAATATGTGGCGGGCGAAACGCGGGCATCTGGCACACTCCTGACTGAAGTCGTGGTTTTCTATTATAGACGTAGCGTAGTTCCGGTAAGTTTCATCCATATGATCCCGCGCTTTTTCGGGGTGCAGACGTGAACATCCCATCACGTTCGCGTGTTGGCCTGCGTACCGTTTTCCGGGCTGGCGATAGTGACAGGATTCGGGTTTTAGCCTAGGAAAAGGCAAAACATGCGCCTGTGCATCATTGAATGCGCTGCGCTACAACTTCGAGGTAACGCCCATGCCAGCCTATCGTTCAAGAACCACGACCCACGGCCGCAACATGGCCGGTGCGCGCGGCCTTTGGCGCGCCACGGGCATGAAAGACAGTGATTTTGGCAAGCCGATCATTGCCGTGGTCAATTCTTTCACGCAGTTCGTGCCGGGCCATGTGCATCTGAAAGATCTTGGTCAGCTCGTCGCCCGTGAAATCGAGGCAGCTGGCGGGGTGGCCAAGGAGTTCAACACCATTGCCGTGGATGACGGCATCGCCATGGGGCATGACGGTATGCTTTACTCGCTGCCGTCGCGCGAAATCATCGCCGACTCGGTCGAGTACATGGTCAATGCGCATTGCGCCGATGCAATGGTATGCATTTCCAACTGCGACAAGATCACGCCCGGCATGTTGATGGCCGCGCTTCGTCTGAATATTCCGGCGGTTTTCGTATCCGGTGGGCCGATGGAAGCGGGCAAGGTGGTGCTGAACGGCAAGACCCATGCACTCGATCTGGTCGATGCCATGGTGGCGGCTGCCGATGACAAGGTGTCCGACGAAGATGTAAAGGTCATCGAGCGCTCTGCCTGCCCCACCTGCGGCTCCTGCTCGGGCATGTTCACCGCCAATTCCATGAACTGTCTGACCGAAGCGCTCGGCCTGTCGCTTCCGGGCAATGGTTCGACGCTCGCCACCCATGCTGACCGCAAGCGGCTGTTTGTCGAGGCTGGCCATCTGGTGGTCGATCTTGCCCGCCGCTATTACGAGCAGGAAGATGAAAATGTCCTGCCGCGCAAGATTGCCTCCAAGCAGGCTTTCGAAAATGCGATGGCGCTGGATATTGCCATGGGCGGTTCTACCAATACGGTTCTGCATATTCTCGCCGCCGCCCACGAGGGCGAGGTGGATTTCACCATGGACGACATCGACCGGCTTTCGCGCAAGGTGCCGTGTCTTTCCAAGGTGGCCCCGGCCAAGAACGACGTTCACATGGAAGATGTGCATCGCGCTGGCGGCATCATGCGCATTCTCGGCGAACTGGAGCGTGGCGGGCTGATCAACCGCGACTGCCCGACCGTTCACGCGCCAACGCTGGGTGATGCGATTGATCGTTGGGACATTACCCGCACCAGCTCCGAAACTGTGCGCGACTTCTTCCGCGCTGCTCCCGGCGGCGTGCCCACGCAGGTCGCTTTTTCCCAAAACGCTCGCTGGGACGAACTCGACACTGACCGCGAAGGCGGCGTGATCCGCTCTGTCGAGCATCCCTTTTCCAAGGATGGCGGGCTGGCCGTGCTGAAGGGCAATATTGCGTTGGACGGCTGCATCGTGAAGACGGCGGGCGTCGATGAATCCATTCTGAAATTCACCGGGCCTGCGAAGGTCTATGAAAGCCAGGATGCGGCGGTGAAGGCCATTCTCGCCAATGAGGTTGTGGCCGGTGATGTGGTTGTCATCCGCTATGAAGGCCCGAAGGGTGGGCCCGGTATGCAGGAAATGCTGTATCCCACCAGCTATCTCAAGTCCAAGGGCCTCGGTAAGGCCTGCGCACTGATTACCGATGGCCGCTTCTCGGGCGGCACGTCGGGCCTTTCCATCGGCCATGTTTCGCCGGAGGCCGCGAATGGCGGTACGATCGGACTGGTGCGCAACGGCGATACCATCGAGATCGACATTCCAAACCGCACGATTGAACTTGCTGTTGCCGAAGCCGAACTTGCAGCCCGCCGTGCCGAGCAGGATGCCAAGGGCTGGAAGCCCGAAGCGCCGCGCAAGCGCAATGTGACGACAGCCCTCAAGGCCTATGCAGCCTTTGCCACCAGTGCCGATAAGGGTGCTGTGCGCAAGCTGCCGGAATAAGATGTTCTACAGCCACCAATGGAAAAGGGCCGCACTTGTTGCGGCCCTTTTTGTTTGTGTCTTGCCGTGAGGCTGTATGTCATCAAACGTCGCTGCGCGCCTTCAGATGGCACCGAAGTCGTTGCGCAGCATCTGGAGAAGCTCCATCTCGGAAATTGGCTCTACCAGCTCGTCCCATGTTTCCACCGGCGAAAAGCCGAAGCGCTGATAAAGCTGCAAGGCGCGGGGATGATCGAGGGTATTGGTCATGACCGTTACCTTGTCGGGCGCGGTAGACCATGCGGCATAGAGCGCTTGCAACAGGAACCATTTGCCGATGCCCAGGCCGAGCGCGTGTTCGAAAAGGCCGAAATAGGAGACCTCCACGACATTGTCCGGCTCCTGCGCCAGTTCGAAGAAGCCAGCAGGCGCGCCGTTGACGTAAAGCACCGACACGGAAACCCGTGGATCATGGATAACCGTCTTCAGATCGGGATCGGAAAGGCGAAGCCGCTTGTACCAGTGCCAGCGGCCACCCACCTGACGGTAGAGAAAGCGGTAGAAGGGTAGCGGAATTTCCGTAGCGCGGATGATGGCGGTCTGGATATTGACCGGCACCGGCAGGCTGGCCTTGGGCGGGCTGGTCATTTCAAGCTTCGTGACATGCGCCGTCAGCGGTTCCGGCAATGCGACCTCAAGTTTGGCGGCGGGACCGGTCTCAACGGGGGTATCCTTTTTAGAGCCCCATTCTGCCCATGACCCGTCATAGAGGGAATTGGCGCGATGGCCGAGGGATTCCAGGGCCAGCGTTACCACGGCTGCCGTGACGCCAGAGCCGCAACTTGTGACGATGGGCTTGGTGAGGTCTATGCCTGCCTCGTGGAAGATCGCACGCAAGGTGGCAAGGTCCTTCAAGCGACCATTTTCACCCAGAATTGCGGCAGGCACGGAGCGCGCCCCCGGCATGTGGCCGGATCGCATACCGGCACGGGGTTCTGCCTCCTCGCCGGTAAAACGGCCGGCAGGCCGGGCATCGGCGATCTGTCTTTCGGCGGCTTCAACAAAGTCGCGCATTTCCTTGAGGCTGGTGACGCGCTCCTCCTTGAAGAAAGGGGAAAATTGCGCGGGCTGCGGCTCCGGCAGGTCTGTTTCCAGCGGGCGGTTTTCCGCCTTCCAGCCATCGAGACCGCCATCGAGCACGAAGACATTCGGCGCCCCCATGATGCGGAACATCCACCAGACGCGCGGGGCCGAAAACAGGCCCGGACCGTCATAAACGACAATCGTATCGGTTTCCGCAATGCCTAGCTTGCCGACGGCTTCCGCGAAGGATTCGGGCGAAGGAAGGGTGTGCGGCAGGCCCGTGGAGTGATCGGCAATCTGGTCCTGATCGAAGAAGACGGCACCGGGAATGTGGCCGCGCGCATATTCCTCCGCGCCATTGCGATTATGCGACGGCAAATACCAAGAGGCGTCAACGATCCTGAATTGCGGCGCGCCGAGCTGTTTTTGCACCCATTCAGCAGACACTACGAAACGGCTTCTTTCCGCAGACATGCTTCTCTCACTTTCGCTGTCATGGCAGGAGGCCGGCCGCGATCCTTGTGCGGCATTGCCCCGGCAGATGTTTCATGCGCAGGATAATACCAAGGGTCATTGAAAATGACGCTTGGTATTCCCTTTTCGAATATCGCAAGCGACTGACGCAATTGAGATATTCGAAATTCCTTCAAGGCGGGGATGCGTTAGCATCTTCGAGCCCTGGTATAAGAGGGGAGGACGGGCGGTTATTCCGGCGTACCGAAGCGAATGCGGAAGCGCCGGTTTTCCTTGCCTTTCTTTTCGATCTTGGCGATGTGAATCGCTCCCACCTCCTGCGTTTCAGAAACATGTGTGCCGCCGCAGGGCTGGCTGTCAACGGCGGAATTCTCGCCGATGCAAACAAGGCTAACGCGACCCAAACCCATTGGCGGGCGCACATTCTTGCTCTTGACGATGCCGGGGTTGGAAGCCAGATCCTCGTCGGTAATCCAGCTGACATAGACAGGGTGATTTTCGTTGACGAGACGCATGAGATCGGCCGTCACGGCGTCCTTGTCTATGGTTTCCGACATGTCGAAGTCGATCCGGCTTTCCTCTTCGCCAACGGAAGCGCCGGTGATCGGATAGGAGCAGACGACGGACAGCAAATGACAGGCGGTGTGCATCCGCATCAATTTGTAACGGCGCGGCCAGTTTACATGCAGCACCAGCTTTTCGCCCAGCTGCGGGACGGGCTGGTCGGGTAGGGGATGATGCAGAATGACGGATTTGTCTGCGCCATGGCGGGTTTCGCCAAGCTCTATGCGGCTGCCGTCCGCCCGCTCCAGAAAGCCGGTATCGCCGGGCTGGCCGCCCGACGCGGCATAAAAACAGGTCTGGTCCAGCGCAATGGCGCCGTCTTCATGTATGGCAGTGACAACTGCCTCCGCTGTCGAAAGATAAAAGTCATCACGATAGAGAGGCAGTGTCGTCATAAAATCATACCTGTTCGTAGGGAATTGACAGATCGGCCTTGCGTTCCAGCCAGGCGGGCTGAGGAAGCCCCTTTTCCTTGAGAAAGGCCGGATTGAAAAGTTTGGACTGATAGCGATTGCCGTAGTCGCACAAAATGGTCACGATGGTGTGGCCGGGGCCAAGATCGCGGGCGAGACGAATTGCGCCGGCAATGTTGATGCCGGACGAGCCGCCAAGGCAAAGCCCCTCCCGCTCGACAAGGTCGAAAATGATCGGCAAGGCTTCCGCATCGGGAATCTGGTAGGCAAAATCAGGCGTGAAACCTTCCAGATTGGCGGTGATACGCCCTTGGCCAATGCCCTCGGTAATCGATGAGCCGGAAGATTTCAGCTCGCCACTCGTGTAGAACTCATAGAGTGCGGCCCCTTGCGGATCGGCAATGCCGATTTTGACCTCCGGCTTTCTGGCCTTGAGGCCAAGGGCGGTTCCCGCCAGCGTGCCACCGGAACCGACGGCGCAAATGAAGCCATCCACGGCACCGCCGGTCTGTTCGTAAATCTCGCGGGCCGTGGTTTCGACATGGGCGTCGCGGTTGGCGGTGTTGTCGAACTGGTTGGCCCAGATGGCGCCATTCGATTCGGTCTTGGCCAGCTGCGCCGCCAGCCTGCCGGAAAGCTTCACGTAATTATTGGGGTTCTTGTAGGGAACGGCCGGCACCTCCACCAGTTCGGCCCCCAAAAGTCGCAGGGCATCCTTCTTTTCCTGGCTCTGCGTTTCCGGAATGACGATAACGGTGCGATAGCCCAGCGCCTTGGCTACCACCGTAAGCCCAATGCCGGTATTGCCTGCCGTGCCCTCGACGATCACGCCGCCCGGCCGCAGCAGGCCGCGCCGTTCGGCATCGCGAATGATATAGAGGGCGGCGCGATCCTTGACGGATTGCCCGGGATTGAGAAATTCCGCCTTGCCGAGAATGGTGCAGCCGGTGGCTTCGGAAGCGGCCTTGAGCCGGATAAGCGGCGTATTGCCGATGACGTCGAGTGCGGAACTGTGAAATGCCATGGATGTGCTTTCTTTTTCCGGAAAGATAGAACCCGTCTTTTCCGTCCACAAGCCACCCATGGCAAGAAATGCGTTTTCCTCAGCCTTCGATTGTATGGAAAAACCTGCTCCTTTGAGGCGGTTCAGTCTTTTCCGCTGATCTCCTGATAGGCTCGAAGTGCTGCATCGCGGGCGATTTTGTGGTCGATAACGGGTTTGGGGTAGGTCTCGCCCAGTTTTATGCCCGCTTTCTTCAGCACATGCGGCGGCGCCTCAAAGGGCTTGTGGATAAATTCGTCTGGCAGTTCGGCAAGCTCCGGCACGAAGCGGCGAACGAAGACGCCTTGCGGATCGAATTTCTCTCCCTGGGTGATCGGATTGAAAATACGGAAAAATGGCGCTGCATCGGCGCCGGATCCGGCCACCCATTGCCAGCTTGCCGCGTTGGAGGCCGGATCGGCATCCACCAGCGTATCGCGAAACCATGCCTCTCCCTCGCGCCAGTCCACCATCAGATCCTTGATGAGAAAAGAGGCGGCAATCATGCGCAAGCGGTTGTGCATATAGCCATGCTGCCAAAGCTGGCGCATGGCGGCATCCACGATGGGGTAGCCGGTTTTGCCCCGTTTCCACGCCTTGAGGCCTTGCGCATTGGCGTGCCACGGAAAATGGTCGAAGCGATCGTTCCAGTTGCGGCTGGCAAGATCGGGAAAATGAAAGAGCAGATGATAGGAAAAATCCCGCCAGACCAGTTCCTTGCGAAAATGCACGTAATCTTCGGCGGGAATGCTGTCGGCAAGCCCGATCGTTGCGTGCCACACCTGGGCCGGAGAGATTTCACCCAGGGCCAGATGCGGGGAAAGCATGGAAACATTTTCCCCGGCGGGAAAATCCCGCCCGTGGCGATAGCCGTTCAAGCCATTGTCAATGAAATTGCGCAGCTTTTGACGCGCGCCCTCTTCTCCGGGTGTCCAGACATCGTGAAAGCTGCTTGCCCAATCCGGCTTGCGGGGCAGGAGACCCCAGCTTTGCAAAGCATCGCTTTCAGGCCAGGCCGCAGGCGCGGGAAGCGAGGCTGGCGCATCCACCGGCGCTTTTGGGTCGCCACCGGCATCCACGGCCTTCCAGAAGGGCGTATAGACCCTGAACGGACCGCCAGCCTTGGTGGTGAGCTTCGATGGCTCGTGCAGCAACTGGCCACCAAAGCTTTCGATGCTCAAGCCTTCACCGCGCAATTGTTCCTTCAATTGCGCATCGCGGGACAGATTGGCAGGTTCATAGCGACGGTTCCAGCGAAGTGCGCCCGCGCCCGTCTCGGCGATGAGCCCGCGGATCGTCTCTGCCGCCTTGCCGCGCCGCAGAATCAGGCGGCTGCCGCGTTTTTCAAGCGCCTTGCCCAGCGCTGCGAGCGAGTGGTGAAGCCACCATGCCTGAGCCGCGCCAAGCGGGGCGGCATCGGCGTCTTCCTCCAGAATGAATACAGGAATGACCGGGGCTCCCCGCTCTGCCGCCGAGGCCAGGGCATGATTGTCGGAAAGTCGCAAATCCTTGCGAAACCAGAGGATCGTGGGAGAAGTATCAGGCATGGAAAGTCCTAACCGTTGCCGAGCCGTCGAAGAACACCGGTTCGATACGGCGATAAGGGGCGAATGGATCATGCCGATATGGCGCGGCGGGCTGGTGAGGGAAGGGCGTGCTTGATCGAAATGGGTAACTGTCGCTTCACCGCCTTGGCAAAATGGCGACTATGCCCCGAAATGGTTCTTGTGCCGAAGCGGTTTAGAAGAGATGCAGGTCCAGTCTACCAAGGGGGATTTTGATGACACTGAAGCGCCTTTCCTGTTTAGCCCTGCCACTGCTGTTCCTTGCGTCGCAAGGCCATGCCGAGGATCTCAAATTCAAGCTGGTCAATAAAAGCAGCGGCGTTCTGATCCGCTTCTTTACCTCGCCCGTGGGGGTGGATGACTGGGAAGAGGACGTGTTCGGCAATCAGGTCCTCAACCCGGGCGAGAAGATTACCCTGACAATTGCCGATGGCCGCCGGGTTTGCGACTACGACATGCGCATGGAATTCAAGGATGGCGAGGTTCTGGAGGACGAACAGAACCTGTGCGAGCTTGGCGAATATACCATCACCGACGATTGATGGATCGCTCTTTTTGTCGAACCTTCACGCCCCGGTCCGCAAGGCCGGGGCTTTTTCGTGCCGGCCCGCTCAAGCTTATATACCTAGAGCAATTTAGGTGAACACGGGTTCACCTGAATTGCTTTACTTCTTGTTTCCCGCATTTCCGGACGGAAAGCCGTGACTACACTTTTCCTGAAAATGCGCTAGCCGTTGCGCGGCTGGCGTTTCTGTTCACCCGCAATCATCTGCATGATTTCCGTGGCGCTTTCACGCGCGTAAAGCCGATGCAGCTTTTCCGCCACGGGCGCGGTGGTAATGAGGCAGGTGTATTTTTCCCGCTCGAACCAGCGAAAATCCACGACATTGTGCATATTCACGAAAAACGGAAAACCATCACCATCGTGAAGCTGTAGCCACATGTTCAGTCCATTCTTGTTCTATCGTTCCGGAGCCGTAAAACGGCCCATCGCTGTTCGATCGGGGCGTTATGACGTCTGGCACGCAGGACTTGCCCGTGGCGGTAGCCGCCAGAACAATCCATAAGGAATAATTCGTGAACCCGGATGCCGGGCCGCAGAAAAAGCGTAGCAAATGTCAAAATCAGCCGACTTGCAGCGTGATAGCAGCGAAAAGTGAACGAGGGGTTGCGGGAGGGACATCTGTTTGGAAACAGATGCAGAAAAGAAAAAGGCCTGCGCTCTGCGCAGGCCTTGAAAATGGCTCCCCGGGCCGGATTCGAACCGGCGACCTGTCGATTAACAGTCGAATGCTCTACCGCTGAGCTACCAGGGAATGATGCGGTCCGGTTCGGTTTGTTTCCGTTGCCGTCCGCGTCGGTGAGTGGGCTTCTACTCACCCTTGCCGCGTTTGCCAAGCCCCTTTTTGAAAAAAACTTCAGCCTTGTTTTCTTTTCCCCTGTTTCCCATGTCATGCCTGTTGAAAACTTTTGATCATCAAGCGTGGAAGATCCGGCATTTGGCAGAAAAAGCTTCGAAATATCATCTGGATAGGGCATCGGGAAAGTTGGTGTTGGGCCGGGTTGAATTGCCCTTCCCACGTTCGCGCACCGGCAGGATTGCTGTTGGAAGCCTGCTCATTCTTGGTGGGGTGCTGGGTTTTCTGCCTGTTCTCGGCTTCTGGATGGTGCCGCTCGGCGTTATCGTTCTTTCCCATGATTTGCATGGCGTGCGCCGCTTTCGGCGTTGCGTGGCGCTCAAATGGGGCCGCTGGCGTCAACGCAGGCGCGAGCGCGCCGATCAGGCGAAATAACGGCGGCGTGGCGGGACAGCCCGCGTTTCCTGAACGGCAGGCAGGCTTTGCAGAATGCGTTTGGCGGGCAGGATGGCGATGACCTCCGTGCCTTCGCGCAACTTGGACTTCAGCTTGAAATCCCCGCCATGCTTGGCAAGGATGGCCTGCACGATAGGCAGTCCGAGGCCGGTGCCCTGTTCAGCACTTTTGATGGCGATTGAGCCTTGACCGAAGGCCGATAGCACAACGGGGATCTCTTCCTCCGGTATGCCGGGGCCGTTATCCTTGATGGCGATGTATTGGCCACCTCCGGCAGTCCAGCCAACCCGCACGCGCACTTCGCCGCCCTGGCTGGTAAATTTCACGGCGTTTGAAAGGAGATTGAGAATCACCTGCCTCATGCCCTTTTCATCAGCCCAGACGGGCGGCAGGTTTGGCTCGAATTGCTGGAAGATCGTGATTCCCTTTGATTTGGCGCGCAACTGAACCATGCCCACGCAATCTTCCGCGATCTCCAGAAGGGAAACGGATTCCTCGGAAAGGTCGTATTTTCCCGCCTCGATGCGGGAGAGATCGAGTATCTCGTTGATGAGATTGAGCAGATGCTGGCCGGAGCGGTGAATATCGCCAGAATATTCCTTGTAGAGGGGATTGTTGAGCGGGCCCAGCACCTCGCCGGCCATGACCTCCGAAAAGCCGAGAATCGCGTTCAGCGGCGTGCGCAATTCGTGCGACATGGAGGCGAGGAAGCGGGACTTGGCCATATTTGCCTCTTCCGCACGGCGGCGTGCTTCATCCGACAGCGACTTTGCCACTTCCAGTTCGGCAATCAGGTCGTCCTTTTCGCTCTGGAAGGATAGCAGCTTGAGATTGGAAGCGTAAAGGCGCCCGCCGAGATAGATGAAGAAGAGAACGCAGGTTGCGAAGGTGGCCGCCAGCACCATATCTTCCATGCGGTGGCTGATAACGGCACGGCTGCCCAGCGCCACGGCCGCGGGCAGGAAGCCAAACAGCACGGCCTGCCGCAGCATCAGCGTATTCATGGCCGTCACGCAGAGCGTGACCAGCAGGATGCTGCCCTTGAGGTAGGTTTCCGCCATGGGGCCGCAAAGCTGGCATTGGATGAGGACGAATGCCGACCAGCAGCAGCCGGTGGCCATCTGCCCCGCCAGAAGGGCGCTGCGCCAGCGCTCGGGATGGTGAGAAGCCGAAAGCTTTTTTCGCGCCTGCAAGACGAGCAGCATGTTCAACGCATGAACCGTCAGCGTCAGCAGTGCCCAGCCATAATGAATAGTGTTTTTCGTGACGTAGAGGGAAAGGCCGGCAGCGATGATGACCAGAAACGGCGTGACCCCGGCATTTTGCAGGGAGGCCTGAATATGCAGGGCAAGCAGGTCTTTTTCAAAGGCGGGTTGGCCACCATGGCCGGATTGCAGACGTTCTCTTGTCGCGCGAATGGCCTTTGCGGTTGCCTTGTTACGGGAACCGCGTGTTAAATCGACAATATTCTTGTCTGCCGAGCTGGAGATGCCGTATCCCATGATGGTTGCAAATTTTCCGCGAACGGCCTCAGACTAGCCATGAAGTGTTAAGACTACCTTTCTGGAAACGCTTTGTTTGCCACTTTCGCAAACATCCTGTTATGAAAAAGGGCTGGATTGTGACATTGCCGAAATGGTCAATCGTTGCCGCCGTAATCGTGCTTGCCCTTCTTGCGGGCGCGGCTGTCCTTTTTCTGAACCGTTCACAAGTGGTTTTTGCTGGTCCCTTTATCGCCGCCGATGGCGAAACGCTGCTGACCCGTGGCGCAAGGTTGCGCATGAAGGGCTATGATGCGCCCGAGCTTGGCCAGCGCTGCCGTCGCGACAATGCCATGCCCTGGCCTTGCGGCGCGCTGGCGCGGGCAGAGTTGCAGTCTCTCATGGCGCAGGCCGGGGTGGTCTGCCGTCAGGTTGACGTGGATGACTTGCAGCGCGTGGTGGTGACATGCGATGCCGCCGGGCGGGATGTCGGGGCGGATATGGTGCGGGCAGGACTTGGCCTCAGTGCCGGTGCCTATGCGGCGGAGGAAAAGGATGCCATGCAGCGCAAGGCAGGCTTGTGGTCTGGCAGTTTCGAGCGCCCGGAAGAGTGGCGCAGGCTGCATCCGCGCAGTGAAATCACCCGTCCGGAAAAGAATTGAGCATCACCAATGACGGAAAGGGAAAGAGCGCTGGACGCGCTTTGCCGGAAGATCGCGGCATGTGATCTGTGTCGGTTACAAGCATTTCCAGGAAAGGTGGGAACCGGCTTTCCGTCCGGAAATGCGATAACAGAAGAAGGCGCAGCATTTCCAGGAAAGGTGGGAACCGGCTTTCCGTCTAAAAATGCGAAGCAAGGGAAGGTTTTGCCGCATCATCCCCGGCCGGTGGTGCAGCTTTCCATCCATGCGCCGATTTTGCTGGCAGGGCAGGCGCCCGGCAAGCGGGTGCATGAAACCGGCATCCCTTTCAACGATGCGTCCGGCGACAGGTTGCGCGAGTGGCTGGGCGTGGACCGGGAGGCTTTCTACTCTCCCCGGCGTTTTGCGATCCTGCCCATGGGTTTTTGTTTTCCCGGCTATAATGCGCAGGGCCACGATCTTCCGCCGCGGCGCGAATGTGCGCCTGCGTGGCGCAGCGCCTTGATGGCGCTTTTGCCGCAGGTGAAGCTGGTGGTGGCCATCGGCAGTTATGCGCAGGCCTGGCATCTGGGTGCGGCCCGCAGGTCCGGCATGGCTGAAACGGTGGCCCATTGGCGGGATTATGTTGAGCCGGGCTTCTGTGCCATTCCGACATTGCCGCTGCCGCATCCAAGCTGGCGCAACAGCGGCTGGCTCAGGAAAAATCCATGGTTTGCGGCAGAATTGCTGCCATGGCTGAAAAAGGAAGTGGATCGTCTTGGAACATGAAAGCATTTTGCTTTCATGTGGCGATAATTGCGCTATACCGGAAAAAAATTCCGATGGGGCTGCAATGGATCGTCTGGACAGAAAAATTCTTCGTATATTGCAGGAGGATTCCACTCTTGCCGTTGCCGATCTTGCGAAAAAGGTCGGTCTTTCCACGACGCCCTGCTGGCGGCGTATCCAGAAGATGGAAGAGGATGGCGTCATAAAGCGCCGCGTGGCGCTGCTGGATCCTGCCAAGGTCAATACCAAGGTCACGGTTTTCGTGTCGATTCGCACCAGCAGCCATTCCATCGAGTGGCTGAAGCGCTTTTCCGAAGTGGTTTCAGAATTTCCCGAAGTGGTGGAATTCTATCGCATGAGCGGCGATGTCGATTATCTGCTGCGCGTGGTGGTGCCGGATATTGCCGCCTATGATGCGTTCTACAAGCGGATGATCGCGAAGATCGAAATTCGTGATGTGTCCTCGGCCTTCGCCATGGAGCAGATCAAATACACCACCGAGCTTCCGCTGGATTACATGGTGCTGGATAACCAGAAGGCTGGCGAGGAGTAATCCTCGCCAGCGTCTGACTTTTATTTTTCGAGGCGGGCCAGCAGGGATGACGTATCCCAGCGGCTCCCGCCCATTTTCTGCACATCGGCATAGAACTGATCGACAAGGGCGGTCAGCGGCAGGCTGGCGCCATTGGTTTTCGCCTCGGCCAGCACGATGCCCAGATCCTTGCGCATCCAGTCCACGGCAAAGCCGAAGTCGTATTTACCCTGCGCCATGGTCTTGTGGCGGTTTTCCATCTGCCAGGAGCCAGCGGCCCCTTTGGAAATGACGTCCACCACCTTTTCGATGTCGAGACCGGCCTGCTTGCCGAAATGCACAGCCTCTGCCAGCCCCTGAACAATGCCCGCAATGCAAATCTGGTTCATCATCTTGGTCAACTGACCGGAGCCGACAGGCCCCATCAGCCCCACCATGCGGGCATAGGCATCGATGATCGGTCGCGCCTTGCCGAAAACGTCGGGATCGCCTCCGGCCATGACGGTCAGAGCGCCGTTTTCCGCGCCCGCCTGCCCACCGGAAACCGGAGCATCGAGAAAATCGCAGCCTTGAGCCTTTGCCGCAGCATAAAGCTCGCGGGCCACGTCCGCAGAGGCGGTGGTGTTGTCAATCAGTACGGCGCCGGCCTTCATACTGGCAAGAACACCGTCCGGCCCGGTGGTGACAGCGCGCAGATCGTCGTCATTGCCAACGCAGGTAAAGACGAAATCCGCCTGCGCTGCGGCTTCGGCGGGCGTGCGGCCAAGGGCGCCGCCGAATTGCTGTACCCATTGTTCCGCCTTGGCGGTGGTGCGGTTATAAACCGTCACGTCATGGCCGCCCTTGACCTTCAAGTGCCCGGCCATGGGATAGCCCATGACGCCCAGTCCGATAAATGCCACTCTTGCCATTAAAGCCTCCGATGAGAGCATAACCCTGGTCGCTCTCGTTTCACTGCTCCCGGATGATGCGTATTCAGCCGCGCAGCCGGGCGATGACGAGATGTCCCGGTGAAGGGTCGCCATCCTGCATTCGCACGTTGATGTTGGTAATTTCCACGATGTCGAAGCCGGTGGCGTTCAAACGCTCGCGAATATAGCTCTCCGCGTGAACATATCGCTGGTGCGGCCCGACCTTGTAGGGAACCGCTTCGCCCATGGTTTCGGAGGAGAAGGCAAAGATCCCGCCTGGCGTCATGTTTTCCGCCGCGCCGAAAAACAGCGCTTCCAGCGCGCCGAGATAAGGCAGCACATCGGTTGCGGTCATCAGGTCGAAGGGCTCTTCGTCGTTGTCTTCAAGGAAATCCTCGACTTCGGCCACGAAAAGCGTCTCGTAGAGATCCTTTTCATGGGCAATTTCGACCATGTTTTCCGAGATGTCTATGCCGGTCACATCTTCGGCCATGTCGCGCAATGCACCGCCGGTAAGGCCGGTGCCGCAGCCCAGATCCAGCATCCGCTTGAAGGGGCCAAGCTGCAACGCCTGAAGCCGCTGGCGCAGCAGCATGGGAACCGCATAGCCAAGCTGCTCGACCAGAATATCCTCGAAGCTCTCGGCATGTTGGTCAAAAAGCGTTTCCACATAGGCATCGGGCGCGCGCGCCGGGGCATCGCCCCGGCCAAGCGAGGCGATACGCACGGACGCGCCGCCGTGATCGTCCGGATCGATCTCCAGACATTCGTGATAGGCCGCGACCGCAGCGTCGATCTCGCCGGATTTTTCCAGCGCCAAGGCCCGGTTATAGGCCTCGGCCAGCTTTTCCTCGTCGATTTTCGCCATTCTCGTCTCCACAGGGCCAGCCAGCCATGCCGATCCGGCAGACGCCTGTCTGCCCTTCGTCATGCCCGGAGCATGTCGGGTGCGGCTTGAACCGCACCACTTTCAGCTCGCAGGCTGTACCTGCTCATCGAAGCTTTGGCAACCGCGGGACGCGCAAAGGGCGCCGACGCTCTAACTATCTGTTTTTACGCATTTTCAGACGGAAAACCGGCTTCCGCTTTTCCTGAAAATGCTCTAATGCAGAATGAATTCCCCCTTCAGGGCGCGCCATTCATTGGCGGCAATCAGTTTCCGGTGGACATAGCGCACCGAGTGCAGCGGCCCTTCGAGCTTTTCCTCCCAGAATTTCAGAAAGCCGCGCATCTCCGGAAAATCCGGCGCCAGATCGTAATGCTGCCAGACATAGGTTTGCAGCAGGGCAGGGTGGTCTGGCAGGCGGTAAAGAATATGCGCCGTGGTGAGACCATAGCCTTTCAGCATCATTTCCATTTCTGCATTCATGGCATTCCTCGCATAAGTTCCCGTTTTCGGGTCCGGCCTTTCCACGTTGCCGTCCCGTCATGAAAGCTTTGCAAGGGATGCTTAACCAAGGCTTAACCGCGAAGGCGTATTTGCGGTTTTGTCTCAATTAATCAGAGTGTTAGCAGTATAATGGATTGAGTGCTGCCAACCCGATCACCGGCGCAGATGCCGCGTCAGCCGTCTTTCGATGGCAGCCCAGCCGTGACGCAGCATTTCCACGATTGCCAGATAGAAAATCGCCGCCCACAGGTAGGTCTGGTAGTCGAAGGTGCGCGAAAAGGCGTAGCGTGTCTCGCCCATCAGGTCGAGGACGGTGACGATGGATACGACAGCCGAGCCCTTGATCATCAGAATGATTTCGTTGCCATAGGGCCGCAGCGCAACGATGAGGGCTTGCGGCATGATGATCTTGCGGAAGGTTACGCTTTTCGGCACGCCAAGCGCGGCTGCCCCCTCACGCTGACCGCGCGGCACGCTTGAGATTGCGCCACGCAGGATCTCGGCCTGATAGGCTGCCGTATTCAGGGTCAGCGCCAGAATGCCGCAATACCAGGCGTCACGGAAAAACCACCACAGCCCCACCGTTTCCAGCACGGGGCGCAGGCTGCCGATCCCGTAGTAAATCAGGAAAAGCTGCGCCAGAAGCGGTGTACCGCGAAACACATAGACATAGACATAGCTGAGGGCGGCTGCGAGGCGGTTTTTTGACATCCGGCCCATGGCCAGTGGAACGGAAAGAAGCGCGCCGAACAGAATGGAGAGGCTGACGATGCAAAGCGTTGTCCAGAGCCCTTCCAGATAGCGCGGGCCGTAGCGCAGGAATTTTTCCTGGTCCCAATTACCGATCATCAGGGCGATCATGCCAAGCCCCAGCGCAATCCACAGCACCATCATGGCGGTGCCGATCATGCGGCCTGCCGTTACGGGCTTCCTGGCTTGCGGCGGTGCGGGCCGGGCGGCGATGAGTTGTGTGGAAATGGTCAATGTCTTGTCTCCGCCAGCTTGGTGCGCTTCTCGATCTGTCCCACCGCAATGGAGGAAAGCACGGCCAGAACCAGATAGAGCCCGCAGGCAAGGCCATAGAAGAAAAAGGCGTCCTTGGTGACACGGGCGGCAATGCCGGTCTGGCGCATGATGTCGCTTAGCCCCACCACGGATACCAGCGCCGTATCCTTCAAAAGGTTCATCCACAGATTGACGATGCCGGGCAGGGCGATGCGGATGAGCTGCGGCAGGATCACGAAAATCATCGTGCGGCCATGTGAGAGACCAATGGCATAGCCCGCCTCATACTGGCCGCGCGGAATGGCCTTGAAGGCCGATTGCAGCACTTCCGAGCAATAGGAGGAAAAGACCACCGAAAGCGCCACCATGCCCGCCACGAAGGCATTGATTTCGATGCGTTCCTCGAAACCTGCCAGCGAAAGCAGATATTGCAGCAGGATTTGCAGGCCGTAATAGACGATGAACAGCGTCAGCAGTTCCGGCAGACCCCGGAAGATGGTTGTATAAATGCCAGCGGCGCGGCGCAGCACGGCCTCCTCGCTTTGCGTGGCAAGCGCGATCAGGAAGCCGAGGAAAAGCCCGACCGGCAGCGTTGCCGCCGCCAGCGATACCGTGACCTTGAAGCCAAACGCCACCTCATCGCCCCAGCCGGTTGCGCCGCAGGACAAGAGGCCGCTGCCGCCGAGCAGCGAGAAAATGCCGAGCGGCCCGCAAAACGGATCGAAATAATAGGAAATGAAGGCCCAGATACCTTCAAGCGCGGAGAACAACCCGCCCATGCAATCTTATCCCCTGAACGGTGTTGATACCGCTTCTTGTTTTACCCGATACGGTCGGGAAAGCCATTATTGGTGATGGAAGCACCCGGCGGGCTGGCGCCGGGCAGGATCTGATGCGGCAGGCATGAAGCATCCTGCCGCAGAGTCGTAAAGTCAAAAGGCCCGTGCGGCGACTTTACTTGTCTTCGCCGCCATAGACGTCGAAGTCGAAATATTTGGCATTGATCTTCTGATAGGTGCCGTTGGCGCGAATGGCGGCAATGGCCTTGGTGAAGCGGTCGGCAAGGGCGGTTTCTCCCTTGCGCACGGCAATGCCCGCACCCTCACCGTTGATTTCCTTGTCGATCGGCAGCGGCGTCAGGATCTTGCAGCAGGCGCCCGCATCGCTCTTTACCCATTGCGTCAGCACCACGATGTCGTCGATGACGGCATCGACGCGGCCGTTGGAGATGTCCAGCTTGTATTCGTCAGCCGTCGGATAAACCTTCAGCTCGGATTTCGGCATGTGCTTTTCGGCGTAGTTGGCGTGGCTGGTGGAGGTCTGCGCGCCGATGATCTTGCCCTTGAGGTCATCGACGCTCTTGATCGGCGAATCCTTCGGCACGGCAATGGCGGGCGGGGTGTTGTAGTACTTCTTCGAGAAGTCCACCTTCTGCTGGCGTTCCGGCGTAATGGACATGGAGGCGATGATGGCGTCGAACTTCTTTGCCTGAAGGGCGGGAATGATGCCGTCCCAGTCATTGGTGACGAAGGTGCAGGTCACTTTCATTTCGGTGCAGAGCGCCTTGGCAATATCGATGTCGAAGCCGGTCAGGCTGCCGTCGGCCTCGAGATTGTTGAAGGGCGGATAAGCGCCTTCCGTACCGATGACGAGTTTTTCTTCAGCAAGGGCGCTGCCTGCGAAGAGCGAAAGGACGGCCAGCGATGCGGCGGCCATGAAACGGGGGGAGATACGCATGTGATCCTCTCTGTTGGTGCCGGGATTATGTTCTGTCCGGCCTCGAACCGACCATCTTTGGGGCAATGGTGGAACGTTAGGGCAGTTTTTCCGTTTTCACGGAAATTGCAACATGGAAACTCATGCGCTTTCGCGACCTTCCCCAAAATGAAGAATGCATTCAGATGCGGTTCATTCCAGTTGCGCCATTTTCTTGCCGATGATTCGGCGTGTAACCCGAGTCTCTGTGTCGAATGAAAAGTTGAATATCATGCGACACTTTAACCATACCGAGGAAGATTTATGGCAGGACAGATGAAAATCTCAGGCCCTATACTGGTGGCGGTTGCAACTCTTGCAACGTCATCCATGCCGTTTTTCGCCGATACTTCGCTTGCGGCATCTGTTGCGGAAGCAGGTCAGGGAAAAAGGCTGGCGCTTGATTCCAGTACCATGCTGACCACGCAGGACGGCCTGGATCTTGCCCGCGTCGGCGGTGTGCAGCTTGCACAGGCGGAAGAGCAACTTTCGCCCGAAGAGCTGATGAAGCGGCGCCAGAAGGAAGGCGGGCAGAAGGAAGGCGGCCAGAAGCCTGCCGAAAAGGGTCAGGGTCATGATGCCGGTGAGGGCGCCCAGCCCCAGCGCCGCCAGCCCGAACCGCAGGCCGAACCGCAGCAGAAGCGCCAGCCACAGGCCGAACCGCAGCAGCGCCAGCCTCAGGCAGAGCCGCAGCAGCAGAAGCGCCAGCCCGAGCCGCAGGCGGAACCGCAGCAGAAGCGTCAGCAGCCCCAGTCCCAGCCACAGGGTGAGGCGCCCCAGCCGCCTGCGCAGCGCCAGCAGCAGAAGCCTGCCCAGTCTGGCGCAACGGAGGAAGCGCCGCAGCAGCAGAAGCGGCAGCAGATGCAGCCGCCTGGCGAGACCGCGCCCCAGCAGGCCCGCCCGGAAAAACCGGCGGATAACCGAAAAGCTGCCCCCGCCGCTTCGCAGGACGAGCCTTCACAGCCGCAAAAGCCAGCCGATCCGCGCAAAAAACCGGAAAACCAGCCCGCTGCCAATCCGGCGCAGCAGCCTGCCGCCCAGCAGCCTGCCGGGGAAAAGCAGCCCGCCGCGCAGCCGAAGGTGCCTGCGGAGAATGCAGCGCCCACCGGCCAGCAGCCGCAGCAGCAACCTCAGCAGAAGCCGCAGGGCAAGCCTGCCCAGCCGCCGGTCAACGACGCTGAGCGCCCTGGTGCAGCCCCCGACCAGCAGCAGCGCCCTCCGGTCGGCCAGCCGCAGGCCGGCAAGCCGCAGCCCGATGGCAAGCCCACGCCGACTGCCCCCGGCAGCAATCGCCCGCAAGCAGAACAGCCGACGGCAAACCCGCAAGGCCAGCAGCAGGAAAGCCCGAACGGCCAGCGTCCGCAGCCTGACCAGACCGGCAAGCCCGTGCCTCCGGGCCAGCCCGTGAAGCCTCTGCCTCCGGGGCAGCCGCAAGGCCAGAACCAGCAGAACCAGCAGCGTCCCGCTGATCCGCGCCAGCAACAGCAGCAGGGCGATCTTGGCAATGGCGGTCGTCCGCAAAAGCCTATTTTGCCGCCTTTGACGGCAACGCAGGATCCGCAAGGTCAGCGTCCGGGCGATCCCCGTCAACCCGGCAAGCCTGCCGATCCCAAGCGGATCGAAGAGGCCGTGACGCCGAAATTCCAGGAAAACCAGCCGCAATTGACGCCGCAGGATATTCAACGCCTGAAGCGCCTTGCAGACCGTCCGCAGGATTCGGATGAAACCATCATCCTTCCCGTCGATCGCGGGGCGCCGGTTCTCGATAGCGACAAGGACAATAACTGGCGGCGTGGTCTTAGCGATGACCAGCTGCGCCGTCTGCGCCGCGATAACGACCGCGAATATGTGGTGCCGGACAGCGATGCTCAGGCTCAGAGCCAGTATTGGGGCGACCGCCGCGACGACTGGCGTTCCGAGCGGATCGACCGCTTCGAAGGTCGCCGTCTTCAGGCGCCGCCGACCTATGATTATCCCGAGGATGTCCGCGTCGAGCGCCGCTTCGACGACGACCGCACCGTGATGGATTACGGCGGCCAGATCGTGGTTCGCAGCGACGACAATCGCCGCTTCGCCGAATATGGCCGCCCGCCGGTCTATGAAGATGTGGGCAATGGCCGCGTGCGCGTCACCGTGTTCAAGGAAAATGGCGACCGCATCGTAACGCTTCGCAACCGTTACGGTCAGCTGATCCAGCGCTCTCGCGTGGATGCGAACGGGCAGGATTACGTGCTGTTCTTCTCGCCCGATCTCTACTACGCCAAGGACACGCAGCCCTATGTTTATCGTGATCCGGGCGCTGAATTGCCGCCCATGCGCCTGCGCGTGCCGCTGAACCAGTATATCGTCGATGTGGCCAGCGAGCCGCAGCGCGATTATTACAACTTCTTCGAACAGCCTCCGGTGGAGCCTGTCGAGCGGGTTTATACGATCGATGAAGTGCGCAACTCTGCCCGTATCCGCGACAAGATGCGCCGCGTTGACCTCGACACGATCACCTTCCCGACCGGCAGCGCCGAAGTGACGATGAACCAGGCAGGAACGCTGAAGCACATTGCCGATGGCATCAACAAGGTGTTGCAGAAGAACCCGGCGGAAACCTTCATGATCGAAGGCCATACGGATGCGGTGGGCTCGGCGGAATCGAACCTTGTTCTTTCCGACCGCCGTGCGGAAGCCGTGGCCAATATCCTGACCCAGGTTTACGGAATTCCCCCGGAAAACATGGTCACGCAGGGCTATGGCGAACAGTTCCTCAAGGTCATGACCTATAATGCCGCACAGGAAAATCGCCGCGTAACCATAAGGCGCATCACGCCGCTGGTCCGCCCGGTTGAAACCTCGCAGCAGCAGCAATAACAAACACGTCGCCCGGTGATTGTCCGATCACCGGGCGACGTGCGGTTTTCCGCGAACCTGGAAGCCGCTTTGCTCAGGAACCAGGCTGAAAGCAAGAATTGCCTACTGCCTAATATAGCAGATTTAAAGCCTTACCACAGTACACGACGCTACGGTTTTGCGTGTGGCTTACCCCCCTCTGTCCTGCCGGACATCTCCCCCTCAAGGGGGGAGATCGGCAAGATCAAGGC
>NZ_KK211327.1:37698-126845 GCF_000621665.1 Allorhizobium undicola ORS 992 = ATCC 700741
ATGGCGCTTTGTCCGTATTGCAATCTCCCCCCTTGAGGGGGAGATGCCTGGCAAGGCAGAGGGGGGTAGGCCACGCCAAATTCCTCAGCGTCGTGTACTATGAAGCCTTACAGCGTCCTTTGTGCGTTTGATAAACGCACGGCGCTGTAAAAGCCCCGGCCGCAATCCGGGGCTTTGTCATGTCCGGGGTGACAGGACCGCTTTCTCGATGAAGTCGGCAATTGCATCTGTGTCGTCCAGATCGAAGACGGGCAGGCTGCAAGCGGCAACGGCGTGATCGGCGGCAATTGCGAGAATATGCGGATCGTCGGGCGCAAGCGGGCTCTGCCGCTTTGCCTCAAGGCGTCGCGTTTCGATCTTGGGTATCGGGTCGCGCTTATAGCCCTCAACCAGTACTAGATCGCATGGCGCAAGCCGGTCAAGAATGTCTGAAAGGGAAGGTTCCGGCTCGCCGCGCAACTCCCGCATGATTGCCATGCGCTGTGCGGAAACCAATGCGACCTCCCTTGCGCCTGCCTGCCGGTGCCGGTGGCTGTCTGCGCCGGGCTTGTCCACATCCACGTCGTGATGGGCGTGCTTGACGGTGGAAACGACAAGACCGCGCGCGGTAAAAGCTGCGACCAGTCTTTCGGTAAGCCCTGTCTTGCCGGAATTTTTCCAGCCCGAAATCCCGAAAACGGCTTGCTGTCTGCTCATGATCCTGTTGCCAGAAAGGCCTCGGCTGCGGCGAGATCCTGCGGGGTGTTGACGTTGAAGAAGGGGTCGAACGAGCCGGACGGTGTTTCGAACGGCGGAAACTCGACCGTCACAATGCTCCGGCCTTCGAGAAAGTCCATCACTTTGCGGCTCTTTCCCTCGGCAAGCCAGCTTACCAGCTCATGCCGGAGGCTGGTGGGCCAGAATGCGATCACTGGATGCAGACGGTTGGACGAGGAAGCAATCGCAATCGCCTGATGAGGGGCTGGAGCATGTCCCGTGGCGGCGGCCGCGTGAAGGGTTTCCAGTGCCGCGCCAAGACGCCTGCCAAGATCTTTCGGGATGAAGGGCGAATCCACCGGCACCGTCAGCACATGGCTGGCGCGGGTTTCTGCAAAGGTCATGGCTGCGGCAATGCCCGCCAACGGACCGGGACGGTCGGGCAGGGGATCGGCAATACGGGCATAGCCCATACTGTCGCAAGGATCATTGCTGTTGATGGCAATCTCTTCCGCTTGGGGGCCAAGCCGTGCCAGCACATGGGCAAGCAGCGGTTTGCCCGCAAGCAATACCTCCGCCTTGTTTGCGCCCATGCGGCGAGAAAGCCCGCCTGCGAGAACAACAGCCGGAAAAGGAGGTCCGCTCATGCCCTGCGTGCCTCGCGGCGGCGCTTGCGCTCACGGCTGAACATGTAGAGGCCGGAGGCGACGATGATGACCATGCCCAGTGTCATGGTTGCGTCCGGCACTTCGCCGAATAGAATGTAGCCAAGCGCGATGGCCCAGAGCAGCCCCGAATAACGAAACGGCGCAATAAAGGAAATTTCGCCCGAGCGCATGGCAAGAATGATTGATTGATAGCCGATGAACATCAGCGCTGCCGCCGCGACGAGCAGGGCGAGAACTTGCGGTTCTATGCTCTGCCAGCCGCCCTGGAAGGGAATGATGGCCGCGCCCGCAACCGTGTTGCCGATGGCCGTCAGCAGGGTCACGACAATGGAGGGCGTGGCAACGTGGATACGGCTGGTGACGAGATCGCGCGTGGCGGCAAGAAAGACACAGGCGACCACGTAAAGTGCCGGTGCGGTAAAGCCTTCCGCTCCCGGCTTGATGATGATCATGACCCCGACAAACCCTGCGAAAATGGCAAGCCAGCGGCGCCAGCCAACCGGCTCGCGAAAGAAAATCGCCGCCCCGAAGGTTACGGCAAGCGGCAGGGATTGCAGAATGGCCGATGCATTGGCCAGTGGAATGAGAGAAAGGGCGGTGAGATAGGCAACGGAAGACAGCATTTCGCAAAGCACGCGCGTGCTGACCAGCCCGTTGCGCAGCGGTGCCAGGCTAAGGCCGATACCTTGAACGCGCATCAGCGCGTAGATCATCAGGCAGGCCAGTCCGCCGCGAACGAACATGATCTGGCCGACGCTGAGCGATGTTGTCAGCATTTTCGTCATGGCATCGTTGATGGTAAAGCCCGCCATGGCTGATGCCATGAACAGCGCGCCCTTCCTGTTGTTGAAACCGTTCACGCATGTCTCCCGAGACAGGATGCCACACATCCTGTCCATTCAGGCCCGTCCGTTCAGACTGTAAACCAGAGTCGTGAGACTACTTCACAATGCGTTGAACCGAAATCGGTTTTTGCTGGAAATGCTCTGCTGGTGACAATGATTATCCGCCAGTTACGCTCATATGGCGCGAAACAGCCGGCCGGCTGGTTGTGCGGTCGATGATGAAATCATGGCCCTTCGGCTTGCGGGTAATTGCCTCGTCAATGGCGCGCGCCAGCAATGTGTCGTCTTCGCTGGCTCTCAGCGCGCCGCGCAGGTCGGCGGCGTCGTTTTGGCCAAGGCACATATAGAGCGTGCCGGTGCAGGTCAGCCGGACGCGATTGCAGCTCTCGCAGAAATTATGGGTCAGCGGCGTAATGAAGCCAAGTCTGCCGCCGGTTTCCTCCACCCTCACGTAACGTGCGGGGCCACCCGTACGGTCAGGAAGATCGGTTAGCGTAAACTGGCGGGAAAGATCGGCCCGAACCGTGGTAAGCGGCAGATAGCGATCCGTGCGATCTTCTTCCACCTCGCCCATCGGCATGGTTTCGATCAGTGTCAACTCCATGCTACGCCCATGCGCAAACCGCATCAGATCGACGATCTCGTCCTCGTTGAAGTCCTTCAGCGCAACGGCATTCAGCTTGATGCGTATGCCTGCTGCAAGGGCCGCCTCAATGCCTTCCATCACGCGGGCCAGCTCGCCCCAACGGGTAATCTTGCGGAATTTTTCCGCATCGAGCGTATCGATGGATACGTTGATACGCCTGACCCCGGCACGCGCGAGATCTTGTGCATGGCGGGCCAGTTGCGAGCCGTTGGTGGTGAGGGTCAGTTCCTCCAATGCGCCGGTTTCCAGATGCCGCGACAAGGACTGGATGAGAAACATGATGTTCTTTCGCACCAGCGGTTCGCCGCCTGTCAGTCTCAGTTTGCGCACACCCTTGGCAATGAAGGCGGAACAGAGCCTGTCCAGCTCTTCCAGAGTCAGCAGATCTTTCTTCGGCAGAAAGGTCATGTTTTCCGCCATGCAATAGGTGCATCGAAAATCGCAACGGTCCGTCACCGAGACCCGCAGATAGGTGACGGCGCGGCCGAACGGATCGATCATGGAATTGCCATCTGCCGGGGCAGGCAGGACATTGGCCAGTATGCCGGGCGCAATATTCACATAAACCTCCTGATGTACCCATCCTATTTGGCGGGGCATCTGGCATCCGTCAAGGAAAGCCTCTCATATTGCCTTGAACTGGAAGGAAAGCGGTCGCATTTTTGTCGGCGCAATCTTCGGGCGTCGCATCAGCGCTCTAACGTGGGGAGTATCCAGCGGAAATCCATTGCATTTGCAGGTCAGGAGCTATACCCCCGAACAGGGAAGGAACAGGAGCCTTGAATGCCGGACGTCTGGCCAACGGAAATTCGCATATCGGAAGATCGCCGCCTGCTGACCATTCGTTTTGATGACGGCAAGGCCTATGGTTTGCCCGCAGAAATGTTGCGCGTGCTTTCCCCTTCCGCCGAGGTGCAGGGCCATGGGCCGGGGCAGAAAAAAACCGTGCCCGGCAAGCGAAATGTCACGATCCGCAATGCCATTGCCACGGGCAATTACGCCGTGCGCCTCGTCTTCGACGATGGTCACGATAGCGGCATTTTCACCTGGACCTATCTTCGTGAATTGGGGGAACAGGGCGCAGAAAAGTTTGCCGCCTATGAGCGAGAGCTTGCCGAGAAGGGGCTTGCGCGGGACTGAAACATCCGTGAGCAGGTGTGCCCCATGGGCAATGCTCCTGTGTTTACCGCTTGTAGATCAGCCAGCTCTTGTTGAATTCCTTTTGCATTCCCGCCTCGAACAGACGGGTGCAATTGCGCCCGGCATTCTTTGAACAGTAGAGGGCAAGATCGCTTCGGCTGTAAAGCTCCGTGGCGTCTTCACAGGCGCCAGCCATGGCCAGGCCGAGTGAGACCGTGACCGGACCATAATTCAAGCCGGTTCGTGAATTGCGGAATGGCGTCTGCTCCAGACTTGTGCGAATGCGCTCGCAAAGCCCATAGGCATCCGCCTGCGCAATGCCTTCGATGATAATCGCAAACTCCTCGCCGCCGGTGCGTGCAACGAAGGTTTCCGCTGGCACGTTCATGCGGATAACGCCGGCAACCGTTGCCAGAATCTTGTCGCCGACCGGGTGGCCGAAGCTGTCATTGATCTTTTTGAAATGATCGATGTCGATGAGGATCAGAGCCGTGCTCGGCAGGCTGGTGGGAAAGCCGAATAGCGAGGCTATCCTTTCATCGAATGCGCGCCGATTGGCCAGACGAGTGAGCGAATCGGTGTTGGCGATGCGTTTATACTCGTCGAGTTCACGCCGGACCGCGTCCATTTCCTGGGATTTTCGACTGACATTTTCGACCATTTCCTCGCCTTGCGCCATCGTGTCGCCGGTCGCACGAGTGAGGATGGTAATGGCGTTACGAATAAGATCGGCACTGGAGTGGTTCTTGGCATCGATGCGCTCATAGGTCTCGCCGAGAATGCGGTTATAGCTCAAAAGCGAGTCCTGCTCCCGGCGCAGCAGAAGCAGCAGGCCTTCGAGTTCGGCGGTCATGCGCGAATGGGCGCTTTCGATGATGCGTTCGGAACCGTGCAGGTTGAATTCTGCGGCGATCTGGTCCAGCTCTTCCTGTCCTGCGCGGCTGCCAAGGCTGTTCAAACGGCGGGTCAGCGCCGGATTGGAGCCGATATAGGCCTCGTAAAACAGCTCGTAGTTCCGCGGAATAGGCGCCACCCCCATCGAGCGCATGGCAAAAGCGATCTGCGCGGCAATGTCAGCAGTTGGCGCTTTCGGCGGTGGTGCCGGGCTCATGCTGGGTTCCAACCTCGTCATCATATGTCTTAATGCCATTTACAGAAAACAAGTATCGAAAGGTTTAAGCTCATTGCCTGCCTGTAAAAAAAATCACTAATTGTTTATACAAATCATTGCTTTTATATGCGGAAGCACTGCAACGAGCAGATGATTTGAATTTACGAACATGACGTATGTTTGAATTCTATTCAGGGTTTATCCTGGAAAAGGAAAGCAACTTCGGCATATATGGTAAACAAACTCGTATCTTACACGAAAGCGCCGCGCATCCTGCGAGACGCGCGGCGCTCCAAACGGAAGTATCGCATGGGTAAATCCCCCGCGAAGATGGTCGTTTTTAGCTCAGGTTGAATTCCTGGAAGAAGTCATTGCCCTTGTCGTCGGTGACGATGAAGGCCGGGAAGTCCTCGACCTCGATCTTCCAAACCGCTTCCATGCCCAGTTCGGGATATTCCAGCATCTCGACCTTTTTGATGCAATCCTGCGCAAGACGCGCTGCCGGGCCGCCGATGGAGCCGAGATAGAAGCCGCCATGGGCTTTGCAGGCCTCGCGCACGGCCCGCGAGCGGTTGCCCTTGGCCAGCATGACCATGGAGCCGCCGAAGGACTGGAACTGATCGACATAGCTGTCCATGCGTCCAGCCGTTGTCGGCCCGAAGGAGCCGGAGGCGAAGCCTTCCGGCGTCTTGGCGGGGCCAGCGTAATAGACTGGATGGTTTTTCATGTAGTCGGGCATTCCTTCGCCCTTTTCCAGCCGCTCGCGGATCTTGGCATGGGCAAGGTCGCGCGCCACGATGATCGTGCCGGTAAGCGAAAGGCGTGTCTTGACCGGATGCTTTGTCAGCTCGGCCAGAATGGCGCTCATCGGCTGGTTCAGATCGATCTTCACCATAGAAGAAGAAAGAGCGCTCTCGTCGATTTCCGGCATGTATTTCGACGGATCGGTTTCAAGCTGCTCGATGAAAATGCCGTCGCGGGTGATCTTTCCCTTGGCCTGACGGTCGGCGGAACAGGAGACACCAAGACCGATCGGCAGGGATGCGCCGTGCCGGGGCAGGCGGATGACGCGCACGTCATGACAGAAATACTTGCCGCCGAACTGCGCGCCGACGCCGAGCGACTGGGTGAGCTTGTGGATTTCCTGCTCCATCTCCAGATCGCGGAAAGCGTGGCCGGATTCCGAACCTTCGGTCGGCAGGTCGTCCAGATAGCGGGCGGAGGCGAGCTTTACCGTCTTCAGGTTCATTTCCGCCGAAAGCCCGCCGATGACGATGGCCAGATGATAGGGGGGACAGGCCGCCGTGCCGAGCGAGAGGATCTTGTCCTTGAGAAAATCGATCATCCGATCATGGGTCAGAAGCGACGGCGTGCCCTGATAGAGGAAGGTCTTGTTGGCCGAGCCGCCGCCCTTGGCCATGAACAGAAACTTGTAGGCGTCCTCGCCCTCTTCATAGAGGTCGATCTGGGCGGGCAGGTTGGTCCTGGTGTTCTTTTCCTCGAACATCTTCAGGGGCGCGAGCTGCGAATAGCGCAAGTTGCGCTTCTCGTAAGCATCGCGCACACCCTTGGCCAGCGCTTCGTAATCGCCGCCTTCGGTCCAGACCCGGCGACCCTTCTTGCCCATGACGATGGCCGTGCCGGTGTCCTGGCACATGGGCAACACGCCACCTGCGGCAATATTGGCGTTTTTCAGGAGGTCATAGGCCACGAAGCGGTCATTGTCGGTCGCTTCTGGGTCTTCCAGAATGGAGGCCAATTGCTTGAGATGGCCGGGACGCAGCAGATGGTTGATATCGGAGAGCGCGGTCTCGGCCAGAAGCCGCAGGCCCTCAGGATCGACGCTCAGGATTTCCTGACCCTTGAACGTCTCGACCGAGACGTAATCCGAGGTGAGCTTGCGGTAAGGAGTCGTGTCTTTGCCGAGAGGAAAGAGATCATCAGCCATCGCGGGACCTTTCATGCCGGAAGGGAGTGCATTCCGGTTTTCGTTAGTCCCGCGACGGAGAGTTTGCAAATGATTCTAAACTGGAGTTTGCGGCGCAACATTTGCGCCGCTTTACCTCACTTGGGGCCGATCATCAGTTCCGGCCGCACATACTGGTCGAACTCTTCATTGGTCAGATAGCCGCCGCCCACGGCTTCCTCGCGCAGCGTCGTGCCGTTCTTGTGGGCGGTCTTGGCGATCTTGGCGCAGATGTCGTAGCCGAGCTTGCTGTTCAGGGCCGTCACCAGCATCAGCGAATTTTCGACGCCCTTTTTGATATTGTCCTCGCGGGCCTCGATGCCGACCACGCAATTATCCGTGAAGGAGACGGCGGCGTCGCCCAGCAATTGCGAGGATTGCAGGAAATTATAGGCCATCATCGGGTTGAAGACGTTCAGCTCGAAATGCCCCTGGCTGCCCGCAAAGGTAATGGCTGCCTGATTGCCGAAGATATGGGCGCAGACCTGCGTCATGGCTTCCGACTGGGTCGGGTTGACCTTGCCGGGCATGATGGAGGAGCCGGGTTCGTTTTCCGGCAGCGCCAGTTCGCCAAGGCCGGCGCGCGGGCCGGAGCCGAGGAAGCGGATATCGTTGGCGATCTTGAAGCAGGCGGCGGCGGCGGCATTGATGGCGCCATGGGCAAAGACCATGGCGTCATGGGCGGCAAGCGCTTCAAATTTGTTGGGAGCCGTTACGAAGGGCAGGCCGGTGATCTTTGAGATTTCTTCCGCCACTTTTTCGGCAAAGCCGACCGGCGCATTGAGGCCCGTGCCGACGGCGGTGCCGCCCTGCGCCAGCTCGTAGAGGCCGGGCAGGGTGAGTTCGATGCGCTTGATGGCGGAGGCCACCTGCGCGGCATAGCCGGAGAATTCCTGCCCCAGCGTAAGCGGCGTTGCATCCTGCGTGTGGGTGCGGCCGATCTTGATGATATGGGCAAAGGCTTTCGCCTTGGCATCAAGGGCTTCGTGCAGGTGCTTCAGGCCCGGAATGAGGTGATGCACCACATGTTCCGCCGCCGCGATATGCATGGCGGTAGGATAGGTGTCGTTGGAGGACTGGCTCATGTTCACGTGATCATTGGGGTGAACGGGCTTCTTGGAGCCCATCACGCCGCCCAGCATTTCAATTGCGCGGTTTGAGATGACCTCATTGGTGTTCATGTTGGATTGCGTGCCGGAACCGGTCTGCCAGACCACCAGCGGGAAATGGTCGTTGAGCTTGCCCTCGATCACCTCCTGCGCAGCCCTTATGATAGCCTCGCCCAATGCGGGATCCAGCACACCCAGCGCCATGTTGGCGCGCGCCGCCGCCTGCTTGACGATGCCAAGCGCACGCACCACCGGCAGGGGCTGCTTTTCCCAGCCGATCTTGAAATTACCGAGCGAACGCTGAGCCTGCGCACCCCAGTAACGGTCGCTGGCAACGTCAATCGGGCCAAAGGTATCGGTTTCGGTGCGGGTCGCGGTCATGTCTGCCTGTTCCTCCTGCGGCGCGGCCCACGAAAAAGGGCGCGGGCCGGATATTTTAAAAATATGAGTTTTCCATACATGTATTTGCTGCGCTCGCAAAGCCTTTCGCGCTCGCGATTATGTCATCCAGGCGTGATGGCTTTGTGGCCTTTGCTTACTTTTTATTAAGGTGTTGCACCCTTAAACTTTCAAAGGCGTTAACCATGTGCAGGCCCGTGAATCGGGCCTTTCGATAACGCCTTGAGACAATATAGGCCTGAAATGTGCATTGCCATCATGGGGCGAAGCGCATTAAGGAAACCGGCAAAAGATGGCGGACATTCCGTCTCTGCCGAACGTGTTTCTGAATGGGGAAGCAGTTGCAAAATTCTCGACTTCACCGGGCTTGCGTGGCAGCCCTTCTTGCGGGCGTAACGCTGGTGGGCGCAGGCACCCAGCCTGTCATGGCAACCACGCTGATGGAACTGCTGCGCGGCGGGCCTGCCGCGCAGAAGCGCCAGCCGCCACCGCAGGAAGTCATTCCGCCCCAGCAGCTGGCCGATCCTGAGCCGCTGCAAAAAGTGGATGCTCCGAAATACTATACCTACAAGGCAGAAAAGCCCCGGCTGATTGCCATCACCGCACCGGCCACGCCCATTGCCGTGTTTGGCGCCGATCATGATATTGCGCAGGCGCAACTGGCCATGTCGCAGGTGCAGGTTTTTGCCGTGCCGGACGTGGCCCAGGCGGTTGAGGCCTATTACAACAATAAGGGCGCGCCGATCTGGGTCAGCGATGCCGGGGTGAGCGACAAGGGCCGTCAGGCGATGGAAGCGCTGGCCGGTGCCGAAGCCGTTGGGCTTGAGCCTGGCGACTACGCGGTCAAGGTGCCGGACGGGTTGGATGGCATGGATGCCGACGCACGCCGCAAGGCGCTGATGAAGGTGGAGCTTGATCTCTCCGCCAAGCTTCTGACCTATGTGCAGGATACGACGCGCGGACGGTTGGATCCCAACAAGATCTCCGGTTATCACGATTTCAAGCGCAAGGCCGTCAACCTGCAACCCGTGCTGGATCTTTTGCGCACCAGCCCGGATGTCGCTGCCTATCTACGCGGACGTGATCCGGCGAACCCGCAATTTGCCGCGCTCAAGACCGAGTTGCAGCGCCTGTTGAGCGAAGATCGTCAGCAGCAGCAGGCGCCGGTGCGCATCAAGCCGAACACCTTGCTGAAGCCCGGCGGCTCCAGCCCGGAACTGCCGAATATCATTGCTGGCGTCAAGGCATTTGGCAGCGATTCGCTGAAGACCGAACACGCCCTGACCCTGACCAATTATACCGGCGGCCTGGACTATACGCCTGAACTGGTGGCGCTGGTGGAAGGCTATCAGAAGGAGCGGGGCCTCAAGGCCGATGGCGTGATCGGCAATGCCACGATCCGCACCATGGTGGGCCATTCCAATGCGGAGAAGATCGAAAAACTGGTGATTGCCATGGAGCAGCTGCGCTGGCTGCCCAACGATCTGGGGCCGCGTTACGTCTTCATCAACCAGCCTGCCTTCGAGGCCTATTACATCAATGATCGCCAGCAGCAATTGGCCATGCGCGTTGTTGTGGGTGCGCCGCAGCACCAGACGTTCTTCTTCCAGAACATGATCCAGACGGTTGAGTTCAACCCTTACTGGGGCGTGCCGCGCTCGATCATCGTCAACGAATTCATGCCGAAACTGCGGCAGGATCCAAGCTATCTGGACAGGCTTGGTTACGAGGTGAGCTACAAGGGCCGCAAGGTTAACTCCTCGCAGCTCGACTGGAACGCAAATCCCGATGTGGATGTGCGTCAGCCGCCAAGCAGCGACAACGCGCTGGGTGATCTGAAGATCCTCTTCCCGAATGCCCATGCCATCTATATGCACGATACCCCCGCCAAGAGCTTTTTCAAGCGCGACATGCGCGCGCTCAGCCATGGTTGCGTGCGCTTGGCGGAGCCGCGCGTGATGGCCGCTGCCGTCATGGGAACGACGGTTGACGACATCAACCAGCAGATTGCCTCCGGCCAGAACCGTGCTGTGCAGGTGCCGCAGAAATTCCCGGTCTATGTTTCCTATTTCACAGCATGGCCCGACAAGGATGGTGCGGTGCGCTATTACGACGACATCTACAGCCGCGATGAAGCGACCCGAAAGGCATTCATCGCTACGTCGGAAGCCCGTCAGGCGCAGAGCTGAGGCGTTTGCGGCAGGCCATAAAAGCTCAAAACCCGGCAGAGATGCCGGGTTTTTTATTGCACTTGAAAAATCTTAGAGCATTTTCAGGAAAAGTGGAAACCGGTTTTCCGTCCGGAAATGCGTAAAAACAAACAGTTAGAGCCTTTCCCTGTTTCCATGAAACAGGGAAAGGCTCTAGAGAAACTCGCTCAATGCATCGCGCGATTGCAGCGTGCTGAACTCGATAGCCACGCCTTCCAGAAAGTGGCGCACCACCCGGCCGCGCATATTGCCAAGCCGAACGGGGGCGCCAAGATTGGGCCGGACGTCCACGGTGATTGCTGCCCCTGACAGGGAAAGGTCCATGATGCGGCAGGCATAGCTGCGGCCGTCTTCCAGATGTATTTCGGTCTGGGTCTTGCGTGGCGTGAGGCGGTCGTGACGACGGTCCTCGGGCAAGCCCAGCTCATGCTTGTTGGCAAGCCAGGTCAGTTGCGCGGCCAGCTTTTCCCGCTTGCGGTCTGTGGCGGTGATAGAAATGACAAAGCCGTCCTCGGTGCATTTCACCACGCTCCCTTCTATGCGTCCGACATGCTCGAGATAGGCGATGATGCGTTGGCCTGCGACTGGCCGGGCAGCGCAGAGAAAGCGCACGTCGCCGGGCGACATGTCCATGGTCACACAGGCATATTCGTCATGCGTGGGAAGCATCAGCCGACCTTCAAGCCGCACCGCAACGCGCTGGAAGGCGCGCTGAACATGCCGTCTCGCCGGTGCTGTGGAGTGCGAAGGTTGAAAGGAATACATGACATGCTTCTTAATAAAATGACCCTCACCATATATTAGAGAACATGTCTTAATAGAGGGTTGTGGGTTGCGCCGCCAATGTGTTCCGTCTTGACCCGCCTTTGGTGCCGGGTGGGTATTTCAGTGCTCGAGTCATTTCTGTAAAGAAATGAAAAATATATGTTTTCAAGCATTGTTGCCGATGGTGTGGACTGCGCCGGAAAATCGCCTTTCGCGATAAGCTGTGGATAAGGTTTTGCGCGCAAAGCGTTTATCCCCGTGTGCAGCGCTGCCTTCAGGCGATTTTCAAGGCAGGAGCGAATGCCTTGCCCAACAGAGAGATTCCACCGGGTTTCCTCCGTTTCTGGTTGCAAATAAAGGCACAATTAACGCTATGGGGGAATGTCGCTTGCTGCCTCCACATCTCTGTGACATGCATCTCGTGATTGTTCCTGCCGCCCGGTGCTACTGACCTCGGCTGCGAGCGGCATCGATCAGGTGAAGTGTCACGCCTTTTTATCGGCGCCGATACTTCATGCGTCATCTATTCGGCTATCACCTTGCCGTCCGGCCCAGCCGGACGGCTTTTTTGGTTTCCTTCATCGCAGCCAAGGCAGCAACCGGGTCTATTTGAAGGTGAGCGTTACGCCGGTCTTGTCATAGGCAATCTCCGCATCGCCGCCCTGAACGACCACCTCGGCAAATTTCCCCTCAAGCGTTCCGGCATAGATCAGGCGGATGGCTGTGCCTTTGGCGGGGGCGGCATTTGCGGCAATCTGTACGAGGAGGCGCGCATCGGCGATGTGGGCGGTCTTTGCGATGGTCAATGCCGGTTGATCGGATTTCGTCACAGTCAGGGCGACATTCGCATCCTTCGTGGCCGTAAACTGACCGTCGATCGCAACGGTCGCAGGGCTGTTGACCTGAAGCGTTCCGGCTTCGACGAAGACGTCGCCCTTGCCAAGCGCAGAGGGTGAGAGTGCTGCAAGCGTTCCGCCTGCGATGAGTGTGCCGCCGCCATAACTGTTTGCGCCGCTCAGCGATAACAGGCCGCTGCCGAGCTTCTTCAGCCTGCCCGCGCCGGAAATATCGTTTTTCCAGCTATCTGCGGCATGGTAGCCGCCCAGCCCGGCATCCATCGTCACCGTCACGTCGCCGTTGAAGGCGCCATAGCCATCGGCGGCGGCAAAGAGGTTTAGCCTGCCCCAACCTTCGGCGTCGTTGAGAATGGGATAGCCAGAGGCAATTTCGGTTGTCTTCAAGACCACGCGCCTTTGTTCCGCGCTCAGATAAGGCAGACGGGTTTCCAGTAGCACTTCCGCGCCCTTCGGCACGATTGGCGGCAGGTTTGCATCGGTAATCTGCGGATAGCCATAGGTCAGCCGCTGGTTGAAAAACGACTTGTTGGCCGCATAATTTGCAAAGCCGTCCTGCGGGATGGCCTGATGGGCGCGGGCGAAAAGCTCGGCAAAGCTCGTGCTGCCGGTCTCATGGCTCAGCCAGCTTTGCGTCTGCTGATAGGCCTCGGTTTTCAGCGGGGCATATTCCGAGCGGTTGAGATTATAGGCGACGACAGCGGTGGCCTGAACCCGACCGCCAATGACATCGAAGGTCTGATGCATTCCCGCGAGAATGCGGTTTTCGCCCATCAACATCGCGCGCGTCAGCATTTCCTGATAACGTTGCGGCACCAGATAGGCCATGGTCAGCGCATTGCGCCAGCCTTCGGCGGTGTGCCCGCTGGGAAAGCCGCCATCGCCTGCTGGCTTGGAGCTTTTGGCGGGCATCAGCTGCGGCAGCACGGCCACCTTGTCGCTGGCGCGGAAGGGGCGGGCATATTTGTAAAAGCGCTTGGCGGGTTCGGTCGAACCGTTTTCGCTTGTCGCATTCATAAGGTCCACGGCTTTGCCCAGATCGGCATTGTCCTTCGAGCCCACGCCGCGATCATTGCCCTTGTCGTCGTATTTCACCGTCGTTGCGTCCGGCGCCATGTCGGTGATCGTGGTGATCTGGCGCGTTCCCTTGCGCCAGGCCTCCGTCAATGGACCAAGGCCGTCGGTAATGCTGTAGGCCTTGTTGCGCCGGTCATCGAGATAGGCGGCAAGGGCCTGTTCCGGTGTGCGGGCCGCTGTCACCTTTTCGGAATAGGCAATATTGGCCTCGTGAATTTCCGGGTGTTTCTTCACCCCATCCGTAGCGCTGCCGGGCAGGCCATCCCAATCGGATTTGACAACGGCTGCGCAGCCATTTGCTTCGGGGGCGTCCTGATCGGCATCCACGAAGGCGCTTCTTGGCGTCCACAGGTCGAGGAAGCCCGACAGGACCCGCACACCGGCATTGGTTTCGAGGGTGGCCATGCAGGCGATGCCGCGCTGATTGGTTGCCCCTGTATCGACATAGGCCGGGACCCCGGAGGGCGCGGGAGCGCTGTCTTCATGCCCAAGGCCGGAAGGCGGGGCCGGGACGGACGAGCCTGCGGCAATGGCCAGCGCAGGCGTGAGCGCGGTGGCAAAGGCAAGCATGGGCAAAAGGCGGAATCGGCGCGACGATGACATGAAAAAGCCTCTCGGTTGCAAATGGCACGGGCATAAGCATGGCGCATGACGCCATCATGAAGGTGATGAGTATATTCATTCGTCAGGTTGCTGAATTAAATGAGAGGTCTTCACGCCCGTCAAGCGCTCTGTGTTTTCTATTCGTGACAAGTCTCTCCGTAACCCGTCCGGCGTCAGTCTGCTGTTATTGCTCAGTGGCGTTTTGTTGTCTTCTCTTTGTCTGTTTCCTGTTTTATGCCTTGCTGGCAGATAAAGGAACGCGCGCATATGAGTGACAGGCAGTGGGAGCCGCCCCGAGGCGAAGAGGACGAGAACGAGAACGAGGCTTTGGCCCCTCAGGGGGGGGCGGCACGGCGCGAACGTGAGCGCGTTTTCAACATTCCCGGACCATTGCTCAGCCTGCTGCTGTTCATGGGGGTTATTTTTGCCATTCAGAACTGGATCACCTCGGACGAAATTGCTGAGTGGATTACGCTCGAATTCGGCTTTCTGCCCGTGCGCTATACATTCCCTCTGGCCGAGCAGGATCTCGCCTGGCTCTGGACGCCCGTTACCTATTCGCTCCTGCACGGCAATGTGCAGCATTACCTTTTCAATGCCGTTGCGTTGGCGGCCTTCGGTACGCCGGTTTTCCTGCGCATCGGCTTGCTTCGCTTCATGGCGATGTGGCTGGTTTGTGCTGCTGGCGGTGCAGCGGTTCACGCGGCCTTGTTCTGGCAGGATCAAACCGTGCTGGTGGGCGCATCGGGTGTTATATCCGGGGTGATGGGTGGTCTGTGCCGGTTTGCGCTGGGTGCGGAGTTCAGGGAGCCCTGGTTTCGGGAGGAGCGTTTTCTAGTGCCGCGTATGACGGTGATTACATCGCTTCGCCGCCGCACGGTTGTCACCTTCGCGTTCGCCTATCTGCTGCTCAACAGTCTTGTGGCCTTCGGCATCAATCTTCTGGGTGGCGAATCGGGCGCTATTGCCTGGGATGTCCATATTGCCGGCTTCCTGATCGGATTTTTGGGTTTTGCCCTTTTCGACCGTTCGGGCGCTAGTGGCGCAAGCCACTCATAAGACTGCCGTTTTTCTGGACCGGTATATGAAAAGGCGGCGCGCTTCTATCTGCGCGTGTTGCATCCTCTCTAAAATAAAGGCACATTATCGTTATCGGCGGGTTGTTGGAGGACAACACGCCGCGCACCCGCAAAGGAGGCGGGCGCAGAGGGCAGTTGCAGCCGATGCTTTCTCCTTGGAATACGCCTTGGACCTGCCTGCCTGGATTTCGTGAATGCCGGAGATTTGCTGAAGGAGGGAAGCAATGTCTGTGACAGTCAGAATGATTCTGGATGAAAAGGGCCGCAACGTCGTTACCCTTGGTCCAACGGTGACGCTGGGGGAGGCCGCCGCAACGCTGCATCAAAACAAGATCGGTGCTGTCGTGGTGGTCGGTATGGAAAATCGCATAGTCGGGATTTTTACCGAACGCGATCTGGCCTCGGCAATCGGCCGCATGGGGGCGCAAGCGCTTGAGCTTCCGGTGTCCAAGTTCATGACCGCCAACGTCCATCGCTGCAACGAAGACAGCACGGTCAATGAGTTGATGGAGCTTATGAGCAGCAAGCGCTTCCGCCACGTTCCCGTGGAAAGCGACAGCAAGCTGATCGGCATCATCTCGATCGGCGACGTCGTGAAGCAGCGTATTCGCGAGGTGGAAATGGAAGCCGAACATATCAAGGCCTATATCGCAGGATAAGCGGCCCTAAATCAAAGACATGCTTCACGGGTCTGATGGTCCTTGAGGCGTGTCTTTGAACGCGAATATCATGCCGCTGAAGAAGCGATCTTTCCGTCACTTTGCACTGGTCCTGAAATAATGGGAGAGTGCCGCGGTTTCCGCTAATTATAGCGCCGATCTGACGATGGCGGCCGATATCGGACTGTCGCATACCGCCATCCGTCGGATATGGGCCGCATTCGGCCTGCATCCGCACCGTGCCGAAACGTTCAAGTTTTCCTCTGATCCGCTCTTCGTCGGCCTCTATATGTCGTCCCCGGACCGGGTGATATCATACTCTGCGTTGATGAGAAATCGCAAATCCAGACACTACATCGCTGTTCGCGGCGCTCGACATTACCGCCAGCGCGGTGATCGGCCATGGCTATAAGCGTCACCGGCAACCGAATTCCTCGACTTCCTGAAGCGGATCGACGCTGAAATGCCCGTTGGGCCGGACGTGCATCTGGTGATGGACACTACGCGACACACAAGACTCAGAGAGTCAAAGCATGGCTTGCGCGCCGTCCGCACTGGCATGTTTATTTCACGCCAACGTCGGCATTCTGGATCAATCAGGTCGAGCGCTGGTTCGCGGAGTTGACACCAAAGCAGTTGCAGCGCGGTGTACACCGCTCCACCGCAGAGTTGGAAGCTGACATCGACGCCTTCATCCAAAGCCACAACGAAAGACCAACGCCGTACAAGTGGGTCAAATCCGCCGACCAGATCCTCGCGTCCGTCAATCGCTTCAGCCAAAAGACAATAAACCGCACTTCAGATTCAGATGACTGCTGCATAATTTCTTAAATCGGAATCGATTTAAGAAATTATGCAGCAGATTTAAAATGCTACAGCGCCGTGCGTTTGACAAAACGCACGGCGCTGTAGCTGTGGGTGGGGCGTTCATTGCCACAATTTGCCCCTCATCGGTCTATTTTCCTTGTCTGAATTCATGTGTAAGCCCATATAAAACCACAGCAAGAGGAGTTTTCATGCGTGGTCTGAAATTGAACCTGTCCGCTTGTCTGGCGCTTGTCGTCCTGTCCGGCCCTTTGGTGTCCAGCCTGCCCGCCGTGGCTGAGGACAGTCGCGCCGTGCCGCAAAGCCGTGCCGACGTGCAGGCCTCCTTTGCGCCGCTGGTGAAGGAAACGCATGGCGCGGTGGTCAATGTCTATGCCGAACGCATCGTGCAGCGGCGCACCAATCCTTTTGCGGGCGATCCCTTCTTCGAGCAGTTTTTCGGACAGCGCTTTCCCAATCGCACGGAAAAGCAATCGTCTCTAGGCTCTGGCGTGATCGTGGAATCCAATGGGACCGTGGTGACGAATAACCACGTGGTCGAAGGGGCAGATGACATCAAGGTCGCCCTGTCAGATGGCCGCGAATTTCCGGTGAAGGTGCTGCTCAAGGACGAGCGGCTGGATCTGGCGGTCCTGAAAATCGACGCGAAGGAAAGCCTGCCTGTTCTGAAAATTGCCGATTCCGACCGGATCGAGGTGGGTGATCTGGTTCTGGCCATCGGCAACCCCTTCGGTGTGGGGCAGACGGTGACGAGCGGTATCGTCTCCGGTCTGGCGCGCAACCAGGTGTCAGAGGGCGATTTCGGCTTCTTCATTCAGACCGATGCCGCCATCAATCCGGGCAATTCCGGTGGCGCGCTGATGAACATGAATGGCGAGCTGATCGGCATCAATACGGCGATCTTCTCCAAGGGTGGCGGTTCCAATGGCGTGGGCTTCGCCATTCCCGCCAATCTCGTAAAGGTCTTTCTCGCTGCCGCCGATCGCGGCGCCAAGAATTTCGAGCGACCTTATGTCGGTGCGACTTTCGAGCCTGTAACATCGGACGTGGCCGAAGCGCTGGGCCTCAAGCGGGTTCTGGGGGCGCTTGTGGTCAAGACCGTCGAGGGTGGTCCGGCCGCCAAGGCCGGGATCAAGGCCGGTCAGGTGGTGACGGCGGTGAACGGCATTCCGGTCGAGCATCCCGATGCGCTGAACTACCGCCTGACAACCTCCGGCGTTGGCAAGCCGGTAACGCTGACAGTGGTGGACGAGGGCCGGGAGCATGACATCTCCCTCAGCCTCAGCGGTGCGCCGGAAACGCGCCCGCGCGAAGAGCAGGTGATTTCCGGGCAAAATCCCTTCAGCGGCACCACGGTTGGCAATCTTTCGCCAAAGCTTGCCTATGAGCTGCAAATGGCTACCGATGCCACGGGCGTTGCGATTACCAAGGTGGCCGATGGCTCCGTCGCGGAACGGCTGGGCTTCAAGGCAAAGGACATCATCCTGTCCATCAACGGCCAGACTGTTGAAAGCACAGCCGATGTGGTGAAGATCACCCGCACGCAGCCGAATTTCTGGCGGGTGGAAATCAACCGTGACGGTCAGACCCTGAGGCAGATTTTCCGATGAGTGATCTCTTTGCTCCGCATCTCAGCGAGGACATGGCGTCGAGGCGGCCGCTGGCCGACCGTTTGCGTCCGCAAACCCTCGCCGAGGTGACGGGGCAAGAGCATCTGACGGGAGAGGACGGTGTCTTGCGGCGCATGATTGCCGCAAACTCCATCGGCTCCATGATCTTCTGGGGGCCGCCCGGCACCGGCAAAACCACGGTGGCGCGGCTGCTTTCCGGCGAGACGGGACTGGCTTTCGAGCAGATTTCCGCGATATTTTCCGGCGTTGCCGACCTCAAGAAAGTGTTCGAGACGGCCCGCACCCGGCGCATGGCAGGCCGCCAGACGCTGCTGTTCGTGGATGAGATCCATCGCTTCAATCGCGCCCAGCAGGATAGCTTTCTTCCCGTCATGGAGGATGGCACCATCATTCTGGTCGGGGCCACCACGGAAAACCCATCCTTCGAGCTGAACGCCGCTCTGCTGTCACGCGCGCGTGTGCTGACCTTCCGTCCGCATGATGGCGAGAGCCTTGAAACGCTGTTGCAGCGGGCCGAGACGGCGGAGGCAAAGCCGCTGCCGCTGGACGAAGAGGCCCGCCAAAGCCTGCTGCGCATGGCCGATGGCGATGGCCGCGCTGCGCTGACGCTGGCCGAGGAGGTCTGGAGGGCGGCGCGCACGGGCGAGGTTTTCGATACGCAAGGCCTGTCACGCATTGTGCAGCGTCGGGCGCCGGTTTACGACAAGGGGCAGGATGGGCATTACAATCTCATCTCCGCTCTGCACAAGGCCGTGCGCGGCTCGGACCCGGATGCCGCGCTTTATTATCTCTGCCGCATGTTCGATGCGGGCGAAGACCCGCTTTATCTCGGCCGCAGACTGGTGCGCATGGCGGTGGAGGATATAGGGCTTGCCGATCCGCAGGCGCTGGTGATCTGTAACGCCGCAAAGGATGCCTATGACTATCTGGGCTCGCCGGAGGGGGAGCTGGCGCTGGCTGAGGCCTGCGTCTATCTTGCCACCGCACCGAAGTCCAACGGGGTCTATACCGCCTACAAGGCGGCCATGCGGGCGGCAAAGGAAAACGGGTCGTTATTGCCGCCCAAGCATATTCTCAACGCGCCGACCAAGCTGATGAAAGGCGAGGGTTATGGCGAGGGCTATCTTTACGATCACGACCAGCCGGATGCCTTTTCCGGACAGGACTATTTCCCGGAAAAAATGGGCCGCCAGACCTTTTACGATCCACCTGAACGTGGGTTCGAACGTGAAATCCGCAAACGGCTGGACTGGTGGACAAAGCTGAGGCGCGAGCGTCAGAGGGGGTAAGCTACCCTGCTTCTCAACCTGCTTTTTTCAGGGGTGGAGCTATCATCTTCACGGAGGAGTCCGCCAATCCGTGATGGCCCTCCATATCGACGATCAGGTGCCAATGGGCGCTTTCGGGAATGACGAGCTTGACCGGGGCCTTCTTGGCAACGCCACCGGCATATTTATAATCCAGCCCCTCCTTGAAGCGCTGGAAATTCGTCGCGGTCATCAGGCGCACATTGTTTACCGCCGAGAGAGAGACCTCGATAATCGCGCCTGCGCGCAATTCCTTCAGGTCGTAATGGGTGAAACGGAAGCTGACCTTGCTCACCGGCATCCTCCACAATGCTTGCCATGGTGTTACACCCCTCCGAGAATGCCGCCTCAGTGCAAACAGGGCACAGCGATTACGGCATGTCGGGGTGGATGTGTGTCTAAATTAGATTGTTCGACTTAATAAAAAGTAACAATCCTTTCTGGAACCTTGCCGGAAAATCGACGTTTGGCTGACAGGAAATGGCCTTGGACGCGGCTGATTTACGCCGTTCTCCATTGCTACTTCATACCTCCCAACCTCCAGTCCCCCGTTTCGGCCTTGTGCCGGGCGGGGTCTTTTTTTAAAGCATAATCCGACCGGAATGAAACGAGGATCGACAAGATTATGCTTCAAAAATAAGATGTTAGAGCACCGATCTGATTGAATCAGATCGAAAGGCGCTCTAACTGCCGGCCTTTTTCAGCCGCAGCGCGTTGGTCAGCACGAAAACACTGGAAAGCCCCATGGCCGCGGCGGCAAACACCGGTGAGAGCAGCGTACCGTTGACGGGATAAAGCGCACCGGCGGCAACGGGAACAAGCAGGATATTATAGCCGAAGGCCCAGAACAGATTCTGGCGGATATTGGCGAGAACCGCGTGGCTGAGCGCGATTGCGCGGCAAACGCCGGTCAGTTCGCCGCCCATCAGCACCACGTCGGCGCTTTCAATGGCAATGTCCGATCCGGTGCCGATGGCTATGCCGACATCGGCAGCCGAAAGGGCCGGGGCGTCATTGACGCCATCGCCCACGAACGCCAATGTGCCATTGGCCTTCAACCGGTTGATGGCTTCCACCTTGCCGCCTGGCAGCACGTCCGCCACGATGTGGTCGATCTCCAGCATGGTGCCGATCGCTTCGGCCGTGCGGCGATTGTCTCCGGTAATCATTGCCACCTTGAGGCCCATGCCATGCAGGGTGGCAATGGCTTCTGCCGAGTCCGGCTTGATGGGGTCGGCCACGGCCAGCAGGGCCAAGGCCTTGCCATCCACGGCGAGGTAAAGGGGGGTGCGGGCCTGCTCGGCCAGTGCTTCTGCTCTCTCTGTAAAGGTTTCGAGATCGATACCCGCCTTGCGGATGGCGCGATCGGCGCCGATCAGCACCTCATGCCTGTCCACTATGCCCCGGACACCGAAGCCGGGCTCGGATTGGAAGCCGGTGACGGGCAGGAGCGTTGCACCATCGGCCTTGGCGGCAGCCGTTATGGCCGTCGCCACAGGGTGTTCCGAATGCGCCTCAAGGCTTGCCGCCAGACGCAGCAAGGCGTGCCGGTCGAGCCCGGCGCCGGAGGAAACCGTGCTGTCCGGCTCGAGCATGATGAAATCCGTCAGCTCCGGCTTGCCGCGGGTCAGTGTGCCGGTCTTGTCGAGAGCGACCACGCAGACATCCTTGAGGCTTTGCAGGGCTTCGCCCCGGCGAAACAGCACGCCAAGCTCGGCGGCGCGGCCCGTTCCCACCATGATCGACGTCGGCGTGGCAAGCCCCATGGCGCAGGGGCAGGCAATGATGAGAACCGCCACCGTATTGACCAGCGCATGGGACAGCGAGGGTGTCGGGCCAAATGCCAGCCACAGGCCAAACGTCAAAAGGGCTGCCGCCATGACGGCAGGCACGAACCAGGCCGTTACGCGATCCACCATGGCCTGCACCGGCAGTTTCGAGCCCTGCGCATCTTCCACCATGCGGATAATCTGGGCCAGAAGCGTTGCCGCACCCACTTTTTCCGCCTGAAAGCGGAAGGCGCCATTGGTGTTGATCGTGCCGCCGGTAACGCTGCTTCCGGGATGTTTTTCCACGGGCAGGGGTTCGCCGGTCATCATGGATTCGTCGATGAAGGAATGGCCCTCGATGACCCTGCCATCCACGGCTATCCTTTCGCCGGGGCGCACGTCGATAAGATCGCCCACGAAAATTTCACCGATCGCCACGTCGCGCATCTCGCCATCGCGCATGACGCGGGCCGTTTTCGGGGCAAGATTGACAAGCCGCTTGATGGCCTGGCTGGTTCGTCCCTTTGCGCGGCTCTCCAGCATCCGGCCCAGCAGAACCAGCGTGACGATAACCGCCGCCGCTTCATAATAGACATGGACGGTGCCAGCGGGCATGAGCTGCGGCGCAAAGGTTGCAACAGCGGAATAGCCGAAGGCGGCGCTGGCGCCCAGCACCACCAGCGAATTCATATCCGGGCCGCCATGCAGCAGGGCGGGAATGCCACGGCGGAAAAAGATCAGGCCCGGCCCGAACAGGACCAGCGCCGTCAGCACGAATTGCAGGCGCCAGCTTACATCTTCGCCCAGACTGTGCATCACCCACATATGCAGGGCAGGCGAGACGTGCCCACCCATTTCGACAAGGAATACCGGCAGGGCAAGCAGCGCGCTGGTGACGGTTAGCAAAGTGAGATGGCGGGTTTCCTGCGCGCGTCTGTCCGGCTGATCCTCCGCTGCGGCCTCAGCCGGTGAATGGGCCACGCGCTGGTGAAAACCCGCGCTTGCAAGGGCGGCTTGCAAGGCCTGGTCCTCCACCCCTTCGAGCGTGCTGAGGCTGGCCTTTTCCGTCGCGAGATTGACGTTGGCGCTGATAACGCCGGGCACTGTGCGCAGGGCTTTTTCGACGCGCCTTACACAGGAGGCGCAGCTCATGCCCTCAATTTCCAGTTCGCGATGGTGCAGGCGCGGCGCATATCCAGCCTTCGAAATTGCTTCCAGCACGCCGTCCAGATTGCCACCTTCGCCAAGGGTGATGCTGGCCTTTTCCGTTGCGAGATTGACCACAGCCGCCTCGACGCCGGGTGCGGCAAGAATGGCTTTCTCGACGCGCCGCACGCAGGAGGCACAGCTCATGCCATCGATGGCTATGTCTGCTCTGGCTGTGTCAGCCAAGCGGGCGGGGCTGGTCATAGGGTTCTCCATGGTCCTGTACTGCGTGTTCGCTATCAGGATAGGGCTTCCCATTATGGGAAGGTCAAGGGCCGCGAGCAGGTTTTTTACAGCGCCGTGCGTTTTATCAAACGCACGAAGGACGCTGTAACACTTTAAATCTGCTGCATAATTTTCACCTTAAATCGATTCCGATTTAAGGAATTATGCAGTGAGCCGCCGTCGTGCTGCACGGGCATGTGTGGGAGCGTCGATCCAATTGAAAAAATCGACGCTCGCGCATTCTAGCGGACCGGCGCGTTGACCTGACGGAAGAGCTTGCCGTTTTCGGCGATCAGCACGAAGAACAGGCCAATGATGCCGAGGAAGAAATAGCCGCAGATCAATGGTGTTGCCGTGCCGTCGAAGGCCTGACCGATCCCTGCGCCAATCAGCGAGCCGCCAACCGTTCCCATGAAGCCCAGAACGGAAGAGGCCGTGCCTGCGACATGGCCGAGCGGCTCCATGGCCAGCGCATTGAAATTGGAGCCAATCCAGCCAAACTGGAACATGGACAGGCTGAAGAAGCCGAGGAACAACAGGAAGGGCATGGGCTGTTCCAGCGAAATTTGCACCAGCAGCCAGACGCCGGTGGTGAAAATGAAGCCAATGAGCGAGCCATGCGAAAGGCGGCGAATGCCCACTTGCGTTACCAATTTGGCATTGACGAAGGCCGAAACCGACATGAGCAACGCCACGGCGGCAAAGGCCACGGGAAACCATGCGCCGAGCCCGTAAATGCCCATATAGATTTGCTGGGCCGAATTGATGAAGCCGAACAGTGAGCCGAAGATAAAGGCGCTGGACAGCGTGTAGCACAGCGCCAGCCGGTTGGTGAGGACGATCTTGAAACCGCCGAAAATCACCGAAGGCGTCAGAAGGCGGATGTTTTTCGCATCCAGCGTTTCCGGCAGGCGAAAATACATCCAGCCACTTACGAGAATGCCGCCAATGCCGATGAAATGGAAGATCAGGTGCCACTCACCCAGAAACATGATGGCCTGCCCCGTGCCCGGCGCGATGATGGGGATGACCATGAACACCATCATGATGAGCGATGAGACCTCGGCCATCTGCCGTCCGCCATAAACATCGCGCACGATGGAAATGGTGATGACCCGCGTTGCGGCAGAGCCTGCGCCTTGCAGGAAGCGCAGTGCAAGAAGCATGGTGAAGGATGAGGTGACGGTAATGCAAAAGGCGCCGATCACATAAACGACGAGGCCGAGCAGCATGGGAATGCGCCTGCCGAACCTGTCGGAAATCGGGCCGTAGAAAAGCTGGGCTATGCCGAAACCGAGAAGATAGGCCGTGACGATAAGCTGCCGGTGATTTTCATTGCTGACATTCAGCGCTTCGCCGATCTGTTGCAACGCTGGCAGCATGATGTCGATGGCAAGCGCGTTCAGCGCCATCAGCGAGGCGCACAGGGCGACGAATTCTGCCTTGCCCATGCCTTTCAGAATGGGCGGCGTCGTGGCGGGGGAAATAGACATTGAAAGATCCAGAACAACAAAAAGCGCCGCAACGCGACGCTTTCTAGGGGAGGGTTGCCCCCAAGTCTTAACGGGTTACAACCGTGATGTCGCCCAAAAAATCAGGCAGCGCCTCTGGTAGTAATCCCTTTTTCTTCCAGGTGGCTCTGGAGTTCGCCTGCCTGGAACATCTCGCGCACGATGTCGCAGCCGCCGACGAATTCGCCCTTGACATAGAGCTGCGGAATGGTCGGCCAGTTGGAGTAATCCTTGATGCCCTGGCGAATTTCCTGATCAGCCAGAACGTTGATACCCTTGTAATCGACGCCGACATAATCGAGAATTTGAACGACCTGACCGGAAAAACCGCATTGCGGAAATTGCGGCGTGCCTTTCATGAACAGCACAACGTCGTTGGTCTTGATTTCGTTGTCGATGAATTCCTGTACACCGCTCATGGTTTTTTTCCTTTCACATGCGGGTCAAGGCCGCTGCTTTACGCCTTATATAGGCGATGTCTGGTATTTCGCAAAGATCGGGCCGTCCGGCGCAGCCGGAAATATGCATTGACCGCCCTTCACCTCGCCATTGACGCTTTCAGCCGCGATTGCGGGTAATGCGCCGTGCCTGCCTTGCGGATTTGCTGCGGTTGCTGGCGCGCGTCACCACCACCTTTTTTTCAGCCGCTTGATCGGCCTTGGCTGCGGGCAGGCGGCGCGCCTGCTTGTGGCGGCGCCGTTCGGCGAATTCGGCCCGGATCGACTGCACGAGATCACGGATGAATTTGGAAAGCGGGTTGCTCATACGGCAAGGTCCATCATGCTTCGGGAACGGATGTTTGCAGGGCGAGCGCATGGAGCACCCCGCCCATATTGCCCTTCAGGGCCTCGTAGACCATCTGGTGCTGTTGCACGCGGGTCTTGCCACGAAAGGCCTCGGCCACCACTTCGGCGGCGTAATGGTCGCCATCGCCTGCCAGATCGCGGATGACCACCTTGGCGCCGGGAATGCCGGCCTTGATCATGTCTTCAATATCGCCTGGGTTCATGGCCATGATTGTGCTTCCTCTCCTGTCATTCCGCGGCGGCGCGGTTTTCGGCCGTGCCATCCATGAATTCAGGGAACCATGATTCATGCGCCTTGCGCAATTCGTCAACCGCAATGGTGCAGACGCCTTCGATGGCAAGCTCCGAGCCCGTGACCTTGCCAAGACGGCGGAACGGAACGCCAGCACCTTCGGCATTGGCGCAAACGAAGTTTGCCAGATCGGCAGGAACGGCCACGACATAGCGCGCCTGATCTTCACCGAAAAGCAAGGCGTGGCTGGGGCCACGGCTTTCCGAAAGGTTGACCGCCATACCTCGGGACGAGGCCATGGCCATTTCCGCCAGCGCCAAGGCAAGGCCACCGGATGAAATGTCGTGGCAAGCCGTAACCTGGCCGTTGCGAATGGCAGAGCGTACGAAGTCGCCATTGCGGCGTTCGGCGTGCAGGTCAACCTCTGGCGCCGGGCCATCGGTGCGGCCCAGAACGTCACGCAGATAGACGGAGCTGCCCAGATGCGTGCCGTCGGTGCCAATCAGCAGCAGGTGATCGCCTTCCTGAGCGGAACCGATCTTTGCCATGCGCTTCCAGTCCGGCAGCAGGCCCACACCGGCAATGGTGGGCGTGGGCAGAATGGCAACGCCATTTGTTTCGTTGTAGAGCGAGACATTGCCTGAAACGATCGGGAAATCCAGCGCCCGGCAGGCTTCGCCAATGCCCTTGATGGCTTCCACGAACTGGCCCATGATTTCCGGCTTTTCGGGGTTGCCGAAGTTCAGGTTGTCGGTTGCCGCCAGGGGTTCGGCGCCGGTGGCGGTGATGTTGCGCCAGCATTCGGCCACTGCCTGCTTGCCGCCTTCGAAGGGGTCGGCCTCGACATAGCGCGGCGTAACGTCGGAGGAGAAGGCAAGCGCCTTCGAGGGATGGTTTTCCACACGGATCACGCCCGCGTCGCCGCCCGGCAGTTGCAGGGAATTGCCCTGGATCAGCGTGTCATATTGTTCATAAACCCAGCGGCGGCTGGACTGGTTCGGAGAACCGACCAGCGTGAGAACCGCGGCCCGGTAATCGGCCGGTTCTTCCACCAGATTGGCAGGCAGCGGCGCGCGCTTATCGGACTGGCGCCAGGGGCGGTCGTATTCCGGGGCTTCGTCGCCCAGCTCCTTGATGGGCAGATTTGCAACTTCCACGCCCTGATGGATGATGCGGAAGCGCAAATCATCGGTGGTCTTGCCGACAATGGCGAAATCCAGACCCCATTTGACGAAAATGGCCTTGGCTTCCGCTTCCTTTTCCGGCTTCAGCACCATGAGCATACGCTCCTGGCTTTCCGAAAGCATCATTTCATAGGCGGTCATGCGCTCTTCGCGCACCGGCACCTTGTCGAGATCAAGCTCGATGCCGAGATCCCCCTTGGCGCCCATTTCAACGGCAGAACAGGTGAGTCCCGCAGCGCCCATATCCTGAATGGCGATGACGGCACCCGTTGCCATCAGCTCAAGGCAGGCTTCCAGCAGGCATTTTTCGGTGAAGGGATCGCCGACCTGCACGGTGGGACGCTTTTCCTCGATGGATTCGTCAAATTCGGCCGAGGCCATGGTTGCGCCGCCCACGCCGTCGCGGCCGGTCTTGGCGCCGAGATAGACGACGGGAAGGCCAACGCCTTCTGCCTTGGAGTAGAAGATGGCATCCGCACGGGCAAGTCCTGCCGCAAAGGCGTTCACGAGGATGTTGCCGTTATAGCGTGGGTCGAATTCCACCTCGCCGCCCACGGTGGGTACGCCGAAGGAATTGCCGTAACCGCCGACACCTGCCACGACGCCCGCGACCAGATGCTTCGTCTTGGGGTGATCCGGCGCGCCGAAGCGCAGGGCGTTCATGGCCGCGACAGGGCGTGCGCCCATGGTGAAAACGTCGCGCAGGATGCCGCCAACGCCGGTTGCCGCTCCCTGATAGGGCTCGATATAGGAGGGGTGGTTATGGCTCTCCATCTTGAAGACCACGCAATCGCCATCGTCGATGTCCACGACACCGGCATTTTCGCCCGGACCCTGAATGACGCGCGGCCCCTTGGTGGGAAGGGTGCGCAGCCACTTTTTCGAGGATTTGTAGGAGCAATGCTCGTTCCACATGGCCGAGAAGATACCGAGTTCGGTGAAGGTCGGCTCACGCCCGATCAGGTGCAGGATCCGGTCATATTCTTCCGGCTTCAGGCCGTGGGAGGCAACCAGTTCCGGGGTGATCGGGATGGAGTTCGCAATCGTCATGGCTCTCTCTAACAATATCCGGCGTGGAAATTTGCCGCCCTTTTATAGCAGCGCAAGGCTTTGTGCGACTGGAAAATGCGGCTTTTTCATGCTGTGGATGAAGGTGGTGGAAAACAGGGCTGGGGATAGGCGTTTTCTTTCCACATTTTCGCCCTGCCTTGCGTTAGACTTGCGGCTGATTTGCGGCGGCCCGTTCTTGTCTGGCCGCATGAGGAAAGCCGTTTATCTCCTTTGTTTCCTTGTAAAAAGGTGTTTTTGTGATCGATCCCTACGCCATGCTCGGACTGGAGCGAGACGCCGATGAAGCCGCCATCAAGGCGGCCTACCGCGGCAAGGCGAAAAATGCGCATCCGGATGCGGGTGGCGATCCCGAGGATTTCGGCAGGCTCACCACCTCTTATGAATTGCTGAAGGATCCGGTGCGCCGCAAGGTCTATGACGATACCGGCTATGATCCGCAACTGGCCGACGTTGCCGACCTCAAGGGGCTGATGGTTCTGGAAACGCTTATCAACGACATGATTCTGGATGAGCGGGAGCCGGGCAGCTTCGATCCCGTCGCCGGTTTGCGGCGCAAGTTGACCGACGATATTCTCAAGGCGCGCTTTCACATTCTGGAGCTTGAGCGGCATCGCACCCGTATTCGCAAACATATGGACAGGATCGGCCGTCGCCCGGAAACCGATGTTCTCGGCTCCATGCTCCGGGCGCGTGTCCAGTCCATTGCCGAGGCGATCAAGACCGCCGAAACGCAGATCGAGGCGATAGAGCGGGCCTATTCCATGCTTGAAGGCTATTCCTACGAACTGGAGCCGCCTGCCATCACCATCGCTGAGCCGGTGCCCGATCTTCCCAAGGCGGCAGAATAGGCAAGACGGCAGGCGCGAAGATGCCGGGGCGCGTCTGCGCACGCGATCCCGCCTGTATTTGCGTTTTTGCAAGACCTGCGTCGCGAAGCGTTCCCGGTCTGCCGCAAATGCCCATGCCCAACCCTTGCCATAATGGTAGGGTTCATCGCACGCGGAAAATATTTTCCTGACCATGGAACGGAATGTCTCTGCCGGCATTTGGCGGCGATGATGTGGAGTGTCTTGCAGCTCGGGCTGCGGCGCGACCGATACGGAGATGGGACTTTATGGCTCGCTACGATCTTAACCGGCTTCTGGAGATTGATGACGATACGCCGGGAGGAAGGCTTGCAGCGGCGCGCGATGCGGCGGGCATTGACCTTGCCACGCTTTCGCTGCTTGCCGGTGTGCCGATGCAGTGCCTGAAGGCATGGGAAGCAGATCGATGCGAGGCCGACCCCTCCGGTCTCGACCATGTTGCCGGGGTTCTGGGCGTTACCGGCGAATGGCTGGCAACGGGCGTTGGAAGCGAACCGGATCAATGCGGTGACGCTTCCACCTTGACCGTGATGCGGCGCGAATTGCAGCGGCTTGTGAACATGTATGAGGAAACCGGCGCCATGATAGAAACCCTTCACCAGCGCATCCGCGACATGGAGCAGCGCAGCGGCAACCGCCGCTGACGCTCAGGCTTCGTTTGCCGTGGCGCCGAAGACGCTTTCAAACGCCTGCCGCAACTGAATATCCACATCGGTCATCATGACGGGAAGGCCAAGATCGGCAAGGCTGGTGACGCCATAGGCGGAGATGCCACAGGGCACGATGCCGCCATAATGGCCAAGATCCGGCTCCACGTTCAAGGACAGGCCGTGAAAGCTCACCCAGCGGCGCAGGCGAATGCCGAGTGCGGCGATCTTGTCTTCGCTGACCGAACCATCCGGCAGGGGCGGTTTTTCCGGGCGGCGTACCCATACGCCCACCCGATCTTCCCGGCGCTCGCCCCGCACATTCATGCTGTCCAGCGTGCGGATAACCACCTCTTCCAGCGCGGCCACATACGCGCGCACGTCCTGCCGGCGGCGCTTGAGGTCCAGCATGACATAGGCAATGCGCTGGCCCGGTCCGTGATAGGTATATTCGCCGCCCCGCCCGGTCGCAAAAACGGGAAAACGCTGCTTGTCTACCAGATCTTTCGGATCGGCGCTGGTTCCGGCGGTGTAAAGGGGCGGATGTTCCAACAGCCATACCAGCTCGTCAGCCTCGCCAGCGGCAATGGCGGCAACCTCGGCCTCCATGGCGGCCAATGCCACAGGATAGGCAACCGGCTCATCGGAAATGCGCCAGCGAACCGGAGGGGAGCCCGGTGTTGCAAACATCTCAACCTGAAGATCGGTGCGGAGCATGGCGCTCATCCTTTCCAGCGGCGAGGGCGAAGGGGCTGTGGAATCGATTCCCGATGCTCTTGCCGTTTTTCGCGAATTTTTTCCGGTAAGTGGCAGGAATGACCTCTGAATTCAAGGGAGGCGAAAAAACCTCTGAATATTTTTAAAAGCGCATATAGCCGGATTTGCGGGCTTTCCGGTCGTTCATCCACAGGCTGGCTTCGCCTGTTTCGAAGTTTTCATAAAAATGTTGCACACGACACTTGTGCAGCCCAAATCCATTTGCTAGATGCCTCCTCGCCGACGCAAGTTGGCGCAAAACACTACCACGATGCGGTCGTGGCGGAATTGGTAGACGCGCAGCGTTGAGGTCGCTGTGGGGCAACCCGTGGAAGTTCGAGTCTTCTCGACCGCACCAAAAAAACCCGGCCATCGGCCGGGTTTTTTGTTTTTCTTCAATGATCTGGCGGTGAAGGCGCCCGGCGCCTTACGCTATTCCTCGTCTGGCTGATGTGTGTCTACGCCCAGCGTCTCGATGTGGTTGATGACGTGGCGCACGCCGGGAACGGTGAGGGCTATGCGTCCGGCAAGGTGGCGCTCCTCATTGGTGTCCACAGAGCCGGTCAGCGTCATGATATGGCCTTCGGCGTGCATTTCCACATTGTTGAACTCGGCTTCGTGTTGCAGGTCGAGTCGGTCGCGCAACTGGCTTTCCATTTCGTCGGCATTTTCGCGTCCCTGTGTTTCAGGCAGAAGTCCGTCGGTGAGGGGTTCCTGTGCGCCGGCTGCATTTGTGCTATCGATACTGAAGCCGCCATTGGTGTCGCGGTCGAAATTGCCGGGCGTATCGCCATAGGCGCGATTTTCCGCCGGTTGCGAGGATGCGCCGGGGGTGTCGGAATAGGGCCATCCGTCGCGCAGGTCGCGCTCCTGACGGTCACGAAATTCTTCTTCGCCGGAAAGTTCCTGATTGCTGCGGGGGTGGGCCATGCTGCATCTCCCTGTCGGATCAAACCACTGCTGCCACAACGTGCGGGCAGGGGTTTGGTTCAACGGGACTGTCAGGCGCTCTTGCGCCACTTCTTCAGGAGGCGTTCCCGCTTCAGCCGGGACAGGCGTTGCACCCAGAAAATGCCGTCAAGCTGATCGATCTCGTGCTGGATGCAGATTGCCGCGAAACCCTTCAGCTCCTCCTCGCGCAAGGTTCCATCCAGGGTCTGATAGCGAATCGTGACGGAAGACGGGCGCACAACCTTTTCGACCATTCCGGGCATGGAAACGCTTCCTTCCTCGTGCTCCATCGTTTCGGCGGAGGAGCAAAGGATCACCGGATTGACGAAATCGCGCCTGCCGCCAAATTCCGCAAGCTCAATGATTGTCAGACGGCGCAGGTCGCCCACATGCGCGGCTGTGATGCCAATGCCGGGGGCGGCTTTCATTGCCGCGTAAAGCTCGTCCGCAAAGGTTTTCAGCTCTTCGTCGAACAGCGTCACCGGCGCGCAGGCGCTGGCAAGGGCCGGATGAGGGTAGGTGAGGATGGAAAGACGCATCAATCCACGCCAGCGGCGTCCTTGAGGCGGTGGGCATCGGGCACCACGACGTGGCGATTGTTCTCGATGACAATGACGCCTTCCTTGCGGAGCTTGGTCATCTGGCGGCTGACGGTTTCGATGGTCAGGCCGAGAAAATCGGCGATGTCGGCGCGCGATAGCGGCAGATCGAAGGCTTTGCTGAATTTCTCCAGCGGATTGATGTGGGTGGCGATGAGATAAAGGAAGCTTGCGACCTTTTCCTGGGCTGTCTTGCGGCCAAGGGTCAGCATCCAGTCGCGGGCTTCGTCCAGTTCCTTGAGCGATTGCGTGTGCAGCTTATGCTCGAAATCCGGGGCCTCGGCCACAATGCGGTCGATCACGGCGCGGGGAAAGGCGCAGATTTCCGCGTCGGTTGCCGCTTCCGCCGTCAGGCTGCTTTCCTTGTAGAAGGGCCGCCCCATGAAATCGGGGGCGAATTGCAGGCCGACAATCTGCTGGCGGCCATCGGCCATCATCTTCGACAGTTTCACAACGCCATTGAGGATGTTGCTATAGGCGGCGATCTGTTCGCCCTGGCCGATCACCTCGTCACCGGCGCAAACCTTGCGGCGCGTCGAGTGGCGGTTGAGTTCGATCAATTGCAAGACGGAAAGCGTGGAGCATACTCCACCGTGCCGTGCTTCGCAGCCCTTGCACACCTGAGGTGCCTCAGCTTCCAGATTGATGCGTTTGCTATGCATATCCAAGTGTCCGCCACCCCGAACGCAGGTTTGTAACCGCTGGTTCACGCCCGGCCGCACCCTACACGCGGAAAGGCCATTCTTGCTTCGATGCCCGTCAAGATACCTCACTGTCCTTACCATAACTTGATCGAAGTCAAAGTCAGGAAGTGAAATCGGGCCTAGGACATTAGACCAATAGAGACCGCCCGAAAGCCGTTATCCCGAGGATAAATCCCCATGAACATCCAGCCCCTTCTGGAAAAATATTCCGCGCCGGTTCCTCGCTATACCAGCTATCCTACCGCGCCGCATTTTCACAGCGGCATTGACTGCGGCAAATATGCGCGGTGGCTTTCCATGCTGGGCAAGGGCGATCGTCTGTCTCTCTATCTCCATATACCTTATTGCGACAGGCTGTGCTGGTTTTGCGCCTGCCACACCAAACATACGTTGCGATACGATCCTATTGCAACTTATCTTTTGGCAATTCACCGGGAAATTGAAACGATCGGCAGTCTGGTCAGCCGAGAGAGCCGCGTTACGGCGGTGCATTTCGGCGGCGGCTCGCCCACCATGCTCAAGCCGGAGGATATGGAGGCGCTGATGGCCAAGCTGCGCTCCTCCTTCACCTTTGCCGATGATGTGGAAATCAGCGTGGAGATGGACCCAAACGACCTTGACGAGGCGCGCTATGACGGGTTGGCCGCCATTGGCATGACACGGGCAAGCCTTGGCATTCAGGATTTCGATCCGAAGGTGCAGCAGTCCATCAATCGCATCCAGACCTTCGAGCAGACCCGCGCCGTGGTGGAGGCCATGCGGGCACGGGGTGTGCGCTCGGTCAATTGCGATCTGCTCTATGGCCTTCCGCACCAGACGCTCGAAACGTTGGAAAACACCGTACGTCAGGTTCTGTCGCTCGATCCGGACCGGCTGGCGCTGTTCGGCTATGCCCATGTGCCGTGGATGAAAAAACACCAGACGATGATCGATGAGGCAACACTTCCCGATCTTTCCGGGCGCTTTCAGCAGATGCAACATGCCGCTTCACTGCTGACGCAGGCCGGTTACGAACCCATCGGCATCGATCATTTTGCCAGGCCGCAGGACAGCATGGCAAAGGCTGCCGCAAATGGCACGCTGCGGCGCAATTTCCAGGGCTATACGGTGGATGCGGCCGAGGCGCTGATCGGCTTCGGTGCATCGTCGATCGGGCAATTGCCGCAAGGCTATGTGCAGAACACCGCTGCCACCGGCGAATATCAGCGCATGGTGGAAGAGGGCGGTCTGGCCGTGCAGCGCGGCATTGCGCTCAGCGAGGAGGATCGGGCGCGCGCCAGCATGATCGAATCCATCATGTGCCGATTTTCCGTTTCCTTTGCCGCGCTGCGAAAGGCTTTTCCGGCCGTGGCCGGAACATTGATTGGCGAGGCGAGAGATTTTGCGGCTGGAAATCCGGATCGTCTCTGTTTTATCGCCGATGATGCGCTTGTTCTGACCGAGGCTGGCAAGCCCTTCGCGCGGGTGGTGGCGGCTGTGTTCGATTCTTATCTTGCCACCGGCAAGGCCCGTCATTCCATCGCCGTTTGAGAAAAGGCAGGCGTTTTTGTTCCATTCGCCGAAAACAGGCCATTGGCTTTTGTGCGAGTTTTGCCTATGTGGGACGCTGAATTGGAATTTGTGAAGGACTATCCCCGTGACTGCAACATTTGACAAGGTCGCCGACATCATTGCTGAAACCAGCGAGATCGACCGCGAAACCATCACTCCCGATAGCCATACCATTGACGATCTCGGCATCGACAGCCTTGACTTCCTGGACATCGTTTTCGCGATCGACAAGGAATTCGGCATCAAGATCCCGCTGGAGCAGTGGACGCAGGAAGTGAACGAAGGCAAGGTTTCCACCGAGGAATATTTCGTCCTCAAGAACCTTTGCGCCAAGATCGACGAATTGCGCGCCGCCAAGGCCTGATTGAACAACGGTCAGCCGAGGGCCTGCCATGCTGCTGGAATATTTCCAGATGATCGACGAGGTGGTGAGCCTCGACCAGCCACGCGCCAACATCGTGGCCCGTTCGGTGGTGCCGGAAAAAAGTCCGGTCTTCGAAGGACATTTTCCGGGAATGCCGCTGGTGCCGGGTGTTCTTTTGATCGAGACCATGGCGCAGGCTTCCGGTTTGCTGGTGCTTGCCGCAACCGATTTCGTCGCCATGCCCTTCCTCATGTCGGTAGATGGCGCGAAAATGCGCGCCTTCGTGGAGCCGAATGCCGTGCTCGACATTGAGGCGCATCTGGAGCATGAAGGGTCCGGCTTTGCCGTCACGAAGGCGAAGATCACCTCCGGCGGCAAGAAAGTGGCCGACTGCCAGTTGAAGCTGCGCACAATGGCTTTTTCCGAAGTGCCGCTTGGCGACATCGTTCGCGCCCGCGCGGCGGAGATCGGCCTGATGAAGGCCATCGCTGCGGCTGGATAAAGCAGGACTCCGGCCCTGCCGCCGGAAGAAAGACAGTCATTGATCGGTGCGCCGGCAGTACGGTTTGCCAGAAAGTGACTTTTTCATGATTTCGTCATCAAGGCCGCCGCTTTTGCGTGCGGCCTTATTGCATATGGAAAAGCTTCGGAGTAGGGCACTGCCATCCTCTCCCGGAGTGCAGTTGCGCCGCCATACCGGCGATCCTGGCCGGGTTGGCCATTGATAAAGGAATGGACATGCAGAAGACGCTGAGCGATGTGGTGATCACCGGTATTGGCATCGTCACGTGCCACGGCACCGGCAAGGAGCCGCATCTTTCTCTCCTGACGGCTGATAAAAGCGGCGTGCCGCCGGTCGATGCCGAGCGGTTCAAGCCCTATCCCATTCATCCCATGCCGGAAATCGACTGGTCGCAGCAGATTGCCAAGCGCGGCGACCAGCGGCAGATGGAAAACTGGCAGAGACTGGGCGTTTATGCCGCCGGCCTGGCACTGGACGATGCCGGATTGAAGGACAAGGCGGAAGCCTGTGCCAGCATGGACATGATCGTTGCGGCAGGCGGTGGCGAGCGCGATGTCAATGTCGATACCATCATCGTTTCCGAAGGGTTGAAGAGCAATGACCGCGAACGGCTGGTCAATGCCAAGCTGACCACCGAACTGCGTCCCACGCTGTTTCTGGCCCAGCTTTCCAATCTCATGGCGGGCAATATTTCCATTGTTCACAAGGTTACAGGTTCCTCGCGCACCTTCATGGGCGAAGAGGCGGCTGGTATCTCGGCCATCGAAACGGCTTTTGCCCGCATTCGCGCCGGTCAATCGACCCATTCGCTGGTGGGTGGCGCCTTCGTGGCCGACCGCGATGACATTTTCCTGCTGGTGGAGGGCGCCCAGGCCCATGCGCAGAATGAGTGGCAGCCTTTGTGGCAGCGGGAAAATGGCGCTGGTGGCGGCGTAATTTTCGGTACGATCGGCGCGTTTCTGGTGCTGGAATCCCGCGCCAATGCCGAGGCTCGCGGCGCGCATGTCTATGCGACGATCAATGCCATCGAAGGCGATCGCGGCGCCCGCGCGGAAGGTGCGTTGGAACACCGTCTGGAGCGTCTTTCCCGTGCCATGGGCGATGGTGCCGAAGACGTGCTGATTCTTTCCGGCGCCAGCGGTCTCAAGGATATAACCGCGCGTGAAAAGCAGGTGCTGCAAAAGGCGTTTCCCAAGGGGGCGCTTCGCGGCTACGGTGGCATGACCGGCCACGGGCTTGAGGCGCAATTTCCGCTGGGGCTGGCGCTTGCCGCGCTGGCGCTGGATGCAAAGGCTGTGGTGCCGGCCTTCGATGCCGGTGCAGAAAGCCCGATGAACAAGCCCGCCTCGCAGGCCATCGTCACCACCGTCGGCTATGGCCGGGCGGAAGGCATGGCGCGGCTTTCGGCTGAGGCGTGAGGAGAGACTTATCATGACACAATCACGTTTCAAGGATCATCTCGGGCGTCCCATCGTTGCCGTGACCGGCATGGGGGTCATCACCTCGCTGGGGCAGGGGCTCGAGGATAACTGGGCCAAGCTGACAGGCGGCATTTCCGGCATTCACGCCATCACCCGTTTTCCGACGGATGGCTTGAACACCCGCATCAGCGGCACGGTGGATTTCATCGAGGTTCCCGCCAACAATGCCGTGGAGCGCTCCTATGCCATGGCGCGGGAAACCACCATCGAGGCGCTGGCGCAAGCAGGGCTGAACGGCGATTTTGCCGGGCCGCTGTTTTTGGCCGCCCCGCCGGTGGAGCCCGAATGGGAAGACCGCTTCCGTCTGGCCGAGCGTGTGGGGGATGGAGACTACGAACACGCCTATAAACGTCTGCTCGCCTCGGTGCGGGGCAAGGCCGATCCGGTTTTCAACGAGGCTGTGCAGTTCGGCTCGATTTCGGAGCGTCTGGCCGACCGCTTCGGCACGCGAGGGCTGCCGGTCACGCTTTCCACGGCCTGCGCTTCGGGGGCAACGGCCATCCAGCTTGGCGTGGAGGCCATTCGCCAGGGCCGCACGGATCGTGCCCTGACGGTTGCGACCGACGGTTCGGTGGGTGCTGAAGCGCTGATCCGCTTCGCCTTGCTGTCAGCGCTTTCCACGCAGAACGACCCGCCGGAAAAGGCCTCCAAGCCGTTCAGCAAGGACCGGGACGGCTTCGTGATTGCCGAAGGGGCGGCAACGCTCGTGCTCGAATCGCTGGAATCGGCCATTGCACGGGGCGCCAGGGTGCTGGGCATCATGAAGGGCTGCGGCGAAAAGGCCGATCACTTCCACCGCACCCGCTCGTCTCCGGATGGCGGACCGGCCATTGCCACCATTCGCGCCGCGCTGGAGGATGCCGGTCTTTCCGAACAGGAAATCGGCTATATCAACGCGCATGGCACCTCGACGCCGGAAAACGACAAGATGGAATATGGCGCGATGCTGTCGGTGTTCGGCGAGCGGTTGAAGGACCAGATTCCCGTTTCCTCCAACAAGTCGATGATCGGCCATACCCTGACGGCAGCGGGCGCGGTGGAGGCGGTTTTCTCCATTCAGACGATGCTGACCGGCACATTGCCGCCCACCATCAATTACACCAATCCCGATCCGCTTATCGTGCTGGATGTGGTGCCGAACGTGAAGCGAGAGGCGCAGGTTTCCGCCGTGCTGTCCAGCAGCTTCGGCTTTGGCGGCCAGAACGCCAGCCTCGTGATGACGCTGGCCTGAGTGGAAGAACAAGAAGGATAAGACCCGATGCGCGCATTGCAGCTTCTGGAAGACCGCAAGCTTGAAATCACCAATATCCCCGAACCGGATGCTCCCGGTCCCGGTGAGGTCACGCTGCGCGTGAAGGCGGTGGCGCTGAACCATATCGATGTCTGGGGCTGGCGCGGCATGGCCTTTGCCAAGCGCAAGCTGCCGCTGACCATTGGCGCGGAAGCCTCCGGCGTGGTCGAGGCAATCGGGCCGGGCGTGTCCAACGTTCTTCCCGGTCAACTGGTATCCATCTACGGGGCGCGCACTTGTGGCCTTTGCAAGCCCTGCCGCGAAGGGCGCGACAATCTGTGCGAGCATGTCGGCGGCGTGCATGGTTTCCATCTCGATGGCTTCGCGCAGGAAAAAATGAACATTTCCGCCCGCCAGCTTGTTCCTGCCCCGCATGGTGTTGACGAAATCGGTGCGGCGCTGGCGCCCGTCACCTTCGGCACGGTCGAGCATATGCTGTTCGACAATGCGCGGCTGGAGCCCGGTGAAACCATTCTCGTCCATGCCGGCGGTTCCGGGATTGGCACGGCCGCCATTCAGCTTGCGAAAAAAACCGGCTGCACGGTCATCACCACGGTAGGCTCGGACGACAAGATCGAGCCCGCCAAGGCTCTCGGCGCAGACCACGTCATCAATTATCGTACCGACCGCTTCGAAGGCGTTGTGCGCAAGATCACCCGCAAGAAGGGTGTGGATGTCGTGTTCGAGCATGTCGGCAAGGATACCTGGGCGGGTTCCATGTTCTCGCTCAAGCGTGGCGGACGCCTCGTGACCTGCGGCTCAACCTCCGGCGTTTCGACGGAAATCAACCTGATGATGCTGTTCCAGCAGCAGTTGAAACTGCTTGGCTCCTTCGGCTGCCGCATGGAAAACATGGCCAATGCCATGCAGAAAATGGCGCGCGGTGTCGTGCATCCGGTGATCGATACGCTGGTGACGCTGGACGACATCGAGCGGGCGCTGCACCGGATGGAGGGCCGTCAGGTCTTTGGTAAAATCGTGTTGAAGATGGATTGAGCCGGTGCTTCGCCGGGTGATAACCAAGCTTGTGCTGGCCATGCGGAATTTTCCGCAATGGCTGGTCGCGCAATTGCTGTTTGTGATTCTCAAGCTGTTGAAACTGCTGCCTGCCGATGCCGCCATTGAATTTGCGGATCGGCTGGTGCGCTTTGTCGGGCCGCGGCTCAAGCGCCACCGGCTGATGCTCACCAACCTTCGCAATGCTTTTCCTGAAAAAAGCGAAGCGGAAATCGCCGGGATCGCGTTGAAGGCCTGGGGGCATATGGGCCGCCAGATGGCGGAATATGTTTTTCTGGACGAACTCTTCGATTTCGATCCGAACCAACCCGGTAGCGGCCGGGTGGAAGTGTCGGGCATTCCGATCTTCATGGATCTTCTGGAAAACAGACGGCCTTTCATTGTTTTTACCGGTCATACCGGCAATTTCGAAATGCTGCCGGTGGCAGGGGCTGCCTTTGGCCTGTACGTCACGGTTCTGTTTCGTCCGCCGAACAATCCCTACATCGCCGATATGGTCTTCAATTTCCGGCGCGCGCGCATGGGTAAGCTGGTGCCTTCCCATGCCGGATCCTCCTTTCATCTGGCGCGTCAACTGGAGGCGGAGCAGGGTGTTGGCGTCCTCGTGGACCAGAAATTCAAGAAGGGGCAGGCCACGACGTTTTTCGGGCGGGATGTGCGCACCAACCCGCTTCTGGCCAAGCTTGTGCGGCAGTTCGAATGCGATGTTTATCCGGCGCGCTGCATTCGCCTGCCCGGCAATCGCTACAGGCTGGAAATAGAGCCTAAAATAAGCCTGCCGGTGGATGGCAAGGGCCGCGTGGATGTGAACGCCACCGCCCAGATGCTGAACGACAAGGTGGAAAGCTGGGTGCGGGAATATCCCGAACAATGGCTTTGGTACCACGACCGTTGGGGCATCAAGAACATGCTGGATTGAGTGATTTCAAAAAAAAAACCATCCCTGCTTGAGGCCGATAAGAGCAGGCACGCTTCACGAGAAAAGCGGCCCCAACCTCTCCCGCTCTAACTATTTGTTTTTACGCATTTTCAAACGGAAAACCGGCTTCCACTTTTCCTGAAGATGCTCTAGGCTGCGTTGGAGGTTTGCTCCGGCGCTTGCTCTTCAATTCCGAGCTGATTGCAGACCTCGATGAAGGCGTTGTTGACGGCTTCGAATTTGGCGGCCTGCCAGTGGAAATAGTCTGCGACGAAATCGCGGGAGAGCCAGAGATTTCCGCGTCTGCGGGCCTGTTCCCAGCCTAGAAGGCCTTCGGATTCGGCCTTTTTGAACATGCGCTTCAGATTGGTGGAGGAGACGAGATAGCTGTCTCCCAGGCGCGTGAGGCTTACCGGCCCCAGCAGGTAGCGCGCATCCGCATTGGCATGATCCGGCATCCGGCTGATGAGGTCGTGCAGGATAAGGCCGCCCATGTCCGAGCCGAGAAAATGATTTATGGTCTCGCGCGGGACGCGCCATTCCTCGTCCGCCAGCAATGCGCGGGCAATGATCGGCTGGCTTTCGAAAAAGATCCGGTCGTCCGCCTTGGCAAGGGCCAGTCTGTTTCCGCCATCGAGAAGGTCCAGACACTCCAGATGGCCGTGAAACCAGGTGCGCATCGCCTTGAGGCTGGTATCGGTCAATATGAGAACCCGCACGCGGCGGTCGGTGACACCTTCGGCATCCTGTAGGAATTTATAGGCCAAAAGCTCTGACAGAAAGGCCGCCGCAGTATTGCGGCTCGCGGCGCCCACCTGCATGACGATTTCAATAAAGCGCGTTGCGGTCAGGCCAGATAGAGGATCGCCACTATCGCGCTGGAGAGCAAGAGCGAAGAGCGCGTGGGTCATCAGACCTTTGCGATGGGAGGCCTTGAGACGCGATAGACGCGGCGTAACCCCATGAACACTGGAGAGATAGGGCCAGATACGCCTTTCTACCTCAGGAAAAAGAGCGTGAGCCGCGATCATGTCGCGAGAAAGCCTTTCGGCTCTGTAAAGCTGTAATGCCGATTCGATCATTATTGCGAGCACCCCAAGGAAATCGTGGAGGAGGGATTTCAGAGGTTGTATAAAATCTTGCGCTTTCCCCTGCCGATTAGAATTTATTACAATAGATTTTGAGGGAAATCTAATGGTATCTCCAAGCCTCAGCCGCCTTTGGGGCGCAATCGACAACTTTACTTGGGTCATCAATATTTAAGGTAAATGCAATATTTATCCTTTCCCTCAGACCGCTTTGCATGACGGGTGGTTCGTGGCGGCGGGGGAGTGCATAAATGCCCGTTGCGGTTCAGGCCGCTTGAGGATAAACCGGCAGCATGATCGAGAACGCTTCCAGACGTGACCGGCTGCGTATCGCCGTGGCCCAGCTGAACCCCACCGTCGGCGATGTTGCCGGTAATCTTGCCAGCGCCCGCGCCGCCCGCGCCAGGGCCGCCGCGCAGGGGGCCGAGCTTCTATTGCTGACGGAACTGTTTCTCTCCGGCTATCCGCCGGAGGATCTGGTGCTGAAGCCGGCCTTTCTTCAGCACTGCCTGCGAGCCGTGGAGGAGCTGGCCGCCGAGACCGCCGATGGTGGTCCCGGTGTGATCATCGGTTTTCCGCGACAGGGAGAGAAGGGGCGCCATAACAGCGTGGCCATTCTCGATGGCGGCAGGATCCTTGCCCTCCGCGACAAGATCGACCTGCCGAATTATGGCGAGTTCGACGAAAAGCGTGTTTTTGTCGAAGGTGAGATGCCAGGGCCGGTGAATTTCAGAGGCGTCAGAATCGGCGTGCCGATCTGCGAGGAAATCTGGAATGATCTCGGTGTATGCGAGACGCTGGCCGAAAGCGGCGCGGAAATCCTGCTGGTGCCGAATGGCTCCCCCTATTATCGCGGCAAGCTCGAAGTGCGCCATCAGGTCGTTCTGCGGCAGGTGATCGAAAGCGGCCTGCCGCTTCTCTTCGCCAACCAGCTTGGCGGGCAGGATGAGCTGGTTTTCGACGGCGCAAGCTTCGCCATCAATGCCGACAAGAGCCTCGCGCTCCAGATGCCGCAGTTCGAGCAGTCTCTGACGATGACAGACTGGGTGCGCCTTGCGGATGGCTGGCGCTGCGAGCCCGGCGAAATTTCGACCATTCCCGAAGGCGAAGAGGCGGATTACCGCGCCTGTATGCTGGGCTTCCGGGATTATGTGAACAAGAATGGCTTCAAAAGCGTGGTTCTCGGGCTATCGGGCGGCATCGATTCGGCGCTTTGCGCGGCCATGGCGGTGGATGCGCTTGGGGCTGATCGAGTTCGCACCATCATGCTTCCCTATCGCTATACTTCGGAAGAATCCTTTGCCGATGCCGCCGCTTGCGCCAAGGCTTTGGGCTGCCATTACGACATCGTGCCGATTGCCGAGCCGGTGGAAGGGTTTCTCGCCTCCCTTGGCGAGATGTTCGAGGGAACGGAAAGCGGGATTACCGAAGAAAATCTGCAAAGCCGTACCCGCGGCACGATCCTCATGGCGGTTTCCAATAAATTCGGCTCCATGGTGGTGACGACCGGCAATAAATCGGAAATGTCGGTGGGCTATGCCACGCTTTATGGCGATATGAACGGCGGCTTCAATCCCATCAAGGATCTCTACAAGATGCAGGTCTATGCCCTTTCGGCATGGCGCAACGCCCATGTCCCCGAAGGGGCCATGGGGCCTGCGGGCGAGGTTATTCCGGCCAATATCATCACCAAGGCGCCGTCGGCGGAACTGCGTCCGAATCAAACGGATCAGGACTCGCTGCCACCTTATCCCGTGCTGGACGATATTCTCGAATGCCTCGTCGAGAAGGAAATGTCGGTGGGCGACATTCTTGGTCGGGGGCATGATCTGGCAACGGTGCATCGGGTCGAGCATCTTCTTTACCTTGCGGAATACAAGCGCAGGCAGTCCGCTCCCGGCGTAAAGATTACCCGCAAGAATTTCGGCCGGGACAGACGCTATCCGATCACCAACCGCTTCCGGGATCGCTGAGCTTAAGCTCTGTCAGAAAAGCTGGTTTTCTCTCTTTGCCCGAATGCCTGCCTTCGAAAGGAGAGACCTGTGAAAGACAATGAAGCGGCATCTCCGGTGGCTTCGGCTTTGAGAAGCTCGGTCGAGATATACGATCTTGCCACGCGCCGCAGCAGTGTGGTCTGGCAGACGGAAAAGCTTGTAGAGGCGCCCAACTGGTCACGGGATGGCCGGGAGCTTGTCATCAACGCCGATGGGCTGATCTACCGGCTGCCGCTGGTGGAAAATCCAGCGCCGGAAAAAATCGACACGGGCTTTGCCACGCGCTGCAACAATGACCACGGGCTTTCGCCGGATGGGCAATGGCTGGCAATTTCCGACAGGGTCGAGCATGGCAAATCCTGCATTTATATCCTGCCTGCCAGCGGCGGTGTGCCGAGGCAGGTCACGCCCGATCTTCCTTCCTATTGGCATGGCTGGTCGCCGGATGGCGCGCGTGTTTGCTATTGCGGCATCCGCGATCAGGTTTTCGACATTTACACCATCGCAACCAATGGCACCGATGAGCGCCGCCTCACCCATGGTGAAGGCCGCAACGACGGCCCTGACTGGTCGGCCGACGGTCAGTGGATCTATTTCAATTCCAGCCGTAGCGGCACTATGCAGATCTGGCGGATGCATCCCGATGGCACCGGTGTCGAGCGGTTGACGCAGGACGGGCACGGGGACTGGTTTGCCCATCCCTGCCCGAACAATCGCAAGGTGGTGTTCATTACCTATGCGGCGGACGTTTTCGATCACCCACGCGATCTTCCCGTGCGGATGCGCATGATGGACATGGATGGCGGACATGTCGAAACGCTTTTCGAGCTATTCGGCGGGCAGGGCTCGATCAACGTTCCAAGTTGGTCGCCGGATGGTGCTGCATTTGCCTATGTGCGCTATTTTCCCGCTGGCAATTAGAGCATTTCCAGCAAAAGTGTAGTCGGTTTTGCGTCCGGAAATGCGCCGAAACAAGAAGTTAGAGCATTGTAGGTGAACCCGTGTTCACCGGAAGTGCTCTAGAGCATTGCCCCGAGCAAAGTGTAGCCACGGTTTTCGTCCGGTCAACACCGGTTCAGTTGCATTGCTCTATGCAACAGCGCGGCTGGCTTGCGGGTTTTTGTTTCTGAACTGCGTCAGCCAATTGGCGATCATGTCGGCAGGGATGGGGCGGGAGAAGAAATAGCCCTGGCCAATATCGCAGCCCATGCGCCGTAGCGTCTCCAGCTCTTCGCGGGTTTCAACCCCTTCAACGAGAATTTCCATGTTCAGCGCGGTGCCCAGGCTGACCATGGCGGCAATCAGCGCGTGGTTGGTGCGATTATTGGCGACATCGGCCACGAAGCTGCGGTCGATTTTCAATCTGTCGATCTTGAGATCGATAAGATAGGTGAGGGATGTGTGGCCCATGCCGAAATCATCGACGGCCAGTTTGTATCCGGCGCGTTCCAGCTTGTGCATCTCCTCTCCGGCAACTTCCGGATCGAGCATCGCCTCTTCGGTGATTTCCACTTCCAGCCGGTGCGGAGGAAGGTCATAGGTCTCGATCAGCCTGTCCAGCATATCGCTGACTGCAAAGAGCGTGAAATCGCGTGGCGAGATGTTGATCGCCACGGTGGCCTCCGGCAGGCCCAGATCAGGCAATTTTTGCAAAAGGCGGCAGGCATCCTCGGCAATTCTTGCCGTCAATTGTTCCGAAAGCTGGATGGCGTGGGCTGCGCCGAAGATTTCCGGTGGCGAAACCGCGCCAAGTTCGGGATGAAACCAGCGCGCCAGGGCTTCGAAACCCACCACGGCACCGGTGGTGAGGTCCAGCTGCGGCTGGAACCAGGCCTCGACCTTGCCCGTCCTGATGGCATTTTCCAGATCCTGCTCGATGCGGCGCTGGCGATCGATGCGGTCCCGTATGCGCGGGTTGAAAATGCGCCATTGCCGCCGTCCGGCCTGTTTGGCCTCCATCAGCGCCATGCTGGCGGCGGTAAAAAGGCTGTCGGCATCGTTTGCGTGATCGGGAAAATAGGCAAGTCCGCTGCTCAGGCTTGGAATCGTGCTTTTGCTGCCAAGAAAAATCGGTTCGCGGCAATCTTGCAGGATCCTGGTCGTTAACGCCTCGGAGCGGGCAGCTGCATCGTCGCCACGCATGAGTATGGCAAATTCATCGGCGCTGATGCGTGATACGATGGCGCTGTTGCCAGCGGCCTGCCTTAGCCTCTGGCCGATAATGGTCAGAAACTGGTCGCCACTACGGTGGCCAAAAGCGTCGTTGATGAGCTTGAACCTGTCGATGTCGATCAGGATCAAGGCAAGCCCTTGCTTGTTCACACCGGCCGTGATGATTTCCCCGGCCATCTTGCCGTTGAAATAGATGCGGTTGAAAAGGCCCGTGACCGGATCGCCGTTCGCAAGGGTTTCGAGCCGCAGATTTTTCTGGCGAATATCCTCGTTGGCAAGCGTGAGTGAGCGGTTGACCGCCTCATTCTCCAGCTTGTTGAGTTCGATCCGCAGGAAGCGGCGTTCGGAATCGACCATTCGGTGCCCGACAATGGCCATCAGCAATGTCAGTTCGATGGTGGTGATGAGGCCGATATAGCCGCCATGCGCCACGAAGGTCCACGCAAGACTTATGGTGATAGGGGTTGAAAAACTGAAGGAAACCAGACTGCTGCCGTTCTGCCGGATCGCTGCCCCGCAAATGAGGCCCGTGAGCAGCAGGGTGATTGCGCTGTCAGAACTGACAAGATCGAGAGACCGAATGAAGACCGGCAAAGATGCCCAGACAAGGCCCTGAAAGAAAGCGCTCAGCGCCATGAGACGAATCGTCGTGCGGGGCCGGATGGACGCAAAACTTTCTCTTCTGAGTTTGCGAACAAGCGCAAGACGGGCGGCAGTGATGGCGAGAAAGCTGAGAAGCCACCAAATCAGCTCATCAGATATGCCATGTTTCGTCGCCAGCAGGCTGGTCCCGGCAACTGCACAGGCGCCATTGAGCAGCATGATGCTCTTGCTGTTCTTGAGCAAGAACCTGGCCTGAGACTTGCGGGCTGACTCTATCAAACGGAATACCTGGTAAACTGAAGGGTAGATAAATTCTAAAAAAGACAATCTAGGACTATTTGTATCCAATCAGGTTTTAATCTAGGGTTACGTCATAAGCCTAAAAAATACATAATTCGTATTTACATGCCCCGGTTCTTGCATGAAATAGATTGAAACTATCCGTTTTTTTGCTATTTCGCAGCTTTCGCTGAGAGTCTGTTCATGAAAGTGGATATCGAGCAAGCCGTCTGGTAATGCGCTTGATCATTGCGGTCTGGATGAAGGCGACGCTTGTTGCTGAGAAACGCTCAAAATCCTTTGCCATTCGGCGGTTTATGCCGAGCCACGCCAGCGTCCGCACGACACAAAGGCGTCAGTCGGGCATTCTTATGGATGTTCATTCGGAGCGATCCCAAAAGACTGAGGTGTGGTAACTCCAGTCTCCCAAATCTGCTCCGAATGACAACCTCCTGACAGCTCACATCTAAGGCGACAGGTTTTGGTGCTTTGAAAGGAAGGGGTATGGCGATGCCTCTTCCTTTGTTCTCAATTATCAGGCGAATTCCGGCTCCTGTTTTGGCGCAATAACCCTCTGCGGCAACGCGCTGGCGCTCTTTGCACCCTGCCATACGCGCAGGAAATTGCCGCTATAGACCCGGCAAATCCTCTCTTCAGGCCAGCCGGCGGCCAGCATGGCGCGGGTGAGCTGGATAAGGTCGGTACCGCTTTGCATCCCGGTCGGTATGCTTGAAATCCCGCCGTCGAAATCGCTGCCGAAGGACAGGTGATCCCACGGATCGGCGGTGACATGCATTGTGGCGATCAGACTTGCCAGACGTTCGTAGTAATTCACTACATACTCAAGATCGACATCCATGCAGGGCTTGCCGTTTTCGAGAATACGGGCATTCAGGAAAATCGGCGCAAGAATGATGCTGATCGTGCCGCCGGTTTCGACGATGGCGCGAATTGCCGCATCGCTCAAGGTGCGGTCCAGATAGCGCGGCGGCGTGGCGGGCTGTCCGCCGTTGAGCGAGACGGTTCTTGAGGCTGCATGGGACGCAAGAAGTGGCACGCCGTGCGCAAGGCATAGCTCTGCCGTTTCGATAATGGCCTGATCCGCCGTGTGCGACACGTCGATCAACAACCCCAGTTCCATGCAATGTTCCACGAAATCCCGCCCGAAGGCCGATAATCCGGCTGGCCCCTTGCGCCAGGGATTCATTGGAAGATAACCGCTGCGGCAAATATCGGTGTGGCTGAAATGGTTGAGCGTCACATAGGCGGCGCCACTCTTTGCCAGTTCGCCAAGCCGCGCCAGGCGTTTTGCCTGGGTGGATGCGCCGTTGCCGCCCAGAACATGGGCACCTTCCACCGCAAGAATGGCGCTTGCCACACCATCGGCCCACGCGGCGCGGACGGCCTGGGGCGTGTTGGCGAGCCGCAGTCTGCCGTGGCTTTGCCCGACGATTTCATGAACATAATCCCGATGCGTCAGCCAATTGCTCCAGGGATCGCCAAAGCGTGCGCCAAACAGGTTTTCCCACAAGGCATGGGCCGCAAAGCAGGCGCCGCCATAGCCGCCATGCAGGAAATCCGGGCCGCCGACATGGCGAAAATGCGGCACATTCTTACCCCTGGGCGCGGTGGCCGTAATCAGCCGCATACTCAAGGGCCATTGCTTTGCCCTCCAGTCTCCGGCCCAGAAATCGCAACCTGTCAGCCGCGTAACATAAAGAGAATCAAGATGCGTATCGATCGGGTAGGCCAGACTGTGCACCCTGCGCGTTTTTCTGGCCAAAAGGGAATCGTTTTCCGCCTCATGCAATGCCGTGTTACCCATATCCGCCCCCGGACGTTAAAAATTCAAATGAAAACTTAAAATTCAAACATAACTCGCCATGCAATTATGATGCCATTTTCCCTTCGGGGGCGGTGATGACGGCATTTGCCGCGTCAGGCGTGTGTCTTTCTCTGTCTTTGTGCCGAACGCGATCGGGTTGTGCGGCTCTTTGTCCAGCCTTGATATAAGTCAAGGTGTCTTGCGGCGGAACGGGCGACATAGAAGCTGCCAACAGAGGTCAGCCCCGATGACACAGCCCAGTTTTAACCCCGCCGAAGAGGTGCCCGCCATAGAGAGGGCGGATGTGGAAGCGGTCAATTCCGCGAAAATCCGCAAGCCGCTTTACGAGGCGCGCAAGAAGATCTTTCCGAAACGGGCAAGTGGCCGGTTTCGCCAGTTCAAGTGGCTGGTGATGGCCATCACGCTTGGAATATATTATCTCACTCCATGGGTCAGGTGGGATCGTGGCGCCTATGCGCCGGATCAGGCGGTGTTGATCGATCTGGCGCATCGGCGCTTTTATTTCTTCTTCATCGAAATCTGGCCGCAGGAATTTTTCTTTGTTGCCGGTTTGCTGGTCATGGCCGGATTTGGCCTGTTTCTGGTGACATCGGCAGTGGGCCGCGCATGGTGCGGCTACACCTGTCCGCAGACGGTCTGGACCGATCTGTTCCTCGTGGTCGAGCGCTTCATCGAGGGGGATCGTAATGCGCGCATCAAGCTGGATGCTGCGCCCTGGAGCCTTGGAAAGCTTTGGAAGCGGGTGAGCAAACACGCCATCTGGATCGTCATCGGTATTGCGACAGGCGGGGCCTGGATCTTTTATTTTGCCGACGCACCGGGCCTTCTGAGAGAATTCGTAACGGGCGAGGCCGAGCCGGTTGCCTACATCACCGTGGCCATCCTCACCGCCACGACCTATGTTTTCGGTGGGCTGATGCGGGAGCAGGTCTGTATCTACATGTGTCCCTGGCCGCGCATTCAAGGCGCCATGCTGGATGAGAATTCTCTGGTTGTCACCTATAACGACTGGCGGGGAGAGCCGCGCTCGCGCCACGCCAAAAAGGCGGTTGCTGCCGGGCAGCCGGTAGGCGATTGCGTGGATTGCAATGCCTGCGTGGTGGTCTGTCCCATGGGCATCGATATTCGAGATGGTCAGCAACTCGAATGCATTACCTGCGCGCTGTGCATCGATGCCTGCGATGGGGTGATGGACAAGCTGGGCAAGCCACGCGGCCTTATCGCCTATGCAACGCTTGCGGAATATCAGGGCAATATGGCGCTTGCGACGGATGAGGGCAGAACGGCCATCGATCCCACCCGCGTTCGAAACGCCGATGGTGGCTTTGTGGATACGATCCGGCATTTCGACTGGCGGGTCATTTTCCGGGTGCGCACCCTGCTTTACATGGGCGTCTGGTCTGCCGTCGGCATTGCGATGCTGGTGGCGCTGATGATGCGCGAGCGGCTGGAAGTGAATGTCCTCCATGATCGCAATCCGCAATTCGTGCTGGAATCGAATGGCTCTATCCGCAATGGCTATACGGTCAGGCTGCTCAACATGATCCCGGAGCCGCGCGACATTATCGTCAGTCTCGACGGCCTGCCAGAAGCCTCGATGAAGGTCAACGGAATGCAGGAAGAGGCGACACGCTCTCTCACCGTTTCCGTTGAGCCGGACGAGGCCACCACGCTCAAGGTCTACGTAACCTTGCCGCGCGAGGCTGTCACGGAGCCTGCCCAGACCTTCCGCTTTATCGCCACCGATCCGCAATCGGGTGAAACTGCCGCCTACAAGGCCACCTTTAACGGCCCCGGAGAAAAGAAATGACTGCTCGTATCGGAAAATCTTTCACCTTCACCGGCTGGCATATGCTTTTGACCATCTGCTCGTTTTTCGGCGTCATCATTGCCGTGAATTTCACCATGGCATGGTATGCGAGCCATAGCTGGAGCGGCATCGTGGTGGAAAATACCTATGTCGCCAGCCAGCAATTCAATGAGACCACGGCAGAGATCCGCGCCATTCTGGACAGCGGCGTCACCGGCAAAATGGCGGTGCAACAGGGTATTATCACCTATGATCTGCAAATTCCCGGCAAGGGCCCGGTCAATGCCGATAAGGTGGTGGCTAATTTCAAGCGGCCTGTCGGCACGGCGCAGGACTTTTCCATCGAGCTTCGGCCCGAAGCGCCCGGCCATTTCGTCGGCGCGCATCCCGCCGGTCCCGGTCACTGGATCTATGAGGTTGTTGCCACCGATCACGGCAAGCTGGTGATGCACGAGGCAAATCGCATCGCGGTGCTGGAGGATTGAGCCATGAGCTGCTGTGCACCCGGAACGGAAAGCGCCCTGGACATGGCGCGGGCCACGCTTCCTTCCACGGAGGAAATCGGACTATCCAGCCGGTCGTTGGGGGATGGCTTGCGCCAGATCGATTTCAGCGTTCCCGGTGTTTATTGCGGCACCTGCATCACCAGCATCGAAAAAGCGCTGAAGGACGTGCCGGAGGTGGAGAAAGCCCGCGTCAACCTGTCCACCCGCCGCGTTTCGGTCGTGTGGCGGGCGGGCGAGGCATTCGATCCGCAGCAACTGGCGCGCACCATCGCCGCCACCGGCTATGCCTGCCATCTCTTCACCCCGGAAGAAGGCAGTGCCGATCAGCTTCTCAAGCAACTGATCCGGGCCGTTGCCGTCTCCGGCTTTGCGGCTACCAATATCATGCTGCTTTCCGTTTCTGTCTGGTCCGGGGCCGATGCCGGCACGCGCGACCTGTTTCACTGGATTTCGGCGCTGATTGCCGCTCCGGCGCTGATTTATGCCGGAAGGTTCTTTTACCGCTCCGCCTGGAGTGTCTTGCGGCATGGCCGCACCAATATGGATGTGCCGATCGCCATTGGCATTACCATGTCCTATTTTTCCTCCCTGTGGGAAACCATCCACCACGGCGAACACGCCTATTTCGATGCGACCGCCTCGCTGCTGTTCTTTCTGCTGATCGGCCGGGCGCTGGATCACATGATGCGGGACCGTGCGCGCTCGGCCATCAGCGGTCTTGCGCGTCTCAATCCACGCGGCGCAACGGTCATCCTGCCCGACGGCAGCCGCGAATACCGGCTGGTGGATGATCTGCGCCCCGCAGACCGTATTGCCATTGCCGCGGGTGAACGGGTGCCGGTGGATGGCGTCGTTCTGTCGGGGGAAAGCGATCTCGACCGCTCGATCGTCAATGGCGAAAGCGCGCCGCATCCTGTCAGCGCCGGAGATGGCGTGCAGGGCGGTACGCTGAACCTGACGGGCGCGCTGGTGGTGGAGGCGGTGGCAGAGGCGCGTGATTCATTTCTGGCCGAGGTGGTACGGCTTATGGAGGCTGCCGAAGGCGGCAGGGCGCGCTATCGCCGCATTGCCGACCGTGCCGCGCGTTTCTATTCACCGGCCGTGCATCTTCTGGCCTTTGGCTCTTTCGTGAGCTGGGGTCTTTACGATGGCGACTGGAAGCACGCCATGCTGGTTGCCATTGCCGTTCTCATCATTACCTGCCCCTGCGCGCTCGGTCTGGCCGTGCCGGTGGTGCAGGTGGTGGCCGCGGGCCGCCTGTTTCGCAACGGGGTGATGGTCAAGGACGGATCGGCCATGGAGAGACTGGCCGAGATCGATGCCATTGCCTTCGACAAGACCGGAACACTGACGCTTGGCCGTCCGCGTCTTGTGGAAACCGAGGGGGGAAATTCATGGGCCCGCGAAATCGCCGCTGGCCTTGCCATGGGCTCGCGCCATCCGCTGTCACAGGCGCTGGCAGCGGCATTGCCACGCGGGCGAACCTTCGATTCGGCGCGGGAAATTCCCGGCGCTGGCGTGGAGGCGGTGACGCCGGAGGCGACCTTCCGGCTCGGCAGCCGCAGTTTTGCCTGCCCCGGCCAGCCGGTGCCGCAGGAAACGGCTCTTTCAGAGGTGGTTCTCTCGCAGGATGGGCAAATTTGCGCGGTCTTCCGCTTCGAGGACAGTCTACGGCCAGATGCCGAACAGGCCATTGCCCGGTTGAAGGCCATGGGCCTGTCGATGACAGTGCTTTCCGGTGACAGAGCTCCTGTTGTAAAGGCGCTGGCCGAGCGGCTGGGCCTGGATGGCGCACGGGCCGAACTTTCGCCCGCCGACAAGGCGCGTGCCTGCGCCGAGGCAGGCGAGGCAGGCCACAAATTACTGATGGTGGGAGATGGCATCAACGATGCGCCCGCCCTTGCCGCTGCGCATGTTTCAATGGCGCCTGCGACGGCGGCGGATGTGGGGCGGCAGGCCGCCGACTTCGTCTTCATGCATGATGGGCTGGATGCCGTTCCTTTCGCGCTGGAGATGTCGCGCAAGGCAGGCCGGCTTATCCGCGAGAATTTCGTGCTGGCAATTGGCTATAATGTCATTGCCGTGCCGATTGCGCTTGCGGGCTATGCCACGCCGCTTATTGCCGCCGTCGCCATGTCCACCTCATCCATGATCGTGGTGGCGAATGCCTTGCGGCTGAACGCCTTTGGCCGGGCGGAACCCGTTGAGGGCAGGGTGGCCCCTTCTTCCATGCTTCAGACCACCGCGCCGAGGCTTGCCGCATGAATATGCTGATCTATCTTATTCCCATAGCGCTTTTCATGGGCGGTCTCGGCCTCTTCGCTTTTCTCTGGTCGTTGAAAAGCGGCCAGTATGACGATCTTGAAGGGGCCGCGTGGCGGGTGATTACCGATGATGACGAGAAGCCCGCAGCCTGACGGTTGAAGACCTTCGCGTCCGATTGGAGGGGCGCTTGCACCTCCGGTCCATCGGAAAAATCTATTGCATGAAATGCGCTGTGTTACTTGCCCGGTTTGGCAATGAGTGCCAAAACGAGTGTCCTTGTCCTGGGAAAAACAGTGGAGCATGATAATGCAGCAGGCGGAAATCGGACTGATCGGTCTTGGCGTCATGGGCTCGAACCTGGCGCTCAACATCGCCGAGAAAGGCAACCGAATCGCGGTTTTCAACCGGACCCCGGCACGCACGAAGGAATTTGTCGCCGAGGCTGGCGCGCTTGCGGAAAACATCATCGGTTGCGAAACCATCGAGGAATTCGTGGCTGCCATCCGGCCGCCGCGCCCGATCATCATCATGATCAAGGCGGGCGACGCCGTTGACCAGCAGATGGAACAGTTGAAGCCGCTGCTGGAAGCCAATGACATTCTGATCGATGCGGGCAATACCAATTTCCGCGACACGATCCGCCGTTTCGACAGCCTGAAGGATACCGGCCTGACCTTTATCGGCATGGGCGTTTCCGGCGGCGAGGAGGGCGCGCGCCACGGCCCGTCGATCATGGTGGGCGGCACCGAGGAAAGCTGGAAGCGGGTGGAAAAGGTGCTGACCTCCATTTCCGCCAAGTTCAACGGCGATCCCTGCGTGGCCTGGCTTGGCACGGATGGCGCGGGCCACTTCGTCAAGACCATTCATAACGGCATCGAATATGCCGACATGCAGATGATTTCCGAAATCTACGGCATTCTGCGCGATGGTCTGGGCATGAGCGCGCGGGAAATCGGCGAGGTCTTCGGGCAGTGGAATAAGGGCCGGTTGAATTCCTACCTCATTGAAATTTCCGAAACCGTACTGAAGGCCGACGACCCCATCACCGGCAATGCCATGGTGGACATGATCGTCGATGCAGCGGGCCAGAAGGGTACGGGCAAGTGGTCGGCCATCGAGGCGCAGAATATGGGCGTTGCGGCAACCGGCATCGAAGCCGCCGTGGCCGGGCGCGTGCTGTCTTCCCAAAAGGCCGAGCGTGTTGCGGCAGAAGCAATTTTCGGCCTGCCCGCACCGGCTGAAAAGCCGCATGACGGCATGGGCTTTCTGGCCGATCTCGAAAATGCCCTGCTGGCCGCCAAGATTGCCGCCTATGCTCAGGGCTTTGCCGTCATGGCGGCGGCATCCAAGGAAAATGGCTGGGATCTGCCCATGCCGACCATTGCCCGTATCTGGCGGGCGGGTTGCATCATCCGCTCGCAGTTCCTCGATGAGATCACGTCTGCCTTTACCAAGCAGCCCGACGTGGCAAACCTCATCGTCACGCCTGCCTTCTCGCAAATGGTGAAGGACACGGATGCGTCCCTGCGCCGCGTCGTTTCCTATGCCGCACTTTCGGGTATTGCTGCCCCGGCGCTTTCCTCGGCACTTGCCTATTTCGATAGCTATCGCCGTGCGCGGGGCACCGCCAACCTCATCCAGGCGCAGCGTGATTTCTTCGGCGCGCACGGGTTCGATCGCGTGGATGGCAAGGAATATCACCACGGTCCGTGGGGTTCCGGCGCATCTATCTATTAAAGCATTTGCAGGGAAAGTGAAAAAGCTCAGCCTCGGTTACGCGAAGGCTGAATGGCTCGTAAAAAGAAAGGGTCGCCGCAACGGCGGCCCTTTTTCCCAATCTTCATTCCCCCCGATCGAAGACCAGTGTCGCATTGGGGCTCTTGTCGGTGTAGCCGACAACCTTGCACCCTTCGCGGACCGGCGCCTTGCCGCTCAAGCGCAATTGAAGTGAGCCATTGTCATTGCCGCTGACAAAATAGGGGGCGGGGTCGCAACCCTGCTTGAACGTGTAGGCAATCCCCGAAATCCATTCATTCGCGACGCTCCAGCCGCGAAACAGCACCGTTTCGGGCTTGATGGACCCGGCAATCGATGGTTTTGGCTCGGAATAGACGATGATGTGCTGCTTCTGATGGAAAAACATCAGCGAGCCGTTATGTCCCATTATCTCGCCGTAACGCTCCGGCGTTTCGAAGCGGGGGCCGGGCGCAACGTCCTTGTATGGCCAACCCATGGGGCAGAGCGTGAGCCACATCGTGCCAAATTCGCGCCCGCGCTCGGCATTGGACATGCCCACACGTTTGCCGGTCTCGACATCTTTCACGCCGAGATAACCTTCAAACAGGTGGTTTTCGGTCTCCGGGCCATCGAACCGGTAATGTTTTCCCTCTGTCCAGAGATCGCCGGTTTCACAGTCGGCGCGTGCTTCATGGACGGTGTCGTCCACGATGTGCGTAGCCGCGCAGTTTGCGTCATTCGGGTGCCAGCTGCCGCACCAACTCTTCACGGATTGCGGCGTGATCTTTGCCCGCATCGTGGAATTTTTGCCGCCATAATCGGAAAACTCGTAAATGATGGGTGCCACGGCTTTTGAGTTCCATGGGAATTCATCGCCGACCGGCGGCGGCGGGAGCGAAGGAATGGCAGACGCGGCGAGAATTGCATAAGCGAGAAATGACATTCATGTACCGATATGATTTTGATGCCCCTGACAGGCTGACGAGAATGGTGTTTCTTTCGCGCTGGTTGAAAAAATATTCCAATCGCGCAATCTGATATGTCTCCCGAACGTATTACTATTTTCGAAATGGTGGACGTTATGCGGAAGCTATGGATAACAGATTTTATCTATGGAAGCGCGCAGCAACTGAGGCGGGCAATATGGTCAGGCCTCAGACGACCAGACCGGCCGGGAGATGCTTTGCAGCTTTTCAGCGCTCACGCCTTCAATGCTGGCGATCACGGCGCTTGCCAGTTCCCGTCCGGCTTCACGGAAGTCTTCCGTGGCGGCAATCAGGTCCGGCACGATCCAGTTGAGAATAGGCACGGACTGCTTGGATACGAGATCGACATCCGTTCCGACCTTCATGCCTGCCGCTTCGATGCCGGCATTGATGGCAATGGTCGTGCTGGAGGCAGAGGAAATGATGGCGTCCGGAGCGTCGGCGGCGCGCATCATCTGCTGCACGGCGTGTTTTACCTCCTCGAGAGATGCGTCGATATTGATGGCGAGCGGAACCTCGTTCAGCCCATGGGCGCGCAAGCCATGGATGAAGCCGTCTCTGGTGTGGCGGTAATAGGTCAGTTTTTCCGGTGGGGCGAGGAGGGCAATACGCTTGCGTCCCCGCCTGGCCAGCCGCTCCACGGCCTCGCGGGCAAAGGCCTCGTTGTCGTAGTCATGATAGGGGTGGGCAATGCCGCAGGCCGTGCGGCCATGCGTGGCAAAGGGCATTTTGCGTTCCGCCAGAAGCCGCACGCGCGGGTCGTCCGGCTCGGTGCGCGAAATAATGACGCCATCCGCCGAGCCGGTTTCCAGAATATACTGCACCGGCAGCATCGGGTCCTTGCTATGGGCATGAGGCGTCACCACCACATGGTAGGGCGTGCCTGACAGAACCTCGGAAATGCCGAAGATGATCTGACTGCTGAAACCCATGATTTCTTCATCGATGCTCAGCACCAGCGCGATCACGTTGGTCTTGCCGGTTCTCAGCCGCACACCGGCGCGGTTGGGCTGGTAGCCCACCTGCCGCGCCACCATGCGCACCCGCTCCTTGGTGTCTGCGCCAATGTCAGGCGCGTCCTTCAATGCGCGCGACACCGTGGTAATGCCAAGCCCGGTCATGAAGGCAATGGTTTTGAGGGTAGGGCGCTCGCGTGGAGCCGAAGCGGGCTTCAGGTCGTCATCCATGGCGGTTTCCGAAACAACAGATCATGTCTTAGCGCGGCCCCGAAACGGGAGCAAGCGCGAGGGAGATTGGATGGGCGCATTATCCGTGCGACTGAAACGTTTTAGATAATGATGTCACGAGTTGGATTTTTCTTCCATCCAAAAGATTTCCGAGGCGCACAATCGGCCTTGTGCATTGCGGCGATCTAACTGGGTGTTGAGATGATAATATCCTGTAATTCAGGCAATAAGTCGGAATTTGCAGCGCAATATTAGAAAAGACAGAAAAAAATTCCGGCCACATCGTCAACCTGCTACAGGCAATATCATTACCGATTGCTGAAAATCGGAGGTTGCGCGGCTGGAAATCTTGCCGTAGGTTTCATCTGCAACGTTTCAGTGAGGGAGGAGACTCAATGAAGATCCGGTGCATCGCGGCTGCATTTGCGGCCAGCGTCGCCATGCCTTTCGGTGCGGCCAGCGCGACAGATCTCGAAGTAACACACTGGTGGACCTCCGGAGGAGAGGCTGCCGCCGTGAAGGAGATGGCCAAGGCCTTCGATGCCACTGGCAACAGGTGGGTGGATGGCGCGATTGCCGGTTCCGGCGGCACCGCCCGCCCCATCATGATAAGCCGCATTACCGGCGGCGATCCCATGGGGGCCACGCAATTCAACCACGGACGTCAGGCGCAGGAGCTGGTGGAAGCAGGCCTGATGCGCGATCTTACCGATCTTGCGACCAAGGAAAAATGGAAAGACATCATCAAGCCCTCCAGCCTGCTGGATAGCTGCACCATCGACGGCAAGATCTATTGCGCGCCGGTCAATATCCATAGCTGGCAGTGGCTGTGGCTTTCCAATGCAGCCTTCGCCAAGGCCGGTATTGCCGTTCCGAAGGACTGGAACGAGTTTGTCGCGGCAGCACCAGCCCTGCAAAAGGCAGGCATCCAGCCGCTTGCGGTGGGTGGCCAGCCCTGGCAGACCAGTGGTCTGGTCGATGTGCTGATGCTGTCTTTGGGCGGCAAGGATCTTTACATGAAGGTCTATCAGGACAAGGACGCCAAGGTTGCCGCCGGGCCGGAGATGGCGAAGATCTTCAAGGCTGCCGATGATGCGCGCAATCTGGCCAAGGGCTCCAATGTGCAGGACTGGAACCAGGCGACCAACATGGTCATAACCGGCAAGGCGGCTGGCCAGATCATGGGTGACTGGGCGCAGGGCGAGTTCCAGCTTGCCGGACAAACGGCTGGCAAGGACTATAGCTGCCTGCCGGGGCTTGGCCTGAACGACTATATCACCACGGGCGGCGATGCCTTCTATTTCCCGCTGTTGAAGGACAAGGAAAAGGCCAAGGCGCAGGAAGTTCTCGCCTCCACCATCGTCAGCCCCAAGGCGCAGGTGGCCTTCAATCTCAAGAAGGGGTCCCTGCCGGTGCGCGGTGACGTGGATCTTGCCACTGCCAATGACTGCATGAAAAAGGGCCTTGCCATCGTGGCAAAGGGCAATGCGCTGATCAGCACCGACCAGTTGCTCTCTGCCGATACGCAGAAGCAGAAGGAAGATCTCTTCTCGCAATTCTTCGCCAATCCGTCGATGACGCCGGATGCAGCGCAAAAGCGTTTTGTCGAGATCATCAGCAGCGCCGATTAGAGCATAATCCGATCGAAAAGCGCTCTACTGCATAATTCCTCAAACCGGAATCGATTTAAGGTGAAAATTATGCAGCCGATTTAAAGTGTTACAGCGTCCTTTGTGCGTTTGATAAAACGCACGGCGCTGTAAGGTTCTCACGTCGGAATAATTGCGCCTGCGGCAGGTTTCGGCCTGCCGCACGGGGACCCTTTGAAAAAAATCATGCTGTTGCGATGTAAGGAGGCCTTCATGGCGGCTCCGGGCCGAACCGGCAGACCCAATCGATTGTTTCGCAATCTGAATGCAAAGATTGCATCCATTCCCATGATCCTGATTGCCCTTGTGGTGTTTCTCGGCGGCAGTGTCTGGACGGTGGTTTATTCCTTCACCAATTCGAAATTGCTGCCCCGGCTGAATTTCATCGGCCTTGACCAGTATGATCGGCTATGGGGATCGGACCGCTGGGTAGTGTCCATCCAAAATCTGGCGATCTACGGCATTTTGTCGCTGATTTTCAGCCTTGTCATCGGCTTCGTGCTGGCGGCGCTGATGGATCAGAAGATCCGTTTCGAGAATGTGTTTCGCACGATTTTTCTCTATCCCTTTGCCCTGTCCTTCATCGTCACCGGGCTGGTCTGGCAATGGCTGCTCAATCCGGAATTCGGCGTGCAGTCGGTCGTGCGCTCGCTTGGCTTTGCGGATTTCACCTTCGATCCGCTCTATAATCCCTGCATCGTCATTTACGGCATATTGATTGCCGGTCTCTGGCAGGGCACGGGGCTTGTCATGTGCCTCATGCTGGCGGGCCTGCGCGGCATAGACGAAGACATCTGGAAGGCGGCCCGCGTCGATGGCATCCCCATGTGGCGCACCTATGTTTTCATCATCATTCCCATGATGCGCCCGGTCTTCATCACCACGCTGGTCATCATTGCGAGCGGCATCGTCAAGGTCTACGACCTGGTGGTGGCGCAGACCAGCGGCGGCCCCGGCATCGCCTCGGAAGTGCCTGCAAAATATGTCTATGACTACATGTTTCAGGCGCAAAATCTGGGGCAAGGCTTTGCCGCTTCCACCATGATGCTGCTGACCGTAGCGATCATCATCATCCCCTGGGCCTATCTGGAATTTGGAGGGAAAAAGCGTGGCTGATCACTCCACACTCAATGCTGTTGCCGCGGGCATCGACCCCGCGAAATCCCGGCTGGGGGAAGGCCCGAGCGGGCGCAAGCCGAAACCTCTTCTGTCCCGGCGCAATATCGTTCTTTACGGCCTGTTGTTCGTGGCCGCCGCCTATTACCTGTTGCCGCTTTACGTGATGGTCGTCACCTCGCTCAAGGGTATGCCGGAAATCCGCATGGGCAATATTTTTTCACCGCCGATGGAAATCACCTTCGAGCCCTGGGTAAAGGCTTGGGCGCAGGCCTGCACCGGCCTCAACTGCGATGGGCTTTCGCGGGGGTTCTGGAACTCCGTTCGCATTCTCGTGCCATCGGTGCTGGTGTCCATCGTCATCGCCTCCGTCAGCGGCTATGCGCTGGCCAACTGGCGGTTCAAGGGTGCGGAACTGTTCTTTTCCATCCTCGTCATCGGCGCCTTCATTCCCTATCAGGTGATGATCTATCCCATTGTCATTCTGCTGCGGGAGATCGGTCTTTACGGCTCGCTCTCGGGACTGGTGATCGTTCACACCATTTTCGGAATGCCCATCCTGACGCTGCTGTTCCGCAATTATTTTGCATCCCTGCCGGAGGAATTGTTCAAGGCGGCACGCATCGACGGGGCAGGCTTCTGGCAGATTTATGTCCGGATCATGCTGCCCATGTCGCTGCCGATCTTCGTGGTGGCAATGATCTTGCAGGTAACGGGTATCTGGAACGACTTCCTGTTCGGCGTGGTGTTCACCCGGCCCGATACCTACCCCATGACGGTGCAGCTCAACAATATTGTCAATTCCGTGCAGGGGGTGAAGGAATATAACGTCAACATGGCGGCCACCATCCTGACCGGCGCCGTTCCCCTCATCGTCTATTTCATTTCCGGGCGTCTTTTCGTCCGCGGCATCGCTGCCGGTGCAGTGAAGGGATAATCCATGACTATGAGCGTCTCCATTCGCGATCTTTCCCTGAGCTTCGGCGCCGTCACGGTGCTGAAAGACCTCAATCTCGATATTCACGACGGCGAATTTCTGGTGCTGCTCGGCTCGTCGGGCTGCGGCAAGTCCACGCTGCTCAATTGCATTGCCGGGCTGCTGGATGTGTCGGAAGGGCAGATTTTCATCAAGGGCCGCAATGTCACCTGGGAAGAGCCCAAGGATCGTGGCATCGGCATGGTGTTCCAGTCCTATGCGCTCTATCCGCAGATGACGGTGGAAAAGAACCTGTGCTTTGGTCTTGAGGTGGCCAAGGTGCCGAAGGCAGATATTGAAAGGCGTGTGGCGCGGGCCGCCGAAATTTTGCAGATAGGCCCGCTTCTCAAGCGCAAGCCCGCCGCCCTTTCCGGTGGCCAGCGCCAGCGTGTGGCAATCGGCCGGGCGCTGGTGCGTGATGTCGATGTGTTTCTCTTCGACGAGCCGCTGTCCAATCTCGATGCCAAGCTGCGTTCGGAGCTTCGCGTGGAAATCAAGCGGCTGCACCAGTCGCTGAAAAATACGATGATCTATGTGACGCATGACCAGATCGAAGCACTGACACTGGCCGACCGTATCGCCATCATGAAGGGCGGCGTGATCCAGCAGCTTGCCGATCCGATGACGATCTATAACCGCCCGAAAAACCTTTTCGTCGCGGGCTTCATCGGTTCGCCGTCGATGAACTTCTTCAAGGGTGAGGTGGCGGAGCGGGGCGGCAGGCTTTCTTTTGTCAGCGGTGGGCATGAGTTTTCACTGGAAGGTTATGCCGCCCAAAGCCCGCTTGTTGCCGGTCAGAAGGTGGTGCTTGGCGTGCGCCCGGAACATATCGCCGTCGATGGCGATATTGCGCCGGGGCAGGAGGCGCATGAGGCCGTGGTGGACATTGAAGAGCCGATGGGTGCCGATAATCTGCTGTGGCTGAAGCTTGCCGGGCAGGTGGTATCCGTCCGTATTGCCGGAACCCGACGCCATGCACCGGGAAGCAGGCTTCGCCTTGCCTTCGACATGTCCGTTGCCTCGCTTTTCGATGCGCAGACGGAAGAGCGGATCTGAAACGCGAGAAGGAGCCAGCCCCATGCTCAATGATCTTGATCTTTCCGGCCTCTGGAGCCTTTCAACGGCGAGTGGCGATCATTCTTGTGAAATCGCCATTCCCGGCGATGTGCATTCCGCTCTCCATGCGGCAGGCATCATCCCCGATCCTTATGCCGGACGCAATGAGGACGTCGTGCAATGGGTTGCCCATGAAGACTGGGTGCTGACACGCATTTTCAGCCTCGATCATGTCGAAGGCAGCTGGTATCTCGATGTCGATAATCTCGATACGGTGGCGGTGGTTTTCATCAACGACATCCCGGTTCTGTCGGCGGATAATTGCTTCCGTCGTTACCGGCCGGATATTTCGGCGGCACTTCAGCCTGGCGAGAACGCAATCCGCATCGTCATTCATTCCGCCATCAAGGCAGGTGCCGAGCGGCAGGCGCGCCAGCCCTTTTACATTCCCTACCACCCCGGTAATTCGCCGATTGCCAATGGCAACATGCTGCGCAAGCCGCAATGCCATTTTGGCTGGGACTGGAACATCGCCATCGCCCCGCTTGGCCTCTATGGCCGCATTGCCGTCTGCAAACTCGATCCGGCGCGCATCGAGCATGTGGAGGTCAGCCAGTTGCATCACGCCAATGGCCGTGTCGATGTTACGGTCAAGGCAACGCTTTTCGCAAGCGAACCTGCCGTCGTGCCGGTGCATTTCGAGCTTGAGGGTGAGCGCGTGCGGCTCGATTGCGGCATCAATGCCGCAGAAACCGTCATCACCCATGTGTTCGAGGTGGAAAATCCCCGCCTCTGGTGGCCCGCCGGCAGCGGGGAACAGGCGCTTTACGATCTCAAGGTCTCGGTACCGGGGGCGTTTGTGCAAAAGCGCATCGGCCTTCGCATCGTCGAGCTTGTGACCGATGCGGACGAGGCGGGCAGCCGCTTTGCGCTGAAGGTCAATGGCCGGGAAATTTTCTGCCGGGGCGCCAACTGGATACCTGCCGATGCCCTCTATTCCCGCTCCGATGCAGCAAAGGCGGAAGACCTGCTGCAATCGGCCAGGGACGCCAACATGAACATGATCCGCGTCTGGGGTGGCGGGTTTTACGAGGCGGACTGGTTCTATGCGCTCTGCGACCGGCTGGGCCTGATGGTCTGGCAGGACTTCATGTTTGCCTGCAATCTCTATCCCTGCTCGGAGGATTTTCTGGAGAATGTGGCGGCTGAGGTGGATTATCAGGTGCGCCGCCTGCAATCGCATCCATCCATCGCGCTCTGGTGCGGTGATAACGAGCTGGTGGGTGCGCTCACCTGGTTCGAGGAAAGCCGCAATAACCGCGATCGTTATCTGGTGGCCTATGACCGGCTGAACCGGGTGATAGAGCAGGGCGTGAAACGCGCCTTTCCGCAGGCCATCTGGTGGCCATCGAGCCCCGCTTCCGGCTATCTCGATTACGGCGATGCCTGGCACGCCGATGGCTCGGGCGACATGCATTACTGGTCGGTCTGGCACGAGAACAAGAGTTTCGACAATTACCGGACCGTGCGCCCGCGCTTCTGCTCCGAATTCGGCTTTCAGTCCTATACGTCGCTGCCGGTGATCGAAAGTTTTGCCGAGGCAAACGACATGAACATCGCCTCGCCGGTGATGGAGCTGCACCAGAAGAATGCCGGTGGCAATGAGCGCATCGCGGGCACCATGTTCCGCTATTTCCGTTTCCCGAAAGATTTTGCCAATTTCGTCTATCTGAGCCAGATCCAGCAGGGATTGGCGATCAAGACGGCGGTGGATTACTGGCGTTCGCTGAAGCCGCATTGCATGGGCACGCTCTATTGGCAGCTCAATGACACATGGCCGGTCGCCTCCTGGTCCAGCCTCGACTACGGCGGACGTTGGAAAGCCATGCATTACATGGCGCGACGGTTTTTCCAGCCGGTCACGGTGGCGGCCATTCCGAACGAGGATGGCGTCACGCTCGATTTTTCCATGGTCAATGATGGGCTCGAGCCGGTGGACGTGGAGGTGGATATTTTCGCGCTTACCCTGCAAGGCAAGCGTATCTGCCTCAAGGCCGCCAAGGGGAAATGCCCGCCGGATCGGGCGCAACGCATTGCCAGCATTGCGCTTTCAGACCTGCCGCAGGCATGTCTTGTCGGCTGGAATTTCACTGCCGCAAACGGCATGTCGGGCGAGGGCCATTATGCCCCGGTGCCTTACAAGGCGCTGGAGCTTCAGCCCTCCGGCCTCAGCCTGAAAAGCCGTGTGCTGGAAAACGGCACCGTGGAGCTGACCATTGCGGCCACCGGCCTTGCGCTGTTTGTCATGATCGAAAGCCGCACTCCGGGCCGTTACAGCGACAATGCCTTCGACCTTGCGGCAGATGAAAGCCGGACGATCATCTTCACCCCGCAGGCGCCGGTTTCCGAGGCCAGCCTGCCGCAATTCACCCTTTACGATCTTCAGTCCTGCCAGGCGCTGGGCTGATCCATGTTTTGCCGGAATATTCCGGCTGGTTGCCTTAGGAGGAGTTCCAACCATGTCCGCTCTTGGTTTTCAACTTTATAGCGCCCGCAATTTTCAGCCCTTTGCCGATATTTTTCCAAGGCTCAAACAGGCCGGTTATACCCATGTGGAAGGCTATGGCGCCAATTATGCCGATGCGGATCAAAACGCATTGCAGACGCTGAAGGCCGATCTCGACCGCAACGGGCTCACCATGCCCACGGGGCATTTCAGCATCGAGATGTTGGAACAACAGCCCCAACAGGTGCTTTCCATTGCCCGCATTCTGGGTATGGAGGCCATTTATTGCCCCTATCTCATGCCCGACCAGCGCCCCACGGAGGCCGCAGGCTGGCGCGCCTTTGGCGAAAGGCTGGAAAAGGCAGGAAAGCCGATCACCGATGCGGGGCTGACCTTCGGATGGCACAATCATGATTTCGAATTCGTGGCGCTTGCCGATGGCTCCACCCCGCAGGACCAGATTTTCGCAGGCGGCCCCAGCCTGACATGGGAGGCCGATATTGCCTGGATCATTCGCGGGCTGGCCAATCCCTTTGACTGGATCGAGCGCTATGGCAAGCGCATCACGGCGGTTCATGTGAAGGATATTGCCGCTGCCGGAGAAAATGAAGACGAGGACGGCTGGGCCGATGTCGGCCACGGCACGGTGGAGTGGAAGGCGCTGGTGCCTGCGCTACGCAAGCTTGGTGTGCGACATTTCATCGTCGAACACGACAATCCCAAGGACATTGACCGGCTGATTAACCGCTCTGCCGCTTCCTTCAAATCCTTCTGACAGTCTCAGGATAGATCCCATGACAGATGAACTTGGCGTCGGCATCATTGGATGCGGCAATATTTCTTCGGCTTATTTTACGCTTGCGCCCCTCTTCAAGGGGCTCAAGCTGGTGGCTTGCAGCGATGTCAATATGGCGGCGGCGCAGGCGCGTGCTGCGGAATATGGCGTAAAAGCACAGACGGTGCGGGAGCTTTTGGCTAATCCCGATGTGCATGTGGTGGTCAACCTTACAATCCCGGATGCGCATTACCCCGTGTCCAAACAGGCGCTGGAAGCGGGAAAGCACGTCTATTCCGAAAAACCGCTGGTGCTGAGCCTTGAAGCTGGCGAGGATTTGCGCCGTATCGCGAAGGCGAAGAACCTCTCCGTCGGCTGCGCGCCGGATACGTTTCTAGGCGGTGCCCATCAGCTTGCCCGGCGTTACATCGATCAGGGCGGCGTGGGCCGCATCACCTCCGGCACATGCCATGTCATGGGGCCGGGAATGGAAATGTGGCATCCGAACCCTGACTTCTTCTTCCTGCCGGGCGGTGGGCCAGTGCTGGATATGGGGCCATACTATATCGCCAATCTCATCAATCTCATCGGGCCGGTCAAGCGCGTCGGCGCGCTGACATCCATGGCAAGTGAAACGCGAACCATCACCAGCCAGCCGCGCCATGGTGAGACCATTCCCGTGAAGACGCCCACCAATATTCATGCGCTTCTGGAATTCGTCAGTGGAGCCACCATCACGCTTTCGGCCAGTTGGGATGTGTGGGCGCATCGTCATGCCAATATGGAGCTTTACGGTACGGAAGGCTCGCTCTTCGTGCCGGATCCAAATTTCTTCGGCGGCACGGTGGAGGCATCCGGCCCTGACAAGGAAATCCAGCCGCTCGATGATTGGGACCATCCCTTCGGCATCAACAATCAGGAAAGCCCGCATGGCCCCCGTGCCAATTACCGCACGGCAGGCCTTGCGGACATGGCCCTGGCCATTCTGGAGGGGCGGGATGCCCGTTGCTCGCTCGACAGGGCGCTGCATGGCGTGGACGTAATGACCTCAATCCTCAAATCGGGCGAAACGGGGCAGTTCGTTACGCTTTCCACCACCTGCACTCAACCGGCAGCGCTGGGCGTTGAGGAGGCATTGGCCTTGCTGAAATAGGATGGGATAATTACAGCAATGGTCTGAGAAAAGCGGAAGCCGGGTTCTTGTTAAAGCTCCCGGCACGCTACTGCATAATTCCTTAAATCGGAATCGATTTAAGGTGAAAATTATGCAGCAGATTTAAAGTGTTACAGCGCCGTGCGTTTGAGAAAACGCACGGCGCTGTAGAGCATAATCCGACCGGAGTGAAACGAGGATCGACAAGATTATGCTTCAAAAATAAAATCTTAGAGCGCTGATCTGATTCAATCAGATCAGCGCTCTAAAACACGGAGGACCTCCCATGACTTGGCACGCTGCCGAAAATCGTTATGAACGGATGATCTATAATCGCTGCGGCAAAAGCGGGCTGAAGCTTCCGGCTATATCGCTTGGCTTGTGGCACAATTTCGGTGATGACACGCCGCACCAGGTGAAGCGGGATATGTGCCGCCGTGCCTTCGATCTTGGCATTACCCATTTCGACCTTGCCAATAATTACGGTCCACCGCCCGGATCGGCCGAGCTTGCCTTCGGCGACATCCTGAAAACAGATTTTTCAGGCCTTCGCGATGAACTGATCATTTCCTCCAAGGCGGGTTACGATATGTGGCCGGGTCCTTACGGAGAATGGGGCAGCCGCAAATATCTGATCGCCTCCTGCGACCAGAGCCTGAAGCGCATGGGGCTGGACTATGTGGATATTTTCTATTCCCACCGTTTCGATCCGCAAACGCCGCTGGAGGAAACCTGCGGGGCGCTGGACCATATCGTCCGGTCCGGCAGGGCGCTTTATGTCGGCATCTCTTCCTATAACTCCCAGCGCACCCGCGAAGCCGTGGCCATCATGCAAAGCCTCGGCACGCCGCTCCTGATCCACCAACCCAGCTATTCCATGCTGAACCGCTGGGTGGAGACCGACGGCCTGCTGGATACGCTGGACGATGTTGGCATGGGCTCCATCGTGTTCTCGCCGCTGGCGCAGGGCATGTTGACCACCAAATATCTGGGCGGCATTCCAGACGATAGCCGTGCGGCGCAAAACCACTTCCTGAAAAAGGATTTCATCCGCCCGGAAATCATCGACAATATTCGCAAGCTCAACGGTATTGCCGAAAAGCGCGGCCAGACATTGGCGCAAATGGCCATCGCCTGGGTATTGCGTGGCGGCCGCGTCACCTCCGCCCTGATCGGTGCTTCGCGCGTGTCGCAGATCGAGGATTGTGTGAAAGCGCTGGATAATCTCCACTTCGCCGAAGCAGAGCTGGCCGAGATCGAGATCTACGCCAAAGAGGCCGATATCAATCTCTGGGCGCAATCGGCAGAGCTTGATAAATAAAACACGAAAGCCCGCCGGTCTTGCGATCGGCGGGCTTTCGAAATCTGTGCATCAATCAAACCAGACGGCTGCGAACCACGGCGGCTTCGATGAAGCTCTTGAACAGCGGATGCGGTTCGAGCGGGCGCGACTTCAGTTCCGGATGGTACTGCACGCCGATGAACCACGGATGGTCCGGATATTCCACGGTTTCCGGTAAGACGCCATCCGGCGAAAGACCGGCAAAGACCATGCCGCAATTTTCCAGCCGCTCGCGGTAATCGATATTGACCTCGTAGCGGTGGCGATGGCGTTCGGAAATTTCCGTCGAACCATAGACCTCAGCAATCCTGGAGTCTTTTTTCAGGCTGGCCTTGTAGGCGCCAAGCCGCATGGTGCCGCCAAGATCGCCGGAAGCGGAGCGCTTTTCAAGCTCATTGCCCTTCATCCACTCCGTCATCAGGCCAACAACGGGTTCAGCCGTGGGACCAAATTCGGTGGACGAGGCCTTTTCGATTCCCGCCAGATGACGGGCCGCTTCCACCACAGCCATCTGCATACCGAAGCAAATGCCGAAATAGGGCACCTTGCGCTCACGGGCAAATTGCGCTGCTAGGATCTTGCCTTCAGAGCCACGCTCGCCAAAGCCGCCGGGAACGAGAATTCCATTGACCTTTTCCAGATAGGGGGCCGGATCTTCCTTTTCGAAGATTTCGGACTCGATCCATTCCAGCTTCACCTTCACGCGGTTGGCAATGCCACCATGGTAAAGAGCTTCGATCAGCGACTTATAGGCATCCTTGAGGCCGGTATATTTACCGACGATGGCAATGGTCACTTCACCTTCCGGCGTGCGGATACGGTTGGAAACCTCTTCCCAGGCATCGAGACGCGGTTTTGGTGCGGGCTCGATACCGAAGGCGGCCAGAACCTCATTATCCAGGCCTTCCTTGTGATAGGCCATCGGCACGTCGTAGATATTCGCCACATCCAGCGCCTGAATGACGGCGGAGGGACGGACATTGCAGAAAAGCGAAAGCTTGCGGCGTTCCGCTTCCGGAATTTCCCGGTCTGCACGCACCAGCAGAATATCGGGATGAATGCCGAGAGCCTGCAATTCCTTGACGGAATGCTGGGTTGGCTTGGTCTTCAATTCACCGGCTGCCGGAATATAGGGCATGAGGGTGAGGTGCAGGTATACGGCCGTGCCACGGGGCAGCTCATTGCCAAGCTGGCGAATGGCTTCGACGAAAGGCATGGCTTCGATGTCGCCGACCGTGCCGCCGATTTCGCAGATCACGAAATCATAGTCTTCGTTACCTTCGATAACGAAGTCCTTGATCTCGTTGGTGACATGCGGAATGACCTGAACCGTTGCGCCGAGATAATCGCCGCGCCGCTCCTTGTCGATGATGTTCTTGTAGATACGACCCGTCGTGATGTTGTCGGTCTTGGTTGCAGAACGGCCGGTAAAGCGTTCGTAGTGGCCGAGGTCGAGGTCGGTTTCCGCCCCGTCATCGGTCACGAAAACTTCCCCGTGCTGCGTCGGGCTCATCGTGCCCGGATCGACATTGAGATAGGGGTCCAGTTTGCGCAGGCGCACGCGGTAGCCCCGCGCCTGCAACAATGCTCCGAGTGCTGCGGCCGCAATTCCTTTACCAAGAGAGGAAACCACGCCGCCAGTGATGAATACATATCGCGCCATGGGCTTCACCGGATACCGTTTCAGAATCGATTCCGCCAGTCCTATTTTGCCGGACGGCGAAGATACACACAAAGAAAAACCGGCGGGCCGCTTTCAAGCCCGCCGGAGCGAAGGGATCGTCAACCGATCAATTGCCCGTGGGCACTGCACCCGGCTGCGGGGCAGGGGCCGCAGCATTGCCAGCGGGTGCAGGCGTTGCCGGTGCGCTAGCGCCATTGCCAGCGGGCGCGGCAGGCGCAGAGCCCGGCAGCTGATCGAGAATATTGCCAGCAGGCGCCTGTTGGCCGCTCGGAATACGATCGAGAATATCGGTCGGGCGTGATTCGTAACGCGAGAGAATGCCAAGCGCCAGCGAGGTGATGAAGAACAGCGTGGCGAGAATGGCCGTGGTGCGCGTCAGCGCATTGGCCGTGCCACGCGCCGACATGAAGCCAGAACCGCCGCCAATCCCGAGACCGCCGCCTTCCGAGCGCTGAATCAGCACGACGCCGACAAGTGCGATCACGATCATGAGGTGAATGACGATCAATACGGTCTGCATGGATTTTCCATCCTGCCCTTCCGGGCCTGTTCTAAAAAAGCATTCGGCGGCTCTCTACACGAGGAACCGCCGCAAAGGAAGCCCTTATGCGAAAGCTTCATGAAAATGACCGGGCAGCGCCAGACTTCCAGCAATTCCGGCCAGTGGCGGGTCCCGATCCCGTCAGCCCAAAAGCTCCGCATAGGCGCCATAAATGGCCAGGAAATCGGAAGCCTTGAGGCTTGCGCCGCCAATCAGTGCGCCATCGACATTTGCTACGCCCATGAGTTCCTTGGCGTTACCGGGCTTGACCGAACCGCCGTACAGAATGCGCATCTTGCGCCCGGCATCGCCGAACCGGCTTGCCAGCTCGGCGCGCATGAAAGCGTGGGCCTGGGCAACGTCGTCGGTGGTGGGCGTCAGGCCCGTGCCAATCGCCCAAACCGGTTCATAGGCGATTACGGTGTTTTCCGCCGTTGCCGCATCGGGCAGGGAGCCTGCAAGCTGACGCTTGAGAACGTCCAGCGTCTGTCCCTGCTTGCGCTCATCCGCCGTCTCGCCAATGCAGACGATTGCCACGAGCTCGGCGGCATGGGCCGCCTCCGTCTTGGCGCGAACAAGATGGTCCGTTTCCGCGTGATCGGTGCGGCGCTCGGAGTGGCCGACGATGACATGCGTGCCAAAGCAATCGGCAATCATTTCTGCGGAAATGTCGCCGGTATGCGCGCCGGAGGCATTCTGGTGGCAATCCTGTCCGCCGATCGCCAGCGGGCTGTCCTCGCAAAGGGCGGTGGCCACATAAAGCAGGGTCGCCGGAGGGCAGATGAGGCTTTCAACCTTTTGCGAAAGCGGACCCTTCACGCCTTCGGCAATCGCCTTGATCTGATCCAGCGAGCCGCGCGTGCCGTTCATCTTCCAGTTTCCCGCGACAAGCGGTCGAATATCCGGTGTCATATCTCTTCCAACCCAACCCTATTCCAATGAAAACAGCTGTGACAGATTAGCAGGCAAGTTGCAACGCAACATGCCTTGAATCAAGGCAGAACTGCAATTTTCGCGTCAGTTTTGCGGAAAATTCGCGCAGCGCCCCGATTTTGCACTCACTTTTTTGCAAACCAGTTGAGAACAGCGCGCCAGTCGGTCATGCGCACGGGGGTTCCGTGGCTGCCAGTGAGGAAGAGGGTGAAGCGCGTGGGATAGCCTGCCTTGTGCAGCCTTGTGTAAAGCGCAGTCTGGTCGCCCGCCGCGTAGACGCTGTCTTTGCTGCCATGGGTAAACCAGATCGGCAGTTTCGCCTTGAAACCGGCCGTTGCCGTATAATTGTTATCGCTCGCCCCTCCCATGATGACCATGCCTGCCAGCCTTTGCACGGCCTGCGGCTGGCGGGCAATGCCCCAGCATATGAAGCTGCCCATGGACGCGCAGGCCAGAATGACCGGCCGTCCGGCGGAGCGACGGCTCGCCTCCTCGATGAGTGCCGCCGTCTGGTCCACGCCCGGCGCATCGAAGGATTTTATCGTGGGGGCGTAATAGACGCCGCCATTGTCCACGGCCAGATTTTTCAGGCGGTTGAAATTGCCGCCGAACCTGTAATCATCTCCACCCAGACGACGGTCGCCACCGCGCCCGTGTATGAAAATCACGGTAAAAGCCGCGCCGTCGCTCACGCCCGTGCGCGTGACATCAAGCCGCCCGGCAGCGCCGAGATCCAGCGTTTCGTCCTTTTGAAATTTCCGCACGCCGGGGGCCACGTAATCACTTTTCACGCGACGTTCCGGTATCTGGTCGCGGCCATTTATATCGCGCATTTCCTGATAATCGATGATCTGGAAATCGCCGTCGTCGCGGCTTTCCAGAACGGTCTGGCTGGAAAAAAGCTCATCTTTGAAAGGGTGCAGATCCAGCGCGAACGCGGATGGCGACGCAAGGCAAAGGCCTGCAAACAGCAGGCGAGCCAAATGAATTGTGGACATCTGCATGGGAAAAGCTCTCCTTCGCCCCGCAGCCTTGCCACGGCGACGGCAGAAACGCAAAGATTTCCTGAGATGCTGCGGCCCATGGGCCCTAAGCGGCAAGATGTGCGGGAACCGACAAAGTGCAGCCCGGTCTTGCCTGCCAGCGGCAATGTGGGCTAGAGAGAACAAAACGAAAACCAGAAGGCTGTTCGCCCGGCGCCTTCCCTGCCTTTGCTGCGGCATGGCGACAGAAAGCGATAGACGAAACGATGGACGACAACGATCTTTTTGGGGACCTGCCCATGGCCGTACCGCCCCGGACAGAGGCTGAGGTCAAGGTGCAGGCGCCCGCCGCCCCGAAACCACAGCCGGCAGCCAGCGGCGATGACTATGGCGCATCGTCCATCCGGGTTCTGGAAGGTCTGGAGCCGGTGCGAATGCGCCCTGGCATGTATATCGGTGGCACGGATGAAAAGGCGCTGCATCACCTTTTCGCGGAAGTTATCGATAACTCCATGGACGAGGCGGTTGCGGGTCATGCCAACTTCATCGATGTGCATCTCGATGCCGAGGGATTCCTGACCGTCACCGATAACGGGCGCGGCATTCCCGTGGAAAACCACCCGCAGGTGCCGGGAAAATCCACGCTCGAAGTCATTATGACGAAACTGCACGCAGGCGGCAAATTCGACGGCAAGGCTTACGAAACTTCCGGCGGTCTGCATGGCGTCGGCGTTTCGGTGGTCAATGCGCTTTCGGACAGTCTGGAGGTTGAGGTTGCCCGCAATCGCAAGCTCTATCGTCAGCGTTTTTCGCGCGGCCTTCCGCAAGGCGGACTGGAAGAGCTTGGCGATGTGCATAACCGGCGCGGCACGCGAGTGCGCTTTCATCCCGACCCGCAGATTTTCGGAGACCATGCAAGGTTCGATCCCGGCCGTATCTTCCGCATGGCGCGCTCGAAGGCATATCTCTTCGGCGGGGTGGAAATCCGCTGGTCCTGCGATCCGCAAATTCTGCCTGCCGGGGGCGAGATTCCCGACAAGGCCGTGTTCCATTTTCCCGGCGGGTTGAAAGATTATCTTGCCGCAACGCTTGGCAAGGAATTTACCGTCACGCGGGAAATCTTTGCCGGAAAGTCTGAAAAGACCAATGGCCATGGCGCGCTGGAATGGGCAATTACATGGTATGGCGGTGATCCGCAGGTCCATTCCTATTGCAACACCATTCCCACGCCTGAGGGTGGTACCCATGAGGCCGGTTTGCGCATTGCCTTGCTCAAGGGGCTGCGCAGCTATGGTGAACTGACGCAAAACAAGCGCGCCCAGCAAATTACCACGGACGATGTGATGATTTCTGCCGTGGGCATGTTGTCCGTCTTCATCCGGGAACCGGAATTTGTCGGCCAGACCAAGGACAAGCTCGCAACGGTCGAGGCCCAGCGCATCGTGGAAAATGCGTTGCGGGATCCCTTCGATCATTATCTGGCCGATAACCCGGCAGAGGCCGCCAAGCTTCTGGATTGGGTGATCGAGCGGGCCGAGGAACGTCTGCGTCGCCGCAAGGAAAAGGAAGTCAACCGGAAGACGGCCGTGCGCAAGCTGCGCCTGCCGGGCAAGCTTGCGGATTGCGCCCAGAACACGGCTGAAGGGGCAGAGCTGTTCATCGTCGAGGGTGACTCGGCAGGCGGATCGGCCAAACAGGCGCGCAACCGCGCCAATCAGGCCATTCTTCCGCTTCGTGGCAAGATATTGAACGTCGCCAGTGCTGGCCGCGACAAGCTTTCCGCCAATCAGCAGATTGCCGATCTCGTGCAGGCTCTCGGTTGCGGCACGCGCAGCAAATATCGCGACGAAGACTTGCGCTATGAGCGTATTATCATCATGACCGATGCCGATGTGGATGGCGCGCATATCGCTTCGCTTCTGATCACCTTCTTCTATCAGGAAATGCCGGAGCTGATCCGCGGCAGCCATCTTTATCTGGCAGTGCCGCCCCTTTACGTGCTGCGGCAGGGCGCAAAGACGGTTTATGCGCGGGACGATGCGCACCGGGCTGAATTGATGGAAACGACGTTCAAAGGCAAAAAGGTCGAGGTTGGCCGCTTCAAAGGTCTGGGCGAGATGATGCCGCAGCAGTTGAAGGAAACCACCATGGATCCGGCAAAGCGTACGCTTTTGCGCGTCGCCATCGACGACGTGGATTTCGAAGGCACGCGCGATGCCGTGGATGCGCTCATGGGAACAAAGCCGGAGGCGCGCTTCCGGTTTATCCAGGACCGCGCCGCCTTTGCTGAAAATCTGGACATCTGAAGCATCGCCGCTGGCGCGGATTTTCCAAAATTCGGTAAGCCCTCTGAAGGCCGCGAACAAAGTGTTTCGCGGCCTTTTGAACAGATAAGCGCTGAAGATTTTTTCCAGAAAAATCCGGAGAGGACTCCCGGCTGGCGCCCTGAAAATCCCGGCGCCCTGAAAATCCCGGATCGTTCAATCGCTACACTGGGCGGAGGAAACGATCAAATGCTCCAGCTTCATCCCGTCACAGGCGATGAAGGTTCAACCTGCGCATTTCAAACACCTTCACTGCACCAGACTGCTCAGGATACCAAAAGAAAAAATCCCACGGTCCTTTTTAAAGACCGTGGGATTTTACATTTTCGGACGGGAAGCTGGTCTCCAACTTCCCTGAATACTTTTTAGTTAAAGCGTCCCGCGGCGTGGGCCAGCATGGTGTAGACCTTGCCGGTATCCGAGGTCAGGTAGGATTGGGTCAGTGTCTTGTCCCGATCCGTGCGGGCAACGTCGGAAAGCAGCTTTTCGAAATCGGCGATATAACGGTCTACTGCGGTGCGGAATTCCACTTCGCGGTCGTATTTGCGCTTGATCTCATCGAAGGTCTGCTGGCCCTTCAGCGTGTAGAGGCGGCGGGTGAAGACATCGCGCTCGCCGCGCTGGTAGCGGCGCCACAGCTCTACCGAAGCATCATGATCGATGGCGCGGGCAATATCGACCGACAGCGAGTTCAGCGATTCCACCATGTGGCGCGGATTGCGAATATCGTTGCTACGCTGCGGTTCGGCCGGGTTGCGCTGTTGGGCGGCGCGGGCTGGCGATACGACTGTTTCTTCCTCGCGCGATGCTCCACGCAGAAGATCGCTGATCCAGCCACCCCCTTGGGCTTGCGGTGCGCTGCTCTGCTCCATGGAAAGACCGGGGCGGCTGGCAAGCGGTGCCTGTTGCTGCGGCCGCGAGACGGCAGGTGCTGGCTGCTGCGCGATTGCCGGTTGCCGTGGTGCGGCAACCGCAGCCGGTGCGGGGGCGGGTGCAGGGCGAGCAGCGGGCGCCACGGGCTGAACCTGACGTGGTGCGGGTTCGGCAATTTCCATCTGCTGCGATGTGCGGCCAACGAGCTGGGAAATATCCTGAAGCGCCTTGATCTGCTCGGCAACGGCGCGGCGCATGGCGCTGGCGCTTTCCTTGGCTTCTTCCGGAAGATCGAAGGCACCACGCTTGAGTTCTGTGCGGGTGAGGTCCAGTTCCTGCCGAATTTCCTGGGCGGAACGACGAATTTCGTCTGTTGCGCCAGCAAAGCGGGACATGGCTTCCTCGACAGCGCCGCGCACGGCTTCCTTCATCTGCGTTGCCGTACCATCGGACTTTTGACCTGCTTCCGCAAGGATGCGGTCCACATCCGACAGGGACGAGGCGAGGCCGCCACGCAGACGGTTTGCAAGATCGGTGGAGCGCTTTTCGGCCTCCGAGAGCGTCCGTTCGATCGAACGGGTCGCTTCTTCGCCCGCAGAAAGCAGTGAATCGCGCATGGAGCCAGCGGTGGCCTTGGCCTGCTGTTCCGTTTCACCGAGGATCTGGCCGAGATCGGCAAAGGAAGACTGGATGGTGTTGCGCAGATTGCCGCTCATCTGGCCAGAGCGTTGCTCCAGATGATCGAAGGCGCCTTCGACCATGCCAGCCAGCGAACGCATCGTACCTTCGATCTCCTCGGAGCGCTTGACCAGACCGATGGAGAGATCGCGCAGCGCCTGCTGGCGCTCTTCCAATGTGCCTGCCAGATTGGACTGCGCGGCGGCCAGAAGATCCGAGGCCTGTCCCAGAACCCGCGCATGATCGCCAAAGCGGCCGACAATGCCCGTAACCTGGGTCAGGGCCTGTTCGGAAACGCCCGAGAGACGCTCCAGATTGCTTTCCAGCAAACGTCCCGAGGTTGCCAGCACATCGGCGGCGCGGCTGGTGGTCGCTGCAAGCTTGTCCGTCGTGGCGCCAAACTGGCGGTCCGCATCCGTTACGGTCTGGGCAGTCTGTTCGACAAGGCCGGTCAGGGCCTGATTGGTTTCCGTCAAACGCTCGATCATGTGACCTGCGGTGCTGGTCAGCGATTCCTCTGCGGCATGAAGCTGGCGCGCGGCATGGGCGGCGCGGGCGGTGATTGCGTCCGTTACCTGTGCATTTTCCTGACGCAGACGGTCGGCGCTCTGTTCGGCGGCCTGGGCGATACGCTCGGCGGCCTCGCGGCCAATCGCCGAATATTGCTCGACCGTGGGGCGGGCCTTTTCATCGATAAGGCGGGCAAGCTCGGAAGAACGTCCGGCCAGCATCGAGTTTAGTTCGCGGGTGCGCTCGTCGAGTGCGGAGCGGATGGAATTGCCGCGCGCTTCGAGCGCCTTCTCGACGCCGTCGAGCGTGGAGGAAAGTTCGCCACTGGTATTGGCAAGCGCCGCCCGCAAAGCCGCCGCACGTTCTTCGAGTGCGCGCTCGGCCTCCGACATGGCGCCGGTAATGCTGCCTGCACGGGTTGCGATGGAGGCTTCAGCTTCCGATGCCTTGCGGATCAGCGAATCGCCTGCCTCTGCAAAATTCTGAACGAGCTGTGTTGTCTGACCGGCAAGGCGATCCTGCGTTTCGCCGATCCGCCGCGTCAGATCGTCTGCCTGTTCGCGAACGGAACGGGTGAAATCCTCGTGACGGCTGCCGATGGTCTGGGCGAATTCTTCGCTGGTGCGCCCCAGAATCTCGGCAGATTTCTGGGCCTGAACGTCGATTTCCTGCACGGCCCCGACAACCGCCTGACGAAGCGAGGAGGCAAGCCCCGCAGCTTTGCCTTCAATGGTGCTGTTGACGTTTTCAAGGCCGATATTCAGGGCGCGATCCATGGTGGACAGGCGCTCGTCGATCATGGTGGTGCGGCTGTCGAAAGTTTCGGCAAGGCGCTGGCCTGCATCCCCCAGGGTGTTTTCAAGCCGCTGGGAAGCGTTCAGGCTGATGCGCTCAAGATCGGAGACCTTTTCGGTAAGCCTGGATGCAACGCGCTCTCCGGCTTCTGTCACCTTCGCATCCACCCCTTCGAGACTGCCTTGGATACGGCTCTCGAGCGCGCCGAGGCTCGTCTCGATCCGGCCCGTCGTGTCGTTCAGATGGTTTGCGACATTGCTGATGGACCCTTCGATCCGTGCGGAGAAATCCTCGGCCGTGCGGCTGATTTCGCTGGCGGCATCGCCAAAACGGTTTGCAATGGCGCCTGCGGAGCCTTGCAGCCTGCCTTCAAGCGCACGGCCAGTGTCGTCGATGGTCTGGCGCAGCCTGTCCTGCTGCTCTTCGAGCGTCATTTCCAACATGCTTGCACTGGCAGCCAGCGTTGCGCCGATTGCCGTGCCCTGTTCGGCGAGGGTGTTTTCCAGCACATTTTGGGCATCGGAGAGACTTGCGGCAATCGCGGCGCTGCGGTCGTCCAGCGTCCGGCGAATGCGGTCGTGGTTGTCCTCAAGCGTGTTCGACAGACGGCCGACGGAAGAGTTGATCCCGTCTTCGATGCGGTTGACGCCCTGCCCAAGAACGGTTTCGACGCGATCGGCGGATTGCCCGAGCGTTGCGGCCAGACGCTCGGAATGGGCATCCAGCGACTGATCGAGCCGACCTTGATTATCTTCGTAAGCGGCACGGATCGCATCGGCCTTGTTGCCAAAAGCAAGCGCGATGCGAATATCGGCCTCTGTTGCCGTATCCATGAGATCGCCGAGGCGCGTATCGACCAGTTCCTTCAGACGGCCCTGATTGACTTCATAGGCGCTACGGATCTCGTCTGCCTTGCTGCCGAGAACTTCCTCGATACGGCGATCCGCCTGTCCGACGGTTTCGGCAAGTTCGCCAATCTTGGCATCCACCGTCTGTGCCAGACGGCCTTCATTTTCTTCGTAAACGGCACGAATGGCATCCGTGCGGTTGGCAAGCGCCAGTTCGATCCGCATGTCGGCTTCGCCTGCGGTGTCGAGAATTTGCTCGACCTTGCTGTCCAGCGTGGCGGTGAGCCGGGCCTGACTTTCCTCATAGGCGGCGCGAATGGCCTCGGCCTTGCCAGCCAGGGCCTGGGCAATGCTTCTGTCGGCGTTGCCCACCGTTTCGGTCAGCTCGCCAAGTTTGGCATCGACGGTCTGGGCCAGGCGCGATTCGCTTTCCTCATAGACCGAGCGCAAAGCATCGACGCGATTGCCAAGCGCCAGTTCGATCCGCATATCGGCTTCGTTTGCGGTATCCACAAGCTGCTCGACCTTGCCGTCCAGCGCGGCGGAAAGGCGGCTCTGGCTTTCTTCGTAGGCGGCGCGGATGGCGTCTGCCTTGCCGACAAGCGCCTGTTCGAGGCGGTTATCGGCATTGCCCACGGTTTCGATGAGTTCGCCAACCTTCGCATCGATGGTGCGTGCGAGGCGTCCCTCGTTTTCCTCGTAAACCGAGCGGATGGCATCGACGCGGGTACCGAGCGCCAGTTCGATCCGCATATCGGCTTCATTGGCCGTATCGATCAATTGATCGACCTTATTGTCCAACGTCGCCGTCAAGCGGGCCTGACTTTCCTCATAAGCCGCGCGAATGGCGTCCGCCTTGTCGGAAAGGGCGGCTTCGATACGCGCATCGGCACCCTGTGCTGCCTCGATGATCGTTCTGGTCTTCTGGTCGAGCGTGGCGGCGAGGCGGTCCTCGCCGGAGGTGACGGCTTGCGCGATATTGCCCGTAACGCTTTCCAGCGTCTGGGAAATGCGCATTTCGCTTCCGACAAGCTGGTTGACGATGGCGTCCGAACGGCTGCCGAGGGTTTCCTCGAAGCGCTCCTGGGTCGAGCCAAGCGTTTCCGCAAGGGCCGAGCCACGCTCTGCCATGACCTGATCGATCCGGCGCTGCGCCTCGGCAATGGTCTGGTCAAGCTCCCGGCGGCGCATTTCGAGGGCTTCGGCAAGCTCGCGCGAGTGGGAGGCAAGCGCTTCCGCCATGATTTCCTGCGTGCCGCCCAGCGTTGCGGCCAGCGCCAGCTCGTGGTCGGTCATGTTGGAGCCAAGGCGCTCGATGGAGCTGTTGAGAATGCCGTCCATCGCCTCGGAGCCGCCCTTGAGCGTCTCATTGATGCGTGTGAGGCTTTCCGAAAGCTTGTTGTCCAGCGAACCGGCGCGCTGATCGAAGGCGTTGGCGAACGCATTCATGCGCTCATCGAAGCTTGTGTTGATCTGGCCGATGGTCGCTTGCAGGCGATCTTCGAACAGGCCGTTGCGCAGGTCGATATCGACAATGGCCTCGTCGGCATTGTTTTGCAGCGTCTGGCGGAAGTTGACGGCTTTTTCCTCAAGCGAGTGGTTGAGGCGGTTCAAAACGCCGTCGAGGCTGGAATTGATCTTGGTCTCGCCCTCGGTGAAGCTCTGGGCAATCTCCCGCGTACGGCTGACGAGAGTGTCGTTCAGCTGCTTTGAACGCTCGATCAGAGCGGCGTTCAGCTTTTCGGCGCTGGCGTCCAGAGTGGTGGCGCGGGTTTCGAACTGGCGCAGGATTTCGTCGCCATGGGTGGACATGGAAGCGGTGAGGGCCTGGAGCCGGTTGTCGAATTCGCCGGTGAGCGAGAATCCGGCCGCGCCGAGCGCCTCGACCATTTCGTCGGTCTTGCCTGTGAGGACGGAGCCCAGTGCGCTTGCGGCTGCATCGGATTTTTCCATGATCGATGCCGCCTGCATGTCGATCATCGACGCGAAGGCTTCGCCGGAGGTCGCGAGGCGAACGCTGATTTCTTCGGTGGCGAGAGAGAGGTCTTCCTTGAGCTGGTCGTGGGCACCGACGATGGAGTGGCGGATACGGTCGGCGTGGTTGACGATCGCGTCCCGTTCCGCCGCCAGTTCCTGCACGAGGGTGCGAACGCGCAATTCGTTGTCGGTATAGCTGCGCTCAAGCGCCGTGACTTCGGAATGCACCAGCGTTTCGAGTTCGGTTGCGCGCGCAATCGTACGCTCGATACCCTCGTTCATGGCCAGCACTTCGCGGCGCACCGCCTGGCCAACCGACATGATGCGCTCGGATGCGACCGTTTCCGGCTCGGAAAGACGCAGCGCCACCTCCGCCATCGAGCGGGCGGCGTTGCGAAGGTCGCTGGCCCTCGACATCATGATGGCAAAGGCGAAAAAGATGAAGATCGGCAATACCGTGCCGACGAGAATGGCGATGATGCCCGGATTGGCCGCAAATGCCCCGAGCCCGCCGGACCAGATGACCGAACCGTAAAGAAGCTGGGAAAGCCCGAAACCGCCAAAACCCCAGATGGCCGAGACGATGGTGGCATTGCGAATCGCTGCGCCCATGGAGGCGCCTTCCAGCGATTTCAGCATGGCGGCCGGTGCCTTGCGTGAACCGTCATTGGCAGGCGCAAGCGCGGGCGATTTCGGTGCAGCGTCGCTTGCGGCGCGCTCCTGGCGAGGCCGAGGCTCCGGCTGATCCGGGCGAGGGGGCTGCTGTTTTGCCGCTTCTGGCATCCTGGCCTCCGATGCTTCGGGCCGGGAGGGCGTAGCAGGCGTGTCGCCTTCATCTTCGAAGTCGATCCGCAGGGCTGCCTCAAGGGCCTGGAAAGCGCTATCGTCAATAGACTCGCTTGTCTTTTTGTTCGCCATAGATACGCCTCGCTTACGCCTACTCGGACCGCAACCCGGCCTTATCGCTCGCACGACCGGGCTTGCGGCTCACACCTGGAACCCTTGCCACCACCTTGGCAGGCTTCCGGCAGGGGCTGGTCCTGACTTCGTTTCGCGATCCGGCAACCTATTCCATAGCACCGGAAACAACAGACTCAAAGCTGAACACAGTTTTCCTGCCTAATCGTTCCGTAGTGACACATTCCAGATGTCGATACAATTAACCGGGAGGCCTATCCTCCGATATTCCAAGGATTATTAACACTTTTTAAACGCATGGCCGGGGAGAAAGACCCAAGTTTGGAGGGCTTTTTTCAAAATTAACCATAGCGTGAATTTTAAACATGCGTAGAGTCTGAATTTAACCCCAATCCCACTTTTAGACCGACATCCTCTGACGCAAATCGACAGATCCAGAAGGATGCCACCTATGTCAGCCGCTCGTGCCGTTTTCGAAAGCCCGGAAATGCCCGCCAATCCCGCGTCATCGGCACGTCCGGTCGATCTCGATCATCTGGCCCGCCAGACCATGGGCGATACGGCGCTGGAGGCGGAAGTGCTGACGATGTTCGCCCGTCAGGTCCGCGTCTGCCTTCAGGACATTGCCGAGAATGCCGAGGGGCGCAAGGCGCTTGCTCACAAATTGAAAGGTGCTGCGGCCGCCATCGGTGCCTTTGGCGTGGCGGAGGCTGCCGGAGCCGTGGAGGCAGGGCAGGACGATGCCGCCACACTGGCGCGGCTGAGCGCTGCCGTGGTCGAGGCGGAGCACTTCATTCTCAAGCTCATGCGCAGTTGATTGCCCCGGTTCAGAGCGACTGCGCCGCGGTTGACTGGTATCCGGAATTGGTGGATGACGAACGGCTGTTGCAAGAACATCCGGATGCCCAGACATGACCAAGATTACCATTGTTGCCTTCGACGGAACCCGTTACGAGCTGGATGCAGCTGACGGCTCTACTGTGATGGAAAATGCGTTGCGCAATTCCGTGCCGGGAATTGATGGCGAATGCGGCGGCGCCTGCGCCTGTGCCACCTGTCATGTCTATGTGGATGATGAATGGGTGGAGAAGGTGGGTGGACCGGAAGCCATGGAGGAGGACATGCTCGACTTTGCCTCCGATGTGCGCCCCAGCTCGCGCCTTTCCTGTCAGATCAAGGTCAGCCCGGCACTTGAAGGCCTCGTTGTCCATGCGCCTGAGCGTCAGGGCTGAGGCGAAATCTTCTCATTATCTCATCTCAAATCGCATCTGATTTATGAAATTATGCGGGTAGGCCAGCATTTTCCGGTTTTTCTGCTGATGCAAAAAAAGCCCCGCCCGTTCCGGCTGGAACGTGCGGGGCAGCAGGGTGCGCGCAACCGGCGGGGAGGAGATCGCCGGCATTCAAGACGCACCAGGGGAAAACAAACTCAGTTCGTTCAACGGGCATCACGCCGGTTAAGGCATTTCGGGGTAGGCCACTTTAATTTTTTTCTGGCATTTTCGCAGGGAAAACCGGTTTCCGCTTTGCGTGAAAATGCTCTACGCCGTCCTTTGAGCGTTTGATAAACGCACGGCGCCGTAACAAAAAAGCGTATCCTGTGGCACTCACCGCCACCTGAGAAATCATTCAGGAATTGATAGAGTTATAATACATCTTTTAGGTGTAGTCCATCCTGAATATTAATCGATGATTTTATGGGGCGAGCGTTCAGGTGAGGGCTTGCAGGCGTGCGATTTCACTCGCTGCCGAAGAGCGGGTGCTCCTCTCTTCAGGGTTGTATTTCTTCCGGCCTTTCCAGGCCGTCACCTTGTCTGTGTGGCGCGGTACTTCAGCAGGCGCATGATGCGATTGTTGAAGTTCAGCGCCTCGACGCGATCGAAGCGGATCTGGTCGGCGGTGTGGGCATCGGTGATTTTGTCAGTGGTTTCAGCCACTTTTTCCTGAAGGGCTTCACAGGTTTTTTCCGGCCGCAGGGTCTTTAGCGCCGTCTCAAGCTGGCGTGCATATTGCTTTGCGATCTCGGCGTGCCGTTCCTCGTGGCGCTTGATGTCGGCTGCCAGCGTATCCCATACAAGGCCAAGCCCGCGCTCCGCATGGGCGCGATTTTTCCATCGGGGCAGGATGACCTTGATATTCAACGTCACCTTGACGCCGCCCACGGCGCATCGATTGGACCCGTGAAGATAATCGATCGTGCCGCCAAAGCGGATGCGGGTGAGGCCGGGATGCCGCGAGCCGGTGGTGGAGATTTGCGGGCCGCGGCGGTCAAGCTCGTGGTCGAGGTCATCTGCCGTTCGCCCCTGAATGGCAAAATAGCTGTAGGATTTGCGGATGACGGTTTCGGCATTCGCCTGGCCGGTGCAAAGCGCCGCCAGCGCCATGGCAAGGCCGGACCACCTGAACAACACACGCATCGGCAACATTGAATTTCCTTTAACTTTGATGCATACAGCCAGCGGCTTTTGAACGGTGATAAAATAAACAACAGCAGCGTTTCAGGTTTTCTCAGGATGCCGAAAAACGCTATCGCTTGAAAACGGCTGAATAATCCGGCGCTGAAACCCGCTTTCGTTTCAGGAGTTATCCAGTCGCCGGAACAGTTTCAATACAGAAGCCGGGCTTTTCTGCGGCTTTGCGGGGTTTAAGGTGAAGGCTGGCGTGCGCGAGTGGCAATTGGCCCGTGGCAAAACCATTGCACTGGGCGGCAGGGCGCGCATCATGGCTATCGTCAATGTCACGCCCGATTCCTTTTCCGACGGCGGTCTGCACGACACGCTGGAGGGTGCTTTTCAGCACTGTCTTGCCTGTCTGGCTGAGGGTGCCGATATTCTCGATATTGGCGGTGAATCCACCCGTCCGGGAGCGGCCCCCGTCTCGTCCTGCGAGGAGCAGGATCGGGTTCTACCCTTGATTTCCAGGCTGTCGCGGGAAACCGATGCGCTGATTTCCATCGATACCTATCGCGCGGAAACGGCAAGGGCCGCCCTTGCCGCCGGAGCGCATATCGTCAACGATGTGCATGGATTGCAGCGTGAGCCGGAGATTGCCGGTGTTGCGGCGGCCGCCGGGGCTGGACTTTGCATCATGCATACCGGCAGGGATCGCGAGCGGCTGGATGACGTGATTGACGATCAGGTCGCGTTTTTCGAGACCTCTCTGGCTATCGCCCGCAAGGCCGGTGTTGCATCTGAAACAATATTGCTCGATCCCGGTTTTGGTTTTGCCAAGGAAAACGCGGCCATCAACCTGGAACTCATGGCCCGCCTCGGCGAACTCGAGCGCTTCGGCCTGCCGCTTTTGATCGGGACGTCGCGCAAGCGCTTTCTGGGTGATGTCACCGGCAGGCCAGCGGCCGAGCGTGATGCCGCCACGGCGGCAACATCTGTCTATGCAAGATTAAAGGGTGCAAGCGTGTTTCGCGTCCATAATGTCGCGATCAATCGCGATGCGCTGGCGGTGGCCGATGCTATGCTTGCCATGGAAAATGACCTGCTGAAAGGACGCCGTGATGGCTGAGACCTACCGGATCACTCTGAAGAATTGCGGGTTTTTTGCCCGCCACGGCGTGCACGATCAGGAGGAGTTTCTGGGGCAGCGCTTTTTTGTGGATGCCGAGCTGGAAGTGCGATTTTCGGATGCGCTGGAAACCGATCAACTCGCCGGTACGGTTGATTACGGCAAGGTTTTCGAGGTTATCGAGGAAATCGTGACAGGCAAGCGGCGCTATCTCATCGAGGCTCTGGCGCTCGATATTGCCAAATCGCTCTGTCATCGGTTTGCGCCCGTCATGCGCGCCAAGATCACCGTACGCAAGCCGAGCGCGCCAATTCAGGGCCTGCTGGACTATGTCGAGGTCTGCGTCGATCATGTGCGATAAGCCTCTGCCGGTTGTGGCAGCTCTTGGGCTGGGCGGCAATCTGGGTGATCCCGCTCATGCGATGGCCACCGCGCTGCAAGTGCTGAACAGGCGAGAGGATTGCTCGGTCATTGCCGTCTCACCGCTTTACCGGACCCCGCCATGGGGCAAGACCGATCAGAATGACTTTCTAAATGCCTGCGCATTGGTGAACACGACGCTTGACGCAACCGCGCTGCTTGCGGCCTGTCTCCAGCTTGAGCGCTGCATGAAGCGGGAGCGGCTGGAACGCTGGGGGCCACGAACGCTGGACATCGACATTCTTCTCTATGGCGATGAAAGGATCGAGACCGAGGAGTTGCACATTCCCCATCCGCGAATGTTGGAAAGAGCGTTCGTGCTGAAGCCGCTGGCCGACATTGCCGGTGACTGGCAGGTTGAGGGGCGCAGCGTACATCGCTGGCTTGCGCAATGTGACAGTGCCGATATTCGCCTTTCAAGCGAGAATAGCGAGCAGTCATGGTGGCAGATGCCAGCTCCGCTCTAACTCTCTGTTTTTACGCATTTCCTGACGGAAAACCGGTTTCCACTTTTCCTGAAAATGCTCTAGGCACGACTTGAAAAAGAGAACCCGGCGCGGAGGCCGGATTTCTACTTATTCCTTGATGGAGCTGACGGTTGTGGGATCCACCTGCCGGTTAAGCCTGAGGCCGATAACCGGGATCATCCGTTCTTCCACCTTCACGGAGATGGTGATGTTGATGGCCTTGTCGCCCTCTACATTTGCCACCATGGCGCCATTCAACTTCTGGCGGTTGATGCCCATAACAGCCTTGGAGCCGGTGATCTGGCCGGAGACAATATCAAGCCCCTTGCCGTCGGCGCCATCAAGAAACTGGCCGGTATAGCTGCCACCCTTGTAGGAAATTTCAGCATTCATGGGCTGGGAGAAAACGCCCACACGGCAGGTTCCGCCGAGCTTGATGCCCGCATCGGCGCCCTCTTTGGGTTCGCCGATCAGATTGCAACTGAACTTCGTTCCCTTGTATTTTCCGGCCACGATTTCACCGGGACCGCTCCAGGTGCCGGCGATGGACTGGAAGAATTCCCGATCCTTCTCTGCTGCCCATGCGGCAGGAGCGGAGAGGCAGGTTGAGCAGGCGATGGCAAGACTGCCAAGAAGCGAAAAAAGACGGGACTGCATCGGCTTTCCTTGGCGCGATCGACAATAAATCATGGCCGAACTTTACGCTCAGGATGGTTAATATTTCCTTTCGGTTGCGGTTTCAGGTCTGTGCCTCCGTATCGGGCTTTTGTTTCCAAAATCAGACCAAGGTGTTGAAAATCAATAATTATTATCTTTTGAAGCAGGGCTAATCTCGCCCGTGAAATCACTAATGCCGGGGCGTTTAAGGGCATGGAAGGCGAGGGGGCGGCATAAATCCATGGCGGCAATGCCGATTCTCGCGGTCATGAGGCCGTTGATTACGCCTTCACCGAGTCGGGCCGAGAGCCGGGAGGCCAGCCCGTGGCCAAGCACCTGCTGCGCCAGTCCGTCGCCAATGGCGATCGAGCCCGTTACGGCAAGGTGGGCAAAGACATCACGCAAAAGCCGGATCATGCCGACAGAACCGGGTCTGCCGCCGTAAAGCTCCGCCATGGCGCGGACCAGCCGCACGACTTCGAAAAGCACATAGGCGAGATCGACCAGCGCCCGCGGACTGACCGCCGTCACGACGGACACCCGCTTTGAGGCATTGACGATAAGGCCGCGCGCCTTGGCATCCAGCGGTCCCAGCAGTTCCCGTTCCGCAAGGTCCAGAAGATGTGGGGCGTCGATGACGTCGGATTCCGCCTGTTTCAGTGTCTCACGCCCGCGCGCGGTTTCCGGGCGGTGGGCCGTGAGGGAGAGGAGTTCGGAAATCACCTGCCGGGCTTGCGGGGCCGTGCCCTGAACGATCAGGCCTGAAGCTTTTTCCTTTAAGGCCTGCACCGCATTGAGGCGGTAAATGCCCGCAATTTCGCGGCCGACGACGGCGGCAAGCGCCACAAGGCCAATGATGACGATGCCGATAGCCGTATAGCCCAGCCAATCGGCGCGGCTGAATAGATCGCGGATGAGATCGTCGATCCACAGGCCGATCGCCAGCGAAAGCAGGGCGCCAAATGCTGTGGCGGCAAGCTTTCCAAACGAAAAGCGCGGCTTTTTGCGCGGCGGCAGCGCAAGTGCGGCTTCCCGATCCGCATCTGCCTCGGCCATGAACGGGTCCTGGCTTTCCGGCGTCAGCTCAATCGCCCCATCGAAACTGCGGGGTGGCCTGCGCGCTTCTGGCCCGCGCGGGTTTGGTTGCGGGTTCGCATCGGCTTCGAGCGAGAAGGCGGCGGGGCGGCGCAAGGGGCGGTCTTCCAGCGGCGTCTTGGTCATGCAAGGCGGTCTCCGAGCAGAAATTGCAGGGCGCGGTCCAGTCTTATATGCGGAATGGAAAGCCTCATGCCTTGGGCGGTTTCCTCCAGAGCCGGGGGACGGAAGCGGATGATGTTGAGATCGGGGAGGTCCTTCGGATCGTAGGTGCTCGCCTTCGGGTCGGCAAAAAGAATGCCCGCATCCTCAGGCAGGTCTCCGGGAAAGATTGCCGTCTTGCGGTTTCCGTCGAAATGTTCTCCGCCAATGGTTTCACCCGCCATCGGGGTTCCGGCAACAACGGGCAGAACCTGCCCGTCCTGACGGATATTGGCCTCTCGCGTGGCCCGCACCGAGGCCAGGGCAAGCACCTCTATGCCTGCCCCCGCCATGCCCATGCGCGTAACGGCGCCATCCACCAGCCGGCGGGTGATAGCCTGCAAGGCGGCATGGCTTTCATGATGCAGATGGTCGGCCTTGGTGGCAGCCACCAGCACCTTGTCGATACGCCGTCCGACCAGCGATTGCAGCAGGCTGCTGGCGCCAGGACGAAAGCAGGCCAGCACCTCACCCAGCGCTGTTTCCAGATCGCGCACTGCTTCAGGGCCGCGATTGATAGCCTGAAGAGCGTCTATCAACACGATCTGGCGGTCGAGACGGGCAAAATGCTCGCGGAAAAACGGCTTTACCACAACGGATTTATAGGCCTCGAACCGTCGCTCCATCATCGCCTGCAAAGAGCCGCGTACCGCCCTGGCGTTTGGAGCAAGCGGCAAGGGCGCGAAGGTCAGCGCAGGAGACCCTTCAAGATCGCCGGGCATGAGAAAGCGTCCGGGCGGAAGGGTGGAAAGCGAGCGTTCGTCCGCCTTGCAGGCTTTCAGGTAATCGGCAAAAGCCGATGAGAGCTGGCGCACCTCCGCTTCATCGGCTGGGGCATCGGGATCCAGTCTTGCCGCAAGCGCCAGCCATTGCTGCGAAAGGGCGGTGCGAATGCCGGTGCGGGCAAGCTCAATGGTCTTTGCCGAGAAGGTGGCATAGTCCTGTCCCAGCAGTGGCAGATCCAGCAGCCACTCACCGGGATAATCAACAATATCGATGGCGAGCTTGCCGCGCGAAAACATCCTGCCCCAGCCGCTGGCGCTTCTATACTCTATCACCAACCGCAATTCGGAGATGGCGCGCGTGGAATCGGGCCAGAGACGATCGCGCACCAGTGCGTGGATATGATCTTCATACTGAAAGCGCGGCACGGCATCATCGGGCTGGGCTTCCAGTGTTACCCTGGAAACGCGGCCTGACTGCATGGGCTCAAACAGCGGCAAGCGTCCGCCATTCAGCAGATTGTGAACGAGCGAGGAGATGAACACCGTTTTTCCTGCCCGCGAAAGCCCCGTGACACCAAGCCGAATGGCGGGGTGCAGGAGATTGCTGGCGCGGTCTGAAAGATTGTCCAGCGCAATTCGCGTTTCATCGGCAAAGCTGGTGAGAGATGGCGTCAAGGGTCAACCGGTCCTGTCTTCAAACATGCGGCGGGGCTGCCAAAGCGTTTTGCTTTATATAAGCAGCCCGCAACGCGATTGAAGACGGGCCGTTCAGGCTTGCAGAAAATCGACGAGCGTCCAGCCGGTGGCTGCGCCTGTTGCATCCAGTACGGCCAGCCCGGCAGGCGGATAGCCCTGGGGAATGCTGCGCGCCAGCGCCTCTTCCCCCGCCAGCAGATGCAGCAATTCTTCCATGGCCGGATTATGGCCGATCATCATCACGGATTGGGCTGGCGCCGACGCCTTTAGAAGTTCGACATAGGTATCGAGCGGCGCGTTGTAGAGCGCATCGATATAATTGAATTCAATGTCCATTCCGCTCAGGTTGCGCGCCACGGCATCTGCCGTCTCCCGGCATCGACGCGCAGTGGAGGATAGCACGCGCTGCGGGCGGTAATCGCGCTCGAAAGCGCGTTCTGCCACGAACTCGGCCTCGGCATAGCCCTGCTCACTCAGGGCGCGATCAAAGTCCCGTTCGCCGGGGCCGGGCCAGTTGGCAGATGCGTGGCGCAGAAGATAGATGCGGGACGGAGGAGGCAGGATGAAAGACATGAATGCGGCCCGGTGAAAGATTGTCTTCAGGGGTTTACCGCAGAAAGACGCGAAGGCAAATGCACAAGATTGGAACTCTAGGCTTTGCCAGCGGTCCAAGCTTTTGTTTTGCCGCATTTCCAGTTGGAAAGCCGTGACTACACTTTTCTCGGGACAATGCCCAAGGTCAAGCGAAGATGCGTGCTCGCCAAGGTTGGCCGTGCTGGCCAAAAAACAAGCTATTACGGAAAGGTCCGGCACTTTCGTCGGGTATGTTTTGCGATTTCTACCCTTCATTGGCCCCCTGCAGACCCGGCCCTCTTCAGTCATGTCGCAAACAGAAGCTCCAAAAATGTCGCGAAAAGAACTGCTTAATGGTAAGAGAACACGCATTGCGGGAGATTCAAGCCGGAACACTTAACCGCATTTCATGAGCCGACTATTGAAATTTTTACGTCAAAATCGATGAAAAAATAGTCGTTTAGCTGATTTTTGTAACAAATTTAAAAATGGGTTTTCCACTTTCTTGAGGCTTGTATGGAGCCTTTCGAAAGGATATACAGCCGCAAATGAGATGTTCTTCAGGAGAATCGCGTTGAGTGAGAAGATCAATCTTAGCAATTATGTCCTCTCGGAAGACGAAGAGTTCATGAATGCAAACCAGCGTGCCTATTTTCGTGCCAAGCTGATTGCCTGGAAAAACGACATTCTGCGGGAAGCGCGCGAAACGCTCGGCCATCTTGCGGAAGAAAGCGCCAACCATCCCGACCTTGCCGACAGGGCATCCTCGGAAACGGATCGCGCCATTGAACTGCGCGCACGTGACCGGCAGCGCAAGCTGATTTCCAAGATCGACGCCGCCCTGCAACGGATCGACGATGGCACCTACGGCTATTGCGAGGAAACTGGCGAACCGATTGGTTTGAAGCGGCTTGACGCCCGCCCGATTGCCACGCTTTCCATCGAAGCGCAGGAGCGTCACGAGCGACGCGAAAAGGTTTACCGCGACGAGTGATGGCCGGAGGCGGTCAGACAACCCCGTGAGGCTTTGATTTTCGTTGTTTAACCCAAGCTACGGTCTTGCGTGTGGTTTACCCCCCTCTGTCCTGCCAGACATCTCCCCCTCAAGGGCAGGGCTATTGCATATGAGCGATCATTGAGATGAGGAACTGATCGTCCCATCCCGCTTTTTTGATTTTTCGTCGGATGGATGCTTTGTCTGGGTGCTGGCGGATGATGTTGAGTGCGAGTTTTCGCAAGATAGAGAGGTTTTGCGGGCCGTTGTCTTTGCGATTACGGGCCGCATCTTCACAGAAGGCTACGTCGAGTACCCAGTGTAACTGGTTTTCGATCGTCCAGTGCGCCCTGACTACCCGCAGGAAAGCCTCGGCACTGATTTCCCTGGAGAGCAGGAAATGTCTGAGATGGTGGGTCTTGCGCCC